>SUYN01000003.1 GCA_015060405.1 Bacteroidales bacterium
CATTCCGAACAGAGAAGTTAAGCTCACCATCGCCGATGGTACTGCCCCACCAGGTGGGAGAGTAGGTAGCTGCCACTTTTACATACGACACCCTGTCATCATCAGATGACGGGGTGTTTGCGTATATGCCACTTTGGCTGAATATTTGGTAATGAGGACTTCGGATTTAATTTTGTGTGATATGTTTTACAATTTTCTTTTCCCTCAGTACCTCAGAGGCAACGGGGCATCTCTTCTCATCCTTATTTTTCGAGTCTTTTTTGGCGTGCTTTTCTTTATTCATGGCATAGACAAGATGATGAATTTTCAGATTCTGTCTGAGAACTACCCGAGCATTATGGGTCTGGGCAGCTATATGACTCTGATGGTCACTATCTTCTGTGAGTTCTGCTGCTCCCTCTTTCTGATCACCGGACTTATGGTCCGTATCATGCTGCTCCCGATGATCCTGTCTATGGCTGTGGCCTTCTTCGATGTTCATGATGCCATTCTTTCTCAGGGAGAACTCTCTCTGATCTACCTGGTTTCCTTTGTGGTACTCTATTTCACAGGCCCAGGCAAGTATTCGATAGATTATCTCATAGACCTGCGTTTTCAGAAGGAAAAGGCAAGGCAGTCCCAGCTTGATCAATAGAGCTTGCAATTGTTCCGGTTCTTTTGACTATATTTGGGATTGTTATCGATAATCCTTGATATATGAGAAAGTCTATCCTTATTTTTTCTGTCATCTTCCTGTCTGTCAGTATGGCAGCTAAGAGCAGGATTGTGACTGTTGACATTGACAGCAGGATCCTTGGTTGTGTAAAGACGACTTCTGTCTATCTTCCAGATGGCTATGATGAGAACACAGGTGATAAGTATCCTGTGCTGTATCTTCTTCATGGTCTTGGAGGCACGCATGAAACCTGGAAGGAGTATGGCATGCAGACCGTGTGCGACCTTCATCTTGCAGCAGGACTTGCAAAGCCTATGATCATAGTCATGCCGGATGCAAGCGGTGTCAATCCTAATCACAGGGGCAGAAACAGCGGCTATGCCAATCGTCCGGGATGGAATTATGAGGACTTCTTCTTTCAGGAACTTGTCCCGGCTGTTGAACAGGAGTTCAGGATACAAGGGGACAGGGAGCATCGCGCAGTTGCCGGCCTGTCCATGGGAGGACACGGAAGTGCATTGTTCGCCATGTATCATCCGGAATATTTCTCGTCAGCCTATCTCATGAGCGCACGCCTTTCCGGTGTTCCTGGAGTCTCTGACGACAGGACGGAGGATTATGTCGAGATGCTGAGAGAGTATGAATTTACCAGAGTCTTCCCTCAGATGTCTGACAAGGAACTTGCAGAAATTGCCAAGGTAAGATGGTTCCTCGATTGCGGCGATGACGACTATCTTCTTGACGGCACCCTGACTTTGTTCTCGCAGATGAGGTCAAAGGGCATCCCGGCTGAACTGCGCGTACGGAACGGTGCGCATAACAGGCACTATTGGATAGAGAGTCTTCCTGTTGCTCTGACCTTTGTCTCAGCCGGCTTTACAGAATGACAGTCAGATAATATATAAGGGTGTGGCCTGAAATAAGCCACACCCTTTATTGTCTGGTGTTCAGAGATCTATGACAATTTGTGGATTGCGAGTCCCGAGCGGAGCTTAGGCTCGAACCATGTTGTCTTAGGAGGCATGATGTTGCCGCTGTCGGCAATGTCTACAAGCTGCTTCATAGACACCGGATAGAGGGCGAAGGCAACTGCCATCTCACCGCTGTCAACTCTGCGTGAGAGCTCTCCGAGTCCGCGGATTCCTCCTACGAAGTCGATTCTCTTGTCCGTACGGAGATCCTTGATTCCGAGGATCTTGTCCAGAACGAGGCTTGAAAGGATTGTCACGTCGAGGACACCGATAGGGTCGCTGTCGTCGTAGCGGCCTTCCTTAGCCACGAGAGAGTACCATTTTCCGCCAAGATACATCGAGAACTCGTGAAGTCTGCCCGGTGTGTAGATCTGGGCACCTTCTTCCTTCACCTCGAAGTCCTCTCCGAGGGCTGCCACCAGCTGTTCAGGAGTGAGGCCGTTAAGGTCCTTTACCACACGGTTGTAGTCAATGATCTTGAGGTGGCTCTCAGGGAATACCACTGCCATGAAGTAGTTGTACTCCTCGTCACCTGTATGGTCAGGATTCTTTCCACGCTTCTCGGCTCCGACAAGAGCTGCAGCTGCAGTACGATGGTGGCCGTCAGCAACATAGAATGCAGGAACCTCGGCGAAGAGTTCTGTGAGTCTCTGAATGTCTTCATCATGGTCAATCACCCAGAAGTGATGTCCGAAGCCGTCTTCTGCAACAAAGTCATACTCAGGCTCGCCTAGGATGTATCTGTTGACTATGGCGTCGATTTCCGGGGTGTCAGGATAGGAGAAGAATACAGGCTCGATGTTGGCATCCTGGATGCGGACATGAATCATTCTGTCCTCTTCCTTGTCACGACGGGTGAGCTCGTGCTTCTTGATGGTGCCGTCAGCATAGTCATCTGTGTGTGCGCAGACAACAAGTCCGTACTGGGTCCTGCCGTCCATTGTCTGTGCATATACATAATAGCAAGGCTTCTCATCCTGGACAAGCCAGCCCTTTTCCTGCCATGTCTTGAAGTTCTCGACAGCCTTGTCGTATGCCGGCTGGCTGTGCTCGTCGATGATAGGGTCGAAGTCGATTTCAGGCTTGGTGATGTGAAGGAGTGATTTCTCACCTGCCTCTGCCTTTGCCTCTACTGAATTGAGGACATCGTATGGCCTTGCGGCAACTTCCTCTACATACTGCTTAGGCGGACGTACCGCTGCGAATGGTCTTACTTTTACCATGGTGCCGGAGGATTATTTGTTTACCTGGAACTTCGTGCAGCCTGTAGCGAAGTAGCCAACGATCTGGTTGGCTGCTGCGAGGCCTGCATTCATGTTTGCCTCTGCAGTCTCGGCTCCCTGCTTCTTAGGTGTAGCGAAGATCTGCTTTCCGTATTTCTCCTTGAGTTCAGCATAGGCTGCCGGAGCGATGTCGGTCGCATATTTGAGGTCAGGCCTTTCTGCAAGGACCTGGTCCAGACCGGCCTCGTCTACGATCTCCTTGCGGGCTGTGTTGATGAGGCATCCGCCCTTAGGCATCTTCGAGAGAAGGTCATATCCGAGCATACCCTTTGTCTCAGGCTTTGCCGGGATGTTTACAGACACATAGTTACATGTGCTGTAAAGTTCCTCGAGGGTTGCGACTGTGTTCCATCCTTCGTGCTTCTCGGAACGCTGGGCTGCGAAGATGACAACCTCCATTCCGAGGGCCTGTGCCTTCTTCGCAACAAGCTGGCCGATGTTGCCGAAGCCCTGGATGCCCATCTTCTTGCCAAGGAGCTCGGCGCCTGTGCCAGGGTTGAACTGGTTGCGGGCCATGTAGATCATAAGGCCGAGAGCGAGCTCTGCAACCGCATTCGAGTTCTGGCCGGGAGTGTTCATCGCAACGATGCCACGTTCGGTGCATGAAGGAAGGTCGAGGTTGTCATAACCTGCACCTGCCCTTACGACGATCTTCAGGTTCTTTGCTGCAGCCACAACGTCTGCTGTCACCTTGTCGGAACGTACGATGAGTGCATCCGCATCTGCCACAGCCTCAAGAAGCTGCTCCTTTTCTGTGTATTTCTCAAGAAGGGCAAGCTCGTGGCCGGCACCTTCTACGATTTCTCTGATGCCGTTTACAGCCGCAGCTGCGAACGGTTTCTCTGTTGCTACTAAAATCTTCATATCATGTGGTCAGGTTGTTATCCCCGGACGGGCCGGGGACGGAATGTTCTTACTGAGGATTACTTCTTTGAAGCTTCAAACTCCTGCATGCATGCGATGAGAGCCTTCACGCTTTCAACAGGGCAGGCATTGTAGATGGATGCACGGAATCCGCCGACAGATCTGTGGCCCTTGATTCCCACCATTCCTCTTTCCTTTGCAAAGGTCATGAATTCATCCTGGAGATCCTCATATCCTGGAGCCATCACGAAGCATACGTTCATGATCGAACGGTCTTCCTTGGCAGCTGTACCTGTGAAATAAGGGTTGCGGTCGATCTCGTCATAAAGCATTGCAGCCTTTTCCTCGTTGATCTTTCTGATCGCTTCAAGACCACCCTTCTCCTTGACCCACTTGAGAGTCTCGTTCATTACGAAGATAGAGAATACAGGAGGTGTGTTGAACATTGACTTGCCGTCGATGTGTGTACGGTAGTCAAGCATTGTAGGGATATAACGGCTTACCTTTCCGAGGGCATCCTTCTTCACGATTGCGAAAGTGACACCTGCAGGACCCACGTTCTTCTGTGCACCGCCATAGATGAGGGTGTATTTGCTCACGTCCACCGGACGGCTCATTATGTCTGATGACATGTCTGCGATGAGCGGAACAGGGCAATCCATGTCGTACTTGATCTCAGTACCGTAGATTGTGTTGTTTGTTGTGATGTGGAAGTAGTCGAGGTCAGCAGGGATTTCGTAGCCCTTAGGGATGTAGTTGAAAGTCGTGTCTGCAGATGAAGCGACAGCATATGCGTTACCGATGCCCTTCGCTTCCTTGAGGGCCTTCTTGGCCCATACGCCGGTCTCAAGGTAACCTGCCTTGTTCTCGAGGAAGTTCATCGCTACGAGGAGGAACTCGAGGCTTGCGCCGCCTCCGAGGAAGAGTACCTCGTGAGTGTCAGGAATATTGAGGAGCTCCTTCCAGAGGGCGCGGCACTCGTCCATCACCTCATCCCACTCCTTGCATCTGTGGGATACCTCGATTACTGACATTCCTGTTCCTTTGAAGTCCTTAAGAGCTTCGATTGCCTTTTCTACTGCCTGTCTTGGGAGTACGCAAGGTCCTGCGTTGAAGTTATGTGCTACTTTCATTTCAGTGTGTATTATGTAGTTAATAATTTATAATCAATTATCGGCTAAAAATAACGATTTTTTCTAAAAAAGCCCTTTTATGTCGGTACTTTTTTCGCAGAAATGGCATAAAAGTGAAATTTCGTCACCTTTTTTCACTGTCGAGAATCTCGTTGGGACAGGCTGATGGTTAGTGACGCATTTAGGATTGAGGCATCTGCCTATCCCATGAATCTCCTGAGGAATCTCCAGCTTCCTCTTTTCCACTACCTTGAAGTCGCGTATGACATTGACAGTAGCCTTGGGAGCGATGAGCGAAAGCTTGTTCAGCTCCTCATCCTCGAAGAACTTGTCCGCAATCTTGATGATTCCCTTTTTGCCGTGTTGTTTGCTGACGAGGTTTATGCCGATCGTGATCTGGCTTCCGATGTCCTTCAGATCGAGGATCTCCAAGGCCTTGTATACGTTTTCGGCAGGTATGTGGTCGAGCACTGTTCCGTTTTCCAATGCGCTGACCTTCAGTTCTTTCTGACTCATATTGTGTTATGTTTCAATGCAGGGGAACCCTGCGTCATTTCTAATTATCCGAAGCTTGACCCTATCTGTAGCCAAGAAGGTAAGAGATGATGGCCATTCTGACATACAGACCGTTCTCGGCCTGCTTGAAGTAGTAGGCGTATGGAGTCTCGTCCACGTCCTGGGCTATTTCATTCACGCGAGGCAGCGGATGAAGGATCTTCATGTTCTCCTTCACCTTGGAGAGCATGGACGCATTGAGGCTGAAGCAGTCCTTCACCCTCTCATATTCCATAGGGTCGGTGAAGCGCTCCTGCTGGACTCTGGTCATATACAGTATGTCACAATTGTCAAGATGCTCTTCGAGCGAGTCGGTCTCGGTGTATTCGATCCCCAGATTGTCGAGGTATTCCTTATATTCCTTAGGCATCTTCAGCTCTTCAGGAGCCGTGAATATGAAGCGGGTGTTGAAATGCGACATGGCCTGAAGGAGGGAGTGGGTGGTGCGTCCGTATTTGAGGTCACCTACCATGTTGATGGTCAGGCCGTCCAGGGTGCCCTGGGTCTGGAGGATGGAGTAAAGGTCCAGAAGGGTCTGCGAAGGATGCTGGTTGGCACCGTCTCCGGCATTGACAACCGGCACGTCGGCAACTTCAGAGGCATAGCGTGAGCTGCCTTCAAGAGGGTGGCGCATGATGATCATGTCCACATAGTTGTTCACCATCTTGATGGTGTCCTTGAGGGTCTCACCCTTGCTCTGGCTTGTGTTCGAGGCATCTGAGAAGCCTATGACCCTTGCTCCGAGACGGTTTACTGCTGTTTCAAAGCTGAGCCTGGTGCGTGTCGACGGCTCGAAGAACAGGCTGGCGATGACCTTGCCTGTGAGGAAGTCCTGAACCGGATTCTGCTCGAACTCCTTTGCGGTTTCAAGCACGTGAAGGATCTCTTCCTTTGTGAAATCTCTGATGGAAATAAGACTTTTCTTCATATGGTTATTGTTATATCTCTTCTATGTTGCAGCCTTCCACGTCTCCCATCCTTTCCAGGAATGTGTCGACAAGTGAAAGGCGTACGCTTGTGTCAAGGCTGCACTCCATGTCGAACTTCTGGTTCTTCTGTTCCAGTTCCATGTCCTTGAAGACTTTCATTACTGAATTCATGCTCATGTAGCCGAAGTGTACACGGAACATCCTCGAGGCAATCTTCTCAACGATCTGTGCGTTTGCAATGGCGTCGGCTGTGGAGGTCCTGTAGGCTCTGATGAGTCCCGGAATCCCCAGCTTTATGCCTCCGAAGTATCTGACGACGACAACCAGGATGTCGCTAAGTCCGTTGGAATCGATCTGTCCCAGGACAGGCCTTCCTGATGAGCCGGAAGGTTCCCCGTCGTCATTGGCCCTGAACCTGTCGCCTCTGTAGCCGAGCCTGTATGCATAGACATGATGCCTTGCATCGTAATACTCCTTCTTCAGCGAAGCGACGATTTCCTTGACCTCTTCTTCGGTTTCAACGGGGTAGGCATGGGCAATGAAACGGCTTCCATTGTCCTTGAACAGTCCTCTTGACTCGGAGGCTATGCTCTTGTACGAATCCTGGATCTGGTTGTTCTCCATACTAAACACCAAATTTAGCAAAATTTCTGTCCAATGTGAAATTTTAGAGAAAATTTACTAACTTTGACTTCGCTTCTGTGATATACAGAGGCGTTTTTTTAGCCAATTCAATTCTAACTGTCTATGATACTGAAATATAGAGTTTCGCTCCCGAATATAAAGGGATTTGCAAGAATTTACGAGGTAAAGGACTCCGGCTCGCTTTACGGACTGCACAAGCAGATGAGGGCGGACATGGATTTTCCTCAGGACCAGCTGGTGCTCTTCAAGGCCTTCGATGCTGCAGGAGAAGTGTCGGCGCGTTATGGAATCTTCGATCTCGGATCCGGCACCATCGATGAGGTGACGTTTGCACAATGCCGTAAGAAGGGGGAGAACAGGTTCATATATTTTTATGACACTACAAACGTCAAGAGCGTCATTGTGACTTTCGAAGGCGAGGGCGGGCAGGAGAAAAGGAATGCCCTTTATCCTCTTCTTGTCGAGACCAAAGGTCCTAATCCGATAGATTTCGAGAACGGATATGTCGCTTTCGAGGATCTTCCTGACGACAAGAAGAAGGATCCGGATGATGACGACTTCGATGACGATGACGAGGATCTCGATGTCACTGACGATGATGATGACGAGACCGAAGAACTCTATGATGAAGAGTAAAAGGAAACTTCTGGTCATATTGGGGCCGACAGCTGTAGGCAAGACAGACTACAGCATCGAGGCTGCGCTCAAATACGATTCGCCGGTTATTTCCTGTGACTCACGTCAGATATATAAGGAGATGTCTATAGGGACAGCCGTACCCGATGCTTCGCAGCTGGCTGCTGTGAAGCATTATTTCATTCATTCCCATAGTGTTACCCAACTGTACACCGCCGGTAAGTATGAGGTCGAGGCTCTGGAACTTATAAACCGGCTCTTCGATGAAGGCCACGAAACCCTTGTCATGGCGGGAGGGTCGGGCTTTTATGTGGACGCGCTGGTCAACGGTCTGGATGATTTTCCTTCTGCGGATCCTGAGTTGAGGAACACCCTGATGGGGCGTCTTCGTGAGGAAGGTGTCGAGGCGCTCCGGCTTGAGCTCAAGTCTCTCGACCCTGAGAGCTATGCCACGATAGACATCGCAAACGGACAGAGGGTGGTCAGGGCTCTCGAGGTGTGCCTGATGACAGGCAGGCCGTTCTCTTCCTTCAAGACTTCCGTGGTGAAGAAGAGGGACTTCGAAATAGAGAAGATAGGGCTGCTGAGGCCTCGTGACATACTATATGACAGAATCAACCGCCGTGTCCTGAATATGGTGGATGAGGGTCTTGTGGATGAGGTGCGTTCATTGACACAGTACCGTGACCTGGCGGCGCTTCAGACGGTCGGATATAAGGAGATATTCGACTGGTTTGATTTCCTTGACGGGAAGGTCTCGGCCGAGGGATGGGGCCCTGCTGCACCGGGCGATGGTCCTGTGACCTCGCTGGAGCGTGCAGTAGAGCTGATCCAGAGGAATACACGCCGCTACGCCAAGCGCCAGCTTTCATACTGGGGCCGCGACAAGGAAATCAGATGGATGGAAATCTAGTTGGCGACTTCGCAGAGGAATTTCAGACGCACGAGTCGTACCTCCATCTCATCATAGTCTGAGCCGAGGTCTTCCATTGCGGCGGCAAGTGAATCAGACTGTGCCTCGTCGTGGAAATAGTCGTATATCTCTTCCACCACATCGTCGTCAAGAGTCTGTTCTATGTAATAGTCCAGATTGAGCTTCGTGCCGGATGACACGATTGCCTCTATCTCGTCCAGCAGCTGTTCCATGTCCATGCCCTTGGCATCTGCAATGTCCTCCAAAGGCAGCTTCCTGTCGACGTTCTGGATGATGAACACCTTGTTTACGGACTTGTTCACTATGGACTTCATGACGAAGTCGTCAGGACGTTCGATTTCATTCTCCTCCACATATCTTGCAATGAGCTCTATGAACTCCTTGCCGAATTTGCGGGCCTTGCCCTCTCCGACTCCCTGGCAGTTCTTCAGTTCGTCGTAGGACATAGGATACATTATGGACATGTCCTCAAGTGAAGGGTCTCCGAAGATGACCCAAGGCTGGAGGTTCCTCTTCTTTGCGACATCCTTGCGCAGGTCCTTCAGCATTGCCAGCAGCTGGGCGTCGCCTCCGCCGCCTTTCGCAGCTGCAGCCGCAGCAGCGATGTCGTCGTCCTCGTCCTCGCCTTCCGAGAACTCCCTGTCTTCTGTGAGCATCAGCTCGTACGGTGCGTTATAGAATGCCTGTCCGGCTTCTGTGACGGATATGAGTCCGTATGATTCTATGTCCTTGTGCAGGAGTCTCAGCACCAGACCCTGGTGGATGACGGCATTCCAGAACCTGGCGGAGTGTTCCTTGCCTGCCCCGAACAGTTCCAGCTTGTCATGCCTGTACGACTTGATTATGGAGTTCATCTCTCCTGCAAGTATGTTGGCCAGATGCTCCATCTTGAACCTTTCCGGAAGGGTGCTGATGAGCTCGATGACCATGCTCATCTCCTCTCTTCCGTCGAACTGCTTCTTCGGATGCAGACAGTTGTCGCAGGCTCCGCAGTTCTCTACCTCGTAAGTTTCTCCGAAGTAGTTCAGCAGCAGCTTCCTGCGGCATGAATTGGATTCGGCATAGGCCACAGTCTCCATCAGGAGCTGTCTTCCTATCTCCTGCTCCGCCACAGGCTTTCCCTGCATGAACTTCTCGAGCTTCTGGATGTCCTTGTAGCTGTAGAACGTTATGCACTGTCCTTCACGGCCGTCCCGTCCGGCGCGGCCTGTTTCCTGATAATATCCTTCAATGCTCTTCGGGATGTCGTAGTGGATGACGAAACGCACGTCCGGCTTGTCGATTCCCATGCCGAACGCTATGGTCGCCACGATGACGTCCACATCCTCCATGAGGAACCGGTCCTGATTGTCGGCGCGCGTCTTGGCGTCAAGGCCGGCATGATATGGGGCGGCCTTGATACCGTTGATGTTCAGCAGCTCGGCGAGTTCCTCCACCTTCTTCCTGCTGAGGCAGTAGATGATTCCGGACTTGCCCGGGTTCTGCCTTATATATCGGATGATGTCCTTCTTCGGGTCGGACTTGTCCCTTATTTCATAATAGAGGTTAGGGCGGTTGAACGAAGACTTGAAGACTGTGGCGTCCGTGATGCCGAGGTTCTTCATGATGTCGCTCTGGACCTTGGGGGTCGCTGTCGCTGTCAAGGCTATGACCGGTGCGGTTCCGATCTCTTCGATGATGGATCTGATGCGTCTGTACTCCGGTCTGAAGTCATGTCCCCATTCGGAGATGCAGTGTGCTTCGTCGACGGCATAGAATGAGATCTTTATCTCCTTCAGCATGGCGACGTTTTCGGCTTTCGTGAGTGATTCCGGCGCCACATACAGGAGTTTGGTCGCACCGGACATCAGGTCGTTGCGCACCTCTGTTATCTGTGCCTTGTTCAGGGATGAGTTCAGGAAATGTGCTATGCCGTCGTTGCCTGAGACGAAACCTCGTATGGCGTCCACCTGATTCTTCATCAAGGCGATCAGCGGGGATATGACGATGGCCGTACCCTCCATCACAAGCGCAGGCAGCTGGTAGCACATGGACTTGCCACCACCTGTAGGCATCAGCACAAAGGCGTTGTTGCCGCTTGTGAGGTGTTTTATGATGCGTTCCTGGTCTGCCTTGAACGAGTCAAATCCAAAAAACTCCTTCAGTTTGGCATGTAACATTGCGGAGTCAGTTTCCATAAGCCGAAATTTTTGGATTACTAAATTAATGATTATTTTCTGAAACCTCAAATACTTTTCTCCGAAAAATCTCGTCAGAATCCGCATTTTACGAAAAAGCGAAAATATTCGACCTTACAGACAGGCCAAAAAGATGTGATATTCAAAAAAATGCTATATTTGCAGGTTGTATTGAAAAATATTAACAATTAATATATTGAAAAATGAAAGCAATCAAATTTCTGGCTACAGCAGCATGCGTTGCTGCTCTCGCAATCTCCTGCAACAATGCGGAGAATGTAAAGGTTGACGTCGAACTCCCTACAGCTGCCGAGGTGGACTCTGTAAGCTACCTCATCGGTGTCAACTTCGGTTCATTCCTCAAGGGCAACAACTTCGCTGAGGATCTTGGCGAGATCAACATGGCAGAGCTCAAGAAGGGTATGGTGGACTTCCTCAAGGCTGAGGGTACTCCATATGATCCTGAGTTCGGTGACCAGTTCAAGGTGAACCCTAACGAGATGCAGAGAATCCTCAACGGTTTCATCACAAAGAAGCAGACCTACAAGTCAGCAGTTAACCTCGCAAAGGAGCAGGAGTTCCTTGCAAAGAACGCTCTCAAGGAGAATGTCGACACAACTGCAAGCGGTCTCCAGTACACGATCATCGCAGAGGGTGCTCCTGAGAAGATCGCTCCTCAGGACACTGTATGGGTGAACTACAAGGGCACTCTCCTCGACGGAACTGTATTCGATGAGAACGACTCCACAATGTTCGTCGCTAACCGCGTGATCAGAGGATGGACCGAGGGTCTCGGACTCATCGGTGAGGGCGGAAAGGCTACTCTCTACATCCCTGCAAAGCTCGGATACGGTGAGAGAGGAAACCGCAGCATCGCTCCTAACTCGACACTCATCTTCGACGTCGAGGTCCTCAAGGTAGGTAAGTTCGTACCTAAGGAGAACTAATGGCACTGGAACTTGAGGGCAGGATAGCCCGTAAGCTCGGTGTCCAGACCGGAACATCGGCAAGAGGCGCCTGGTCAAAGCAGGAGTTCATCTTCGAGTACCAGGAAGGCAACTTCCCGTCTCAGGTGTGCATGAACGTCTGGGGCGAGGACAAGGTAAGGGAACTGGACAGGTTCCAGGTAGGCGACAAGGTGAAGGTGTCCTTCAATCTCAGCAGCCGTGAGTACAACGGCCGTTGGTATTCGGACATAAGGGCATGGAGGATAGAACCGGCTGCAACGCCGCAGGCAAGCTACGACTACAATGCTTCGGCAGGAGCGTATGCGGCACCGACAGGTCCTTCAGCACCACTTCCTTCAGCACCACTTCCTTCAGCAGACGACATGTCGTCGCCTCTGTCGGATGAGGACCTGCCGTTCTAAGCCTGCCGGTACAGAACCTATCATATATGAATATCGGGATGCCGTGGGCGTCCCGATATTTTTTCATAAAAAATTCTTATTTTTGCACTTTATGTGTATCGGGGTCTGTCCGAGGATGGGACCGCTCCCCGGGGATGGCGTTGAATTATATAGGTATTAAATTGACATACAGATGATTACATTTGGTTACAAAAGCAGGTTTACAGGCCCGGTAAGGGCTCTTGCAGCCTTGGCGGTAGGTGTCATGATGGTGGTAAGTCCCGGCAATGCATTCGCGTCGGTCGTGAAGATCATAGCAGCCTTCCTTCTTGCCACAGGCCTTGTGTCACTTATTTCAGGTCTGAGGGACAAGGTGAACAACACCTTGCCGATAATGGCGGTCAATGCGGCTGTCAACATATCCATAGGTATTGTGCTTTTCATCTTCCCCGGCTTTGTGGCGAGGTTCATCATATATCTCATCGGCTTTGCACTGCTTGTGTTCGGAATCATGCAGCTCGTGACGCTGTTCAGCGCCAGGGGCGTGGTCCAGATCGGCCTTCTGGCCTTTGTGCTGCCGGCCATAGTGACAGTGGTGGGATTCTTCATGCTCTTCAATCCGTTTGCCGAGTCTGTCATGAGCATAATGGCAGGTGTGGCTCTTCTGATATATGGAGCTTCTGAGCTGCTTTCGTCCTGGAAGATGAAACAGGCCATGGACGAATATGAGATACATATGCCGAAGGCGGACAATCAGCCGGCCGCACAGGACATGGCTGATGCCGACGTGAAGGATGTCGAATACGAAAAGGTGGACGAACAGTAGGATATGATTCCTCAGGAGACAGTCAACAGGATACTTGATGTCGCTCAGATAGAGGACGTCATCGGTGACTTCGTGACCCTGAAAAGGGCCGGGGCCACCTATAAGGCCTGTTGCCCTTTCCATAACGAGAAGACTCCGTCGTTCGTGGTCTCTCCTTCCAAGGGGATATTCAAGTGTTTCGGATGCGGCAAGTCCGGTACTGCCGTGGGCTTTGTCATGGAGCATGAAAGCCTGTCGTATGTCGAGGCTCTGAAGTATCTTGCAAGGAAGTATCACATAGAGGTGGTGGAAAAGGAAGAGACTGCCGAGGATATTGCCAGCAGACAGCGTAACGAAAGCCTTCTCCTTGTCTCTGAATTTGCGGGGAAGTTCTTTGTGGACAACATGCAGACGCCTGACGGTCAGGTTATTGCCTATCAGTACTTCAAGAGCAGGGGCCTGGAGGACGAGACCATAAGGAAATACGGACTTGGCTGGGCTCCCGCAGACAGGACGACCTTCACGACTAAGGCCCGCGCGGCAGGCTACAAGGAGGAGTATCTTCTTGACACCGGCCTTTGCAAGAAGTTCGATGACGGCAGGGTAGTGGATACGTTCTACGACAGGGTCATCTTCCCGATCCATTCCGTGCAGGGCAGGGTGATAGCCTTCGGCGGCCGCACCTTGAAGTCCGACAAGAGCATTCCGAAATATGTCAATTCGAAGGAGACGGAAATATATGTAAAGAGCAGGTCTCTTTATGGAATCCATTTCGCGAAGAACGAGATCTCCCGCCAGGACAAGTGCATCCTTGTGGAGGGATATCTGGATGTACTGTCGATGCATCAGCTCGGAATCACCAATGTGGTGGCCTCGAGCGGCACTTCGCTCACGGTGGAGCAGATAAGGCTCATAAAGAAGTTCACTGACAACATAACCATAATATATGACGGCGATAGCGCAGGCATAAAGGCTGCCTTGAGGGGTACCGACCTCGTGCTTAAGGAGGGTATGAAGGTGAAGACCGTCCTCCTTCCGGACGGACAGGATCCTGATGATTTTGCAAGAAGGCACACTCAGGAAGAAGTGAGGGATTATATCGCCGGGAATGAAAAGGACTTCATAGGTTTCAAGACCGACCTCCTCCTCGACGAAGCCGGCCAGGATCCTCTGAAGAGGGCTACACTGATCAACGAGATAGCAGACACCATAGCGCTGATTCCTGATGCTGTGGTGAGGTCCGTCTATGTGCAGACATCGTCTTCGAGATTCGACATCGATGACCGTATTCTCCTGGAAAGGGTGAACAGAACCCGTTCCGAGATGCTTGTCAGCAGCCGTAAAGAGATGGAAAGGGAGCGCCAGAGGGCGGAAGCAAGGTCTGGTGCCGATGTTCCGCCGCCTCCGGTGGATGATTATGGTGTTCCGGAGGATTCTGAGGTGATGCCTTATGATGTTCCGGCAATATACTCCGTTCCTGCGCAGACTGGGCCGGTAGTCATCAATGAGCCGTATCTGGCACCGTGCGAGAGTGACCTTCTCCGCTTCATCCTGGAGGAAGGCTGTTCGGAACTTAAGTTCGACATAGATTCAAGATACTACATGGAAGGTGACCATGTGAATGTGGCTGAGTTCATAGACGGCATCCTTGCAGATGATGACACTGCATTTGCAAACCAGTCATACAGAAAGGTTTATGATGCCTATTTTGCCTTGTATGACGAGGGACTGAGCCAGCTTCAGATCCAGACAAGGCTGATGAACAGCATGGATGAGGAGATCGCCGCCGTGTCAAAAGATCTTCTCATCGAGAAGTATCAGCTGACCGTGAAGAATTATGAGCAGTCACTGACGGCTACATCTACCAAGCTGGTGCAGTATGTCCCGAAGGCCCTGCTTGTCTACCAGTGCAAGAAGGTGGAGCTGCTCATGAAGCAGCTGACCAGAGAACTGGCTTCAGAGACGGATCCCCAGCGTCAGGTGGAGCTCCTGACAAGGATCAGCGACTGCACCAGAGCCAGGACAAGGCTGAACAACGAACTTGGCCGCGTGTGATGCGGCATCCTCCCGGCCAGTCGGGAACCATAAAGATGAAGGATATATAAAACAAAGATATGATGGAAAAGAAATTCAACAGAACACTTGTGACCTGTGCGCTTCCATATGCGAACGGTCCGGTGCACATCGGCCATCTTGCCGGAGTGTATGTGCCTGCGGACATCTATGTCAGGTATTTGAGAATGAGGGGGGAGGATGTCCTCTATGTCTGCGGATCGGATGAACACGGCGTGCCTATCACGATCAAGGCCCAGAAGGAGGGATGCACCCCACAGGACATAGTGGACAGGTACCATAGGATAATCAAGGATTCCTTTACAGGACTGGGAATCAATTTTGACATATACTCAAGGACCTCCTCAAAGACCCATCACAAGAATGCGGCTGATTATTTCCGCAAGCTCTATGATGAGGGCAAGTTCATCGAAAAGGTAAGCGAGCAGTATTATGACGAGGAGACAAAGACCTTCCTTGCAGACCGTTACATCACGGGTACATGTCCACGTTGCGGTGCGGAAGGTGCCTATGGTGACCAGTGTGAGAAATGTGGTGCCACACTCAGTCCGGACGAGCTGATCAACCCGAAGTCAGCCCTCAGCGGAGGCGAGCTTGTGAAGAAGGAGACCAAGCACTGGTATCTTCCTCTTGACCAGTACGAGAAATGGCTTTCGGAGTGGATCCTCGAGGGACATAAGGAGTGGAGAAGCAATGTATATGGCCAGTGCAAGAGCTGGATTGACGGAGGCCTCCAGCCGCGTGCGGTGAGCCGCGACCTGAACTGGGGCGTTCCGGTACCGGTGGAAGGCTCTGATGGAAAGGTGCTCTATGTGTGGTTTGACGCTCCCATCGGATATATTTCCAACACACAGGAACTCCTTCCTCAGTCATGGGAGAAGTGGTGGAAGTCGGAGGATACGAAACTGGTCCACTTCATCGGAAAGGACAACATCGTGTTCCATTGCATCGTGTTCCCTTCGATGCTGAAGGCGGACGGCAGCTATATCCTTCCGGACAATGTCCCGGCAAACGAATTCCTCAATCTCGAGGGAGACAAGATCTCCACATCCAGAGGATGGGCCGTATGGCTCCACGAGTATCTCGAGCAGTTCCCGGGACAGGAGGACGTGCTCCGTTACGTGCTCACTGCCAATGCGCCTGAGACCAAGGACAATGATTTCTCATGGAAGGACTTCCAGGCACGCAACAACAGCGAACTGGTGGCCATCCTCGGTAACTTCGTGAACCGCGCAGTGGTCCTTACCCATAAGTACTTTGACGGGAAGGTGCCTGCTGACCTCAAGCCAGAAGCTGCTGATGCAGAGACGCTTGCACAGATCCAGCCTCTCAAGGAGGAGATGCAGCGCTACCTCGACGGCTACAAGTTCCGTGAAGCCCTCAAGGAGGCGATGAACATCGCACGTCTTGGAAACAAGTACCTCACGGACACAGAGCCGTGGAAGGTCGCAAAGACTGATATGGACAGGACAGCTTCGATCCTGAACGTGTCTCTCCAGATCTGCGCTTCTCTTGCAATCGCATTCGAGCCTTTCCTTCCGTTCTCGGCAGAAAAGCTCCGCGGCATACTCAACGTAGGAATCGCAGCTGGTACAGACCATCGTGCAGGAGAAGAAGGATCTGTCAGCGAGAATATATACAAGGACGGTGAAGGTGCTGCCCTGCATACAGGTGTTGCCTATGACGGCATCGTGCTATCATGGGACGACCTTGGAAAGGCCTCCCTTCTTCCTGCAGGCCATCAGCTCAATCCTGCGACACTTCTTTTCGCCAAGATAGAGGATGAGGTCGTGGATGCCCAGATTGCGCGCCTTGAGACCATCCGCGCAGAGCGCGAGGCGGCGGCAAAGGCTGCAGAGGCGGCTGTAGTGACTCCGCAGAAGGAGGAATGTTCTTTTGATGACTTCCAGAAGATGGACATCCGTACTGCTACAGTGCTCGAGGCTGAGCGTGTTCCCAAGACTGACAAGCTTCTTAAGCTTACCATCGATACAGGCATCGACAAGAGGGTGATTGTTTCAGGTATTGCCGAGCAGTATTCTCCTGAGGAGATGGTCGGCAAGCAGATATGTATCCTTGCGAACCTTGCTCCGCGCAAGATACGCGGCATAGAGTCGAAGGGTATGATCCTCATGGCACGTCAGAACGACGGCAAGATGCGTTTCGTCACTCCTGCCGAGACTCTCTGTAACGGTGCGGAAATCGGTTGATTCCTGGAACACCTGTGTCACCTTTTGTCTGAAAAATGACACAGGTGTATGGCAAAACTGCTGAATCAGGGTAAATAGACGACACCTGTGTCAAAAATGAGATGAAAAGTGACACAGCTATATAGAGAAGAGACATGATCAAGACGACATATTATCAGGATCTGACTAAGATGAACACCTTCGGAATGAAGGTTAAGGCCCGCTGTTTCATGGAGTATGATTCGGTGGCGGATCTTGTGGACATTGATTTCGAGGAACTGGCGCGTCCGGTCCTTCATATCGGCGGAGGCAGCAATCTTCTCTTTACCGATGACTTCAAGGGTACTGTCCTGCACTCGAAGATAAACTTCATTGAGATTCTGGACGAGTGCCGAAGTGTTCCGGGAACCCCCTCCCGCTCCGTGGGCCCCTCCCCCTACCCGGGGGTGGGAAAATGTTCCCTCCACACAAACGGCACATCGTCTGAAGATGTCGATTCTTCATGTGTGGCGGATAAAGATGCATCTGAGACGGTGCTGGTGTCGGTAGGTGCTGGAGTCGTGTTCGATGATTTCTGTGCATGGGCGGCGAAGGAAGGCCTCTGGGGTGTCGAGAACCTGTCTTACATTCCGGGCGAGGTGGGAGCATCTGCCGTGCAGAACATCGGGGCGTATGGCGTTGAGGTCAAGGATGTCATCAGGACGGTGTATTGCTATGACACCCAGGAGGAGGAATTCGTGAATTTCTCCGTTGAAGAATGTGGCTACGGATACCGTGATTCCATCTTCAAGAATCCTGAAATCAAGGGACGATATATCGTGACTCATGTGGTGTTTGCCTTGAGTCGGGAGCCGAGGCCGGTGCTGGATTATGGGCATCTTCGAGAGGCGGTAGCCGGAGGTGGCATGTCGCTTTCGGGTGAAGCCGGTCCGGTCATGGCTGCAGACTGTCATTCCGAGCGGAGCGGCTGCGGAGACGAGAAATCTCTGACACCAGCCCTGATCCGCAAGGTGATAATCAAGATCAGGAAGGACAAGCTTCCGGAACCGTCGGTCATGGGAAGCGCAGGAAGCTTCTTCAAGAATCCTGTGGTGTCTGCCGGGCATTTTGCCCGTATAGAGGCGGCAGCAAAGGCCGAACATGGCCCTGACTATAAGGTACCTCACTACATCGTCAAGACAGAATGCCATGCCACGCCAGACATCTTGTGCGATTCTTCGACTGTCACTTCTGGCGAAGCTGGAGACATAGTCGAGGAGTTTCAGGTCAAGATTCCGGCGGCATGGATGATAGAGCAGTGCGGCTGGAAAGGCCGGCGCAGCGGCGGAGCCGCAGTCTGGGAAAAGCAGCCGCTGGTGATCGTGAATTATACTGGTGAGGCATATCCGGAAGAGATCACATGTCTGGAAAAACGTATAATGGCGTCGGTGAAGGCGAAGTTCGATGTAGATCTTCATCCTGAAGTCGAACATGTCTGAATGAAGAAAACAGCATAATAGATATATGAGTTCATTTATAGTGGAAGGCGGGCATAAGCTCAGCGGAACGATAAGACCTCAGGGCGCCAAGAATGAGGCGCTTCAGGTGATAAGTGCGGTGCTTCTGACAAAGGAGGAAGTACGCATCGGGAATATTCCGGAGATTCTGGATGTGAAGAACCTTATCCTGCTTCTGGAAGGCATGGGTGTGAAGGTGGCCCGTCATGAGAAGGGTGTATATACCTTCAAGGCAGACGAGATCGATGAAGACTATATCATGAGTGCTGATTTCGTGGCGAAATGTGCCAAGCTGCGTGGCTCTGTGATGGTCGTAGGGCCGCTGCTGGCCCGTTTCGGCAGGGCATTCTTCCCTAAGCCCGGTGGAGACCAGATAGGTCGCCGCAGGGTCGATACCCATATCCTCGGCTTCACGAATCTGGGTGCCTCTCAGGAATATGACCAGGACAAGAAGGCATTCTATCTCCATGTTCCGGACGGGAAGTCGCTCGAGGGAAGATACATGCTTCTGGATGAGGCTTCCGTGACCGGTACCGCGAACATAGTGATGGCAGCGACCCTCGCAAAGGGAGTCACGACCATCTACAACGCAGCATGCGAGCCTTATGTACAGCAGCTTTGCAGGATGCTCGTGAGCATGGGGGCGAAGATTGACGGAATAGGGTCCAATCTGCTTACCGTCACTGGAGTGGAGAGCCTTGGAGGCGCAACCCATAAGGTGCTGCCCGACATGATCGAGATCGGCTCCTTCATCGCACTGGCAGCAATGAACCAGAGCTCCGTGACCATCAAGGATGTAGCATACGACGAACTCGGAATAATCCCCGAGTGCTTCCGTAAGCTGGGCATAGACCTGGAACGTCGTGGCGATGACATATATGTCCCTGAACAGGAGAGCTATGTGATAGATTCCTTCCTTGACGGGTCGATCCTAAATATTGCCGACGCCCCTTGGCCCGGACTTTCTCCTGACCTTTTGAGTGTCATGCTCGTCACAGCAACCCAGTGCAAGGGTAGCGTGCTCATCCATCAGAAGATGTTCGAGAGCAGGCTCTTCTTTGTCGACAAGCTCATCGACATGGGAGCCCAGATCATCCTCTGCGACCCTCACAGGGCAGTGGTAGTGGGTCATGACCATAAGTACAGGCTTCGTCCCGGCAAAATGACATCGCCGGACATCCGTGCCGGTATAGCCCTGCTCATTGCGGCAATGTCGGCCAATGGAACCAGCGTCATCAGCAACATCGAACAGATTGACCGCGGATACGAGGATATAGACATACGCCTGAACGCATTGGGAGCAAGAATCACAAGACAATAAAACATAACCGGTATGAGACGAATAATCACTATTTTGGCAGGACTGTCCGTATGTGCAGGACTGTCCGCACAGACACATTATGTGGATTCTGACAACAAGGACATGCTCCGTCCTTTCACGGTCACAGGAGCAGAACGCACGGAGATCGTGCTGCCCCAGGTGAACGGATACAATGTCTACAAGGCAGACCTTCATATCCACACATTCTATTCGGACGGACAGGTCTCTCCGCAGTTCCGTGTTTCCGAAGCCTGGAGGGACGGTCTTGATGTGATTGCCATTACGGACCACATCGAGTACCGCGTACATGACGCCTATATGGCCGAATATCTCGACGTAAAGCGTCATGAGGACGACAAGAAGGTGGACTTCAATGTGTCGATGAGGATTGCTCAGAAGGATGCTCCGGCGTACGGAATCACAGTAATTCCGGGAACCGAGATCACCCGTGACGCCGTTACGGTCGGTCACTACAATGTCCTTTTCTCGACAGACAACAACCTCATCTATGACGATGACCCGCTTGTTGCGATCAGGAATGCCAAGGCCCAGGGCGCCCTGGTGATGCATAACCATCCGGGCTGGAGACATACTGACATGGTGCCGTCTGCCTTTGAACAGAAGGTGTATGCGGAAGGTCTTATAGACGGAATCGAGATAATGAACACAGATGAGTTCTATCCTCAGGCAATCGACAGGGCTCTTCAGCACGGCTTCTTCATGTCATCGAACACGGATGTGCATGGTGCGACCGCCGATGAATATCTTGCGCGAGGCTATTACAGGAACATGACCTTCATCCTTGCGGAAGATAACACCCTTGAGGCTCTTCGCGAAGCGCTCGAGCAGCGCCGGACCCTGGCCTATTCCTATGGAATGATAGCAGGAGAGGAGGGACTTCTCAAGGACTTCTTCAACGCTTCCGTGACATGCAGGGTGCTTCAGGCAAATGAGGACGGGACAAAGAGAGTGGCCCTGACAAACAATACATCCCTTTCATATTATCTCCGTTTCGGAGATGACAACCCGATCCTGCTCGCTCCTTTCACAACCTTGAGATTCACTACCGGCAAGGACGGCAATCTCGAATTTGTCGTAGAAAACATGTGGATGTCCGGAAACGGCCACCCGCAGATGAAGATTTAGACTGTTGCAGGGAAAGTGCTTCTGTAAAAACTATGTGAAGTCTTGATAGTTAGATTCTTTATTATTATCTTTAAGCAGTTTAAATAGGGACAATCGCGAAATAGGCTCAAAAATATAACAAATTGATTGTCAATGTGATAAATATTTCTTATCTTAGCTAAAGGAAATAAAAATTCCTCCGAACACCGTGGAAAAGTGAATTTCGGAGGAAATGAGCAAAAATAACTCATGGCAAAAGTACGAAATTTATCTGACATTCAGCAAGAGATTGCATTTACCGAGTTTGATTTTTATCAGCGATACGAAGAGAGCTTCAAGACATCGGAACTTGGACGGATCAAGTCACTTCTTCCTCTTCGCGAGATGACGATATCGTTCGGGTTGGTAGAAGAGAGGCCGAAGAGTTTGAGAGTGAAGTGAGGAAGAAAGTCCTTCTTCACACCTGAGGGCAAGCTGGCGTTCTTGAAGATGTATACAGGATTGTCAGCTCCGAAGCTGATGGAGGCTCTGAATGGTAATATCCATTATCAGATCTTCTGCGGCATCAGTTCTCAGCCAGGTGAACATAGGTTAAAAACGAAGTGCAACGATATAGAAGACGTGAACCTTGAGTATAGGAAGCAGCGCAAGCACACTCACAAGCAAACAAGGAAGATGATAATGAGACTGCTAGCACTGCTGGGGAAGATGCTCGGTGAGATCCGTAGACAGATGCGCGTCCATCCAGATGAAGAACTGTTGAATGACAGGCAGTTGGATATGCTTGGGACTATCACGCGGGTATACCGCCAGCAGAAGAACCACCTCAAGAGTGGTGACTCTCGCGAGAGTATCCTGAACAGAATTGTAAGCGTCAGCAAACCTTACATCAGACCGATAATCAGAGGCAAGGAGACCAAGACTGTAGAGTTTGGAGCGAAGTGCAACAATATATTGATTGATGGTATTTCCTTCATTGAAAAGTTGTCATTCAATGCCTTCAATGAAGGAACAAGACTGAAGCATTGCGTGTCTCTGTCAGAGAAACTGACCGGAGTGCCTGTGAAGAAGATAGGTGGTGACCATGGTTACTCAGGAAACGATAACAGAACGTTCTGCAAGGAGAACAAAATCGAGACCTCCTTCACTCAGAAAGGTAGGACCGGCGAGAACGAGGTGAAGAATGCAACCAAGCGGGAACTTGCCAGAGTAAGAGCCACAGCGATGGAAGGCTCATTTGGAACTCAGAAAGAACATTACGGACTTCGAAAGATAGCGGCGAGGATAAAATCGACAGAGATCATGCTGATCTTCTTCGGTATCCACACAGCAAATGTGGTCAACCTTGCAAGACGAGCGTCAGTCCAAGTAGTTCTTGCAGCCTGATGTTCCACGCGTGGAACGCAACTTTACGGGAGTGGTGGCTCCAGACATGACTGAAAATGAAAAAATCGGCCCTGAAAACAGAGCCGATGATATAAAAAAACGATGAGTATGATCGGAAAAATAAGGGAAAGTCAGCCGGTTGACTCAGATTGAAGGAATTAAATGACTATCCCTAAATAATATGGGGACGAGAGATTCTTACACGTTTTGTATCTGCTTTTCAACTTTATACTTTGAACCCCAGATTATGAAAAAGTTTATTTATTCCCTTCTTGTCGTGTTCTTGGCGACAGTTTCCTGCACAAAGGCAGACTTCCATGCTCCTGTGACAGATTTTGATGACCATGGGAAGAGCCTGATTGTAAGGAACGATTCAAATCGAGTTTCTATCACAGATATTTATGGCATTATTGCAAAGGATTTCCCTCAAACAAAAGGTTCAATTGGTGTCAATGATTTCGAGGTAACTTCTTATGTCCGCAATAGGACAGACACCTTGATGTATATATTGAATACAGGTGGTAATGGCTGGAAGATTTATTCTCCTGATAAACGCACACCAGCCATTTTGGCTGAGGGAGACAGAGGGTCATTTTCTTTGGAAGATGGCAGTCCGGCTGTAGCGGTTTGGCTTGATTGCCTCGCAAATGATATGGAGAGGGTGCTTGAGTCCAGTGATGATGAACTGACATTCTGTTCCGAAGATATTCAAGCCTATAAGGGGTTCTGGAATCGATCGTCAGGTCAGACGGAGGAGGTGCAAGACGTGCTGGATTCAATAGTTCGACCTTTTCCGCTTCCATTACCTAAAGGACATTGGGAGGAAGAAATATATAGTACGGTCATAGAATACGATCGTGTAGATCATATGGTACCTAAATGGGATCAATGGAGTCCATATAACAGGTGTTGTCCATATTATGTGAGTAATCCTACACAGAGAGCCTGTGCTGGATGTGTCGCGGTTGCTGGCGCTCAGATATTATATTATCTGCATAATAACCTTGGTGTTCCTCATAGTGCGTATAGTTATGGAACTTGTGTTGGCAACGTCGACAGCTACCAGAGGCATTTCACTCATGAATCTACTGAAGTATGGGAACAGATGAGTGTCGACTATATCTCTCCTAATGATACTCTTTTCTCTGGGGACACTCTTCTCCCTGAGGCTGTTCTGATAGGATATGTGGGCGCATTGGTAGATATGCATTATCGTGATAATATTTTATTTGATATACAATACTCGTGGGCTTTGCCGAGAAATATCAAGGATAATGTTCTAGATTACTATAATATAAGTTCCTCAAGAGGTGATTACGATGAGGATGTTGTTCAGTCCAACCTGTTGAATCAGATGCCGGTTGTAGTGTCTGCTACAAATTTGTTGATTCCTGCAGATTTCAATATACATTGCTTTGTGATAGATGGCTATCGAAGAATGCGTACAAAATACACTTATTACCATTATTTCGTTATAGAAGAGCCTCCTACGAGACCTGTTACGATGCCAGCACCGTATTCAACTTATAGTTATTCAGAGCCAGAAATGACTGCTGTCAAGATAAATTGGGGTTGGCATACTCAATGGGATGAGGATAATCCGTTGAATGATGGCTGGTATACTTTAACCGGTGGTTGGACCGTGGTGCAAATTGATGAAACATATGATTATAATCATAATCGAAATATGATATATGGTTTTGAATATGTGGAGCCTGTCAGTATGTTATAATTTAATAATGAACGCTATGAAGAGTTTAGGTGTAATGAGTTTATTGGGGGTTTTGCTTTCTACGTCTTGTCTTATGATAGGGGCTTCGGCGACGCCCTCGCTGGATGTATGGTTTCTGCCTGGGGAGTGCTTTGGAAATCCTGTCCTAAAATCACATTCGGTTCGGGTTGTGTCTTCCAGGACCCAATTCTCTTTTGGTTTGAGAATTAAAGATTTTACTTCGGAAAGATATGGCAAGAATATTCGTCCTGGGACAATAAGATATGTCCCGTCTGAAGAACTCTATGCTTCCTTTGGCGAGAATGCTCAGATTGTCAAGTCTGAGTATGACCAGGGGTTTTATGACTTTATTGGCAGTTCCGGTATAGATCCCAGGGCTGAACTCATTACAGTGGTGTCGGATGGTGAGATAACTTTAACGGCTGATAAAGATATTGCGGGATATAAGTCCGGTGAAAATCTGCCGGTTTCTCTTAAAATAGTTAAAGGCTACGGCCCTCACCCTTATGATTTTGTCAATCAGCTTTTTGAGATACCATTAGATTACGAATATATGTTGTCCCGCAGTTTCAATGTCATTCTGCCTGTAGGATCCGATTATTGGCAGCAGGTAGCGGAAACGATTACATTTGAGTTGAAAATGCCTGTCAAGGTGGTTATGTATCTCAATTGGCTGAACGACAAGATTTCTGATTCGGATGCTCCGGTTCCTTATGAGGATAAGGTGCTGTATTGTAAATTTACGACTGACTTTACTCTCAAATAGGCTTAGGGCTATTTTTACGGATGACATTCAGGCCGTCGCGGAGGGGGATGATTACAGACTCCACGCGGCGGTCTTCCTTTACCATGTCGTTGAAGCGTGCGATGCCGAGGGTCTGCTTGTCCTGCGGCAGCGGGTCCTGGCAGATCTTGCCGTCCCAGAGGACGTTGTCTGCCAGGATCAGTCCGCCGGGGCGGACCATGTCGAATACGAGGTCGTAATATTCGCAATATTCCCGCTTGTTTGCATCCATATATACGATGTCGTACATCTTTCCCTGACTCTTCAGGTCCCGTATGCTGTCCTTGCAGTCTCCTATGTGCAGTCCGATCCTGTCAGAGAGTCCCGCACGGTCAAAACCCTCCAGAATGAGATCCTCAAGCTCGTCGTTGAGTTCGAGGGTGTCCAGATGACCGCCTTCCGGAAGGGCGGATGCCATGCATATGGCGGAATAGCCGGTGAAGGTGCCCAGCTCAAGGATGTCTGTGGCGCCTGTCATCTGTACGAGCATGCGCATGAGCTGTCCCTGGGCGTGGCCCGACAACATTCTTGCATGATTTGTCCTTATATGCGTCTGCTTCGTGACCCATTTCAGTGCCTCGCTCTCTGCAGTGGCGTGCTGCTCGATGTATTTATATATCTGCTCCATTTTTATCTGCTCTGCATTCCTTTTCCGGTTATACGTATATGAGTCTTGACAGGTTCGATCTGTCGAATATCCTTGTAGCCATTTCCTTGACATCTTCGGCTGTAATGGCTTCCACAAGTGACCTGTTCTCCTTTCCGGTGCTTACCTTGCCGTAAGCAAGCAGCCCCTTGCCCATTGACAGGCACTGTGTCTCACCGTTGTCGCTGCTTATTGCAAGCTGGCCCAGAAGCTGTTTCTTCGCTGCCTTGAGCTTGCGCTCGGACAGCGGCTCGGCCTGAAGCTTTCCTATTTCCTTGTCTATGGCCTTGAGACATTTGTCCAGATTCGCCTTGTCGCATCCGAGAGTTATGACGACGAGTCCGGTGTCTGAGAACTGCGTGTAGCCACATTCCACTGCATACACCCAGCCGTTCTTTTCCCTGAGGACAGAGTTGAGGATGGAATTCGTCGCCGGACCTCCCAATATGTTGCACAGCAGCACTGTGGCGAGTCTTTCCTTCTCCTCATATAATGAAGGCGCAAGTCCTCCTATGACACAGTTGGCCTGGTGGTTTCTCTTGCTTATGGTCTTGTCGAACTGTTCTGCAGCCGGTGTAGAATAGTTTCCGCAGCGTTGAGGTGCATCTGTCCTTCCGGAGCACCCGGGCATGACCGGACAGGCCGCCGGGACTGTGCCGAAGTACTTTCCTGCAAGCTTGAGGATGTCCTTTTCCATACGTCCCTCATCTATGTCCGCTACTATGGTGAACGCCATCCTGCATGGCTGGAACTTGTCCTTCACAAACGCAAGAAGCTCTTCCCTCGAGATCTTCTTCACCGAAACCGTGGTTCCGAGGATGTTGCCGCTCAGAGGATGTCCCTTGAAGATCATCTCCTCGAATCTGTCATAGATGTCTTCGGAAGGGGTGTCCTTGTAGGAGTGTATCTCATCTATGACGACACCCTTTTCAAGCTGGATCTCATGCTCGGGGAATGTAGGACATGTGGCAAGCTCAAACAGCAGGGCGGCTGCCTTAGGAAGGTCCTCCTTGAGCACCGTGGCATGGAACACTATTTCCTCCTTGGTCGTGAAGGCGTTGAGCTCGCCTCCGAGGCGGTCGAGGTAACTGTTTATGGCAGAGGAGCTTCTGTGCTTGGTGCCTTTGAATATGGTGTGCTCGGTGAAATGCGCTATGCCGCAGTGGTAGCCCGCCTCGTCCCTTGTCCCGCACTTGATGCTCAAGGCGCAGTAGCCTACCGCAGAGCCGCTCCTTTTGACAGCATACTGTAATCCGCAATCTGCTTTGCCGCTAATCATTATTTGTCCTTTTCTCCGTTCTTGATTATGTAGTCGAAGTCTTCAGGAAGGAAACCGACCCCGTATTTTTCTGAAATCCTGTGTCTGCGGAAGAAATAGAGCTCGTGTGTCTCCGCATTGATGAGGAGCTTGTAGCAGTAGGAACCGTTCACAGGCTCCGCAGGTGCCACCATGTAGCTTACCAGGGTTCCCGGAGTGTTGTCTATCAGGTACTGGTCCGCCTCATCCTCGTCAGCCATCACGAATCTTTCGTCAGATGCTCTCATGACGCGGTCCACGGACTTATTTATCTCATCTTCGAAGAAGACGATCTTCATGTCCTGTGCATTCTGCATGTTCCGGGTGTACTTGCTCATTCCGAGATAGCCGTCAAAGTCGCTTTCCATTGATTTGAGGGTATGTTCCTGTATGATGTCCAGCAGGGCAGGAAGGAATACGAGTTCGCGGCCGGAAGGGTATTCTACCGAAGCGTATGGCAGTGATATCACCTCCATCATGTTTCCGACGCTCTTCTTTGCGCCCTTGCCTCCCTTGACCAGAGAGAGGAACTGTATTCCCGGAGCAGTCTCCTTCTTGAACTGTCCGAGGGTAGTTATGAGGAAATAGTACTGATTGTCAGTCTTCAGGGTCTCGAATTCCTCCAGTGTGCAGAATTCATACGGGGAGATCCTCCATCTGAGAGCGATCTCTTCCTTAAGTATGGCGTCGTAGAAATCGTTGCCGTGGAGCACTACCTTTGTGATCTTCTGTGTGAAGTCGCTGATCTTGACCTTCTTTGTGTCGATCTGTGCCTGAGCTGCCGCCAGCATCGGAACGAGGATGCCGGTCAGTATTATAAGTAATCTTCTCATTGTCTGTTTCAGTTGTTTTATGGATCAGGGTGCAAAGTTAACAAAAATAGTGCTATCTTTGTAAATTGACCAAAGAATGGATATGTCACAGTATATAGTATCAGCAAGAAAGTACAGACCTGATTCCTTCGGAACACTCATAGGACAGGACAATATCGCCCGGACTCTCAAGAATTCCATCCTGAGAGGACAGCTGGCGCATGCCTACCTCTTCTGCGGACCGCGTGGCGTGGGCAAGACCACCACAGCGCGAATCTTCGCAAAGATGATCAACTGCTCCAATCCTTCAGAGGATATGGAACCATGCGGCACCTGTGAGTCGTGCCAGTCTTTCGCTGAAGGCCGTTCGTACTGCATCCACGAGCTTGATGCCGCGTCGAACAACGGTGTGGAGGACATCAAGACTCTGATGGACCAGGTCCGTGTGCCTCCTCAGGTCGGAAACTACAGCGTGTACATCATCGACGAGGTCCATATGCTGTCGCAGGCAGCCTTCAATGCCTTCCTCAAGACCTTGGAAGAACCGCCTGCACATGCCATATTCATTCTTGCGACGACAGAGAAGCACAAGATCCTTCCTACCATTCTTTCGCGTTGCCAGACCTACGACTTCAACAGGATCACCGTCGACAATATAGTCAGGAACCTGCGCATGGTCGCTTCAAGCGAGGGAGTGAGCATTGATGACGAGTCTCTCCATGTGATAGCCCACAAGGCTGACGGTGCCATGAGGGACGCCCTTACCATCTTCGACCAGACGGTGGCCTTCTGCGGAACTGACGTCAGGTATCATGACGTGCTCCGCAATCTGAACGTGCTGGACTATGAGTACAGCTTCTCGCTGGTGGATGCATTCCTCAGAGGAGACTATCCTTCAGCCCTTCTTGCTTTTGACGAGATACTTACAAAAGGTTTCAATGCCCTCCACTTCGTTGCGGCTCTGTCTTCCCACCTGCGCGACCTTATAGTCAGCAAGAGCGGGGGACTCGGTGCCTTGCTCGAACTTCCGGAGTCTCTGAAGATGAAATATAAGGAACAGGCGGACAGGTGTCCTCTTCCGTTCCTCTATGAGGGACTTTCCATCACGACACAGTGCGAGTCGGGCTATAAGGCGAGTGTGAATCCGCGCCTGCACATCGAATTCGCCCTCATGCGTCTGAGCTTCATATGCAACAGAGAGGCGGTTTCCGCACCGGCTGCAACGGCATCTCCAGCAGTCTCGGCTGTCTCTGCTGTCCATGCCGCCCCTGCTGTCCCTGCCGCCCCAGCGGCTCCAGTGGCCAAGCCACAGCCAGCCGCTCCTGCTGCAACGCCAGCACCGGCTCCATCACCGGCTCCTGCGCCGGCTCCATCACCTGCTCCCGCAGCTGATGAGCAGCCTCGCGAGCGCCGCCAGCGTTCGTCCAGAGGAGCTGCAGCTTCACTTACCATGAAGGCTGTGATGGATGACCGGCCGGCAGTCGAGACTGTAGTGGAAGCAGCTGATGTGCCGCTGCCGTCAGACGAGATGTTGAAGTCGAAGTGGCCTGAACTGGCTCAGATATATGCCGCAAAGCAGCCGCGCCTGTCAAGCATGCTGTCTACATCGGTTCTGACCATCACTTCCGATGATGAATTCAAGACAGTGACCTTCAGGGTGGTGAACGAAGCCCAGAAGGCATGGGTGGAGTCCAAGCTCCTGCACGATCTCGAAGGCAACTACCGCAGGCTTGTGAATTCCATGAAGGTCTACCTGCGTGTGGAGATAGCGCCGGAAGAGGCTGCTCAGGAGAAGGTGGCGTACATGCCGAGCGATCAGGCAAAGGAACTGATGGCAAAGAATGATGAGGTGAAGAGCCTCGTGAAGGATTTGGGACTGGATATAAAATAAGTTTACAGGATGAAACTTCGTTGCGAAAACCTTGTTAAGAAATATGGACCGAGGACGGTCGTGAAAGGAGTCTCGATGGAAGTCGAGCAGGGTGAGATTGTAGGATTTCTCGGACCTAACGGAGCCGGAAAGACTACAAGCTTCTACATGATAACAGGTCTTGTGGTGCCTAATGCCGGAAAGATATATCTTGATGATGAGGACATTACGAAACTGCCTATGTTCAAGCGTTCGCAGAAGGGTGTGGGCTACCTTGCCCAGGAGGCGTCCGTATTCAGACATATGACAGTGGAGGACAACATCATGTCGGTGATGGAGATGTCCAGGCAGTTCACCAAGGCCGAGCGCAAGCAGCGTCTTGAGGATCTCCTTGACGAGTTCAACCTCCACAAGGTCCGCAAGAGCAAGGGAATCCAGCTTTCAGGAGGAGAGCGCCGCCGCTGCGAGATCGCGCGCGCACTGGCCATCGACCCTAAGTTCATCCTTCTCGACGAGCCTTTTGCCGGTGTGGACCCTATCGCTGTGGAAGACATCCAGTACATCATCGCGAAGCTGAAGTACAAGAACATCGGAGTCATCATCACAGACCACAATGTGGGAGAAACCCTTGCCATCATAGACAGGGCATATCTTCTTTATGAGGGATCCATCCTTCAGAGCGGCACTCCGGAGGCTCTGGCGGCAGATGATGAGGTCCGTACGAAATACCTCGGCTCCAACTTCGTCCTCAAGCGTTCTGCAGCCTTCCTCCGCGCAGAGGCGGGCGGCCCCCAGCGAATCAACACTGCGAAGGAGCACCAGGAGGCGGAAAAACAGCAGTAATCGGATTCTTTCCTATTCTTCAGGCCAGATGTAGACTTTGTCGGAACGGCGGAGTCTGTTCTCTTCCATTGCCTTGCAGGCGGACTCGCTGCATCCGTCGCCGCACAGGCCGAGCGATTCTTCGCGTGCGCCCGGAACCACTTTGCTCCAGTCTATCGGAATGGAACAGTATGTGCCCTTGGATGCTTCCTGTACAGGTTTCAGGTCCACTCGGATCTCTGGAACGGTGTATTCGACACAGCCTGAAGTCGGTCCTATGATGAGGATCTTGTCGCCCACCTTGAGCGGGTACGATTCCACGAGGATCTCTGCGACTCCCAGCTTCCCGAACCAGTTGGTGATCTTGCCGCAGTAGGCTTTCTTGCGCGTGGCGGTGCTTCCGTAGACGTCGCACCATTCGCCAAGACGCGCTCCCTGATAGTAGCCGTCCCAGAAGCCTCTGTTGAACACCTCCATGAGCTCGGCCTTCATCTTTGTGCCGAGTTCCGCGGTGTAGGTCCCGTCACATACGGCGTCTGCCGCACGGCGGTAGCATGATGCCACCCTCTTGACATATTCGGCAGAACGCGCCCTTCCCTCTATCTTGAATACGGTCACTCCCGCATCGATTATCTTGTCCATGAACTCAATGGTGCAGAGGTCTTTAGGTGACATTATATATTTGTTGTCTATCTCGAGCTCCATGCCTGTCTCCCTGTCCTGCACCTTGTAGGCGCGGCGGCATAGCTGGTAGCATGAACCTCTGTTTGCTGATGCCCCATATTCATGAAGGCTGAGGTAGCATTTGCCGGAAATCGCCATGCAGAGGGCTCCGTGAGCGAACATCTCGATTTCGACCAGGCGTCCTGACGGGCCACATATCTGCTCCTTGTCGATGATGCTCTTTATCTCCTTCACCTGACCGAGATTGAGCTCTCTGGCAAGGACTATGACATCGGCGAACTGGGCATAGAACCTCAGCGCTTCAGCATTCGATATGCTCAGCTGTGTCGAGATGTGCACTTCCACTCCTATCTGACGGGCATAGAGGATGGCTGCCATGTCGGAGGCTATGACTGCGGAGATGCCTGCCTCTCTGGCGGCGTCGAGGGTCTTCCTCATGTCCTCCAGGTCTTCTCCAAAGAGGGCTATGTTCAAGGTGAGATAGGTCTTGACGTTGTGCTCGGAACAGATCCGGACTATCTCCTTGAGGTCGGTCATCTTGAAGTTGTTGGCCGAGTGCGACCTCATGTTGAGTTTCTCCACTCCGAAATATACCGAGTCTGCTCCACCCTGTATGGCGGCCTGAAGGCATTCGAAGTTGCCGGCAGGAGCCATTATCTCAAGGGCCTTCCTGTTGTTGCTCATATTCTCCATCATTTAGCTCTTCCAATCAGTTTCTTTGCGTAGTTTTCCAATAGTGCAGCCTTTGCCGGATCCAGCCCGAGTTCAGAGATATATCCCATGGCCTTTGCGTTCAGCCTGATGATTTCCTGCCTTGCTTCTCCGCCTATTTCAAGATTGTCATATATGGCCTTGACCGTCCCGATCTTGGCCTGCCTCTGGTCAGCGGTTTCTACAGGCATGGACATGGCCGCAATGAGGGTGGTGCATGATTCCCCGGCCTTTTCAAACGCACGGGTCATGAGCCAGCTCTTCTTGTTGTTCACGATGTCGCCTCCGATGGCTTTCCCGAACACTGCAGGATCTCCGTAGGTGTCAAGCCAGTCGTCCGCGATCTGGAATGCCAGACCGAGATTGTAGCCGAAGCTGTACAGACGGTCGCAATCTTCCTCCGATGCACCGGCTATGAGGGCTCCCATCTTGGCCGAGCAAGCGATCAGGACAGCTGTCTTCAGTCCGATCATCTTCATGTAGTCAGACATAGGGACACATTCCTTGTCTTCGAAATCCATGTCGAACTGCTGGCCGTCGCAGACTTGTGCCGCAGTGGTGGAGAATAGGTCAAGGGCCCGGGAAAGGACAGCTGCGGGAGCCTTGGCTATCCTCTTGTAGCTGTCGATGGCCATGACATCTCCCGATAGGATCGCGGTGTTCTCGTTCCACTTCCTGTATACGGTAGGAACGCCGCGTCTGATGTCAGCCTTGTCCATTATGTCGTCATGGATGAGCGTGAAGCTGTGGAAGACTTCCAGGGCAGCTGCCGGCTGGAGGATGCTCTCGTCAAGGTCACCGTCCCTGTACAGTGAATATGTCAGAAGACACAGATGTGGACGGATGCGTTTTCCACCTATGTTTATCATGTATCTCAGAGGGTCGTACAGCCCTTCCGGCTCGCGTGTGAATTCGAGACCGTCAAACAGGTCCTTCACTGCCTTTTCGATGTTGCTTTCTGTCATCATACGGCTTGTCATTGTCAAGTATATCGCACAAAGTTAGTGATAAAAATGGATTTTCACTATCTTTGCACTTCTATAAGTCTCTATGTCGATGAAGGGAGAAGCAACGGTTGTAAAACATACGGGAAGCCATTACATGCTTTCCCGACTTCCGGACTGGGACCTCTTTCCTGCGGTCCTCAGGGGTAAGATACGTCTGAAAGGCAGCAGCGCCACAAATCCTGTGGCCGTGGGTGATGTGGTGTCTTTTGAAGCTGAAGTTCCGGAGTCTGATGCTCCAATGGCAGAAGCCGTGACAATCGTGAATCCGGCTGTGATCACTTCCATCCGCCCGCGTTCGAATTATGTCATCCGCAAGTCCACCAATCTTTCCCGTCAGTCCCACATCATAGCCGCGAATGTGGACCGTGCCTTTCTTGTCATCACCATCGATTATCCTCAGGTGAAGCTGCCTTTCCTTGACAGGCTCCTGGTCACCTGCGAGGTGTATAATGTACCTGCGACCATAGTCCTGAACAAATGCGACCTTTACGGACCGGAGCATGCCGACATGCTTGCGGCCTTCCATGACATATACGAAGGTGCAGGCTATCCCATAATTGAGGTTTCCGCCCACACCGGTCAGGGAGTCGATGAGCTCCGGGACATGGTGAAGGGGAACATATCGCTCTTCTCCGGAGTCTCCGGAGTCGGCAAGTCCTCTCTCATAAAGGCTTTGGATCCGTCCTTGGAGCCACGTGTGGGGGAGATTTCCGATGCACACGAGCAGGGTCGTCATACGACCACATTCTATGAAATGTACAGTCTTGCAACCGGCGGCTTCATCATAGACACTCCCGGCATCAGGGGCTTCGGCCTGGTCGACCTGAAGAAGGAGGAGATTGCCCTGTATTTCCCGGAGATGCTGGAGGCGGCGCAGAACTGCCGTTTCACCCCATGCACCCACACCCATGAGCCGGGCTGCGCCGTAAAGGAAGCCGTAGAGGCCGGGGAGATAAGCTATGACCGCTATTCCTCTTATCTCGGAATGCTGGAAGAGGAGGGTAAATATAGGTAGAGATCCCCAATCAGGCCGGGGATGACGTTATGAAGACGATCAACAAGGACATACTCAAGCTTGCTCTGCCGAGCATATTGGCTAACATCACCGTACCTCTGGTAGGCATGGCGGACATTGCGGTTGCGGGTCATCTTGATGCCAGCGCGGCAACGATGATCGGTGGCATAGCGATAGGCACCATGCTCTTCGATCTCCTGTACTGGAACTTTGGCTTTCTGCGTGTCGGCACCGGGGGACTGACGGCCCAGGCCTATGGAAAGGCAGACCTCAGGGAGTGCGCGAGAATCCTGACAAGGTCGCTGGGAATATCTCTGGCCTGCGCCCTGCTGCTTGTTTCGATACAATGGTTCTTTGTCAAAGGGGCCTTTCTTTTCATAGACTGCACTCCTGAAGTCCGTGAGCTGGCGTCGGAATATTTCTTCATCCGCATCTGGGCTGCCCCGGCGACCTTGAGCCTGATGGCCTTCAAGGGCTGGTTCATAGGCATGCAGGACAGCGTGAGTTCAATGGCGGTGGATCTGACCGTCAACGGCATGAATGTGCTTATGAGCATAGTCCTTGCGCTGGGAATCAGGCCTTTAGGCTATGAGGGAATGGGATTTGCCGGCATAGCGGCCGGGACGGTGGCTGCCCAGTATTCAGGTCTGGCTGTGGCAGTGGTGCTGATGATGTCCGGATATTGGAGGAACACGGTGTCCACTCTCAGGCTTTCCGGACTGAAAGATGTGTTCAGAGGCAGCGAGACCCGACGTTTCTTTGTGATGAACAGGGATCTCTTCATCAGGTCTCTCTGCTTCATCGCCATATATATCGGCTTCACCGTGATTTCCGCACGATACGGCGACCTTCTGCTTGCAGTCTGCTCTATAATGATGAAGCTTCTGATGATATTCTCATATTTCACAGACGGCTTCGCCTATGCCGGGGAGGCCTTGACGGGCAGATATATAGGTGCGGGTGACCGCGTGATGCTCCGCCAGACGGTAAAGTGGACATTTGTCTGGAGCATGTCCATCGCTGCCGTGTTCATGGGAATATATCATTTCGCCGGAGTGCCCATGCTGAGGATGATGACATCCGATGTCCAGGTCATCGAGGCCGCGGGTGAATATCTTCCGTGGCTGCTCCTGATGCCGGTGGCCGGATGTGCCGCCTTCACCTGGGACGGCATATATATAGGAGCAACAGCATCGAAGGACATGCGTGATTCGATGCTGCTGGCTGTTGTTTCCTTTGTACTTGTATGGGGCTGCGGAATCCTGGCGATGAAGTCGTTCGGCTATGAGGGGCCGGAATACGACACCTTGGCCGTACATGTGCTCATGGCTGCATATTTCGCCCACCTGCTGGCCCGGACCGTCTATCTTTCCGTGCGTTACCGCAAGACTATCTGATTCCGTACTTTCCGAGAATCTTCATGAGAGGTTTCTTCACTGACCTGGCCCAGAGGGTGTAGCCGTAGTCCGAAGGGTGGATTCCGTCCACTGATGTCGAATGCATGCTGTCTGTGGCATCTGTCTGGATGAAGTAGACGTCATCATATTTCCTGCATGCTATCCTCATGAGCTGGGCTGCCATCTTCTGCTTCGCCTTTTCCTTCTCGTCTATGCTCTGGCTGAAGTTCCGGCCTTCACGATAGATTGTCTGCTGGAAGATGAGGGGCTTGCCAGGATGTGCGGCCTGGATCTTCTCGATGAAAGGGAAGAGTCTCTCCTCGATGAGCCTCGCATCAGGATTCGAGAAGCAGTCGAATACGAATGCGTCCACTTCGGCGTCACAGAGGACATCGGCGAAGTACGGCTGCATCTTGCAGTTGCCGCTGCAGCCGAGGTTCAGGAACTGGAGGCCAGTCATCCTCATGAGCTGCATAGGATAACTCATGCCCGCACGTGTAGTGCTGATGCCCTGGGTGTAGCTCGAGCCGTAGATTCCGATGCGGTGACGGAACGGAGATTCGAGGGCTTCGATTGAAGCTCCTTCCTGTACTCCGATCTGGATCGAGTGCTCCTCGCTGTATATCGGCAGATAGAGCATGCATTCCTTCATCGAATTGTCCATGTCCTTGATCAGGACGAGGTTCTCATCCTCCTTGCCGACGGCATTGGCCTTGGACATTGCGTACAGCCATTCGCCGTTCTTCTTTATGTAGAGGTCATAGCCTCTGAGCGACACTCCCATTGTGTTCACTCCCATGTTCATGTAGCCGAATTCGGTCTTCACCGTGATGACGGATGAATTTGTCCTGAAAAGGACAGCCAGTCCGGCAGAACTGCGTACCTGATTGTTCTCTCCTTTGGTGAATCCCGTGTACATCGTGGTGTCGACCCTATGGTATGGATTAGGGGTGTCTTCCATGATCTTCCCGATCAGATTCAGCTTGGAAGCTTCTGTGAATCTGTACTTTACGTTCTTTGGAGTCTGTGCGCTGAGGAGGGTTGAGACCACTGCCAGAGCTACGAAGGTCAAAAGTCTTTTCATTATCGTGAGTATGTTGGTTTCTAAAATTACGGAGCGAATTTAGTTATTTTTATCATTCTTTGCTAACTTTGTCTCTGTTTGACGTACTGGAATCATGGGTCTGTACTCATTTTATAGAATCAGCAAGCCTGCAAAGGAGACAGTCGCTCCCGACAAGGTAAATGACACCTACCGGTCTTTGCGCAACAGGACATTCTGGGGCGCAACGATTGCCTATAGTCTCTACTATGTCTGCAGGATGAGCATAAATGTGGTCAAGCAGCCTCTGATTGACGAGGGCATCCTCTCTGCCGGACAGCTCGGCCTCATCGGTTCCGCCCTCCTTTTTGTCTATGCTGTGGGTAAATTCCTGAACGGCTTCATTGCGGACTATTGCAACATCCGCAGGTTCATGGCAACCGGCCTTTTCATTTCTGCTGTGGTCAACCTTCTCATGGGAGCCTTCGGCCTGTTCGACGGTATGCTCCCTACTATGTTGATATTCATTATGTTCGCCATCCTATGGGGCGTGAACGGATGGATGCAGTCCATGGGCTCGGCTCCGGGAGTGATCAGTCTTTCCCGCTGGTTTCCTCAGTCCCGCAGAGGCTCCTACTACAGCCTTTTCAGCACGAGTCCGTATATAGGTGAATTCATATCATATAATGTCCTGGCGCTTGTTGTGGCATGGCTCGGATGGCAGGCCGGCTTTATCGCTGCGGCGATTGCCGGGATGGCGGGTGCGCTTCTGATACTCATGTTCGTGTCGGACACTCCGGAGAGCTGCGGCCTTCCGTCCGTGCAGGAACTGTCCGGGGAAAAGATGACAAGGGAGGACGGGATGCCCACGAGGGAACTTCAGAAGATGGTGCTCCGCCATCCCGGCATCTGGGTGATCGCACTCTCCAGTGCATTCATATACATAACCAAGTATGCCATTGCCGGCTGGGGTGTGCTCTTCCTTCAGAAAGCACGCGGATTTGACCTTGCCGATGCATCCCAGGTCATAGCCTTTTCGGCTGTTTCCGGAGTGCTCGGAACGGTGCTGGCTGGCTGGCTTTCGGACAGTGTCTTCAGAGGTGACAGGGTGAAACCTGCTGTTTTATCGGGAATTATCGGCACTTCGTCGCTGATTCTCTTCCTGTTCGTCGGGGGAGGCTTTGTTCTTAACATCTTTTATGTATCTTTGTTCAGTCTGGCGACCGGTGTGCTTTATTGCATAGTGGCCGGTCTGATGGCTGTGGATATAGTGCCGAGGAAGGCGACGGGTGCCGCGCTTGGCGTGGTAGGCATATCGAGCTATGTGGCGGCAGGAATCCAGGACATCGCGAGCGGTTATCTGATCCAGGGCTTTACAGAAAGCCATGCAGGTGCGGATGTCTACGACTTCGGGCCGGTTTCCTGGTTCTGGGTGGCCGCGGCCGTCATGTCGTTCGTCCTGCCCGTGCTGAACTGGAAGAAGATGACTTCATAAACAAAGAATTATTATTAACTAATAACTATAAACAACAGATTATGACATTACATATCAGCATTGAATACCGGACAGACTGGGGCGAGGAAGTCGTTCTCTGTCTTGGTGGAAGACGCTATCCTCTTGCATATGTCGCAGAGGGTCTGTGGCAGGGCGAAGTAGCCCGCTTCAACCCTGGAAAGGTGGCGGATTATGCATATGAAATCGTCCGTGACGGCGTCACCGTGCGTACGGAGTGGAAGAAGCATGTGCTTGTGATTCCGGAAGGAGCGGCTCCGAAGGATCTCACCATATATGACAGGTGGATTGACCGTCCTTACGATTCTCCTTTCTATTCATCGGCATTTACCGACGCCATCTTCGGACGCAAGGCAGAGAAGGCTAAGAAGGCTCCGAAGGGAGCTAATGTGCTTCTTCAGGTAGCGGCTCCGGCTCTCAGGCCAAATGAAGTCCTTGCCCTGGCCGGAAGTGGCAAGGCGTTGAAGAACTGGACAAGGGTTCTTCCTTTCGACGGCTCGAAGTTCCCTGTGTGGACTCTCGCCCTCAACGTGACCGAACCTTTTGAATATAAGATCCTTGTGGCTGACAAGGAGACTCTTGCGCCGGTAGCATGGGAAGACGGCGGAAACAGATGGTTTACCGAGATTCCGGAGAATGACGGATTCGCCGTAAAGGCGGATCTCGAGGTGCGTTTCAGCGGACGCACCTGGAAAGGGGCCGGCACGGCCATTCCGGTGTTCGCGCTCCGCAGTGCTGATGATTTCGGAGTGGGTGAGTTCTACGACCTCAAGAAGATGGTGGACTGGGCCGCATCGACCGGACAGAGCATCCTTCAGCTTCTCCCTATCAATGACACTACAATGCTTCATACATGGGAGGACTCATATCCTTACAACCCTAACTCTACATTTGCCCTTCATCCTCAGTTCCTGCATCTTCCTGCAGTGGGAGTGAAGGTGGATGAAGAGTACAGGGCGCTTCAGGCCGAGCTCAACGCTCTCGACCAGATCGACTATGAGAGGGTGAACTCTACAAAGCTCGCTCTCCTGAAGAAGGCTTATGAGAAGACATTCAAGAAACTTTCCGCAAAGAAGGAGTATCAGCAGTTTGTTGAGGAGAACAGCCACTGGCTTCTCCCTTACGCAGCTTTCTGCGTGCTTCGTGACCAGAACGGAACCCCTGACTTCACACAGTGGAAAGGATATGCAAAATACAACAGGAAGAAGGTGGCGGCTTTCTGCGAGGAGCATAAGAAGGACGTCGACTTCTGGTGCTTCGTGCAGTATCATCTTGACCTTCAGCTTTCTGAGGTTTGTGCCTATGCGCACTCGAAGGGTGTCGTGTTCAAGGGAGACCTTCCTATCGGAATCAGCCGTACAAGTGTGGACGCATGGCTCTACCCTGAGCTTTTCCATATGGATTCACAGGCCGGTGCACCGCCTGATGCATTCTCTGCTGACGGTCAGAACTGGGGATTCCCGACATATAACTGGGAGAAGATGGCGCAGGACGGCTATGCATGGTGGAAGTCCCGTCTTGCCAAGATGTCTGAATATTTCGATGCCTTCCGTATCGACCACATTCTCGGATTCTTCCGCATATGGGAGATCCCTCTCTGGACAAAGAGCGGTCTGAACGGCTATTTCAGCCCGGCTCTCCCTTATCCTGCGCATGAGCTTCAGAACATGGGATTTGATGTGAACAACTTTGACCTCTTCCTTCAGGATCCGCGTCAGGAGGGTCACTATCATCTCAAGATCGGAGCAAAGCAGACACAGTCATATCAGAACCTCGATGCATATAGAAAAGCGGCGTATGACCGTACCTACGACGAGTTCTTCTATCGCAGGAACAATGAATTCTGGAAAGAGAAGGCGATGCAGAAGCTTCCTGCCCTTCTTGATTCGACGGGAATGCTTGCCTGCGGAGAGGACCTGGGAATGATCCCGGCTACAGTGCCTCAGGTGATGTCGGATCTGAGGATCCTTTCTCTCGAGATCCAGCGTATGCCTAAGTCTGTCAAGGAGACTTTCGCACATCCGGGCAACTATCCGTATCTTTCGGTCTGCACCACATCCACACACGACATGAACCCTATCCGTGCGTGGTGGGAGGAAGACCGCGAGGTCACCAACGACTTCTGGCACATGATTCTCGGCAATCATGGAGAGGCTCCATATTTCTGTGAACCTTGGATATGCCGCCAGATCCTCGAACAGCATGTGTGGTCTCCTGCAATGCTGACCATACTTCCGCTTCAGGACTGGCTCTCGATGGATCCTCAGCTCCGTCGTGAAGACCCAAATGCAGAACGTATCAATGTCCCTGCAAATTCACGCCACTACTGGCGGTACCGCATGCATCTGACTCTCGAGCAGCTTGCGGCAGCAGAAGAGTTCAATCAGACTCTTACCGACATGATTGCTGCCAGCGGCAGAAAATAAAAGCGTTTGTAGCCTGAAAAATCACCAAGGCAGATATTCCGGTGACATGCCACCCCCGGCTAGGGGGTGCCCTCGCAGAGGGCGGGGGTCACCGGAATATCTGCCTTGGTGATTTTTGTGACGGGCTCTATTTCTCCAGCCAGGTCAGGAAGTCGTCCACACGTGAGCGGCTGACGGTCATCTCGAATCTTGTCGGAGGGTTCGCCACAATCCGCAGGCGTCCGCCCGGCTGCTTGATGATGCTTGATATGGCCTTCAGGGCGACTATGCAGCCTCTTGAGACACGGAAGAAATCATCCGGATTGAGTTCGTCTCCTATTATGTCGAGAGATGAATCGATTATATATCTCTGCTCGTCGAAGGTGACCAGGTAGTTGTTCTTGTCTTCGGAATAAATATAGGCGATGTTGGCAGTCTGCAGAGGGACGATCCTGTCGTTGAAACGGACTATATAGCGTTCCTTGTACTCCTTCTTGGGCTCGGCATTGCTGCCTACAGCCTTGAGTAGGGCATCTACATCTATCTGTCCTCCGCTCATCCTGCATCGTGCCACAGCCCTCTTGAGGGACGTGATGTCTACAGGCTTGAGCAGATAGTCAATGCTTCCAGCCTCGAAGGCCTTGAGGGCATAGCTGTCGTAGGCTGTGGTCATTATCACCTTGGCCTTGACTTCTGTCTGGCGGAAGATCTCAAAACATACACCGTCGGACAGTTCGACATCCATGAATATTATGTCGGCACTGTTTCCGGGTGTATTCAGCCACGCGACCGTGCTTTTTACGGACGTGGTGCATCCGACTATGACCATATCCGGGAAATTCTGCATCAATACTCGTGTCAGGCTCTTCTGGGCCATGATCTCATCTTCAACAATCAGAACATTCATGATTTCCTATATCAATGGTAAGGTTACACTGTAAATCTTTTCCGTCTCCTCGATTTCCACCTTCTTGCCTGAAAGGTCGAGGTACATCTGCTTTATATATGTGAGTCCCAGTCCGGTGGATGGGCTCTTTGTCACTTTCGGCACCCTGTTGTTTGTCACCTTTATCGTGTCTCCTCCGGCTTCGATGCTTATGACCAGCGGGTCGTCTTCAGACACGGCGTTGTGTTTTGTGGCGTTCTCTATCAGCAGCTGGACGGAACATGGCAGCACAAATCTGGCCATAAACTCTTCAGGTACTGAAACCCTGACTTCGAATCCGGTCGGGAAGCGCTCCTTGAGCAGGTCCGTGTAAAGGTCCACGAAGACGAGTTCGTCGCGGAGGGACACCACCATCTCATCCTCACTTTTGAGCATATATCTGTAGATCCCGGCAAGCTTGTGGGTGTAGGCACTGGCCGCCTCTGTGTTCTGCTCGCAGATCAGGCAGTCGAGGATGTTCAGCGAATTGAACAGGAAGTGAGGGTTGACCTGATGCTTCAGCTTGACATAGCGGTACTGCGCCATGTTTGCCTTCTCGCGTTCTTCCTTCATTTCACTTCTCGCGGTAAGGGCATAGTTGATCATATATACAATGCAGTACACCATGATCTGCGCCAGCAGTGAGGTCGCATAGAGAAGAGGGAAGTCCTTTGTGAATGCCCCGCTGATGTCGAAGGGAAGCCCCATCCCTGCCAGGATGCTTTCAAGGAGGGCCGCCGTCAGCATGAATACCATGAAGACCGTTATCCTGATCCATCTGTCCCATTTTCTGGCATGGCGTCTTGTGTATCTGATATACAGGACATTGAAGCATATGAGAGTGATCAGGGCGAATGAATTGGAGAACACCTTGGCTGAAGTGCCGTATACGTCTCCTTCGATGAATCGGGCGCTCGAGAATACGAAGACGATGCTCAGCCTCAGGACAAAGATTCCGCACATCGCAAGAATGAGCCATGACAGATATGGGGTGTCGGTCAGGTTCTTCCTGTTCTTCAGCCGTACATGGAATATGGTGGTGAGGGCCACTATGCTCCAGCCGAGGATCTCTGTCGTCAGGAAGGTCGAAAGGGAATGTACGACAGAGATCCGGGTGATGAATGTCTGGAGTATGTCAGCTCCGAGATTACCTATGAGGTAGCCGAGAATGTTGACGACGATGACGGCGGCGGCAGTCAGCTCCACATTCAGTCCGCTCTTCATGCACACGATCAGTGCCATTGTCATCGTGAGGATGGTGAGGAGAAGCTCGTCCTCGATTCCGCCGAGCCGGCAGGCAAGGGCGACAGCTGCATGGAGCAGAGCGAAGATATGTATTATCCAAGAGGTCTTTATGTTACGGATCGCACCCATATTGATTCGTTAGAATGTCCGAAGATAGAAAATTTGCTCCGATTATCCAACTTTTGCCGTCTGTTCGTCGCGAAAATTTCGCAGTTCGTCTCAAACTTCCGACCATTCGTCACTCAAAATTCCCGTGTCTTATATATAATGATTATTTTAGCAGACTTTTAATAACGCTATGAATTTGTAACCAAAATCGCGATAAAATGCAAAAAACGAAACTTACATTCTGGCAGATGTGGAATATCAGCTTCGGATTCTTCGGAGTGCAGATCGCATATTCCCTTCAAAATGCCAATATCAGCCGCATCTTTGCGACTCTCGGAGCGGATCCTCACGACCTCAGCTTCTTCTGGATCCTTCCACCACTCATGGGACTCATAGTGCAGCCTCTCGTAGGCAAGTACAGCGACAAGACATGGACACGTCTGGGCCGCCGCATTCCTTATCTCTTCCTCGGCTCGATCATCGCCATCGCCGTCATGTGCATGCTTCCTAACGCAGGTAACTTCGGCCTTGCCGTAAGCGGAGCGATGATCTTCGGACTTATCTCGCTCATGCTTCTGGACACATCCATCAATGTGGCCATGCAGCCGTTCAAGATGCTTGTTGGAGACATGGTGAATGAGGAGCAGAAGGGCCAGGCCTATTCCATCCAGAGCTTCCTCTGCAACGCAGGAAGCCTCGTGGGCTACATCTTCCCGTTCATCTTCGCCTGGTTCGGAATAGCCAACACAGCACCTGAAGGCCAGGTTCCCGACACGGTGAAATATGCATTCTACATCGGTGCTGCCATCCTCATCCTCTGCGTTCTCTTCACTACATTCAAGGTGAAGGAGATGCCTCCGAAGGAGTATGCCGAGTTCCACGGCATAGATCCGGACAAGAAGGAAGAGAAGGCTCCGGGAATGCTTACCCTTCTCAAGAAGGCTCCTAAGACATTCTGGACAGTGGGAATCGTCCAGTTCTTCTGCTGGGCTGCCTTCCTTTACATGTGGACATATACCAACGGAGCTATTGCTCACACCTGCTGGGGCACCACAGATGTCGCTTCGGAAGGCTATCAGACAGCCGGAAACTGGGTGGGAGTCCTCTTTGCAGTGCAGGCTGTGGGCTCGATGCTCTGGGCTCTCGTGATCCCTAAGTTCAAGGACATCAAGGTCGCATATGTCGTCAGCCTCCTTATCGGAGCTGCCGGCTTTGCTTCGGTGTTCTTCCTCCACAACCAGTACGCGCTCATAGCGTCATTCCTCCTTATCGGAGCTGCATGGGCTGCAATGCTGGCTGTACCTTTCACACTTCTTACCAACTCGCTCTCAGGCAGCCATATCGGAACATATCTCGGACTGTTCAACGGTACCATCTGCATCCCGCAGATCGTTGCTGCAGCCTGTGGAGGAATCGTTCTCAAGCTTGTCGGAGGCGCCCAGGTCAGCATGTTCCTGGTGGCTGGCGTCCTCCTTGTGCTCGGAGCCCTTTCAGTGCGTTTCGTAAAAGACGGAAAGAAGGCATAACATTGAAATACGATACAGGTATTAACATAAAAACAATCTACTAACCAAACAAAATTCTTTATGAATAGAATCAAGACACTATGCGCATCCTTCGTGCTTTCATGCATCATGGGTGTGTCTGTATTCGCCCAGGGCGGATACGAGGTGAAAGGAGTAGTTGTTGACGCAATCGGTCCGATCATCGGTGCAACCGTGATCGAGCAGGGTACCTCAAACGGTACTTCGACCGGTCTTGACGGCGACTATGTCCTTTACGTTTCAGGTGCTGATGCAGTTGTAGAGATCAGTTGCATCGGTTATGCTTCTCAGACATTCGTTGCATCACAGATGCCTGCGACTGTAACTCTCGCAGAGGATGCACTCTTCCTTGATGACGTAGTCGTGATCGGTTACGGTACAGTGAAGAAGGAAGATATGACCGGTTCGGTCGCAACTGTCAAGGCAGATGAAATCAACAAGGGTATGATCACCACTCCAGCTGACCTCCTCAAGGGTAAGTCTGCCGGTGTAGTCGTGACTCCTGGTTCAGGTGCTCCTGGCGCAGGCGCTACCATCCGTATCCGTGGAGGTTCATCACTCAACGCTACCAACGACCCTCTCATCATCATCGACGGTCTCCCAGTGAGCAACGACGGCGTGAGCGGTATGGCCGATCCTCTTTCATCGATCAACCCAAGCGACATCGAGTCTTTCTCAGTGCTCAAGGATGCATCTGCAACAGCGATCTATGGTTCGCGTGCGTCTAACGGTGTCATCGTGATCACTACAAAGAAGGGTGCAAAGACCAAGACTGGTTTCCCTCAGATCAACCTCGATTACTCTACTTCACTCAGCCATGTGAGCGAGTATGTTGACGTTCTTTCAGCAGAGCAGCTCCGTACTCTCATGAATGAGAGAGTACAGGCAGGTCTTCTCAATGCAGATGCACTTGCAGCTCTTGGCGAGGCTGATACAAACTGGCAGGAGGAGATCTATCAGCTTGCCAACACTCACGACGCAAACCTCTCGGTTTCAGGTCGCGTAGGTCTCGGCAGCACAGCTGTCCTCCCTTACCGTGTATCAGGTGGATTCATGTCTCAGGAAGGTGTCCTCATGACTGACAAGATGAACAGAGGAACCCTTTCATTGAACCTCACTCCGCAGTTCTTCGACAATCACCTTACAGTAAGCCTCAACGGTAAAGGTGTGTTCACAGCGAACAACTTCGCTAACCAGGGAGCTATCGGACAGGCTGTCCGCATGAACCCTACACATCCGGTATTCGACGAGTCTGCAAACGGCATCGCAGGTTACTATGTTCACCGCGACGGTGCTGGCAACATCAACACTATGGCAGTACAGAACCCTGTAGCCATGATCACTCAGAAGCAGGACAAGAGCAACGCTACACGTTTCATCGGTAACGCTCAGTTCGATTACAAGTTCCATGGTTTCGAGGATCTCCGTTTCAACCTCAACCTCGGTATGGACTATGCTTCATCAGGCGGATTCACAGAGTCTCCTACAGGTTCAGAGCAGTCATACCATGACACTGCACAGTCAGGTTCAGGTTACCACAGCGACTACACATACGAGCGTATGGACAAGACTCTCGAGGCATACCTCGCCTACAACAAGGATTTCGCAGGCGGACACCACTTCGACGCTATGGCCGGATATTCTTGGCAGCAGTTCTACTACAAGTCTACAAGCAAGGCCTACAAGCTTTCTGACGGCGCGATCCTTTCTGAAAGCGCTCCTGCAGGCGAGCTCTTCCTCGTGTCATTCTTCGGCCGTGTAAACTATATATACGACAACCGTTATATGGTTACAGCAACACTCCGCCGCGACGGTACTTCACGTTTCTCTAACAACAAGTGGGGTCTCTTCCCGTCAGTCGCTCTCGGTTGGAACATCGGTAACGAGGAATTCCTCAAGGGCAACGACGTCCTCACAACTCTCAAGTTCCGTGCATCTTGGGGCCAGACCGGACAGCAGGGCGTAGGTGGCTACTATGACACTCAGGCTACTTACTACACCAACCTTCTTGGTTCATACTACTACTTCGGCGGTAACTTCGTAAATCCTATCACAGCTCTCGGCTACAACGCTGACCTCAAGTGGGAGACTACAACTACATGGAATGCCGGATTTGACTTCGGATTCCTCCAGGACCGCATCACCATGGGTATCGACGCATACTGGCGTGAGACTACCGACATGATCAACTACATCCCTGTACCGGCTCTCGGTAACCTCACCAACTACCTCAACTCAAACATCGGTAGCCTCGTGAACAAGGGAGTCGAGTTCGACATCAACGCAATGGTTGTCGACACCAAGGACTGGACATGGTCTGTCGGTGCCAACCTTTCATACAACAACACTGTGATCACCAAGCTGACAGCATCTCCTAACGACAAGACAGGAGTCGAGACAGGTGGTATCTCAGGTGGTGTAGGTAACAACATCCAGATGCACCAGGTAGGATATGCTCCTTATTCATTCTATGTATATCAGCAGGTATACGACAAGGAAGGCCGTCCTATGGAGGGTGTATATGTCGACCGTGACGGAAACGGCGTGATCAATGCTGACGACAAGTACTTCTTCCACAAGCCTGCAGCAGACTTCACGATGGGTCTCAACACAACTCTTACTTACAAGAACTGGACACTCGCAGCTTCAGGACACGGCAGCCTCGGAAACTACATCTACAACAACGTAGCTTCTGACGGTGAGATGCTTGCAGACCTCTGGACAAACAGCTTCACAAGCAACCGTCTCGAGTCATCTCTCTGGTCTAACTTCAGCCAGGCATGCTATCTTTCTGACTACTATATCAAGGACGCTTCATTCTTCAAGCTCGACAACGTGACTCTCGGATACACATTCCCAAGTCTCTTCAAGTCAGCTAAGCTTGACCGTGGTCTTGGTCTGAACATCTATGCTACAGTTCAGAACGTTGCCACCATCACAAACTATGAAGGTCTCGATCCTGAGGTATTCAGCGGTATTGACAACAACCTTTACCCACGTCCAAGAACTTACATCCTTGGTGTCAAGTTTAACTTCTAATTTAAGGGATAAGACAATATGAAAACAATGAAATATATACTTGGAGTTCTTGTTCTTGCAATCGGAATGTCTTCTTGCGTGGGTGACCTCAACGTTACTCCGCTCGACCCGGCATTGAACACTGCCGACAAGGCTCTTCAGACTGAGGACGATTATTTCGCTCTCCTCGCACAGTGCTACACCGGTTTCGCTGTTTCAGGCTCATATGGTCCTAATGGTGCAAACAACATCTCAGGTGTGGATGGCGGTTTCAGCCAGTACTTCCGTGGACGTTACCACCTCAACGGCCTTACAACAGATGAGGCTGTCTGCGGTTGGAACGACCAGACTCTCCAGGACCTTCACGGTCTCAACTGGACTACTTCAGACGTGTTCGTAGCAGCGTTCTACTATCGTATCGCCTACCAGATCTCAGCATGCAACGAGTTCATCCGTCAGGCAGGAAAGGCTGCCATCGACCTTCCTAAGAAGGATCAGTGGATTGCAGAGGCACGTGCGCTCCGCGCATTCTGCTGGCTCGACGCCATCGACAACTATGGTGGATTCCCATACGCAGACGAGACAAATTCAGTAGGATCTACCGCTCCTGAGTACAGGGACCGCAAGGCTCTCTGCGAGTATCTTGAGAAAGAGTGTAAGGAACTCCTCGAGAGCAACGCACTCTATGACTACGGTCAGGGTGAGTACGGCCGCGTGAACAAGGGTATGGTGGCAATGGTTCTTGCAAAGCTTTACCTCAACTCTGAGGTCTACACAGGTACTGCAAGATATGCTGACTGCGCTGCTGTCCTTAAGAATCTCGAAGGAAAGTACTCTCTCCATACTGCAGCACACGGAACAGGCAGCAATGCTTACCAGGAACTTTTCCTTGCAGATAATGACAAGTGTACCGAAGAGCTGATCTTCGTGATTGAGCAGAACGGTACCCAGACTGCAAGCTACGGTGCTACCAACTATCTTATCTTTGCAGCGACAGGTGACACAATGGACCCTTCAGCTGTAGGTATCTCATCAGGTTGGGGCGGTATCCGCACAACTCCTGAGTTCTACGGAATGTTCGACGCAGCTGACCAGCGTGAGCTTTTCTGGGAAGAGGGACACACACTCTCTATCGACGACATCTCTACATTCAGCAACGGTATCGGATTCCAGAAGTTCAAGAACATCATGAGCGACGGAGGTGCTGCATCTGACAAGGGTTTTGTTGACGTGGACTTCCCTGTATTCCGTTATGCAGACGCTCTCCTTATGCTTGCTGAGTGCGAACTCAACGGTGTAAGCTGCGGTGGTAAGGCAGCATTCGATGCAGTCCGCGCACGTGCAGGTATGCCGGCTATCGAACTCACAGAGGAGAACCTTCTCCAGGAGCGTGGACGCGAGCTTTATCTCGAGGGATGGCGTCGTTCAGACCTCGTACGTTTCGGCAAGTTCACTTCAGACTCATTCGTATGGCAGTGGAAAGGTGGCGTGAAAGACGGACAGGGATGCCCTGCCCACATGGCTCTCTTCCCTATTCCAGACAGTGACAGATATGCTAACCCTAACCTCGAGCAGAACCCTGGTTACGGTGCTTAATGTGTCGGATCTTTTAAATGTATAAGATAATGAAGATTACAAAATATATGGCAATGCTGGCTGCAGCGGTCGGAATGACTGCTGCCTGCCAGGAGGAGGTGCTTGTGACATTCGAACCTGAGAATGTCGTTGCACCGGTCCTTCATGCGGTAGAGGACATTGTTGTGACTGTAGACAACAAGTCTGAGGCTGTTACATTCACTTGGGATGCCGCTGATTTCGGCGTAAAGGCTCAGGTGTACTACTCTCTGGATATGGCGAAGGATGGCAAGAGCGTCAACCTTTTCAGCGGTGTGTCCGGAAACTCGATGAATGTGTCTTATGACAACATCAACAACAAGGCGTACAACGACCTTGAAATCCCTTCTGGCGAGGCAGGTGAGGTGACATTCACTCTCGGTGCCAAGCTCAACGTAGGCGAGACTTTCTATGCTGCTCCTGTGACTGCAAAGGTTACTCCTACTGCAGCTGAGAAGGTATATGAGAAGATGTGGGTTGTAGGTTCATACAACGGCTGGGCTCACGATTCAAGCAACCAGTTCCTCTACAACTATGCCGAGGATGGCGTGATCTACACAGGTGTGATCGACTTCGGTGAGGATCATTCAGCTAATGAGTTCAAGCTTACAGGCGGTGCATGGGGCAATGACGAGCACTCTGCTACAGGAACAAATCCTGAGGAGGCTGCAACCGTAACCCTCGTAGCCGGTGGTGGAGACAACATCGCAGCATACAAGGCTTACCGTTACTATCACCTCTCATTCGACAAGTCAGCTCCTTCGCTTTCAAAGAAGTACAACTTCAACCAGGTAGGTATCATAGGTCTCAACGGAGACTGGGATAATGACATCGTGATGACATTCCACGCTGCAAAGCAGAGATTCTACGCTGATATCGACGTTGCTGCTGCAACTGAGATGAAGTTCCGTATGGATGCTGGCTGGGATGTAAACTTCGGTGGCGACATCAAGGCCCTCACAGGTGGCGGAGACAACATTCCGGTAGAACCTGGTCAGTATCGTGTATACTTCGATATGAACAACCTTGACGCTGTCACTTGTACATTCGATGCCAAGATGTATGGTCAGGAAGAGTCTGCCGGAACCACAACTCCGGAGCCGGAACCGGAGCCTGCACATCAGGGCTGGGGCCTTATCGGTAACTTCAACGGCTGGGCAGCTGACCTCGCCCTTACTTCAGACGGTACATATTATGTAGTGAAGGGCGCAGAGCTTGATGGTGAGCTCAAGTTCCGCAAGGATGCTGACTGGGCTGTGAACTTCGGTCTTGCCGAAGGTGCAGAGTTCGCTCAGAATGCTGAGATCGCAATGGCTCAGGACGGTGCCAACATCAATGTCCCTGCAGGTACATATGATGTATACCTCGATGACGTGAATGCAAAGGCATGGTTCATCACTGACGGTTCTTATCCAGGTGGCGGAGCTGCTCCTGTAGCTGCTGAATGGGGTCTTATCGGTTCACTCGCAGCTTGCAACAACTGGAGCAACAACGTAGTGCTCTATATCGATGGTGACTATAGTGTTGCCAAGGGCGTAGAGTTCGCGGCCGGTGACCAGTTCAAGTTCAGAAAGGGTGAAGCTTGGGGTGTAGAGCTCACATATGAGGGTCAGATCTCCATCGATGCAAAGCTTGACCTCATAGACGGAACAGGCGGAAAGCAGAACTCATCTATCGCTGACGGCGGTACATTCGATGTATATCTCGCCAACGACCTCACATGCTTCTATGTGATGACTTCTGGCAAGACTCCTGCAGATGCAGGTGAGGCTCAGAAGGTTTACACTGACCCTTCTGCAGAGTCATTCGTAGTAGGTTTTTCAGGAAGCGTCCTCGGATGGGACGATCCTGCATTCGAGACTAACGACAGAGCAGCGCTTTCAAGCAAGAACGTTACTGACGAGGCTACATTCGCAGGTACATATGAGTTCAGGCTCGAGGGTCTTTCAATCGCAGAAAACGACGAGTTCAAGGTTCGCGTGAACGGCCAGTGGATCGGAGTAGGCGGTGCAGTTGTTGAAGGTCTTGCAGTTACCGGCGAGGATAATTTCATCGCAGGTGCGACAGGAACTTACAACGTGACAATCTCATTTGCATGGGACGGCAGCAACTATTCGGATGTAAAGGTTGTATTCGAGGCTGTAGGTGGCGCAGAGGAGGTTCTCCCTACTCCGGACGGAAAGCAGTGGGCATTTGAATGGACAGAATTTGGCACGACAGGAGTGCTTGACTTCGGTCTCGCTATCCCCGGACAGTGTGTCGTAGCTTATGATCCTGCTGTTCTGGATGCTCCGGAGGGAACTCCATATCAGATCTTCAATATGATCGGTTACAGCTTTGAGGCTGTTGATGCTACATCAGGTAAGATCATTCTCATCTCTACAAATATGTACGGTGAGGAAATCACTCAGGAGTTCGAGTATTCGAATCTTTCTGAGACAGGCTGCTATTTCAAATTCGGTCCTGATTCATTCATCGCTCAGGATGCTGATGCGACACTCGTAGAAGTCGTTATCGACACTACCGGTGGCATAATGCAGTAGTATACGGATTACAGACCAGCGGCCCTTGACCGGACCGCTGGTTTCAAAATATTAAAGCCAATGAAAAGATTCTTATATTTAATTTTTGCTGCCCTTGCAGCGGCAGCATGTGTAAAGGGACCGTCAGAACTGAAATTAAGTACACAGAGTCTGGAGATTCCTGTGGAGGGAGCACAGAGGATGCTTTCGGTGACTTGTGACGGAAACTGGATGGTCAGCCGTTCGGAAGGTGACCAGTGGTGCTCGATCAGTGTGGCCTCCGGAAGGGGAAACGGCACTGTGTCAGTTACGGTTTCAAGGAATGAGGCGGAAGATGAGCGCAGCACTCAGCTTGTGTTCTCGGCTGAAGGTCTCTCGCCTGTCACCGTCACCGTGACTCAGAAGGGAACCAAGTCTGCGGCCCCTGTCATTCCTGACGATCCTGAGAACCTTGTTTCTCCCGACCCAGCTTCAGGAATCACAGTGGAACCATCTTATCCTAATGCAGACGAGGCCTGTGTCATAAAGTTCAACCCTCAGTCAGGCAATTCGTTGTATAACCATTCAGGAGAGCTTTACGGCCATCTCGGCGTGGTTGTCGAGGGTGAATGGATGTTCGTGCCTTCAGACTGGGGCACAACAGATGAGAAGGTCCATTTCAAGAAGGTTGCCGACAACTCATGGGAGCTCAGGCTTGAGCCATCCATAAGGGAGTATTTCGGTTCCGGCCAGACTCCTCTTAACATGATGGCCATAATAGTCAGAAGTGCCGACGGATCGATAAAGAGTCATGATGCAGACCAGTTCTGCTCAGTGAAGGAGGAAAAGTATTTCGTGGAATCCTTCACACCGGATCCCCTGATTTTTGAGGCTATGCCATCGGGAGCTGAACACGGAATCAACTACAACGAAGACGGCAGTGTGACCTTCGTCCTCTATGACAAGGACAAGGATGGAAAGCGAGGTGACTATTGCTATATAGTAGGTGACTGGAACCAGTGGGAGCGCGTCAAGGAAGGTGCAATGAAGCGAGATACGGAGGCCGGATGCTGGTGGATCACCCTCGACGGCTTTGATCCTGATCAGGAGTACAGGTTCCAGTACCGTCTGGGCAACCTGCCGGCTTCTGACATCCGATTGAGCGACCCTTATACAGAAATCGTATACGACCAGTGGAATGACCAGTACATCGAAGGTGTACCTGCTTTCCCTGAAGGAGCAAGGCAGCTTGTTTCCGCTTTCCAGATAAACAGACCGGAGTTCAACTGGCAGCACAGGGACTTCAAGGTCGAGGACAGGCATGACCTCGTGATCTATGAGATGCTTTTCCGTGACTTCACGACATCACAGGACATCGCAGGAGCGATGGCCCAGCTTGATTACATCGAGAACCTCGGTGTCAACGCCATCGAGCTCATGCCTATACAGGAATTTGACGGAAACAACAGCTGGGGATATAATCCTAATCACTGGTTCGCCCTTGACAAGTACTACGGAACACGCGAGGAATATAAGGAATTCATCGACGAGTGTCACTCGCGCGGCCTAGCGGTCATCGTTGATGTCGTATATAACCACGCCACCGGATCGCATCCTTGGGCGAAGATGTACTGGAACGGCAGTGCGACTGCCGCGAACAACCCGTGGTTCAATGTGCTTCCGACACATCCTTACAATGTCTACCATGACATGAACCATGAGAATGCGATGGTCAAGGAACATGTGAAGAAGAGCCTTGAATATCTCCTTACCGAGTACGATGTGGACGGATTCCGCTTCGACCTTACGAAGGGATTCACCCAGAAGCAGACGGATCCTGATGTTGCGGCCTGGGGCCGTTACGACCAGTCACGAGTGGACATCCTCAAGGGATATGCGGACCACATCTGGTCAGTGAATTCCGATGCGGTCGTAATCTTTGAGCATCTCTCTGACTGGGATGAGGAGAAGGTTCTTGCAGAGCACGGCATCCAGCTCTGGAGGAATGTGAATCACGAGTACAGGTCGGCTGTGGGAGGAGGCCAGGGCAACTTCTCGAACATGTATTCTACAGCTCCTTTCGGAGGTTTCGTGGGATATATGGAAAGCCATGATGAGGAAAGACTCTGCTACGGAGCCACCTCGAGCACGTCATCTGTAACTTGGGGAATCTGCGGAACCCTCACTTCATGGGGATCTTCGCCTGATATATCCATGAGCGCAGACGGTCCTTTCTTCGTGGCTAAGAATGTGAGCTTTGCGGCTGATGACATGTTCAAGATCCGCGGAAACAGCACATGGGATGATGCGTTCAACTACGGAGCATCAGCCAAGGGATATAAGCTTCCGCTTGATTCGGCATATGAGCTTACTGTGGGATCTGGATCACAGGATATGGCTGTGCCTGCAGCAGGATCTTATGATGTGTATTTCAGTCCTGATGTGCAGACCGTATGGCTCATGACTCCAGGAAAACGTCCTGCAGAGCCTTCGGTGACTCCAGGCGAAAGCGAGGATGCGCTCACCGTAGCCATGAGGCGTGCGGGCGCTTCGGCCGCCTTCTTCCTCACGGTGCCTGGTCCTAAGATGATCTGGCAGTTCGGAGAGATAGGATATGATTATTCGATCGACTATAACGACCGTACCGGAGAGAAGCCGGTAGTGACAGATTCATATATGTCTGTACCTGAGCGTAAGGCTCTTTATGACACATATGCAGCCCTCCTGAAGTTCCGTCGTGAGAATCCCCGTTTCTTCGACAGCGATGCGAAGTTCGACTGGACCCCATCAGGCAACCTCAAGAAGATCACATGTTCGGTTGACGGCAAGACCTTCCATGTGGTAGGTAACTTCGGCAAGTCGTCGGCGGAATACACACTGCCGGCAGGAGTCTGGTCAGACTACATCAACGGAGGCACCATCTCCGGCAGCATCATGCTCCGCCAGGGCGACTTCCGACTCTTCACCGACTTCTAAGATATCATATACAGATACAATGTGTGCCACAGCCCCGCCTGATCCTTCGCGGGGCTGTGTTTATTCTACGCCTTAAGCTGCTTTTCCGGTGAAGTGGGGTGTTTGGTCTGAGGATTGTTTGTGATGGTTCTGCTAATTTGGAATTATTACAAATGAACTCATATGAACAGGATAATTGAAACAATGCTGTCTGCGGCTCTCGCCCTTGTCTGTACCGTCTCTGCCTATGCTCAGGGAGGCTATCAGGTGAGCGGAAGTGTCGTGGACCAGTACGGCCCGGTGATCGGCGCGGCTGTAGTTGAACAAGGTACCTCGAACGGTACGGTAACCGGTGCGGACGGAAGCTACTCCCTGGCAGTGACAGGCCCGTCCGCATTGGTGGAGATCAGCTGCATAGGATATGCAAGCCAGACTTTCGAGGCTGCTTCTGTTCCCTCATCCGTGACCCTCAAGGAAGACACCCAATATCTTGATGAAGTGGTGGTCATAGGATACGGAACCGTGAAGAAGGATGATATGACAGGCTCTGTCTCAGCCATCAAGGCAGATGACGTGAACAGGGGAGCGGTGGTCAATACCCAGGACATGCTCAAGGGAAAGGTCGCCGGCCTGCTGGTGACGCCGGGGGACGGAGGCCCCGGCTCCGGCTCCCGCATCAGGATCAGAGGATCGGCATCGCTGAATGCATCGAACGATCCCCTGATAGTAATCGACGGCGTCCCTGTCGCACAGGGAGCGGGAGGAGCCATGTCCAATCCTCTGGACCTCCTCAATCCCAATGACATAGAATCATTCTCCATCCTCAAGGACGCTTCCGCAGCCGCCATATATGGCTCGCGAGCTTCGAACGGTGTCATCCTCATCACCACGAAGAAAGGTGTCGGCAACAGACCGCAGGTATCATATAACGGTTCCTTCAGCCTCCAGACCCTGTCTTCCACCGTGCCTGTGATGGGGGCAGACGAGCTCAGGGACTTCTATACGAAGATCTATCCTGAAGGGACTCCGGAGGGCGACAAGGTGGCAGGTCTGCTCGGATCTGCAGACACGGACTGGCAGGATCTGGTCTTCCGTAACGCCTTCGCGACCGAACATAATGTGAGCCTGTACGGAAACGTGCGTGACAGGATGCCTTACAGGGCTTCGGTAGGGTACAGCGGACAGCAGGGAACCCTGAAGGAGTCAAGATACGACAGGGGGACGATGGATGTAAACCTCTCTCCGAACTTTCTTGACAAGCATCTCAGTCTTGACATCAGCGCCAAGGGTGTAATGTCATATTCCGACTATTCGGACGGCGGCGCCGTGTCGAAGGCCGCCTTCTTCAATCCCACACAAGACCCATACTGGCGCAATGCCGATGGCTCCATTGATTACACAACCACAAACGGCTACTGGAACTACGGCAACGGACGTGGTACCGCCTTCACGCCCAATGTGCTTGCCGGCCCCAGCCCTCTTTCCATGATCTATGACAACATCAGCGAGGCCTCGTCCGGACGATTCATAGGAAGGGCGGCCGCCAACTACAAGGTGCATGGCCTGGAGACCCTCAGCTTCAACATAAGTGCGGGACTGGACATCACACGTACCGATTCCTACAACGGAGTGCGGCCAGGTTCGTTTCAGGCCTATGCCGACACGGACAATCTGCGTGTGGGCCGATACTCGAAGGGATTCAATCTCAGCAGGAGCCAGCTTTTCGAGGCCTATGCCAACTACAGCGATGAGTGGGGCATTCACAAGCTTGATCTCCTTGCCGGATACTCATGGCAGAACAACTATTGGGCGAACAGGAGCATCACATATTTCAACGAGACTCACAAGGTCGAGCTGAATCCGGGCGAGACTGTGGATTCCAGATATCTGGTATATCGTAACGAGAACTACCTCGTCTCCTTCTACGGAAGGGTGAACTACTCGATAGACTCCCGCTATGTATTCACATTCACAGCCCGAGGTGACGGCTCGAGCAAGTTCGCAAAGTCCTACAGGTGGGGATTCTTCCCGTCGGGAGCCTTCGCATGGAACATAGCGCAGGAACCTTTCATGAAGGGCGTGAAACAGGTCTCTACCCTGAAGCTCCGTCTTTCCGCAGGTCTGACCGGCCAGCAGGACGGCATCGGTGACTATGTCCACCTTGCTCGCTACAACATATCCAACAATCCTTCATATATGTACAATATGGGAGATGGGAAATATGTGCACACAGTGACGCCGCAGGCATATGACCCGACCATAAGATGGGAGACGACCGTGACATACAATGCCGGCCTGGACTATGGCTTCTTCAATGACAGGCTCAGCGGAAGCATAGATGCATATATCCGTGAAACAAAGGACCTTCTGAATTCGGTCCAGGTCCCTATGGGTTCCAACTTCGGCAACAAGCTCATGACCAACATAGGCTCCATCCGCAACATGGGTCTGGAGTTCGCTGTCAACGCAATTCCGGTCCAGACTCCTGACTGGAGCGTGCAGGTGGGCTTCAACGGAACCTTCCAGAACACAGAGTTCACAAAGCTCAATCCTACCGAAGACAATAATTATTACATTGAAGTGGGAAACATCTCGAAAGGGACCGGAGGGTATCTCTGCCGCCAGATGGTCGGCTATGCCCCGTTCACCTATTACACCTACCGCCAGAAGTACGGCTCTGACGGGAAGCCTCTTCAGAATGAATTCGTGGATCTCGACGGAGACGGCGTGATCACCGAGGGAGACAGGTATATGACCGGGAAGAGCGCATCTCCGAAGTTCTATTACGGAATGAACCTCAAGGTGACGTACAAGGATTGGGATTTCGGCCTGAATGGTCATGGAGCAGCGGGAACGTGGGTCTTCAACGACTTCGCATCCGCCAATTCCACAGCAAGTCTCGACCTTAATTCAGGTGCCCTTCCTAATCAGGCGAAACTTGTGAAGCAGACAGGTTTCACTAAGCCCAACAGCGCGAGACAGTGGTATTCGGACTATTTCCTGGAGAATGCATCCTTCTTCAGGCTGGATGATGTCAATGTCGGATATACCTTCAGGAACATAGGCGACCGCGGTACTTCGGTGCGTCTCGGTTTCGGAGTGCAGAATGTCTTCATCCTGACCGGCTACAGCGGAATGGACCCTGAAGTCATATCGGAAACCGGAATAGACAACACCATGTGGCCGCGTCCTCGCACCTGGTCCTTCCGCGTGAACGTAACCTTATAAACCACCGAATGTCATTATAAGCCATTGAATGTCATTATAAATCACCTGACGTCATTCCCGGCCTGACCGGGAATCCAAACACAAGAAGTATGAAAAAGATAATATGCCTCCTGACCGCAGCCGTCGTCATCTCCTCCTGTGTGAACGACCTTGACACCCTGCCCCTGAACAGGACGGAACCTATAGCCGAATATGTATATGGAACTGATGAGAATGCCTATCTGTCAGGCTTGGGACGGCTTTATTTCCAGTTCGTCTCCAACGATCTGACCGATCTTCAGCAGATGGACGGAGGAGCGTCAGAGATCATCAGAGCCTTCTGGTCTGTCCAGGAGACCACCGCCGATGGGGCTAAGTGCTCATGGGAGAACGATGCCTGGGTGCGCGCCCTCAACACCAATACATGGACCGAGGTGCAGAACGATGCGGTCTATGCCGTGTACGTCCGTACGCTTCAGGGAATCGCCTATGTGAACGAATATCTCCGTCAGACGACTCCCGCAAAGCTCTCCGAAAGAGGCGTGCCGGAAGAACTCGCTGCGAAGATCCGTGTCTTCCGTGCAGAAGCCCGATTCATAAGGGCGTACCTTTACTGGATGGCCCTGGACTGCTTCGGAAGCGTGCCGTTCACGACGGAGAATTCCCCTTTCGGCGGTGCATTTTTCCCTAAGCAGGCATCGCGGACGGAAATCTTCGACTTTTGTGTGGACGAACTGTCCTACCTAATCTCTGATGAGAGCCCGATGATGGAGGCCAGGGCCGCATATCCTCGCGCGGACAAGGGTTCGGCAGCCGGCCTTCTCGCCCGTCTGTATCTGAACTCCGGCATATATACAGGGGTGACGCGGTGGGCTGAGGCCAAGGCCGTGTGCGAGAAGATATTCGCGATGGGCTATGCCTTATGTCCGGAATATGCGCCTCTCTTCAGGGGTGACAACGGCGAGAATCCTTCGGCCAGGGGCGAAATGCTTTGGGCGGTCAGCTACGATGCAGACAACACCGAGTCCTATGGAGGCACCACATATATCCTCAGCGCTTCACTCGCCTCTACCGACATAACCGACAAGTCCCGTCCGAACGGACAGACCAACGGCTGGGCCGGTCTGCGCGTCCCGTATGAATATGTCTCCAGATACTTCAATGTGAGCGGACAGGATTATGTCACAGGTACTTATGAGGTCGCGGACAAGAGGGGAGAGGCCTTTTATATCAAAGGGCGTTCAGAGTCCATGGATGGAGCATTGTACTCGTTCATGAACGGCTGGTCCTGCCTCAAGTTCAACAATATCCCTCACGACATGACTGATGCCTCATATCTCGGAACATCGGCGACCAAGAGTTTCTCGGATGTGGACTTCCCGATGATACGTCTCGCGGAGATATACCTCATATATGCCGAGGCATGCATGAATATGGGACAGGGTGCTGCCGCCCTGCCTCTCATGCAGGAACTCTCCGCCCGCGCGGGGGTGCCCGGGCCTTCGGAGATAACCGCCGGGTTCCTGGTTGCGGAAAGAGCACGCGAGCTGATGTGGGAGGCACATAGGCGTACGGACCTGATCCGTTTCGGACTATATGACTCGGGAGACTTCCTGTGGCCGTACAAGGGAGGTGATTCCTTTGCCGGTCAGGCATTTCCGTCATATAAATGCCTCTTCCCGCTGCCTCCGACGGAACTTGCGGCAAATGACGCCCTGGTCCAGACTCCGGGCTATATGACCCCTGCCATGTAGCCCCGGACGGGCATCCGGCCTGAGGCTGCGAAGTGTGTCCCGTCAGTGAAATCGGACCGTTCGTCAGAATCTTCATACAATTCGTCTTATATATGACAATATATAAGAAAAAATGCGTATATTCGTAAGATGTGTAATTGTGCACATGCGAAACGCTAATTTTTGAACATTGTTATGAAGATATCATTTAAGAATTTACTGATGGGAACACTTACTGCTGCCGCTGTGGCAGCTTGTGCATCTGACGGCGCCATTGTGGTGCCTGAGGCTCCGCTGGAGGAGTGTGTGTATTCGGGTGACAGGACGGAATTTGCTGTCTGGGCTCCTGATGCCGAGGAGGCCAAGCTCAGACTTTACGCTTCCGCTTCCGATGAGGCTGCATTCAAGACCATGGATATGAAGCTCGGCAAGGGAGGCCTCTGGAAGGCTGTCGTGAAGGAGGATGTGAAGGGCGCTTTCTACACATTCCAGGTGAAGAAGGATGGAAAATGGCTTGAGGAGACTGCCGGAATTGCAGCCAAGGCTGTGGGAGTGAACGGCATGCGCGGCGCTGTAGTGGACTGGGACGAGACCGATCCTGAGGGATGGGCAGAGGACAGGAGTCCTGAGGTCAAGCCTTCTGACATCATCGTCTACGAGCTTCAGCACAGGGATTTCTCCATCCATCAGACTTCTGGCGTGGACAACAAGGGAAAATTCCTCGCCCTCACAGAGGAGGGAACGAAGAACCCTGACGGCCTGGCGACCGGAATCGACCATCTCAAGGAACTCGGAGTGACTTATGTCCAGCTCCTTCCTTCGACCGATTTCGCGACTATAGACGAGACCCGCCTCGAGGACAATCAGTACAACTGGGGATATGAGCCCCTCAACTACAACGCTGTAGAGGGCTCGTTCTCTACAGATCCATACAATCCGGTGACCCGTATCAAGGAGTTCAAGCAGATGGTCCAGGCCCTTCACAAGGCAGGCATCCGCGTGATCCTCGATGTGGTGTACAACCATACGACAAATGCGGCAAACACAGGTTTCGAGCGCACCATGCCGGGCTATTTCTACCGCATGCGTGAGGACGGAACCTTCTTCGACGGCTCCGGCTGCGGCAATGAGACCGCTTCCGAGCAGGAGATGTTCCGCAAATATATGATCGAATCGCTCGAATGGTGGATGAAGGAGTACCACATCGACGGTTTCCGTTTCGACCTTATGGCTATCCATGACATAGAGACCATGAACCAGATCAGCGAGCGTCTCCATGCCATAGACCCTGACGTGGTCATCTACGGCGAGGGCTGGGCAGCCCAGGCTCCGGCTTACCCTGCAGAGCAGATTGCCCTCAAGGCAAATACATATATGCTCGACAAGGTGGGAGCCTTCAGCGACAACATCCGTGACGCCGTACGCGGTCCTCTTGGCTGTGAGAATGCAGGCTTCATGGACGGTGTGGCTGGCAACAAGGCCAATGTGGAGTTCGGCATCGCAGGCGGTGTGGAGCATCCTCAGGTCTCTGTAGAGCGCTGGACAAACAACCCTCTCCAGCATGTGAGCTATGTGAGCTGCCATGACGACCACTGTCTCCGCGACCGTCTCGAGGAGGCTACGGAGGCAGGCGAGGCGGAGCGTCTCAGGATGGTGAAGCTTGCCCAGACTGCAGTGTACACATCCCAGGGCATTCCGTTCATCTTCAATGGTGAGGAACTCTACCGCCACAAGCAGGGTGTGAAGAACAGCTACAACCAGCCCGATGAGATCAATGCCATAGACTGGACCTACAAGACGAAGTACAAGGACCTCGTGGACTATTATGCGGCTCTTGCTGCCATACGTCATGCTCATCCGGGCTTCTGCCTCGGAGATGCCGACCTCGTGCGTGAGAAGCTTCAGTTCATTGATGTCGACGACCCTTGTGTAGTGGCATTCCGCATCAGCGCCCTTGAAGGCATTGACTCGGCGAAGTCCCTTACTGTCATCCTCAACGGATCGAAGAAGAATGTGAAGGTGGAGATCCCGCAGGGCAACTACACGGTGCTTGCAAGGGACGGACAGGCAGATGCCGACGGCCTCGGAGCCTTCTCCGGCAACATGATCTCTGCAAACGCAACCTCAGCGACAATCCTTGCAGAATACTAAGATTGCCCGCATCCATAGCATGACCTCCCCGTCATCCCCGACCTGATCTCCCCGTCATCCCCGACCTGATCGGGGATCTGAAGAATAGAATAACCAATAAAGATATGAAGAAGATATTTTTTGCAATCTGCGCTGCCATGATGGCACTTTCATGTGCCCAGGCCCCACAGGCTCCCGAGCAGCAGCCACTTGAAAATTCGGTGGTTTATGAGATGAATGTACGCCAGTACACCCCGGAGGGTACCTTTGCTGCCGCTCAGCGGGAACTGCCCCGTCTCAAGGAGCTTGGAATAGACATCCTCTGGCTCATGCCTATCCATCCTATCGGAGTGAAGGAACGTAAGGGAACCCTCGGTTCGTACTATGCCATCGCTGACTATAAGGCGATTAACCCTGAATTCGGAACCATGGAAGACTTCGAGAACTTCCTTGCCGAGGCTCACAGGCTCGGCTTCCGTGTGGTTCTTGACTGCGTGGCAAACCACACTTCGCCGGATGCAAAGTGGATCAACGAGTGTCCTGCAGACTGGTATATGCGTGACGAGAACGGCAACACAGTGGTGAACTATGACTGGTACGACATTGCCGAACTCAACTACGGCAAGAGGGAAGTCTGGGATGCGATGGCAGACCAGATGCGCTTCTGGATGGAGAAGGGAGTCGACGGATTCCGTTGTGACATGGCCTGCGAGGTTCCTCTCGAGTTCTGGCAGGAGACCATTTCGGCACTTCGCGAGGACTATCCGGGAATGTATATGCTCGCAGAGGGAGAGGAGCCGAAGCTCCACTCGCTTTCGGGCTTCAATTCATCATATGCATGGGAACTTCATCATATGCTCAATGCCATAGCACGTGGTGAGAAGAACATTCCTGAACTTCTCGAGTACATTCAGAGAGATGCAGAGAGACATCCTGCAGACGCCTTCCGTCTGATGTTCACTTCAAATCACGACGAGAACTCATGGGCAGGTACCGAGTTCGAGAGAATGGGGGACGCTGCAAAGCTTATGGCAGTCCTCACATTTACCCTTCCTAATGGTCAGCCACTCATCTACACAGGTCAGGAGATGGGCTGGAACAAGAGATTCGAGTTCTTTGAGAAAGATCCGATTCCTGCCTGGGAGAAGAACGAGTATTTCGATTTCTACAAATGGCTCATCGGCATCCGTCACGACAATCCTGCTCTTGCAGCAGGTGACAAGGGAGGTGTGTTTGAAGTCGTTTCTACAGATGACAGCACACTCGTGTTCACACGCACTCTTCCTGGCAACAAGGTGACAGTAAAGGCAGAGCTCAAGGCTCCTTGGTCATATGAAATCACAGCTGAATAGCTGTCCTGCCGGGCGAAGTCGAGGAATCTCAAAAACAAAGTATATGAATAGAATAATAACAGCAATAGCAACAGCAGTCCTTCTGGCTGCATGTTCAACCCCATCTTTCGACCCTGCTTCAGTTGCAGACGCAACGCAGGATCAGGTAACCCGCGTGGAGCCTCTCTCATGGTGGGTAGGAATGAAGACAGACCTTCAGCTCATGGTCTACGGAAAAGGCATCTCGGAATATGATGTCAGGATAGAAGGCGGCAAGGGCGTGTCTGTGGAGAAGGTCACGAAGGCGGAAAGCCCCAACTACCTTTTCGTGGACGTGAATGTCGCTGCTGATGCGCAGCCGGGCACATACTATATCGTCTTCTCGAAGGACGGTGAGTCATTCAAGTATCCATATGAGATCGCAGCCCGTGCGGAGGGCTCTGCTGAGCGCAAGAGCTTCACGACAGCGGATATGGTATATCTCATAATGCCTGACCGTTTTGCAAACGGTGATGCATCAAATGACTCTACCGATGACACGACAGAGGATGCTGACCGCTCACACGGCAACGGACGTCACGGCGGTGACATCCAGGGTGTGATCGACCATCTCGACTACATCAGCGAGCTTGGCGCCACATTCATCTGGACGACTCCGTTCCTTGAGGACAACGATCCGAGGGGCTCATATCACGGATATGCCGCTTCGGATTACTATCACATCGACTCCCGCTTCGGCTCGAACGAGCTTTACAGGACTCTTGTGGACAAGGCACGCGAGAAGGGTCTCGGCATCATCATGGACATAGTTCCTAACCATTGCAGCTACGTCCACTGGTGGATGGAAGACCTTCCTTTCCAGGACTGGATCCATCAGTTCGATACTTATACGGGTACCAATGTGGCATTCTCGACCAACATGGACCCGAACGCTTCTTCGAAGGACCTTTATATCCAGGAGAGCGGCTGGTTCGTCCCTACCATGGTCGACATGAACCTCGACAATCCTTATGTCCTCCAGTATTTCATCCAGTGGGGAGTGTGGTGGATCGAGTACTCCGGTCTTAACGGCTTCCGTGTGGATACATATCCATATAATGAGAAAGGTCCGGCTTCAGAGTGGTGCAAGGCCATCATGGAAGAGTATCCGGACTTCAACATCGTAGGTGAGTGCTGGACTTCTTCCATCCCTCAGCTCGCTTACTGGCAGGGTGGCAACGCCAACAAGGACGGCTTCGATTCGCATCTTCCGTCGATCATGGACTTCCCGCTTCACGACGCGATGCGTGCAGCCCTTGCAGAGGATGAAGGCGGCTGGGGAATGGGCATGACCAAGGTCTATGACATACTTTCGCATGACTTCGTATATCATGACCTTTCGAAGATGCTCATCTTCCCGGGCAACCACGACACCGCACGTATCGGTGACGTGGTCCGCAAGGATCCCCGTGCCCTCAAGCTCGCGATGACGATGATGGCGACCATGCGAGGAATCCCTCAGATATTCGCAGGTGACGAGCTCATGTTCGTTTCCAGCAGGCCTGACAATGTGGGTGACCACCCTGGCCTGCGTGTGGACTTCCCTGGAGGATGGGAGGGTGATGAGATCAACCTCTTCACCGAGGAAGGACGTAAGGCACAGACCCATAATACAGACGGCCTCAAGGTTCAGAAAGGTCAGGCAGATGACCTCTTCAATCATGTAAGCCGCCTCTTCCAGTGGAGAAAGACAGCTGATGTCATCCACAACGGCAAGACAATGCATTTCATGACCCGTGACAACACATATGCATATTTCCGCTACAATGACGAAGAAGCCGTGTTCGTCTACATCAACAACACACTTGAAGACAAGACGGTTCCGTGGTCATACTATTCCGAGATCAGCGAAGGCCTCAAGGACGGTGTGGATGTGCTTACGGGCGAGCCTTTCGAGGTTTCTGATGATACCGTAGTCGCTCCGAAGACCGCACTGGTAGTAGAATATAAAAGGTAAGAGATTGCCGGTCAAGCCGACAATGACGACTCTAAGTCATCCCCGGCAACGACGGTTCTAAGTCATCCCCGGCAACGACGACTCTAAGTCATCCCCGGCCTGACCGGGGATCTGTAACTGAAACAATAACAATAGAAGATATATGAAGAAAATACTTTCAGCCCTTTCGGCTCTTGCCCTTCTTGCCGGCTGCGCTTCGCAGCCAGCAGGCGAAGTGACTGATGTCCAGAAACTTCAGTCTCCTTCAGGAAACATGGAAATGACCTTCCATCTGACAGCAGAAGGAACACCTCAGTATGCCTTGAATTACGGTGACCAGACGGTCATCCTTCCTTCAAACCTCGGTTTCGAATTACGTGGTGTGCTCAAGGCACAGAAGATCATCTACAATGCTGACGGCACCATCTCGAAGGAAGACCGCCAGCCTTGCTACTCTTTCTATGACGGCTTTGCAGTGGAAAGTGTGGAGACTGCGACCTTCAGTGACACCTGGAATCCTGTCTGGGGAGAGGAGGAGGAGATCCTCAACCATTACAACGAGCTTCTCGTAAACCTCGTGCAGACATCCTCGGAGAAGAAGATGTCCATCCGTTTCCGTCTCTATGACGATGGTCTCGGATTCCGCTACGAATTCCCTTACCAGAAGAATCTCAGCTACTTCGTGATCAAGGAGGAGCTTACTCAGTTCGCTCTTGCAGGTGACCACACAGCATGGTGGGTGCCGGGCGACTATGACACACAGGAGTACAACTTCGTGGAGTCACGCCTGAGCGAGATCAGTGCGAAGATGGAAGCTGCCATAAATCCTAACGACTCGCAGACTCCATTCTCTGTCAACGGCGTGCAGACATCCCTCCAGATGCGTACCGACAGCGGCCTGTACATCAACATCCATGAGGCAGGCCTCCTTGACTATCCTTGCATGCACCTCGACCTGAATCCGAAGACAATGACCTTCACTTCTCATCTGACTCCAGATGCACAGGGATGGAAGGGCCGTATGCAGACACCTTGCAACACTCCTTGGAGGACCGTGCAGGTGGCTCCAAGCGCGACAGCACAGCTCGCGTCGCGTCTCATCCTCAACCTCAATGAGCCTTGCGCCCTTGAGACTACAGACTGGATCAAGCCTGTCAAGTACATAGGAGTATGGTGGGAGATGATTTCAGGAAAGGGCTCATGGTCTTATACCAACGACTACGCTTCAGTCCAGCTCGGAAAGACCGACTACTCGAAGGCTACCCCTAACGGAACACACTCGGCAAACAACGAGAAGGTGCGCCGTTACATCGATTTCGCGGCAGAGCACGGCTTCGACCAGGTTCTCGTCGAAGGCTGGAACGAAGGCTGGGAAGACTGGGCGAACTGCAATAAGGACTATGTGTTCGACTTCGTCACTCCATATCCCGACTTTGACATCGAGGCCCTTAACAAATATGCCCACTCGAAGGGAGTACGCCTGATGATGCACCATGAGACTTCGTCATCAGTACGCAACTACGAGCGTCATCTCGACCAGGCCCTCGACCTTATGGACAAATACGGCTACAACTCGATCAAGAGCGGTTATGTCGGTGACATCCTTCCTATAGGCGAGCACCACTACAGCCAGTCCCTCATAAACCACTACATGTATGTCGTGAAGAAGGCTGCAGAGCATAAGGTGATGCTCAACGGTCATGAGATGGTACGCCCTACAGGTCTCTGCCGTACTTATCCTAATCTCATCGGTGCAGAGGCTGCCCGTGGTACAGAGTACCAGGCATTCGGCGGCACTATGCCTCACCATGTGACCATCCTTCCGTTCACCCGTCTCAACGGAGGTCCTATGGACTACACTCCGGGCATCTTCGTGATGGATCTGGCCTCAGTGACAGACGGAAGAAACCAGTCTTGGGTGAATGCGACGATAGCCAACCAGCTTGCTCTCTATGTGACCCTTTACTCTCCTCTTCAGATGGCTGCAGACCTTCCTGAGCACTATGAACAGTTCATGGATGCCTTCCAGTTCATCAAGGATGTGGACATAGACTGGATCCAGTCGAAATACCTCCTTGCAGAACCGGGTGAATATGTGGTGATTGCACGTCAGGGCAAGAAGAACGGCCAGTGGTTCGTCGGCGGTGTGACAGATGACAACCAGCGTACTCTCGACATTCCTTTCAACTTCCTTGAGGCTGGAAAGAAATATGTCGCAAAGGTATATGCCGACGACATCGCAGCCGGTGCCCACTATAAGAACAATCCGCAGGCCTACAAGATCTATGAGGTGGAGGTTACATCAGAAACCGTCCTTCCTATAGAGATGGCTGCCGGCGGCGGATTCGCAATCAGCATTACAGAAAAGAAGTAATATATGATATATTAGGTGTAATCTGTAATCATATTCGGATTTTCAATTAAAATTTTATATATTTGACTCGGCTGCATATCAGCCGGGTCATTTTTTATGGATACTCCTATCAAGACTTCAGCCCTTGCATCCGTATTGGCGGATATGGGCATATCGGACATCGCGGAAGCGACAATACGTCAGTCGGGCGCTATCGCCCGTGCTCTTGAGAGCTCTACTTCAACCGAATTCCTGCATCTGGAAATGGGCATTCCGGGACTCCCTCCGTCAGCTGTGGGAGTGGAAGCGGAGTGTGCCGCCCTTCGTGCCGGCATAGCCTCACAGTACCCCAATATGCTTGGAGCCGAACCTCTGAAAAAACAGGCCTCAAGATTTCTGAAGGCCTTTCTCGACATCGATGTGGCACCTCTTGGCTGTGTTCCGACAGTAGGGTCCATGCAGGGCGGATTCTGTGCCTTCCTTCTGTGCTCGCATCTCTCTCCGGAGAAGGACACTATCCTGTTCATAGATCCGGGCTTCCCGGTCCAGCGCAAGCAGGTCCAGATCCTGGGGATCAGGTCAGAATCCTTTGATATCTACGACTACAGGGGTGAGAAGCTCGGCCCGAAGATGAAGGAATACCTTTCGACAGGAAGGATTGCCGCCATCATATACTCAAGTCCGAACAATCCGGCATGGTTCAACCTTACCGAGGACGAGCTCAGGACCATAGGAACACTGGCTACGGAATATGACGCGATTGTGATAGAGGACCTTGCATATATGTGCATGGACTTCCGAAAACCATTGGGCAAGCCGTTTGAGGCACCGTTCCAGCCGACCGTGGCAAAGTACACGGACAATTATATGATAATGATGTCTGCATCGAAGATGTTCAGCTATGCAGGCCAGCGCATCGCCATACTTGCAGTGTCGGATGCCTTCTACAACAGGAAGTATCCCGAGCTGGAGCGCCGCTACAGGATGGCGCGTGCCGGAGATGCCCTGGTGCTCGGAATCATGTACGCCGTTTCTTCCGGCACAAGCCATTCGGCACAGTATGCCTTCGCAGCCATGCTCGAAGCGGCCTGCGACGGTTCTCTGGATTTTGTGGCCGAGACCTCGGAATATGCATCACGCGCAGCCGTGACCAAGAAAATGTTCCTGGACAACGGTTTCCATATAGTCTATAGCAAGGATGGAGATGAGGATGTGAGCGACGGCTTCTTCTACACTGTAGGCTATGAGGGGCTTACGGGCGCGGAACTCATGAAGGAACTGATGCTGTACGGAATATGCTCCATAGCGCTCTCCCTCACAGGCAGCCGTCAGGACGGAGTCCGTGTCTGCGTGTCCCAGCTGAACCATCCTGAGCAGTTCGAGCTGCTGGAACAGCGCCTCCGCCAGTTTGCCATGATGCACAAGTAGCTGATATATAATCGATTACATTGAGTCACCTGCTCCATCTGCCGCAGGTGATTCAGACTAAAATATTGAATGACAATGAGATATGTGACACCGGCTGAGGCGGTTCAGCTGATTGATTCAGGAGACAGTGTATATATTCAAGGCAGTACCTCCATCCCTGAGGTGCTGTCGCAGGCGCTTGCAGACCGTGGGGGCGAGCTTCGCGATGTGACGATATATGCGGCCTTCGCGGTCGGAAGATGTGAGGCTCCATACTGCAGGCCTGAGTATAAGGATTCGTTCAACGTAAAGAGTCTCTTTGTGGCCAACAACATCCGCAAGTGGCTTGCTGCCGGCTATGGGACGACGATCCCGGCCTTCCTCGGTGAGATCCCTGCACTTTTCCGTGACGGGACCCTTCCTCTGGACGCGGTGTTCCTGAATGTGTCTCCACCGAATGACGAGGGTTACTGTTCGTTCGGCGTGTCTGCCGATCTTGCGGTATCTGCCACCGAATGTGCCCGCAAGGTCATCGTCCAGGTCAATAAGGCGATGCCGTTCTCATACGGAGATGCCCTGATACATGTTTCACGAATAGATGCTGCTGTCGAGGTGGATGATCCTCTGGTGGAAGTCCCGACTGCAGTCCCTACAGAGACAGATTCCGCGATAGGAAGGCATATAGCGGAGATGATTCCTGACGGAGCGACCCTTCAGATCGGAGTGGGAGGCATACCGAATGCCGTTCTGGCCGCCTTGAAGGACCACCGGCATCTCGGCCTTCACACAGAAGCCATGACCGACGGTGTGCTGCCTCTTCTGGAGAGCGGTGTCATAGACAACTCCTGCAAGAAGGTCTGCCCGGGTATATCTGTAGCCTCGCTGGCTCTGGGCTCCCGCAGGTTGTATGATTATATGGATTATCGTGAAGACCTCATCCTCAAGGATGTAGCCTGGACAAACGCCCCCTTCCGTATTGCACAGAATCCCAAGGTGATGGCCATCAACTCTGCGGTAGAGGTGGACCTTACAGGCCAGGTGTGCGCTGACTCGGTCGGTACCCGCATCATATCCGGAGTCGGCGGGCAGCATGACTTCATGTATGGCGGCTCACTCTCCGAAGGCGGCAAGACCTTCATTGCGATTCCGTCCATGACGGACAAGGGGGTCTCCAAGATCAGGCCAGTCCTTACAGAAGGAGCAGGAGTGGTCACTACGCGCCATATGATCCAGCACATAGTCACTGAATACGGTGTGGCTGTCCTCAGAGGAAAGAGTCTGGCAGAACGAGCCCGCGCTCTGATCTCCATCGCACACCCTTCGGTGCGCGAGGAGCTTGAGCGCGAAGCCGTCGCAAGGTTCGGCCATTCGTTCCTGAAGCTTAAATGATTCCTTTTCGGGTGAAGTCTAAAGAGTCTGGCCGTCTATGAATTCCCTAAGGATTGAAGTAGGGGGTATTGCTGCTATCTCGGCAGGGCTGAGGGCAGTGATGCTGTCCAGGAACTTCAACATTCTTGTCGCCTCCACAAATGCAGGTGAGGAAGGAGCTATGCGGCGAAGAAGAGGCTCTGCATAGTACTTCAGCACAGGAAGTTCGAATATGTGGGCTGAATTGATGACTGCATCCGCATTTTCCTGGAACGGGAAGATGTTCCTGTTCTCTCCACGTCGTACGCTTGCCCATCTTGTTATGGTGTCTTCAGGGATGATGCCCCTTGTGCGGTTGTCGCGGATCATCCTCCTGAGCATCCTGTTGTCCGATGTGGAGATGTTGTTGTTTTCATCAAGTGAGAGTGATGTCAGGGCGGACACATAGACTCTGAACACTTTCGAGCCGTCCACATCAGGAATCATGGCAGGGTTGAGGGCATGGATGCCTTCCATGATGAGGATGTCCTTGTCATGCAGCCGCATCATGTTGCCTTCGAAGAATTTCCTTCCTTCCTTGAAGTCAAAGCGAGGTATCTCCACTTCCTTGCCGTCAAGAAGGGCGTTCAGCTGTTCTCCGAGCAGCTTGAGGTCCATGGCGCCCAGACACTCGAAGTCGAACTCCCCGTTTTCATCGCGCGGAGTCTGGTCCCTTTCCACGAAATAGTTGTCGAGTTCGATGACTTTAGGGTTGAGGCCGAGATTGCGGCACTGGAGTGCGAGGCGTTTCGAAGAGGAAGTCTTGCCGCTGCTTGAAGGACCGGCAATGAATACGATCTTGACGCTTCCCCTCCTGTCGTAGATCTGTCCTGCAGTTTCCGCGAACTTCTTCTCCTGGTATGCTTCCGACAGATTTATCAGCTCTATGATCTTTCCATTGATAACCTTCTCGTTCAGGGCTCCGACTCCTCTTACACCGAGTATATGGCACCAGTCCGAATGTTCCTTGAGGGCTTTTGAAAGCTTGGACTGTCTTTTCATCGACAGGACCTTGTCGGGGCTTCCGTCCAACGGATACTGCAGGCAGAATCCGTCATTGTAGCCCATAAGGTCGAAGGTCTTGAGAAAGCCTGTGGATGGAGCGAGGGGCCCGTAGAATGTATCTGCCTTTCCGTCAAGATAATAGACGCTGTAGTTGAATCTTCCGAGTGTCTTCACCAGATTGGCCTTTTCCCTCTGGTTGTTCTCCGTGAACACCTTGAATGCATCTTCATAACTGAGCATCTTCTTGGTGAACGGAAGGTCGGCGTCTATCATCGCCTTCATCCTGGTCTTTACGGCGGCAAGCTCTTCGTCTGTGATGAAATATACTTTAGGCCTTCCGTCCTCCTGGGCCGTGGTCTCGCGTATTTCGCAATACAGGCCGCTTGGAAGAGAGTAGTCTATGGACAGAACCTTGTCGGGGAACATCTCCCTCACCACATTCTGAAGCACGAAACTCAATGAACGGATGTAGGTGCGTCTTCCGTCAGGGTGAGCGTAGCTTACAAATCTGATGTTATGCGGGGATATAATCCTGTAATCCAGAGACTTGAGCTTGTTGTCAACAAGGGCGGCGATGCATCCGTCATGTGAGATCTCCTTGAGTGATGTCCCGAAATCCACATCCATATATTCCGATGTGTTCTCGCAATAGATTCTGATTCTTTCCATATGTATCGTTTTATAATACCTCTTTAAGAAACGGCCCTGTCACTGACGCCGGGTCATCCGAAAGTTGCTCCGGCGTACCCTGCGCAACTATCAGTCCTCCGGCCTTTCCTCCCTCCGGACCCATGTCAAACAGATAGTCCACTGACTTCAGCACATCCAGGTTGTGTTCTATTATTATTACTGTATTTCCTTGATCTACAAGTTGTTTCAGGACACCAAGCAGAATCTTTATGTCTTCGAAATGAAGCCCTGTAGTCGGTTCGTCGAGTATGTATAGAGTGTTGCCGGTGCCTTTTCTTGCCAGTTCTGCCGCCAGCTTCATCCTCTGGCTTTCGCCGCCCGAGAGCGTCACGGCTGACTGTCCCAGCTTCACATAGCCGAGTCCGACATCCACCAGCGCCTTGAGTTTCGGCGCTATGGTCGGGATGTTCTGGAAGAACTCATATGCCTCGCTTATAGGCATCTCGAGCACATCATTGATGTTCTTGCCCTTGTATTTTACTGCAAGCGTGTCGTTCTTGTATCTCCTTCCCCGGCATTCGTTGCACACGACATTGACAGACGGGAGGAAGTTCATTTCAATCACCTTTATTCCTGCACCCTTGCATTCCTCGCATCGTCCTCCTGCCACATTGAACGAGAACCTTCCTGCCTTGAAGCCCCGGACCTTTGCGTCCGGTGTCGCTTCAAAAAGGTTGCGGATGTCGTTGAAGACTCCGGTAAAAGTCGCAGGATTGCTCCGCGGGGTGCGTCCTATCGGACTCTGGTCTATCTCGATGAGCTTGTCTATGTTCTCTATTCCCACGATCCCGTCATACGGAAGAGGCTGCATCTTGGCGTTGTAGAACCTGTTCTTCAGCACCGGCATGAGGGTCTCGTTGATAAGGGAGGACTTTCCGCTTCCGCTGACTCCGCTGATTCCGATGAACATTCCGAGAGGGAAGTCCACGTCTATGTTCTTAAGGTTGTTGCCTCTTGCTCCGCGGATGCCCAGAGACAGGCCGTTGCCTCTGCGTCTGGCTGCCGGCACTTCAATGGATCTTATGCCCTTGAGGTAGTCCAAGGTCACTGAAGATGCCTTGTCTATGGCGGTGAGAGGACCGCTGTAGCAGATCTTTCCGCCTTCCTGTCCGGCGCCCGGACCGACATCTACAAGCCAGTCGGCCGCCATCATCGTCTCGGCGTCATGCTCCACCACCATCACGGAATTGCCTTCGTCGCGGAGCTTCTTCAGCGAGGCGATGAGTTTCCTGTTGTCTCGCTGATGCAGTCCGATGCTCGGTTCGTCGAGAATATAGAGGACGTTGACCAGCTTTGATCCGATCTGGGTCGCCAGGCGTATCCTCTGACTCTCGCCTCCTGACAATGAGGCGGTTGCGCGGTCGAGTGAAAGATAGTCCAGGCCTACATCCAGCAGGAAGGACACCCTGTCCTTGAGCTCCTTGAGGATGTCACGGGCAATGAGTCTTTCACGTTTTCCGAGCACGCCGTCAAGAGAGCAGAACCATTCCTTGAGCTGACTTATCTCCATTGCGGCCACTTCCGAAATGGTCTTTCCGTCTATCTTGAAGTACTCCGTGTCCTTGTTCAGCCTTGTGCCGCCGCATGTGGGGCAGACTATCTTCTCGCTGATGTCACCCACTATTCCTGAATATGAGACCATCTCTGATGATGCTCCTTCTCCCACCCTGAACAGTTCGTCAGAGCCGAAGACTATGAGCGACACGATCTCGTCGGGAAGATCCTCGACTGGGTCGTAGAGAGAGAAGTTATATTTCCTGGCAATCGAGCGTATCACATCGAATTTCTTGGTCTCGCGGATCTTTCCGAGCGGGACGATGGCACCGTCAGCTATCGAGATGGAGCGGTTCGGGATGATGGTGTCCATGTTCACGTCCACGATCATTCCAAGTCCCTTGCAGTGAGGGCAATATCCCTGAGGCGAGTTGAAAGAGAACGAGTGTGGTGCAGGCTCCGGCAGCGAAAGGCCGGTGTCAGGGCAGATGAGATGCTTGGAGAAATGCCGGATCTCGCCCGTTTCCATATTCATGGCGGCCAGCGAGCCTTTTCCATGATTCAACGCGGATATGACAGACGACCTGATGCGTTTCTCGTCCTTTGCCGAAGGCTTCAGCCTGTCGATGACAAGTTCTATGAAATGGGCCTTGTATCGGTCCAGGGCGGTCACTTCATTCAGCTCCCGCAGCTCTCCGTCTATCCTCACCTGGGTGTAGCCGCGCTTGCGCATCTGCTCGAGAAGCTCCTTGTAATGGCCTTTGCGGCCACGTACTATCGGCGCAAGAAGATAGCATTTCTGCCCCTCATATTTTTCCATGATCAGAGAGACTATCTGCTCGTCCGTGTATCTTGTCATCTCCTTGCCGCTGTGGGGAGAATATGCAGTGGATGCCCTGGCATACAGAAGTCGCAGGAAGTCATATATTTCCGTGATCGTGCCTACAGTCGAGCGGGGATTGTTTCCGGTTGTCTTCTGCTCTATGGCTATTATCGGGCTGAGTCCGGTGATCGATTCCACTTCAGGCTTTTCCAATATGCCCATGAAATGCTTGGCGTATGTGGAGAGCGTGTCCATATACCTCCTCTGGCCTTCTGCATAGATCGTGTCGAAGGCAAGGGAAGACTTTCCGCTTCCGCTCAGGCCCGTTACCACGACGAACCTGTCTCTCGGAATGGAAAGGGTTGCTCCCTTCAGGTTGTGGGCCTTCGCCCCGACTATCTCTATAAATTCATTGTTGTTCTTTTCCATCTTCTGTCAGGAAACAGTCCCTATTCTTCGTACGGTTCGTTGAAAGGCAGCAGGAACGGGTTGGTCATGCCTTCTTCGGCTATGGATGTCGCCGGCCCATGTCCGGGAACCACCTCGATCTCCCCATCCAGGACCATGAGCTTCTCCAGGATGCTCTTCATGATGGCGTCGTAGTCGCCTCCCGGATGGTCGGTGCGGCCTATAGCCCCTGCAAAAAGCGTGTCACCGCTGAGCATGTAGCGGGATTTCCTCTCGAGATAGCATACGCCTCCCGGAGTGTGGCCCGGCGTCTCGATGACTTCAAAGCAAAGGCTTCCTACTTTTATTTCCGCCCCTTCTGTAATGTCGGTCGTCACGAATGCCTCAGGCATGGGAACTCCGAAGTTGCGGCAGAAGAATGAGTTGCTCTCCAGAGTCGCCTTGTCGGCGGGGTGCATATACACCGGCAGGCCGCCATAGACGGACGCCGTTTCCGCGACACCGAGGACGTGGTCGAAATGTCCGTGTGTCAGCAGGATGCAGACCGGCTTGAGGCCGTGTCCATCTATAAATGACGTAAGGCGGTCGCGCTCCCTGGCCGACTCGAATCCGGGGTCTGCGATGGCGCAGAATCCCTCGTCATCCCAAATCACGCTGCAGCGTGTCTGGAACGCATTGAAGGTGAAATATTCCCTATGTATCATTCAATTTATTCCATCTCCCGTTTCGCAAGTAATAAATGGCTGATTTACAGAAGGATGGTGGAACTTGCGAAACTTTTTCCCACCGCACCTTCCATGTTTACGTCACCTTTCCCCTGAATCCCCTTTCTCGGAAAGGGGACTTACCATCGACCTGAAGGTCTCAAATACAAGGTACTTTCGCATGCGAAAGTCAATTTATTCCATAAAACATACAAAAATACGAAAAGGTTTGTTATTTTTGCTGAATATTACGGGAAAAATGTCGTCTTGTGAAGGAGGTGGCGGCTGTGCCGGCGGAGGCGTTTTCCCGCGATAGAGGACATGAATCATTAAAAACAGTACATATGCATATAGCTATAGCAGGTAATATCGGCAGCGGAAAGACAACCCTTACAAAGATGCTTGCCGCACATTACGGATGGACCCCGAAGTTCGAGTCCGTGGATTATAATCCATATCTCGCTGACTTCTATGAGGATATGGAAAGGTGGTCCTTCAATCTTCAGGTATATTTCCTTAACAAGCGCTTCAAGGATGTCGTTGACATATCGAAACTCGACGAGGTGATCATCCAGGACCGCACCATTTACGAGGATGCACGCATCTTTGCCCCTAACCTTCATGGAATGGGCCTTATGAGTACCAGGGACTTCGAGAACTACTCGGATCTCTTCGACCTCATGATGTCCCTTGTCAATCCGCCTGACCTGCTCATCTACCTCAGAAGCTCTATCCCTAACCTCATCGGTCAGATCCAGAAACGTGGCCGTGAGTATGAGAAGAGCATCCGCATAGACTACATAACAGGTCTGAACGAACGCTACGAGAACTGGATCAAGGACTATGGGCACAATCTTCTCATCCTTGACGTGGACCGCATCAAGTTCGAGAACCGTCCTGAGGATTTCCAGGAGGTCGTGGACAAGATTGACGCGGAGCTGTTCGGACTTTTCCCGAAAGAATAAACTAAAACCAGCAGGCGGCTTTCTCCGGAGCATGTCCGGAGAAGGCCTCTTGCCAATAAACTAATAATCGTTATGGCAGAAAGAATAACCATTATCGACTTTGTCGAGAAGTATGTTGCCAAGTTCTCGAAGAATCCTTTCCTCTGGGAAAAGAATCTCGACACTAACGTATGGGAACCTACTACTTATGAAGAAACCTTGAAAAAGGCCAAGCGTATTGCAGCGGGCCTCATGGCACTCGGAGTGCAGAAGGGAGAAAAGGTGTCTTACCTGAGCGAAGGCCGCGACATGTGGGTCATCGGTGAACTCGGAGTGCTTTACGCAGGTGCTGTCAACGTACCTCTTTCAATCAAGCTTGGTGAGGCTAATGACCTCGTGTTCAGAGTGAAGCATTCTGACTCGAAGTACGTGATCACTTCAAAATTCCAGCTTCCTAAAATCAGAACCATCCTTCCGGACTGCCCTATGGTGGAGAAAGTCATCATCTTCGACAGGGTGGATGACATGAAGGAGAACGAGATCTACATCGGCGACGTGATCGAGATGGGAGACAAGTTCCTTGCAGAGCATGAAGACCTCTTCATCCAGCGATACAGATCAATAGGTCCTGATGATTATGCCAATATCAGCTACACTTCAGGAACCACGGCAGACCCTAAGGGAATCCTTCTTACACACAGGAACTACACTGCAAATGTCGAGCAGGCGCACTCCGTGATCGGAGTCGGTCCGGAAGACAGGATGCTCATCATCCTTCCTCTCGACCACTGCTTCGCCCATGTTGCGGGATTCTACACAATGATGTCCTACGGAGCTTCCCTCGGTATGGTACCTTCAGGCAAGTCAGGCAAAGAGGCTCTCAGGAACATCTCTCCGAGCATCCAGGAACTGAAGCCGAGCGTGATGCTTTCTGTGCCTACCCTTGCAAAGAGCTTCAAGAAGAACATCGAGACAACAATTGCAAAGAAGGGCGCGACAATCGAGAAGCTCTACAACTTCGCTCTCAGGAATGCGATAGCATACAACAAGGAAGGCTACAACAAGGGAACACAGTTCGTGGACATATTCCGCAAGCCTCTGATGCTTCTCTTCGACAAGCTCATCTTCAAGGCTGTCCGTGAAGGTCTCGGCGGAAACATGAAGTTCTTCGTAGGAGGCGGTGCCCTCCTCGACATCGACCTTCAGAGGTACTACTATGCCATCGGTATTCCGATGTATCAGGGCTACGGCCTTTCAGAGGCTACACCTATCATCTCTGCGAACTCTCCTGCAAGACACATCTTCGGTTCTTCAGGAAAGATCGTACAGCCTATGGAGATCAAGATCCTCGACGCAGACGGCGTGGAGCAGCCTTTCGGTTCCAAGGGTGAGATCTGCATCAAGGGTGAGAACGTGATGGCAGGCTACTGGAAGAACCCTAAGTCTACAGCCGACACGATCGTGGACGGATGGCTTCATACAGGTGACATGGGATATATGCGTGATGCCGAGATGCTTTACGTCGTAGGCCGCTTCAAGTCACTCCTCATCTCTGCAGACGGTGAGAAATATTCTCCGGAGGGAATCGAGGAGAACCTCGTGGAAAGTTCGAAATATATTGACGGCGCTCTCCTTCACAACAGCCAGGACCCTTATACAATCGCCCTCATCACTCCTAACAAGGAGGCTCTGAAGGCTTATGCAAAGGATCTCGGCCTCGATCCTTCCACAAAGGAGGCGAAGGTGAAGATGCTTGAACTTCTCCAGGATGAGGTGAACATCTACCGCAAGGGCGGACGTCTCTACGGCGCATTCCCTGAAAGATGGCTTCCGGCCGCTGTCTGTGTGCTTCCTGAGCCTTGGACAGAGCAGAACCATTTCCTCAACAGCTCGATGAAGGTCGTACGCGGCCGCGTCGAAGAGGCTTACAAGGAACATATGGCCTATGCCTACACTCCGGAAGGAAAGAGCATAGTGAATGATATGAACCTGGCTTCTCTGTAATATCACTCCTATATGAATATACGCAGCAGCCTGCCGGACCGGCAGGCTGCTTTTTGTCCATAATGCATATATGATTGTATAAAGGTCGAATAATTGCCTGTATCAAGAGGTGTGGACTGGTTTTTGCATGTCATTAGGTCGTAAAAATCTTCGAAATGGAAATATCCACAACTTATAACCTCAGCATAAGCAAGATCAAGGATTTCTTTCCTCCATCACAGGTGATCGGCCTTGGGGAAGGATTCTGCATGATAGATGTAAGAGCCTCAGAAAGACTCAAGTCGTTTGAATATCCCTGCCGTTTTGACGGGGTGCTTGTCGTCTACTGCATCAGCGGTCGCGTGAAGGTGTCTGTCAATCTGAAGGAATTTGAAGCCGGGGAAGGATCGCTGTTCATCACAGTACCTAATAACATACTCAAGGTCTGCGACATTCCTGACGACGGAAAGGAACACCGTTATGTCGCCCTGGCCATGTCTCAGGAATTCGTCAGCGACATGAAGCTGGACTTCAAGAGGGTCATAGGCGAAGCCATGATGTGGGCCGAGCATCCCGTGGTCAGGCTCCAGGAGACGGACAAGGCTATGCTGGCGAAATATATGGAACTCATGGCGGGAATCGTGCGCTCGGACATGGAATATAAAGATGAGGCAGTGATGTCCATGGCTTCGTCCATGTTCTGTCTGTATATCAGCATATGGAAGAGGGGAGTCAGCCAGATGAAGGAAAGTCTTCCTGTCACCACGCGCAGCAAGATGGTTTTCGAGCAGTTCCTCAGGCTGGTCACCGAGTATCACACCATGCACAGGAATGTAGGATTCTATGCGGACAAGCTGTGCCTGACTCCGAAGTACCTTTCGAAATTGATCAAGACGGCATCAGGACGCTCCGCGCCGGAATGGATCGATTCATATGTGATACTTGAATCCAAGAATCTGCTGAAGTATTCTGACATGGCCATCAAGGAAATAGTATACAGGCTCAATTTCCCGAATCAGTCAGTCTTCTACAAGTTTTTCAAGGCACGTACAGGCATGACCCCGAGCGAATACCGCAATTCTTAGCATCCGACGATGGCGGGGTTCTTCTGATTGTTCTGCATGAAGCCATTTTGACTTTCATTTATGTCGATTGGTTGAAATTACAGTTAAAATCCGGTTGTTAAATTTGGAAATTGATTTTAATTCATTACCTTTGCCATGGACATAGGAATTTTATTTCGTGTCTATTTGTTAAGTTCGTTTTATATACGGCGGGATTCCTTGGGGAGGGGATCCCGCTATTTTCTTCAAATATCGCCTGGAATGGCACCTTATCTCATTTTTTTTTGTAACTTAGGCCCGATTTTGACCAAACTGAATAATTATTAACAATAAAACTATCAAAAATGAACAAGAACAAAATCAATTGGGTAGCGGTCCTCACCATGATGTTCCTCTTCGGAATGATCTCATTTGTGACCAACCTTGCAGCTCCGATCGGTACGATCTGGAAGCAGCAGCCCGGTATCGAGGGCTCTAACTTCTGGGGAATGATGGGTAACATGATGAACTTCCTCGCTTATCTCTTCATGGGACTCCCGGCTGGAAGACTCATCACCAGGTACGGCTACAAGAAGACTACCCTTATCGGAGTGGGCGTAGGTCTCGTCGGTGTCTTCGTGCAGTTCCTTTCAGGAAAGCTCGGTGTTGGCGCTACACTTGTCGGACTCCCTGCAAACTTCTTCGTTTACCTCCTTGGCGCGTTCGTGTGCGGATTCTCTGTATGTATCCTCAACACAGTCGTTAATCCTATGCTCAACCTTCTCGGCGGCGGCGGAAACAAGGGTAACCAGCTTGTTCAGATCGGCGGTACATTCAACTCCCTCATGGGTACCCTCACTCCGATGCTCGTCGGCGCGCTCATCGGATCTGTGACAAAGGACACTGCCATCACTGACGTGAACACAGTCCTCTTCATCGCGATGGGAGTATTTGCAGCTACATTCGCTGTCCTTATCTTTGTTCCTTTCGTAGAGCCTAAGCAGGAGACTACAGACACGTCTGTGAAGAGTCTTTTCAAATACAGACATCTTGTGTTCGGTGTCGTGTCCATCTTCCTTTATGTAGGTGTAGAGGTCGGTATCCCTGGTACTCTCAACTTCTTCCTTACCGACACGCTTGGAACCGCCAATGCTGCTACAACAGCCGGTTTTGTTGCCGGAACATATTGGTTCCTGATGCTTTGCGGACGCTTCATATCAAGCTTCATCAGCGGTAAGGTTTCAAGCCGCATGCAGCTCGGAGTCACTTCAGCTACAGCTATCATTCTTGTCATCTGCGCCATGTTCACTACCAATGTAAGCGCTTCAATGCCGGTCTTCACCGGTTCAGGCTTCGGTATGGCTCAGGTGCCTCTCACTGCCGTCCTCCTCGTTCTCTGCGGTCTCTGCACATCTGTAATGTGGGGTACGATATTCAATCTTTCCGTTGAGGGTCTCGGTGAGCACTCCGCTCTCGCTTCAGGTCTCTTCATGACAATGGTTGTCGGTGGTGGAGTCCTTCCTCTCATCCAGAACGCCGTTGCAGATGCTGTCGGTTACATGCCAAGCTATTGGGTTATCGTAGCTGCCCTTGCATTCATCTGCTGGTATGCCTTCCTCGGATCAAGAGTAAAAAAAGCGTAATCAAGAACAATAACCAATAATATCATTAATATGGATTCAACATACGTAGTAGGTATTGACGTGGGAGGCCAGACCTCCAAGATCGGTGTCGTAGACGCAAGAGGAACCGTTCTTGCCCAGACAGTTATCCGTACTGACACATACGACAAGGTAGAGCCTTACATCGCAGAGCTTGCGGAGGCTGTGAACAAACTCATCAAGGAGTCAGGCACAGAAGGCAAGGTCAGAGGTATCGGAGTAGGCGCTCCTAACGGAAACTATTACACAGGTACTATAGAGAACGCCCCTAACCTTCTCTGGGGACGTGAGAGAGTGGAGTTCTCAAAGCTTCTTTCAGAGGCTATGGGCGGACTTCCTGTAGCTCTTACAAACGATGCCAATGCAGCTGCTGTGGGTGAGATGACCTATGGTGCGGCAAGAGGCATGAAGAACTTCATCATGATCACCCTCGGAACAGGTGTGGGATCAGGTATCGTCATCAACGGTGAGGTTGTCTATGGCCACGACGGTTTCGCAGGTGAGCTCGGTCACACATCGGCAGTGCGCAACAACGGACGCACCTGCGGTTGCGGAAAGACAGGATGTCTTGAGACCTATGCCTCAGCTACAGGTGTGGCCCGCACGGCACGCGAGTGGCTCGAGCTGACAGACGAGCCTTCAGTTCTCCGCAGTCTCGACACAATCGCGTCAAAGGACGTGTATGAGGCAGCAAAGGACGGCGACAAGCTTGCTCTCAAGATCTTCGAGTTCACCGGAAAGATCCTCGGACGTTCATTTGCAGACTTCATCGCATTCAGTGCTCCTGAAGCCATCGTCCTCTTCGGCGGTCTGGCACGTGCAAAGGAATTCCTCACAGAGCCTATAGAGAATGCCATGAACGACAACGTGCTTCCATTGTGGAAGGGTAAGGTGAAAGTCGTTTACTCTCAGCTCAAGGAGTCTGATGCAGCCATCCTCGGTGCTTCAGCCCTCGCCTGGGAACTTTAGGAATATACTTATATGAATTGAGGACGGCTCCTTCAGTGGAGACCGTCCTCAATTTTTATATGCCGCTGCCGATGAACTTCTCTAAAATCGGAGAATCCGCATTTCCGGTCCTACCCTGAATTTTGTGGACCTGATGAAAAGCAGCCACTGTGCAAGGAAATATGTGACAAGCACCAGGTAATGGCGGTATGGTACAGGCTCCACGAACTTGTTCCATGCGAGGATGAAGTCGGAGAACACGAAGAGGATGGCTCCCAATGCGAACAGGCTGCTTCGCTGAAGCAGGGCTGTAACCATCATGATGCTTATCAGCGTCGCGTAGATGCACACTCCGATGCGGATTATTCCGGCAGGTGCCTCAGGGGCGATTCTGGTGAAGGCTACGGTCAGGAGAGCCAGTGCGCAGAATACCACCATAGCAAGGTAGCCTTTGGCCTTTCCGGTCAGCTTCCTGTCCTTCTCGACCCTCTCGAAATATCTTCTTACGAAATAGACTATGTACCAGACGTGACCTAAGGCAAAGAACCCCATCTGTCCGAGGAAGTTGTTGCAGGATCCCATGTGGTCTCCGAGTGTGGAGAACAGCAGCGCCAGAGCTATCTCCCATGGGCATAGCCAGAGCGAAGCGAGGGTCAGGATGCTGACGCAAAAAGTGATCTTGTGCGGAATCTCCACAGGGAGAAAGAACAGCACACATACACATAGATAAAGGCCTGTCGCAGCGAGTGCGGCCGGCCTTGTGTATCTTTCATTCAGTTTCAAGATTGCCATATCTGCATTTTTCTGCTAATATAGCAATTTTTCTGCTGATCAGAAGCAATATCCCACCGATATAGAAAGTGTGTTGCTGAGGGGAGAACCGCTTCCGGTGAGCAGATAGGCCAGATTCAGCTTGACTCCCGAGAACTTCACTCCGGCTCCAACGGACGCAAATGAAGGGATGGGAGAATCCCCGCCGTATCTGTAGCCTGCCCTGAACGACACCAGGTCATCGAAGGTGTATTCAGCTCCCAGGGAAGCTGCTGTCCATCCGCTGAAGAAATAGTCAAAGTCGAGGTCAGCCTCCACCTGATGCTTCTGGCCGAACTCCTTCTCATAGCCCGCTCCCAGAGCGATGGAGCCTGGGATGCAGAATTCCTGACCGGTCGCAGACCTGACAGTGCCAAGCACGTTCGACACTCCTGCTGCAACCTTGATCTGTGAGAACTTCGCCATCACGAAAAGGTCTGCTGCGACAGTTCCGTACGAATGGCCCTGAGCCAGCGTGCTGGATGCATATCCCAGATTCACTCCTGCAGACATGTTCGGAAGGAACTTATAGGCAACGCCGACAGCCGCATGCAGGTCTGACGGCCTGAAGGTCCCGTCCGAAGCACCCGTACCATCGGTAATGTCATATGAAGGATGCATGCCATAGTACAGGCCTGCGGAAACTCCCAGCCTGTCATTGAACTTTGCCGCTCCGGCAGCATTCAGGATGCCGGTCTTTGCTGCGCCCGGCTGCCACATCGTGTAGCCGGCTGCCACATCGAGAGCAGCCTCTGAAAAAGGGATGGCGGCAGCATTCGTAAACGCCGCATGTGAAACAGCCCCTGTCTCGGTAAGCCCCGTTCCGCCCTTGGCAAGAATCACTGGATCCACATCAGCAATCGTGAAAGGAAGTGCCTGGGCACCCGCAAGAGCAGGCATCAGAAGCATAAGGGCTCCTGCCAGATATGTTTTGATATTCTTCATCGTCATCAGAGTTTTATTACATTCTGCTTGTATTCATTGCCACCGAAAGCAACTGTCATAGTATATACGCCAGGAGGGCATGAGCTCATGTCTATCCTCGCGGGCTCATATCCGCTCACTACAGCGGTCTCATCATACATGGTTTTTCCTGTCTGGCTCACGATGACAATCCGTGTCTGGGAAGCATCAAGCGTGCTCACATTCACGAAGTCAGTAACAGGGTTCGGATATACAGACACCGGCTTGGACGGATCCTTGACCTGGACCTTGAACGTACATTCTGCCGATTCGCCTTTGGCATCTTTCGCAACCAGAGTCACGTCAACTGTTCCATATCCAAGCGCAGTTCCGAGCAGCTGGTCTTTCTTGGATGTAATGTGAAGAACCTTCGGATCAGAGATTATGGCCTCATATTTCAACTGTTCTCCATCAGGATCCGTGAAATACCCGGTCATGTCAAGAGTGAACTCCTGACCCTTTGCGGTCAGAAGAATATTATCAACATCCTTGATTTTCTCCGGAGCAAGATTGCCAAGAATTGTGTATGTGAATTCTTTCTCCGCAATCATCCCATACTCATCTTCAGCCTTGACTTTTGCCGTGTACACACCTTCAGGTGCCGCGCTGCCGACAATGGTTATCCTCCAGGTGCCGTCTGGTATGAGCATGATGCTGTCAGCTTCCGATCCGTTCTCATAAATCACATTTATCGAGTGTCCGTCAGGATCAGCGACAGTTATTGATATATTAAGAGTCTCTGATGACTTCACTTCATAGCTGCCTTCATAAGAAGTGGAGATTACAGCTGCATTATTCTTTGTTGTGGAGACTTCGTATACATCAGTCGGCTCCGAGTAACTGCGGCCGTATGAGTAGGCTATCACCTTGACATAATATGTAGCTGAAAAGTCAAGTCTGCTGATGGTATATGAAAATGTCTCTCCTATTCCCTTATCAGGAGTGACTGTGACGAAGTCGGCACCTTCATGGGAATCCACCGTAGCCTTCTCCACCTTATCTTTGTCCTGGCCGTAGATAAGCATGAATCCATATGCGGGATCACCTTCCGAATCCGAAGGGATCTGCCATGAAAGGTCGATGCTGTTTCCCCTTGCTTCCAGTTCAAGACCTGTTACGGGACCCACCTCGACCTGCTTTCCATAGACGAAGGCACCATATGCATCCAGAAGGCCACCTATCTCATATGCCGGTGAGAGCACAGAGGTGTTCGCGCTTCCAAGGATTCTTTCCTTGAGCATCTCGTTGGTAAAGCCGGGGCCGCCGAAATGTGAAACCAGAAGAGCCGCGACACCTGACACATGTGGGCAGGCCATGGAAGTTCCATTCATGCTGCCGTATGAATTGTCGGGCATAGTACTGTAGATTGCCGTGCCCGGAGCGGCTATGTCAACCCAGCTGCCATAGTTCGAGAAGGATGAACGAGTCCCTTCAGATGTTATCGAGCCGACAGCGATGACCTCGGAATAATTGGCTGGAGCCGCATTGAACAAAGCGTCATTTCCTGCCGCAAAGATCACGACGCCACCTTTCATCGGAGAGTCCGGAAGCTGATTGCCGTTATTGTCGCATCCTGCATATTTGATGAAGTAGTCTATCGCCTGCCTGTCTGCCGCATTTACCTTTGCATTCTTTGCCCTTTCTATCTCTTCGGAACTGAATTGACCGTCCCCGTCAATGTCATAATTATAACCCCAGCTGTTCTGGCTGATTACGGCTCCATTGTCAGCTCCCCATTTGATTGCAGCCGGTGAGTCTCCTGAAATGACAGTTCCGTCAGGACCGTCCTTGAAGATCTGACAAGACATTATCTTAACGCCGGCTCTGCCGTTCGCATAGTCTCCTCCTGCGATTCCGGCTATACCCTTGCCGTTGTTGCTGACGGCAGCGATCGTACCCGCAACATGGGTTCCGTGAGATCCGGCAACGACAATCGAGTTGTCATCTACGGAATTGTAATGACCTGATACAAGACAATTGGCAGCAAGGTCTTCATGCTTGAGATCGACTCCTTCGTCGACAACAGAGACAATTACATCCGGGCTTCCTGTAGTGTAGCTGTTCCATACGGGCTGAACATTTATGTCAAAACCCGGATAACTGAGGTTCTTCAGGCCCCACAGCTTTGTGTCAAGGTCATTGAAGTCATTGATTCTGATCTGCCTTACCGGTTCTATGTAATCCACTCCAGGTACAGCCTTGAATCCTTCTTCCGCTTTTGTGTGAGGTATGTCCTCAGAATACTTTATGACATACCAGCGGTGAAGTCCCTCCTTTCTGGTACGAGGCTCGAACTCTCCGGCATGAGGGAAAAGCCTCCTCATATGAGTGATGCCAAGATTGTCAAGGACCGCATTAAGCTCTACGGACTTCGTCCGGACTTCACCTGCTGCTATCTGACTCTCGACCATAGCTGTCATTTCCTCACTGAAATATACATAGGCTTCACCGGGAACATATACATTATTGCCGTTCTCCATGGAATCCTCTGTCTGTGAGTCTTCCGGGGCGACACCAATGATCTCCCTGTCAGTACATGAAAGGAGAATTACTGCCATCAAAAAAGCAGATAAACCATGCTTCATAAACAAGTCTTATAAATTGTAAAAAGGTGGGCGGCCAAAAGGCCGCTCACCTCAAAAAGTAATATCAATGAATTTAGTTCTTTGACAATGTCAGGCCTCCAAGGTATGCACTGTACCATCCGCCGGCGTTTGAAGAATAGACACCAAACGCATTAGGAATAGTAAGAGTGCCATCTGTATTCAGATTGAACAGAGCATACTGGGTCGTATTTGCTGAACTGAGATCCGGACCGTCAAAGCCCATAATCACACAGTCATCGTAACCGATAGGCTGGCCAGACTCGAGAAGGAGCTGAGTCCTGTCCTCATTTGCTACAGCAAGGAAGATGTTGCATCCACTAGCCGCAGAGAAGCCGGCACCAGCGAAGTAAGGGTCGATGTTCTGAATGAGTACAGAGTTGAATGTAGGATCATTGTCATTCGAAACGATCGAAATGTTGAGAGCATACTGGTCGCCGTAGAAGAAGTCAACGAGCGGACCACCTGTCCAATCACCGATGAATGCTGCAAGCGGATGATCAAGGTCCTTGATTGTAAAGAATGCTGTGTCATAGCTACCTACAGAAACACCAGCAGTTGCACTTGCAATCTCGATTGTAAAGTCCTTGCCACCTGTAAACTCACCAGAGAAGTCAGTAATCTCTACCTCAATGTTCTGAGTTGTAGTCTCGCCTGAGAAAGTAAGGATTCCCGAAGCAGGTGAAACGATTTCATAGTCTACACCTTTGACACCCTTTCCGTCTACAGCCTTCACAGTTACCTGCACTTCTGCACCTGTGGGATTGTAGATTGACACAGGAACCGCAACCTTACCGACTGTCTCATCGACTGAGAAAGTAACAGCATCCAATGTCGCAAATGTCTGAGGCTGAAGCTCGATTGCCCTGTTGCATGAAGCAGAGGTCAGGAGCACGATTGCAGCTGCTATATAATATAACTTTTTCATATCTGATTCAGTTTTAAAGGATTATTACTCAGCTGTATAACCTGGATTCTGTACGAGGTTCTCGTTCAGCTTGATCTCATAAGAAGGAATAGGCCAGTTAAGGAAATGGCTGTCAGCTGAAAGTGCTCTTTCATTGTAGTACTCGCCTGTCATGATGAGGAACTCGACGCCAGGCTGAGCTGCTCTGACAGCAAGGCCGTCACCCCAACGCTTGATGGAAGCGAGACGAAGGCCCTCACCAACTGTTTCACGGAACCACTCCTTCTTGATGTTCTCCATTGTACCGGTTGTGTTTACAGCCTTACGCGCAGCCTGAAGCTGGTTAAGGGTGCTCTGTGCGGCAGCAGCATTTCCCTCCTGTGCATGAGCCTCAGCAGCGATAAGATACATCTCGCTGATAAGAAGCGGCTTTGCAGCATGTGCACCTGTCTCGACAGAACCTGTATGAAGACCAGGGTTGTCAAGATATTTTGTGAACACATATACGCCGTTATGGTAAGAACCGTTCATCTTCACAGGATAAAGGCTGTCAGTAAACCAGTTTGCCAGGCGGAGGTCAGACTCATCATATGAACCTACAAGAAGAGATGACGGGATGAAGTAAGGAGAGAAATACTTTCCTACTGTGTCGTCATTTCCTACCTGAGTGAAGATTGTATTGCCTACTGCACCCTCTGCCATGTTTGCAAAAAGCTGGATGATAGGCTCTGTACCTGCATCATTGGTAAACTCTGCTGTCATTTCTTCCTGACTTGCAGCGAGCTTGTAGCCTGCAGCGGAAGCAATTACAGACTCGGCTGCATCAGCAGCATTGGCATAATCCTGAACATCAAGATAATAACGTGCCTTGAGAGCGTTTACAGCATCAACAGTAGGGACACCTGCCCTTACCTGTCCGGCGAGATTCACCTTCTCCGCCTTGACAGTGACTGTGATTCCTGCGGCAGCTGCCTCGGAAAGAAGATACTCAGCATCTTCAAGGTCAGTCAGGATCTGGTCATAAACTTCCTGCACTGTAGCGCGTGCTGGCTTCTCAAGCTGATCATATTTGAGGACAAGCGGAACACAGAGGTCTGTCGATGCAGTTGCAGGATCGTATGCATTACCGAAATGTCTTGCAAGTGTCAGATAAGATGACGCTCTGCAGAAAAGGGCGATACCCTTAAGTACATTTGCAGATGCCTTGAGGTCCTCCTTCACATTGTCTGCATTGGCAATGGCGATGTTGTAGTTCTTTATTGCCGCATAGTGGTTAGACCACATGTCTTCAGTATCGTATTCTCCTGGAGTGAAAGAGTTGTCGCAACGGTGCACAGCACCATAGTTGTTACCATAATCGATGGTGGCGTTGAAACCGTCGCACTGGACTTCAGATGTCTGTGTGAACACACCATACTGAAGGGCGCGGTAAGAAGCCAGGACACCATTCTGGAATGCTGTCACATCATTCTCTGTAAGGAATAACTCGCTTCCCTCCTCATACGCAATGTCGGTAGTAGGGAGAAGGTTGAGGTCGCATGACGAAAGCATCGTCACAGCCGCTCCACTTACTATAAAATATTTGAGAATATTCTTCATTTTCATAACTTCTTTATTTAATACGTCCCGTTTTAGAATGTAATTTCAAGACCGAAGAGGTACTGCTTGGAGTTTCCGGCACGACCATAGGTGAGGTTCGAGTCGACCTCAGGGTCAATACCTGAGAACTTGGTTACAGTAAAGATGTTACGGCCTGTGAATGAAACTTTTACACCGTTGATCACCTGCTGGTTTCCGAGGAATCTTCTTGGAAGGTCGTAGGCAACCTGAAGGTTCTTAAGACGGAGGAAGTCAGCATTCTCATACATATGAGTGTCAAACTGCATTATCGCACCCTTAGACCAGTCCGGCCACTGAGCATCAGTATTCTCCGGTGTCCAGAAGTCAGCGACAGTCTTGTGCTGGTTCATACCTGAGAAGCTGTTAGGGTTGGCGTAGAAGTACATATCGTTGTTGATAAGGGTCTTTCCAAGAACGTATGCGAAGTCAGCCTGGAGTGAAAGTCCTCTCCAGCCGCCACCGATGCTGAATCCTCCATAGATCGGAGAATTGAGCTTCTTGCCTGTGTTCTGAGTAAGACCGGCCTCGTCGAAGACCTTTGTTGTCTCTTTCATTGTAGTCACGTCTACGTCCTCGCCTGGGAGATACCACATAGGCATACCGTCTGCCGGATCGATACCTGCGAAGATAGGAGCATAGAAAGACACCGGCTGACCTACTACATATGCGAAGCCATAGCCGACCATCTCCCATCTGTCGAGACCGTTGAAGAGCTCGGTGACTTTTTCGTCATTGAAGTTGAAGGTAGTGCTTGCACGGAGCCAGTAATCCTTTCCACTAAGAATGTCAACACCCAAGGTGAGGTCAATACCCTGATTGAGGAGACCGCCGACATTGTCATAAAGGCTGCTGAATCCTGTAGTGTAGTTATAAGGAACCTCCATCAGCATTGAAGAAGTCTTTCTGTTGTAGTACTCCACGTTGAAATCAACTCTGTCAGCGATACGTCCGTTGAATCCTACTGTAAGAAGGGCCTGCTGCTCCCATGTAAGTCCAGGGTTAGAAGGCTGGCCTACAACCATTGAACTTCCTTCCGCATAGTTGGTTGAAGGAGAGAGCAGGGCATAGTGCTGGTAGTCACCGATGGATGCGTTACCCTGGGTACCGTAGCTGACCTTGAAGTTGAGGTCATTCAGCCAATAGGCATTCCTCAAGAAGTTCTCATTCTTCATCTTCCACATGCCGCCGACTGCCCAGAATGTAGCGTTTCTGTTGTTCGGACCGAAACGTGAACATGCGTCATTACGTACGGAAGCATCAAAGTAGTACTTGTTTGCAAATCCGTAGTCTACACGACCGAAGAAAGAGAGGAACTTGCTGGCTGTGAACTGCTCCTCGATGTCGTATTTAGCCTGAACACCATCCTGAAGATTGATCAGACGGTCGTCAGTAATACCTTCAGAATATGCATAGATGTAATCGTAGCGGTTTGAAACGCCTTCCTGACCTGCAAGTACTGTGAAGTGGTGGTCCTCAGCGATGTCGAATGCATACTCAATCGTATTGGTGATGGTAGCAGCATAATCGATGGCGTTAGACCTGCTTCTTGCACCGTTGAGAGGAGCAGAAATATATGTAGGCTTCCTGTACGATGTGCCATAAGAGATAGATCCGTCAACACCGGCACGAGAAGAAATCTTGAAGTTCTTGAACGGCTCGATCACGACATTGAATGCAGCGAGGAGACCGTAGCGCTGAGTGAGGTTAGGTACATTGGACATGTAGTAGTGAGGGTTCATGAGTCCGTTAGGGAATTTAGTCTCATAGTACTCACCTGTCTCGGGATTGATTACCGGATAAAGAGGGTTGTTAAGGAAAGAAAGACCTCCTGAAGTGTAGTTCGATACGCTTGACGCACCACCCCAGTTACCGTTGGTCTGCCTTGCATCATATGAAAGGCTGAGGTTGGCACCGACTTTCAACCATTCCTTCGGATGACCCTGAACGTTTGAACGTACGGTGTAACGGTCAAAGTAGTTTCCGATTGTCGTACCTCTCTGATGGAACTGAGATGCACCGATCATGTAAGCCACCTTGTTTCCACCGCCCTCTACAGTAACGTCATTCTGGAACTGAGGGTTGTTGAACTGCTGGAGTACGTTATACCATTTTGTGTCGGCATCAAATCCGTTGTCAGTATAGGTCGCTTTGATCTGTGCAGGAGTCATAAGACCAGCTCTTACCCAGAATTCCTTGAGCTCAGGACCCGAGAACATGTTCTCATAAAGAGTCATGTCGGCAAGAGTCGAGACACCGGCCTGGCTTCTTACGGTTACAGAAGCCTTTGCATCATAAGAACCGGATTTTGTGGTCACGAACACAACTCCGTTGGCAGCACGTGAACCATAGATGGATGTTGCTGAAGCATCCTTGAGGATAGAGATGCTGGCAATGTCATTCGGGTTCATCGCCATGATTGCACGGCTTGAAGACTGGATACCGTCAATAATGAACAGAGGAGTAGAGCTTGAACCGAGAGAACCTGTTCCGTGCAGAGTCATGGAAACGTTGTTCTCACCGGCGATACCTCCGGTTGTCATTACGGCAAGACCCGCAACCTGGCCCTGAAGCTGATCCAGAGGCGATGCGGAAGGAGCTGTAGCAAGCGCTTCAGACTGAACGGTAGTTACAGAGCCCACCATTGTTCCGACCTTTCTTGCAGAACCATAACCGACAGCAACCGCACTCTCCAGAGTCTCTGTGTCGACCTTGAGGTCGCAATTTACAACTGCCATGCCGTTTACAGGAACTTCGGCATTCTGGTATCCGATTGATGAGAATACGAGAATTCCATCCTTTGGAACCATAGAAAGCGAGTACTGACCGTTCACATCCGTGCTGACACCATTCATAGTACCTTTTACATGAACGGCAGCGAAAGGAACCGGCTCGCCTGTAGTGGCATCGGTCACATTACCCGACACTGTCAGACTCTGGGCATAAGCCACAGAAGCGACAAGCATCGCTAACGCTGTGAAAAATAGTTTCATTTTTCTCATAGCTGTTACTTTTAGTTGTTAAACATAAATATTGATTTGATTATTTTCCGTACAGTATACACTACACTAACTGCACATATTAACGAGCGTTTTTGCAAACAACTCGAAATGCAAATATAATATTTTTTTCATTTCAAATCAAAATTTAAAAGTCTTTCATCAAAAATTATCACCCAATCATAAAGGTATTCAACTTCAATAATTTAAGTATAGCCCCATAAAAAGACAAGAATGGTAAGCGTGGCGGCCAAGAATAATTACAGATAGAAACTTTATTCGTGACTTATGATTTAATATCGTCAAGATATTTTTTCAATGTGTTACGATGTATTCCATAAGCTCTGGCTATGGAAGAAAGGGAGACACCGTCATCTTTCATAGCCTTTATCCGCTCATAATCCTTATAAAATGTAACTTTCTTTTTCGAACTTCCGGGCGGACGTCCCAGTCTTACGCCCTCTATCCTCTTTACTGCCAATGCCTCCTTTGTCCGTTGAGAGATGAGGTTTCTTTCAATTTCGGCAGCCAGAGCAAAGGCGAAGGCAATTATCTTGGAATTGATGCTGTCTGTAAGATCAAAATGATCCTTAATGGAATGTATGGATATCCCTTTGGATGAACATGCGTTAAGAATCCCCATGATCATCAACATGTTACGCCCAAGGCGAGACAGTTCCGTACAAATCAGGACATCACCTTTCCCCATGCGTCCAAGCAGGGCGCCAAGCTCCCGCTTTTCCACTGCGACAGTGCCTGAGACGGTTTCGCTGATCCATTCACCGATGCTTATACCCCTGCTTCTGCAGTAGGTTTCAATTTCATATCGCTGGCTCGCATAGTTCTGTATTTCTGTGCTGACCCTGATGTATGCATATACTGTCATATTGTAATATACCTGATGATTTGACGATTATTGACACTGCACATATAAACGCTCGTTTATATGTGCAGTTAGTGTAGTGTATACTGTACGAAAATAATCAAATCAATATTTATGTTTAACAACTAAAAGTAACAGCTATGAGAAAAATGAAACTATTTTTCACAGCGTTAGCGGCACTGATGACTTCTGTGGCCTTTGCCCAGAATATCACAGTGACCGGAACAGTCACTGACGCCACTACAGGTGAGCCGGTGCCTTTCGCAGCAGTTCACGTGGACGGCACCATGACAGGTACAAATACTGATGCAGATGGTTTGTACACTCTCCAGGTTCCGGCTGATGGCCTTCTTGTGTTCTCTTCTATCGGATATGAGGATGCACAGGTGAATGTGGCAGGAAAGACCCGCATCAACGTCATTCTGAATCCGAATGCAGAGGCGCTCGACGAGACTATCGTTGTCGCTTACGGCGTTCAGAAGAAGTCTTCTTTTGCAGGTTCTGCCACTCAGCTCAGCGGAAAGAAGCTCGAGACAATGCAGACTTCAAACATCTCGAAGTCACTCGAGGGCGCGGTCGCTGGTCTCCAGACTTCAAGTTCATCAGGAACTCCGGGTTCAGGATCAAGCATGATCATCCGTGGTTTCGGTTCGATCTCTGCATCCCAGTCTCCGCTCATCGTGCTTGATGGTGTTCCTTACGAGGGCTCGCTCAACTCTATCCCGGCTCAGGACATCGAGTCTCTTACTGTCCTCAAGGATGCAGCGGCTAACTCAATGTACGGTGCACGTGGTTCAAACGGAGTCATCATGGTTACAACCAAGAGCGGTAAGGCTGGTAAGGTTCAGATCACTTTCGATGCAAAGGCAGGTATCAACTCAAGAGGTGTCCAGCCTTATGACGTCATCACAAATCCTGGTGACTATTATGAAATGACATGGGAGTCCCTCAGAAATGCGGTATACTATCCAGGTACAATGTCACTTGCTCAGGCTAACCTCCATGCTTCTTCGGGAATCATCAACCAGTATGGCCTCTACAACATCTATAAGGGTGTAGGTAACACAGAACTCATCGATCCTGCAACAGGAAAGCTCAATCCAAATGCATCAGAGCTCAAGTGGAATGACAGATGGATGACAGACGTATTCAAGCCAGGCGTACGCCAGGAGTACAATGTGACTGCATCAGGCGGTTCTGACGCTACCAGAGCTTATATGTCGGTTTCATACCTCAACGACAACGGTTATGTGGAGAATTCAGGCTTCAAGCGTCTTTCTGTAAGAGGTAAGATCGACCAGTCTATCGGAAAGAAGATCGCTGCAGGTCTCAGCTTCGCATACTCGAATACAGACCAGCAGGTTTATAACGACTCTGAGAGAAACAACTTCTCTAACCTCTTCTGGATCAGCCAGTCTATGCCTTGTATCTATCCTATCTATCTCTATGACAGAGAGACAGGCGAGCGCCAGTACGGCAAACAGGGTGAGGACCTCTATGACTGGGGTGAGGATGGCCGTCCGGCAGCAGCATCGACAAATGCATATGGCCAGCTCATGACATCTGACAAGAGCGACATCTCAGACAACATCTCTACAAGAGGATATGTGAGCGTTGACATTCTCAAGGACCTCAAGGCATCGGTAAACGTGTCATACGACGTGTTCAACGGCAAGTATGACTACTATACTACTCCAGTGGGTGGTGACGCCCTCATAGTAGGCGGACGTGGCCAGCAGCAGGTAAACAGGACAACAGCCCTCAACGCCAACCAGCTCATCACTTACACTCCGACATGGGGTGACCATTCTCTCAACGTCCTCCTCGGACATGAGACCAAGTCCGACAACAGCTACGTTCTTTCGGGTGAGATGACCAAGTTCTTCCTCTTGAACGTTACTGACTTCTCAAATGCAGCAGTTTACCAGAATCTTACATCATACTCTTCAGAGTACTTCCTCGAGGGTGTGTTCGCAAGAGCAGAGTACAACTATGCAAACAAGTACTACGGTACAGCTTCATATCGTCGCGACGGTTCATCAAGATTCCATCCTGACCGCAGGTGGGGTTCATTCTGGTCAATCGGTGGATCATGGAACATGAAGAATGAGGCATTCCTCGCCGACTTCCCTCAGATCGACATCCTCAAGCTCAAGGCCAGCTACGGTACACAGGGTAACGATAACATCGGTTACACCAAGGTATATGAGGACATCTACTCTCTCAGCAGAACAGCTGAAGGCGAACACTCTATCACATATGCATTCCGCGCAGCCCCTGAGGTTACATGGGAGAAGTCAAACAACTTCAACATCGGTCTCGAAGGTAAGTTCTTCAACAGATTCGGCCTCAATGTCGAGTACTTCATCAAGGAGACAAAGGATATGATCTATGCACGTCCTCTCGCTCCATCAATGGGTCAGCCTAACAGCCAGCTCGTGAACGACATCGACATGAAGAACACAGGTGTCGAGTTCGAGATCACTGCAGACCTCATCAAGACTCACAACCTTTACTGGAACATCGCTTTCAACGGTACACACTACAAGAACATCATCACACGTCTTCCATCTGACTACCCTGATGAAGGAAAGCAGGTCGGCAGCTATTGGAGAGAAGTGGGCGGATCACTCTATAACTACTACCTCTATGAGTGGGCAGGTGTAGATCCTACCAACGGTCTTCCACAGTACAGCAGCTACTATAACCTCGAACTTGATGAGAACGGCGAGGAGGTGAAGGTTCTTGATTCAGAAGGTGAATTCGTGGATCTCGTGAACTCGACTTCTTCAGGTGAGGCTACACAGATCAAGACAGGCAAGACTCCTATTCCTGACCTTTATGGTGGATTCAGCACTTATCTCTCATTCTACGGATTTGACCTCAGTGCAGCATTCGCATACCAGATCGGCGGTTGGACACTTGACTCAAACTACCAGACTCTTATGACAGCCGGTGACCTTGGTTCAAACTGGCACAAGGACATCTTCAACCGTTGGACTCCGCAGAACACTGACACAGATGTTCCACGCGTTCAGAACGGTTTCCAGGATGCAAACCAGACTTCAACAAGATTCCTCATCAATTCTTCTTACTTCAGTGTAAGAAATGTGACTTTGGGATACACACTTCCTAAGCACATTACTGACCGCATGGGAATGGAGAGACTCAGAGTATATCTGACAGGTGACAACCTTTGGTATACATCCAAGAGAAAGGGACTCGAGGTACGTAACTCATTCACAGGAGGGACAGGCTTCGTATACTCAGCTCTCAGAACTGTATCGGCAGGAGTCCAGCTTACATTTTAAATAATAGGAGATAGATTTATGAAAAAGATATTATACATCGCGGCATTTGCCTTGATTGCAGCTGTTTCTTGCGAGAAGAGCTTTGACGTGGATAACACGGGAAATGTCTATGGTCCGCAGATAGCAGAGAAGGTGGAGCAGGATCCGTCCGTTCTTTCTTCTTATGTCGGTGGTCTCTACTCTTGGCTGACAACCTACGGAATGGCTTATGATGGCCATGATGACTACGGTCTTCTCAGTGTAATGATGAACCTCGAGTATATGGGTAACGACATCGCCATGAACGGAACTCAGAACTGGGGTCTCTATGACTATAACCATGATTATGGACAGGAACAGTACATCCGCAGTTTCCAGAACTGGACATGCTTCTATACATTGATCAACAATGCAAACGCGATCATCAACTTCTTCCCTGCTGATTCAGATCCTACAGATGTGAATTCAAGAGGATTCCTCGGCCAGGCTTATGCGTTGAGAGCCTTTGCATACACCAACCTTATCTACATCTTCCAGGATCCTGTTGATGAGAACGGAGACCTCAGGACAGATGCGCCTACAGTTCCTATCGTGTTCGCTACTCGTGACGGCGTAGATTCAGAGACAGTGACTGCAAGCCAGGGACGTAATCCTATGTCAACAGTGATGGCTCACATCGAGGAGAACCTCGCAAAGGCTCTTCCACTCCTCGAGGGTTATGTGAGACCTAACAAGAACGAGGTTGACTACTCGGTTGCTCAGGGTATCGCTGCAAGATACTATCTCCTTACTCAGCAGTGGGAGAAGGCAGCTGAGGCTGCTGCTGAGGCTATGAACGGCTACACCCTCATGGACAAGACCAGGCTCTATTCAGGATTCATGGAGATTGAGGACGGTGAGGTAATGTGGGGATTCAACCACTCTACTGAGACTCAGACAGCATATGCTTCATTCTTCTCACACATGAGTAACGAGAGCGAAGGTTACACCGGAATCGGTCAGATGATCAAGTGTATCGACGCCAAGCTTTACAGCCAGATTCCTGAGACTGACTTCAGAAAGGGTCTCTTCAATACAGAAGCTGGCGATCCTTCAGCAGCACAGCCAGGCGGACAGTATCCTTACGCATCAAGAAAGTTCGGTTTTGCTGACCAGTGGCTTCAGGACTACATCTACATGAGAGCTGCCGAGATGATCCTTATCAAGGCTGAGGCTGAAGCAAGATTGGGCAACAACGGACCAGCTGCAACTACTCTTAAGGTGCTGATGGCTCAGCGTGACCCAGGTTTCGGTAAGGGTTCTGTAACAGTTGAAGATGTTCTCCTTCAGAGAAGAATCGAGCTTTGGGGAGAAGGATTCCACTATTTTGACCTCAGAAGAAACGGTCTCGGAACAGTGAGAAATTACGAGGGCAGCAACCACCCAGAGTGGGCTCGCAAGGACTTCGCTCCTCATGCCCTTTCATTCAGATTCCAGATTCCTCTCCGTGAGATCCAGGAAAATACTGAGATCAACGAGGAAGACCAGAACGAGTGGACACTTTAATTAAGGAGAATTATTATGAAGACAATTAAATATTTAGCTATCGCTGCTTCGGCACTTCTTCTTGCAGTCTCATGCCAGAAGACACTTGAAAAGGCAGAGGTTGAGAAGGGATTCGCTCCAAAAGGTGCAGTGCCGACATCGACCATCAACACAAGTGACTTTAAGATTGTTGAAGCTCAGAGTTATGCAGAAGTAACAGCGTCGTTCTCAGGCATAACATCTGATATGGATTCACTGGAGATCGGATTCCTCGTGTCAACAGATCCTGACTTCACATCATCTACATCATACCTTATCGAGAATCCTGCAGATGGTACATTCACTCAGCAGGTAAAGGTCAAGATAGGTACTATCAACTATGTCAAGGCGTTCGCAGGCAACACCGATGGCGCTTCTTTTTCAGAGACTCTCGCACTTGACGTTCCTACCGTAGAGTGGTACAAGGTCCTTGCCGGCAAGTATACAGCAGATGTATACAGCTATTGGGATGAAGGCGCCTGCTCATATGAGGACCACGTCCTTGAGATCGCTTTTGATCTTGATGCGAAGAAGATGACTATCAACAACATCGACCCTTGGGCATATCCGCAGGGCGTACCTACATCACTCACAGGAGATGTAGACCTTGAGGCAAGAACTGTAACATTCGTGTCAGAAACAGGTTACTTCGACACTGGTCTTTCAGGATATGGATTCATTACTTATGCTCTTGACCCTGCTGCTCTCAATGAGGGTAATCTGGTCCCTGTAGCAGAGATGACATTCAAATTCTCTGAGGATGGCCAGCAGATAAGTGCACCACTTTACTGTACTTATTCTATTCAGGAGGGTAACTCTGGAACAGTCGACATCTATTTGCCACAGATTTACTCAGCAGTAAGCGAATAATCTAAAATATGCAACACAGCAGATTGCTGACAATAATTATGGTGCTTTCCGTGATGCTGTCTTCTTGTGAGACAGCACTCACGGAAAGTACTTTATTTGATTCCGATAAGACTGTGTCAGCGGGTCTTGATAACACGGTATCAAACAAATTACGAATAAAGGTCACGGAAGAACTGGCTCAGAAACTGCTTTCTGTAAAAGATAGCGAAGGTGTGATTCCAACTGAGGTGGCGGCCGAAGCAGGTCTCGGTCCTGAAACCGGGGTCAGCAAGGTCTCCACTTTATTCATGATTGGAGGAAAGTATGAATCACGTCAGAAGGCGGCAGGCCTGCACCTGTGGTATGAGATTGAACTTGATCCGGACCACGTGGCAACCAAGGCTTCCAGCGACCTTAAAGGTATTCAGGGATTGTCAGTAATCGAGCCTGTGGCCAGAATCAGAATGGCCAGTGTCATGAACGACCCTAAACTCAGCCTGCAGTGGCACTACCACAATACAGGCGCTTACAGTTTCAAGGAAGGATTTGACATAGGACTGGAAGAGGTCTGGAGAAGGTATCAGGTGTACGGAAGTCCGGAAGTCATTGTCGCGATATGCGACAATGGATTTGATGTGTCCCATCCTGACCTGATCGATAACCTCTGGGTAAATGAGGCCGAGTATAACGGAACTGAAGGTGTCGACGATGATATGAACGGCTATGTCGATGACATACATGGCTATAACTTCTCGAAAAAGTCATCCAAGTTCACTGTAGAGGATCATGGAACCCATGTTGCCGGAACTGTTGGCGCAGTCAACAACAACGGAATCGGTGTCTGTGGTGTCGCTGGCGGAAAATGGCCGGAGAAAGGAACCAGACTCATGCTGCTGGAGACCCTTAAGGGAGATGAACAGTCTTACCTCAAGGCTATGCAGTATGCAGTGGAGAACGGAGCCCTGATTTCCCAGAACAGCTGGGGTTACGAAGCGGGTGTGAAGATCCTCTATGAGTCCGACAAGGCGGGTATTGATTATTTTATCGACAATGCCGGTCTGGATGAAAACGGAAACCAGACAGGATTGATGAAGGGAGGACTCATGGTGTTCGCCTCAGGAAACGACACACAGGACTTCGGTTATCCGGGGCAGTACGAAAGATGTATGGCTGTCTCTGCTGTAGGACCTACAGGACTTGTTGCACCGTACTCAAACTATGGTGACTGGGTTGACGTCTCTGCTCCGGGAGGAGACAGGGGGCTCAGTTTCCAGTTCGGAGGAGTGTACAGCACTCTGCCAGGTGAGCAATACGGCGGATTGCAGGGTACATCAATGGCAGCTCCGCATGTGTCCGGACTTGCAGCGCTGATTCTGAGCGTTGCCGGGGGTGAAGGCTACACGGCTGACCAGCTGTATGCTGACATTCTCAATTCTACGGATCCGACATTCTATAATTACAACCCGGGAAAGGAAGGACTTTACGGAGCCGGTGTGATCGATGCGGTTCGTGCGGTTTCGCAGTTCAGCAAGATTGCGCCATCAGCGCATGAGCATGTGGAAGTAAGTCTCCAGTCCAATAATGCGGCTTTCACCCTTGATGTTCCTAAGGATGAGGACGACAGCACTGCATTCTATTATAACATCTACATAAGTGATAAGGAGATCAATGTGGCTGATGCTCAGAAGTATACCTTCGAGATAGAGAAAAGTGATGTCCTTGAAAACGGCCTGCATAAGGTGATTGTCAACAGGCTCGGATTTGAGCAGACATATCATTATGCCGTTTCGGCATCCGATTATGCCGGCAACGAGTCGGTTCTCTCACATCACGGAACCTTCTCGACGGAGAAGAACAACATGCCTGTGCTGGAGGTCAGCGAAGACACAAAGATAGAGATCAACTCGTATGACACGGCGACAAGAACATTCAAATATTCCGATCCTGACAACCACTCCGTGACAATCGAGTTCTCCACCACTGCAGAAAGAGGCATCACATTTACAGAAGTGTCGGAAGGACTTGCAGTTGTGAAGATCGAAGGCAGCGAATCAGACAAGGGAGACTTCGAGTTCACCATATCTGTCACAGACGAATTCGGACTGGCAAATACTGCTACATACCAGTATACCATTCTGGACAATTCGGCTCCTGAACTTGTCTCCAGGATTGCTGATGTGACCTTGGCAGAAATCGGTTCAACTTATGAAATCAGTGTGAGCAAGCACTTCAACGATCCGGATGGGGAAAGCCTTTCATTGAAATTCGACGTCGCTGACAAGAAGGTTGCGACTGCATCTGCCAACAAGGGAAACATCGTGGTCAAGGCAGTTGGAGCCGGTTCTACCACAATCAAGGCGACAGCATCCGATGCCTCCGGCGAATCTGTTTCTACCGAATTCAATGTGGTCGTGTTCGATATGTCAGAGCCGTTCCTGATTTATCCGAATCCTGTTACCGACATACTTAATATCCGCGGAAAGGAAAGTGCGGAAAGCAGTGTCAGAATACTGTCCTCTACAGGACAGCAGGTGTACGAAGGCAGGCAGAAGACCGGTCTTGAGAGTGTTGTCAGCATCGATATGACGGCTAATGCTCCAGGCGTCTACACCGTCATCATCAATCCTGAAGGCGGAGAAGGATACACAAGGACAATCGTGAAACTCTAAAGACATTGACAATGAAGACAATAAGAACATATCTGGCAGGAATCGCATTGTTGCTCACCCCTGCCGTATCCAATGCCCAGGCACTTCCTTTCACGATTGCTGATGTGGATCCAGTGATTCTTGCCAAGGGCGGAACGGGGCTTACCGAGACAGGGTCTGTTTCACATGCGGCGTTTACGAATGCTGCCGCCATCCCTTTTTCAGAGGCTGCTCTCGATGTGGCAGCCGGCTACACGATGTGGCAGCCGGGCGCAGCAAAGACCGGCATCCTGAATGCTGCCGGAGCGGCAAAGTTCAATGACAGGCTGGGAGTTTCCGCAGGCCTGTACTATGGCATGCATCCTTCATATGACATTACCGATGGTACGGGTGCTTCGGACGGGACCTTCAGGCCGTCAGACCTGCATGCGGCTGTCGGCGTTGCCTATAAGTTCCTTCCGAACATGTCTGCAGGAGTGAATCTGGGATATGCATCCAGCACGCTGGCTCAGGGCCATTCGTACGGAACTGTCGCAGCAGACCTTTTCGTGATGGCGAAGTTCTCACAGATCAAGGTTGCAGCAGGAGTGTCGAACGTGCTTGGCACTGTCAGGTCTGCGACCGGTCAGGAATTCTGCATCCCAGGCTCCATCGCTCTGGGAGCGGGCTATGAGAAGGAGTTCGGCCAGAAGCATCAGGTGGAGGCTGACCTCGACTTTGACTATTTCTTCAGCGGATGGACAGCAGCTTCCCTGGGAGCTGAATACACCTTCGATGACCTGGTGTCGTTCAGGGCAGGCTACAGATACGGCGGGGATTCTCCCATCCCTTCATTTGCGTCCGTTGGAGCCGGAGTGAAGTTCTCGGGAGTCAAGCTGAATCTGGCCTACGTCATGGCTTCAAGCCCTATGAAGAATACATTGGCATTGTCACTGGGCTATTCGTTCTAGTGCTGCCATACCGACGATTAGAGGCGGTGGTCCATCATTTGGACCGCCGCCTTTTTCATTTGGCAGATTTTTTGGGTTGCAACCCTCCGCGTCTGATAATGAAATTAATAAATTGTTGGTTATGGTTAGAAAAACAGTAATTACACTGTGCACCGTCATCGCTCTGACGACAGGAGCGGCAGCTCAGAATCTGACAGTAACGGGTTCTGTCACTGACCGGGATGGCTATCCTCTTGAAGGTGCAACGGTTCAAGTCAAGGGTACGGCCACAGGGGTGATGGCCGACCCTGAAGGCAGGTACGAATTGTCTGTACCTGAGGATGCGGTGCTCGTGGCCTCGTATCTGGGATACGTGTCACAGGAGATGCCTGTACGGGGAGAACACACCATCAACTTCATCCTTGCTGAAGATGCCCAGTACCTGGATGATGTGATCGTAGTGGCATACGGATCCATGTCCAGATCTGATTTTACAGGTTCCGCCACGCAGGTCAGCGGAAGCGATGTCGCCAATTCTTCAAGAGAATCCATTGACAAGGGAATGACAGGCAAGGTGCCGGGGGTGAGGGTCTCATCAGCTACCGGAGACCCTGGCTCTGCCGGAAGCGTGCAGATCCGAGGTGTCGGGTCAATCTCGGCCGGTACATCTCCCCTTTATGTCATAGATGGTGTGGTGATGTCCTCTTCCACTGCAAGTGACCTGCAGCTCGGCTACAAAAGCATGGGAATCCTCAACACCATCAACCCCGAGGATATAGAGTCCATGACTGTCCTCAAGGATGCTGCCGCCGCTTCCCTGTACGGTTCGCGGGCGGCAAACGGCGTGATAATCATCACGACCAAGAAGGGAAAGCAGGGGAAGACCAAGGTGACTTACACCGGTGAGGCCGGAGTGAGCAGCAAGGCGGTACGGAAAGCCTTGCGGATGCTCGACGGCCCGCAGTTTCTGCAGTACCTGAAGGATGCCGGAGACAATGCCTATGCCCTCAATCCGGCATATTCCTATGGATATACGGGAGACCAGATTGCGTCCATGGCTGCCGATCCAAGCGGAAAGACCAGCACGGACTGGACTGACCAGGTGTTCCGACCCGCCTTCATGACGAATCATCAGCTTGGCCTTAGTGCAGGAAATGACAAGACCCAGATATATGCAGGCCTTGGATATGACAGGACTGACGGCATAGTCCTGGGGTCGTATTTCGAAAGATTCTCCGGACGCGTCAACGTGGACCACAAGGTGGCGCCATGGCTTAAGGTCGGGATCCGTCAGATGATTTCCTTTACCGGCACCAAAGGACACAGTGACCAGAGCACGCAGGCGCAGGGGATGGGTTATGCCACCCCTGTAGGGGTGCTGACCCAGAGCGACCCGACTGCGGCACCGAAGAATCCGGACGGTTCGTGGAACGAATATGTGAGCTGGAGCGGACAGACGGGAAATCCACATCTTGTCTTCGACAGTGACACCCAGTACAACAGGACCCACACGATGCGAAGCCTCTCAAGCCTGGACCTGGTGGTTGACTTCACTGAGTATCTCAGCCTTTCCAATACCTTCGGCTATGACTACATAGACAACAAGCAGTACCTGTGGTGGGCCCCCTCTTCCATTGACGGCTCCGCCCTGAGCGGACTCAGTGCGACCTACGTATTCCAGACCGATGACCTGACGAACTCCACCATACTCCGCTATAACGACAGCTTCGGAGGCAGCAACATATCGGCTCTTGCCGGTTTTGAAGTCTCCGACCACAGGGTGTCATATACCTATGCCGGAGCCAATAACTTCCCGAATGACAAGCTCAATGCCCTTTCTGTCGGACAGATGTACGGGACGGGAGGAGCATCGGACAGGGCCTTCATGATGTCTGTGCTCGGAAGCGTGAACTATGATTATGAGAACCGCTACTACGCGTCTGCGTCGTTCAGGCGTGACGGGTCGTCGCGCCTGGGACCGGACAGCCGGTGGGCAGGATTCTGGTCGCTGTCCGCTGCATGGAGACTCAGCGGAGAGCCTTTCATGGAGGCTGTGTCAGACCTCTTCACCGACTTCAAGGTCAAGGCTTCGTATGGAACCAACGGCAACCTTCCGGCAGAATACTATGCCTACAAGGGCTTGTACTCTGCAAGCGGAGGCTATGGGACTGCATCGGGAATATATTGGAGCAATCCTGAAAACAATGCGCTCGGCTGGGAGAAATCCCGTAACTTCAATGTGGGCTTTGACTGGAACATGTACAACCGTGTCAATGTGGCCCTGGAGTACTACAGCAAGTACACGAGCTCTCTCATATTCAACATGCCCGCATCTGCCGTGACCGGCTTCAGCAGCTACACATCCAATGTGGGAAACCTCCTCAATGACGGAATTGAGCTGGAGTTGAGCTCGACCAACATCTCCCGAAAGAACTTCACATGGTCCACCGACTTCAACTTCACATGGCAGAGGTCTCTGGTCAGGAGCCTTCCCAACGGGGGCAGCGACATAATATATGGCGACGGAGGCATGTACATCCACAGGGAAGGGGAGCCGATATATTCGTTCTATCTTCCGGAGTGGAAAGGAGTGGATCCTGACACGGGACTTGGAGAATTCTGGATAGATCCGGATGACCGGTCGAAGGGTGCAACGAATTACTATACGGAGGCAGGCAGCACGATTGTCGGTAAGGCATTGCCGGACTTTACCGGAGGAGTTACCAGCACGATGACCTTCCTGGGCGGTCTGATTGACCTTTCCTTCCTTATATCCTATCAGTTCGGGGGCTCCCTGTTTGATTATCCGGGCTATTTCACCCACAGTGACGGATTCCGCGCCGCTTCCATGAATGCCGCTGCAGATGCTGCAGACTATTGGACCCCGCAGAACAGGAATGCAAGATACCCTAAGCCGATAATGAACAATCCGTACCGTTGGGACAGGTTCTCCAGCAGACTCATCAAGTCGACAGACAACATAAGGATGAGGGAGATCACCCTAGGCTGCAATGTGCCGGTCACACGCTATGTCAGCGGACTCAGGGTCTATTTCAGGACGGTCAATCCGTTCATGATCTGGTCTGCCGAGCCTGACATCGACCCGGATGTCGCCATCAACGGATATCGTACTGCAGATGTGCCGGTGACAAAGTCTTTTGTCTTCGGTGTCAATATAACATTATAAAACAGACAGGAAATGAAAAAGTTCATATATATATTGCCCCTGCTTCTTGCCTCGGCATGCGACGCTCTGGATCAGGAACCTTCCACAGCGGTCACGACAGATGCTGCCATCACCAGCGTGGATGACCTTGCCACTGCCGTGAACGGAGCCTATTATGTCGCCACCTACGGAACGATGCTCACTGTAGCCTCCGAGATGGCCATATATGCAGACCTTGCAGGCCCCGACTCTTATCAGCCGGCTTCGTCCGGACAGAATGCCTCAAGACTCGCGCAGTTCTCCCTGACTGCCAATGATACCTATAATATATATTATTATCTGTATGCGGCCATAGCCAGTGTGAACAATGCCATAGAAAAGGCTGCACTTCTGGAAGATGCTGAGGGCGCTGCCCCCTATGTGGCGGAACTATACGCGATGCGGGGTCTCTTCCACTTCCATCTTGCCACCTACTTTGCTCCCATACCGACATCCGGGAATTCCAATCATATGGGCATAGTGCTTTCGGACAGGGTCTTTGATGTGGACTATATAGGGGAAAGGGCTTCGTTGACAGACACTTATGACTTCATTATAAGTGATTTTACCAGAGCTGTCGACAGCGGATTGAACAAGGACAGGAACACCGGGCATATGAATTACTGGGCGGCTCTGGCACTGCGCGCACGTGCGAATCTCTATGCCGGCAACTATCAGGCTGCCTTGAAGGATGCAGTCCAGCTGATCGAGGAGTCCCCATACAGGCTCTACACGACCGGAAACTATATGAAGTCCTGGTCGCAGGAAGGGGCGGATGAGGTGATAATGGAATACCTGCAGACGGATACATACAATCCGCAGCGTTATGCTCCGGGCTACTACACATCCCCGCGCGGCTATTCCGAGTACGGTGTCTCCCCTCAGTTCTATGAATGGCTTCAGTCGGATCCGGATGATGTCAGGTCTCAGGCCGTCGCTGATTACAGTGTGGCTCCGTCTGGAGATCCGGACTATAACACGGGCTATTATCCGTTGAAATATCCGGGTAATGCAGGTGCTTCCGTGCCGGCGTATACCAGCAACATCAGGGTGTTCCGTCTTTCGGAGGCTGTGCTGATTGCGGCGGAGGCGGCTTACCGGACGGGCGCAGATGCGTCGGTATATATCAATATGCTGAGGCGCAACAGGATAGACGGCTACCAGGATGTGGCTTCCGTGACTTTCGAGGATATATTGAATGAGAGAAGGAAGGAACTCTTTGCCGAGGGACAGATCGCTTTTGACTACTGGAGAAACGGTCTTCCTGTCGTCAGGGATGGACTTACAATAAAACCGCAGGACGGAAGGACCGTCCTGCAGCTACCTAAGGAAGAAATAGATATGTCTAAAGGAAAACTTGTCCAGAATCCTCTATAGGGTCTCCTGTTTCAGCTTTTCTATATATCTGTCTATCTTATGCAGTTCGCGTGGAATGTTGATCTTCTGAGGACAATGTTCCACGCACTGGTTACATCCTATGCAGTGGTCTGCCTGACGCAGGGCCGGTACAGCCCTGTCATAGCTGACGAGGTAGATCCTGCGTGCCTTTCTGTAGTTCTCGTCCTGCTGTGACTGGGATATGTTGCCCTCATTCACGCATTTGTTGTAATGCAGGAGGATGGCAGGGATATCTATGCCGTAAGGGCATGGCATGCAGTATTTGCAGTCGTTGCAAGGGACCGTAGGATAGGAAGCCAGCAGTCCGGCAGTCTCTTCGAGGAAGGCGAATTCCTCATCCACAAGCGGTACAAGCGGAGAGAAGGTCTTCAGGTTGTCCTGAAGGTGCTCCATGTAGGTCATTCCGCTCAGGACTGTCATCACCCCTTTGTGGGAACCTGCGAAACGGAAGGCCCATGAAGCGACACTGCCCTGAGGATTACGCTCCTTGAGTCGCTGGGCGATGTGGTCAGGAACCTTTGAAAGCCGGCCTCCAAGCAGCGGTTCCATGATGTTCACCGGTATGCCTCTCTTTTCAAGCTCAGTGTACATGAATTCTGCAGTGGCTCCCCATGCATGGGTCCAGTCCAGATAGTTCATCTGGATCATGACGAAGTCCCAGTGATATTTCTCGTGCAGATCCATCAGTGCGAGGAATGTCTCCTTGTCCCCGTGGAACGAGAAGCCCAGATTGCGTATGCGTCCGGCCTCTCTCTCCTTCAGCAGGAAGTCTATCACTCCGTTGTCGACGAAGCGTCTGTTGAATCCCTCTATGCCTCCTCCTCCTAACGAATGTAGAAGATAATAGTCTATGTAGTCTGTCTGGAGGCGTTTGAACGACCTGCTGTACATCTCCATGGCACCCTTATAGGTGAAGTCTCCGAAGTTCGACATCTTCGTCGCCAGGTAGTAGCTCTCTCTTGGATGACGGACAAGTGCATTGGCGGTCGCTTCCTCGCTCTGACCCTGGAGGTACATAGGAGCGGTGTCAAAATAATTGATTCCGTTTTCCAGAGCGTGGTCTATCAGACGGTTGACGGCTTCCTGATCTATTATGTCCTTGCCCTCATTGTCCTTGATCATAGGCCATCTCATACATCCGTAGCCAAGTATGCTGACCTTTTCACCGGTCTTGGGATTGATCCTGTATGTCATCTCTCCCTGTCCTGCATCAGCAGACGAGGATGTCTCCTGGGTCTTGCCTTTACCTGTGCATCCGTTGAGGGCGCTGAGGCCTCCTATCGCAAGAGCGGCAGCTCCGCCTCTCCTGATGAATTCTCTTCTGTTTATGTCGTGTTTCATAGCAGCTGGCATTAGATTGTTCTGTGTACTTCGTGGCCTTCCACCTTGATGGCACTTATAGGTCTTGCCGGACAGAGGTTCTCGCACGCTCCGCAGCCGATGCATCTTTCCTCATCTACTGTAGGAATCATCGGAGAATTCTTGTCGTCCGGATTCCTGTGTACCATCCTGATGGCTCCTGCAGGGCAGTGGCGGGCGCAGTTGCCGCATTTCACCTCATCCGTATTGACCAGACACAGGCTGAGGTCGACTACAGCGTGCCCGATCTGAATCGAGGACTTCTCTTCCTTAGTGATCTCGAGGATGGCTCCAGCCGGGCAGACCTCCGAGCATCTTGTACATTCCGGACGGCAATAGCCGCGTTCATAAGACATCTGGGGCTGCATGAGGTTCATAAGTGAGGCCGATGGTCTCAGGACCTGGTTCGGACACACCGAAACACAGAGCTGGCATCCTGTGCAGTGGTCTGTGAAATTCTTGAGACTTACTGCACCTGCCGGTACGAGGGGAGTGCTTCTCTGCGGCACCTTCTTGTCGATGATCGGAGCAAGTCCGCCGTCAACCTTCTTCTGTGCGCTTGCAGTAGCGGCGCTGGTAAGGACTATGCCCGTTCCTATCATGAAGGCCCTGCGGCCCTGGTCCGGTGCTGCTCCTGTCTTTTCCTTCATTCCGGCCTTTCCGTATCTGCAGGCGTAATGGATCGCTCCGTCCTTGCAGGTGTCGATGCAGTCCATGCATGCGACGCATCTGCTGTAGTCGATCTTATGCTCCTTCATGTCTATGCACGAAGCCTTGCACTGCCTGCCGCAGAGGCCGCAGTTACGGCATTTCTCAGTGTCGATTACAGGTGCAAAAAGGCTGAATCTCGAGAAAAAGCCGAGTATTGTGCCCACAGGGCATATGGTGTTGCACCATGTCCTTCCGTTTTTCCATGCAAGGGCAAAGATGACTGCGAATGTGGCAGCGGCGACCACGAATGTGGAAATGGACTTGAGCCAGACTTCAGTGCTGTAGAATGCATAGCTGCCGGCTCTTTCGGAAATCCACGCAAGGAGGTTGTTGCCCCAGCCGTACAGAGGAGCGAAGAGGTTGGATGCTATACGTCCGTATGCGCTGTATGGTGCTATAAGGGCTACGAGCGAGTGTACTCCAAGTATGAGTACAAGTATGAATATGGCGAGCATTCCGTAGCGCAGCCAGTTCCTTGCAGGGGAGTAGCTGAAACGGAAACGGTTCTTCTTCTTGGTCTTTCCATGAATCCATGAAATGATGTCCTGCATCACGCCGAGAGGACAGATTACGGAACAATAGACTCTGCCGAAAAGCAGGGTGAGGATGAGCAGTATCGCCACGACTGCAAGATTCAGTGCCAGAACGGCAGGAAGAAACTGGATCTTGGCCATCCATCCCAGCCAAGCATGCAGGGTTCCTGTGAAATCAAGGAACAGCAGGGTGATGCCGATGAAGAAGATGGATGCCAGAGTGATTCGGGTTTTTCTCAGCATAGGTTCGGGTGTTAAAAGTTGATAATCCTCGCAAATATAAATAAAAAAACAGAACCATCCTCGCATGTCGGAAGGTTCTGTCTGTCATCAGTTCATCATGACGCAGTCAAAATACTCGTCGAAAAGCGCCTTTGCCCTGTCGAGCTGCTCCGGAGTGTTTGTCGGAGTGTCCTTCAGGCTGTACTCCTGACCGAGTGTCTCATATTTATGCACTCCGAGTGTGTGATAAGGCAGGATTTCGACCCGCTGTATCATCTTATAGCCCTTGAAGTGCTCTCCGAGAGCACGTATGTCATCCTCGAAGTCGCTGATTCCTGGCACGAGGACATATCTCATCCAGAAAGGCTTTCCGTGCTGTTCGAGCCAGAGGGCGGTCCTGAGGGTCTGGCTGTTGCTCCGCCCCGTAAGGTATGTATGTCTGCCGTCGTTGAACTGCTTCACATCGAGAAGGACCAGGTCGACCAGTCCGAACACTTCCTCGACATGGCTGTTCCACAGGCCTCCGTTGGTGTCTATGCAGGTGTGGATCCCCTCTTCCTTCAGACTTTTCAGAAGGGGCACGAGCTCCTTCGCCTGGACTGTAGGCTCTCCGCCGGAGAAGGTAACGCCTCCCTTTCTGCCGAAGAACGGCTTCTGATTGACGGCGCGGCTGACTATGTCCTCAATGCAGGTTTCCTTCCCTCCCTCAAAGGGGATGGTGTCAGGATTGGCGCAGTAGAGGCATCTGAAAGGGCAGCCCTGTAAAAATACGACGAGCCTCAAGCCCGGCCCGTCGTATGTTCCCATTGATTCGTATGAATGAACCTTTATCATTACATTGACTGATGGAAGGTTCTTGCAATCACCTCAAGCTGGTGCTCGCGGCTGAGCTTCGTGAAGTTCACGGCATAGCCCGAAACGCGGATTGTGAGCTGAGGGTATTTCTCAGGATGTTCCATCGCATCCTCAAGCATCTCTCTGTTGAGGACGTTTACGTTGAGGTGGTGTGCACCCTTCGAGAAGTAGCCGTCCATCATTGTGATGAGGTTGTCGATCCTGTCCTCGACTGTAGGACCGAGAGACTTCGGAACGATCGAGAATGTGTTGCTGATGCCGTCCTTTGAATCATAGTAGTCAAGCTTTGCCACAGAAGAGAGTGAAGCGATGGCTCCATGACAGTCTCTTCCGTGCATAGGGTTCGCACCCGGCGCGAAAGCCACGCCTTTTGCACGGCCGTCAGGGGTAGCTCCCGTCTTCTTTCCGTACATCACGTTTGAAGTGATGGTGAGGAGGGAGAGGGTAGGCTCTGCGTCCTTGTAGACTGGGAACTTCTTGAGCTCATAGCTGAAGAGGTTCACGATCTTTCTTGCGATTGAGTCCACGTTGTCGTCGTCGTTACCGAACTGAGGATATGTCCCCTCGATCTCGAAGCCGTCAGTAAGGCCGTCTGCGTTGCGGTGAGCCGTCACCTTTGCATGCTTGATCGCCGAGAGTGAGTCTGCGGCAATCGAGAGACCGGCAACACCGTATGCAAGGTTGATCGTAGGGTTGGTGTCAATGAACGCCATCTGTGCCTTCTCGTAGTAGTACTTGTCGTGCATGTAGTGGATGATGTTCATCGTCTCATTGTAGACACGTGCAACCTCGTGCATCACCTTCTTGTAGTTCTCCATTACTTCCTCGAAGTCGAGAACATCGCTTGAGAGAGGCTTGATGCCTTCCACGATCACTGTACCTGTGTTCTCGCAGCGTCCCTCGTTCAAAGCGAGGAGGAGAGCCTTTGCAAGGTTGGCGCGTGCTCCGAAGAACTGGATTGACTTTCCGATGGCCTGATAGGAAACACAGCATGCGATACCGTAGTCGTCGAAACCTCTTACACGACGCATGAGTGAGTCGTTCTCGTACTGGACAGAGCTGGTCTCGATCGAAACCTTTGCGCAGAACTCCTTGAATCCTTCAGGAAGCTCAGGATGCCAGAGCACGGTCATGTTCGGCTCCGGTGCAGGACCGAGGTTGTAAAGGGTCTGGAGGAAACGGAACGAAGTCTTGGTGACCTTGCTCTTTCCGCCTGTGAAGCGTCCTCCGATGGCCTCTGTGATCCATGTGGGGTCTCCGGCGAAGAGGTCGTTGTAGGAACCCATCCTGAGGTGACGCACCATCCTGAGCTTCATCACGAACTGGTCGATGAGCTCCTGTGCGAATGTCTCGTCTATGATGTTGTGGTCAAGGTCGTACTGGATGAAGATGTCGAGGAATGAAGATACGTTACCAAGTGACATTGCTGCACCGTCCTGCTCCTTCACCGAAGCGAGGTATGCCATGTATACCCACTGTACCGCCTCCTGTGCACTCTCGGCCGGTCTGCTCAGGTCAAGTCCGTAGTACTCTCCGAGAATCTTGATGTCGGCAAGTGCCTTGATCTGGTCTGCAACTTCCTCGCGAAGTCTTACACGAGCCTCGGTCATAGGTCCGGTCAGATGCTTGAGGTCCTGCCTCTTCACCTCGATGAGCCTGTCGATTCCGTAAAGTGCAAGTCTTCTGTAATCACCGATGATGCGTCCTCTCGAGTAGTTGTCGGGAAGACCTGTGAGGAAGCCGAGTGAGCGGTACTTCCTTATCTCCTCCGTATATGCGTCGAAGACACCGTCGTTGTGTGTCTTCCGGTAATGTGTGAAGATCTTCTTCACAGAAGGATCAAGCTCGATCCCGTTCTCTGTGCAGGCCTTCTCCACGACCTTCCATCCTCCGAAAGGCTTGATCGCCCTCTTGAGGAGCTCGTCTGTCTGAAGTCCGACGATGAGCTCGTCCTCCTTGTCGATATATCCGGCTGCATGTGATGTGATAGTAGAAATGGTCTTGTTGTCGATTGACCTCACACCGCCGTTTGCCCTTTCCTCCTCGATTGCCTCGAGGCACTTGTTCCAAAGTCTTTTGGTTCTGTCTGTTGCACCCTGAAGGAATGATGCATCTCCTTCGTAAGGGGTGATGTTGCTGTAAACGAAGTCAGCAACGTCGATCTTGCGGCTCCATCTGCCGTCGTTGAAATTCTGTACCATAAACAGTTTTTTTACTCTCTTTCTAAAACGGCCGCAAAGATAGCTTATTTTCGTTAATGTACACTACCTTATGAACACAAATGTGCCGAAATGTAACAATTGGCTGACGAATGGTCGGCAGTCCTGATTGCAGCAAGAGTTAAACCGTTGATTATATGAAGGGTGCAGCCTTCATCTGACTGCACCCGGGCGCATATTCTTTCGGGAATGGAACCCTATCAGAAGTTATCCGGCTGCTCCGCATCAAGGAAGCGTACCTTGCTGGCCATCACTTCGTAGAAGGTCTTCTCGACTCCCTCGGCTGAGGTGTACTTTGATGTGCGCATCCTTCCTATGACATGGATGGGCATGCCCTTGGTGAGTCTGCTGATGTCGGGGGTGTCCTTGCCGTCCCATAATGTCACATTGAACCAGGTTGCCTCTGAAATGACCTGCCCGTCACGTGCCTTGTACATGTGCTCGGTGATGACGGAAAAGTTGGCGACCTTGGTGCCGTTTACCTCATTGGTGCGGATCGTGCCGACCCGTCCCTTCAATTCGATCCTGTTCAGGTGTTGTTCCATAAGATTTTCTCTCTTTAGTGTTATACTTCATCTTCCCCACATCTTATGCGCGCTTGGTAGGTTGGGGGCAAAGTAAGGAAAAATCCCGGTCACCTGTACTATGCTGCAGGAGCCCGGATGTCAGTTTTTTCTTTTTTTATAAAAGATTGTCGTTTTTTTAACGTCCCTGTCTTCCGCCATTCGTCCCTGTGTCAGTCCCGGAATGTTAAAAATAAATCTTTAACGCCCGTCGGATTTAAAGAAAAAGAAAAAAGATGTTAAAAAAAGAGAAAAAACTGCAGCGCGCTATTGTCCGGTTCGGAACCGCTTATGAATTTTGTGCAAAAACCCGTTTTATGGAATATAAGAAGCATGAAAGAAACATGCCCCATTGTCTGGAATGCGGAGACCGTATCCGTTATGGGCGCAGTGACAAGAAGTTCTGTTGTGATGACTGCAAGACCAAGTACCATAACGACCAGGCCAGGAAAGGCAGGGCCTACAGGCTCAAGGTGGACGGACTCATCAGAAAGAACTATGAGATTCTGGATGAAATCATCCATGAGGGACGGGCTTCGGCTGATCTCGGGGAACTCATGCTGAAGGGGTTCTCCCCCGGGATGGGGACCTCGTTCCGCCGCTGCGGGAAGCATGATGTGTACGGATGTTACGACATAAAATATATAATGAGTACGACGAGACTGTTTTCAATAATGAAAATAGAAAATCTTTGAGTATCTTTGCGGGATGTTTTTAAGGCAAATATTAATTATTTATCAATATCTTATGACAAAGAAACTCATTATCGCAGGCGCAGCGCTTGCAGTTATCAGCAGTTGTAACATGAAGAATCCTCTTCTTACGGAGTCTTCCGCACCATTCGGAGCTCCGGAATTCGACAAGATCAGGAACGAACACTATCTTCCTGCATTTGAGGCCGGAATCGCTGAAGCGAAGGCGGAGATCGACGCCATCGTCGCCAATCCGGACGAACCGACATTCGAGAACACCATCGAGGCTATGGAGTACTCCGGAAAGACATTGAACAATGTGGTCGGCATATTCTATAACCTTATGGAGGCCAACACCAATGACGAACTCCAGAAGATTGCCGAGGAGGTCTCTCCTATGCTGACGGAGTACTCTATGTACGTGTCCCTCAATCCTGCACTCTTCGAAAGAGTGAAGGCTGTGTATGCAAAGAAGGACGAGCTCGGACTCGACAAGGATCAGATGACCCTCCTGGAGGACAGCTACAAGAGCTTCGTCCGTGGCGGCGCCAACCTTTCCGACGAGGACAAGGCCCTCTACAGCAAGTGGTCTGAGGAGCTGTCTCTCATTACTCTTCAGTTCAGCAAGAATGTGCTTGCTGCAACAAATGCATATGTCCTCAACATCACTGACGAGGCGGATCTTGCAGGTCTTCCAGAATACGTCAGGACAATGGCCAAGGAGACGGCGGCAGAAAAGGGACTCGAAGGCTGGGCCTTCACTCTTGATGCTCCAAGCTACAGCCCGTTCCTCAAATACAGCGAGAACCGCGAACTCCGCAAGGATATATGGACAGCCTACAACACAAGAGCTATAGGCGGCGAGTTCGACAACACAGAGATCGTAAGAAAGATCGTGGACCTCAGGATCAAGATCGCCAACATCCTCGGCTATGAGACTTACGCGGACTATGCTCTTGAGGAGAGGATGGCAAAGAACAGGACCACAGTGAACGAGTTCATCAAGAACCTTCTCGAGCCTTCGATGCCGTTCGCGAAGAAGGATATAGCAGATGTTCTGGCATATGCGAAGAAGAACGGTTTCAAGGGTGACAGGCTCGAGTCATGGGATTTCAGCTTCTGGTCAGAGAAGTATCAGCAGGCAGAGTACTCACTCAGCGCAGAGGAGCTCAAGCCTTATTTCCAGCTCGAGAGCTGCATAGACGCAGTCCTCGGACTCGCCACAAGACTCTATGGAATCACCTTCCACGAGCTCGACAATGTCCCTGTATATCACGAGGATGTGAAGGTGTATGAGGTGAAGGACGCAGACGGCAGCCACCTGGCTCTTTTCTATGCGGACTTCTTCCCACGCGCAAGCAAGAGAGGCGGTGCATGGATGACAGAGTTCCGCGGACAGAGGATAGAGGACGGGGTAGAGTACAGGCCTTTCATCAGCACCGTGATGAACTTCACCAAGCCTACTGCCGACACCCCTTCACTCATCACTCATGACGAGCTCACTACCTTCCTTCATGAGTTCGGCCATGCCCTTCACGGAATCATGGCAGAGGGCAGATACGGCTCTCTTACAGGAACCAACGTGTCCCGTGACTTCGTGGAGCTTCCTTCTCAGATCATGGAGAACTGGGCCTTTGAGCCTGAGTACCTGAACTCTTTTGCAAAGCACTACCAGACAGGAGAGCCTATCCCGGCTGAACTTATCGCGAAGGTGGTTGCGGCCAAGAACTATCTTGCAGGTTATGCGCAGGTGCGCCAGCTTCACTACGGCTACCTCGACATGGCATGGCATTCACTCACAGAACTTCCTGAAGCAGGCACAGTGGAGTTCGAGAAGAGCGTCCTCGACCCGTATGCAGTGATGCCGTCAGTTCCGGGAACCGCATTCTCGGGTTCATTCTCGCACATCTTCAGCGGCGGATACTCTGCAGGTTACTATTCATACAAGTGGGCAGAGGTGCTCGAGGCCGACGCATTCTCCCTCTTCAAGGAGAAGGGCATCTTCAATACTGAGGTTGCAGCTTCGTTCCGTGAGAACATCCTCTCAAAGGGTGGAGCAGAGGACGAGGCTGTCATCTACCGCAACTTCCGCGGACATGACCCTCAGCCTGAGGCTCTGATGGAGAAGCTTGGGCTGACCAGATAAGGTGGGCATACACCGGAAAAAAGTGGCAGATTCCGATCCGGGATCTGCCACTTTCTTATGTTGATGCTAAGTGTTATGCGAGTTTTGTGTTGTCCTTCGGTTCCTTGAAGAGGATCATGAAGGCTATTGTCACAACGAGTGCATATCCTGCGAATACATACCATGCTGCACTCCAGTCCGGCTCGGCTGCGTTATATACAAAGTGATTGACAACCGCCTGGGCGCTGAGGGTTCCGATGGTCGCTCCGATACCGTTGGTCATGAGCATGAAGAGTCCCTGTGCGCTGTTCTGGATCTTTCCTGTGGTTCTCTGATTTACATAGAGGGAACCGGAAATGTTGAAGAAGTCGAATGCGACTCCGTACACGATCATGGAGAGGATGAGCATCCATACGCCTGCACCGGGGTCTCCGGCTCCGAAGAGTCCGAAACGGAGAACCCACGCAAGCATTGCGATGAGCATGACCTTCTTGATGCCGAAAAGCCTCATGGCTACAGGGATGAGAAGGATGCCGAGGGTCTCGGAGATCTGTGATATGGAGATGAGGGCATTGGCGTTGCGTGCGCCCCATGTCTGGGCGAACTCGGGAACTTCCTTGAAGTGCGAGATGAAAGGATTGGCGAATCCGTTTGTGATCTGAAGAGCCACGCCAAGCAGCATCGAGAATATGAAGAAGATGGCCATCTGCCTGTCCTTGAAGAGCGAGAAGGCATCGAGGCCCATCTTCTGTGCAAATGTCTGGTTCTCGCCGCCTGCAGATACGCATGGGCATGCAGGAAGTGTGAAGCAGTAGAGGAACATGGCAGCACCCAGGATGCCTGAAACGAAGAACTGGTTGTAGGAGTGCTGATACTGTACTCCGTCACCGTTTGTCACGAAGTTCACGAAAAGCATCGCACAGATGAATCCGATCGTTCCGAATACGCGGATAGGAGGGAAGTCCTTGACGGTGTCGTAGCCGTTCTTTTCAAGGATGTTGAATGCTACTGAGTTGGACAGGGCGATTGTAGGCATGTAGAATGCCACGCTGAGGGCGTAAAGGCCGAAGAGGATGCCGAATGACACCTCGTTTCCGGCAGTCATTCCATAAAAGCCGGCTCCGATCATGGCTGCACCAGCGATGCCGTGGCAATAGCCGAGCAGTTTCTGTGCAGGAATGTATTTGTCTGCCACGATACCCATGAGGGTAGGCATGAATATGGACACGATGCCCTGCATCGCATAGAAGATGCCGATGCGTGATGCAAGTCCGACGCCTGCGAGGTAGCTTCCCATCGAGGTGAGATATGATCCCCACACGGCCCATTGGATGATATTCATCACTATCAGCCTGAGTCTGATTGATTTGTTCATGGTGTTATTGGTAGTTTTTGTGTTGTCAAAATGCCAAAGGCAGACAAATATACGAGTTTTTGCCTAACTTTTACTATCTTTGTCGGTTAAAACTATTATTCCGGCCCGGAGCCATCACATTATATGAAATTTGTAAAGACACATAAGGACCCCCAGTCCTCGGCCCGTTGCGGCATGATCACAACGGATCACGGACAGATCGAGACCCCTATCTTCATGCCTGTAGGCACAGTAGGGTCGGTCAAGGGCATATATCACAGAGACCTGAAGGATGACATCAGGGCCGAGATAATCCTCGGAAACACATATCATCTGTATCTGCGTCCCGGCCTTGATGTGCTCAAGGCTGCCGGCGGACTGCATAAGTTCGAGTCGTGGGACAGGCCTATCCTCACCGACAGCGGCGGATTCCAGGTCTTCTCCCTCAGCCCTATCAGGAAGCTCACGGAGGACGGATGCATCTTCCGGTCGCATATCGACGGATCCAAACATATCTTTACACCGGAAAACAATATGGATACGCAGCGTGTGATCGGTGCCGACATAGTCATGGCGCTCGACGAATGCTGCCCGGGAGACGCGGACTACAGCTATGCGAAGAAGTCCCTCAAGCTGACACAGAAGTGGCTGGAGCGTTGCATAAGGCATTTTGACCGGACCGAGCCGCTCTACGGCTACTCACAGGCACTTTTCCCTATCATACAGGGCTGTGTGTATCCGGACCTCCGTCGTGAGGCCGTGGAGCACGCCGCCGCATTTGACCGTGAAGGCTATGCCATCGGAGGCCTGGCCGTGGGAGAGCCTACTGAGAAGATGTACGAGATGCTCGAAGTCGTGTGCCCGATAATGCCGGACGACAAGCCGCGCTACCTTATGGGAGTGGGAACACCGGCGAACCTTCTCGAAGGCATCGCGAGGGGAGTGGACATGTTCGACTGCGTGATGCCTACCCGCAACGGCCGCAACGGCATGCTGTTCACCTGGGACGGAATCATGAACATGAAGAACAGGAAGTGGGCGGACGACTTCTCTCCGCTCGATCCGAAAGGAACATCCTTCGTGGATCATACATATACCAAGGCATATCTCCGTCACCTTTTTGTGGCGGGCGAGATATTCGCCGGACAGATAGCCAGCGAACACAACCTGGCATTTTACCTTGACCTGGTCAGAGAGGCGCGCAAGCACATCAAGGCCGGTGACTTCAAGGCGTGGAAAGACGAGACAGTACGCAGGATAACAACAAGATTATAGTAAATGATAGATCTCAGACCAAAGAAACTGGACGCCTACATCGTCCGGAAGTTCATCACCACATTCTTTGTGGCGCTGGTCCTCATCATCGGCATCGTCATTATCTTCGACATCAGCGAGAAGATTGACGATTTTGTCGAGAAGGAGGCCCCGCTCAGAGCTATCATATTCGATTATTACCTGAATTTCGTGCCGTATTTCATGAATATGTTCAGTCCTCTGTTCGTGTTCATAACGGTCATATTCTTCACGTCGAAGATGGCTGCGGATTCGGAGATAATCGCAATCCTTTCGGGAGGCGTGAGCTTCCACAGGATGATGATGCCGTATATATTCTCGGCCACACTGATCGCCATCCTGTCCCTGTGGCTGAATCTCTTCGTCATCCCGGACGCCAACAAGACAAGGGTGGCATTCGAGGATCAGTACTTCAAGACAAAGACCAAGAGTCTGGGACGAAACGTCCACTATCAGATCGCTCCGGGAGAGTTCGCTTATGCGGAGTCCTTCAGCTCGTGGAACAATACTGCCTACCGCTTTACCCTTGAAAGGATAGAGGACCACAGGCTTGTGTCCAAGATCTCAGCTGAGACTGCCGTCTATGACACGACCCGAGGCTGCTGGAGGCTGAAGAAGTACTTCATCCGCGACTACAACGAGGACCTTACTGACAACATCCGCAGCGGCCGCCAGCTCGATACCATCATCCCTCTGACGGTCCAGGATTTCTTTGTGAATGAAAAGACGGTCCAGACGCTTGACTACCACGAACTGAATGAACTGATTGAAGTCCAGAAGATGCGAGGTGACGCAAATGTGAAGATGGCGATGATCGAGCAGAACACACGCTTCGCCCTTCCGTTCTCCGCCTTTATCCTGACCATCATGGGAGTCGCCCTCTCATCCAAGAAGAGGAGGGGAGGAATAGGCTGGAACATAGGAATAGGCATTGCCCTGGCGTTTACCTACATCCTTTTCCTCCGTTTCAGCCAGATGTTCGTCCACACCGACACACTGTCGCCGGCTCTTGCCCTTTGGCTGCCGAACATAGTGTTCAGCATAATAGCCGCCGTGCTGTACAAGATAGCGCCTAAGTAATGAATATATATAATGATACCATGAAAAAAATACTGTTTTTTGTTCTTTTGTTTATCGGATCAGCTGTTTATGGCCAGACTGTTTCGGAGGTTTATGCCAATAAGGATCTGTATGTCTATGAGATAGGATATGGTGAGACTTTGGAAGAGGCGGACAAGAATGCCATGACTGCCCTTTCCAATCACTCAGTGAAAGTGTTTCACTCGGCATCCTATTCTACAGAAGATGTCATGTCCACTGCCGGTAATTCAAGCAATTCTGCATATTCCGACCAGACATCGATTACCAGCATGATGTATCTTCCTAATGTTGGCCGTCACATTCTTTCTGATGAGAATGGCAAGAAGCGCGTGATGAGATTTGTCAGCAAGGAGGATTGGGAGCATCGTTATGATGCTTGTAAGTCAAAAATCGAGGATTTTGTTGTCAGTGCCAGATATGCAGAGGAGGATGGAGTGATAGATGATGCATTGCGCCAGTTCAGCTGGGCTTATGCACTTTTGATGGTGTACCCGGGTGAACCGATTGTGATTGAGGGAGTTACCGGTGGATTGTCGCAGTATTGCCTGTCTTCCATCAAACGAATCCTTTCTGGTCTGGACATCAAGGTCGTGGACGTTGAGGAAGTAGGCAAGGGGACGAATCAGCTGTATCCTTATCGTCTGAAGCTTGACCTCACCTACAAGGAAGAGCCGGTCCAGTATCTCACATTCAGCTATTTTGACGGAGTCGAGTTCGTAGACGGTTCCACAGCCAAGGACGGACGTACCATGGTGGAGATGCGCAGGTTGCCGGACAGTTTCACGCTGGACGTGGAGTGTATTCATCGTGACCTCGCCATGAGCCTTGAGCCTAATATTCATGCAATCCTTCAGAGTCCTGGAGTAGATATGAAGTTCGAGGGCGAGATGATCGACGTGGCCATAGACTATAATCCTGAGAGCGAGGCTGTGCAGGCAGCTGGTACAAACAGCTTTGCAGTCACAACCGAGGCTATCCGGTCTGCCGTTGACAACAAGCTGAAACAGGCTGTTGCGACTCATAAGGCAGTCGAGTCGGAAATCCAGGATTATTCGAAATATGAAAAGGTGATGGCTGATGTCACAAAAGGTATCAGGTCTTCAGACATGCAGCATCTCCGCGACCTTTTCACTGATGACGGCTGGAAAGATTTCTCTATGATTGTGGCGTCCGGAAATCCTGTCATCATCCGTGAGCCGGAATTCCGTTTCCTTCAGCTGGATTCCCTGCTTCTGTGCAGGAGCATCCCTGTGAAGCTCAAGTTCAGCGGAAACAGGTCTTTTGTAGAGGATGTAACCTTCCGTTTTAATCTCAATACCAACAAGATCCAGTCAGTGGCCTATGCCTTGTCTTCAAGGGTGGAGTCCCACATCATGTCCATGGATTGGGAAGACAAGGGCCGACTCACTCTTATCAACTTCCTTGAGGACTACAGGACAGCGTATTGTCTTAAAGATATCGATTATATAAAGACGGTATTTGCGGATGATGCCTATATCATCGTCGGAAAGCAGTTGAGGAAGACCCAGCCTAAGACCAATGATGCTGTCAAGCTGAATCTTTCTTCAGAAACCATAGAGTATCAGACCAAGACCAAGGGTGAGTACATCCGTGACCTGAATCAGAGTTTCAGAAGCAAGGAGTTCGTGAATATCCGTTTTGAAGAGTGTGATGCAGATAAGGGATATAACGAGAAGGAAGGAATATATGCAGTGCAGGTGAAGCAGCACTATTTCTCGAACAACTATGCCGATGAGGGCTTTCTTACACTGGCGATCGACATGAGGGATGAGAAGAATCCTCTGGTGAAGGTCAGGGTATGGCAGAAGGAACGTAATGAGGAATATACTGCCGAGACCATGATCGACAGGACAATCTCTACAGGTCACGGTATCTATTGATGTAGATGGACCTGAAAAAGACAATAAAGGAATGGATGCTTCCCATCGCGATGGTGACGGGAGCATCCGTTTATCTTTTGTATCACATCATGCCCGAACCGGTGCATCGTGCAGGGCCTTTCCTGGAAGGGCTGGTGGGTGTGGCACAGCCTCTTCTTATATTTCTGATGCTCTTCCTGACTTTCTGCCGTATAGAACCGAAGGATCTCAAGCTTCACCGCTGGCACTGGTGGCTTCTCCTGATCCAGGGAGGACTTTTCCTCATTCTCGGCCTGCTGGCGATGTGGCTCATAGGTTCGTCGGAGGGTGGTCAGCATGAAAGGCTGGTGCTGGTGGAAAGCGCAATGCTGTGCCTGATCTGTCCGACAGCGACAGCTGCTGCTGTGGTGACGAGGAAATTAGGAGGTGACGTGGCCGGAATCACGACCTACACTGTCCTCATCAACCTTCTGACAGCTCTTCTGGTTCCGCTGGTTGTCCCGCTGATCCATCCGGTGCAGGGGCTCGATTTCATGACGGGGTTCTCGGTGATCATGGCAAAGATATTCCCGCTTCTGATCATGCCTTGCCTGGCTGCCTGGCTGGTGCGCTATCTTCTTCCGAAGTTCCACCGCCGCCTGCTGGAGTACCCTGATGTGGCCTTCTATCTCTGGGCAGTCGCCCTGACTCTTGCAATAGCGGTAACGACCAAGTCGATAGTCCACAGCACGATGAGTGTTCCGCTGCTTATGGTCATGGGGCTTGTCTCGCTTGTCTGCTGTGTCTTCCAGTTTGCCGTGGGACGTCTTGTAGGCAGGAGCTACCGCCCTCGGCGCAAGGACGTGAGTCCGGATGCCGGGGAGCGCGGCAGACAGATGCGCAAAGTCACCGCCGGACAGTCCCTCGGCCAGAAGAACACCGTCTTTGCCATCTGGATGGGTTACACCTTCATGACTCCCGAAACCGCCATCATCGGCGGCCTCTACAGCATCTGGCACAACCTCTACAATTCCTGGCAGCTCTATCGTGCCGGCAGGTGATCCACCCCGGAAATGCTGCGTGCAGTCCCATTTCAAGACTTGGTCTATGGGATTGTGCTGCCACCAAAGTCGCTCTTTTTCAGTGTCTTGTGCTCTGCTTTAGAACTTCTTCTGACGAAAGCAGATGTCTCGACTCCCGCTGGTTGCCCGACATGACATCGGCCTCGTTTTCTTTGTGGGATATATGATGGAAATTGTTATCTTTGCAGGATATTATAATACATACCTGTTATGAGCAATCAGAGATATATGCAGCGCGGTGTGTCGGCATCGAAGGAAGATGTGCACAACGCTATCAAGAACATCGACAAAGGTATTTTCCCGAAGGCATTCTGCAAGATCATCCCTGACATCCTGGGAGGAGATCCCGAGTACTGCAACATCATGCACGCAGACGGAGCCGGAACAAAATCCTCACTTGCCTATCTCTACTGGAAGGAGACCGGAGATCTGGGAGTGTGGAAGGGCATAGCACAGGATGCGCTCATAATGAATATAGATGACCTGCTGTGCGTGGGAGCAGTCGACAACATTCTTGTGTCTTCCACCATTGGCCGCAACAAGCTCCTTGTCCCTGGAGAAGTCATCAGCGCAATCATAAACGGTACAGACGAACTTCTTGCTGAACTCCGCGAGATGGGAGTCGGAGTCTATGCAACAGGTGGAGAGACTGCCGATGTGGGTGACCTTGTGCGCACCATCATCGTGGACTCGACGGTTACCTGCCGCATGAAGCGCAGCGATGTCATCGACAATGCCAACATCCGTCCGGGTGATGTGATCGTGGGACTTGCATCGTATGGCCAGGCTACATACGAAAAGGAATATAACGGCGGTATGGGAAGCAACGGTCTTACCAGCGCCCGCCATGACGTGTTCTCGAAGTACCTTGCAGAGAAGTATCCCGAGAGCTACGACAAGGGAGTGCCGGAAGATCTCGTGTATAGCGGAGCCTTGAAGCTGACAGATGCTGTCGAGGGCTCGCCGCTTGATGCCGGAAAGCTCGTGCTTTCACCTACACGCACCTATGCGCCTGTAGTGAAGAAGCTTCTCGATGCCCTCAGGCCTCAGATCCACGGAATGGTACACTGCTCAGGCGGAGCTCAGACCAAGATCCTGCACTTCGTGGGCGACAACATCCGCGTGATCAAGGACAACCTCTTCCCGGTTCCTCCTCTTTTCAGGACAATCCACGAGCAGAGCGGTACGGACTGGGCCGAGATGTACAAGGTTTTCAATATGGGACATCGTCTCGAAGTCTACCTCTCGCCGGAACATGCTGAGGAAGTCATTGCCATATCAAAGGGCTTCGGCATAGATGCCCAGGTGGTGGGCCGTGTCGAAGAGTGTGACCATAAGGAACTTATAATCAGGTCGGAATTCGGAGAATTTGTATATTAATCGTCATGCCCGACTTGTTCGGGCATCTTATAATTTAAATATATGAGAGCATTATTCAGTGTAAGTGATAAGACAGGCGTAGTAGAATTCGCCAGTCAGCTGGTTGAACTCGGATGGGAAATCATCGCGACCGGCGGTACAATGAAGCTTCTGCAGGATGCAGGGCTCAAGATCATTAACATCAGCGAGATCACAGGTTTTCCTGAGATCTGCGACGGCCGTGTGAAGACGCTTCATCCGAAGGTACACGGAGGTCTTCTTGGCCGTCGCGACCTCGACAGCCACATCGCCCAGCTCAAGGAGAACGGCATCGAGTTCATAGACATGGTCTGCGTGAACCTCTATCCGTTCAGACAGACGATCGCGAAGCCTGATGTGACAATGGAGGACGCCATCGAGAACATCGACATAGGAGGACCGTCGATGCTTCGCAGCGCTGCAAAGAACTGGAGCGCCGTGACGGTTGTCTGCAACCCTGATAACTATGCGAAGATCATATCGGAGATACGCGAGCATGGCAACACGACCAGAGAGACCCGTCTCCAGCTGTCTGCCGAGGCTTATACCCACACAGCCGAGTACGACATGATGATCGCTACATATATGCGCAAAGCCGCAGGCCTCAATGAGAAGCTCTTCCTTGAGTACGACCTCAAGCAGAGCCTCCGTTATGGGGAGAACCCTCATCAGAGTGCGAAGTTCTATGCCACCCTTGACAAGGTGCCTTTCTCCCTGGCAACAGCAGAACAACTCAACGGAAAGGAACTTTCATACAACAACATCCAGGATGCCAATGCAGCCCTTAACATCGTGCGTGAGTTCGATGCTCCGTTCTGTGTAGGTCTAAAGCACATGAACCCGTGCGGTGCGGCGATAGGAACAGATGTAGTCGATGCGTGGAAAAAGGCATATGAGGCTGACAAGGTGAGCATCTTCGGCGGCATCGTTGCGGTGAACCGTGAGATAAACAAGGAGGTCGCGGAGCTTATGAAGCCGATCTTCCTTGAGATCATCATGGCTCCGGGCTTCACTCCGGAGGCCCTCGAAGTCCTTTGCACAAAGAAGAACCTTCGTCTCCTGAAGGTGGACATGAGCAAGGAAGAAGGTGGCCACAACCAGTATGTCAGCATGAACGGAGGCATCCTTGTGCAGGAGCAGGACATAGACACAAAGACTGTTTCTTCAGACATGTGCGTGACACAGGTTAAGCCTTGCGAGGCTCAGCTGACCGACCTTGATTTCGCATGGAGGATCGTGAAGCATGTCAAGTCCAATGCCATCGTCGTGGTGAAGGACGGTGCGACCCTTGGTGTCGGTGCAGGCCAGATGAACCGTGTCGGCTCTGCAAAGATCGCTCTTGAGCAGGCAGAGGCTGCCTTGAAGGAGGCCGGTAAGGACATCAGAACCGAGGGACTTGTCCTCGGCTCAGACGGTTTCTTCCCATTTGATGACACAGTGACCCTCGCAGCGGAATATGGCGTGAAAGCCATCGTACAGCCGGGCGGAAGTGTCCGCGACGAGGACTCTGTCAAGAAGGCTGATGAGTGCGGCATCACAATGCTCTGCACAGGAATGCGTCACTTCAAGCATTAATATATAGGTGATCAGTCATTGAAAGGGTTTCCTTCGGGAGATCTGCTTACTATCCACCTCAAGGCGTTTATCAAGAGCAGCTGCTGTGTGGCATCAATGTACTCTTCGTCTCCGTGGCCCATGTTGAGGTAGATCATCCTGTAGTTCCTGTTTGTCCACACCAGAGGCCAGTCGCCTCCGTAGACAATGTCCTTGAGTCCTATCGGGTAGTTCCTGTCAGACAAGGTGAGAAGCACCTCTATGTCCTTGTTCTGACGGGGCTCCGGTGACCACTGGTAGTATTCACTGGCCGGGATCACGAATTCCCGTGGGAGGTTCTTCGTCACAGGATGTCTGCGGCTTTCCGTCCTGACAAGGACAGGCTGAGGCGGCCAGTTGTTGCATTTGAAGACGCCTCCTCCGATGAATTCAAGGAACCATGGCCATCCGGTGGTCCTGTCGTTATAGGCTGCCGCATGGAATCCCACCCATCCGCCGCCGTTCTCCATATAATCTTCAAACAGTTTGCGCTCCTTTGCAGAATGCGGAGTGCAGTTGGCACTGATGATCACATCGTATTTCAGGATCTCTTCAAGGGTGTAGCCCTCCAGTGAAGTGGTCTGGTCCAGTTCGAAGCCGTTGCCTACGGTGAGCTTGCGGAAGAACCCTATGGTCTGATGAGCGAACTGCACATGAGCCTCTTCCGCGTATTCGGTGTAATGGATCAATGCCTTGAATCTGATTCTTGATCCGGCGTAGTCCGCCGGCTTTTCCTTCCTGCCGCCCGCAAGGCACTCCTGTGGCTGAAACAGTGCCGCCGCAGCGATGATGATGAGAATTATAGCCCGTTTCATAATCTATAGGTCATGTCACTGCAAGATATGAATATTCGTTCAAATAAACAATCCCCGGACACAGGGGCCGGGGATTCTCATGGATATGGCTCTGATACTACTGCTTGTTCAGGTGAAGCACGTAGTTCTGAGGAGCCACGAAGAATCTCTCGAAGTCAGACCAGTCCTGAGCGTAGCCAGGTACGTTAGGCTCTGTGTAGTTGAGGTCGAAGTCGAAGGCGAATGTCGCGATCACCTCGTGTGTCTTGCCCTGGAAGTCATGTGCTCCCGGAACGAGGAGACGTGCCACTGATGTGCCGCTCTCTGAGATGAATGTCACTGTACAATCTGTCTTGTTGTAGACATACTGGGAAACGCCCTGGGCGATCTTGCCGTAGAACTGCGAAAGGTCAAGGTCATCATAGCCTTCCTTCTTGTGGTAGGATGCCGGCATGATGTAGTCCCAGTATCCGTCAGCACCACCCTGGTAGTCTACCTCTCCTGTCTCGTTGCCGTCAGCGTCTGTGCCTGTTGCGGTGAATACGTAGATGTCGTCCTGGAGGCACCAGATTGACTCGCTGAATGCCCACGATTTCTCTACAAGGCCTACGAATGCCGGATCGATACCTCCGAAGCAGAGGGCGTTCGCATAAGCATAGGTACCTGCGATAGATTCAGGGACAACACTTGGATCCGGTGGAAGTGTAGGAACGAAAGGTGCTTCAGATGTCTTTGCGGCTTCTGGAACGCTGTCAACCTTCACGACCTCGATATAGTAGTTGCGTGGCTTGTAGTACACCTTGTCGATGTCATTGTAGATGGCATTCCAGTTGTCGGTACCGTTGAGTGCGGTGTGGAATGTGCTGTTCTCGAAGTTATGTCCGTTGACCTCCTGCGGAGCAAGGATCTCGAGAGTGGTCTGTCTGCCCTCGGAGTCGGTGAATGTGACTGTGTTAGGCTCGACGCTGTAGTCACGTACCCATGTGCTTTCTCCTGTCGGGATCTGGCGGTAGAAATGTGAGATGTCGGCCTGGTTCCAAGGAACTGCGGACTGGAGATACCAGCAGCTCCAGTTCTTTCCGTCTTCACCTGCCCAGTTGACGCAGGTTCCGGTTGTCTTCTGGCCGCCGTCAAGAAGGTCGATGAATGTGAACTCGAGGTAGTTGTCCATCTCGGCAGAGATGCCGTGTCCGGCTTCCTCGTCGAAGAGCCATGACTTGTTGTGCATGTCGACGAATCCGCCTCCGCCATACTCAGGACCTGTACCTCCGTATACCCAGAGTCCCTTGATCTGGTAGGCACCTGCGAGGCTCTCATCGAAATCGATCTTGTCATATACGAAATTGAGGCTGCCTGTCTGTCCTGCCTTGAATTCCACCACCTGCTCGAGACCTGCGCTCTTTTCATATCCGTTCACGCTGATCTTTATGTCAGCTGAAGGGATGGCTGTGAAAGGCTTCACGAGGAGATAGAACTTCGCGCTTTCGTCCTTCGCGATCTCGGCGCCGCCGGTCACGGTGAGCTTCGCGCTGTTACCTGCTGTTACGGCAGTGTAGACAGGTTCCGATCCGGCAAAATCGAAGGTGAATGCACCGATGATCTCCTCGGATGCTGTAAGCACCACTTCGTTGACTGTAAGAGGAGGTGTGGCTCCGTTGGTGACATTGATCTCTACGATTGATGCAAGATGCTGCATGACTGCAAGCGGAGTCTGACCGGCCTTCACGCCCATGGCATAGCCGAACAGAGGCATTGCCTCGCCGGCGATGTGCTCCTTCGAACCGTAGCCGTTCTGGGTCTGTGTTCCGCCTACAGCCGAACCGATTGTGACAGAAGCCTGATTCTCTGTTACCGAAAGTCCTTCCGTGTAAGGATAGAACATGAACCAGTCGTAGGTGTAGTTCTTCTTCAGACCGACTGGAAGCGTACCCTTGAAGGTGTCGTCCTTGTCGAATGACGCCATGCCTGCATCCGAGTAGGATGTTGCGCCCGAAACATTGTTCCATACGTTCAGGGCATCACCTGCAGTCCATGAAAGTGTCTGGCCGTCTCCGGCAGTCTTTGTGGCTGCGATCTCTGCCTTTACTTCGAATGGAACATCCTTTTCTGTACCATTGCCCGGAGTGACATCTCCTGTCGAATCGTTGTCAGAAGGCTGTGGCTCCCATTCCTGGTAAGAACAGTTTGTCAGGAGAAACGCCGATGTCATCAGCGTGAATCCCCAAAAAATGATTCTTCTCATAGTGTGTGATATTTTAACGTGGTTATAAATTCCTTTTCCGGTGTGTCTGATTCCACATATATGGTCCGGCTGAAGCCGGGAATCAGATCAATATGGTTGTCTTGAAATACATCGTTTTCGTCATCGGTGTAAAGGTACAGGCCCCTTACAAGGCGGTCCGTGCTTACCTTTATCATATATCCTCCCTCTGCTGCCTGCACTTCGGTGGTAATCTCGGCGTCGCCATAGCTGTAGCTGTTTGCGAACCGGCTGTAGTAGGTGTTCTCGGCAATGACCCTGTCCTTGGAAGTAAGCCTTACGTACAGCACCCTGTCTCCGTCCAGCATCCCGACAGGGATGTCGAAGAAGTCCTTCACTCCCTCTGCCCCGACAGTGACGTCCTTGCTCTGGCGGCTGATCACTTTGCCGTCAAAATCCAGTATATAGGCCTCAGCCTTGCCTCTGAACTCTTCTGCCATGTCTGACACGATCCTCACCTTCACAGTGTCTTCATTGAATGAATATGGTGAAACGATGACAGGAGCATATGCGCGCCTTGCGTAATGATGGAGGGCCTTCCATCGTCCGTAATAGTCAATGCTTGACCATGAGACCGACGGCCAGCAGTCGTTGATCTGCCAGAACAGTGTACCCATGCAGTATGGCTTCGCCCTCCTGTGCGCCTCCATGGCAGTCTTGACCGCTTCCGCCTGGAACCACTGTGACATATACACGAACTCTTCGAACTTTTCCGGCACCCATGCATATCTTTCCAGATAGCGTCTTATCATCTTGTTGGAGAACTCCGGATCCCTTGTCACGTCGTCATAGGCCCTGTGGTGGGCAAGCACTGACGGGGAATCCGTCCTCATGTCCCATTCCGGGATGAACTTCCTCAGCGAATGCATGTCAGGATAGGATATGAAGCCGTATTCGCTCATGAAGCGGGCGATGTTGCGGCTCTTGAGGTACTCCTCCACCCATCCTCCTTTCCATACGCTCCAGAAATGGGCGTCACCCATAGAGTAGGCTATGTCGTTATAGCCGGTAGAAGGGGAGGTCGGATGGTAATATCTCGTGCCGTCGGCTTCCATGATGGCTGACGGTATCTCCTTATGGAAGAGCCGTATCATGCCTTTTTCATATTCTTCTCTCTGTGAGGCTGTAAGTGTCCTGTTCCATCCCCATTCATAGTACGAGATCTCGTTCTCGTTGTTGCCGCACCACAGCATCAGCGAAGGATGATTCCTCAGTCTGCGCACATTGTCCTTCACCTCTTCCTTCACATTCGCGATATATGTCTCGTCCGAAGGGAACATTCCGCAGGCGAACGCCATGTCCTGCCACACCATGATTCCCAGGCTGTCGCAGGCGTTGTAGAAATCCTCACTTTCATACAGCCCGCCGCCCCAGACGCGCAGCATGTTCATATTCGCTTCCACTGCGTCGGAGATCAGGCCTGCATAGTCTTCGCAGCTGCGTCTTCCAGGGAAGTTGTCAATCGGAATCCAGTTCGCTCCCTTGCAGAAGATGTCCCTTCCGTTCAGACGCACCGTCATGCTCCTGCCTTCGCAGTCCTCCTGTCTTATCACTTCGGCTGTCCTGATGCCGGTCCTTATCTTCAGATCTTCCTTTCTGTCACCGCATTCCACGGTCACGTCAAAATCCGCCATATTAGCCTTGCCATGGGAGCTGCACCACCACAGGTCCGCCTTGCGGAGGGTGAACGGACATTCCAGCCTGTTGTCGCCGGCCTGGAGCATAACCTCCTGTGCCCCGACCTTGACGCCATCCTTCCTTATGGTGATCCTTGCCTTGGCAGAGGCTTCGGACCTGACCTCCACCACGGCATCCATGAAGGCCTTTGCAGCCTTTCCTGTCTTTACGGACACATTCTCAAGTCCAAGTGTCCTGACATGTGCATCTTCAAGCCTCCAGCCTTCCCAGGCCTCGATGCCAACCGGTTTCCAGATTCCGGAAGTTATGAGTCTCGGGCCCCAGTCCCAGCCGTAGTGATAGCCTGCCTTTCTTGCATAAAGGCTCAGCCAGATGTCGCTCTGGTCATTGTTAGGCCATGCCTGAAGCCTGTAGGGAGCATCAAGGTATTTCGGCATGTCCTGACTGAATACGGATCTGAAGAGGATCCTGATCTCGTTCTGACCGGCCTTGAGCACATCCTTTATGTCAAATGTCCATGTGCGGAACATGTTGTCAGTCTGTGCCACAGGAAGGCTGTTGATACTTATCTCAGCATAAGTATCAACTCCTTCCATCACTAACCAAACATTATTCATACTGACCATTCCGCTGTCCGCATGGAACACCTTTCTATATTCCCAGTCCTTTTCTCCTATCCATTGCATCGATTTCTCGTTGCGTCCGTAGAACGGGTCTTCTATGACTCCGTTGGCCATAAGGTCAGTGTGGACGCATCCGGGCACTTGCGCCGGCATCCAAAGGGAGTCGCCTTTCTGTCTGAACTCCCAGCCGTCGTCAAGGCTGACGTGGTGGCGGGCACCTTCTGCGGAGCAAAGTCCTGCAGAAAGCGTCAGCAACAGCAATATGTGAATGAACCTGCGCATTATCTTACAATGATGTGACTGTCTACGTTATATCCCTCTATGCTCACAGCTCCGTCTTTCCGGCATGTGACCTCGACAATCTTCTTTTCTCCCGGAAGCAGGTGGAAATATCCGTCGCTGAAGTATGCCGGAAGAATGATCTCTCCACTCTGTCTGTCCACGAGGTTCAGCTTGAGACTGTAGGCCGGGTGGGGGGAAGTGTTGCTTATCTCTATCCTCCTGCTGCCGTTTTCCGAAGGCTTGAGTACCTTGGCCTTGAGCTTCGCCTGGGCGACACTGCCGAGGGCCTTGAAGTCTTCTGTCCCTTCGCTGCGCATCAGGTAGTCGTTCTCGGAAATGAGGCGTCCTCTGCCGTCCGTCATCCTGAGGCGTACGACGTACACTCCTTCAATCCCGTCAGTGTCTGCCGTAAAGACCTCTGTCTTTGAGTTCGACGTCATCGTGAGTCCCTTTGCATCCTGCCTGCGGATGGTCCTGCCTTTGATGTCGTGGCAGCTCAGACGCACATTGACGTTCCTGACGGTGTTTCCTGTAGTATTCACCATGATGACCTTCCTGTCGTGGAGGTTCATCTGTATGTGAAGCGGCTCGCAGGCCTTCTTCGATCCATAATAGGATCCGAAGGTCTCGTAGTCCCATGAATATGTCTGCCATTCCACGCTTGGCCATGCCGGATGCGACATCCACAGCAGGACGCCGGATGTGTTGTTCCAGAGGCGGCTGTTCCATGATTCGAACATCGCGCGGTAGCTGTCGTAGTTTATGAACTGTACCTTCCTGCAGAAGTCCTCCAGGCTTACGGCTTCCCCGTAGAGTCTGTCCACAGCCTGGACATAATCCTTCAGCCCGCCAAGAAGGTCGTGGTAGTGCCATGTGTCGGAGATAGGCCAGAGGTCTTCCTCAGGCATCATCTTCCTCATTGTCGCGGCAGTAGGCACAGATGGGGATCCGAGTTCGGTGTTGAAGCCGAATGCATCGTTGCGGTAGTATTGTGCCGCATCCTTGTAGTAGTGCCAAGGACCGCTCGGCCTGAGGTTGCAGTGTCTTGAATTCGGATGGTAGTGGCGGGTGCAGTCCTCCTGTATGATCATTCCTGCGAGTCTTCTCTCCAGGGATTCGGTGGCATAGCCCTCGTTTCTGGGGCACCACACGGCGATCGACGGGTGGTTGAAGAACCTGCGTACCACATCAGTTGCGTTCCTCATGAAGAGGTCTTCGTCCAGAGGATCCAGATTGAACCCTTCGGTCGAGATCCAGAAGTCGTTCCACACCAGCATTCCGTATTCGTCGCAGAGCCGGTAGAAGTTCTCCGATGTGCTGGCTCCTGTCCAGTTGCGGATCATATTGAAGTTGGCCTCTTTGTGGAGCCTGAAATATGGCTCGAGATGCTCGCGTGAGACATTCTTCATCATGTCGTCCATTCCCCAGTTTCCTCCCTTGCAGAATATGCGTGTGCCGTTGACCTTGATGACCATGTACGGGCTCATCCCGTCGTTGGCGATGAAGTCCAGCTCATCTTCAGACACTCCTTTCCTTAGGGACGGGATCTGGACTCCGGAAACGGTGTCACGCAGCATCCTGTTGTCGAATATGGCGCCAAGATGATTGTCCCTGACCGGATTGTATTCCAGTCTGCGGCCCTTGCCGCCGGAGGTGTCTGCAGTGAGCTCGTAGCTCAGTTCGCGGACTCCGAAACTTACGTCCTTGGTGTCTGAGACCTCCTCACCGCAGATGCATTCAAGGGACAGGGTGTAAAGGTTCTGCTCCCCGTAACCGTTAGGCATCCACAGACGCGGATTCTCAATTCTGAGAGGCCCGAACCTTACGTCTGTTTCTTTTCCTGCAGGAATGAAGGCCTCCTTGGAGAACTTCATCCCGTCGATCTCGCCGCACAAGGTGACCGTCCTGTCCCGGTCAAGACGGTTGCACACCCTCGTGCTGACCGTGATGTCAGTATAAGACAGGTCCGGAAGAGGAAGGTCGGTCACGACCTTTGTGTCTCCTATGGTAAGGCCGCCTGATGCATGAAGGATCACGTCCTGCCATATTCCTATGTTGCGGTCCCTTACTCCGGGCATCCAGTCCCATCCTTCCGAGCAGATGAAGGTAGGACCGTCCAGACACAGGGAACCTCCGTTCCAGCCGCCGCCGGCAGAAGGAGACTGCTCATGTGGGATTCCCGGATTTGACGGAGGAAGGATGTGTACATAGAGTTCGTTGACGGGCTGGATCAGAGACGTTATGTCGAATCTTCCCCTTATGAAGGCTCCTTCCATACGGCCAATCTTCTGCCCGTTGAGCCAGATGTCGGCCTTGTAGTTTATTCCGTTGAATATCAGTTCGAACACTTCCTTGTCCCGTGCCTGTTCGGGAACAGAGAACGAGCATCTGTACCACCAGTCCTTCCTGCACAGGTCGTCAGGGATGGAAAGATTGTTGAGCCCGTAGCGGGGATCCGGATACACGCCCTGCTGCACTAAAGTGGTGAGCACTGTCCCCGGCACGGTCGCATTGTACCATTCTTCCGGACGCAATCCTCCCTCGCACATCTCCCAGCCTTCACGAAGAGCCCATGAATACTCCCCTGCGTAAAGACATGATGTCACGGCAGGTGTCTTTTCCTTTCTCTGAGGGCTGTCAGCCTTGCCCCTGCCCTGAGGCAGGGTCTCTTCAGGCTGAGGCGATCTCAGGCCGAAGTTCACGGAATGTTTCTGCCTGTGAGGCTCCTGCGCCTGTGAAAGGACGCAGGTGCCGCACAGAAGGCAGAGTGCTGTCACTGTAGTTCTGATATTCATGACGGATGTTATGTTATTCCACTACCAACACTGTTTCCTCCAGCGGCTTCAGTCCGAGGCCTTCAAGCTTCAGAGAGCCTTCTGCCGCTGCCTTTAATGCTCCGGTCAGCTTCACCTTCCCGGTGTCAAGTCTGGATATCCTGACCTTGCCTGTCCTGCCGAAGGCGATCTCCGCCTTGTCGAAGATGGTGTCGCTGCCGTTGTAGAGATATATGAATGTCTTCTTACCGCATCTTACGGCATAAGCCTCCTGTCCGCCGTTCCTGACTGTGTCCAGGACTTCGAACGAGCCTTCTCCGGCCTTAAGCATCATGTCGCTGATATATCTTGCGTTGCGGATGTAAGGAATCATGTTCCTGTTCTCGAAGTACTCCCACCACCAGCTCATAGGTGTCACTGGAGTGCCGTTGAACACGCCGTACCAGAGACCGCGGCGGAAGTCCATGTCCATGCCGTCAGCGAAGTCGTCGAAATTCTTCGACCAGTCCCATTCATAGCCGCATTCGCCGATGATATATGGCTTTCCGAACTTTTCGGAATATGAGCGTATCGTGCCGGGGACATTGGCCGTGGCATTATAGATGTGCTTCTGGTTGATGTCGAGGTTCCTGACAGAGTTCAGCCCCTCCAGGTCGCGATGTGAGATGGAGGTTGTAGTGATATGGTCGAACGGGTCTATCTCCTTGAGATAGGTGCTCATCTGGTCATGCCATGCTACGATCTCCTCGCTCGGGATGACGCCTTTCCTGTCCCTGTGCTGTATGTTGTCGATCTCATTGAAGAATTCCCACATTCCTATGGCCGGGCTGTAGCCCCATCTTGCCACAATGTAGCGGAGCCTGTTCCTGTAGCGTGCCTTCGCCTGGTCTGAAATGAAGAAATCGCGGTCGGCGCGTACGTTTCCCTGGCCCATGCACAGCATTATCTTTATGTCAAGTTCCTCGGCCAGTCCGATCACATGGTCAAGACGGGCAGTGGCGCTCGGGTTCATGTATTCCTCGGTAGCTGTGTAGCGGTGGTTGTTGAACCTGTCCTGCTGGTCGATAGGGAAGTTCCATGAACACATCCACATTCTTGTGAAGTTTCCTCCGTTTTCAGCAAGCATAGGAAGCATCACGTCATAGTTGAATCTGTCATGCTGCTCGTGGAGCTCACTGAAGAACTTAGAGTCGTCGTTTGTGCGTGATTCCCAGCACAGGTTAAGCCCGATTCCGCGGTAGACGTCTCCGTTGTCATATTGAAGTGTCCAGTTGTCGCGAAGGTGCAGGATTCCCTGTTTCCTGCTCTTTTTCACCTTAAGGACCTGCACAGGAGATTCAGATGTCTTCTGTCCTTTTTCCTTATATATGAACCGGTAGGTGTAGGAGCCGGCTTCCTGAGGCGTGAATCGTGCCTCCCAGGTGCTTTCCTCTCCACTCTTGCCGGATCTGTAGAAACATGGAAGGGTGAGTTCCTTGCCGGATGGTGAAGTAAGAAGCATGTCAAGTGCAGCCTCCTCCTGGAGATATGGATTGTTCCAGTTTCCCTTGAGAGCTATCTCGAAGAAGACCGGACCATATTTTTCAGCTTTAGTGTCCTGCATCCGTACGCTCTTTATCTGTGCATTGAGCCCAAGAGCGGACATGACTGCAAGTGCAGAAAGAAACAATCGTCTCATTTTGATCTCTTTTTATAGGCCGCCGCCCTCGCTTTCAAGGCGGCGGCCGTCTGAAGTTATGGTCAGTGTCAGATGCTTCTGAGCGCATCTACGTCAACAAGGACAGTGGTGACTGTGCCGTTGTCTGACAGTTCATATGCAGAAGGGTCTGCCAGTGCCACGCAAAGCACGAGCCTGCTTCCGGCATAGGCATCGAGGGCAGCCTTCTTAAGTGTGAGGTGGAAGATGGCAGAATTGTTTCCGGCATCCACCTTTACGGTTGAAGGAAGAGTATACACTTCCTGAGGCATCACTGCAGCTCCAAGAGCCTCGGCCTGCTTTGCTGTCTCGGCCTCATCAGTCACGATGCTTACGGAAAAGGCTTCGCCGGCTTCCTTGCCCGAACGCATCACTCCGAGGTAGACATCATAGCTGTCAGCCTCTTCGCTGAAGTTATATGTGTCTGTGCCTCCGCCTGAAGGGACATTGTACACGTTGCCGATTCCGCCGTTGGCCATTGCCTGAGGCATATATATCTTCATCAGACCGTAGTCAAGATCCCCGTCGCCCTTTGAGCATGATGCAAGGGCGAGGAGGAATACGGATAAAGTTGCAAATAAGATCTTTCTCATGGTTGATTAGTATTGAGGATTCTGTTCCAAGGTGTTGTTTGAGTTCTCGATCTCTGAACGCAGGAACGGGAGGTAGTAGTTCCTTTCGTGGAACGTACGCGCAGCCACTTCTGCAACTTCATAGTTCCAGTTGTCGCCGGTCTTTGAAACCTTCACTCCCAGAACAGGTGAGTTGAGGACGTCCATCGCATCCTTCCATCTCAGGAGATCCCAGTAGCGGTGATCCTCAAATGCAAGTTCGATGCGTCTTTCATGCTTGACAGCCTCGCGGAAAGATGCCACATCAGCAGCCTTCACTTCCGGAAGTGATGCGCTCGCGCGGTCTCTCACCATCTGGAGGGCCTGGCGTGCAGACATGCTGAATCCTGTAGGGACAGCATCCGGACCATAGGCCTCGTTCATCGCCTCCGCATAGTTGAGGAGCACCTCACCCCAGCGGTAAGCCACCCAGTTGTGCTGTGTGGTCGCACCCTGAACGAGATTGAGGTTGTCGGTGAGGAACTTCTTGAGATAGTAGCCCGTCTTGCTCGCGTTCGCATTCGCCATGTCGTCGCTGCCGCCGGCAGACTGGTCGATGACGCGTCCGTTCCAGGTGCTTCCGTTAGTCACGATTGAAGCCTCAAGTCTCGGGTCACGGTTGGCATACGGGTCAGTAGGATCAGGAGTTCCGATATATTCATATGCCGCGACAAGGTTGTGTGTAGGCGCTGCACCGCTGTTTCCACCCTGTGTCGAGATAGGGTAGTTCCTTACCTCCATGGTGTTGGAACTCCACCTGCGTACCGCATAGATGGTCTCGCTGCTTGTGAGAGGGTTGCCGCCGGTGAAGTACGAACCGTAGTCAGCTGCAAGTGAATATGAAAGGGAAGTGTTGCTTATCAGCTCGTTCGCAGCTGCAGCGGCTCTTTCCCATTTTGCAACATCGTTGCTCTCGTTATGCAGAGGCGATGCCGCATAGAGAAGTACGCGGGCCTTGATTGCAAGTGCTGCTCCGAGGGTGAAACGTCCCTCGCGGTCGGTGTAGTCGTTCCAGTTCACTGCAAGTGCGTCCTTGTGGCCGTCGATCTCCTTTACGATGTACTCCACGACTTCCTCGTATGAAGAGCGCTTCACCATCTTGCCGTCATCGTATGAGGACTCGATGACAGGAACGCCTCCGTACATCTTGATGAGCTCGGCATAGTAGTATGCACGGGCGATGTGTGCCTCGGCCTTGAACCATGCGAGGGACTCGAGGTCCTTCTTGTAGTTTGTGGCGTCGGTCACGAGGTTTCTGTTCTGCGCCAGGAGTTCCTCACCCTTGCCGTCAGCGACGTATTCAAGGAAGAAGTTTGCGGCGCGGATGCCTTCATAGTAGTTCTGGTAGCAGTAGAACAGCGGATTGACGCTTTCGTTGATCATACCCTTGTTGAAGTAGATCACATCCGATGACGCCGATGTCTGCTGCGCTTCGTCGGAAGCAGTAGCGAAGATGTTGTCGTCAATCATGGTGAATCCGTATCCGATAGGAGAGTAGAAGGCATTGCCGAAATACCAGATGGTACTTCTGTCTGTGGCTATGGTTTCTCCAGTCTGATTGCGGTCAAGGCTTGTGTTGAGGAAGTCGCTGCAAGCCGATGACATCAATGCAATCACAAAAGCGGAAATAATGTATCTAAGTTTCATAATCTGCATCTTTTTAGAATGTTATCGACACTCCGACATTGTATGACCTTACGGTCGGATAGTAACCGAATCCCTCAGGGTCGAGGTTGTAGTTGCGAAGGAGACCGCTGAAGGTCATGAGGTTATGACCGCTCAGGTACACTCTGAGGTTGTCGATTCCGGCCTTCTGAAGTCTCGAAGCGCTGAAGTTGTAGCCGAGCTCGAGATTGCGGAGCTTCAGATAGTCCGCACTCCTGATCCACAGCGAGCTTGTCTGGTAGTTGTTTTCGTTGCTCAATGTAGACAGACGAGGGAAGCGTGCCTTTGCCCTTGTGTCGATTCCTTCTGTAGGGTAGTATGCCCATGCGCTCTTTGCTATTTCGTAGGCGTTGCCGTTATCTACGAAGGCGACTGTCTGGTTCCAGTTGTCAAGCAGGTTTACTGATGCGCCTGCCGCACCCTGGAAGAGGACTTCGAGGTCAAAGCCCTTCCAGCCGAATTTTCCTCCGAAGCTGAAGTACCACTCAGGGAAGGCCGACTTGCCGATGGCTGTCACGTCGTTCTGGTCAACGACATTGTTTCCGTCGAGGTCCTTGTACTTGACGTCACCGGGCTGTACTGCTCCGAATGCAGGGGTAGGGATGCCCTCGATGAGGTTGCCTGCATTGTCGAAGTCGTTCACGTCATAGAAACGCTCGGCCTCAAGACCGATGATGGTGCCGTAAGGACGGCCTGTCCTTGCATTGAAGTCGTTTGCAGGAGCGATCTCCGCCATATAGTCGATGGTGTTTCTTGCGTATGACACCATGCCGTTCAGCCTGTATGAGAAGTCGCCGCTCTTGCCTGTGTATATTGCGGAAGCCTCGAATCCTCTGTTGGTCATCTCGCCTACGTTAGAGAAGAAGTACTGCTTTCCGTAATAGCCCATCTTCGAGTTGTCGAGTGTAAGGATGTCGCTTCTCTTGTCGAGGAATGCATCCACGGTGAGGTTGAGTCCGTCGAAGAGAACGGCGTCGATTCCCACATTGTACTTGACGCTCCTTTCAGGAACCACATCCTCGTTCGGAACGAACATAGGCACCAGGGTGTTCTGCCAGCTGCCGCCGTTCTGTCCCATGTAGAACGAGCCTACATAGCTGTTTGCGTAGTAGTCCTTGAAGAGGAAACGTCCGTTTGAAGAGAAGTTGGCAAGCACTGAAGTCGCACTTGAATCAGACGCACCTGCGGCACCTGCCGAAGCACGTACCTTGAGAAGGTTCACCCAAGAGCTGCTCTTGAGGAATTCCTCGTTTGAAACCACCCATGCAGCGGAAAGGGCAGGATAGAGATGCCATCTGTGTCCAGGAGCGAACGAGTCGTTTCCGAAGTATGAGAAAGCCAGCTGAGCTACATATCTGTTGTCGTGGCTGTAGTCTACGACTCCGTTGAGGTTCAGGTAGTTGTACTTGTAAGAGAAGTAACCGTCGCCCTTGTATGCGGAAATATGGTAGTTCACAGCTGCCGAAAGCGAGTTCCTGCCGAATTCGCGGTCATATCCTACAGTGAGTCTTCCCTGCTTCCAGTCCTGCATTCCACCTGAACCGTAGCCGCTTGCGACCAGTGAAGTGGTCTGGTCTGTGGTGGTGTTCTCACCATTGAACCAGCGTGCATAGTTCTTGGTCTTGCTGTATGTACTGAGGGTGTAGCTGTAGAATGAGAACGCCTCTTCGAGGTACAGGCCAGGGGTCACGAGGTCCAGGTTCTCCTTGACTACGAAGTTACCCTGAAGGCTTCTTGCCTTCTGCGAGTACCATCCGAGTTCGTTTACGGATGCATAAGGGTTGTTAGGATATACGGCAGTACCTGACAGGTGAGTCTTCTCCTGGTCATCATATATGTTGTATATGTTGGATGGATAGCGTGCAAGGTCATTGAACAGCGAGCTGATGCCGTAGTTCGGACGGCGACGCATTTCTATCCTTCCACCGAAGTCAACTCTGAATTCGAAGATCTTCATTATGTTGAAGTCGAGATTCGCACGCAGATTGTATCTCTCGTAACCGAGGTTCTTGGTGGCGTCTGTGTTCGATGTGTTGAGCAGGCCTCCGGCGTTTACGTAACCGAGGTTCACGTTGTAGCGGGCGTTTGAGTTTCCGCCGTTGAAGATGATGTCTCCGTCAACATATGAACCTGCATCCCTCATCACCTGGTCATACCAGTCTACGTTCACTCCTGTGCCGTTCTTGTAGGCCTGAAGCTGCTCCTGGGTGTATACAGGCGACCACACCATGGCGTTGTCGTTCGACACAGCCTGATTGTAGAGGTTCGCATAGTTGTAAGAGTCGAGAGGCTTGTTCACGACAGTAGGGGTCTGTGCACCGTAGCGTACCTTTGCGGCAACCGTTGCAGGACCGATCTTTCCTCTCTTTGTCTCGATGCGGATGACTCCGTTGGCTCCGCGGTCTCCGTAAAGGGCGAGGGCGGCACCGTCCTTGAGGACTGATACGCTCTCGATCTCTGAAGGAGAAAGCGATACGAGATACTCAGAATTGACCTCGAAGCCGTCAACATAGATCTTGGCTGAGTTCCAGTTTCCGAGACCATAGCTTCCGACACCTCGGATGAGCCATTTAGCATTGTCATTTCCGACTTCTCCCGTGCCCTGGATCACTGTCAGCCCCGGTATCATACCTGCCCATGTGTTCGAGAGGTTTGATGCCGTGATATGATACAGATCATCTCCGGTCACGGTCGACACTGCAGATGTTGACAGCGTGTCAGACTTTTCCTGCGCAGTCAACCCTGTGGAAATCAGTATAGATGTGCTCAGCAGTAAGAGACATCTTGATATATTCTGTTTTCTCATGTCTTCTGAATTTTAATAACCTGGATTCTGAGTGATGGTTCCCTTGTTGACCTCAGTCTGTGGGAATGGTTCGAGATACATTGCAGGAGACCAGAATGCGGTGTAGATCTCCGCCTCCCAGTATGATTCCACCCACTCTGCCGCATATGGCCATGTCGCTGCATCGTCATTCTTGATGTTGAATGTGAATGAGCGCATTGATCCGCCGCATATTGCAGTACCGATGTCTTCGCGTTTCCAGTGCTTTGCGTCGAAGTAGCGGTGGTTCTCCTGGAAGAACTCGATGGCCTTCTCACGCTGGATGATCCCGCGGAGCTCTTTCTGGTCAGTGACCTTGATCTCAGGAAGACCTGCGCGCTGGTGCACCTTGTTCAGGTTCTCGAGGGCCTTCGCGCTGTTGCCATATTCATTGTATGCCTCCGCAAGGTTGAGGTAGGTCTCCGCAAGACGGAAGAGAGGAGCCTCGAACCATACGCGTGAACCGGCATTGTAATAGAACTTGCTTCTTTCGCCGCATCCCTGGCCGGTGGCGCCGACTCTGTTAGGGAACGCGCTGCCTTTGTTCTTGTCAGCGTCATATCCGCCTCGTCCCCAGCCGTTGTTCTGCCATTTAGAGTCTCCGGCATTGTTCATGGCATCGAAGCCTCCGAACTTGATGTCGGCAAGAGCACGTGGCTCGAGCGAGTTGATGTTGGCGATGTACTCGGCTCCTGTACGTGGCGCCGCATCTCCTACAGAAGGCCAGTCGATCTCTGTACCGTCATTCCTGTAGTACAGCTTCACGTGGTTCGACAATACGCCTGACTCATCCGAGTCCCAGCGGTTGTTGTCCCAGTAAGGCGAGCAGTTCTGATAGTAGAAGAGGGCGTTTGCCGGCCAGCTCCATTTGTCAGAGCTGTTGCACTTGTAGGCAAGGATGATCTCCCTGTTGCCCGGAGTCGAAGTCGCAGTGGCGTAGTCCTCGAACGGATTGCCTGTGCTGATGAGCTCTACGCCGTTTGCTGCAGCCCAGCTGAGCACGGCCTCATTGGCATCGATGGCATCCTTCCAGCGCTCAGGGTCGGCGCTACCGAAGCAGATGAGGTTGTTGAGCTCACCGTTGTCCAGATAAGGAGTGGCGCTGTTGAAGAGAGGACGTGCCGCGAACATGAGGGCCTTTGCCTTGATTGCGAGCACTGCACCCTGGGTCATGCGGCCGGTGTTGGCTGCATCCCATTTTCCAGGAAGCACTGCATAGGCCTCGTCGCAGAGGTCGATGATATACTGAAGGACTTCCTCGAGTGTCGCGCGGCCTGCAGTGAGGTCGTCGCTCGCCTCAAATGACTTGGTCACGATAGGCACGCCGCCATAGCGGTAGAACATACCCATATATCTGTATGCTATCAGGGCTGTAGCTTCAGCCTTGATGACATCCTTGACATCCTGACTCATGTCAGCAACCTTGTCGATGTTTTCCTTCACTATGAAGCACTGGCGGATATACCTCCAGTTGTTTGCGTAGTTGTCTGCACCTGCGTCAGAACCGTCTACTCCGTTCACGCTGAGTCCCTGCTGGGCCACAACGTAGGTTCCGTGCCAGTTGTATCCTCTGTTCAGCTCTCCGGAGATGGCTCCGAGAGTGCCGTGGCCGATTCCGATTCCGCCCGGCCAGCCGTGAAGAAGGACATTCGTATAGCAGGACATCAGGGCAGCTTCTGCGTTCTTTGTCGTTCCGAACACTGCATCAAGGTCTACTGTACCGGTTGTGTCCGGCTTCTCGAGGAAGAGGCTGCACGAGGTCAGCACTGTCAGACCGATGACTGCCAATATTTTGCTAATATTCTTGATCATACTCATTCACTTTTTTTAAAAACGCAGGTTTACACCGAAGGTGAAGACTCTTGTGAGAGGATAGAGGTATGTGCTGCCGTCTGTAGTCTCAGGGTCGATTCCGTAAGGTGTGAGGGCGTTCTTGAATGTATATATGTTGTTTGCGTTCATAAACAGTCTGAGTGACTGGACATTCAGCTGGCTGAGGACTCCTTCCTTGACGTTGAAGGTGTATCCGAGCTCGACATTCTTGAGCTTGAAGTGGTTTGTGGATACCATCCAGTAGTCGCTGGTGAGGTAGTTGTTGTGAGATGAAGTGGCTGCGTAGGCTGCACGAGGATAGGTGATCTTCTCGCCTGCCGCATATTTCTCAGCTGTCCATCTTCCGTCATACTGCCACTTCCATGCGTTACCCGCGTTCTTGAAGAAAGGAATGGTGTAGCCGCTGTTGAGGTAGTATGAACCGTTTGCCGATCCTGTGAAGAGCATTCTCAGGTCAAGGCCCTTCCACGCGAGGTGAAGCTTCACGTTGAAGTGATACTGTGCGTAGTTAGGGAATCCGATAGGGGCGATGTCGTTCTGGTTGATCAGACCGTCACCGTCAAGGTCCTTGTAGCGGATGTCTCCGAGAGTGGCCTGATTTGAGGTGTATGTGTTGTAAGGACGGTTTGCAAGTTCTTCCTGGGTGTTGAACAGACCGTCGCTCACGAGGCCGAAACGCTGTCCGATCGCGTGCCCTGTCTGGTTCATCCATGGATATGGGTTGTTGGCCTCTGCCTTGTAGATGATCTTGTTGCGTGACCAGCTGAGGTCTCCACCGATAGAGTAAGTGAAGTCACCGACAGTGTCCTGCCATCCGAGAACGAGCTCGTAACCCTTGTTTTCGGTGATACCGACGTTTGCAGGAGGTACCGCGTTCGAAGACACTCCGTAGATTGCCGGAATCGTTCCCAGTGTTGTGAGGATGTTGTCACGTTTCTCATAGAAGTAGTCGAAGTCTGCAGAGAGCCTGTCAGAGAAGAACTTGGTTTCGACTCCGACGTCATACTTCCTTGCTCTTTCCCATGTGATGTCAGGGTTTCCGAGAACACCTTCCGTAGCACCTGAGAAATAGGTGTTGGCTGATGAACCGTCGCTGTTTCCGAGATAGTATCCTGCCTGGTTGAGGTAATATGTGTTAGGCAGGTAGTAATATCTTCTGGCAGCGCCGAGACGGTCGTTACCGACCTCACCATACGAAGCACGAAGCTTCATGAATGTGAAGATGTCGTTCTTCGGGAACCATTCCTCAGCGGTCGGAACCCAACCTGCCGAAATTGCAGGGAACAGGCCGAAACGCTTGCCTTCAGCGAACTGTTCCGTACCGTTGTAACCGACATTGACCTCGGCCATGTAGCGGTCGTCATAGTTGTAAGTCACACGGCCTACGAAACCCATGATGCCTGAAGCCACGTTGTATGAGTCTGATGGCATAGTATACTTCGAAGCCTTTGCCAGGAGCAGGGCTGAAACATTATGCTTTCCGTATGATTCGTACCAGTCCATTCCGGCGTCCACATAGAACTTGTTCCAGTTGCTGTAGCCCCATGAATCGAATGATCCGCTTCCCATGGATCCGCCGAAGAATTCGAGGATGTTAGGGTTCTCGGCATTACGCTGTACGGTGTATGAAGGGATTGAAGGAGTGTACTTCACATATCTGTTGTAGTTGTCCTGGTAAGACACTGTAGCATAGGCCCTGAGGTTAGGGAGCAGGTAGTCCATCGTGTGCTCGAGCTTGATCGAGTTGTCAAGAAGGCTGTTGAATATGGTACCCGAACCGCTTATGAGCAGGTTGTAGAGGGCGTTCTGTTCTCCGATGCTGCTGTTTGTCTTGCCTGAAAGCGGGTTCTGTGCAGAGCCTGAGATTCCGGCAAATCCTCTGATGAGCTTTCCGTCCACGATACCTGGCGAGATGAACGGGTTGGCATCGTAGATGTACTGCATTATGATCTTGTAACGCGAAGAAAGATCGTAAGGGTCGGCGCTGTTGCCCGGACCTGTGGTCTCTCCGAACTGTCCTGCAGAGTTGATGGTGATCTTCAGGTTGTCAGTCACGTTGATGTCGAAGTTGCTCCTGAAGTTGTAGCGGTTGAATACGGAACCTGTGTCGGAGCCATAGTACTCGACTGCGTTGGTGATACCTTCCTGTCTGAAGTAACCGAATGAAACGAAGTACTTGACCTTGTCCGTACCTCCGCTGATGTTCACATTGGCCTGGTACTGTGGAGCGACTTTGCTGAACTGCTCCTTGTAGAGGTTGCGTGAAGCATAGTAGAGGGCCGGAGAATTCTTGAGCTGCTCCTTCTGGGCATCGGTAAGGTGCGTCATGGCATCCACTTCCTGAGGCGTGAAGTCACGGTTGTTCTTGAATTTCCAGAGGTCGTAGTCATCATATATGTATGCAGAAAGGCCTTCGTTGCCTGCATAGGCGTTCTGCTCGTTGCGGATCGCCTCATTTCTGAACAGGGCGTACTCGTACGCTGTGGTTCCTTCCTGAAGGTTGCTGGCAGAAGTGAGACCGAAGTTGGCTGATGCGCTGATGACAGGCTTGCCCACCTGACCCCTCTTGGTTGTCACTATGATTACACCGTTCGCACCTCTCACACCGTAGACGGCTGTCGAAGATGCGTCCTTGAGTACGGAGATGCTGGCGATTTCATTCGCGTCCATCGCATTGAATGCGCTGAATGCCTGCTCTGAAGCCTGCTCGACTCCGTCGATGATGATGAGCGGTGTGGATTCTCCATATGTAGAGATACCGCGCACATAGATGTTGCTCTGGTTACGTCCCGGCTCTCCCGAGGTCTGAAGACCGCTGACACCAGGAGTGTTTCCTATGAGGGCGTTTGAAATGTTTGCCACAGGGGAAGCTACGAGGTCAGTTCCGTTTACAGCGGAGATGGCACCTGTCACGTTGATCTTCTTCTGTGTCGCGAAAGCGGTCACCACCACCTCTTCCATGAGGTTGGCGTCCGTCTCCATCTGAACCAACAGCAGCTGCTCGGAAGCGGTAAGCTGTATTTCCTGTGTCACGTAGCCGATAAACTGGAATTCAAGCACTGCGTCAGCAGGAGCGACGATGGAGAATTTTCCGTCTATGTCGGTCGAAACACCATTGGTCGTGCCCTTCTCAACTACAAATGCACCATATAATGGATCTCCATTATCGTCTTGCACTACGCCACTGACTGTCCTGCTTTGGCCATAAAGCGGACTTGCAATGACTCCGCACAGCAGCATGATGCAGCTGAGCAGGAATAATTTTAGTGATCTGGTCATTTTGGTTATTTTTTGTCATTAATAATCTGATTGTGTCTACTTCACCTCGTAATATGCCGGCATTGAATACATGTCCGGGAGATCAGAACTGAAGAAGGTTGCAGGGTCATCGTACATCGCACGGAAATCGTCCTCGGACGGGTGTCCCGGATATACTGAATAGAAGTGTCTGTCAGATTCGTTGCTGCCGACGAACTTGTTTCTCCACATCACGATCATGCTTACCCTGCTGCCTTTTGCGCAGGCGAGGATGTGGTCGGTCCAGTAGTCGGTCCAGTCGAATCCCTCAGGTCCTGTCTCGGTCACTCCGCATGGCTTCATCTTCTCGAGAGAAAGAGCCGACATGGCTGTAAGGTTGCTCTTGAACGCCTGCTTGTTGCTGTAGTGGTAGCAGTCCATTCCGAGGAAGTCGACATAGTCGTCTCCAGGCCATCTGTGAAGGAGCCTTCCCTTCACTCCGTTGCCGTAGTCTGCATCCATCTGTGGAGAGATGGCATAGATGAAGTTGTGCACTCCCTTGACGTCACGCAGATAAGTCACGGTGAAACGCCAGAATTCGATGAACTCTGCCTCAGTGGTACATTTAGAACTCCACCACGACCATGTCTGGGTGTGCTCGTGATAAGGACGGAATATTATAGGAATGAGCTTTCCGTCAGAACCTTTGAGGTTGTTCGCGAAATCAGCGCATCTGTCAAGCCACTGAAGGTATTTTGTACGGGTCGCACTGCCTTCGGTAAGGATGTTCTTCACGACTTCATTGTTGGAGTTGTCCCATGAATCTCCTCCGGTGAGGGGATTGTTGAGGTGACAGCATGCCGTGATGACTTCTCCTCTGTCGTAGGCCTCGATGATCACTCGGCGCCTGATCTCGTTCGCCTGGCTGCCATGCCTGTTGTCCATGATTTCAGCGAAATCCACGCTGAACACGCCAGGATAGTCGCCGCATACTGCCTTGGTGTCGGAGTTGCCCGGTTCGTCGTACCAGTATCTTCCGTACCAGAGGTCGTCGTGGTGGCCGAACATGAATCCTTTCTCAGCCAAGGCCCAGAGATTGGCATACAGAGCCTTTGTCTCAGGAGTGGCGTTCTTGTCGACGATCTTGAGAGAGACGGTAGGGTGAGGATTGGCGGTCTGTGTGACGGTAACCATCTTATAATAGTATCTGTCGGCAGCGTCGCCTATCTTTACCTTTCCTTCACGTGATGAGGTGTGCCTGTTCTCCTCGACGGTGAACCACACCTTGTCTCCTTCGATCCTGTCGAACTCTATCCAGTCTACCTGTGAATCTGCAGTGAGGGTGAAGTTGGCCTTCGCATCCACAGCGAATGAACCTGCATTATGAGCGATCTCGACTGTTTCGGCCACAGTCAGGCTTCTTGAGTCAGAAGGCTCCGGCTCCGGTGTCTGGCTGTTACCGGAACAAGACAGCAAGGCCACCAGTGAAGCGGCCATCGATAAGACTGTTATGCTCATAGTTCCGGACATTGCTTATTGTGCTAGAAGTTCAGAGTGGTTCTCCAGAGGATCGTCAGTGTCCTTCCGGACAAGCCAGAATGTGTTACGGACATTGTCGGTGAACCATCTTGAGTCAGGCCAGTTGTAGTCGATCACATCGAACGGGCCCGGATGGCTTCGGCCGAATGCGAGCACAGGGACAGTGATGGTCTGGGTCGAGAATGTGTAGTCTCCGGCTTCATAGAGATTGACAGTCCAGAGTGGATTCTCGTAATTCTCATCCTCGTAAGCATACACTACGATGCTTCCGTCGCCCGGTTTTCCCCAGCGGCTCTTTCCTATAGGGAAGATGCGGTACTTGCCGTTCATGTCGTTCCAGTTCTGATACATGTAGTTGGCATACTTGCCGTCAGGACCGGCTTCGTTGAAGAGGGTTCCGAATGTGGCTCCTGTCTCGGCGTCTGCTTCCTCAAGTCTGAAGCTGAGGATGTTGTCGTCTTCGTCAGTAGGCATGTAGCCGTCGCCCCAATGCCACCATTTGTCCATTACGGTAGACCTTACCTCGGCATCGTCCCATCCTCCGTGGATGATGAATGCGCTCATAGGGGCGCTTGCGTCGAGGAGTCCTCCGATCTGAGTGAAGCTGTAGGTTCCCTCGAGAGGGTCCTTGAACTGCGAGTAGCTGATGGTGTAGGTACGCGTCTCGCCGTTGTAGGCAGTGACGGTGAAGTCCGCAGTGCCGTCGCTCAGGTCGATCGTGCTGCCGGGAGCTATGTCCGCCTTAGGGCAATACTCGCTGTCCGGGAACTCAAAGTCTAGGGCGACCACCTTTACCGCGGACATGTCGAGTCCTCCGGTAATCAGACTTACCACAACTGATCCCTCCTGGTCGTTGCGCCAGTTGTCGGTAATGACAGCCGCACCGATCTGTGACTCGAGTCGCAGATTCACCGGTGTACGCTCGCGAAGCCAAGGATCAATCAGTTCTTCAGTGTTGCGCGGCTGCTCTTCACATGAAGAGAAGGCCAGGACTGCAACAGCTGCAAGAAACAGATGTCTTAAATTCTTCTTCATAACGTGGTGTTTTAGTTTGTATTTTTGGTTAATAGTTTCCGCCGTCAAGGCATAATAAGTACACAAAAGTAATTTTTGTGGACAGGACGCGGGTTGTGACTTCGGTCAAATGATTGTACATTTTTGAACGTTATGGAAAATGCATAACCATCCGACAAAAAAGTACAATGCCCCGAGGAATATAATTCGGTAACTTCGCGGTCAGATGGAAATATCCATCAGAAAACGACCACATTAATCGATGACACTATGAGAAATACGGGTTTATTGTGCCTTCTGGCGGCAGCGGCTGTGCTGTCGTCGTGCGCAGGAGAGAAGGGGAGAGTCTATCCCCTGTCAAGGCAGCAGGTGTATATAGGTGAAGACATCGCTGTGACAGAAACGGCCTACGGAAAGGTGCGCGGCTACATCCTTCACGATGTGTACTGCTTCCATGGCATTCCTTACGGGGCTCCGACATCCGGGGCAAACCGCTTCATGCCTCCTCAGCCGCCCCAGCCTTGGGACGGCGTCCGTCCGGCAGTGGCATTCGGAGAATCAGCCCCGCAGGAATATTATGACCGTCGCCCGGAGTCTTACTATATGTTCACTGACCACTGGAACTATGACATGATGGGCGAAGACTGCCTGAGGCTGAATGTGTGGAGCCCGGGCCTGAAGGACGGAGGAAAGCGTCCGGTGCTCGTCTGGCTTCATGGAGGCGGATTTGCCAAGGGAAACGGCATAGAGCAGGACGGCTACAATGGAGAGAATATCGCCCGCAGGGGAGACATTGTCTTCTGCTCGGTGAACCATCGCCTCAATGCCTTCGGTTTCAGCGACTTCTCGTCGGTGGGAGGAGAGAAGTACAGACACTCTGCAAATGTGGGTATGCTTGACATCGTGGCGGCCCTTGAATGGGTGAGAGATAATATAGAGAACTTCGGAGGAGATCCTTCCAACGTCACCATCATGGGACAGTCGGGAGGCGGTTCGAAGGTGAGCATGCTTTGCGCCATGCCTGCAGCCAAAGGACTGTTCCATAAGGCTGTAGCCCTAAGCGGAGATGCTACACGTGCAAACGACTCCCGCTATTCTGCGGCTCTGGGAGAAGCGATACTGCGCGAAGCCTCCCTCAAGCCATCCGAGATCGATTCGCTTCAGAACATGCCGTGGGAAGAGTATCTTGCGCTTGCCATGAGGGCGCAGAGAAGCCTCAGGGCGGATTCCGGCTATCGTGCAGGCTTCGCTCCTGTCGGCAATGACATAGACATCCCTTCTGGCGAGTTCTTCGAAGGGACAACGTCCGATGTGCCTATGCTTCTGTGCAGTACCTTCCATGAGTGGAACCCCAATAGGGATAATCCTGAATATGAGGATATTACCTTCGAGGGCGTGGCTGAGAAACTCTCCGGAACCTACAAGGACCCCGTGGCTGTGATAAACGGCTACCGCGCGGTCTTCCATGATGCACGGCCTGTCGAGATCTGGGCTTTCGCAGTCTCTCACCGCTATGGCATGGTCAAGCTTGCCGATGCGAGATGCCGCCAGGACGCTCCTGTATATATGGGATGGTTCGGCTGGGAATCCCCTCTGTTTGACGGCCGACACAGGGCCTTCCATTGCATCGACATATCATTCTGGCTCATGAACACTGACAGGATGGTGACCCACAATGGCGGAGGAAACGCTCCGTACAGGCTTTCGATGAAGATGTCAGAAGCACTCCTTAACTTCATGCGTACCGGTGTGCCGTCTGCAAGGCGCCTTCCTGAATGGGAGCCGTACACGACGGAGGAAGGACGGATGATGATACTCGATGACAGATGCTACATGACTTCCGACATCGACAAGGAAGCAAGAAGAATAGTAGAGGACAACTGGTTTTAAACGGATAGCGATATGAAACGTATGATTACAGCAGCGGCCGTGATGCTTTCGGGCATATGCGTATCTGCACAGACGATATCTTCATGGGTGACCTCACCCGACAGGTCAAATCTCTTCACCCCTCAGGGAAAGGTCGCGGATTTTGAAGAGAAACGTAACGAAAGGGCGGCCTACATAGTGGTGGATCCTGCAAGGAGCTACCAGACAATGGACGGATTCGGATTTGCCCTGACAGGCGGCAGTGCGGAGCATCTCATGAAGATGACTCCTTCGGCACGTCATGAGATCCTCCGTGAGATGTTCGACCCGAAGGAGGGCATGGCGTTCAGCTACATCCGCCTCACCCTCGGAGCCTCAGACCTCAACAGCTTCGTGTTCTCGTATGATGACCTTCCGGAAGGGAAGGAGGACTTCAAGCTGAAGCATTTCTCGCTGTCCCAGGACCTCAAGGACGTGGTCCCTGTCATGAATGAGATACTTGGCCTCAATCCTTCCATCAGGATAATGTCCTCTCCTTGGTCCGCTCCTGTGTGGATGAAGGAAAGCGGTGATGTGCGTGGAGGAAAGCTGCGCAAGGACTGTTACCAGGTCTATGCAGAATACTTTGTGAAGTACGTGCAGGCCATGGAGAAAGAGGGAATCCATATAGATGCTGTCACCATCCAGAACGAGCCTCTGAACTCGAGAAACACTCCGAGCATGCCTTGGGACCCTGCAGACCAGGCGGAATTCGTGAAGAATCACCTTGGACCGGAATTCAGAAAGGCCGGCCTTGACACTGAGATAGTGGTATTCGACCATAACTGTGACCGTCCGGACTATGCCCTTGCGATATATAACGATCCGGAAGCGGCCCAGTATGTTTCCGGGGCCGCCTACCACCACTACAGGGGAGACCTCAGCGCCATGTCCTATGTCTATGAGGCCCGTCCGGACAAAAAGATATATTTCACCGAGCAGATGACGGTCGAGCGTCCGGGGATGGACCATATCGACATCGCATGGCCGGTAAGGAGGCTCATCATCGGCGTCACCCGCAACTGGAGCAGCAATGTCGTGCTCTGGAACCTTGCCGCAGACCCGCTGAACGACCCTCATACTGACAACGGAGGCTGCTCCATGTGTCAGGGCGCGATAACCATCGACGGCGACAAGGTCACAAGAAACCTTGCATATTATGTGATAGCCCACGCATCCAGACTCGTGCCTCCGGGTTCGAAGCGCATCTTCTCCACAGCACCGGGCGAGAGGGCGATCTCCATCTGCGAAGACGAGCAGCATCCTCAGATGTGGCGTACCAACGTCATCGAGAAGGCAGATGTTCCCGACAATGTGACCTTTCTCACCCCTCAGGGAAAGATTGTGATGATACTTTCTAACGATTCATGGTCGAGAAAGGAGGTAAATATCCAATATAATGGTAAATTTGCAAGGATAAGGCTCGAGCCGGGCTCAGCCGCCACTTATGTGTGGGATGCGGAATGATCTGACATATGAAAGGTTTCTCATTAGGAATAATTGACATGATCATAATAGCCCTCTACCTGGTCTTCATAACCTGGTGGGGGCTTCGTCATGGAAAGAGCAAGGATGCAGGGTCCTATTTCCTTGCCGGAAGGACGATGCCATGGTGGGTCGTGGGACTCTCGCTCTTTGCCGCCAGCATCTCCAGCACCACCCTCATCGGGCAGTCTGCCGATGCCTACCACACTGGCATAGCCGTATTTAACTACAACCTCACCGGAGGTGTGATAGTGATGGTGTTCTTCGCCATATTCCTGCTTCCGCTGTACATAAAGTCCGGGATCTTCACCATCCCCGAGTTTCTTGAAAAACGATACGACAAGCGTTCGAGGTTCTATTTCTCGGCAATCAGCATCGTAGGGAACGTCTTTCTGGATGCGGCCGGAGCGATGTACGCCGCCGCGCTTATAATCAAGCTTATATTCCCGTCCGCAGACCTTGGACTCATCATATGCATCTTCGCCCTCCTTGCTGCATCGTACACCATCCCGGGCGGCCTTTCTTCTGCCATCAGTGCGGAACTGATCCAGGCCGTCATACTCATAGCCGGCTCGGTGATACTCACGGCCGTATGCTTCCTCTCCGGGGGCGGGGAATATATTGCAGGCCTGATGAGCGACGGTGATGTGTCCATGAAGCTTGTCCGTCCTATGGACGATCCGGCGACTCCTTGGCTGGGCCTCTTCATAGGCATGCCGATTTCCGGCCTCTATTTCTGGGCCAACAACCAGACCCTGGTCCAGAGAGTCCTCAGTGCGAAAAGTGTCAACGAAGGCCGTAAGGGTGTCATGTTCTGCGGTTTCCTCACCCTTCTGACCCTCTTCATCATCATATTCCCGGGCGTGATGGCGCGCCATTTCTTCCCCGGGATAGACAATCCGGACATGGTCTATCCGATGATGGTCATGAAACTCCTTCCGGCCGGCCTGCTGGGTGTCTTGCTGTCGGCAATGCTTGCCGCCCTGATGTCCACCCTCAGCGCCATCCTGAATTCGGCTTCCACGCTTTTCACCATGGACTTCTATGCCCAGATGAAGCCCGGAGCGGATTCACGCACCCTGGTCCGTACCGGAAAGATCGCCACGGTGGTCATCCTGGTCATAGCTGCATTGTGGGCTCCGAACATCAGCCGCTTCGATTCACTCCTGAAGTACTACCAGGAGATGATATCGTATATAGCTCCGCCTGTGGTGGCTGCCTTCCTGACCGGCATCTTCTCACGCAGGACCAATGCCGACGGCGCCTTTGCAGGCCTGATCAGCGGACTGGTACTCGCAGTGATCCTCCTGTTCTTCAGGGAGGATATATTCGGTGACCTTCACTTCCTCTTCATGATACCGATACTGTTCCTATTCAGCATTCTTGTCATCTGCCTCGTCAGTCTGAAGTCTCCGGCTCCAGGGCAGGACAGACTCGAGAACACCGTATTCTCCTTCAAGGATTTCAGGGAGGAAGGCAGACAGATGCGAGGAACACCATTGTGGAACAATTATCGTGTCTGGGGAACAGCGCTGGTTATCGTCAGTCTGCTGCTTTTGGTTGTATTCAGTTAAAAATGTCGATTTATGAAACTTACTAAGTATGAGCATAATCCCATACTTTCTCCCAATCCGGCCAATCAATGGGAGAATCTGGTGACCTGCAATCCGGGAGTCATCTATGACGACGGAGTATTCTATATGCTGTACCGGGCTGCGGGTGATGATCCCGAGCATGTGATACGTCTCGGTCTGGCGACAAGTACCGACGGCTTCCATTTTGAGCGCGCCTGCGTGACCCCGGTCTTCAGCCCGAGCGCCGACGGCCCCGATGCAGGATGTGTCGAGGATCCGAGGATAGTCAAGTTCGGGGATGAATTCTATGTGACCTATGCCTACAGGATCCATCATCCCGGACAGTACTGGACCTTCCCTCATGATGTAGTGCTCCTTCCTGAATGTGGCGAAGATTCACCCATGTCCCTGAAAAGCAACATAGGCAACACCGGTCTTGCCGTGACCAAGGACTTCCGTACCTTCAGAAGGTTGGGAAGGATCACTTCTCCGGTGCTTGATGACAGGGATGTGATCCTCTTTCCTGAAAAGGTGGGAGGAAAGTATGTGCTCATGCACAGGCCGAAGCAGTATGTCGGTGCCAGATACGGGGTGGATTATCCTTCCATATGGATAAAGTTCTCGGATGACATAATGGACTGGGAAGGCAAGGAAAGCCATCTCCTCATCACCGGAAGAAAAGGCAGCTGGGAGGAGAAGATAGGCGGCAGCACTCCTCCCGTCCTGACCGAAGACGGCTGGCTTGTACTTTATCATGGAGTAGCCGGCGGCGACAAGGCCGAGTATTGCGTCGGCGCCATGCTCCTCGACAAGGATGATCCTCTTAAGGTCATAGCGAGGACGAAAGAACCGATAATGTGTCCTGAATATCCGTATGAGACGGACGGATTCTACAGCCGTTGCATCTTCCCTGTGGGCAATGTGGTCCTGGACGGGATTCTGTATGTCTACTACGGAGCCGCTGACAGGTTTGTCGGTGTAGCCACCTGCCCATTGAATGAATTGTTGGATTATCTCAAGAACGAATGTCTATGCTCAGAAGAATAATGATTCCGCTTGCCGTGCTCCTTTTGGCTGCCTGTGCATCGGATACGGTAAAGGTGAAGGTCACAGATGATGTCATAAACCACGACTACATCGGTAACGGTGCTGAATGGGATCCGTACGATGAAGCGATATCCTGGGGCTGCGACCTCTCGCAGGAAGACTGGGATGTGCTGACCGCCAGAGTGGATGTGATGGGCATGGGCTATGTGCGCTGCATGATAAACAGCCGGTATCTGTATTGGGATGCTGCCGGGAACGCATATGACCGTGACAGGAACATTGAGAAGCTGTGCAGGATCCTGCAGTATTGCCAGGACAATGAGATCACGGTGATATATGGCGAGTTCAATCCTCCTTCTCCTTCTATGAAGGACTCGGAAAGATGGGTGGAGATGTCGGTGGACTATCTGAATCACCTTGTAAACGACCTCGACTTCGACTGCATAAAGCACTTCGTGATCTTCAACGAACCGGACGGAGACTGGGCCACCACAGACGGAGACCTCGACCTGTGGATCTCGATGGCGCGTCTCTTCGATGCTCAGATGGCCTCCTACCCCGGTCTGAAGGAAAAGGTCTCCCTGGCTGCTCCCGATGTAGTGGTCCACTGGGTCCACCCCCGCACAGGTCTTGCCGCGGCGGACTGGATCAGCCGTACGGCTGAAGAGATAGACGATATCGTAGGCATATATGACATTCATGCCTATCCGGGCCAGGCTGAGGTGAGGGACGGTTCATATGCGGAGAAACTCCGCAAGTTGCGTTCTCTTGTGCCGGAAGGCAAGAAAATGATTCTCGGAGAGGCCGGCTTCAAGTATGAGAATCCGGAGGACTCCCTCCTTCTTAAGGAGAATCTCCGCAGGGCGGATGAACATCCTTATGCCGGTGGCCTTGACAGCAACATGATGGTCTATGACTGTTTCTATGGTCTCGACATGTCTCTTCTTGCAATGGATGTGATGAACAGCGGACTTTCCGGCATGGCTGTATGGATGCTGGACGATGCCGCCCACTCGGTGGGAGATACGGGAATTCCGCAGAACATAAAGGTATGGGGATTCTGGAATATTCTCGGTAAGGAAGTGTTCGGCAGTGAGACTGAGGAAGAAGTGCGCCCCTGGTTCCATGCCTGGACCCTCATGTGCAGGTATTTCCCTGCAGGATGTGACATCCTTTCGATTGAATGCGGACCGGCAGAGGAGTTGAGGATGTGTGCTGCAGTCAAGGACGGGAGATACACCTTTGCTGCAGTCAACTGGTCTGACCGTGAGCGTCGGCTCGAAGTGGAGCTTCCTGCGGAGATCCGTCAGGGACGGAGCTATGTGTATGAGGAGGACAACCTCGCTTATGGCCCGGATGGTCTGCCTGCCATACATGAGGATCAGCTGGAAGGTAATAGGGTCTCCCTGATTTCTCCTGCTCGCAGCCTGATTGTCCTGACTGATATGGAATAGGTTGTACAGAAAGGGCAAAGAATTATACTTTTTTGAATATCGCGATGGAGTTGGCTGAATAATCTTTATTTTTGTATAGCTTACTGCCATTGATTATGAATGATATCCAACAGGAAATAGTTCCGATCACAAGCGACGATCTTTTTATTATTTTGAATCATCCCGATGCGAAGTTCGATTATCCCATCCATTGTCATCCGGAGTATGAGATCAATGTGGTGATGAAGACGGAGGGTACCCGTGTGGTCGGTGATTCGGAGGAAAGCTTTGCGGATCTGGACATCGTGATGACCGGACCCTATGTTCCGCATGTGTGGAAATCCGACCTCGTGACCAATCATGTCATAACCATACAGTTCTCAAAGGAACTTCTCAACTTCCAGATGATCAGCAAGCGACTGTTCATGCCGATACGCCAGATGCTGGTGGATTCCATGCAGGGGCTGCAGTTCTATGGCGAGGATGCCGTCAGGATCAAGGATGAGATTATCGAACTGACCAGGATGCAGGGCTTCGGCACGGCGACCAAGTTTCTTGAGATCCTGAACTCGCTCGCCCATGCATCAAGACGCAAGCTGGTTACAAATATGTATGAGTCAGAAGTACTTATAAGCCAGTCCAAGTCCAGAAGGATAAGCAAGGTGTGCAGATATATCGAAGAGAACCTGTCCAGGAAGATAAGCCTCGCCGATGTCGCCCTTCTTGTGAACATGTCCGAGTCAGCCTTCAGTCATTTCTTCAAGAAGAAGACGGGAATATCCTTCATCACCTATGTCAACAATCTCCGTGTCGCCAAGGCCTGCGATCTCCTGGCGAGTACATCCCTCAGCGCATCCGAGATCTGTTATGACTGCGGATTCAACAACAAGTCCAACTTCATCCGCATCTTCACCAAGCGCAAGATGATGACTCCTATCGAGTACAGGAACTACATTTCCCAGCTGCTCATCAAATACTGATGCCTCTCATCGGAAGACTCCTATGATGTTCGGAACCGTTCTTTCTCCTGCGTGGTCAAAGACCTTGTTGTCGGAAGGATGATTCAGGACTCCTGTGTCTTCGCACCATATCGCCGAGGAACCTCCTCCGTCCAGATTGATGGCGTCGGTCATCCCGAGGAAGCTGCAGATAAGGGCGGTTTCGTAGATGCTTGCCCCGTCTCCCTTCCCCGGATGTCTTCCGTCTATGACCACCATGATGATGTTGCCCTTGCCGTCATGGCCTATGGCTGTGCGCGGATGCCTCCTGTCATTGAAGGCATCGGTGCCCTTGCCTTTGCCGTCCGGGCTGGTGAACTCCGGCACAAGGATCATGCCCTCTTCAATAAGCATGGGGCCTGTCGCCATCACAGAATGCCATTTTCCTGCAATGTCCTGATATTGTGAAGGAAGGCAGCTCCTGACACCTATCCTTTTCCCCCTCCTGTCCTTCAGGCCCACGACACCGTTTACCCTGAATGCTTCCGAAGTGTCCGTGACGCTGTAGACTTCCTTTCCTACCCTGAAGTATACGCACGGGACAAGTTCCTTCATGTTGAAGTAACCTCCGTTTATGGCCATTTCCGCGCCGTGCTCCTCTGCTATCCTGCTGGTGGCTCCCGCCTTGTCCGCAGGACTGTGTACGAGCCTTGTACGGAATCGTCTGCCCGGGTATCTGATGACTGAAATGCTCTGCTGCGAGTCGAACATCCTGATGCCCGCATATGCTGCGGAAGCTCCTTTCTTCAGTCCGATGATCTGCCAGTCTGCGTTGAGGAAGGCGAGGGAATCCGTACCTCTGTCGCCGGCTGCCGCACAGAGACAGTACAGAGAAAGTATGACCGATGCGTATATTCGTTTCATTGTCTGATATTTATGCTCCGCTAATATACAAAAAAAGACTGATATATGAATTCTGCGGGAAAAGTCGTATCTTCGCAAGTCTTATTGAACAATTATCACTTGCGAAACTTGAGTATAATCTATGAAGAAGGTACTTGTAATAGGTGGCGGCGGACGCGAACATGCTATCGTTGATGCGTTGAGCCGTTCTCCACAGGTCGGCAGGATTTATTGCGCACCTGGAAATGCCGGCATCTCAGCACAGGCTGAGTGCGTCTCAATCAAGGATACGGATGTGGAAGGTCTGAAGGCCTTTGCGCTTGAGAATGCTGTCGACCTCACGGTCGTCGGCCCGGAAGTAGCCCTGGCTGCAGGAGTGGTGGATGCATTCAAGTCTGCCGGCCTGAGGATATTCGGCCCGTCCAAGGCGGCGGCTACAATTGAGGCGAGCAAGGATTTCGCCAAACAGCTGATGGCTGAATACGACATTCCGACTGCGGCATTCGAGACTTTTGAAGACTATGATGCAGCCCTGGAATATGTGAAGAAGGGTTCTTTCCCTGTGGTTCTGAAGTACGACGGACTTGCAGCAGGCAAGGGTGTGGTCATACCGGAAACTCTTGAGGAAGCCGAGGCGACCCTCAAGGATATGCTTCTCGACGACAAGTTCGGCAAGGGCAAGGTCGTGGTGGAGGAGTTCCTGACAGGTCCGGAGTTCTCGTTCATGTGCTTTGTGGACGGAACCGAGGTCTGGCCTATGACCCTTTCACAGGACCACAAGAGAGCCTATGAAGGTGACAAGGGTCCCAATACAGGCGGAATGGGTGCATATTCTCCGGTTCCCATCATTACCGATCAGGACCTTGAATTCTCTCTTGAGAAGGTCATGAAGCCTACGGCAGCTGCAATGGTTGCAGAAGGATGCCCGTTCACTGGCGTCCTCTACGGGGGGCTGATGAAGACGCCTCAGGGACCTAAGGTGATAGAGTTCAACTGCCGTTTCGGAGACCCTGAGACAGAGGTCGTGCTCCCGCGTCTGGCAACTGACATCTATGACATATTCTCGGCAGTGGCTGACCACACTCCTATGCCGTCAATCGAATGGAAGAAGGAAGTCACCATGGGTTTCGTCATGGCATCAGAAGGCTACCCGGGTTCATATGACAAGGGATATGAGATATCAGGCCTTGACAGGCTTCCTGAAGATATACGCGTGTTCCACATGGGTACATCGCTCAAGGACGGGAAATACTATACGTCCGGAGGCCGTGTCCTCATGGTGGTCGGTTTTGGAGCCGACCTCCAGGAGGCACATGACAAGGCTCTTGCAGCAGTTGAATCAATAGGTTGTGACAACCTCTTCTACCGCCGTGACATCGGCTGGAGAGTGCTCTGACACCATTCCGTTCAGTGGAATATAAATGACGAAGACAATGGCAAAGATGATATCAGGAAAAGAACTTTCAGCGCGTCTGAAAGATGAAATGAAGGCCCGAGTGGCCACATTCCCGGAAAAATACGGGCGGGTGCCCCATCTGGTGGTGATCCTCGTCGGAGAGGATCCGGGCAGTGTATCATATGTTACCGGCAAGGCGAAGGCTTCCGAATATGTGGGAATAAGAAACACTACGATCCGCAAGCCGGAGACCATCTCCGAGGCGGAACTTCTTGGACTCATCGAAGAGCTCAACGCCGATGATTCCGTGGACGGCATCCTCGTCCAGCTCCCTCTTCCTAAGCACATCAGCGAGGACAAGGTCATCGCCACCATCGCCAGGGAAAAGGATGTGGACGGCTTCCATCCGCTTAATGTGGCCGCGCTCTGGCAGAAGCAGGACTGCATACTCCCTTGTACGCCGAAGGGCATCATAAAGATGCTGAAGGTGGCCGGAGTGGACATCAGGGGCAAAAGAGCCGTGGTGATAGGCAGGAGCAACATCGTGGGGCTGCCGGTTGCCAAACTCCTGCTCGACGAGAACGCGACCGTGACCATAACCCACAGCCGCACGGTCGATCTTCCGGAAGTCACCCGTGGAGCTGAGATTCTTGTGGTGGCTATAGGACGCCCGAAGTTCGTGACTGCGGACATGGTGTCGGAAGGAACGGTAGTGATAGACGTCGGAGTCAACCGCGATCCTCAGACAGGCAAGCTCTGCGGAGATGTGGACTATGCTGCCGTGGAGCCTAAGGCTTCAGTCATCACTCCGGTTCCGGGAGGTGTCGGCCCTATGACCATAACCTGCCTGATGGAGAACACCATAGAATGTTTCCTCCGAAAGATGTCGGAATAGATTTACAGACAGCCCCGGAAGTCAGATGGCTTCCGGGGCTGTTCCTTTCATATCAGTCGTATCCTCCTCCCAGGGCGTGGTAGAGATTGATCACGCTGCGTATCTCTTCATATCTGTCAGCGACTTCGGAGAGTTCGGCCTGCAGGAGCTTCTGCTGAGCCGTCAGCACCTCAAGGTAGTTGGTGTTTCCGTGCTTCATCAGCAGCTGGGTGTTCCAGACTGCGGCCTGGAGATGCACGATCTGCTTCTTGTCTATCTTCACTCTGCTCTGAGCAGTCTTCAATGCTATCAGGGCATTGTTCACCTCCACTCCGGCGTCCAGAAGACTCTGCCTGAACTGATACAGCGCGATTGTCTGTTCGGCTTCAGCTCTGCGTAACTGAGCCTTGTTCAGACCTCTTGCGTAAAGAGGCTGGAGCAGTGAGGCCCCGAGGTCCGCGATGAATCTGCCCGGGTCGAACCGGAGTGTACCGTCCAGCTTTACAGACGGATAGAAGGCGGCCCTTGCCTGATTTGTTGCATAGAACGTCTGGGCGAGCTTCATCTCCGCCTGTCTTACATCCGGTCTGTTGCTGAGGATCTCTGCCGGAAGACCTCCTGAGAGCTGTTCCGGAAAGTGCTGGTCTTCCAGATTGCCCCTGTCTATGCATATCGGCACCATGCCTATCAACGATGCAAAGGCGTTTTCTGTCTCGAAGATCTTCTGATGAAGAACATAGGTGGAATTCTGCACATCCAGCATGTTCGCCTTTGCCTGAAGTACTGCAGCCTCGTTGGTCTTGCCGGCCATCTTCAGCGCTTCCAGTGTACGTATGTTCTCTTCCCATGTCTTCTGGGTACGCTGGCTGATAGCGAGCTGCTCGTCAAGCATCAGGAGAGTATAATAGGTCTGGGCTATTGTGGATATGAGCTGGGCCTGAACGGCCTGCCTATATGCAGTGCTCTGCTCTATGGCTGCCGCTGCCGACCTTTTTGCATTGGTGAGCTTTCCGAATATGTCGGCTTCCCAGGAGAATGAAGGGGCGGCATACATTGACAGGTCTGCACCGTTGCCGTCATATTGGGATCCGATTCCTGCGCTGAAGGCTGAGCTTGGGAAGAATGCCCTCTGGGCTGCATACAATGTGGCCTGCGCCTGCTCTACCTTAAGCCTGGCTATACTGAGGTCGGTGTTGAACGACACTCCCAGCCTGATCCATTCCTGCAATGTGGTGTCGGCGAAGAATTCCGTCCAGGACAGTTCGGCAATCGAGGTACTGTCCTGCAGGTCGGGAAGTCTTCTGTACAGACTGTCCACATAGTGAAGTTTCGGCCTTTCATATTGTCTGTACAGACTGCAGCTGCCCAATGACAGCAGTGCAGCTGTCACGATGATCATCTTATATATGGTTTTCCGCATTGCTATTGAATTTCAGTGTTTTTCTTTTTGGGCATGACCTTTTCCTCGATGTGCCGGAACACGATGAAGAGGGCAGGTACGAGGAAAAGAAGGGCTATGGTTCCGATGAACATTCCTCCTACGGTTCCCACTCCTATGGATATGTTTCCGTTCGCACCCACTCCGGTAGAGAACATGAGCGGAAGCATACCGAATATCATGGTGAGGGCGGTCATGAGGATAGGTCTCAGACGAGCCTTTGCAGCTGTCATCGCCGCTGCCGCTATGCTCATTCCTTCTGCTCTCTTCTGGGATGCGAACTCGGTCAGGAGGATCGCTGTCTTGGCAAGGAGTCCTATCAGCATGAGAAGTCCGATCTGAAGGTAGATGTTGTTCTCAAGTCCGAACATCCTCGCGAAGAGGAAACTTCCGGTGACTCCGAAAGGAATCGAGAGGATGATGACTGCAGGAATGAACAGGCTTTCATATAATGCGCAGAGGATCAGGTAGATGAAGACGACGCATATCACGAAGATGACTGCGACGGAACTTCCGCCTGATGCTTCCTCGCGGGACATTCCTCCGAATTCGTATCCGTATCCTGCAGGAAGTACCTTGTCGGCAACTTCACGTACGGCCTGGATGGCCTGTCCGGAACTGTATCCGTCAGCGGCCTGTCCGTTGATGGAGATGGCGGTGAAGAGGTTGAATCGCGAGATGGACTGAGGGCCATATATCCTCGTAAGCTTGAGATACTGGTTTATCGGCGACATCTCGCCCTTGTCGTTACGCACGAACATGTTCTGGAGGGACTCTGTGTCAAGACGGTACTCGGGAGCGGCCTGGAGCATCACACGGTAGAGTTTCGAGAACCTGTTCATGTTTGACGCATAGCTTCCGCCGACGTATCCGGCGAGTACGTTGAGCACATTGCCCGGTGAGATCCCGTTTCTCTTGCACTGTACCGCATCGACTTCCACCAGATACATAGGGAATTTTGTGTCGAACGATGTCTTTGCACGGCTCACCTCAGGACGTCTGTTCAGTTCGACGATGAAGTCGTTGGTGACCTTCTGAAGGTCCTCAAGGGTACCTCCCTTCTGGTCCTGGACATAGACCTCGAATCCGCTGCTGGCTCCATATCCCGGGATCATGCCTCGGGTGTATATCATGATGTCGGCGGATGTGATGTCTGCCGTTCTGGCGTACATCTCCTTGATCACTGAGTCTATGTCGTCGCCTTTGCCCTTCCTGTCCTTCCAGTCCTTGAGACGGAACACAAAGTTTCCTGTAGATGAGCCCTGACCGAACATGGCACCCCATCCTGTGGTTCTTGAATATACCTTGATCTGAGGTATTTCCCTTACCCTGTTGTCGATTTCTTCAAGAACCTTCTCGGTCTCGGCGATGTTTGTTCCCGGAGGAGTCCTGATGTCCATGTTGATGGAACCCATGTCCTCCTTCGGAACGAGTCCGGTCTTGGTCGTAGTCATGAGGTAGTACAGGCCTCCGCATGCGATGACAAGCAGGATGCCGGTGATCCATCTGTGCTTGATAAAGACGAGCACAATGTATTTGTATCTTGCTATCAGGGTGTTGAATCCGGCATCAAAGGCCTTGTGGAACCTTTCGGAAAAGCTCTCCTTGCCTTCTCCGTTCTCTTTAGGCGGGTGCATCAGGATGGCGCACAGGGCGGGGGAGAGGGTGAGCGAGTTTATGAGCGATATGCCCACCGCAACCGCCATCGTCAGTCCGAACTGCTTGTAGAACACTCCTGTCGTACCTCCCATGAAGCTTACAGGGATGAATACCGCCATGAAGACGAATGTAGTCGCGATGAGGGCCGTCGTAAGCTCGTTCATCGAATCCACTGTCGCCTTATATGCAGATTTATAGCCGATGTCGAATTTGGCCTGGACACCCTCCACCACGACAATCGAGTTGTCCACCACCGTTCCGATGACAAGGACGAGTGCAAACAAGGTGATCATGTTCAGACTGAAGCCCGCCACCATGAGGAAGGCGAATGTTCCCAGAAGCGACACGAGGATGGATATCGTCGGAATGATTGTCGAACGGAAGCTGTGAAGGAAGAGGTATACCACGAGGATCACAAGCAGGATAGCCTCCAGCAGGGTTATCAGGACGTTCTTGATGGACTCGTCGAGGAAGTCCTTGGTACTCATCAGGTCGACGATCTCCAGACCCTTCGGAAGATCCTTGCGGATTTCTTCCACAACCTTGTCGATCTCCATGATGATCTCGTTGGCATTCGATCCGGATGTCTGCGAAATGGTCAGCGTCGTTCCGGGATGTCCGTTCACGCGTCCTGAGTAGTCATAGCTCCTCTCTCCGAGCTCGATTGTAGCGACATCCTTCAGACGAAGGACGGTACCGTTGCTCTCAGCGCGTATGACCATGTTTTCATAATCAGTCACATCCTCATAACGTCCGCGGTATTTGAGCACATATCTGAAGGTGTTCTCGGACTCGGCTCCGAGTGTGCCGGTCGGGGCTTCGAGATTCTGCTCCGCCAGGACAGAAGATATGTCTGACGGCATGAGGCCGTATTTCGCCATCTTGCCCGGATCCAGCCATATACGCAGAGAATAGTCACCTCCGCGGACATCGACTTCTCCTACTCCAGCCACTCGTGAGAGACGTGGCTCGATGTTGATCTTCAGGTAGTTGACAATGAATTTCCTGTCAAATGAATTGTCCGGGCTATATACGGCCAGGGCCTTGATGGTACTGGTCTGCCTCTTTCTCACAGTGACACCGCTCTTGGTGACCTCGGCAGGAAGGAGGCTCTGTGCAGATGCTATCCTGTTCTGCACGTTCACCATGGCCATGTCTCCGTCAGTTCCCTGCCGGAAATAGATCTGTATGCTTGCAGAGCCGGAGTTTGTGGCAGAAGACACCATGTACATCATGTCCTCCACTCCGTTTATCGCTTCTTCGAGCGGAACCAGCACACTTTTCTGCACTGTCTCTGCATTTGCTCCGGCGTATGCTGCAGACACGCTTACGGTAGGTGGCGCGATTTCCGGGAACTGCTCGATGGGCAGTCCGGCCAGTCCCAGCACTCCCAGCAGGACTATGATTACAGAGATTACCCCGGAAAATATCGGACGGTCTATGAATGTCTTTATATTCATTATTCCTGTCCCTCCATGTTTTTGCTCCTGATCACTGTTCCTTCCTTGATGAGTCCTGCGCCTTCCGCCACTATGACATCACCGACCTCAAGGCCGCTTTCGACGATGTACTCGGTTCCGTTGTTCTGCGGAGCAATCCGGATTTCTGTAGCCGAAGCCTTTCCGTCCACGACCTTATATACGAAGACACGGTCCTGCAGCTCGTATGTCGCTGTCTGGGGGATTGCCATGCAGTCGGTCAGGGTACTTGGGATGATGATGGTTCCGCTTCCTCCGTTGCGCAGGAGGTGATTGCGGTTGTTGAATACCGCCCTGATGCTCACCGAACCGGTGCTCTCGCTGATGGTTCCGCTGATCGCGTTGATCTTTCCGGTGTGCTCGTAACGGTCTCCGTTGCTCATTATCAGTTCGACTTCCGGCATCTGCCTGATGGCCTTGTCTAGAGAACCGTACTGCTGCACCATGTCGAGCATCTGGTTCTCAGCCATGGAGAAATAGGCATAGACCCTGCTGTCGTCCGACACCGTCACAAGCGGTTGTGCTATGCTGCTGCTCACAAGAGCCCCCACACGGTACGGAATCATGCTCGCCACTCCGTTCACAGGAGAGCGTACTTCGGTATATGACAGGTTGTTGCTTGCATTGACTTCTTCGGCCCTGCATAAGGCAAGTCTGGCTTCCGCCTCGATGAGGTTGTTCTGTGCTGTCATCAGATCGAATTCTGAAATGACATCCTGCTCGTAGAGCCCTTTGTTGCTTTCAAGGATGAGCTGTGCTGTGGAAAGTGCCGCCTCGGCGCTCTTCACATTGGCAACCGCAATTTCATATGCTGCCTTATATGGTGTCTGGTCTATGACGAAGAGCACCTGATCCTTCCTGACGTTTTCTCCTTCCTCTATCAGGATGTCGGTGATCATTCCGCTTACCTGTGGCCTGATCTCGACTGTCTGCACTCCGCTTATGGCTGCGGAGTAACCTGTTGTAAGGGTCCTTTCTGTCAGACTTACTGTGAATGTTTCGTAAAAATTATCCTCTTTTGGAGAAGTCTGAGGCCCTTGTTTACAGCCGGTGGCGATCAGACAGCATGTCATGAAAAGTGTATGGAGAAAGTTTTTCATCTGGGTGTTATTTTTTATAAAATAGACTTCACTTCAAGCAGACAAAGATACTGCGATTGCTTCAAATCCACAATATAAAAATTACTCCCGTCATATCCATTCCGGCAGACGGGAGCAGTAATATCGGCAGTTTCCGAACAGGTAATTATCTTACCTGACGATTCATTCTCATCACAAGGGCAGTCTTCTTGGCCTTGAGGTCGTGCTTTACGACAGCCGGAACGGCAGCTCTCTGCATGGCAGCCTCAGATTTTCTTGTCATTGTGACAGGGAAGGACATCGGCTCGTTCCAGTATGTGGACTGAACACCGTCCACGATTGCTATACCTGCGTAGCTCATCGCCTTGTAAGTGATGTCGTATCCGCTGTCTACGACGTGCTGGCCTGTAATCACGCCTGTAGAGCCATCCTGAGCTTCAGCCAATGCCATGATAGCGCCAGGGAAGCCGCAGAGAACACTTTCATAGGTGTTGCCGTTGTAGATGATGTCACCCCATCCCCAGAGGCCGAAGTAGAGTTCTTCCTTGGTAGATGATGCACTTGCTGAAAGATAGGTGATGCCGGTTTCAGGGAATCCGACCTTGCCGTCTACATAATCGACTGCAAATGCGATCTGTGTTCCCAATGCATCGGTAAAGTCTGTGCTCATGTGTGAACCGCACTCCCATCCGGTCACGGCATACTTGAAGTTGTTGTCGTAGTGGTGGATGGTGATCTCGAAACCGTACTTTCCAGTCGCGTCTGTAAGTTCCCATGTGCCAAGCCACTGGTTGTAGGCCTCTTCTGCAACCTCCTCCTCGATTGTGAAAGGTTTCACTGAGTAGTATCCTGTAGAATTGCCCTTTGTGTCAAAACCTATGGCAAGCGCATAGTAGTCACCGCTTTCCATTCTGTATGAAGCCAGGGTGTAGCTTTCAGAAATAAAGATGTCGGAATATTTATAGCCATAAGCAATAAGCTCCGGAACCTCCTGCTCTATCACATACTTCACGTAATCGACCACTTCAAGCTTGTTCGATTCGAGAAGAATGGCAGAAACAGTTGTGAAATAGTAAGTCAGGCCTTCTTCACATTTGATTGTGAATACCTCAGATTCAGTGCCCTGGTTATCCTTGCGTCCGTCATAGGATATGGCCCACATGTCTGTCTCCTCAAGTTTTGTTGCATCCTTTCCGGTAGTGAAGCTGATGGATGCCGCTTTTCCGTAGAGTGTACCGCTCATGCTGATGCCGAATGCGATGTAAGTGTATTCGGTTTCAGGCTCAAGACCGGTGAGGTTGTCTGTATACGAAGTCTTTTTCTTGAGTCCGGTCAGTTTGCTTGCTGACATGAGTTCTTCATATTTCTCGGAAAGTGCTTCAGTTACATCCTCCTTTGTGGTGACGAAACCATACCATACATCATCTGCGGTACCATCGTGCTTGATGTTGATCTTTGCAGAGGTGGCTCCGACCTCGGCAACTTCGAGAGTGAACTTGATGTTCTCGTTGAGAACTTCCTTTTCCGGCTCCTGATCCACAGGAATCTTAGCTTCCTCGCAACTGAATGCAGAAAATGCAAGCATCATTGCAAAGGCAAGTCTGATGATTGTCTTCATATTGTCAAATCGGGTTTAAAAATATATTCTATTAAAAAAGGAGGCGTGCTGCGCGCCTCCTTATCATGATATCATTAGAGATCTGCAAGATTCTTCTGCATGTCTGAAGCTGGAGCTACGAGTATTTCCTGGAACTCCTTCTGGCCTGTACCTGCCGGTATAGGATGTCCGCAGATGACATTCTCCTTAAGACCCTCAAGGGTGTCGACACGGCCTCTGATAGCTGCCTCGCTGAGCACCTTGGTCGTCTCCTGGAATGATGCTGCAGAGATGAAGCTGTTGGTCTTCAAAGCTGCTCTTGTAATACCCTGAAGCACCTGGCTCGCAGTTGCAGGCTTAGCCTCACGAAGTACCATCATCTTCAGACCCTGTCTCTCGAGTGAAGCGTTCTCACCTCGCATCTCTCTTGCAGTGATGATGTCGCCCTCCTCATAGAGTTCCGAGTCACCCTTGTCCAGTACGAAATATTTTCCGTAGATGGAGTCGTTGGTGTCCATGAACATCCACTTGTCCACGAGTTCCTCAGGGAGGAATTCAGTGTCACCAGGGTCGTTGATCTGTACCTTTCTCATCATCTGGCGTACAATGATCTCGAAGTGCTTGTCATTGATCTTCACACCCTGGAGGCGGTAAACCTCCTGGATCTCGTTGACGATGTACTCCTGAACCTTGATAGGACCGAGGATGTTGAGGATGTCCGTAGGTGAAACGGCTCCGTCAGAGAGTCTTGTTCCTGCCTTCACATAGTCATTCTCCTGTACGAGGATCTGCTTCGTAAGAGGAACGAGGTAGTGCTTCTCTGCACCGCTTCTGTTCTTGATGATGATCTCACGGTTACCTCTCTTGATCTTACCCATGATGACCTCACCGTTGATCTCTGAAACGATCGCAGGGTTGGATGGGTTACGTGCCTCGAAGAGCTCTGTAACTCGTGGGAGACCTCCGGTGATGTCGGATGCCTTACCGATAGCACGTGGGATCTTGATGATGATGTCTCCGACCTTCACATCCTGGCCGTCCTCCACCATTACGTGCGCACCTACAGGGAGGTTGTAATGCTTGAGGCTCTCGCCGTTCTCATCGACGATGACGATGGTCGGGTTCTTTGACTTGTCTCGTGACTCGATGATGACCTTGTCTCTGTTGAGTGAATACTCGTCAGCCATCTCCTCGCGGAATGTCACACCGTCTATCATGCTGTCAAAGCGAACCTTACCGGCAGCCTCGATGATGGTGATGGCGTTGTAGGCATCCCACTCGCAGATAAGATCACCCTTCTTGACAGTGTCGCCGTCCTTCTTGTAAAGGATGGAACCGTAAGGGACGTCGTACTGTGAGTAGGTGATTCCTGTGTTCTCGTCAACGATACGTACCTCAGTAGTACGGCTGACGACAACATCCTGTGCACCTTCTTCAGAAATCCTCTCGATGGTTCTGAGCTCCTCGAATTCAAGCTTACCGTTATACTTCGATGTGATCGAGTTCTCGGATGCTGTACTTGATGCGGTACCTCCGACGTGGAATGTACGGAGAGTAAGCTGTGTACCTGGCTCACCGATTGACTGTGCTGCGATCACGCCGACAACCTCTCCCTTCTCGACCATGCGGCCTGATGCGAGGTTACGTCCGTAGCATTTTGCGCAGACACCCTTGCGTGACTCGCAAGTGAGAACCGAACGGATCTCGACCTGCTCGATAGGAAGCGACTCGATGAGGTTTGCGATGTCCTCTGTGATCTCCTCACCTGCAGGGATGATAAGCTCGCCTGTAAGCGGATTGAACACATCGTGAACTGATGTACGTCCGAGGATACGCTCGCCGAGTGACTCTACGATCTCGTCCTTGCTCTTGATAGCAGTGGCGATGAGACCTCTGAGTGTACCGCAGTCTTCCTCGTTGATGATGACATCGTGTGAAACGTCAACAAGACGACGGGTAAGGTAACCTGCATCGGCAGTCTTGAGAGCCGTATCTGCAAGACCCTTACGCGCACCGTGGGTAGAGATGAAGTACTCGAGCACTGACATACCTTCCTTGAGGTTCGAGATGATCGGGTTCTCGATGATCTCAGCTCCCTGTCCGCCGGATTTTTGAGGCTTCGCCATCAATCCACGCATACCGCAGAGCTGCTTGATCTGTGCTGTAGAACCACGGGCTCCTGAGTCGAGCATCATATACACAGGGTTGAATCCCTGCTGATCGCTTGAGATCTGCTTCTCGACGATGCTTGTGATCTTGTTGTCGATAGATGACCAGAGGTCGATGACCTTGTTGTAACGCTCGTTGTTTGTGATGAAACCCATTGCGAAGTTGGCCTTGATCGATTCAACGGTGTTGTAACCGTTTTCGATGAGTTCCTTCTTCTCCTGAGGGATGATCACGTCTCCGAGGTTGAATGAAAGTCCTCCCTTGAACGCCATTGTGTAACCGAGATCCTTGATGTCGTCAAGGAAGAGGGCTGTACGTGCGACTCCGGTGTACTTGATCACATTTGAAATGATCTTTCTGAGTGATTTCTTACCGAGGACTTCATTGATATATGGTACGTTTTCAGGTACGAGCTGGTTGACGATGATTCTACCTGGGGTAGTGTTGACCATCTGAGTACCTGCCTCCGGATTTGTCTTGTCCTTAGGAAGCCTTACGTTGATGCTTGCATGGATGTCGATCACCTTCTCGTTGAGGGCGATGATGACTTCCTCAGGTCCGTAGAAGTTCATTCCTTCTCCCTTTGCACCAGGTCTTGCCTTGGTGATGTAGTACAGACCGAGCACCATGTCCTGTGATGGGACGGTGATAGGTGTACCGTTTGCAGGGTTCAGGATGTTGTGTGAACCGAGCATAAGGAGCTGGGCCTCAAGGATCGCTGCATTTCCGAGCGGAAGGTGAACCGCCATCTGGTCACCGTCGAAGTCGGCGTTGAACGCCGTACATGCAAGCGGATGGAGCTGGATTGCCTTACCCTCGATCATCTTAGGCTGGAAAGCCTGGATACCGAGACGGTGGAGGGTAGGGGCACGGTTCAGAAGGACCGGATGACCCTTCATCACATTCTCAAGGATATCATATACCACTGCGTCCTTTCTGTCGACGATCTTCTTTGCAGACTTGACTGTCTTTACGATACCTCTCTCGATCAGTTTCCTGATGATGAACGGCTTGTAAAGCTCTGCAGCCATAAGCTTAGGAAGTCCGCACTCGTGCATCTTGAGCTCAGGACCTACGACGATCACCGAACGTGCAGAATAGTCGACACGCTTACCGAGGAGGTTCTGACGGAAACGTCCCTGCTTACCCTTGAGTGAGTCTGAAAGTGACTTGAGTGTCCTGTTCGCCTCGCTCTTTACTGCATTAGACTTCTTTGAGTTGTCGAAGAGTGAGTCAACTGCCTCCTGGAGCATACGCTTCTCATTTCTGAGGATCACCTCAGGTGCCTTGATCTCGATGAGTCTCTTGAGACGGTTGTTACGGATGATGACCCTTCTGTAGAGGTCATTGAGGTCAGATGTCGCGAAACGGCCTCCATCGAGTGGAACGAGAGGACGGAGATCTGGCGGAATCACAGGAATGACCTTGAGGATCATCCATTCAGGACGGTTGATGCCCTTGGAATCCTGGAACCACTTCACGATGCTGAGTCTCTTGAGAGCCTCGGCCTTTCTCTGCTGTGAAGTCTCCTTGAGCATCTTCTGACGGAGCTCCTTTGCAAGCTCATCCACATCGATCTCCTTGAGGAGCTCGTAGATGGCCTCTGCACCCATTCCGGCAACGAACTTGTCCGGATCGTCTGCAGGCATGTTGTACTGCTCAGGCTGCTGTGCGTAGAAATCGAGATACTCGTCCTCTGAAATGAGGTCCATCTTCTGGAATGATGATGTACCCGGCTTGATGACGATATACTTTTCGTAGTATATTACCGATTCGAGCTTCTTGGCAGCGATGCCGAGAAGAGCTGCAATCTTGTTAGGGGCAGACTTGAAATACCAGATGTGAGCTACAGGTACGGTGAGTTCGATGTGACCCATCCTTTCCCTGCGGACCTTCTTCTCTGTCACCTCTACACCACAACGGTCGCAGACGATACCACGGTAGCGGATTCTCTTATATTTACCGCAGTGGCACTCGTAGTCCTTTGTCGGACCGAAGATCTTCTCGCAGAAGAGACCGTCTCTTTCAGGCTTGTATGTCCTGTAATTGACGGTTTCAGGCTTCAAGACCTCTCCAGAAGACCTTTCCTTTATGTCTTCTGGAGAAGCAAGAGCGATGCTGATCCTTTCGAAATTGCTTTTAACCTTGTTTTCTTTATTAAAAGTCGGCATATTTCTATAATTTCAATTGTCAGTAATTAATCCAAAGTCACTTTAAGTCCGAGACCTCTAAGCTCGTGGAGCAATACGTTGAGAGATTCCGGAATGCCAGGATTCGGCATAAGGTCTCCCTTGACGATCGCCTCGTATGCTTTGGATCTTCCTGTGACGTCGTCTGACTTGACAGTCAGGATCTCCTGGAGAATGTTCGATGCACCGAATGCCTCGAGTGCCCACACCTCCATCTCTCCGAAACGCTGTCCTCCGAACTGCGCCTTACCTCCGAGAGGCTGCTGGGTGATGAGAGAGTAAGGACCGATAGAACGCGCGTGCATCTTGTCGTCCACCATATGACCGAGCTTGATCATATAGATGACTCCGACAGTCGCAGGCTGGTCGAACCAGTCACCTGTACCACCGTCGCGGAGATATGTCTTACCATATCTTGGAAGGCCTGCCTTGTCTGTGTATTCGCAGATGTCGTCAAGGCTTGCACCGTCGAAGATAGGAGTGCTGAACTTGACTCCGAGCTCCTCTCCGGCCCATCCGAGAACTGTCTCGTAGATCTGACCGAGGTTCATACGTGAAGGCACACCGAGAGGGTTGAGCACGATGTCGACCGGAGTACCGTCAGCGAGGAACGGCATGTCCTCGTCTCTTACGACCTTCGCTACGATACCCTTGTTACCGTGGCGGCCTGCCATCTTGTCACCGACTCTGATCTTCCTCTTCTTGGCAACATACACCTTTGCAAGCTGCATTACGCCGTTTGGAAGTTCGTCACCGACCTTGATCTTGTCGAGCACCCTCTTGTTTCTTGCTGCCTCTTCCTTGTGGGCGATGCAGTAGTTGTTGATGAGCTCTCTGATGAGGATATTTGCATTCTTGTCAGTAGTCCACTTGCTTGAGTTGATGTTCTCATAGTCAATGGCCTTGAGGTCAGCAACTGTGATGTCCCTGCCCTTTGCGATGATTTCAACTCCATAGAGGTCGCTGATGCCGGCGCTCTTCTTGCCTTCCGTGAGCACTGCAAGCTTCTCGATGAATCTTGCTCTGAGAGCCTCAGCCTTTGCTGCGAACTCTTCCTCAGCCTTTTCGATCTTCACCTTCTGCTCGCTCTTTGCGCCTCTGCGGCCGCTTTCCTTTGCAACCTTAGAATAGAGTGCCGTGTTGATCACAGTACCGCTGAGTGATGGGGTAGCCTTGAGTGAGGCGTCCTTCACATCACCTGCCTTGTCTCCGAAGATCGCTCTGAGGAGCTTCTCTTCAGGTGACGGATCGCTTTCTCCCTTAGGAGTGATCTTACCGATCATGATGTCGCCCGGCTCGATGTGTGCACCGATGCGGATGATACCGTTCTCGTTGAGATCCTTTGTAGCTTCCTCGCTTACGTTAGGGATGTCGGATGTGAGTTCCTCCATACCGCGCTTGGTGTCGCGTACTTCGGTGATGTACTCGTCGACATGTACTGAAGTGAGGATGTCCCAGCGGATCATGCGCTCCGAGATCACGATGGCGTCCTCGTAGTTATAGCCCTTCCAAGGCATGAACGCAACCTTGAGGTTCCTTCCGAGTGCAAGTTCTCCGTTCTGAGTTGCGTAACCCTCTGTCATTATCTGACCTGCCTCGACAATATCTCCCTTGCGTACGATCGGCTTGAGGAGGATAGTTGTGCTCTGGTTGGTTCTTCTGAAGATAGGAAGGTTATATACCGTGATGTCCGGAGTGAAGCTTACGAATCTCTCGTCTTCAGTGCGGTCATACTTCACGTGAATCTCCTTTGCGTCCACATATACGACCTCTCCCTTTCTCTCGGCCTTGATCTGGGTTCTTGAATCGAGGCAGACCCTCTCCTCGAGACCTGTACCTACGATAGGTGATTCAGGGTTGAGAAGCGGAACCGCCTGTCTCATCATGTTGGCTCCCATGAGTGCACGGTGGGCGTCATCGTGCTCGAGGAACGGAATGAGTGATGCAGCGACTGAAGCGATCTGGTTAGGGGCAACATCCATGTAGTTCACTTCCTCTCTGGTCACTACAGGGAAGTCTGCACCATAACGGCACTGGATTCTGTCTTCCAGGATCTGTCCGTCCTTGTCGAGCTTCACCTTGGCGAGTGATACCATCTGGTTCTCCTCCTCCTCGGCGCTCATATATGTCCAGCCTTCAGAGCTGAGGTCAACCTTTCCGTTCTCTACCTTGCGGTAAGGAGTCTCGATGAATCCGAGGTCGTTGATCCTTGCATATACGCAGAGTGACGAGATAAGACCGATGTTCGGTCCCTCCGGAGTCTCGATAGGGCAGAGACGGCCGTAATGTGTATAGTGTACGTCTCGGACCTCGAAGCCGGCACGGTCTCTTGAGAGACCTCCTGGACCGAGGGCTGAAAGACGACGCTTGTGTGTCATTTCAGACAGCGGGTTGGTCTGGTCCATGAACTGTGACAGCTGGCTCGTTCCGAAGAATGAGTTGATCACTGAAGACAGGGTTTTCGCGTTGATCAGGTCTGTCGGATTGAACTGCTCGCTGTCGCGTACGTTCATTCTTTCGCGGATAGTGCGGGCCATACGCGAAAGACCTACGCTGAACTGGTTTGCAAGCTGCTCACCCACGGTTCTGATACGTCTGTTGCTCAAGTGGTCGATGTCGTCTACGACAGCCTTCGAGTTGATGAGCTGGATCAGATACTTGATGATCTCGATCATGTCGGTGTTGGTGAGCACCCTTGTGTTCTCGTCGATGGTGAGGTTAAGCTTCTTGTTGAGCCTGTAACGTCCCACATCTCCGAGGTCGTATCTCTTTTCAGAGAAGAAGAGCTTGTCGATGACATCCCTTGCAGTCGCTTCATCAGGTGGTTCTGAATTACGGAGCTGTTTGTAGATGTAGTTGATAGCCTCAGTCTCTGTGTTTGTCGGGTCTTTCTGCAAAGTGTTGTAGATGATGGCATATTCGTTCACGTTAGCCTCATCTTTCTGAAGAAGGATTGTCTTGACGTCTGTCTCAGACAGTTTTTCGATTGTCTCCTCATTGAGAATCTCACCTCTCTCGATGATAGGGATGGTTCTTTCCAATGGGATGACCTCTCCGGTGTCCTCGTCCACGAAATCCTCGATCCAGGTCTTGAGTACCTTTGCTGCGAGCTTCCTTCCTTCGTTTGCCTTGAGGTTCTCGTCATTTACCTCGATCTCGTCTGCGAGACCGAAGATGTCGATGATGTCCTTGTCGCCGTTGAATCCAATGGCTCTGAGGAGGGTAGTGACAGGCAATTTCTTCTTACGGTCGATGTACGCATACATCACGTTGTTGATGTCTGTAGCGAACTCGATCCATGAACCCTTGAACGGGATGATACGTGCCGAGTAAAGTTTAGTACCGTTTGCGTGCACGCTCTGACCGAAGAACACACCAGGTGATCTGTGGAGCTGTGACACGATGATTCTTTCCGATCCGTTGATTACGAATGTACCACCTGGGGTCATGTATGGGATGTTACCCAGATATACGTCCTGGACTATTGTGTCGAAGTCCTCATGCTCGGGATCACTGCATGAAAGGCGGAGTTTTGCCTTCAGAGGAACATTGTATGTCAGTCCTCTCTCAAGACACTCATCAATCGAATACTGCGGAGGATCAATGAAATAGTCGATGAACTCGAGCTTGTAATTGTTCCTTGTGTCTTCGATTGGGAATATCTCCTGGAACACCTGGAAAAGTCCTTCGTTACGCCTGTTCTCAGGAGTAGTGTCGAGCTGGAAGAAGTCCTGGAATGACTTCAACTGCACCTCGAGAAGGTCAGGATACTCAAGGAGAATTTTTGATGATGCGAATGAAACTCGCTGATTGTTAGTCTTTTTTGACATCTTTCTGCCTTTATATTGAGAAAAACTTTTATTACGACAAAAAGGTTTAGGGCCTGTTAAGCCCTAAACCTGACTTTTTTCCCACCTCGGGGAAGGGGTGAAGTTATTTAATCTCAACTTCAGCTCCTGCCTCTTCGAGGGCAGCCTTAAGTGCCTCAGCCTCAGCCTTAGAAACTTTCTCCTTAACAGCTGTAGGAGCCTTGTCTACGATCTCCTTAGACTCCTTGAGTCCAAGACCGGTAGCCTCCTTAACAGCCTTAACTACTCCGAGTTTAGCTGCGCCTGGTGACTTGAGGATAACGTCGAACTCAGTCTGCTCAACCTCTGCGGCTGCTGCTGGACCAGCTGCTGCTACCACTGTAGCTGCTGCAGGCTCGATTCCGTACTCATCTTTGAGGATCTGTGCAAGCTCCTGTACGTCTTTTACAGTAAGGTTTACCAACTCTTCTGCAAGTGCTTTAATGTCTGCCATAATTGTATATTTTTTAAATTGTTTTTTGATTCTGTTAATTACTCTGCTGCTTCAGCATTTTCTTCTTTTTCATCGTCTTTGTGCTCAAGAGCAGAAAGTACGTTGCGGATAGGTGACTGGAGGAGACCGATGATGTCGCCGATGAGCTCCTCACGAGACTTGATGCCGAAGAGTGCATCGAGTTTGTCCTCGCCGATGAATACTGGCCACTCCTGGATGTAAGCACCCTTGAGAACCGGCTTCTTGTTTCCGCTTTCGATGAATTTCTTGATGACCTTAGCCGGCGCGTTAGGAGCCTCTGTGTACATGATTGCAGTAGGACCTGCAAGCACCTCAACGAGCTTGTTCATCTCCTCGTTGCCCTTAGACTCGATTGCCTTTGTAAGGAGTGTGTTCTTTACGACTACGAGCTCAACACCTGCTTCGAAGCAAGCCTTGCGGAGAGCGTGTGTCTTTTCCGCGTTGAGTCCGGCGATATCAGCTACATAGAAGTTTGGAGTCTGGTCGAGCTGTGCTGAAATCGCGTTGATTATTTCGAGTTTACCTTCTTTTCTCATAACGTTCAAATTTTACAGCAATTACTCAACTGATTTAACATCTACACTGATACCAGGGCTCATTGTAGAGCAGACTGATACAGCCTTCATATATGTACCCTTAAGTGCCTGTGGCTTGAGCTTGATGATAGCTGAGATGAACTCCTTTGCGTTCTCGTAGATCTGAGTACCAGTGAATGATACCTTTCCGATTGCTGCGTGAACGATACCGGTCTTGTCAACCTTGAAGTCGATCTTACCAGCCTTAACTTCCTTGACAGCCTTGCCTACCTCCATTGTAACTGTACCGGTCTTAGGGTTTGGCATGAGACCTCTTGGACCGAGGATTCTACCGATTACGCCGACCTTAGCCATTACTGAAGGAGTACAGATGATTACGTCTACATCTGTCCAGCCGCCTTTGATCTTGTCAATGTACTCATCGAGACCTACGAAGTCAGCACCAGCCTCTTTTGCCTCATTCTCCTTGTCAGGAGTACAGAGCACGAGGACACGTGTGGTCTTACCTGTTCCGTGTGGAAGAGTAACGACGCCACGAACCATCTGGTTAGCCTTTCTTGGGTCAACGCCGAGGTTTACGTGTACCTCAACTGATGCATCAAACTTAGTGAAAGTGATTTCCTTTACAAGTTCACATGCCTCAGCAAGCTTATACTCTTTCGCTGCATCGTACTTTGCGATGACAGCCTTCTGATTTTTTGTAAGTTTACCCATTTCGCTTGTGAATTTTAGAGTTCAGGAAATTCTCCTTCTACTTTGATACCCATGCTTCTTGCGGTACCTGCCACCATAGTCATCGCTGACTTGAGGGTGAAGCAGTTCATGTCAGGCATCTTGCTCTCTGCAATAGCCTTCACCTGATCCCAGGTGATTGTACCGACTTTCTTTCTGTTTGGCTCTGCAGAACCGGTAGAAATCTTAGCAGCCTCTTTGAGCTGTGCTGCTACAGGCGGCTGCTTTACTACGAATGAGAAAGACTTGTCGCTGTAGACAGTGATGACTACTGGCAATACCTTACCTGCGCTTTCCTGCGTACGGGCATTGAACTGCTTGCAGAAATCCATAATGTTCAGACCCTTCGAACCGAGGGCTGGACCTACTGGTGGTGATGGATTTGCTGCGCCACCTTTAATCTGGAGTTTAATGAATCCAGCTACTTCTTTTGCCATAATTTCTGATTATTCTTTAGTTACTTGTGTAAAGTTGAGTTCCAAAAGTGTCTTTCTGCCGAAGATCATGACCATGACCTTGAGTTTGCTTCTGTCCTCGACAATCTCGTCGACTGTTCCGTCAAATCCGTTGAATGGGCCGTCTGTGATCTTCACTGCGTCTCCTACCTGGTAGTCAACTACAGTTTCAGCCTCAGTGCCGGCAATCTCATCCTGTTCTCCAAGAATCCTCTTCACCTCATCTTCCCTGATCGGAACAGGAACCTTTTCTTCCTGAACCTTTCCTTCACCTCTCGGGATGTCACGCTTCTCTGTAAGGAATCCTGACATGTGAGGCACTTCATTTCTGATGATGTGCTGGAGTTCACCTGTGAGCTCGGCTTCTATAAGCACATAACCAGGATAGAAAAGACGCTCTGTGCAGATACGCTTTCCATCTCTGATTCTATAGACTTTCTCTGTTGGGACCAGAACCTGAGAAACCAGGTCCTGAAGGCCACGCCTTTCGATTTCCTTTTCGAGATACTCTTTGGCTTTTTTCTCTTTACCGCCTGCTGCTCTCAGGACATACCATTTTTTTGTGCTCTCGCTCATAAAACAGTAGTATTAGAGAGTGTAGATGAATTTCATTACAACTTCGATGACCTTATCCATCGCGAAGATAACAAGGGCAAAAATCACGGAAGCCACCATCACGAGGATAGCGGAATTCTGCAATTTGTCCCAAGTAGGCCATGACACCTTCTTGGTCATCTCAGCATAAGACTCTTTAAGATAATTGATAAATTTTCTCATCTTTACATTTAATGGACATTGCAGATTGGAAGCGGGTTGCAACGTCTGTTAAACATTACCAAATCGTAACCTTTGATATTTTTCTGGCAGGGGAAGCAGGATTCGAACCCACACTAACGGTTTTGGAGACCGCTGTACTACCCTTATACTATTCCCCTAAAAAAGTGGGTGATCATCAGGTCACCCACCTTGATTTATTTCTCAGTATTAGTCGAGAAGCTTGGTTACCTGACCAGCACCTACTGTTCTACCACCCTCGCGGATTGCGAACTGGAGACCCTCGTTGATAGCTGTAGGGTAGATAAGCTCTACAGTGATAGTAACGTTATCACCAGGCATTACCATTTCAATACCCTCTGGGAGAGTGATCTCACCAGTGATGTCGAGAGTACGGATGAAGAACTGAGGACGATAGTGGTTGTGGAATGGAGTGTGACGTCCACCTTCCTCTTTCTTAAGCACATAGATCTCAGCCTGGAACTTCTGGAACGGCTTGATCACACCTGGCTTAGCAAGAACCTGACCCCTCTTGATTTCCTTCTTGTCGATACCACGGAGGAGGAGACCTACGTTGTCACCAGCCTCACCCTGATCGAGGAGCTTACGGAACATCTCAACACCTGTTACGACAGTCTTCTTAGGCTCTTCACCGAGACCTACGATCTCAACCTCATCACCAACGTGGATGACACCAGTCTCGATACGGCCTGTTGCTACAGTACCACGACCTGTGATTGAGAAGATGTCCTCGATAGGCATCAGGAACGGCTTGTCGCAGTCACGTGGAGGAAGCGGAATGTACTCGTCAACTGCAGCCATGAGTTCCATTACCTTCGCCTCCCACTCTGGAGAACCGTTGAGTGCACCAAGTGCAGAACCGCGGATTACAGGAGCGTTGTCACCGTCGAAGTTGTAGAATGAAAGAAGCTCACGAAGCTCCATCTCTACGAGGTCAAGCATCTCCTCATCGTCAACGAGGTCTACCTTGTTCATGAATACAACGATCTTAGGTACGTTCACCTGACGAGCGAGAAGGATGTGCTCACGAGTCTGAGGCATAGGACCGTCAGTTGCAGCACAAACGAGGATCGCACCGTCCATCTGAGCAGCACCAGTAACCATGTTCTTCACGTAGTCAGCGTGACCTGGGCAGTCAACGTGTGCGTAGTGACGGTTAGCTGTTTCGTACTCAACGTGAGCAGTGTTGATAGTGATACCACGCTCTTTCTCCTCTGGTGCGTTGTCGATAGAGTCGAATGAACGAAGCTCTGAAAGACCAGCCTTAGCAAGTACTGTAGTAATTGCAGCTGTCAAAGTTGTTTTACCGTGGTCAACGTGGCCGATAGTACCGATGTTAACGTGCGGTTTACTTCTTTTAAAGGTTTCCTTAGCCATAATTTTATCTTTTAGTAAGTATTATATACAACAAAATAGTAGAGCCGGTGGTGAGAATTGAACTCACGACCTCTTCCTTACCAAGGAAGCGCTCTACCCCTGAGCTACACTGGCGTAGTTTGAGCGGAAGACGAGGTTCGAACCCGCGACCCTCAGCTTGGAAGGC
>SUYN01000001.1 GCA_015060405.1 Bacteroidales bacterium
CGAGGGCCACAAGACGGCTGAAGAGTTTCTTCATAATATGGTTGGAATGCTTGATTATCAACTTAGTTGGAATAAATTGACGAATTTACTACAAATGCGCTGTATTTCAAAATGCAAGAAGACAAATTGCACATCATTATTTCAGGGCAGTCCGCAAAAGACATGAAAAGTGGGACAGCCACGAATATTTTCGGCAGCTGTCCCACTCTATGGCGTTCTTGAAACTGATTCCTATTTCCTCTTCTTTGCAGGAGCAAGAAGATAGAGGTCTGCAAGAGGGATGAGCACCATCATGTCGCAGAATGCCAGCATGGCAACGGCTCCGAAAGCTCCCAATGTGAGGGCCATGGCGAGGGCATAAAGGAATGAGAATGCATGGAGAAGGATCAGAGCTATGGCTGCAACAAGCCAGAGCTTGAGATTTGTGGCGTGGAAGAGCATCATCGCCACAGTCGCACAGATCAGCGGGATGAAGAACATAAGGTTCTCGCCGATGGTGAAAAGGAGGGCGGCGCTGAGAACGAGCATGAGCGCAAGAGTGCCATATAGTGTGGTATAGGCATGTCTGCTTACAGCATTGTAGGATGCACTTGTCCTCATAGAACCGGCCACATCACGCACAGCCTTGTTCCTTTTGACCACATACACAAGAAGTGATACAGCAAAGAGGATGACCACGGAAAGTATCATTGCGACATTATCGAACTGAACTCCCTGGATTACTCCGAAGAGCTTGAACTTTGCTCCGGCGATCAAGGCGCAGAGACAGGCCACGAGTTCTCCTGCAGCAAGGACACCGATTGCAGAGAGAAGCACCTTCAAGGATGTCTTGAAGACGCTCACGGCCTTTACCCTTCCACGAAGGCCTTCAAAGCCGAGAAGGAGAAGGAACACCAGGAACACCGCACAGCAGATGACCTTGTATATGGCCTTGCTGAAATTGAAGAGTCCCAGTACAGGCACGGTGAAATTCGTCGTGTCGGATTCAGCCCTGAAGTAATCCTTGTCAGAATAGGCCGGATCGGTGACATAGGCCTGAGCAACAGGAAGCACCTGTGCGCCATAATGCTGGATTGACTTTTCCTTTATGTTGCTGAAGTTGTCAAGGTCTGTATGATAGTGGTTTATATCTGCGATAGTGGAGAAGTTCATGCCCGGAATGTCGTCCTTGACGATGGTAAAATCAGTGAAGTTAGGCATGAACCCATATACGACAGTAGTCAGGGAATATGTATACGGATAGCCTGCAGCCTCGGCATAGAGATCCATGATCTTCTCATTGCCCGGGCAGGTCTCGAAAAGAAGGCATGGTCCCATCGGGCCTCTTGCTTCAATATTTATCATGAGTCCCACATTGTCAAAGGCCTCTCTGTCGTCCTTCCACATAGCCTTCATACCCATCATGCCGACCTCTTCCGCATCAGTGAAGAGCACCTTCACACCCTGCGACCAGTCTGCGCGGGATTTCAGAAGCTGGCTCACGGTCTCCAGGATCACACCCACGCCATAGCCGTCGTCAGCCGCGCCATAGGACCATACCGTATCCTTAGGCATAGGCTGTGAATACCTTGAATCATAATGTGCTACAAGCATGAGATAAGTGGTGTCGTCAGACTCCGACATAGGGTGGAAGTCGGCAAGAATATTATGAGCATCGAATGTATAGACAACATGCTTGTTCTGAGGACCGGTAAGGGAGTCGTAGCTGAAGACCCTCACAGAGTCGGCTCCAAGTCCGTCAAGACGCTGGATGAGATATTCCCTCACCTTCGCCCTTTCCTGAGGATGGGCCACTGAATGATGTTCCCTGGAGAGCACCTCTATATCCTTGACTACACGGGCAGAGGAGAATCCCTCCGCATCAACGGGCTGAGGACTTGGAATCGTCCAGAGTCCATAAGCGAGCAGCGCTGCCAAAGCAGTGACTGCAAGAAGAATAAACGGTCTGAATTTATTCATGAGACAATAGGTTTAGTGTTTGATACGTCTTTTACAACTTACAAATATACATAAAGAAATGAAAAACGCCTCCAATTTTTATGATTGAAGGCGTCCATTAGAGTCAAGGTTGTTAAAGTATGTTCTCTTTCTCTATATCCTTGAAATATCTGTAGGTATTGACCTTGAGTTCACCTACTGCAAGCTCGTCTGTCACTATGATTCCGTGAGGATGAGCCTGAAGGGCAGAGAGGGTGCATTTCTGTGAATATGCTCCCTCGATAGCCTCACGAAGGGCGTTTGCCTTCTTGTGGCCGAATGCGAGCACAAGGACTTCCTTCGCATCCATCACTGTACCCACACCGACTGTAAGTGCGGTTGTAGGGACCTTGCTGATGTCACCGTCGAAGAAACGCGAGTTCACCACAATTGTGTCATAGGTGAGGCTCTTTACCCTTGTACGTGAAACAAGTGAGGAGAACGGCTCGTTGAAAGCGAGGTGACCGTCCTCACCTACACCACCCATGAAGAGGTCGATACCGCCGGCTGCGACAATCTTTGCCTCATATGCGGCACATTCTGCAGCGAGATCCTCTGCATTTCCGTTGAGGATGTTGATATTCTCCTTCGGAACATCCACATGATCGAAGAAGTTCCTGGCCATGAACGAATGATAGCTTTCAGGATGCTCTTCAGGGAGTCCCACATACTCATCCATATTGAAGGTGATGACATTCTTGAATGACACCTCACCTGCCTGATACATACGGATAAGTTCCTGATATGTAGCCACAGGAGTACCTCCGGTAGGAAGTCCGAGGACGAACGGGCGATCAGTCACGGCAGCCTTAGCCTTGATGCGTGACACGATGTACCTTGCGGCCCAGACAGAACCGTTTGCTGCGTTTTGTTGAATTACGACTCTCATATGTTTCAAATATTAAAATAATTTCACAAATACCTCTATCGCCTGATACTCCGCCATACCCAGCTTATCGTAAAGGCTGGCTGTGTTCTGGGTCCTTTCCTCGGCTCTCTGCCAGAATTCGCGAGGGTCCTCTCCTGGGAAAGGAACGATGTCCTTCTGCGAAAGATGGCGGTAGATCGCATGGCGCTTCTTTATCACCTCATCCGGGCTTAACGGAACAGCCATGTCTACCTTTCCGAGCTCCCACTCCATCCATGCACCTCTGTAAAGCCATACATGACAGGTCTCAAGCCATGCAGATCTTCCCTTCAGCTGGTTTATCGCCTCAAGAACGGCTTCAGTACATACACGGTGCGTGCCATGAGGGTCCGCAAGGTCTCCTGCGAGATAGATCTGATCCGGCTGGACCTTTTCAAGAAGATCGATTATGATGTCGATGTCCTTCTGGGTTCTCTCTCCCTTCTTGATTCCTCCTGTTTCGTAGAACGGAAGGTTGAGGAAGTGGCAGTTCGTCTTGTCATTGAGGCCGAACGAACGGACTGCGCTCTTTGCCTCTGCGCGACGGATGGCACCCTTCAGATTGAGAAGTGCCCTTGGTTCAGGCTCACCAGGTCTCTTGGATGCTATGATCTCCTTGACCTCGTCGAACCTGTCGCCGAAACCGAGCTCGTTTGCGGCATCCATATGCTGGAGCACCACATCATCATGGACAGCAACGTTTCCGGAAGTCTCATATGCCACATGGACATCATGTCCCTGCTCTACCAGACGGATGAATGTTCCACCCATCGAGATCACGTCGTCGTCCGGATGCGGAGAGAAGATGATGACCTTCTTTGGGAACGGAGTTGATGATACCGGTCTTGTGGAGTCATCTGCATCAGGCTTTCCTCCCGGCCATCCTGAAATGGTGTGCTGAAGGTCATTGAAAACCTTTATGTTGATCTGGTCATAAGCTCCCTTCTGCTCGAGAAGCTCACCGAGTCCATGTGCAAGGTAGTCGCTCTGAGTAAGCTTGAGGATCGGCTTGCCGACTTTCTCACAAAGCCACACGACTGCCTTTCTGATGAATTTCGGAGTCCATTCGCATGGGCCCACAAGCCATGGCGCAACATTTCTTGTGATCATGCTGGCCGAGTTCTCGTCTGCATAGAAGCAGATGTCCTCGTGCTTCTGAAGGAAGGATGCAGGACACTGCGCACTCACTTCATCCTCAACTATCTTCTTGACGATCTGTGCCTTGTCCTCACCCCAGCCTATGAGTGCAATCTTCTTTGCGCTCATCATGGTGGAGATACCCATTGCAATGGCTGTACGTGGGGTCACGTCGATGTTACCTGCAAAGTTCTTTGACTGTCTCTTTCTTGATGCATAGGACAGGAGGACGGTGCGGGTACGGCTCTTCTCAGATGCGCCTTCCTCATTGAAGCCGATCTCGCCATGAGTGCCTGTGCCCATCACCAGGAGGTCGAGTCCGGTGGCCATCCTGTCGAATTCCGCGCAGAATTCTGTGACCTTGGCTGTCTCTATGACGCTGTCGATGCGAGGGATGTGCACCTTTGCCATATCCGCATCCACCTTCGAAAGGAAATCCGAATAAAGACGACGGTTACGGCTCTGCGAATCCGCAGGGGCAGGATAATATTCATCTATGCTGAAGATCTCTACATCGGCAAAGGAAACGGCTCCCGCCTCGTATCTCCTGACAAGCTCCTGGTAAAGGGCCACCGGAGACGAACCTGTGGTGAGTCCCAGCTTGAAGCCGCCATTTGAGGAATTGATGAGTGAAACGATCTGATCGGCAAGTTCCGAGCTTGCGATTTCTTCATCTTCATATACATAGGTAGGTATCCTTTCATAGCTGTGAAGGATTCCTTTAGGCAGTCCTGCCTCAATGAGACCGCCATCTTTAGGCAAAGAGAACTTCTTCATGATGTTTTTAAATAATTTTACAAACTACAAATTTATAAAGAAAATTCTTTAAAACAATGTATATTGAATTATTCTGCCATAAGCTTCTTGTACTTGAACCTCTTCGGCTCTTCATTTCCAAGACGTCTCTTCTTGTTTTCCTCATATTCCGAGTAAGTTCCTTCGAAGAAGTAGACCTGAGAATCGCCCTCGAAGGCGAGAATATGTGTAGCGATCCTGTCAAGGAACCATCTGTCGTGGGAGATGACGACTGCACATCCGGCAAAGTTCTCGAGACCTTCCTCAAGAGCACGGATCGTGTTCACATCCACGTCGTTGGTCGGCTCGTCAAGAAGGAGCACGTTGCCTTCGTCCTTGAGAGTAAGCGCCAGGTGGAGGCGGTTTCTCTCACCGCCGGAAAGGATGCCGCAAAGCTTCTCCTGGTCTGCACCTGAGAAATTGAATCTTGAAACATATGCACGTGCATTGACCTCACGTTTGCCGAGCTTCACGAACTCCGAGTTCTCGGCGATCGTCTCATAAACGGTCTTGTCCGGATCTATGCTTCTGTGCTGCTGGTCGACATAAGCGAGCTTTACTGTCTCACCGATGGTGATCTCTCCCTTCTGTGGAGTCTCAAGTCCCATGATGAGGCGGAAGAGGGTGGTCTTACCGGCACCGTTCGGTCCTATCACACCGACAATGCCAGCCGGCGGAAGAACGAAATTGAGGTCCTCATAAAGAAGCTTGTCGCCATAGCCCATAGAGACGTTCTTGAACTCGATGACCTTGTTTCCAAGCCTTGGTCCGTTAGGGATGAAGATCTCAAGATTTGCCTCCTTCTCACGTCCGTCATCCGAAGCCAGCTTCTCATAGGCACCCAGACGCGCCTTTGACTTCGCATGCCGTGCCTTCGGAGCCATGCGCACCCACTCCAGCTCTCTTTCCAGAGCCTTGCGGCGCTTGCTCTCCTGCTTCTCCTCCTGAGCGAGCCTCGTGCTCTTCTGGTCAAGCCATGAAGAGTAGTTACCCTTCCATGGAATGCCTTCTCCCCTGTCAAGTTCGAGGATCCATCCGGCTACATTGTCGAGGAAGTAACGGTCATGGGTGACTGCGATCACAGTACCCTTGTACTGCTGGAGATGGGCCTCAAGCCACTGTATACTCTCTGTGTCGAGGTGGTTGGTCGGCTCGTCAAGCAGGAGTACATCCGGCTGTCTGAGAAGAAGGCGGCAAAGGGCTACTCTACGACGCTCGCCACCGCTGAGATTTGCCACAAGCGCATCTGAAGGAGGGCACTGAAGGGCATCCATGGCCCTTTCAAGCTTGGAGTCGATCTCCCAGCCTCCGCAGTTCTCAATCTTTTCAGTCAGTTCACCCTGTCGTTCGATGAGTGCGGCCATTTCTTCATCAGACATTGGCTCGCAGAACTTCATGTTGACTTCTTCATACTCCTTCAGGATGTCCATGACCTCCTGGACTCCCTCCTGGACAACTTCTATCACAGTCTTGTCCGGATCCATCTGTGGCTCCTGCTCGAGGTAGCCGACCGAATAGCCCGACGCCCATACGACTTCACCCTGATAGCCGGTCTCTATGCCGGCAATGATCTTCATCAATGTGGATTTACCGGCTCCGTTCAAGCCGACAATACCGATCTTGGCTCCATAAAAGAAGGACAGATAGATGTCCTTGAGGATAACTCTGTTGTTGTGGGGCAGGATCTTTCCTACACCATTCATCGAAAAAATAATCTTCTCGTCTGCCATATATCAAATGTTTAATTATCAGATGGTAATTTTACGCAAAGATAATCTTCCGTCTCCGATTCCACAACTTATTTTTTGCTCTTGACCAGCCGGGTCCTCTCTTTCCTGCTCCATTCGCTCGGATTCTCCCCCATGAACAGCCGGAACGCCATATTGTAGGATACTATGGAGTTGAATCCGCTCATCGAAGCAAGTTCATGAATCTTCAGGTCCGGATTCTGCCTGAAGCACTCCATGGAGTACATGACACGATAGTAGTTGACGAACTGGCAGAAGTTACGTCCGGTAAACTGGCTTATAGCACGGGATATATAAAGCTTGTTGGAATACAACGACGTGACCACTTCATTTATGGTAAGGTTGTTGTCAAGGAAGGGCTTCTCTTTCTCGAAATATGCGATGACTCTTTCATATACGTCCTTATACACATCGTCAATCTTGGACACATCAAGGGCGGATTCCACACTGGTCACCTTCATCGATTCCACTATAGTCCTTTCCTTCTCCTGGAGCAGGGCAAAGGCGGAATCCGTGTATATCCTGAAAGAGAGGGCGCCCAGGGCAAGTCCGTAGACAAGGAAGACCATCAGGGAGTGCACGCCATGAAACGATCCGGACAGGCAGCTTACCAGAAGATATATGACAAAAGGGACCTGAAGCATTATGGGATATACGGCATCGACGCTGAGGGTGACATTTGTCCAGATGGTACCTGATTTCATGACCTGCTTGACCGAGGACATCCTCCTCCAGATGCCTGCGACAAACTGTACGGAGATGAGGGTGAGCACAGCCGCATGCATGACCAGAAACACTCCAGCCCCCAGGGGCGGAAGGAAACCGGCAAGACAGGACAGATGCAGAAGTGCCGGAATGAGCTCACATGCCATCAGGGCCCATACCGTCCGTCTGACCACAGTCTTATTCCATAGAGATGATGTCAGAAAAATGAAACAGGCCAGAGGACACAGCAGGTCGGTGCCCAGGCGCAGGGTGTCAACTTCTGCAACGCACATGTCAGCAATCATGACGACAGAAGCCGCCAGCAGGATCCACGGACTGGTCCGGCTCTTCTCATCAGCCATCGAAGGATACTTCGTATTCCTGACATATTGAATGACTGCCATGGCGACAGTCATAACAAGGATCATCATTCCAAATAATAATTCCATATCATCCAAATCTTAAGTAGGACAAAAATACGCAATGTCGCCATCTCAGCCCCCTCTGAGATGGCGACATTCGTCACATTTTTCTTTTTTTTAAAACTTTTTCTTTTTTTTTAACAAATCAGTTCTTCCCTTTGACCTTGATGGTGTCAAAACCCTGGCCGTAAACTCCCATGACACTTGAAACAGAAAGGAAAGCTTCGGAATCAATAGTCTTGACATATTTGAGAAGAAGGTTGAGATCCGCCTTTCTGGTCACGACCATGACGATTTCCTTCTCCTCCTTCGAGTACCATCCCTTGGCCGGAATCACAGTTACTCCACGCTTCATGTCGAAAGCGATTGCATCTGCCATCTCCGCGACCTTCTTGGTGAAGATGAACACCTGGACAGACTGCTTGGAACCTGAAAGATAGAGGTCGATCGAATAGCCGCAGACCGTAACCTGCGCAAGACCGTACACAACGACAGCAAGCTTTTCTGTGAATGGAAGAAGTTCCCCTGTCTCGGTGTATGACGGGAAGAGAAGAGAAGACAGGATGATACCTATATCTATTATAAGGATGACTCTGCCCGGAGATGCGGCATGGAACTTACACCACACGAGCGCTATGATGTCCGTACCACCCGTACTGCCTCCCTGCGACATCGACAATCCGATACCGACTCCTGCCATCACTCCACCCAGGACAGTGCAGATAAGCTTTCCGTTGGATGTAAGTTCATGTACGAACTCCACGGGAACGAGTTTCGGCATCAGTCCCAGAAGGAAGGAGGTCATGAAGATGGCATAAATGGTCTTGCCTCCGAATCCCGTTCCAAGGATCTTGGTTCCGATTATCAGGAGAAGAACGTTGAGAATGAAATAAGTCACGCTCATCGGTATCTTGGTCGCATACATTACAATTGATGCAAAACCGGACACTCCTCCTCCGACGAGATTGTTAGGAAGAAGGAAGAGGGTCCATCCCAGCGCATACATCGCCAGGCCGAACGTGATGAGAGCGTACTCCTTGGCCAGTGTGGCTACAGAAGTCTTCAATAATCCCTTTGGCATTTCTATTTATCTTTTTTTGTTTTCACTTTAAGACCGGACTTGACGTCTTCAAATCCTTCACCATATACGCTCATTGCCGATGATACGGAAATGAATGCCCGCTTGTCAATGGATCTTATGGCGCTTACGATCTCATGCATCTGGTTCTTTCTTGCGACAATCATAAGAACCTTGCTTTCCTTCTGTGTGTACCAGCCGATGGATTCCAAAGCGGTCACACCTCTACGAAGGTCGCTGATGACGTAGTCACCGATCTCCTTGTAATTGTCGGAAAAGACAAGTATCTGCACCGTGGACTTGTTGCCAAGAAGGACGAAGTCGACACCGAAGGAGAAGCCGAGCATCACGACATAGGCGTATATCATGTCGACAAGCCCCTTTTCAGGAACCAGGAGAAGCGTGGATATGATGAATATATCCATACAAAGATACACCCTTCCTATAGAGACCGGCCAGAACTTGTTGATTATCATGGCGATGATATCAAGTCCTCCGGTGCTTCCACCTCTCAACATGACAAGTCCTATACCCACTGATTCCATGGTTGCTCCCACGAGCACCACAAGGAGTTTCTCATCCATCAGCACCTGAAGTTCCGGAAATTTCGGCAGAACCTCAAATAGGACGGAAGTAAGGGCTATCACATAAATGGTCTTGAATCCGAATCCCTTCCCAAGGACAATGAATCCCAGGAGAAGCAGGAGCACATTCAAGGTCGGATAGGTCCACCCCACCGGAATGCCGGTACCATACTGGAGAATTGTACACAATCCCGTCAGTCCGCCGCTGGCAAGTCCGTTAGGAATAAGGAATGATGTCCAGGCCATAACGAATATGACCGAACCTACAGTCATCAGGAAATAATCCCAGACATTGGCCAAAATCCTGTCGATCTTCATAGCCGTTCAAGTTTTACTGGTGTCAGATTGCCGATAAGTTTTCAGAAGCTATTTTACCACAATGTTGACTATCTTTCCGGGAACCACTATGACCTTGAGGATGTTGCCGCCGGCAACATATTTCGAAGTCAGCTCGAGTCCTCTCACGTGTGCATCCACATCTTCGCGCGGCATATCTGCAGGAAGCTCGACAGTGAATCTTGTCTTGCCGTTGAACGAAACCGCGTATGTACATGTGTTCTCAACAGTGTAGGCTTCAACATATTCAGGGAAAGATGCATAGGTTATGCTTTCCTTATGGCCGAGAGCCTCCCAGAGTTCCTCTGCTATGTGCGGAGCAAACGGAGAGAGGAGAATGATGAGCGGCTCGAGGATCTCGCGCTTGCTGCACTTGAGGTCGGAGAGTTCGTTGACTGCAATCATGAATGCACTGACAGCCGTGTTGAAGGAGAACGCCTCGATGTCGGCGCGGACCTTGCCGATGAGCTTGTGCAGCGCTTTGAGTTCCTCCGGAGTGGCCTTTTCATCGGTCACTATGAAGCCGTCGCGATCGTAGAACATCCTCCACACCTTCTTGAGGAAACGGTTGACTCCGTCGATTCCCTTTGTGTCCCAAGGCTTTGACTGCTCGAGCGGACCGAGGAACATTTCATAAAGCCTCAATGTGTCGGCGCCATAGGTGTCGCATATCATGTCCGGATTCACCACGTTGAACATTGACTTCGACATCTTTTCGATTGCCCAGCCGCAGATGTACTCTCCATCCTCAAGGATGAATTCGGCATCCGCATATTCAGGCATCCAGTTGCGGAAAGCCTCCAGATCAAGACGGTCGTTGTATACTATGTTCACATCCACATGGATTTCAGTGGTCTCATACTGATCCTTGAGTCCTGCCGAAACGAAGGTGTTGGTGTTGATGATCCTATATACGAAATTCGAACGGCCCTGGATCATACCCTGGTTGATAAGCTTTCTGAAAGGCTCGTTCCTGCAGACATAACCGAGGTCATAGAGGAACTTATTCCAGAAACGGGAGTAGATCAGGTGACCTGTAGCATGCTCTGTACCACCGATATACAGGTCAACATCCTGCCAGTACTCATCGGCTTCCTTACCCACGAGAGCCTCATTGTTATGAGGGTCCATATATCTCAGATAGTAGGCGCTGCTGCCCGCAAAGCCAGGCATGGTGCTCTTTTCGATAGGATATCCGTCGATTTCCCATCCCTCCGCACGTCCGAGAGGAGGCTCGCCCGACTCGGTAGGGAGGAACTTGTCCACTTCAGGAAGTTCAAGAGGCAGAGACTCGAATGGCATAGGAGTCGCGATGCCGTCCTTGAAGTACATAGGGAACGGCTCTCCCCAATATCTCTGACGCGAGAAGATGGCGTCACGGAGACGATAGTTGATCTTTCTGCGTCCTATTCCATGCTTTTCGACATAATCTATGGCAGCCGGAATCGCCTCCTTGACATCCATTCCGTTCAGGAAGCCCGAATTGCACATGATTCCTTCCTTGGCGTCGAAGCTTGACTCGCTGACATCGCATCCCTCGATGAGAGGAATGACTGGAAGGTTGAAATGTCTTGCAAAGGCATAGTCACGGCTGTCATGGGCAGGCACCGCCATGATGGCACCAGTTCCGTAACCTGCAAGCACATATTCGGATATCCACACAGGTACCTTGTCACCTGTGAGAGGATTTACTGCATACGATCCCGAGAATACTCCGGTCACCTTCTTTCCCTGGGTCATTCTCTCGCGCTCAGTCTTCTTTCTGGCCATTGCAAGATACTCCTCGACTGCAGCCTTCTGCTCAGGTGTGGTGAGCTTCTCAACCCATTCGCTCTCAGGCGCAAGCACCATGAAGGTGACTCCGAATACAGTGTCAGCCCTTGTGGTGAAGATGGTCATGTCATATTCCTGCTCTCCATTTGAGACCTTGAAGATCATCTCAGCACCCTGGCTCCTGCCGATCCAGTTACGCTGCATGTCCTTCAGAGAGTCAGTCCACTCGAGAGTCTCGAGGTCCTCCAGAAGTCTTCCTGCGTATGCTGACACGCGGAGCTGCCACTGTGTCATCTTCTTCTGTTCCACAGGATGTCCTCCACGGACCGAATAACCTTCCTTGACCTCGTCATTGGCAAGAACGGTTCCCAGCACCGGGCACCAGTTCACGGAAGTCTCGCCCTGATAAGCTATTCTGTACTGCATCAGCACATCTGCCTTCTCCTTGTCAGAGAAAGCAGCCCACTGCTCTGCTGTAAACGGTTTCACTTCACCGCAGGCTGCGTCCACCGCAGCACTTCCGCCCTGAGCGAAAGCCTCCTCAAGCTCGGCTATCGGACGCGCCTTCTGCTGAACATTGTCATACCAGCTGTCGAACATCTTGAGGAAAGCCCACTGAGTCCACTTATAGTACTCCGGATCGCAGGTACGGACTTCACGTGACCAGTCATATGAAAAGCCGATCCTGTCCATCTGATTGCGATAGCGGGCGATGTTCTTTTCCGTAGTCACTGCCGGATGCTGGCCTGTCTGTATGGCATACTGTTCCGCAGGCAGACCGAAGGCATCATAACCCATCGGATGCAGCACATTGAATCCGCACAGACGCTTGTAACGGCTGTAGATGTCACTTGCGATATATCCCAGAGGATGTCCTACATGAAGACCGGCTCCTGAAGGATATGGGAACATATCGAGGACATAATATTTAGGCTTTGTATTGTCGATTTCAGCCTTGAATGTCTGATCGGCAGCCCAGAACGACTGCCACTTGCTTTCGATTTCCTTAAAATTGTATTCCATAGGTATTGATAAATATCTTGTAAAGATAACACTATTTCTTTAATCCTCTGCCTGCTCCCGCACCTTTCTTCTCAAGGCGGAACTCCACAGGTATGCTCAGTGAAGTGCGTACTTTTTCTCCCCTGACCTTTCCAGGCTTCCACTTAGGAGATGCACTGATAACCTTGACTGCTTCTGCATCAATTTCTTCAGAAACACCTTTCGTAACCATCACATCTGACACCTTACCGTCTTTCTCGATGATGAATTCCACGACAACCCGGCCCTGGACACCGTCTCGGACCGCTTTTTCAGGATATTTCAGATACTGATACACCCATTTTTCAAGGAAGCGTGACGGGTCAGACGTGCCGAGGAAAGTAGGTCTCTGGTCACACTCATAATATGATACGACCCCCTCTTCCGTACGTCTGGCTGCCTGGGCTCCCGAATCACGGAAGAGCATCCTGTCATTTGCATTGCACAATGCCTCAGTGAAGTTATATATGTACTCGAGCTCCTTTTCCATGCCCTCATAGTCGATGATCGACTGCGTGTCCCTGTCTGTGTTATGTTCAGGATAGCGTCCTGTGGTGAAGAGGACAGACGGGATCTCCTTTTCATAGAAGGCCCTATGGTCCGAGGGATATGGCTCCGATGCGACAAGTTCCGGAAGGACAGGCTGAAGATTGCCGGACAGTGTTCGCACAAGGGCATTCATGTCGGCATTTGACGACGTGTATGCGTAAAATCCGTTGTAAGCAGTTCCAAGCATGTCCAGATTTATCATTCCGTCAATGGACTCTACATCCGGAAACGAACGGTTCAGGAAATACCATGAGCCGGCGAATGTCCCGCATGAAGCACCGAAGGCTACGAAAAGGACAGAACGGCGGAAGACGATGGAATTGGTCTGGACCATGCGGGCAAGCTCGACGAGCATCGCAAGTCCCGATGCATTGCCGTTTGCACCACAATACACTCTTTCTACAGGCTGGCCGTCGATGACAGTGACTGATGTACCTATATTGTCCAGCCTCGCGCCCACAACTATGTAGTGGTCACGAAGCTTCTTGTCATATCCCGGCACATAGGCCACGACATTCCTTGAAGTCAGGGTGTCTCCGTCTGCTGTCATTATCCCGAACACCTCGCCATCGGCTGGAGAAAGGACATCAACCCCGTACTCCTTCAATCTGGCGGTAACATATTCAGCTGCGTACTTCTCCCCATCCGAGCCGGCCTTGCGGCCTTCCAGATGGGTTGCAGACAGTTCCCTGACATGAGCCTTCATAGCCGACACGGTCTCGCTGTCATACAGATCCTCGTAGGAAGCTCCTTCACGGAACTGGGCATAGGATGTCAAGGACAGGGCAATCGCGATGAATGCGGACAAAAATATCTTCAACTTCATAAACTATTCAATTACAAGCACCCACGCATCGGCAGGACAGAAAGTCTCGCCCTTCAATGCTTCATATACGGAACCGATCTGAGCAATGTTGTCTGACGGACAGAGTCCCACTGCAACCATGCCTCTGCGGCAATCTATAAGTGAGGCATCATAGCCTTTAGAGGCAGCCGCATCTGCCAGTTTGCGGGCATTGCCCCTGTCCTTGAATGCACCGGCGATCACATAATACCTCGCCGGGAGGCCCGGTGAAGCGAGCCCCCCGAATCTCTCGGGACCGGACATGACGACACCGCAGGAGGTCAGATATTCAACAGCAGCAACGGAATCCGCGGCCATCTTCTGTTCAGCCTGTCTTATAGAGTCCAGACGGGCCTGGAGAGCAGCTTCTTCTGCCTTCATGATCGCCACCCTCTTATTCTCTATGTCCTTGCCTGTTGGCCTTCCGGCCAGCACCCTCATGAAATCACAGGCAGTCGCCGTCATCATGAACACAGCAAGAGCAAGCACCACTGCATGTCGCCTGCCGTCAAAGATTTTCATATTCCGTTTCATTTTGCATTCAAAATTGCGTATTCGTGCAAATTTAACGATTTAATACTCTGAGACAAAATAATTCTTGATATATTTGTATTCTAAACAACCGGAGATATTGACTGTCCTCACTTCACATATATCAAAGCGGCTGGCCGTTTCAATATTGACCTTCTGTATGCTTGGAGGCACATTCCTGCATGCACAGGAAATAATCATGCCACAAAGATGGTCGCAAGCGCTATATGAGGTGGAGCCGCTGTTTGCATCAGACACTCTGACCATACTCGTCGCAGGCGACATAATGATGCACACAAGACAGATCGAAAGCGCGCACAGAGGCGGGCAGGAGTACGATTTCAGTTCATATTTCCATCTCCTGGAGGACAGGATAAGGGAGGCCGACATCGCGATTGCAAACATGGAGTTCACCCTTGCTGGAGAGCCGTACACAGGCTACCCCTGCTTCTCCGCACCGGACAGTTTCGCCAGCTATATAGCCAGATGCGGATTCGACATCTTCCTGACTGCCAACAACCACATCTACGACAAAGGAGGGAAAGGCGCGGAAAGGACATTGGAGATATACAGGAATATTGACGGAGTTCAATTCACCGGACTGGCCTCGGATGAGGATGAAATGGATGCCACCACGCCCCTCATCATATTGAGAAAGGGCATAAAGACAGCGCTGATCAACTTCACATACGGGACCAACATGGGGTCGACAACACACTGGCCTAAAGTGAATTACATGGCAGGACGAGATCTTCTGAAAGGAGCTGTGGACAAGGCTCATGAGGAAGACGCTGACCTCATCATCGCCCTGCCGCATTGGGGCGACGAATATGTGCTGAGTCATAACGGAAGTCAGGAGGACATGGCGGCATGGCTGGTTGAAAACGGGACTGACATAATCATCGGGAGCCACCCTCATGTCATCCAGGACACCCTGAAGACAGACTCCGCGCAGGTTGCCTACTCGTTGGGGAACCTCGTCTCGAACATGAGCGCAGCAAACACACAGCTGGGACTGATCGCGAAACTGACCATCATACGTCTCCATAACGGAGACCTGAAGATACAGCCTCTGGAGTTCACCTACACCTGGTGCTCGAGACCTGGAGGATATGGCACAGCCTACACCGTGATACCGGTAAAGGAGTTCATCGGCAAGAGAGACAGATGGATGAACGTACACGACTATGACAAAATGATGAGAACCTACACCCACGTGAAGGAAAAAACAGGAATAAAAGATTGAAGATGAGCAAGAAGAAAATCGTACTTGAAAGTATCGACCCGATAGAGATATATGGGGCGGCAAACAAGAATCTTGAGGCCCTGTGCAGCTATTTTCCAAAGCTGAAGGTAGTGGCGCGGGGAAACGAGATCATCCTTGAAGGCCAGGAGGAAGACGCACTGTCCTTTGAGAAGAAGCTTAATATGCTGATAGAGAGGAGGCACCATAAGATGAACGTCACACCCTACGACGTTGAAGACCTTTTCGACGGCGAGGTGTCTCCCGACAGATACAAGCTCACCGGAGAATCAGTCATAGTCCATGGCAATGACGGAAAGCCGATAAAGGCGCGCAACCGCACACAGCAGGAGATGGTGAAGTCATATTTTGAGAACGACCTTCTTTTTGCTGTAGGTCCGGCCGGAACCGGGAAGACATACATCGCTATAGCCTTGGCTGTCAGGGCATTGAAGAACAGGGAGATCAAAAGGATCATACTCACCAGACCGGCTGTCGAAGCCGGAGAGAGACTCGGGTTTCTGCCGGGAGACCTCAAGGACAAGCTTGACCCATATCTCCAGCCTTTATACGATGCATTAGGTGACATGATTCCGGCCAAGAGACTCCAGGAATTCATGGCGGAAGGAACGATACAGATCGCTCCTCTTGCCTACATGAGGGGACGCACACTGGACAGGGCCTGCGTTATTCTCGATGAAGCACAGAACACGAACCTGGGACAGCTGAAGATGTTCCTGACACGTATGGGCTGCGACGCCAAATTCATAGTCACAGGAGATGCCAGCCAGATAGACCTTCCTAACCGAAGGGACTCAGGTCTGCTGAAAGGGATAGAGCTGACTAAAGACATAAAGGGAGTCAAGACTATAGTATTCAGGAATGAGGACATAGTCAGGCACCCCCTGGTGGCAAAGATCGTCAAGGCATTCGAAAAAGAAGAGCAGGCTTAGTCAAGCCTGCTCTTCTTCATTATATGTACAATCTCTAGTTTCCTGAAACGATTGCGTCATACTTCTTGTAACCCTCTTCGTACTGAGGACCCTTTGAGATGAAACGGTAGTAGATGTTCTTGAGATACTCTGCGATGCTCACCTTGAGAGTTTCGTCCTTTGTCATGCTGAATGCCTTTTCGAAAGGTTCGATAGCATTGAGGAGAGAAGCCTCGAACTGCTCTACAAGAGCATTGTACTTGGCGTCATCGAACTCGTTGGATGCCTTCTCCGAAAGCTCTACAGCGATTTCATAATAAAGGACACCTGCTCCGATGTAACCGTACTCATAGTCAGGGTTGATCTCTGCACACTTCATGTAAGTAGCGATGGCCTTGTCATTCTGCTTGAGTTCCTTGTAGATGTTTCCTTCAACATAGTAGAGAGAAGCATTGTTAGGCTCGTTCTTCTTGGCCTCGTCAATGAGGATGAAGAGACGGTCTGTATCCTCACCGCTTGAGATGTAGTAGTTGATAAGACCGATGAGGATGCTCTGGCTCTGAGGGAATTTCACGAAACCTGCTTCAAGCATTTCGGCACCCTTCTTTGCATCACCGAGCTTGGTGTATATGTCGCCGAGCTTTGCGTAGACCTCACCACCTTCGTAGTAGTAACCTACTTCAAGGCACTTCTCGAAGAGTTCCTTAGCCTTCTCGTTGTTGTTGGTTGCCCAAGCTGTGTAACCCGCATTATAGAGTGCAGTTGTGTCCACCTTTGCGAGCGGCTCGGTTGCAGATGCTGCAACAGCTGCCTCAAACAGTGTGCAAGCCTCGGCAAGGTCACCGAACGAGTATGCGTTCATACCCTCTTCGTAGTACTTCTTTGCGATGATCTCGATACCCGAAGTGATATCCTTTACCTTCGACTTCTTCACGTCAACCTCATATGCCTTCGTATACGCTTCCAAAGCCTTTGCAAGAGCATTCTCGACAACAGGCTTGGTCACGTCGATGAGGACGAGCTGACCGTTTCCATTGAAATAGAAATCCTTATCAGCATAAGTCTCTTTAACGAGAGGCTCACCTGCTAAAACAACATTCTCTACAGAAAGCGGCTGCTGGGTGCCCATAAGGAGCTGGAGTTCCTGCTTTGAAGCGCCGATCCATGCTGCACCTGCCGGAGCATTGTAAGCATCCATGTAAGAATCTGCAAGTTTTGTCCATGTAGCAACCTTTGCTGCCTTCTTAGGATTCTGAGCTGCAGCTTCCGCTGAAACGACTGCCTTTCTTGCAGCCTCTGGAGACTTTGTCTGTGCATCAGCAACCTGTACTGAAAGAAGTACTGCCAATGCGATCAAAATTCTTTTCATAATGTTTTGGAATTAAGTTATTTATTCATTTGTCTGTTCTGTCGGTTCCTGGACCTGACCTTCTGCCTGCTGCGGAAGACTCTGCTCTTCCTCCGACTTGTTCACGGCAGATATGGCTGCGATGGAATCTCCTTCCCTGATGTTTATGAGGCGGACTCCCTGTGTGGCACGGCCGGCAACCTTTATGTCTGAAACTGCCATTCTGATTGTGATTCCGGAACGGTTGATTATCATCAGGTCATTCTCGTCGGTCACATTCTTCATAGCCACCAGTGATCCGGTCTTTTCAGTGATATTCAGTGTCTTGACACCCTTTCCTCCCCTGTTTGTCTTACGATACTCATCGAACTCGGAACGCTTTCCATAACCATGCTCACTGACGACGAGAAGGCTATGTGCTTCTGCATCTTCAGCTTTAGGATCATATGCTATCATTCCGATTACCTCGTCATCTTCATCAATATTTATGCCACGCACACCGGACGCAGTCCTGCCCAATGCCCTTGCATCTGACTCGTCGAAGCGGCAGCAGCGGCCCTTTCGTCCTGCGAGAAGGATCTCGCACTCTCCGTTTGTGAGAACGGCATCAAGGAGTTCGTCTCCGTCACGTACCGTGATCGCGATGACTCCGTTTGCACGAGGTCTTGAATATGCCTCTAGGGAAGTCTTCTTGATTATACCCTTCTTCGTACCGAGTACTATATACGTATTGTTCACATAGTCCTCATCCTTGAGGTTGCGGACATTGAGGTAGGTCTTGATCTTGTCATCCGGCTCGATGTTGATCACGTTCTGGATGGCACGGCCTTTCGATGCACGCGAACCCTCAGGAATTTCATATACCTTAAGCCAGTAGCAGCGTCCGTTCTGAGTGAACAGGAGCATCGTGCTGTGCATGTTCGCCACATAGATGTGCTCGATAAAGTCTTCATCACGTGTCGCACTTCCCTTCATTCCTACTCCTCCCCTGTTCTGGAGACGGTATTCAGTAAGAGATGTCCTCTTGATGTAGCCGAGATGTGAAATGGTGATCACCACATCCTCGTCTGCATAGAAGTCTTCCGGATTGAATTCTTCAGAAGAAAGCGCTATCTCCGTCCTTCTTGCATCACCGTACTTCTCCTTCATCTCAAGGGTCTCGTCCTTGATGATGCCAAGCTGGAGCTTTTCATCAGCAAGCACGTCCTGACAGTACTGGATGAACTTCATGAGTTCGTCATACTCGCTCTGGAGCTTTTCTCTTTCGAGTCCTGTGAGCTGACGGAGCCTCATCTCGACAATCGCTGTCGCCTGCACTTCCGTAAAGCCGAATGTCGCCATCAGCTCGCTCTTTGCATCGTCCACGCTCTTGGATGCACGGATGATGTTGATGATCTGATCTATCACATCGAGAGCCTTCAGCAGACCTTCAAGAATGTGAGCTCTCTTCTGAGCCTTTTCAAGATCGAACTTCGTTCTCCTGACAATCACCTCGTGACGGTGACGGACGAAGTACTTTATAAGTTGCTTCAGGTTGAGCGTTCGCGGCCTTCCGTTTACAAGGGCGACGTTGTTTACTGAGAAGCTTGACTGAAGCGGGCTGTACTTGTAGAGCATGTTGAGCACCACATTCGCATTTGCGTCCTTCTTGAGACGGATGACGATGCGGACACCCTTCATCGTAGTCTCGTCGTTGATGTAGGCGATGCCGTCGATCTTCTTGTTTTCAACAAGCTCCGCTATCTTCTCGATCATCTCACGCTTGTTGACCATGTACGGGATTTCTGTGACAACTATGGTCTCGCGGCCTGAATCGCTGACTTCGATTTCAGTCTTGGAGCGGATTACGATACGTCCTCTACCTGTCTCGAATGCATCCTTGATTCCCTGACGGCCCTGGATTATACCTCCTGTCGGGAAGTCCGGGCCCTTGACATACTGCATCAGTTCGTCGATGGTGATCTCAGGATTGTCGATATAGGCACATATGGCGTCGCAGCACTCGGTAAGGTTGTGAGGTGCCATGTTTGTCGCCATACCGACGGCAATACCTGAAGATCCGTTCAGAAGCAGGAGCGGAAGCTTTGTAGGCAGCACCGTCGGCTCCTGAAGGGAGTCATCGAAGTTGTTCTGAAAATCAACTGTATCCTTGTCAAGGTCTGCAAGGACCTCGTCGGAAAGCTTCGAGAGCTTGGCCTCGGTGTAACGCATCGCTGCAACCGGGTCACCGTCCATGGAACCGAAGTTACCCTGTCCGAAGACAAGAGGATATCTCAGGCTCCAGTCCTGGGCCATTCTGGCCATGGCGTCATACACGCTCGAGTCGCCGTGTGGATGATATTTACCGAGCACCTCACCGACGATACGGGCAGATTTCTTTGTCTGGCTGGTATGACGCAGTCCCAGACCATCCATTCCGAACAGCACTCTTCTGTGAACGGGTTTGAATCCGTCACGCACATCAGGAAGGGCTCTGGACACGATCACAGACATGGAGTAGTCTATGTAGGCACTCCTCATCTGCTGGTCGATATTCACCTGTTCTATCCTTCCTGTCTTTACTTCATTTTCCATATATGAATCGTCTTTTCCGTTCTAATCTCAATCACGATGTACATCTTGACATACATCTTGGCAAAGTTACGAAATTTTTAGTAATTTTGTGCAATCAAAATCGATTTTGTTACAACCCGCCACGATTTTCAGATTATGGATATAAGCATATCAGACGAACTCAACTCAATCATAAACTTTTCAAGGGAAGAAGCCATGAGGACAGGCAGCTACGGGATAGCTCCGGACCACCTGTTTCTCGGCATCATCCGCCATGGGGAGAACACTGCAGCAGATGCATTGAGAGGTCTTGCGACAGACCTTGACGAGATGAAGCAGTTCATTGACAGCCACATCTTCACCAATGAGCACATCCCCTACTCGGAGATCGACAATGTGAGCTTCTCCAGAGGTGCCCAGAACGCCTTGAGCTTCACGCTTCTGGAGGCTGCCAAGCTGCGCAGCGGAAAGGCCTCGTCGCAGCATCTGCTGCTGGCCTTGATGCGCGCCGGAGGCTCGTACGGAAGCACCTACCTCAAGGACACCGGAATAGAATACGCCAACATCTTCAGATATCTCGACAAGTGCGACATGCTTGACAGAGGACCGGAAGGAGAAGATACACCCGAAGACGAGGAACTTCCTCGCATCAGGATAAGGGCGACGGCGTCAGAGGAGAATGTCAAGGAAGAGAAGTCCCTGCCGCCTCTTGAAGAGTTCGGCTATGACATCACACAGGCGGCACGCGAGGGCAAGCTGGACCCGCTTGTGGGACGCGAGGACGAGATACAGAGGGTGATCCAGATCCTGGGCAGAAGACGGAAGAACAACCCCATGCTCGTCGGCGACCCCGGCGTCGGAAAGTCGGCTATAGTCGAAGGCATAGCGATAAAGATCGTGACAGGCGACATACCTCCTGCACTGGCTGACAAGCGTCTCATATCACTGGACCTCGGGTCCATCGTGGCCGGAACAAAATACCGCGGAGATTTCGAGAAAAGGCTGAAGACCATAATCAATGAAGTGGCGGCCGACCCTGATGTCATCCTGTTCATCGACGAGTTCCACACCATCGTCGGGGCGGGCGGAGCATCCGGCAGCCTCGACGCGGCCAACATGCTGAAGCCGGCGCTGGCCAGAGGCGACATCCAGTGCATAGGCGCGACCACAATGGACGAGTTCCGCAGGATAGTGGAAAAGGACGGAGCGCTCGACAGGAGGTTTCAGAAGATCATGGTGGAGCATACCGACATTGCCCAGTCCATTTCCATCCTGGACCGTCTGAAGACCAATTACGAGAAGCATCACAATGTCATCTACACGGAAGAGGCCATCGAAGCCTGCGTGAAGATGTCGGACAGATACATCACGGACAGATGCCTTCCCGACAAGGCGATAGATGCCATGGACGAGAGCGGCTCCATGGTAAGGCTGAAGAATCCGAAGACAACGGCAAAGGTGACGGCGGAGGATGTCGCGGAGGTCGTGTCCAAGATGACAGGCATCCCGTCGGGAAGAATAGCCGAGGGAGAAGGAAGCAAGCTGCTGAAGATGAAGGAGAAGCTCAGCAGGAGGATAATCGGACAGGATGAGGCGATCGACAAGGTCGTGCGTGCAATACAGCGCAACAGGGCAGGAATCAAGGATCCGGGCAAGCCAATAGGCACCTTCATGTTCTTCGGCCCTACCGGTGTGGGAAAGACCCAGCTGGCAAAGTCACTTGCAGAGTACCTGTTTGATTCTGAAGAGAATATGATTCGCCTTGACATGAGCGAATATATGGAGAAATTCAATGTGTCAAGACTCATAGGAGCGCCTCCGGGATATGTGGGATTTGAAGATGGAGGACAGTTGAGCGAGCGCGTCAGGAGGAAGCCGTATTGTGTCGTGCTCCTGGACGAAGTGGAGAAGGCACATCCGGACGTATTCAACCTCCTCCTGCAGGTTCTCGACGAGGGAAGGCTCACAGACAGCAACGGGCGCACGGTCAGCTTCAGAAACACCATAGTCATAATGACTTCCAATGTCGGAAGCCGCGAACTTGAAGAGTACGGCCACGGAATGGGATTCAGCACTTCCGGAACCAATGTAAGGAACAACAAGAAGGTGATTGTGGAGAAGGCCGTCAGGAAGGCCTTTCCTCCTGAATTCATCAACAGGGTCGACGAGCAGGTCTTCTTCAATCCTCTGGCAAAGGAAGATCTGGCAAAGATCATAGACATCGAGCTCAAGGGGCTTAAGAAGCGTGTGAAGGAAGCCGGATTCGAGCTCACCATTACAGCAGCAGCAAAGAGGTTCGTCGCAGAGGCAGGTTATGACCCGAGCTATGGAGCGAGACCGCTCAAGAGAGCCATACAGAGATACATAGAAGATCCCGTGTCCGAACAGATCATAGCCGACAGGATGCTTTCCGGCAGAAAGGCCTCCACACACACCAGACTCAGCGTGAGCCTTTCGGAAGACAAGGAGTCCACTATCGTCCAGTGGCGTTAGGCAAGGTTGACATCCATAAGTTCCAGATCCATTTCGTTGATCATTTCAACCAATGTCCTGTAGGAAACTTCTGATGAGATCATTGAGTTGATGAAAGCGAGGGTGTTTTCTGTATTCATAATCGTAACTTTTAATGGTTTCTGTCATTTTGTTGATGCAAAGGTAAGCCCACATTGTGCCAATCCACAGCACAAGTAAAACAAAAACTGAAAAAAAAGAAATCCTTTCATTATATTTGTAGGGTTGTAACCCAAAACAGGATCATGGAGAATAACGAAAGATACACCGACAAGCTGGCCAAATACATACTCATGGCGGCCGGAGCAGCCGTAATCGCCGCATTGTGCTGGTATTTCAGAAGCGTACTGATCTACGTACTCATAGCTGTCGTCGTCTCTCTTATCGGGAAGCCGGTGATGGGACTGCTGCAGAAACTGAAGATCAAGGGAAGGAAAGCCCCGGACTGGCTGCTGGCAGCCCTGACATTGTTCTTGACGATGACCATCATCATCAGCGTTCTGACAATGCTGTTCCCTATCGTAAGCGGCATATTGAAGGGCATATCCATAAGCAGCATAGAGAATTCCGCCGGAAGCATAGCTGTACCTCTGGCCGATCTGAACGAATTCCTGCGCAACACGTTCCCTCAGCTCGGAGAAGAATTCAGGATCGAGGTCCTCGCCATCAAGGAACTGCAGAACATATTCAATGTCTCCACGATCTCGTCAATGATAGGTTCCGCGACTTCATTCCTCACCAGTTTCGGCATAGGTCTCTTCTCCGTGGTGTTCATTGCCTTCTTCTTCATCAAGGATGACGGCCTGTTCACTAAGATCGTATGCGCCCTGGTTCCTGACAGGCACGAAAAGACCACTGAAAAGGCGATATCTGACATCGGTTATCTTCTTTCACGCTATTTCATAGGAGTCATGATAGAAGTGACAGGAGTCGCTCTCGTGAACTTCATAGGACTCATGTTCATCGCAAGGCTCGGCTTCAATGCCTCTATAGGAATAGCCTTCCTGACAGGAATCCTGAACATAATCCCGTACGTCGGTCCTCTGATGGGCGGTGCCCTCGGTACCGTACTCGGTCTGATAATCAAATACACCAGCGCGGTCCCTGTCGGACTTGATGTGAGCTTCTGGTTCTTCACCATCATACTGATAGCCATATTCTGCTTCACTCAGCTGATAGACAACTTCTTCTATCAGCCGGTGATCTACTCCACCAGCATCAAGGCAAAGCCTCTTGAAATATTCCTTGTCCTGCTCATCGTAGGCCACATAGGAGGACCTCTGGCAATGATCGCCGCCATCCCATGCTACACGGTGGTGAGAGTGATAGCCTTCCGCTTCTTCAGGAACGTAAAGGCGATAAGAAGGCTTATCCCGTCGGAAAAACTTATAACAGGAGATAAATAAGACAAGCGTCATGACAAGAAAATCACTGATCATTACAGCCACAATTCTGGCATTGTCCGTTTTCGCAGGCGTGGAGACGGATGCACAGACACAGATCATTTCGCCGGACGGCACCTACCTCTTTGCAGAAAGGGACACATGCAGCCTGTTCATGGACGTATATGAACCGGCCAAGGGAAGCAAGACCTCGATAGACGGAATCAGCAGGCCTACCATCATCTTCATGTTCGGAGGAGGCTTTGTCGGGGGCACACGCGACGACCCGGACTATCACAAATGGTTCCGGCAGATGACGGACGAAGGATACAGGATCATTTCCATCGACTACAGGCTCGGCCTCAAAGGTTCCACCAAGGTGGGCGTAGCCCAGGTGAACGTGCTGGACAAAGCCATCCACATGGCGGTAGAAGACCTGTTCAGCGCAACAAGCTACATCATTGACAATGCCGAGCAGCTTTCTGTAGATCCGGACAACATAGTCATCAGCGGCTCATCAGCTGGAGCGATATCGGTGATGCAGGCGGAATACGAGATCTGCAACAGGACATCCTGGGCATCCGTACTCCCGCAGGACTTCAATTATGCAGGCGTGATGTCATTCTCAGGTGCCATCCTCTCAAGAAAGGGAAAGGTGAAATACGAGTCCAGACCGGCTCCGACACTGATGCTCCACGGAACGAGTGACGAACTGGTTCCATACAGGCAGATCAAGGTGTTCAACCTCGGTTTCTTCGGAGGCGGGAAGCTTGTCGAGAGATTCAAGAAATTCGGCCTTGACTACAACATGTACCATTTCATGGGATATGGCCACGAAGTGGCTGTCTCGATGGAGACTACAATGGACATCCAGAGGGAATTCCTTGAAAAGAACGTGATGCAGAAAAAGAAGAGAATAGTAGAGGCCTGGATATCCGACCCAGACGTATACAAGGGAGGCGGCCCTCAGTCCCGCAAGGAACTGTACGGAGAATAAAAAACGATGGGAAGAGCGGCGGCTCTTCCCATTGTCATTTCATTTACGTCCTCAACGGTTATTCGGCAAGTTTGTCAAGCACAAGCTCTACAAGTTTTCTGACCTGCGGCTTGTAATCCGGATTGCTGGCCTTGTGATGGCGGTGCGCTATGATGCAGCAGACCGTACCGGCGTTGTGTCCAAGATGCGCGGCAATACCGGCGATTGCGGAGCCTTCCATCTCGAAATTCGTGACACGCTCGTCACCGAAGCGGAAGGACTCGAAGGTGTCCAGCATGTCCGGCATGGCAAGAGGCATGCGGAGTACACGTCCCTGAGGGCCATAGAAGCCGGAGGCCGCTATGGTCATTCCCTTGACGGTGCAGTCGCGGAACTTCTCTGACATCTTTTCACCTGCCCTGACAAAATATGGGTCAGGAAGATGCGGGTTCCAGCCCGTATGCTTCTTGAAGGCCTCTTCTATGTCAAGCAGGGCTATGCTGTCCCTGTCCGCATACCAGTTGAGAAGGCCGTCACAACCTACGGATATGTGCGAGAACACGAACGCCCCGAGAGGGATGTCCGGCTGTATGGCGCCGGAAGTGCCGATACGGATGATGTTCAGAGTGCGATGTTCAGGCTTGACCTCCCTTGTCTGGAAATCTATATTGGCAAGGGCATCAAGTTCATTCATGACGATGTCGATGTTGTCCGTACCTATACCGGTAGAAAGAGCTGTCATCCTGACTCCCTTATATTTTCCAGTGACAGACACAAATTCGCGTGAAGAGTGACGGAACTCCTTCTCGTCGAAATATTCGGCTATCATGTCCACCCTGCCCGGATCACCCACAAGGATCACATTGTCAGCCAGTTCTTCCGGACGGAGATGAAGATGGAACACAGATCCGTCCCCATTGATTATCAGTTCAGATTCAGCTATTCTCATAATTTTATATTTAAAACGTTCAGACGTGCAATAATCGTTCAAATATAGTTTATTTCTCTTAAAATTCCTACTTTTGCAGACCTACAACAACTACTGCAGAATCTTATGTGGAAAAGAATTCAGACTATCCTTCTGGCGGCAGCCACCGTACTTGTAATCTCCATGCTTTTCAGCAGGTTCGCGACAATTGTCGGTCCTGAAGGGGATGTGGCAGTGATAAGGTACCACGAGAAACTCCCCTACCTCACCCTGCTCATAATGCTTACCACCGCCCATATCGCGGCTACCGCGAGCTTCAAGGCTCCTTTCCTTCAGGCGAGAGTCAGCGTGATCGCTGCTCTGATCGCGACAGGCTTTCAGATCTGGCTTGGAACTGACTTCCTCCTGCACAGGACCGAAATGACATTCTCGATCACAATACTCTTCCCGCTGCTTGCCTCTTTCCTCGACATCATGGCAGCCAGGAGCGCCATGACCGACCAGATGCTCATGACAATGAACAGAAAAATCAAGAATAAGAAATGACGATGGAACAGATCAGGAAGTACAAGTACTGGCAATGGAGGACTCTCATAGTCCTGATGGTTGCCTACATCCTTTATTACTTTTTGCGCAAGAACTTCAGCGCCGCACTCCCGGCGATGCAGGAGGAGCTGGGCATCACGAAGCTTCAGCTCGGTATATTCATAACCCTGAACGGCATCATCTACGGCCTGTCCAGATTCGTCAACGGCTTCATCGCGGACAGATGCAGCCGCAGGAAGCTGCTTTCCGGAGGACTTATACTTTCTGCAGTCGTGAACTTCGCGATCGCCTTCAGTCCGAAACTCGACGGATTGTTCAACCTTCTTGACGCAGAAGGGAAAGCCACCCTGGGTCTTGTCTACCTCATCGGTTCCCTCTGGGTTGTGAACGGATATATCCATGGAATGGGCTATCCTCCGTGCGCCAGCCTCATGGCACACTGGTTCAAGCCTTCAGAGCTGGCGACCAAGCAGTCGATATGGAATGCCTCCCATTCCATCGGAGCCGGAGTGGTCATAGCCTTGTGCGGATGGATTCTTTCGCGTTTCGGGATGTCAGCATGGAATCTGTGCTTTGCCATCCCTGCCGCTATAGCCTTCATAGGAGCGATAATAGTCTTCTTCACTCTCCGTGACACTCCTTCATCCGTCGGTCTTCCCGAAATCGAAGAGCTTGACCACAAGGGAGCGGAAGGCAGCGCAGCAGCAGAGCAGCTCAAGGGCAAGGCGCACAGCCACTTCCTTAAAAGGCTTGTATTCAAGAACCCGATCATCTGGATTCTTGCGGTCTCCAACTTCTGCATATACGTTATAAGGTTCACGATCCTGGAATGGGGAACATCGTTTCTCACCCAGTTCAAGGGATTCGACATCGCCATCTCAGCAAACATAGTAGCTTCTTCAGAGCTTATCGGAGGTGTGCTCGGAACCCTTGTGGCAGGCTGGTTCACTGACAGATTCATGAAGAACAGGGCCCACAGAACCTGCCTTCTGTGCACAATCGGAGCCACACTGTGCTTCTTCCTCTTCTGGAAGACCCCGCAGAATGCACACTGGATCGTCAGCGCCATACTGATCTGCCTGTCAGCCTTCTTCGTGTATGGTCCGCAGGCCCTCCTCGGCGTGGCGGCGTCACAGCAGGCGACCAAAAGAGCATGCGCTACAGCCAACGGCATTCTCGGTATATTCGGATATGCAGCCACTACAATCGCCGGCATCGGCTTCGGTTACCTTGCCGACACTTTAGGATGGAACTCCGTATTTCTTGTTGCCGTCATATTCGGCATCCTGGGCTGTCTGGTGATCGCCACCTTGTGGAAGGCTCCCTCTGACGGCTACGAGAAGGCAGCCGAAGTGATGGAAGAGATAAAGTCCATATGAAGCAAAAGGGGATGTCGCTGACATCCCCTTCGCTTTTGTATGAAACGCGATTACGCGTTGAGAGTGTAATACTCGCAAGACTTTGCGCCCTTCTCCTCAACCACCACGTTGATCTTGCCCTCACGAGCGAGCCATCCGAGAGCTGCGAAGAACTCAGCGCCTGCAAGTCCTGACTCCTTCTTGAGCTTAGTCTCAGTAAGCTTGCCGTTCTCATTGAGGAGGTTCCAGATAACACCTGCGTTTGTTCCAATGTTGTTGATTTCCATAATAATTAATCAGTTTAAATTTGTAACCATTCTGGCATTGCTGCCATCTACACTTGTTTCTAACTATTTGATTTATCGGCTGCAAAGATAGTTAAAAATCATTATCATGCAAAACAGGTGGTAAAATAAATGAGGTATGACGCCCATAAACAGGCATCATTTAGGCAAAAAACGTTGCCTACTTAACAGAAAAATGCCTATATTTGCTTCAGTTTGATTGCGGGTGTAGCTCAGTGGTAGAGCATCGGCTTCCCAAGCCGAGGGCCGCGGGTTCGATCCCCGTCACCCGCTCAAAGATTTTCAAGACGTCAACAGCCGCACATTCCCTCGTGCAGTATGCGTCCCTCCCCTATGACCATAAGATGATATGACGGGCATCTTCATCTGCCCACTCCTTTCCATGATGACGGCACAGGCGCCTCAACATACATCTCCTCCTTCTTCACAGGATGGATGAAGGTAATGCTTCTGGCATGCAGGCTGATGCCGCCGTCAGGATTTGAACGCCTTGCGCCATACTTCAGGTCTCCCTTGATCGGACAGCCGAGATTGGAAAGCTGACAGCGGATCTGGTGGTGACGGCCTGTAAGAAGTTCCACCTCCACGAGGTGATAGCGGTCTGTACGGCCGATCTGTCTGTACTTGAGTTTCGCCAGCTTCGCATCCTTTCTTGCCGAGCCGGGACGGCAGACATAGGACTTGTTCTGCTTCTCGTTGCGCCACATCATGTCCTCGAGGGTCCCTTCGGACGGAACCGGCTCATTGCAGACAAGGGCCCAGTATATCTTGGAGACATTTCCGTCACGGAACATGGCATTGAGTCTCTCGAGGGCCTTTGAGGTCTTCGCCAGAACCACTATGCCGCTCACCGGACGGTCCAGACGGTGAGGCAGGCCCATGAAGACCTGGCCAGGCTTGCCGTCACGCTGCGCTATGAAGGCCTTGAAGGTCTCGGTAAGGGGTTCGTCATCCGTCCTGTCACCCTGGACGATCTCGCCTGTCTTCTTGTTGACTACAAGGAGATGATTGTCTTCATATAGTATTCTGGCCGCAAGGTCATCATATTCCTCGCGAGGGAGTTCTCTGTAAATCATGTCACAAAAATAGCAAATATGTCATTACATCGGTCACGATGTCACATAAAAACTGACATTTTGACATATATTTTCACATCGCAGGCAATGGCACAAGTTTCGATATTATCCCGGCGTCAGACAAAACGGAAATTAAGATCAAATAAATAAAAAGTAACAGAATTATGGGAAAAATCATTGGTATTGACCTTGGAACCACCAACTCATGCGTGGCAGTGATGGAAGGTAACGAACCTACCGTCATCATCAACAATGAAGGACAGAGAACAACCCCTTCAGTGGTAGCATTCACTGACGGAGGTGAAAGAAAGATCGGTAACCCTGCAAAGCGTCAGGCCATCACAAACCCTCACAAGACAATCTTCTCCATCAAGAGATTCATGGGTGAGAAGTACAGCCAGGTGACAGGTGACATCAACCGTGTCCCTTACAAGGTTGTAAAGGGTGATAACGACACTCCGCGTGTCGACATTGACAACCGCCTCTATTCACCGCAGGAGATCTCTGCAATGATTCTTCAGAAGATGAAGAAGACTGCGGAGGAATACCTCGGACAGGAAGTTACAGAGGCTGTCATCACAGTTCCAGCATACTTCTCGGACTCACAGCGTCAGGCGACAAAGGAGGCTGGCCAGATCGCAGGTCTCGATGTGAAGCGTATCATCAACGAGCCTACTGCAGCCGCTCTTGCATACGGTCTTGACAAGCAGAACAAGGACATGAAGATCGCCGTATATGACCTCGGTGGCGGTACATTCGATATCTCTATCATGGACCTCGGAGACGGCGTGTTCGAAGTTCTTTCTACAAACGGAGACACTCACCTCGGAGGTGACGACTTCGACCAGGTGATCATCGACTGGCTTGCAGCCGAGTTCGCTTCAGAGAACGGCGGCATCGACCTCAAGAAGGACCCTATGGCCCTCCAGAGACTCAAGGAAGCCGCCGAGAAGGCTAAGATCGAGCTCTCAAGCCAGACTTCTACAGAGATCAACCTCCCTTACATCATGCCTGTGGACGGTATGCCTAAGCACCTTGTGAAGACTCTCACAAGAGCTAAGTTCGAGATGCTTGCAGACCACCTCATCCAGAAGACAATCGAGCCATGCCGCAAGGCGCTCCAGGATGCCGGCCTCAACGCATCTGAGATCAGTGAGGTTCTCCTCGTAGGCGGTTCGACACGTATCCCTGCAATCCAGGCGGTGGTAGAGAAGTTCTTCGGAAAGGCACCTAACAAGAGCGTGAACCCGGATGAGGTCGTGGCCATGGGTGCTGCCATCCAGGGTGGTGTACTCGCAGGTGATGTGAAGGACGTGCTTCTGCTCGACGTCACTCCGCTTTCACTCGGTATCGAGACACTCGGAGGTGTGATGACAAAGCTCATCGAGGCCAACACAACCATCCCTACCAAGAAATCACAGGTGTTCTCTACAGCCGCGGACAACCAGCCTGCTGTTGACGTACACGTTCTTCAGGGAGAGCGTCCGATGGCAAAGGACAACAAGCTCATCGGAAACTTCATCCTTGACGGTATCGCACCTGCACCGAGAGGTGTACCTCAGATCGAGGTGACCTTCGATATAGATGCCAACGGTATCCTCAATGTTTCCGCAAAGGACAAGGCTACCGGCAAGGAGCAGAACATCCGTATCGAAGCTTCTTCAGGACTTTCTGACGCGGAGATCCAGAGAATGAGAGACGAGGCTAAGGCAAATGAGGCAGCTGACAAGGCTGAGAAGGAGCGTATCGACAAGATCAACAACGCTGATGCGATGTGCTTCCAGACAGAGAAGAACCTCAAGGAGTATGGTGACAAGATTCCTGCAGAGAAGAAGACTGCAATCGAGAATGCCATGAACTCTCTCAAGGAGGCTGTCAAGGCTCAGAACGTCGCTGACATCGACAAGTATAACGCAGAGCTCGAGGCAGCATGGCATGCAGCATCAGAGGACATGGCAAAGGCCGCTCAGGCAGGTCCTCAGCCAGGAGCGCAGCAGGGCCCATTCGGTGGCCAGGCAGGCCCACAGGGCGCAGACGACCAGGGCGTAGACGAGCAGTAGACCTGCTTGATACAATAAAAGAGGATGACTCGGGTCATCCTCTTTTATTGTATCTGACTATAACAACAGTGACTACTGTTCTATTTCATATGGAATAGATTCGACACGGATGAAGTGCTGGACGAAGTCGGGGTCGTCAACTGCGATCCAGGTCATTTCAGTCGCGGTGAGGTCCTTGACCATATAGCTGTGCTGCCAGAGGCCCTCGTCATTGTCATATTTTCCGTTGATGACGGCTCCGCTGATGACATCCATTGTGATGTTGAACTCTCCTGTGACATAGTGAGGAATTCCGCTGAAGCTGTCCATTGTCTGCCACATCCTGTAAGTCTGGTCATTGCGGACAAACTTGATGTACATCTCAGTCCCTTCCGCAAGAGGTCTGCCTTTCCATGAGTCAAGCCGCCAGTTTCCAGAAATCGTGTTTGAGTTCACTTCGAGGTACTCGATGACCTCTACCGGTTTCTCTGTGCAGGAAACAGCCATGAGGAGGGCCGGAAACAGGATGAAGAGCAAAATTCTTCTAACAATTGTATTCATATCTTTATATATTTCTTTATTCTACCTTAATCTTTATCGATGACTGACTTGGCGGAAGTCCCATATCCTTGAGCACCAACAGGTACTCCTTCCTTCTTTTCACATCCGCCGTCGGATCATAAGTAATGACGATCTGCCCTTCTTCCCCCTTCCCTACCGTCTCCGGTTCGCTTCTGAACTGCAGGCTGCCGGGCAGAAGCATATCCTCGCAGCGGAGGGTGACTGGAGCGTCGCTTACATTCATATATACTAGCGTCTGGACCGATCTGTTTCTGGCACTGACCTTGATCTCCTTGCTTCTGAGTCTGATCTTTCCCATATCAACAGGGAACTCACCTGACTTGTCTGCACCTGAGGAGACCTTGACTGAAAGCCGAAGGGTCGCTGACGGCTGTATATTCCCGTCCGTATATACGAATATCCTCCTTTCAAAACTTCCCGGGTGGCCTTTCGGATCATATACGACCTTGACAGTGGCATATTCTCCCGGCGCCACGGCCTTCCTGTCGCAGGTCGCCTGGACGCAGGAACAGGTGGAAACTATACGGCTTACGGTCAAAGAGTTCCGGGACAGGTTCCGGAAAGTGTAGGTAAAGCTTTCCGGAGCGTCATCTTCCGTCATAGGCTCCGCTGCTATGTGAACCCTGTCAAACTCGAGTGCATTGCTGTCTGGAGCAAGCTTGGGATTGGACACGCTGTCAAGCTTTTCCCTGCTGACGATGCGTATCTGGGCCGGAAGCGCAATCTGCCAGAGCGTCAGCACACACAGCAATAATATGAGCCTTCTCTCCTTCATTAAAGCCAGCCTGAATTGTCTGCCTTATTTCTTACAGTTATGACAAACGACTGCGCCTTGCCGTCGCTGGACTTCACTACAGCTGGAGTCTGTCCTTCCGCAAGGCCCTCGAACACAAGTCTTCCTGAAGCATCTTTGCTGCACGTAGCCACAGCAGGGTTCTCCACAGTCACCGTGTATTCAAGGCTGTCACCATTCTCGAAGTACATTGACGGAACCAGAGTATTCCTGCCGCCGACTGCAAGATAGACATTAGGGAATGTCATGTCTGCACCGGCGCCGTCAATTGCACAAAGGAGTTCGTACGCATTGACCTGACCTGCTCCCATTTTTCCTTTATAATCATTGAGGCTGAAGGACTGAAGATGGTTGTGCTGAAGATCCGCAACAAATTTATAGTAGAGTTTCGGAGCGTCATAATTCCACTTATCCTCGAGAGGAGTACATGTAGAATAGACCAGTTCCTTAAATTCCTCTGCCTTGAAATGCCTCCGGTTCTGAGCCGCATAGGACAGTCCGAGAGCTAAGACTCCTGAAACATGAGGACAAGCCATAGAGGTTCCCTCCATGTAACCATAACCAGTTTCACTTACATGATATGGCACGGTAGACAATATGCAGCCTATGAGTCCCATGTCATAACCTTCGCCATATTCATAATAATAGTCCTGGTCTCCGCCCGGAGCAGATATAGAGGTACCGCCACCATAATTGCTGTACACCGCAGGAGTAAAATCGCCAGCCGTACCGGCGACAGAAAGGAAATCCGGATATGCTCCGGGATATCCGGCAAGAGGTGCTGATTCATTACCTCCCGCAAAGACTGCTATACCTCCATCAATAACGCCATCAGGAGAACCCGCAGAATGAGTAAAATAGTCGAGGGCCATCTTTTCGAGTACATTGTACTCTTCCCACTCCTTGTCAGTAGCGTACATCGGAGCTCCCCAATCCATAGGATTAGCTGCTCCTGATGTATAGCCCCAGCTGCACTGAAGTATCACAGCCCCGTTATCTGCGGCATATTTAATAGCTCTCACTTCATCCAGCAGAGTTCCTGCGTACGCTCCTGAAAAGATCTGGCATGACATTACCTTCACTCCGGGCTGTGTGCCATTTCCTCCGGCAATGGAGCTGACACCTATGCCGTTGTTATTTGTTGCCGCTATGACACCGGCCACATGGGTTCCATGTCCGGTATCATAGATATCGTCTGTCAGGATATTGCCTATATTCTCCACAAAGTTGAATCCGTGATAATCTCCGGAATATCCGTTTCCGTCATTATCCTCATGTGATCCCTTGATCTCGTCTTCATTGACCCACAGGCTGGTCTGGAGATCCGGATGTGTAATATCTATTCCTTCATCAAGGACAGCCACGACGATTGACGGATGGCCGGTTGACTTTCCCCATGCCTTCTCGACCTGGACATCTGCTCCTTGCACAAACTTGGTAGGGCCAAGTGTTCCATCGTTGACAAGATTCCACTGAAGAGGAAGATGCTCGTCATCAAAGGTAGCGTCAGAGGCAGATCTGGTGGCGGTCAGTCTGGCCAGCATATCCGGAGTAAGAGGCTGGGCCTTCTTCCATGAAGCCCTCTTGAGCCTGTGATTAGCCAGGACCTTCGACACCTCTCCAAGTTTTGAAAACTCGGCAGCAACAGTCTCGATCTGATGTTCCTCACTGAATCTGACCACGTACCACAGATCAAGCCCGGCCTCACGTGCCTTATGCTCAGTCTTCGGGTCACATGGGAATACCCTCTCTATTTCATAAGCTCCTACGATATCCAGGACCTGATCCACATTGACAACCCCAATTCTTTCACCAGTGCTTCTGGTAAGACCGGCCTTCTCCAGGACATCAGCCACCTCTCTATCAAAACGCACGAGGAGCTCTCCCTCCATATATTCTTCCGAAACCTGCGGAAGGGTGTCCGGCTGATATCCGGCAGGCTGTTCCTCTGTAGAGCAGCCTGCGAGAGCCAGTACAAGGGCGGCAACCGCAATATAACGATTATAACATCTTGATTTCATATACATCTACTCCTCCTTGAGATTTTTGGGGTTATAGAACTTATTTGTATAATGCTCGTAATAGTAGTCCAGGCTTGGCGGTTCATTCGAGAATCCGGCAGACACTCCGTCAACCGTCTTGCCTTCCTGAAGGAAGACAAGCGAAAACGGAATCCACAGGTCAAGTTTCGGATGATAAAGGAGCCATTCCGGAAGTCGTCCATAAAGACGGTTGAGATTGATTGCAAAATAATCAGTGTCCGGAAGGACCTTAGGGAGTCCGATCAGGATATCAGGAAGAGTGTCACTTGCATGAACCTCCTCTGCCGTCCACTTCTCGGGATAATCCTCCATATCAGGGATTTCTCCATGAAGATAGTTTACAGACAGACGGATCGTATCCAACTGTTTCCATTCCAGGATCCGTCTCGGGAAAGACCTTTCCCCCTGTGCATCAGCCGGCGTCTCGTCTATAAGTCCGCCGTAATCATCGTATGTCGTATTCTTCAGGTCATAAATGGTCCTTCTCGTGTTCGTATTCAGATGAAGTGCATGAAGAGAAGGAAAGTTCTCCGGAGTAAGGATATCCGGAATCTCCTGGAAATTATTCGAGCTCAGGTCCAGATACTCCAGATTTGACAGATTGCGGAAACTGTCAGGCAGAGAGGTAAGACCGTAGGCTCCAATGGTAAGTCGCTTCAGTCCGGTAAGTGTCGTGATGTATTCCCCTGGATCAAGGTCCTTGAGAAATGAATTTGAGTTGCTGTAGAAATACAGTTCCTCTGCCGCAGTCAGATACTGTACCTCATAAGGCAGGGGTTCCTTTGTATCGAACAGGAAGAATTCGGCAGAGCGTACACGTCCCTTGTTCGGGCCGGACTTCCAGACGCTCACACCCTCCCAATGCTCCATCCTTTCAGCAACCTCATACTCATCCCATGCATTCATGGCCCTTCTGATTGCAATCAATGCGAGGGAGTCTCCCTGCACCGTATTCGCCGGTATAGAGACGGATGCTTTCTGCGACACCTCCAGCATATCATTACGGCCCAGCTCAACATCATCAACAGGCTCGAAAGAGATCACCGCATTCCTTTTCACATCACGTGTATTGACCTTCCAGTCAAAATGCACTACTGTGTTTCTCGGTCTTGCTCCCCTGTCAAGCCTGAGTTCTTCCTTATCGTACTGCAGCCAGTTCCTTGCCTCCTCAGGAATGACGACATTGAAATCCACATTAGCATTGACGAGAACATCGAAAGAACGCTTGTCATAGTCGTCGTATTCGGCGATCTCCACCTTCTGCTCTTTAAGTGATATCGAATAATCGAATCCTTTCTGAGTAATGGTGAATTCTTCATGGTCAGAGGTGCTCAAATTATTGATACGCACCACACCCGTACGCGAAGTCACCGCCAGTGCAGAGTCTATGATGATTTCACATTCTATGGTTCCGATGCCGTTAGATGGAGACACCGTTATCCATGGTTCCTGAACCATGGCCGTCCATTTGTCGGATGAGGACACCGTAACCTTCCTGACACATCCGGCAGGTCCCACCTCTATGTTACCGGCATCGACTCCAAACGGGACATCCGGATTTTCTTCGACGCAGGCTATTGAAGTACAAAGGACTGCAAGAAAAAACAATATATTCTTTTTCATCATCATCTTCATTTAACGGAACAAAATATCACAGTTTCTGATTTCCTGAGTCTGATCATACATGAGCGTATACATTCCTGCCGCAATGGCATCACAGATGTCGGAAGCATCAAAGATAATATTCGGGTTATCACTTATATCCAGTACATAGATCAGATATGATATGGTATCTTCAATCTTTCCAAGATTGTTCGATCCCATATACAGAGCTCTCAGTCCACTATGGTTCGCTATGCCTGTCGGCCATTCCGAAAGACATCTCTCACCATTCTCGTCGCGCTGACAGCGTACCGCAAGAACCGTGAGGTAGAAACTGTCCAAAGGTTCCCAAGGGAATGACGAGAAACGGTTGAAAGACACATCTACGCCATACAGGTAAGGGAGATTGCCGGCATGCATTTCGCGTGGCAGGTCATCAAGATCATTATAAGAAAGATCAAGCGACATGAGACTCGGAGAATTCTCATAGACAAAAGAACCCTCAGGTATCTCATTGACACTACAGCCACGCAGACTCACATATCCTACGGTGGAGTTCGACTCCGCAAGACATTTAGGATATTTTGTCAGATAAGGGTTGTTGTTCAGGGTCAGGGTCGACACCTTTATTCCTTTATATGTACCGTCATCCGCACCTTCAAATCCCTCGATATCGTTATATGAAAAATCCACGGAGGCCATCGTATATATCGATCTGGCGCTGAAGATGTCCGGAAAGAGACGGATCCTGTTGTGTGTCACTGAAAAAGTCTCCACATCCTCGATACCGCAGAAATAGCCGTCCTCATCCTTCGGAAGCTCAGTAAGACGATTATGGTCAAGATACAGCTGGACGATATTCACTTTCTGACCCGGAGCAGCCTCGAACCTCTCTATCTTATTTTCCGACATATCCAGGAGACCAAGCTTCACAAGATTTCTGATAGATGCCGGAACTACCGTCAGATTATTCTGATTGACGTAAAGCATCTGGATCAGGCCTTTTGACGGACCATTTGCAAGGGCATCAAGACCATTGTAAAGGTCTTCTGATTCCCACTGCCTGTTGTTTGACACCATAAGTGACACAAGGTTAGGCATCCTTGTAAGAACCATCGGGAACTCCTTGAGTTCAGGGCAGTTGTAGACCTCCACATCGGTAAGCGACGGAAGGGTTGCCAAAGCATCAGGAAGACGGGTGATCAGGCAGTTGGCCACATAAAACATCTCAAGGTTCCTGAGATTTCCGATCGATTCCGGAATGGATCTGAGGCCACTGGTTATCTTACCGAAATTCATATCCTTGAGCTCGGGACGCTCTATCATTCCTCCCGTGAGCTTGTCAATGATCTCATCCTCATCATACTTTTCATACATTGCGATCTCCGGAATCACGATACCATTCTCCATCAATGCCCTGGCTATAGGTTCCGACATCTGTGTACGAGGGTGGATTCCGGAAAGATAGGCCTTGTGCCTGTCCATGCGGCTCATTGACGTAGAACGGTCAAGGAGCGGATCATATATGTTATGGGTATCATTGTGTGTACCCATGTACAGTTCCACAAGTTCGGTAAGGTCGCCCAGCCTCTCGGAGCAGTCACCTTTCACACCAAAATTGCTGATGTCAAGCAAAGCTACCCTGCCGTTGGAGTGCAGCTTTACACCCGGCTGGTCTCCCCAAAGGTCAACATCCTTGTTGAAATCCCAATTTGCCCCGGCCGGATAATTCTCACCCAGATAATACCATTCAGGTCCATTGAGAGATTCCCATATCGCCTTCAGTGCATAATAGTCCTTTATGTAAGGTTCTGCCTCTGAAAGCCTCACCGGAACATCAGCGTCAGTCACCTTGTTATCGGTCACTTCAAATTCGTTATCAGCTACATTGGAGTTGGTCTCCAGCAGTCTTCCGTTACCGTCATACAGGACATAGGACGATATCTCGTAAACACCAGCCCTGAGAGACAGGAGGGTATCACATATGCTGGAAGAAGTCTGATAGCCGAAATCATCGGTTTCTTCTGTAAAATGGATGGAGAACTCAGACGGAAGGCCCTCAAACATAGTCTTGGCGCCTGTCATCTTATTCCTCACCTCGACATCTGCCTCCTCAATCTCGTCGAACGTATATTCTCTCTCAGGAGCCTTTGTCACAATGTCCTTGACAAGCGTAAAACGCACCTTTCCGCGAGGTGTGGCATTGACAGTAAGGTCATGGACGATCAATCCTCCTGCGATCACAGTGAATACGGCATCTGAAGGGACGGCTTCATAAACGGCCTGATCCATCTTGTCGTACAAAGTGAACTTTATGATACGATAGTCATCTGCAAGAAGCTTGAGCTTCTCACTCCTCAGCCCGTACTCGGCAGCCTGTGACGAAGACGCATTCAGCACCAGTGTCTGTGAGATCCTGCTGTCACTATATTCGAGGGTTACTGTGACCTTGGAAACATCGCCCAGATAATCCAGTTCCTCCACAAGAGCCTTGGTAGCCTCATATGAAGCCTCCTTATAGAGCTTGAACTGGACATATCCATAATCTGTCTCCCGATAGTCCGCCTCTTCTTTCACATCACATCCTGTGACTGTCAGAAAAGACAGGCAAGTCAGAAGAAACAAGATGTTGAATCTAAACAATTTCATATATATATTCTGTTTCTGAATTTTTACTCTCCACTCATATCAAGTGTGCATATAAGTATAAGCGTCACTTTATCCGAAGTATTGAATCTCTCACGTGAAAAGATTATGGTTCCCTTACTTACGAGGGATTCCGGCCTGTCAGGATCAAGGGACATATATATGTCCACACCGCCATCTATATATGAGAACGAGCCTCCTGTCTCATCATATGAAAGATTGTTCAGCCTGAACAGGTCTCTTTTCATATATGGATTGACCGAATAGAAGACCGTGCCCTGAGGAAGGGATATTCTCATCGGGAATGTATCAGTCCTGTAAGTAAGCTGGTATATAGGAGCGTAGTACTCCTTATATGCATCATACAGGGTTCCTTCAGTGATTTCCTCCAGGACAGCCCCTGTCATTTCGGCATAAGCGGCAGATTCGCCGATGAATTCCACGCGGGTCTCCTCCCCTACGACAGGTGTATAGTCCGGATCGTATATGCATCTTATGACGCCAAGGTTATTTCCTTCGATGTCATAGAAGGCCACATATCCCTCAGCCTTGCTGTCGACATTCATGTTTACACGTACTGAATGCTTATCCTCCGTGGTCTCTACAGAAAGCCAGAAGTCTTCAGCAGGCTGTTCCACCCTCTTCTCATCGAAGACCTTATACATATGATAAGGAGTCTTGAGATACATCCATCCCTCGTCGATTGACCATGCCACAGAATATATGAGCTTATAGGCATAGTCCGTCTGACCAAACCAGTTATACACAGGTCCTGAAGTCAGGTTCTCAAAGAAAAGTCCGACGCTTTCCCGGTCCGCAGTACCTGAGAGAGGAATCACATACTCATCTGACACAATATCCTGAGTTATAAGAATAGTGTTTTCAGCATACTCTTCCTTGATTTCCGATCCGGAGAAGAGATCTGACAACTGTCCGGTAAATGTCGCAGGGAGACCTATTACAACAGCCTCGCGATACCCGGTTTCATTCACATCGACAGTAAATTCCACATCCCGAGTCTGCAAGACATCTCCAGATCCGTCCCAATCCGCTATCCGGATGTGTACCCAGTCGGATTCTTCAGCAGCATAGCCGTCTTCCGTCTTGTCGACGACAACGGCACCAACACCTTTCGGACCATATATGCTGCCAATGGCAGGAGCTTGCCTATATCCTAATTCGATGGCATATTCACCCTCACCATTGAAGTCTATTGCAGTCATGCCACCTGAAAGAGTCAAGGCAAATCTGTCCTTACACGATGGGATCGTTATCGGCAGTTCCTTGACCACAGCATCACCTGCCTTGAAAGTCATCGTGGCCTCCGCTCCTTCAAGAGGATATGCTGAAGGCACACCAAGTATCTCGAACGAATGTACTCCGACAGTCGTCTCAGGAACAACAGCCTCAGCCCAATCAGGGAGAGAAACCACCCATTCGAAGTTTGACTCGACCTTGACAAGCATTCTGAAGCCATTTGTACCTTCAGGCCAGATCAGACCGACTGATCCCGCTTCCTCACTGCTGTACATATAGCCGCCGTCATCACCGCCGAAGACAAACTCATTGTCATCAACAACTGCAGTGTATACAGCAATACTCCTATCCTTCGGCTGACGTGTATATCTTGCTATCACTTCAGTCTCCTCCCCCATGGTAAGCGAGACTTCGCATACTCTGGCCGAATCGAACTCCTCCAGACCGGAAACCTTGATCTTCACCTCGACCGGTTCTGCAGACGCCTTGCCAGAAACATAATCGGTCTCGAATGTTCCATCCAGGATGGAGAACCACTTGACAGACTCATCAGAAATCCTTACGGTCCAGTCGAGATTCGGGACAAAAGACAAAGTGAGCGTCTGCCCAGGAAGGACATCATCATTCTCGACCATTGCAGGGAATTCAGGAGTAACCTCCACAACCGGATTTTCCGGTCCGCATGAGACAAGGACAGCAAGAGCAGCCATTGCGAGTCTCATATATTTCTTGATATTGATATTCATGGTATTATGAAATGTTCTGATTATTACTCTGACCTATATGGACCGTCTACAGTCCTTCCTCTCTTCTGAGTCTGTCCGCTTCTTCATCGCTGACCCATTCCATTATGTTGTAAAAATTACCGACAGTACCATAAAGGTCTCCAAGATCTTTCACATAAACCTCACACCACAGGAAAAGGTACCTGCCGCAGTTATAGAAATAAGACTTTTCAAGAGGACTGCTCTTCACCAGCAGCTGATTATCGCCGTACACAGTTCCGAAGAAGGAGCCTTCATCACTCATTACCTGATCTTCCACCATAGTGACAGTCCTGTCAAGAGGATCCTCCGGATGGAATGTCATGGTAACGTCGTACCCGTCAGCCATCCAGTCATGGCATATGATGGTATTCTCCATTGCAGGATGCGGCTCAGTGTATATCAGCCTCTGATATGATTGTGTAGTCGAATACTGGTAGAGAAACATTGAGGTGAACATGCACCATCCGGTAAAATCATTGATGTCATAAGGACATACTTTCACGAGTTCCATCCTGGTCCGCGAACCATACAATGGCATCTCAAGAGCCTCATTCATGACAAGCTGAAGGCAGACTACCAGCGAATCTCCATCTTCAATATTATCGTACAGTCCCTTGACACGGAGGTCCGCGCGGTTCTCTCCGGCCTTGATAGTGACAGTGTTAGATTCAAGCCTGTAGTGGACGGTCTCGATGGCATTGCTTTCCTTATCAATGACCTCCACACCGAAAGTCCTGTCATAATCCCTGATTACCGTGGACACCACCGGAACAGTGATATACTCGACATCCTTCTCCACAGCATATGCTGCAAGAGTGTCTGCAAACATGACATACTCGGCATCCGAATATGTCACATACTTCTCCTCACATGAGTTCAGTGCCCAGGTCGCAAGGAGAATCATAATCATATATCTGAGTAAACGTTTCATTGTCTGTCTGTTTTACCTGTTACTGTCGTTTCCGGTTATCTCTGAGCCGGGTGCTTCCAGCTCATGCTTAGGGATAGGCCATACGAAAAGCGGATCGCCGGCATCGACCTTCATCGTACTTCCTTCTTTAAGAGAATTTGCCTGAGGAGTACGCTCAAAGCCCATGTTCCATCTCTTGAGGTCATGGAGCCTGAAACCTTCCATATACAGTTCCCTGACTCTTTCATCCGATATGGTCTGGAGCCAGTTGGAAGCATTTACATTCAAGGTTCCTCCGGAAGTGAAACGCGATTTGCGCAGTGTCGTCAGGTCCTCCGATGCCTTTGTGTAGTCTCCCATACGGCAATATGCTTCCGCACGGATGAGATACTGCTCAGCCAGACGCAGAGGCTTAGGCATGTTCGTATGGTAGACATATATCGATATGAGGTCCTGGTTTCCGTAGTATTTCACAAGCAGCGGCCACTGAAGCTGATGCGAATATCCCGTCGGCAATGATGCGAAATAGGCATTGTACCTTGTGTCTCCTGCAGTGTAAAGATTCAGGACCCATTGCGCGGGAACATAATCCGGATAGTAGTACATGTAGTCGTTCGTGAAGTTAAGGAAGACTGCTCCGGTAGGATAGCCGTACGAGGTCTGGGTGTAACCGATTTTCCAGATGATCTCGAAAGACGAGTCGTAGTTCCACAGGTAATCGATGAACGTCATTCCTCCGGTGTACAGACCGGTATCCGCGAGTTCGAATCCTGCAGATGGATGCGTAAGGAGGACTGTGGAGTGCCTGACAGCTTCATCCCAGTCCTGCATGTAGAGGGAGACCCTTGCATTGATGGCGTGAGCGGCAGCCTTTGTAAAGAATGCTGCATTATAGTAATCGTTCTCTTCCTCCAGCATCTCCTGAGCCTTCGCAAGGTCAGAAAGGATGAAGGCATAGGAGTCCTTGAGCGAGGCACGTCTTACAGGTTCCTTCTCAAAATACTTCGAGCGGATGACTACGCCCGGAACGTTCTCTGCCGTAGCGGGATCATAGGCCTCGCAGAAGCACTTTACGAGCTCCGAATATGCAAGGGCTCTGGCGCAATATACTTCGCCAGTGTAGTAATCGAGGGTCTTTATGGTTGTGTCATCAGTCAGGGAGGCACGCACCTCATCTATCTGGTCAAGGTAGAAGTTGCATCGTCCTATGACGGTATACAACGAAGCATAGACTGCCTCTATTTCGGAATTTGTGGAATAGATGTCCCACAGCCAATGGTTACCGAAAGTATTGGAATAGCCGTCGATAGCATAGACAAGATCCGCCTGTATATCAGGGCACAAAGTAAGGTAGCCGCTGTAAAGGGCACCGCTCATAAAGGCGCTATATATACCTGTCAGGGTCTGCTCTGCATCATTGAAGGTGCTCATGGACTCTTCCTCGAGTATATAGTCGCCGGGAAGCTTCTCCAGACATGAGTTCAGGCTTACGGCCATTATGATCAGTGCGGCCGTCCTGGTAAACATATTGAATTTATTCTTCATCTTTCCTTGAATTTAGAACTTGATGTCCACACCTGCGGTAAACTGGCGCGACATAGGATACTGTGCAGCATAGAGGTTCGACACACCTTCCGGGTCAAGTCCCGAGAAGTTGGTGAATGTCAGGAGATTCTGTCCCTGAAGATAGACTCTCACCCCTCTGAGGAATCCTGTCTTCCGCATCAACGACGAAGGAAGATTATACGAAAGCATCAGGTTCTTCAGACGCAGGAATGAAGCGTCTTCGAGAAGTCTGCTGTCGAATTCCGTATAGTGTCCGTGTGCAGGGATGTCCGTAATGTCACCCGGCTGCTTCCATCTCTCAAGCAGTCTTCTTGACTGGTTGTATGTCGAGAAACGTCCGTTTGATTCATCGAAATAACGGTCGTTGTTGAGCATCCATCTGTCTCCCACCCAGCTGAACTGGGCTGTCAGACTGAGGCCTTTCCATGACATGGAGGTGCCGAAACCGCCTTGCCATGGGGCATGATAGCCTTTACCTACAAGGACCTTGTCCTCATCACGGAGTTCATTTGTGATGTTGCCGTCCTTGTCGTACCAAAGAGGCTCTCCGTTGGCAGGATTGACACCTGCATATCTGTTGATGAAGAACTCGCCGAGCTCATGTCCGACCACAAGCTTGGTGTTGGTGTTGGCAAGTTCGTACTCGGTCACATCTCCGTAAAGCTCAGTGATCCTGTTGTGATTGTAGCTGACATTCGCATTAAGCTGCCAGAGGAAGTCCTTATAAGCTACGACTGTTCCTGTAAGGTTAAGCTCGACTCCGCGGTTAACCATGGCTCCCACATTGGACCATCTGTATCCATATCCGTTGGATTCGGCATATGACACCGGCACGGACATGAGCATGTCTGTAGTCTTCTTGTTGTAAAGTTCCAGATCCGCATTCAGACGGCTCCAGAAGCCGAAGTGAAATGCGAGGTTGGAGGTCCAGCAGCTTTCCCAGGTAAGTTCCTCATTTCCAGGTTGTACAGGTGCCACACCGGCATCTCCCACATAATCCGCTCCACCGCCGACGAGAGCGAGGTGCTCATAGTTAGGAATCTCCGAGTTACCTGCCGTACCTGTACTGAACGAGATCTGGGCATTGGTGAGCCACTGTCTGCTGTCGCTCATGAATTCCTCGTTACGCATGTTCCACATGAGTCCCACATGTCCGAAGACTCCCCAGCGGCTGTCGCGGCCGAAACGGGAAGAAGCATCCGTACGGACTGCAGCCTCGGCATAGTATTTCGACATATAGTTGTACTCACCTCTTGCAAAGACGGATATTCGGGAATAATCTGAAGCAGAAGTGCTGCTCCATGAGGAAGCACGAGTTCCCGTCGATATGTCAGTGAGGAGATCGTTAGTCTGTCCCTCCGTGCTTACACTGAATGCCTCAGAATGATAGGTCTGCCCCTCCTGTCCGAGAAGGAAGATCAGGTCATGGGCATCGTCAATATTCTTAGTATATGTCAGGGTGTTGGTCACCTGAAGATCAAGTCTGTCTGATGAGTTTCTTGCAGCATAGCCCTCTCCCTGATTAGGCAGATAGCTCGGGAAGGACTGTGAGAACGCAGTCGTATGTGCAAAGTCGGCCGCAAACTGCGACTTGAACACAAGATTCTCAAGAATATCGAACTCCGCAAAAACGGTCGTGAAGACCTTGTACTTCTTGTATGACACAGGATTGTTCTCCAGCCACTCCAGAGGATTCTGCCCCTGCCCCTTCCAGCTGCCGTCGTTGATGGAGGCAAGAGTACCGTCAGGATTATATGGATTCCAGTACGGAAGCATGAACCTGGCTGCAGAAATCGGAGTTACAAGTGCATAGCTTCCGCTGTCGGCCTGCTCGATGTTCTGGATGTTGAACATCGTGTTGGATCCCATCTTGAACCAGTCGGCAAGCCTGTGCTCAAGATTGAAACGCATTGAATAGCGCTCGAACTGGGAGCCGGGTGCGATACCGTCCTGATCGAAGTAACCACCGGAAAAATAGTAGTTCGTCGTCGCATTCGCGCCTGCCACCGACACTTCATGGCTCTGGAGCATGGCAGCATCATTGAATACGACATCCAGCCAGTTGACATCTATGGTCGAGAGATAGTCGTAGTTCTGCCCTGCAGTCAAGCCTATCTCCTTCTCGTACCGGATACGCTCCTGGGTGTTCATGAGGTCCCAGGTGCCGTGAGCGATGGAAGACCATCCCATCTGCATACGGTAGTCTATGTGAGGACGATCCGTATTACGTCCTCTTTTGGTGGTTATCACAATCACACCGTTCGATGCACGTGCACCATAGATGGAGGTCGAAGCGGCATCCTTGAGCACCGACATGCTTTCTATATCCGCAGGGTTGATGGTGTTGAAATCTGCAGCCGAGATGGCGACGCCGTCAAGAATATACAGCGGAGCCGTGCCGGAATTTATTGAGTTCGTACCTCTGATCACCATTGTGGTCGCAGCACTGGGCTCACCGGTATTCGACAATACAGACAGGCCTGCGACCTGACCCTGGAGAGCCTGATCGAAAGCCGCTGTCGGAGTACTTTCCAGTTTTTCAGACTTTACGGTAGACACCGAACCGGCTACCGTTCCCTTCTTTCTGACTCCGTATGCGATGACAACGGTTTCATCCAGCTGAAGGGACTCCGACTGCATCACGACATTGTGGACCACTTCAGCCTGGCCGGAAGGCACGACAAAGGTCACATTATCGAATCCGATGCTCGAGTACACCAGTTCCACACCCGGGGCCGCCTCAATGACATACTGACCATCCAGGTCAGTGATGACGCCATTGCCGGGACCCGCCATGACTGCTGCCCCCATCATTGGAAGCCCGTCATCAGCCGAGGTCACCAGACCGCTGACCTTGACAAGGTTCTGTGCCGACAAAGCACTTCCGAGTGAGGTCGAAAGGACAAATGTCAGAATGAGTTTTCCAATATTATTCATCTAATCTTTCTATAGTTAATAACAAACTTACAAATATACTGATTTATACTCATTCTCCAATCAAATCGACCTTTAGAATGATAAATTATGATCTAGGTTATGGTTCTATCATCTATTTGACAAGAATAGACAACGATTCCTGAAGACACAACGACAGAAACGGCGGGGCCTCCCGGCCGCGCCGTCTGACATTAAATCCTAACTAAAATGAAAAGTGATGATTTCTTAACGCATGAAATATCTTGTTACCAGAGTTCGTATTCCGAGATGTTCTTGATGCCTGGAAGTCCGTAATAAGCATCGACTATATCTCCACGGATGTATATTTTCCTGCCGAGCAAGGACGGATTGTCCACCAGATTCAAGGCATCACGAAGCCCGCCGGAAGGAAGCTGTACCGACATGCAGGCATTCCTGTCCGTTGTTGAGGAACGTGGCCCCAGGAGCAGGTTCGTACGGGAAGTGAAAGGTTTCTCGAAAGAAGCGGATGAAGAAGTCAGGTCACCGCCCACAATGTAGCCGCTCACCCACACATCCTCGCTTCCAGCAGAGTTCCTTGCATCCGTGACAGTCAGGGCAGCCGTCACATCTGCCCCGCCCTGATTCTGCTCACCGATGACATATTCACCCTTGAGCCATGTTCTCGTAGTATCCACTGAAATGGACATGGCACCGGACGAGGATGCCGGAGCTCCCGACACTCCGACCTTCAGTTCGAGTATCTCCCGAGCTTTCAGCGTACGGGTCATAAGCAGCTGGTCATCAGTCCCCTGATTCATCACAAGGGAGACATCACCAGGCTTGAAATATGCCACCCTCTTTTCAGCATAGCCATACACGAGCCTTCCGGAAGCAGCCTTCAGCAGAAGGACTCCGTCCGGATATCTGGACAGGAATGCCCTGTCCACAACCAGACGGATGCCTGAATTGACCTGACTGCAGAGAAGCCGCACATCTACCGTTCCTCCGGAAGGAACGACCACACATTGTTCATCCCCGAACTGCGGCTTCGAAAAGGACGGCTTGTCGAATTCTTCAGAGATCACTGAAACCGTGTAGCTGCCGGACGGAAGGCTGAGCGATTCCGGACAGTCACCATAAGCTCCCTCATAAACCGGCTCTCCTCCCGCGTCCTTCACGGCAAGAATGAAATCGCTTGTGTCAGGGATGTTGAATCCCGACCTGGTAAGTACATCCTGATTCCTCATAAAGGAAATACGTAGTTCCCCGGAGCCTTCCCCGACAGGCGGTCCCAGCAGGTTGCATGATTGCAGCAATACTGCCCACAGCGCCATGAGCCGTATTGCAGACGTCCTGGCCTCAGACAGTGAAACTTTTGTGTCCATTTCTTTCTCCTCCATCTTTATCGGTCCGCGACATTGCGGACAGGGGCAAAAGTAGACGAGAAATCACAAAGCATGTTAAAGAAAAAGAAAAATCGACATTTTCTTTTTTTTAATGTCGATTTTTCTCTTTTTTAAACGTTATGTCAATAATTATGCTATAGCTTCCGCCGCGTAAATCTTAGTAATTCTCCTTCATCGGCTCGAAATAGGCCTGAGGGAAGAGGCATGCAGGACAGGTCTTCGGCGCAGCCTCAGCCTCCACAATGTAACCGCAGTTTCGGCACTGCCACCAGATCTTGCCGTCGCGCTTGAAGAAGTCTCCGTCCGAAAGGCGGCTCAGGAGCTTGAGATAGCGGCGCTCGTGCTCTGCCTCGACCTTTGCGATGTTCTTGTAAGCGGCAGCGATTGCAGGGAAGCCTTCCTCTGAAGCAACTTCAGCAAACTCCTTGTAAAGTACATCCCATTCCTCGTTCTCGCCCATCGCTGCTGCAAGAAGGTTTTCCGATGTCGTACCGATCTTACCTGCAGGATAAGTCGCCGTAATCTCGAGATCACCACCCTCAAGGAAGTTGAAGAAACGCTTTGCGTGCTCTCTTTCCTGCTCCGCTGTCTCCATAAATACGGCTGCGATCTGCTCATATCCCTCCTTCTTCGCCACTTCAGCGAAGAATGTGTATCTGCTTCTTGCCTGGCTCTCTCCTGCGAATGACTTAAGGAGGTTCTGCTCTGTTCTTGTACCTTTTACGCTTTTCATATCTGTTTGTATTTTTATAGTTTCATTTTATTGTAATTTGAATTATTCAGCCGGTGTCCATTTACATCTTACCGGAGAGATGATCGCGCCCTCTTTCTTGAGCTCTGCGAACACCTTATCCACAACCTTTCTGTCAAGTCCTGACAATGTTGCCACTTCTCCTGCTGCGATCGGCTTTCCAGCCTCTTTCATAGTCTTTAATACAAGTTCCTTTTCCATATCTTTTGTGTTTTATTTTCATTTACTTCTGCAAAGGTAATACAATTTTTCTAATTTGGAATAGTTCTAAATGAAAATTTTGAAACTTTTTATATACTATCATCTAAAACTCCAAAACAACACAAGTCATATATTTGATTATCAAGACATATACAAAAAACAGGCGACTCGATAAAAATCGTGCCGCCTGAACAAAAATATATTCTATTTTGATTACATTCTCTCTGGAAGAGCAATTCCCAGGATAGACATCGCCTTGCTGAGAACCTTTGCGATTGTCTCCACGAGAACGAGGCGATACTGAAGAAGTGCCTGGTTCTCCTCACGGAGGATAGGAGTGTCGTGATAGTACTGATTGAACTCCTTTGCAAGCTCATAAGCAAAGTTTGCAATCACCGCCGGTGAGTGCGCCGCGCCAGCCTCTGCCACCTTAGCCGGGAAGGTGTTGAGGATCTTGATGATACGCACCTCCTTAGGAGTAAGCTCAGACTCTGGCTTCACTGCATCAGCGTTGTGCGGTACGCCCTTCTCATCGGCCTTGCGAAGAATAGACTTGATTCGCGCGTGAGTGTACTGGATGAACGGACCTGTATTTCCGTTGAAGTCAATGGATTCCTTAGGATCGAAAAGCATTGTCTTGCGAGGATCAACCTTGAGAATGAAGTATTTGAGAGCTCCAAGACTTATCATTCTGAAGAGCGCATCCTGCTCTTGTACGGAAAGGTTGTCTATCTTGCCGAGTTCAAGTGAAGTCTCCTTTGCGGTGTTATACATCGCAGCAAGAAGATCATCGGCATCCACGACCGTACCCTCTCGCGACTTCATCTTTCCTTCAGGAAGCTCCACCATTCCGTATGAAAGGTGATAGATGCTGTCAGCCCAATCGAAACCGAGCTTGCCGAGAATGAGCTTGAGTACCTGGAAATGGTAATTCTGCTCATTGCCTACGACATATATATGCTCGTCAAGACTGTACTCCGAGAACCTCTGCTCAGCTGTGCCGAGATCCTGGGTCATGTAAACTGATGTTCCGTCACCTCGCAGAAGGAGTTTCCTGTCAAGACCGTCGGCAGTGAGGTCACACCATACCGAACCATCCTCCTGCGTCTCGAATATACCGTCAGCAAGTCCTTTCTGCACGAGAGCCTTTCCGAAAAGATAGGTCTGAGATTCGTAGTATGTCCTGTCGAAATCGATACCGAGGTCATTGTATGTCTTGTCGAAGCCCTCATAAACCCAACCATTCATGGTCTTCCAGAGCGCAACGACCTCCTCGTCTCCCTGTTCCCATTTGAAAAGCATCTCCTGGGCGGCCTTGAGAGAAGGAGCATTCTTTTCCGCATCCTCCTTTGTCATGCCGCCTGCGACGAGTTCGTCCACCTCTTTCTTATAGAGGTTGTTGAAAGCGACATAATAGTCACCCACAAGGTGGTCGCCCTTCTTTCCGGAAGACTCGGGAGTCTCGCCGTTTCCAAGCACCTGCCATGCATACATGGACTTGCAGATGTGGATTCCACGGTCATTCACGAGATTCACCTTCATCACATTGTGTCCGCAGGCCTTGAGGAGCTGCGCAACCGACCATCCGAGAAGATTGTTACGTATATGTCCCAGATGAAGAGGCTTGTTAGTGTTTGGAGAAGAATATTCCACCATTATGGTCCTTCCCGTTGCAGGAAGCTGTCCATAATCTTCCGCCACAGCAATCTGTGCGAAGATATTGTTCCAATAGACCGGAGAGAACGATATGTTCAGGAAGCCCTTGACCGTATTGTATCCCTCGATCTCCGGAACGTTGGTCCTGAGCCAGCCACCGATGGCGTTTCCTGTGTTCTCAGGTGTTGTCTTCGACACTTTGAGAAGAGGAAAGACCACAAGCGTATAATCCCCTTCGAATTCTTTTCTTGTAACCTGTACCTGAAGCTGGGCCTGAGGTACCTCAACGCCGTAAAGCGCCTGAATTGCTTCAGACGCTTTGGCTATAATGAAATTTTCTGGAGTCATTATCCTAAATAGCTTTTCAAAAGTTTGCTTCTTGAGTTGTTCTTGAGCTTGCGTATCGCCTTCTCCTTTATCTGGCGCACGCGCTCCCTTGTGAGGCCGAAACGCTCACCGATCTCCTCGAGAGTCATCTCCTGGCATCCGATTCCGAAGAAGGACTTGATGATCTCCCTCTCGCGTGTCGCAAGAGTCGAAAGCGCTCTTTCGATCTCCTTGTTAAGAGACTCGTTCACCAGTCCCCTGTCCGCACTTGGCGAGTCATTGTTCACGAGCACGTCAAGGAGGCTGTTATCCTCTCCCTCAACGAAAGGTGCATCTACCGAAACATGACGGCCGGATACCCTGAGTGTGTCAGCGATCTTGTCCTTAGGCACATCTATCATTTCTGAGAGTTCTTCGCTGGAAGGCATACGTTCATTCTCCTGCTCGAACTTCGAAAGGGCTTTGTTTATCTTGTTGAGCGAACCGACCTGGTTGAGAGGAAGCCGCACGATTCTCGACTGCTCTGCAAGAGCCTGAAGAATCGACTGACGGATCCACCACACGGCGTAGGATATGAACTTGAAGCCTCGGGTCTCGTCAAACTTCTCAGCTGCCTTTATCAGACCGAGGTTACCCTCGTTGATAAGGTCCGGGAGGCTGAGTCCCTGATTCTGGTACTGTTTTGCAACTGACACCACGAACCTCAGGTTTGCTCGCGTGAGTTTTTCAAGTGCAGCCTGATCGCCTTTCCGTATCCTCTGGGCGAGCTCAACTTCCTCCTCTACCGTGATGAGTTCTTCCCTTCCGATCTCCTGAAGATACTTGTCCAACGACGCACTCTCACGGTTGGTAATCGATTTTGTAATTTTTAGCTGTCTCATTCCTTTATATTAAGTTGATTTCTTCTATACTCCGAAGCCGAAATAACCCGTCTTTCCTGTCGGTGTCACACCCTCGATGAACACGGCTCTCTTCGACTTCTTCACTATGTCGATCACATCCTGCGGAGTCTTGACCGGCTGGTCGTTGACGTACTGGATTATAAATCCTTCCGTCGCTCCTGCCTCCATGATCTTTCCAGGCCCGAGATCCACGATCTCAACTCCATGGCGGATTCCGTATTTCTTGAGCGTCTCTTCCGATGCAGCCCTGATGGATGCGCCGTAGAATGCCACTGAACCGTCATCCGACAGTGTTCCCGTCTCCTGCGAAGTACCCTTGAATGTGACCTCACACACAATCTCCTTACCGTCCCTTATCACTGTGACCTGAGCCTTGTCGCCAGGAGAGAATCTGCTGACAGCTTCAAGGACAGAAGCGGAGTTCGTGATCTTTGTAGAATCTATAGCAATGAGCACATCTCCGGCCTTGATTCCGGCCTGATCTGCAGCACCGCTTTTTGAAACCTCGTTAATATATACGCCGTTTCTTGAAGAAAGTTTCAGTTCCTCTGCAATTTTATCGTCAATCGGCTGCATCACAATGCCAAGGACAGCCCTCTTGACACTGCCGAAATCCATAAGGTCATATGCTATCTTCCTGACGATATTGGATGGTACAGCAAAGGAGTAACCCGTGTACGAACCGGTCTGTGAGATTATCGCCGTGTTGATGCCCACCAGATTGCCGGCCTTGTCCACAAGTGCTCCACCGCTGTTTCCGGGATTCACGGCCGCATCCGTCTGGATGAAGGACTCGATCTTGAACTCCCCTGAATAGTTAGGCATCGAACGTCCCTTCGCACTCACGATTCCTGCAGTGATTGTCGAACGGAGGTCATAAGGAGAGCCGATGGCTATCACCCATTCTCCGAGACGCAGCCGGTCAGAGTCACCGAAAGGAATGATAGGAAGTCCCTGAGCCTCAATCTTGAGCAGGGCGATATCGGTAGCCGGGTCTGTCCCTACGAGTGTAGCCGGATAAGTTTGGTTGGTATTCAGAGTCACCTCGATCTTGGTGGCGCCGTCTATCACATGGTTGTTCGTCACTATATATCCGTCCTCACGGATGATCACTCCGGATCCGCTGCCGACCCTTTCCCTCTGCTGAGGAGCGGCGTCAGGGTAGCCGAAGAAGAAATCGAATATCGAACTCGGTGCCTGCTGCCTTGCAGAGGCGGTTGATGTGACCTTGACATATACGACTGCGTCGACAGCCGATTCTGCGGCATAGGTAAAATCGGGCCAGTTGTCCTGTGACAGATTGACGGTCCTGAAACGGGCTCCGTCATTTTCCTGAACCACCTGGGGCTGTCCGTCTGACATACCTTTCACTACAGCATAACTTGTCAGCCCTCCTGCCAATGCGGAAAGCAGAACAATCAATAAACCTTTTCTCATACTCTCTATTATGTTATCGTAATGTAATTAATCCGTAAAATTCAGGATATGCATTGACATATTGTCATATTTCAAATCCGGATGGGTAAATTTTCAAAAAATATGCCAACACCTCGGAAAAATTTTCTTACATTTGTTGACTTAATATGCCGTAGTGTTTACCGGCGGGAAAACAGGAAAATAATAATTAAATATATTGATATATGAAACTTATAATTTCCAGCTCAGAACTGCTCAAGGGAGTGATGGCTGTAGCAAAGGCCATTCCTGCGAAATCTCCGCTCCCTATCCTCGAAAACTTCCTTTTCGACCTTCAGGGAAACCTTCTTGAGATCACTGCATCAGACTCAGAACTCACCCTCAAGACCAAGGTAGAAGTAGAGAGCACAGCAGAAGAAGGCAGAATAGCTGTTCCGGCAAAGCATATGATGGATCTCCTCAAGGAGCTTCCTGACCAGCCTCTCACAATCAGCACTTCAAGCGAGAGCTCATTCGTATGCAGCTGGGCAAGCGGTGAATCCACCCTCCCATACTTCCCTGCAGAGGATTATCCTGCCATAACAGGTACTGACGACACAGCAGTAAAGGTGCAGTTCCCGGCCCAGAGCCTTGTTGACGGAATCGCAAGCACCATATATGCCACTGCCGACGACGAGATCCGTCCTGCCATGAACGGTATCTTCTTCGACATCGACCTGAACTCCACCACACTCGTGGCTTCGGATTCCCACAAGCTCATCTGCTACACCACAACAGACGTCAATGCTTCAGAGAAAGCTTCATTCATCCTTCATAAGAAACCGGCGGCAATCCTCAAGGCCATCATCGGAAAGGATGCTGAAACAGTGGAGGTTTCATTTGACTCCAAGAATGCTGTCTTCCAGTTCGGCAACACGATGGTGATCTGCAGACTGGTAGTCGGAAAATATCCCAAATACCGCGACGTCATCCCTCAGAACAACTCGAACATCCTCAGGATCAACAGAGCACAGCTCCTGAACACCGTACGCCGCGTGTCTGTATGTTCGAACAAGGCTTCAAACCATGTCAAGTTCGACCTCCAGAGCGGCAGCCTCATGATTTCCGCACAGGACCTCGGCTTCTCGATCGCCGCACATGAGCAGATCCAGTGTCAGTACGACGGTGATGCACTCTCAATAGGATTCAAGTCACCTTTCATCATAGAGATTCTCTCGAACATGACATGCGGAGAGCTTGTGATGAAATTCCTTGACAGCAAGAGAGCTGCCCTCATCGTCCCTGCAGAAGATGAGGCTGAGAGCGAGAAGATCTGCGGTATCATAATGCCGATAATGATTTCATAAGGTATGGATCTGAATCTTGAAAGGCCGCTGGTGTTCTTTGACATAGAGAGCACCGGCTTGAACATAGCGTCTGACTCGATCATCGAGCTGTCGTTCGTGAAGATCCATCCCGGAGCCAGACAGGAGGTCAAGACCTGGAGGGTGAAGCCATGGGACTATGAAAGAAGATGCCAGAGACCGATCAACCCGTCCGCACAGGCCGTTCACGGAATATCCGCCGAGGATCTGGCAGACTGCCCGACATTCTATGAAATAGTGGACGAAGTCATCAGTTACCTCACAGGCAGCGACCTGGCCGGCTTCAACTCGGCCAAGTTCGACCTTCCGATGCTTGCTGAGGAGATCGAACGCGTCCGGAAATATACAGGAAAGGAGATACAGATCAACCTTCACGACATGAAGATGGTGGATGTGCAGAACATCTTCCATATGATGGAGCCCCGCACCTTGAAGGCGGCATACATGTTCTACTGCGGAAAGGACCTCGAGAATGCCCATGCGGCGGAAGCCGACACATTGGCGACATACGAGGTGCTGAAAGGCCAGCTGGACAGATACGAAGGAGACCCGCGTATAGAGAACAATGTCGACAAGCTCGCCAAGATGTCCACAAAGCAGAAGACTGTAGACTATGCCGGAAGACTTGTCCTCGGAGACAACGACGAACCTGTGATCAGCTTCGGAAAGCATAAAGGAAAGACTGCCCGCGAAGTGTATTTCACCGAGCCTTCGTATTTCGCATGGATCGACAACGGAGACTTCACCCTGGACACAAAACGCCAGTTCGCACGTCTGAAGGCCGAATACGAAGAGGAGAAGAGGGCCGCAGCGCCTAAAAGGACGGCACCTGTTCCAAGGACAAAGGGTTACACTCCGTTCGAAGGGCTTGGAGACCTGTTCTCGCAGGACAACGACTGACAGCCATGAATATATCCGTACAGCCATACGGCAGCAACCTGTGCCACTGCAGGCCCGACACTACATGGGAGAGGGAGAACAAGGATTATTATTCCCCCGAACCGGTGAACCGGCTGCATTGGGCCCCTGTAGTCTTTGCAAGGATATGCAAGGCGGGCAAATGCATAAACGACCGGTTTGCAGCCAGATATTATGACGGATTCGGATTCGGTGCCCTATTATATATAGGTGACAGGCTTCCGGATCTCGCCTCATCATCCTGCGCGGACCACACCTCAATACTGCCCCACCCTCTCTACAATCCTGCCGTGCTCGAAGGAACGGATAATATATATAATGTATACCGGAACTCAGAGAAGGTGTTCGGGTGCAGCACTGACGGAATGAAGGAGAAGATAGAAAGGGCCATATGCGCAGCTTCTGCCATGACTTCCCTCCGTATCGGGGACTTCGTCGCAGTGGAGCTCGCCCCTGTGGCGCCGCTTGCGGAGCGTGAGAATGAAGAGACCTGCCTCAAGGCATCATTCTGCGAGAACAGTCTCTACGACTTCAGACTGATCTTCTAAGCTGAAGTAGTAGTTGAGGTTTCTGCTGCCATCGCCATGAAACACTTCGATCAGGTCCTCGAGTATGAGGTCCGGCCTCACGGCACCTGATTCCCAGAAATCATTACCACCCCCGGGCGTTGTCCTGAGGGTGTTGTTGTATATGGGAAGGCCATCAGCCAGAGGTCCGAATGAAGGGAAGAGCTGATGGACGTCCTTCAGCTGGCCTCTCGTCCTGCAATATCCCGGATTGAGCCATATATCCGCGTTCAGCGACAGGCCGTAAGCCTCTTCTATTGAAATCACCTTGGAACGGGAGACTCCGGGTTCAGCACCAAGCACTTCACCCGATGCATCACGGATGAGCCGTGACATATAGTTCTCGGCTCCGGGAACATACCAGGCATCCGCATAAGGGATGTTCATCAGGACCTTAACCCTGCGCCTGTCGCTTACGGAACGGGCAAGAGACTCATAACGGTCACGTACATATCCGAAGACCGAGTCCGCCTCATGCCTGCGCCCTGTCAAGGCTCCGAAAAGACGTACATACTCCGCCCTGGCAAGGGGGTGCTCTTCAAGATGGTCATGCAGGACAAGTACCGGGACACCCAGAGAGCGAAGTTTTGTAACATATTGAGGCTCAGCTCCTGAAACCACATAAGTCACCAGAAGGTCCGGATGCAGGTCAAGTATCTTCTCATAGTCAAGGGCAGCTTCATATCCAATATCAGGTACACCTTCATATGGCACATGGGCGAGATACTGCACTCCGGACACAGCTGCGATAAGGCTGTCTGCACCTATTGCGGACAGACAGGCGACATGCGTGGATGACATGCAGACTATCCTGTTCATCGATCCGTTCAGCTTCATGGTGTCACGACTTCCGTCGAAAGGAGACACCGCCACCACTGCAGAATCCGCAAGCAACTCGAAATACGAAGCATAGCTGCACGAAGCTCCGGGCGTCCTGTTCCCCACACGCGAGTTGCAGGAAGACAGAGACACAATCACAGCAAGAAATATGTATGCCGATTTCTTCATGGAGATGCAAATATAATCAAAAAAGAAGGAAGAGCACACCTGATGGCACTCGATTTGGTCTGCGCCTCCATGTGAAACCAGGATTATTATTATATTTGCAAAAAGACACATTATGAAGACATTACACACTATCGCCCTGGCTGCAATCAGCGCAGTCCTCTTCATATCATCATGCGGGAATGCGGGTGCAAGAAACACAGAAGATGAAAGACAGGCTAAGGAGTCCAAACCTGTCATCGAGCTCAATGCAAGGGACTTCAACAGACTGGTATACGACATGACAAAGGACGAGGTCGAATACCTGGGAACCTTGCCTGCAATAGTCGACTTCACTGCCACATGGTGTGGACCATGCCAGAGGATAGCCCCTATCCTCGAAGAATTGGCGTCTGAGTATGACGGTCAGATTGTCATATATAAGGTGGATATAGACAAAGAAAGAGAATTGGCAGAAGCATTCAGCGTAAGCTCAATACCTGCAATTCTCTATATTCCGGTAGATGGAGAGCCCCTCATGACCATCGGCTCACGTGGGAAGGACAAGTTCAGGAAGGAAATCGACACCATATTGCTTCCTTCTGAGGAATAATCCCGGCTCTATAGGGCCATGCCCACCTGCGGTTTCCTTTCCTGCCTGATGTTCGCCCATTCGTTGACATTGCGGACTTCAGGATCACCATAGTATGTCAGCTTGGAAGTCTTGGACACGTCAGCGACTATCCTTATGGCGGCATTTACCATTGCTTTGGATGCACCTGAGAGTTCCACATTGGCATTCCTGACATCAAAGGCAGAAGCTTCGCATGTGCATGCGCCTGAACATTTAAGATTCAGTGTGTCTCCATCACCCTCGATTTCAATATTTCCGGCACCGGAACAATGGAGGTCTGTCGAATCATAAGATCCGAAGACATAGAGCTTGGAAGCACCGCTCATGTCGACTTCCAGTTCCGGAGCCTTGAGTGAAACATAGCCGTTTGAGGCTCCGCTGAGATCCATGTCGATGTCCTCACTGAATGCTCCCCTGAGCTCAAAGTTCGCGGCTCCGCTGGAATTCAGGGAGAGGCTCTCGCCGGACACCTCAAGGAAACCTATCCTTGCCGCACCCGACAAGTCTATGTCCAGGTCCTCGGCAACATAAGCGCCGTCAAATGTGACGGAAGATGCTCCCGACATATCTATATCCTTGATCTTGCTCATTTCCATATATACCTTGAGCGTCATACGCTCCGACAGGCGCAGTTTCGCCGGAAGCTTCTCCATCCTGAGATAAAGCTTGCCGAAGGAGCATTCCACCTTCATATATTCCTCATATACAGGGTCATATTCCACCGTGACGGTCCTTGAATTTCCGTGGGTGACATGGATTTCGTACGAGAATGAGGCATCTATGCTTTGGATCCTGTCAGAACTCCTGACAGTCATGGTCCTGTTTTCTGCGCCGGCCTGAAGAAAGGCTGCCAGAAGAACAGACATCAAGAACATACGTTTCATAATTCTTCATTGTTAAATTCTCCGAAAGGTAATCATTTTTTTGCTATCTTCGTGTGATGAAGAAAAAATATCATATCAACATGAAGGCATATCACACATTTTTCTTGGGAGCAGTACTTACCGTTGCAGCCTCAAGCTGCGGGAAGACTGATTTCCGCACAGACGGACTCGGTATTCCCGTGACGGCTGAGGAGAACAGGGAGTATTCCTATACCGACAAGAAGGCCGGCTACTGGTACGGCACAACACATCAGGAAAGCGCGGAATGGTGGTCCGGATGGAACATGGCGAAGAAACGTATCCTTGCGGATTATGCCATAGGAACAGACGGAAAGGTACTGAGCAGAAAGGATGCAGAGGTCATCGTCTATCCGGAAAGGCTGGAACGCAGATGGGGCGGAGCAGAAGAGACATTCTATCTCATTGACAATCTTCCGATACTGTACATAGCCCTCAAGACAGAGGCCGACTCAATATTCTGCGACCTTGACATGAGCCATATCATCAGCTCGGCACCAGGTGAGGAAGGAGTGTTCTTCACACCGAGGGAGGCTCCTGACAAAAGAATACTTCTGTCTGCGGCCTGCGAGACAGGGTTCAAGGCCACGGAGAAAGGGATTCAGGCTGGGGCTGAAGCGGGAGGCTTCGTGCTGACATATGGAACTGAAGAGGAATGCCCCGACCTTCTGGAGAAGTTCCGCACGGAAAAGGACGGTCTTCTGGCCGCCCGAAAGTCCCGCATCAATGACCTTGTCACCGCATACAATCCGGTAAAGTCCAATCTTCCGGAGCTTGACAAGGCCCTTGACTGGATCACCATAACAATGGACGAGCTCATCACCTGCCAGCAAGGCAACGGCATCTATGCCGGCCTGCCGTGGTTCAACGAGTACTGGGGAAGAGACATGTTCATTTCCATGCCGGGCGCATGTCTTGTCACAGGACAGTTCGACATAGCGAAGGAGATACTCAAGGACTTCGCCAAGCTCCAGGACACCGATCCGGCTTCCGAGACTTACGGACGCATACCTAACAGGGCCAACCTCGAGGGGATTCTCTACAACACCACGGACGGGACACCACGCTTCGTCATTCAGGCGCTCGAAGTCGTGAAGTATTCAGGTGACACTGAATTCCTGCATGAGATATATCCTTCCATCAAGACAAGCATCGAGGCTTCGATCAGGAACTACACGGACCCGAAAGGCTATCTCACGCATGCTGACGCCGACACATGGATGGACGTCAAGCGCAACGGCATCCCCGGCTCGCCACGTGGAAACAGGGCCAACGACATACAGGCGCTCTGGTACGGACAGCTTGTTGCAGGAAGCATGCTGGCAGCCATCATGGATGACCGGAGCTCGGCCGAAGAGTGGAGCGGACTCGCACAGATGCTGGCCGGCAATTTCGAGAAGGACTATTGCGACAAGGACAATTCCATGATTTATGACCATCTCGACACTGACGGCACTCCGGACCGACAGTTCCGTCCCAACCAGCTCTACTGCTTTGACCTGATCAACGACCGGGAATTCAAGCAGAAGGTCACAAGGCGTACTTGGGAGGAACTCGTATATCCTTGGGGCGTCGCATCGCTGGCGCAATGGGATCCTCAGTTCCATCCTCAGCATGAGAACTGGCATTACTATCACAAGGATGACGCCTACCACAACGGCACCATATGGCTGTGGAACAATGGAATCGCCATGCAGAGGATGATAGAATACGGTCAGGTGGACGCCGCCTGGGAACTGTTCAAGAACATGAACAGGCAGGCGCTCAAGGAAGGGGCAGTCGGCAGCCTCAGCGAGAATGCCGACGCGCATCCACGCGAAGGCCAGTCATGGGTGAAGCGTTCAGGAACCTTCCTCCAGGCATGGAGCAATGCCGAGCACCTGCGCGTATGGTACCAGCACTTCCTCGGCATACGCCCGGATCTCCTGAACGGTGTGATAGTCATCGAGCCTAAGATCCCTTCAGAGATCACTTTCCTGGAGACATCGGTCAAGATAGGAAACGGTACGCTCCACTACAGATATGAAGGCGGAAAGGTGAATGTCAGACTGGAAGGAGTCGATGCGGAGCTCCAGATTTCCGATCCGTCCGGCCAGACAGACTCCCCTGTATTCGAAGGAGTGGACTTCTGCCTCCCTGACCCTCTGGACACCTACCCATGCTTCTCGACATACCACGAAACGGCATTGACATACTGAATCTAATCCCGGTAGCCTCTGATTCGTCAAGCTATCGGGTTTGATTTTTATGACGCAAGCCTCACCGGGGTGTCACCGGCTTGGAGGAAGTAAAGAAAGTGTGATACAAAAATCCCGTCAAAACACGAAAAAACCGGGTGCATTGGGTGGTACTTTAAAACGTAATCAGTGGAGTGAAATCCGAAGATCAGAATATGGGCGCAGCCCGCGCACCTTACTTTGTGACAGTGACGGCCATGAAAAAGCTCGATTATCTGGCCGGAGATGGGGTTTTGCTGTGCGCGGCCAGATAAAGGACCGATTATCTGGCCGAACCCGATTATCCCCATTTTGTCAATTATATCCCATTTTTGTCAATTATATCAAAAACCGCAACAGAATGACTTCTATTGCGGTTTCGTCGTGGTGTCACCGGAAAATGAGTTTCATTTCTAAATGGCTCTATATCTTTGCGTTAAAGAATCACAATGAACGTAATCTCCTGCTATTGCTCCACCTAATTTCTGCACCATTTTGCAGTGTCTCGCAGAGTCGAGTTCCAACTTTGATGCTAAGGTATATAATTATTGTTATATAGAATAGTAATGTTGAGTATTTTTCTACTACATATTTTTATCTTCCGCATTCCACTTTGCAGCAAGTTCCAGCCCTCTTTTAATCCCTTGTGATAATCCATATTCACTTTTCAGATTTTGAAGAGCATCTCTTTCTGTAATTAAGACATGGCGTAATTGCTCATAGGTCATATCTTCAATAGCAATACTATAAGGTAAAAGCAAACGTACGTTATATGGAAGTGCCTGAGTAAAGTTTGGATACTTATTTTTGATATGGATTGCACATTCTTGCATTAATGCCATATCATTACCCAATAATGCTATATTAATATCAAAAATATCTCTATCAATTTTTGTTGTGTAATCATTTACATCTTTCTGCAACTCAATGCATTCTTTTAAAATTTCTGCTTCACGTCTCTTGTTATTATCGTTGTACATATCTACATTTTATTAAAATTAGTCCTATTTTCAAACACTCCCTCAAACAAACTCATTTCTCGCTTAGCGATGCCTAATCTGTTTGCCGACACTCGCCAATCCTTAACTGCCACTACCACCTCGTTGATGATACTCTTTGCAACCTCTGGGGTGAGCATATACTCCTCACACGAGTTGAGCAAAATTGACAAATCAGATTCGTTGGTCTTGCTGTTAATTAGCAAACTTTGATGGTCATTCAGCATTGGGTTCATATCGTATGCTGGCGAAAGAGTCCAACCTTTTGCAGTGAGCAGAAAACCGTGATTACGGAAATGATCATCGCTGTTGCCGACACATATATTGAATGCAACTCGGCGGAACAACTCTCGCAAGTTCGCATCAACATCGGTACAACCGCTAATGATGAAATCAACAATATCGATATATCCGTGTCCCGTTGTCGCATTATCTCCATCATTCAGCCCAAGCAGTGTCATTGCAGATGCAAAATGAATTCGTTTGCCTTCACTTGTTCGGTCAAAACGACGAGAAAGGAGTGTATGATGCTTGCCGTTTATTTCAAGTACCTTTGTTTCGGCTGCGTTTATGCCCGCATTTTTGGCTAATATATGACAGAAATATTCCCACAATCCTGCATCGTAATCATCCTTCAATGATGGGAACTTTGCGACATATATACTGCGGTCCGTATCCACAACATTTGCTTTGGGACGCGCACCACCGAGCGAAGATCCTGGCTGCACAAGTTGAGCAATCCATCGTTTTTCGGGTAGTGCATTGGTCTCCTCGCTTTTCTCAATTTCCTTGCTTGCTACAATGAGTTCTCGCAAGTCGGTCAACGGAGGAATACGCAAAGAGTTGTCAGCGTTGATGAACTCACCATCAAGCGTTTCCCTGAAACGAAACCCGCCCATACGGGAAAAGTCATCAATGCCCGTCAAAAAGTCAAATGATGATAGTCGGCGAACAGGGCGATTCTCCTCTTGTGCCAAGATCTGTTCCCGACGGAGAAGGAGAGTGCGCCCCCATCTGTCAGGCAGTGCATCGGCAAAGCAACCAAAAATATCTTTATTAGGCTGGGTGTATTGTATCCCCGGATAGTTGTTAAGGTCTTCACTGAGGGTGATAGCATTGTACTTTTTTATCCAACTATCGGCAAACTTGAAACTATAACTATCAGAGCCACGAAGCGATTCGTAAGCTAGTTCTCCAACAAGCTCAATCTCTTTGAGCCAATCAAAATCGGCATATACATACAATTTCTTCATAGTTAATCGCTGTTTACATGCATACTAGCACTACCTTCGTGAGCAATAGCGGTAAATATTTTCCCAATCAGCAATAGTCCAGGATATGTGCCTTTGTATGGCACTTCAAAATACTTTTTGTTATTTGGTAGCACCCAACTAGCGAGAAAATTAGGCGTTGTTGTTGTGGGCTTGCAGCGACTTACATCTTTTGATAATCTTGTTAAGATCTCTTTTTGGCGACACTTATAATCATCAACATCATCCATATTTCCGTCACGATTACAGTAGGGAGTTATAAAATGCAACCCAATTCTTATTACGCCTTTTGTCTTTTCATTAAAATATCTCACATTTTTACGAACATCTTGTAACTGACTTACGGTCATTGTTTCCCATCGTTTGATAAGCCTCTCATCATTAGTCAAATTAGTTTTGAATGCATCGTAACTATGCTTCATTTCAATAACTATACTATAATCCTTATATATGCACCAATAGTCAATTCTGCCTTTTGAGTCTTTTTTTTCAAAACCTTTTATGCTACTATCTCTAACAATTGGATATTCAGCTATTACTAAACCTTTGCAGAGTGATGATATAATTGGTAATACAACAGAATCTAATTGCCGTTCTCGAAATAAGAATGGATATTCAATAATATCATATTTACTATTACTGAATAGCAAGGACTGCTTACATACTTTACAAAACACCTCTTTAATAAAGCTGTAAGCTATATTGTAATCTTCACCCTGATCTGACGGGCAAGAAGATATAACAAAATTTAGATTCTGTATTTTAGTGTTGCGCAATGATAGTTTCATACCTCGGATATACTTATTCTTTTTTAGACGCTCTTTCACGCTGTGGCAAATTCATATCCTGCAATGCTCTGCCGAGTTCGTCATCTTTCGCCAATGAGAGAATGTCATCATCAAGCTGCAAGGCATACAACACACGCAGATAGATGCCTATCGCCACTGTGGGGACACCTTTCTCTATGCGTGATACCGTAAGTGGCGAACAAGTAGCACGCTCCGCCACCTGTGCAACACTCAGATTACGACGCAAGCGGGCAAGCTTTATCTGCTCACCAACAACCTGCATTTTTTGCTCCAATTTTCGGGGCAATTTAGTCCCCATTGTACTCTTTGTCATAGCCGTAACATATCATATAATATGCAAATATAATACTTTTTCTTTATTTTATGATAGATTGATTGAAATAATACATGAATGTAACTATAAAGAAAAGCTTGATAGTCCAAAACAAACGAACTCGCAAGTCAATCTTGCGAGTTCGCTGATATTATAGATGTCTCTTTTCTGATAATTATTAACCACATCGACTGGGTGCCGACTAGGTTCCGACTGGGTGCCAACTTAGTTCTATCTTAGTGCCTACTTGGTGCCATCATGGGCACTATCATGAGCAGTTCATGAGCACTTATAGTGCAACGATAAGGCTGTTTGTGAGATAGAAACCATCATCAACACATGCTCATAAAATATTTGAAATGCCTCGTCCAATATATAAACTCTGAAGCCGACTCTTTTGTATTCTATGGTCGGTTTCAATCATTTATAAGCATTATTTAGAATTCCTAATTATAACATAAATCTTTCTAATTTATTCTTCCATCTCTCCCAATCAGGCATTTCCTTTTGTAGTAGATCCCAAAATGCTTTTGTGTGGTCAGGGTGCAATAAATGACAAAGTTCGTGAGTAATCACGTACTCAATACAAGGTCGAGGAGCCATAATCAATCGAGTATTAAGAATTATTTTTCCCTTTGGGGTACAGCTTCCCCAACGATTTTCCATCTCCTGTATATATAAAGACGTCGGCTCAACACCATATTTTGCAAAACGAGCAATAATTGGCTCGGCATACTCGGCAAACTTATCTTTGGCGTGTATTCTATACCACTCTTTCATCAACTCTTTTGCTTTACTTTTAGGTGTGCATATAACTTCAAAATATCGTCCTTTATATCGCACACTATTGGGTTTACCCTCCTCAACACGCAATAAAAATTGGCGACCAAGATAATAATGTGATTCTCCGCTTATAAATCTTTTATCTGGAGAACGCTCTCCAAGTTCTTTGAAATAGTTTTGTTGGCGTAAAATCCACTGAGCCCTTCTGTATACACGCTGTTCAATTGCCGCAATTGTCGTGTCAATAGGTGCTAATACCTCAACATTACCTGCTGGATAGACCTTTATACCAAGTGTTTTGCGATTGGCAAACTTTACTCTAAACACAATTTCGTGTGAGCCAAAAATAATTTTACCTTCCATTAGCGAAACCATTTCGATGCAACATCTACCGAGTTATCAATAATAGAATCCATATCATCAAAGGTCAACTGAACGCCATACCCTCTTTTTACTACATCGATTAGATAATCCTCTATTTCGAGTTTCATAGTGCCAATTAGCCTATCTTTGGCTGTCCAATCTACCATTAATGAGCCATCGGGGTAGATATGTGCTTTTATAATTTCATCAATCTTGTTTGCAGTCATCAGAGCCAACCCCGTCAAATCAAACTTCGCAGCATCTTTACACACCCTCTTATACACTTCTAATCCTAAGCCAAAGTATGCGCGACCTGCATTGTTGTTTTGCAAAGACTCGGGTATTTCACTATCTGTGTGAGTTAATACCTTATTCATAATCTCTTCAGCACGCTGTAAGTATTCTGCCTCGCTTATGCGTCCCTGCTTATATTCCTCAATAGTCTCCTCTAGCATTTTGGAAAACTTTTTGAAGAATGCAGGATCAGTATCCATACTCTCTGTGATATACTTTGCTGTTCGAGAGGCAATTGTGTCTGCTTTGGCAGCTTTTCCTACAATCTTCTCTACCTCTTCAGCGAATTTCTCTTTATCAAAGATATTAACTAACTCTGTTATTATCTGTACTTCTCCACTCTCAATATGAGTGTCAATAAGTTTTTGTATTTGACCTTCATATTGCGAGAAATCAATCGTATCTGAATAACGCTTTTGAACAGCCTTTCGGAGTTTTAGGAATATTGCTAAATCATTTTTATAACGATCTATCTGCTCTTGTGGTGTGATTTTATGGAAGTCAATAGAAGACAGAGCTATTTTAAGAGTGCGAGAATACGCAGTCAATTTTTCATAAAAGTTAACTCGTTTTTCATCATCACGCAGAACCTCTCCATACGCCTCTAAATCACCTTGATTTCTAACCTCACGCAAAATATCCCACACTTCACTATGTCGTTGCGGTAATTTCGCCACCTCGTCTGCAATATCAGTATATGTTCCCGAAAGATCCTCTTGGTCAAACTCGGTGTATATTTCAAGCGCATCATTTAGGTTGCTGAAAACGCCATAGTAGTCCACTATATAACCAAACTCCTTGTCGTCGCACACACGATTCACTCGGGCAATAGCTTGCAACAGGGTATGATCTTTAAGCTTACGATCAAGATACAATACCGTATTTTTCGGCTCATCAAAACCCGTAAGCAGTTTATCCACGACAATGATGATTTCGGGCTTATCGCTATTCTTAAAGCGATTGATGATGTTTTGCTCGTACTTTTTTGGGGTTCCGTGCTCGTCCATCATCTGCTTCCAAAAAGCCAATTCAGTGTTGGAAGTCTCGCCAAATGCAATATCCTCACCCTCGCGCGTATCTGGCGAAGTTATAAGCACCTCAGACGATACAATGCCTATCTCATCAAGGAATTTCTTATACATTATTGCAATTCGCTTTCGCGGAGCTACCAACTGCGCCTTAAACTTTGAGCCTTGCCAGTTCTTGCGGAAATGTTGTGATATGTCCCACGCAATGGCATAAACACGCTGCTCTGCTTGATTCACTTGGTCGGCACGACTGAACTTCTTCTTCATATCGGCTCTCTGTGCATCAGTCATCCACTCGCAAATACGGTCAAAATACCTGTCAATCGACTCTGCGTGAACCTCTTGTGGCACCATACGGCCCTCGTAAAGCAATGGCACTACTGCACCATCTTTCACTGCTTGATCTACGGTGTAAATTGGCTGAATAATACCACCAAACTTTGCAGCAGTACTCTTCTCCTTCTTCATCAGTGGAGTTCCGGTCATCGCAATAAAGCAAGCATTAGGTAGTGCCTTCTCCATCTTGATTCCCATCTCACCATACTGGCTGCGGTGTCCCTCGTCAATCAGCACAAAAATATTGGGGTCGGTAAGAGGAGACTTTAATCCCCTTACCGCCGTCTCAAACTTATTGATTATGGTCGTGATCACCGTGGCACTTGCACCTTCCAATAACTTCACAAGATTGCTACCTGTTGTAGCATTCTCTACGCTCACTTGACATTTGCGGAATGTCGTGGTAATCTGCCTGTCAAGGTCAGTGCGATCGGTTACGAGGATAATCCTCGGATTGCGAATTGAACTGTCAAGCAAAATTGCCTGTGCAAGCAAAACCATCGTCAGTGATTTACCCGAGCCTTGCGTATGCCAAATGACACCACCTCGGCGTTTTCCGCCCTCGATGTTGCTCACTCGCTCCAAAACTTTTTCAACAGCAAAAAATTGCTGATAGCGTGCCACCTTCTTTATACCCTCATCATATAGCGTAAAACCATACATCAGCCCCAGCAACCTCTCCGGGCGGCAAAGATTGTAAATATATGCATCCTGCACCGATGGTGTCAACGGAGCATCGTATTTCTTCTCTATATCTGTCCGCACATAACTATATCGCTCGCTGAACATCTTGGGGTTAATACGCTTCTCATTTACTTTCTCGGCTAACTTGTAACGATATAACTCCTCTGCATTTTTGTCTGCAAACTGTTCAGTCCATTTGCTCCAAAACTTCTCGGGCGTGGCGGTTGTGGCATAACTCACCTCATTGACATTTGTCGCCAACAACAATGCCGAATAGACATACAACGAGCGTATTCCATCCTCCTTTTGGTTGCGAAGATGTTGCGAAATCGCCTGCTTGAGCGAATCTTTGATGTCGGGTCGCTTGCACTCTATCACGCACAACGGAATACCATTAACAAACAACACTATATCGGGGCGATATGTGTCGCTCATTCCCGTGCGGCTTACTGTAAACTCCTCGGTAACGTGAAACGCATTGTTCTCGAGGTGCTTCCAGTCGATATACTGCATCACATAACTCTTCTTGTCGCCATCGACAATCTGTTCGAGCGTCTTGCCCGCAGTCAAAAGGTCGTATGCCACCTGCGAGGCGGTCATAAAGCCCTCTGCCATTGGGAGGTTTCGCAGAGCCTCAATGCCCGCAGTTATGTTCTGCTCCGAGAATACTGTTGTGCGCTGTGAACTTACCTGCACGGTGTTGATTTTTGCCAACTGCTCACGCAAGATAGGCTCCAACAACACATTGCCCGTGTTTCCGCCACGCAGCTCCATTGCCTCAGCAGGTGTCAGATAGGTGTAACCCACCTTCTCCAACATCATCAATGCCGGAATCTGACTAATATGGTCTTCTTTGAAGGAGAGAGTCATAATATACAATCATTATTTGGCGGCAAACTTCTTTTGATTATCCTTTTGTAGTTTATTAAAATCAAAATCAGCTTTTACCTGCTTAATAATAGCATAAACAATATTATAAATATCACTACCTTTTGAATAATCTGCCGGACAAGCAAAATTCACTCTATTTTCTTGAACTAGTTTTTCCGCACATTTCTTCTTCTTTTGATTTTTGGGCTTGTAAACGGCAATGGAATTTCCGCCTTGTTGTTTGATTAGTTTCATGCATGGTATATCAGTCTCACCATCGCCAAAATAGATCATATGTTTAAATGGCACAGGACGTTCATCTTCCGCTTTGAATTCATTTACTTTTGCATTTTCACTGATGTTCGAAATACCTTTATTAATCATAAATAAGAACTGTGTCTTTGCGGTGAAATCGACAGCAACAGCAGGCCATACAGCAACATCATCTTCATACATAAAAGAACAAGCGTATATCTCTTGGAACTTTTTCGCAATAGTTGTTCCCTCTATCATTTCTTTCAGTCCAGAAGAGTTAATGTAATGTTGAATTGTCACACCTTCCTCTTTTCCTAATTGATTAATTAGGTCAAACCATTCTTCTACACCATTATATAATTCAATACTTTCCCCAAAGTCGATAAATTTCTGTCTTTTAACACTAACTTTTGCCGCATGAGCTTTATCCAGCATTAGTTTCATGTAACACAAAATATTGCTAGCATCATGTCTCTTAATTAATTCGTTGTTCTCTTTCCAAAAAGCATTCTTATTTTTGATCCCAATTGCTTTAAGAAAATCAAACTCCTGCATATTGCCAGGTGATAAAGTCCCATCAAAATCATAAATGAGAGCTACCGTAGGTTTCTTTTTTGCCATAACTAAAATTATTTTTTATCTTTTGGAGGACAAGGATCTCCACCGTAACTATTCGGATTCTGAATTGTTCCATCTTTTTTATGAGGAATCAATTCTGCACCATCATTGCGAGCTTTATCACGAGCCCAATTCATTGCATCTTGTTTCGTTTCAAAATGCTTTGATGAGCGTTCTGCATTATTTCTTTTTGCATCCCAACCGCCCCTGTTGGAGTTAGGTACTACATGAATTTCTTTTCTATTTCCCATAACTATTCTCTTGTTTTACTTGAAATTTTATAACAATATACCCAAACCGAGTCCTCAAATCCGCCACCAGTATCTCCTTGCATTCCTCTATTTAGGAAGTGCTCCTCTACTTTTTGAGCTGTATTTTTATTTATGGCTTCTTTAATTATCCACCATGCAGCCCCTTGCTCTTTGGGGACATTATGTTCGCCAAATAAACGTCTTTCTATATCATTTGTAATACCGATATAGAATTTGCTAAAATTATTACCATCTACATCTTTTTTGAGATGTTCATAGATTGCATCTGCAATCTCTTGTGCTTTTAGTGCCATATTCTTAAAGTTTTAAAGTTTCTAAATTTTTACTCTTGTTTTGCCGGTGAGGAGCTGTTGCATAAGGCCGCGCTTTTGGAGGCGCAGGGCATCTAACTTTTTGCGGTGGGTGGCAATCTCATTATCTGCCACCGTAAGCACTTCCGCAATAGCTTTTTGTTCTGCAATGGGAGGATATACAATTTCTAATTCGAAGAAATCTGTTTTGTCCACATTGAGCAATCCATCACCACGTGCCCCCGATGTTATGATTCTTTTTAACTGACGATCCAATCCGTGATTTATAAAAAAATGCTGATAAAATTCACCAATTACATTTTGTTTAGGTCTAAAACAAATATAAACAAATGGGACAACAGCATCTTGCTCTTTTAATCTATAGATACACCCCATTTCATATAAATTAGAGTTACCTTTATTGTAGGCAAAATCTCCCTTTTGAATATGAGTATATTTTTTTAGGCTATCACCTGCTATTACTCGATCAAATTTGTCTTTTTGGGAAATAAGGCCCAAACGAGCAGAAATAGTCATTGGTAAATACTCGCAACCATTGCTTGTGTCAGTAATATGCTCAAAGCAATCCTTCATTCTTCTCTTCTGCCAAGGGGTGGTGAAGCCTGGGAGGCGGATGCGGCCGGTGAGGAGGTGCTGCATAAGGGCACGCTTACGCAATTCCAACTTTTCGATCAGTCGGCTCTGCTTCTCAATCGCCTCGTCCCACACACCCAATATCTCCGCAATCTTCCTCTGCTCCTCCATCGGCGGCACAGGAATGTATCTTTGTTCCATATCACCTTTTGTGATGTGCGCCATTGTACCACCTTGTATTTGATTGTACAATTTGCGAGCATCCATTTCAAGATAATCATACAAGAAAAGTTTATCAATAATAGACGAAATAACAACTTTCCATATATGATAGTGATATATTACCTTCTCTCCGTTCCAAAAACGAGGACCAAAAGATGCAGACCAAGCATATAATAAATCACCCTCAACAGCATACTTATCCTTATCCAACTCTAAATCAGAATAGTACCAATTTGTGTTAGTGAAAAAATTTCCAACCCTCAGAACTGGATATTTTCCTTGAGAAAGTAGTTCCTCCTGCTTATATGCACGACCATTTAAGAATGTGCATACATCTTTGAAGAATTTCACCTCCCACTCTTGAGGAATTATCCCCACCGCCGAATACTTATAGCCCTTGGGTATGTTATTTTTGGCTGTCATCTAATTTACAATTTTTCAGTTTCAATACATATTATCTCTTTGCAAAAAGCATCATTAGCAACCAACTTAGATAATACCATTGTAAAATTTCGCAACTCTCTATCCTCTAGTAATTGTTGTTCTTGTGTCTTTCCGATATGGCCTTTGCGCAAATACATATCAATTGCCTTATCTATACCGTTAAGTGTTGTAGGCATATCACTCAGTACGACTTCACTTCCTTCTTTTTCAATAGAGACATATAACGGATAACTCCTACTATCGGTTGGAATCTGTAGTTCTTTATATGATTGTTTTCTGTGATAAATAAGAGCCCTTTTCTTGATATCTGCATCTAAATCACGGGGAATTACCACCTTGAATTTTGAACAATGACAATGTTCTCCATCAACATCTATAGTCTCGTGAATAGTTAAATACTCACATACGGGTTTGACAAAATTTTCAAAATAACCAATTGCCAACACGGTCGATGGCAACATTCCGAGTAAGCCTATCTCAATTTTACCTACAATTTCATTATGCAATCTTTCTAATAAGACTTCAAATGGCTTGTCATGAGATGTTATAACTCCATCATTAACTTCAAAAGAAGCTAATGTAATGCCGTGTAGGTCGCTAGGTAATTTTATGCTTTTATCATGTATGATGTAAGCCCTTTCACGACCTAAGCGACCTAGAAATAGTCCATATTCAAATATAACATTATCACGAGGAGCCCCTTGCTCTACACCTCTTGATTTAGTCCAATCATCATTAGTACATACCATAAAACCAAAGTCAAACAAACTCGCTTCCTTCATCAAGGTTTCAAGGTAATTATCATTATATTTAAATATGTCATCACTCCATAGATAACAGTCAAAATCCTTGGAAAAGTAGGCTTTTATTTGTCCTGCTATATATAACCCCTCTTTTGAGGAGCCAATAAAAATTCTAGGTCTCATAGTAAATGTTGTTCTTTAAGAATAGTATAAATATTATACACATTTTGTAACATTGCAGCAACTTCTTGGCGCTTATTGCTGTCCCTAAATATATACTCTTTCCCATCAACAGATGTTACTCTATTTGCATAAGATTCATCGTATGCAATTTTATGTAGCTGAAGAAAAACAATTGTTACCAAATCTAGGTAATGTAATTCTTTATATGTATTAATATCAATGTCGTAACAAATGGCATTAATGTCAAAACTTGACAAATTAATTTTTTGCTTCGAGTCCGCTTTGATATTTTTCAAAAAGCGTATCATCCTTTTTAATCTACCACCTGTATTTGCGCTTTTGGTATTTATGCGTTCAATGCTCAAAAATGGATAATCTGCTGCACACCTAATATTAGCAATCTTATCATACACTTGAATTCCTCTATATGTAAGGCTTCGGTCATTAATGATTGAATTAACATCATCATACCAACCCGCCGTGACTATATCCACATCTCTATGAAGGTCCTGATTTGTGATTTTTATTGCCTTAGGATGACTAATATCACATTTTAGATATTTCCGTGATAAAATACTTTCACTTTGAACTCTAATCGTTCTTAAATCATCATAGACATTTCCAGTGTATGGTGATGCGTTGTCAACGGATCTTAATTTTGATACTTCAGAATATGTGTAATTAGGGTTGTATGATTCTAAAATGGTTTTAACACTTACAGAATCATAGCTATAATACTTTTCACATATAACCAATAGATCAATATCACTATATCCTCTAATGTGTGTATCTGTCATAACAGATCCTTGATAATGATAAGATACATTAGTTAATCCTCCATCTTGTAAATGAGCTCTTACTCGCTGTCCTGCTTCTTTTGTTTTAGATGTATAGTTGTCATCCACAGCCATCATAGCGATATAAACATACCTTTGTAAATCGCTAATATCGCTTGGTAATCCAGTAAACATTCTTGACTCTACCAAGTACTGATTTTCTGGGTTATGGCGAGTCTTGATATCTGATAATAATTGTCTGTAATCTGTCATATTTCTTTATTTTTACATTCCCAATTCTTTCAAATACTCCTTCATTTTGGCTTGCACCTCGGCAAGTTCAGTTTCGAGGGTGTCAATCTCCTGCTGAACGGCAACAATATCAATCTCCGCCTCCTCCTCGTAGGTATCAACATAGCGAGGAATATTGAGATTGTAATCGTTCTCCTCAATCTCCTTGCGGGTGGCTACATAGGCATATTTCTCCTCGGCTACGCCTGTGGGAAGTTTGCCGTCAGCAAATGCACGATAAGTAGAGACGATATGCTCGATATCGACATCACGCAGGCGGTTTTGGTTTTTGCCATTCTCGAACTCGCGGCTGGCATCGATAAAGAGTACATCGTCGCCCTTCTTTGCCTTATTAAAAATAGCGATAGCAGCAGGAATGCCAGTACCATAGAAGAGGTTTGCAGGCATACCAATAACCGCTTCGAGAAGATTCTCCTCGACAGTCTGCTGGCGAATCTTACCCTCGCTTGCACCTCGGAAAAGTACACCGTGAGGGATAACAACGCCCACCTTACCGTGCTCGTTAGCAACCTCCAACATATGGCTAATAAATGCCCAGTCGCCCTTGCTCTTGGGCGGAACGCCACGCCAGAAACGGTTATATTGGTCGTTAGGAGCTTCGTCAGCTCCCCACTTTTCAAGAGAAAATGGCGGGTTTGCCACAACGGTGTCGAACTTCATCAGAGTATCGCCATCTTTGAGTTTGGGATTACGCAGGGTGTCGCCCCAGCGAATAACGGCACTATCGAAACCATGAAGTAGCATATTCATCATAGCCAATGCCCAAGTGCTACCATTGAGCTCCTGACCATAAAGCGAAAAGTTGTCAGAGCCGACCTCACGACCAGCCTTAATAAGCAGTGAGCCTGAGCCACAAGTGGGGTCGCAGATGCGTGAGCCGGGGGCACTCTTTGTAAGTTTTGCAAGAAGTGTTGAGACCTCTTTTGGCGTAAAAAACTCACCAGCCTTCTTGCCTGCATCGCTAGCGAAGTGCTCTATAAGGAACATATAGGCATCGCCTATGACATCGTTGTTGTCGAGGTGCGACTCGTCAAACTGCAACTTCTCGTCAGCAAAGTCCTCTAAGAGTTGTTTGAGGCGCACATTGCGATCCTTCACCTCGCCGAGGTTGCTGCTGTTAAAACTGATGTTGCGGAAGATGCCACTACCGTCCTCGCTATTGAGTTTCTCACGATTGGCATTTTCCAAATCGACAAGGGCAATATCTATCAGCTCGCCAATATTTACCGCATTGCGATTGTCGTAGAGGTAGTAGAACGAACTTGTTTCGGGGACTTGAAAACGCTCGCGGCGCATAGCACGCATAGCACGCTCCTCATCGCCTTCGTAGCGCTCTAAATATTCTGTGTATTTCGACTTGTTTACATCGCTGACATACTTCAAGAAGAGCATTGTCAGAATGTAGTCTTTGTATTGGCTCGGATCAACTACACCACGGAAGGTGTCGCAGGCTTTCCATACAACTTTGTTGATTTCGTCTTGGGTAATCTTTGTGCTCATTATTATATATTTTTTATCATTTTATATTCTAAAATCTGTTTGCGTCTTTCTGCGATAGCTGCATATAATTGTTGCTCGCGTTTTTGAAGTTTCGAAAGTTCAATATACCTTCTTTGCCTCTCTACCGAAGGGACTGGTATTTCCAAATCTCCAAGTGTTGCCTTCGAAATAGACATTATGGATGTCCCGCGAGCCTGGACTGCCAAAGTGTTTTGTGTAGTCGGGAGATTGAGATACCACGCCACAAATTCAGGCAAGATGGCAGATTTGTCGTGCAGGCGTATCACCAAAAATGATGGAGAAGCCACACACTTTTGCTCAATCCCTGGAACAATCACACACATATTATTATTACCTTTGGACGCCAGAAGCAAATCACCAGCAGTCAATAGGTGCTTTTGATTGGCAACGATAATTGTAGGCTGAGTAGTGTTGCGTAACTCGCCATTACCGTCAAAATCACTTTGTTGAAGGTAAAGTGCATTTGGATTCGGGACCACCTTGGCAAATACGCCCGTTTGTATAACTGCTATGCTGTGTAATTTTATCATTTAATTTATTTTTGCACTACAAAGATAAAAAGATGCGGCCAAATATCAAAATTATTTCTCAATAATCTTTCTACTAAATATAAGTGTGCGTAACTTTCTTCACTCTGTGAAGAAAAAAATTTCGCTTAACTATTGAATCTATGTATACATATTGTTCGCATTCAGACATTACGAGCAAAAATATGATGTGAATTATATTTGGTGTATTTCAGTTCAGTTGTAAGGTTTACAACATTCGTTACTATTCTAGGCTAGGATCTTTTTTGAATTATATTAACAGAGCAATTGGTATATTCTTATCATAAAATCATCAATTCCACCCGACTTTGGAGGGTTGGATACCGATAGGTAGTTTTGGGACGCCGAAAACATTTCGAGTGCCTCAAAACACAACTTGCAATTAGGTTAACTCCATTGATTTTTCTCTCAATCGCAGTGTATATACAAGTTCTAATTTTATACCCTATCAGGTATAAAATGTATGCTAAAACAATAAAATTATACCCGATAAGGTGTAAAGTGAAAAACTTTCATTACATTTGTACCCGATAGGGTATAATTCGTTGCATATATGGAGCAGACAACACTTTCAAAATATGTGAAGGCGATGCGTAAGCAGTATAATCTTACGCAGGTGGAACTTTCCGAGAAGTCGGGAGTAGGCTTGCGTCTTGTTCGTGAATTGGAGCAGGGCAAGCAGACCTTACGCCTTGATAAGGTGAACCAAATATTGAATCTTTTTGGCAGCGAAGTTGGTGTCGTACCAATGACTAAAACCGATGAACGATGAAACAGGCTGTTGTATTTTTGCGTGGCATAAAAGCCGGTATCTTGACGGAAGATGAGAATGGCTATACATTTGAGTATGATGCCGATTATTTGACATCAGCCGATGCTGAGGCTGTGAGCCTCACTTTGCCGCTGAGCGATAAGCCTTATCGGGATAAGGTGCTATTTCCATTTTTCGATGGCTTGATTCCCGAAGGCTGGCTCCTGGATATTGCCGAGAAGAATTGGAAGATTGATGCTCGTGACCGTATGTCGTTGCTCGTTGCATATTGCAAGGATTGTATCGGCGCGGTAGGTGTTGAACCCATAATAAAAGAGGAGTAGTATGGCAAAGTGTCTATATTGTTACAAAGAGTTGAACGAGGGTGAAAAGGATTTTCACAAGGCTTGTTCAAAAAAGATGTTCGGCACACCGAGCGTTCCCGAATTGCCATATACACGCGAGAACCTGACCGACCTTGCCAAACAGGTAATCCGCAGCCAAACGACCTTGACGGGTGTTCAGGCAAAGTTGTCGCTTGATATAAACAAGGGTGGTAGGAACGAAACTGATCGTTTCACGATTGTCGGCTTATGGGGACGGTATATCTTGAAACCGCAGACCGACCGCTTTGCTCATCTGCCCGAATTGGAGGATTTGACTATGCACCTTGCAGAGTTGGCAAAGTTGCAGGTTGTACCTCATAGCCTTATCCGTTTTGCCGATGGTGAGTTGTGCTATATAACCCGCCGTATCGACCGTACAGCCACAGGTGACAAACTCCCGATGGAGGATATGTGTCAACTTACGGAAAGACTTACCGAACATAAATACAAAGGCTCATATGAGCAGATTGCAAAGGCGATACAACGATTTTCGACTGTTCCCAAGTTGGATATGGTAAACTATTGGGAGCAGGTTGTTTTCTCGTGGATTACGGGCAATGCCGATATGCACCTAAAAAACTTTTCGCTGTACAGCAAGGAGCAGGGGAAATATGTTCTTACGCCTGCATACGATATGCTCTCCACCGCATTGGTTATGCCCGAAGATACCGAAGAGTTGGCATTGACCATTGACGGCAAGAAACGCAAAATCAAGAAAGCAGATTTCGTGGCTTCAATGCAAGCATCGGGGTTGGAGGAGAAAGTTATCAATAACATCTTTGCCAAATTCGCAAAGGCAAAAGATAAGTGGTTTGAGTTTATCGACCTATCTTTCTTGCCGGACGAAATGAAAGAGGCTTTTAAGGCTATCATTGCCGATAAGTTGAGCCTATTGGCATAACAACGCAACACTAAATTATGCAGAGTTGGGAGCGAGCTGCCTTTGATACAAAAATCCCGTCAAAACACGAAAAAGCCGCAACAGAAGCACTTCTATTGCGGTTTCTTTGTGGTGTCACCGGCTATGAAATTTGATACTTCTTGCAACTGTTTTCCGTATCAAGTTCGATTCCCACACCCATTTTGATACTCGCTGCAACTAAAAACCGTTGCAGGAAGTTAAGAAAGCGTTATACATATAGTTATACAACACTTTTATTGCGCTAGATTATTATCAAGCACTCCTTCAAACAAACTTATTTCTCGCTTGTTAATGCCTAGTCTGTTTATTATGTACGCCACCCCTGACTGCTGCGATAACCTCATCAATAATCCCTTTTGCGACTTCGTGCTTAATCATATATTCATCACACGAGTCGAAAAGAATTGAAAGGCTGGATATATTCGTTTTACTATTGATTAGCAGACTTTGGTGATCATTAAGCGTTGGGGGTATATCGTATGCAAGCGAAAGAGTCGAACCTTTTGCAGCGACCAGAAATCCATGACTGCGGAAATGGTCATCGCTATTGCCTACACATATACTGAATGTGACTCTGCGAAATAACTCTCGTAAGTTCACATCAATCCATCGTCTTAGTCATAATCGCAACATATCATATTTAATGCAAAATAATAATTCTTCTTTATTTTATGATAGATTGAGCACATATGTACATTCAATAAGTTCCTGATGCTAGCATCTCTTAAATATGTATATATACATTGCAAGCTTATTATTAACTGATTATAACAATATAACAACCTGATATTATTATATCAATTAGATTTGTATATTTGAAATAGTTAGTATTTTTATAAAAGAGATATTTAGTTCGACCAAATTAATTATATTTGTTGCATTAACAATAATAAGATAATAAATGGAAGATTATTCTTGGGCTCAAAAGCGTTATTTAAGATCTGTTGATCAACTTCGTTTGTGGAATAACAATCCAAGATTAAACCCAGACGAGAAGCATATTAATATTAGCGATTTCGCAGAAGATTTAACAGCAGATCAAAGTGATAAACAGGCATTGTTTGATTTGGCAAAATCTATTGTTGATCGTGGTTTTCTAGGCTTCGAACCGATTGTTGTTTGGCAAGATGAGAACGAGAAGTTTTATGTGGCCGAAGGTAATCGACGCGTATTAGTTCTAAAATTATTGCGTCATCCCGAGAAAGCCCCCAAGAGTATTAGGGCCTATTTTAGGAGATTAGCAGAGGATTTCGATTCTAGTTCTGTTGATAAAATATCTGTTATTCTTGCACCATCATTTGATGCTGCAGAATGGTACATTAACCAACGTAATAGTATGTCATCTTTGGCAAGGCCTTGGTCAAGGCTTCAGCAGCAAAGATGGATATATGACCAATACAAAAAGTATGGGGGAGATATTGATATTCTCAAGGATAAAACCGGATTAACTGCATCAGAGCTTGATAGCATTATCCGAATGTTAAAAATACGAGACTACATTAATACTCCAAAGGTAAAGAATTTGCTAACACCAGAAGAATTCAATGATGCAAATTCGCATAAATTTCCAATGACCGTATTGGAGAGATTTTTTGATTCTTCAATTGTTAAGTCTAAATGGGGTATTATTGCAGATGGCAGCAACATAAAAATAACGGCTGATGAAGATAGTTTCTCACAAGCTTATGCACAATTGATTCGTTCGATATTGGGTAAAACAGATGTAAAAATTGATACTCGAACAATTACAACTGGCCTTACTGATATATTATCAAAGTTGCCATCAGTGAAGGTTAATGATGATGAGTGGGAATTAGGATTAAAAATAGGAGAAACGCCAGAGTCTGTTGAGGTAGGACAACCAAGCAAGCCTGTTACACGAGGAACAAGAGTTAGCAAAAAAGGTGACCCTAATAGAGATCACATTATCTTGACTTGTTACGAAATAAACACTGATAGTTACAGATTACAAGCAATATTTGACGAATTAAAGAAGATTCCGTTTAGATATACTGCGTGTATTGCGGCATCCATGCGTGTATTTTTAGATTTAGCAATTCTAAAATACATTGAATCTGAAAATCTAAAAGATGCTATATGTGCTGAAAATAAAGCTGAATTAAAGAAAGTAATTTTGCAGGCAAGATTAGAGTATATAAAGCAGAATTGCCAACTCTCAAAATCTTCAAAGAATATCATTGGGAAGTTGTTAAATCCTTACGATAATTATAGTTTAGATATTCTTAATGGTTTTATCCATAGCAGTGGATATACCCAATATTTAAACAAGCAATACCTAAATGGATTTTGGGATTTCTTATTCCCATTATATACAGAAATTTTAGATATTAAGGAGAAATAATAATGCACCTATCGCCATTGAGATACCCAGGCGGAAAAAACAGAATCGCCAATTTTATCGCACAAGTTTGTGTTGATAATCGCATTTCTGGCTTGTATGTTGAGCCATATGCCGGAGGTGCTTCTGTTGCATTGTTTCTGCTATTCTCAAATGTCGTGAAGAGAATAGTAATTAATGATAAGGACCGTTCTATATATGCTTTTTGGTATTCGGTTCTACATCATACCGACAAATTGTGTCAAATGATTCTTGAGACTGAGATAAATGTTGAAAATTGGCATAAGCAGAAGAAGGTACAGTGTCGTAAAAAACATGCAAACTTACTAGAACTTGGTTTTTCAACACTATTTTTAAATAGGACTAATCGTTCAGGTATAATTTCAGGAGGGATTATTGGCGGAGCAGAGCAAAAAGGTGAATATAAGATTGATTGCCGATTTAACAAAGAGAATCTTATAAATCGTATTCGACAGATAGCGCTAAGAAAAAAATATATAAGCGTTTATAATCTTGATGCTATATCGTTAATTCACAAAATTGAGCAACAGTCATCCAAAAATCTAAATAATGCATTAATCTATTTTGATCCACCATATTATAAAAAAGGTAGTTGTTTATATTTAAACCATTATATTAAATCAGATCATAAAGATGTTGCAGATGCCATATCACTATTGAATTATAAGTGGGTTGTATCTTATGATAATGTGCCAGAGATACATGAACTCTACGATCAATTTAGGAATATAGAATACAGCCTTAAGCATACTGCACATTCTGCAAGAGATGGGGGTGAAATCTTATTTTTTCATCACGAAATAATTATTCCTAATAGGTATCAAAATCCTATAGAATACAAGAATTTTGCTAATAATATTCTGTAAATATAGTATATAATTTATTACATAGTACGAAATCTATAGCATATGAATCGAAGAAACCAGCAGTAATCCATAATCCTTTTCCCCTCTTGACTCCGTAAGTGCTTTGTACTTAGCGCAAGCTGAAATTGTATAGTCATCCATTTCAGGTAACTCCACATCACGCCACCAGCATTCTGTGATTTCAATACCGATATGACGACCAGCGTCATCAACATATTCCATATCCGGATGTTCAGATGATTGCGGACCAATATCTAGTTACTTTAATATAGGCATCACAGGGTGGCGTTCCAGAATATGCTTATATTCTTCCTGAGTCATATCTATTCATTGATTTTATAAGATTTGTATCAATGATTTGTTGTAGTTAAATCAGCTCAATATGTCCACTCTAAGAACTAACTGTTTAATTCTGAGAGATCTATTACAAAATCCTCAGAATTCTTATTCAACCACATCAAGTAATTTGGATCAATAGAGTAGACTTCTTGAATCGTTTTACCTTTATACTTACCGAATTCCAAGTGGTCTTCTGGTTTTAAAATCCTAATATCCTTCTCTCTCTCTTTTACCACTTCATCAATATCACAGAAGAAATGCTCAGATTCAGAGATTGCCCACCTAACCCATTTCCAATCACAATGAATGACTTCGAGAAGAGTCTTTCCCTTATGTTTTCCAAACTCTAATTTATCATCAAGTCCATATACCTTCGTTGCTTCAGTGGTGGGCTCACCTAAAATATCCAATAAAACCCATGATCCACAGGCAGCACAAGGAACACTTTGGGGCTCCGTATCCACTTTCTTACACCAACTATGCTCGGGATCATTCTCCCATGCATCCGCTCTCTCGCCATTTCTATAGTAAAATCCATACGCATCTCCATATCTTCCACCTTTACCACTAGGTTTAACACTATACACCTCGACAAACTGAGACCTATACCACTTTGAAACCCTACCATCTGGAAATCTCTGTGCTCTAAATGGCAAAGCTCTACCGATATTATAATATATCGAGATAAGACTATTGCTTAATCCTTTCGCATTAATTGCCTTTATAAGCTTCAGTTTGTCCATATTCAGTAGATTTACTAAATCCTAATATTTTCACATTATAATCATCAAAGCACACAACGCAAATTTAATCATAATTACTCACAAATCACTCTCTTTTCAGTATAATATCAAACAAGCACAAAACCAACCACTTACCCCTCAATTTCCCCTTGCATATCTCCCATTAATTCCCTACCTTAGCAATGCATTTGTATAACCACCCTCCTGGAAGCCAAAACTGACGGGAGGCTTAAAAGCTGATATCATAGTAACTGCCAATTGCAAGGTGGAAACAAAGGATATTACTTCTATAGGAATTTATCATTGTTAATTTATAAACTGAATATTCTACAACCGCTCTCGATTAAAAAGGTTGATATTTAAGGTATTAGTAATAATTATTAACAACATATTAGATAATTTTATAACTTTGCTTATCATATAATTTGGATGTGATCACATAGGAAAAATACATAATATGGGGCAATTTAGAACATCATCATTATTTCATTATACTAAATCCATAGATGTTTTATATTCTATTTTAGCACAAGGACTAATTCCAAACTATTGTTACGAAGATTTATCATACACACAAAATCCCAATAGGGGAATTGGAGTACCAATGGTTAGTTTTTGTGATATACCTTTATCAAAAACAAGGTTATTCGTTGAACGATACGGAAAGTATGCTGTTGGATTGACTAAAGAATGGGCTGAAGGTAAAAGAATCAACCCTATTTTGTATGCTAAAGATGAGAATATTTTAATTTCCTTGAATTTTCAAAAAGCGATTGAAAAACGATTTGCTGATGAATTGAAAGAACATGGATGCGATGAAAGACATGTTTCATTTGATTTAACTCCAGGGCCCAAACCTCAGATTGCATCATTTCTTAATTGTATAAATGCGCATTCTGCCAATCAGTGCATTCATGGTATGATTAAAAAATACTACGGAGAATATGATGGTAATATTCAAGTAAACTATGAGGAAAATGAATGGAGATATTTGGTTGAAGACACAGAAAGTACCCCTTGGTTTTGGAATAAGATAGGATATGACGAGTGGAGAGGAGATCGGAATGCTACTCCCAAACCAGAACCCAGTGAAGCGCTAATTAAACATAAATTGCAATTTACAACCAAAGATGTTGCATTCATCATCGTTTCCAAAGAACAAGAGGTGTCAGATATGGTTAATTTTCTATCTAGTATGGATAATATCGCTGACACTAAAATTTCAGAAGATGATAAATTAATATTATATACACGAATAATATCTTTAGAGAGGATTCAGAAAGATTTTTAATAGAGAGTATTCGAAGCAAAAAGCAAAGAAAGTTGACTTATAAAAGAGTCAACTTTCTTACTAAGTGAGATCCACCTGATAGGACGTTCTCCGCTTAATTTAATCCCAATTTCTTTTTTACAGCATTAGTAGCTATTTTTAAGCCTATCTCAGCCATTTTTCCTAAAGCTTGTTCTTTAAATGCTTCTTTGAACTCATCAATAATATTATCTTTTGTAAGATCATTATGCAATTCTTTTGCTTCTGCCTTTATGGCTTTAAGAGTATTATTATACCCATCTTCGTTTCCAGTACCATAAATTTGAACAATTATGCCTAAAAACTCTTTAGCACTGAGAACCAATAGCTTAGGATTAAACGAACGATCAATAATCCCTTTATTATCTTCTATCATTCTTTCGATCAATTGCTGGGTATGCGGATCTGAAATGGAAATCCTTATCTTACTAGTATAGATATCATCTCCTCCAATTGACACATGTTTTAAAGCTCGAACTAATCGCAACTGATTGCTTGGGGCATTGTAATCTAAGTTTCCTAGATATTTGGCTGACCTGATAACTCGCAAACTACGAAGTTTTGAAGGAGATATTCTCAGCATTTGCATTAACGCATAATCCAACTTCTGGATATCGTTGTCAAACTCATCTTCTAAAGCATTACATATGCAATGAAATATCAGCCCCTCTATATCTGATTTCGGGAGTACTCCTAGACCGTAAGTTTTAATACTTTTAATAATCTCATTTCCCATTAATTCAAAATGATTAATATCTTCTTTGTTCAAGTTCTGATATGTCTTTTCTATATCAGCATAATTAATTTTTGCATTCATAATTTTACGAAAGGATAAATTTACTATAATGCTTCTAAAACTATTATTCCAACAGAGCCGCCTTTATATCCTTACAACAACGGCGTCATATACAACGGCAGATAGGTTATACCGTTTTCAATCTTAAGATCTTTTGAATGAAGAACATACGGAGTAGAAAGGTACTGACCGAACTTATTGATACACTTAGTCAAAGAGTTTAATGTATAATTGGTGCCACTCTTGACTTCAATAGGAGAGATATTATGTCTGGAAGTCACAGTCTCTTTCTGTATCAGGAAATCAATTTCCATACGGTTACTTGCGTCTTCTTTGTCATAATTGCTGTAAAAGAAAAGGCTGTGGCCGGCTGTCCTGAGCATCTGGGCAACAATGTTTTCCACCAGCATACCTTCATTTATCTCCAGTTTGTCAAACATCAGTTTCTGATATATCTCATTCTGGACTATTCCTCTGGCGTTGAATGCCATTGAGATCAGGAGTCCAGTATCACAGAAATAGCATTTGAGCGTAGTTCGTTCCTCGTTAAGCTGCAAACCGATATTCGGAGCAGTGGTGTTGTAACATATATTCGCCAGGCGAGCGTCATTTAACCAAAAGAATGCAGAATCATAATCTCTCATCCTAGCTTCATCATTAAGATCTGCTAGTTTGAACTTCTTCTCATTCTTCTGTAACTGGCCAGGTATGGCTTCGAATATAGATGCCACTTTTGTCTTTGCTGAACCTGCGTATTTCTTGATATCGTTTCTATACAATCTCAATATCTGCCTCTTGATAGCATCAACTTTATTGAAATCTTTCGAATTAACATACTCCTTAACCGCCTGTGGCATTCCACCCACGATAAGATACTGACGGAAATATCTCATAGCCTCACGGTGAAAATCTCCCATCGGCTTATTTGTCTCAAAGCACTTTCGGATGTATGGATACATAACCTCGTCTCCCATAGCCCACATAAATTCTTCGAAGTCCATCGGATACATCTCGATACCGTCTTCTTCGGAAGGGATAAGTATGTCATCTACATTTTTCTTTATGGATATAAGCGAACCTGTTTCAATATAATCGAAACGATGATCCTCCACCAATGCCTTGATAGCTTCACGAGCACGCGGACATTTCTGCACCTCGTCAAAGATGATTAGTGATTTACGTGGAGTAAGTTTCTTCTTATAATGCAACTGTATGTTCTGGAGAAGAGTATCAATATCCTCCAGATACTCATCAAACCATCCACGCACACGAGCTGGCGCCTTGCTGAAATCAATAAGGATATATGATTCATACTCCTTTTCTGCAAATCTCTCTGCGATATAACTCTTTCCAATACGTCGAGCACCCTCGATCATAAGGGCTGTCGTTCCGTCTTTCTCATTCTTCCACTGAAGAAGCTTATCGTATATCTTCCTTTTCATATTCACCTTTCCTAGATTTTTACCAACAGGCATTTTACACCGTTCCTAGATTTTTGAGCACTACAAATATACACCTTTCCTAGATTTTTGCAAACCACATTCAAAATGAATCCCAAAACAATTTTCAGCTCGTGCTAAAATAGTATTCTAGAGATCACACCACATAGGGAACATTCGGCAATAAACCCAATTATTGCCGAATGTCTATCCTAAAATCGGGATGTTTGCTTTGATAGAATCATTTATTCACGAATCCTTTTGCCCTTAGGATATACAAACATAGTTATACACGATTTTCGGCACTTGGAAAAATTTAGAAATTTTCAAAATCGGCCACTCAGATAGCTACAGGCACGATTTCGAAGTTGCAGGAAGTATCAAATTCAGAAATTTTAATTGCAGGAAGTTGCAAAACAGTTATACATATAGTGATACAAAAATCCCGTCAAAACACGAAAAAACCGCAACAGAATGACTTCTATTGCGGTTTCGTCGTGGTGTCACCGGCTTGCAAACTTGATACTTCCTGCAACTGTTTTCCGTATCAAGTTCGATTCCCACACCCATTTTGATACTTCCTGCAACTAAAAGCAGTTGCAGGAAGTAAAGAAATCGTTATACATATAGTTATACAATACAGAATCAAATACTAGTTAATTATAGAAGAAGCAAGTTATATTTTGCTCCATGGCTCTCGGTTATAACGTGGAGACATTGTCACTCCGAAATAACTTCTTAAAAGGACTTTGCAAGTAGAGCGGAATTTTCACGCTTTATATATTTTTGCAGGCTGTTATAACATAGATTTGTAAAAAACTGAGTAAATTCGCCATTGATAATTTAAAATCTTAAAGCCATGAAAACTTCTCACTTTAAAATTATCGGATTAAGACCAACATCTCCTCATATTGAAGATTTTGAGGTATGTGAAAAAGCACAAAATATCCACAAGGCTCTTGTTGGGACAGAAGAATGGCTGAACATATATGCTGGTTATAACGTATCTGAAGATTATGACTGTATACAATTATCTAGTTCAAAACAAAAGTTAGATTATTCGTTATATGACACAGATTATCTGAAAATCACAGTTGGTGCAATCGTTGGAAGAAATGGTGCAGGCAAAAGTAGTTTTGTGGAATTATTAGTCAGAGTCATTAATAATTTAACCGCCGCACTTCTAGGAGAAGGGTATAATTTTGCTAAAGCAGAACATCTACATTACATTGATAATGTTTATGCTGATTTACTAGTGCAAATAGGAAATAAGTTCTTAATAATTTCAGTTAAAGGACGAAGAATATCACTGTTGTGGTACAAGCGCTCTGCTGATAGTACTTATAGATATGACCGCTACCATTCAGAAGAAATTCTAGAAGATGGTGAACTTAAAAATAATGGTAATGAAATTCTAAAAGGACATTCAAAAGGTCGTTTGATTTTGCGTCAATTGTTTTATACATTAGTATTTAATTACTCTCTGTATGGCTTTAATTATAGGGATTTTGATAAAGAGGAAACACCATCTGAACGATTAGAGAAAATCAAAATAATAGCAAAGAATAATGTTGAAGATGAACAAGTTAGTTGGTTGAGTGGAATTTTCCACAAAAATGATGGTTATCAAACGCCTATAGTTTTGCACCCATTACGTCAAGATGGGCAGTTGAATATTATTAAAGAAAACATACTTGCCAAGGAACGTTTATTATCATTATTGTTTTATAAAGACTCAGATGGTAATTTCCCTTTTCGTATTATAAATGAGAAACTAACAGTAGAAAAAATAAAAATAAGTCTTGCACCACGAAGGTACTCGAAAGAGAATATGCTTGAAACATTGTCTATAAAAAAGACACAGAATCTTGCGAAATACTTTGATGGTATATATGAGGTAATATTCCAATTTTGGGATTCTAATTTCGATATAAGTAAAGCTCATGCGTCAAAGTACTACAAAGAAGCTTGTGATTATATTGTTTATAAGACACTGAAGATAGTTCATTCATATAAAAAATACAACTCAATATTTCGCTACTTGAGTCAATCTATGTTTGATAAAGATTGTCTATTGGAAATGCTTCGTCAGCTACTTGATGATTATACCCATATCACTAGAAAACTTCGTCAAACTATCAATTTTTTGATTAATCCAGTATTTGATGTCGCAAATGATGAAATAGATCTAAAAAACTTTGAAAATATTCCTGAGCAGAATCAAAAGTATAAGTTGTTTCTTTCAAACGACTCGGTTAACTATCTCCCTCCTCCAATATTTAACACGGATTTAATTCTTTCAAGGCATATATTTGATGCCGATTTTCCACATATGTATGTACCCTTTTCTGGATTGAGTTCTGGAGAAAGACAAATCGCATATACAATCAGCAATATTCTGTATCATCTAACAAATATTGATTCAGAATGGGATGATACTTTTCGATGGAAAGACAAGCGTTCAATCATAAAATATAAGTTTGTAAATATCATATTGGATGAAGTTGAATTGTATTTCCATCCAGAAATGCAACGCCAATTTGTTTTTTTATTGCTTCATGCAATTCGTTGTGTAAAATTTAGGCATCTTAAAGGAATACATATTCTCTTTGCTACACATTCGCCATTCATTCTATCCGATATTCCATCCGCTCATGTGTTAGCTTTAGGCCTAAGAAATGAAAAAGACAAAGATGAGCCCATAAAAACCTTTGGAGCCAATATTATGGAGATGCTTTCCAATACATTTTTTATGGATTCATCAATAGGTGAAACTGTTCGACGTGAAATAAGTAAATTGGTAGAGTATCATATTGATATAGTACGAAATGGCAACATTCATAATAATAACTTCATAGGAGAGAAAAATCGATTCAAATACTTGTGTAGTAATATCGAAGATGACTTTTTTAGGAAGATATGTTCACGTATGTTGAATGAAATTGAAGCCAAAATTAAGAAATTACAATAGGATATAAATATGTACCGATTCATTTCATCAAAGCCTATAAGAGATGTTAATAACGCATATTTAGCACTCTATAGAAACAAAAAATCATTTAACAGAAAGTTCGACGATGCAGTGATAATGTGTCCAGAAATAGCAGGTTTGCTACCACCAGGTACTAAGGGTATAGATTTGTTAACATATGGCTTTTCTCGTTTAGTTGAGCTGTTCTATAATTATAATAAAGCACTTGACGATTTGCACAATGAAGCAAGAGTAAAAGAGATTAATGACCTATTCAAAGCAATTTTCAATTATGATTCTCATAGAGAGAAAATAAGGCGCTTCCTGTCAGATCCTAATAATGGTTTTGAGATTCATAATTGCGTTTATTGCGATTTGAATAAAGTAAAAGGATATATAAGAACAGATGGAAAAAGAAATTTGGAGTTTCATGCAGACCATGTTCTTGATAAAGGTTCATGTCCCTTGGTAGCTTTATCAATACACAATTTTGTGCCATCATGTCCTACTTGTAATGAGTCTCCTCTTAAAGGAGTAAAACCTTTAGGAAATACTAAAGCTGACACATTGAAAATTAGCCCCAAATCTGCAACGAATAAATTTGATAAGGATGTGAAATTTATATTGAATATAACTGATACAACCATACCTGATTTAGAATTATTTAAAACAAATGATGGATGGGAAATAGATTTTTCATATAAGGATGGAGTTTATCAGCAAACAGTTTCAATGTTTGATTTGAAAGAAAGATATAATGCAGAGAAGGGGTATTTTGGAGAATATTTACAAAAAAAGAGAATATTTAATATTAAAGAATTAGCAGAGAGGTATAAATGTACGGATGGTGAAATTTTGGAAGTTTTGTTTTGTTACGAGCGTAATAAACAAGAGCATACACCTAAAGAAAAATGTAGGTTAGAATTATTAGCACAAGTATAATCGAAATTATCAAAATCAAGAGAATAACAAAGCCAGCTTAGCCTGCATCTGACAGGAGACTGTAAAACAAAGTGTGTCAAGTAAAGATTTAATAATAACTTTACAGACACACTTTGCTTATGAGCAACACATTTGATTTTGAGGCCTTCAAGGCCAATGCAATTGAGCAACTAAGGGCAGGATTTGCGTTTATAGCACCAGAACCGATTTCAAGCACAACAGTTATACAAATAGTTATACAAAATTTCTTTTCGGCTCTCGACAGAATTTTAGAAATCTGGCTTTTTCGCCCAAAATCGCAAGAGTTATACATATAGTTATACACGATTTTTAGGGCTTTTGAAAATTTATGAAATTTTCAAAAGCGGCCTCTCAAACACCTACAGACAGGTTTTCAAAGTTGCAGGACGTTTCAAAATCGTGATACATATAGTTATACAACTGCAGGTAAATGGTATAGCTACTTAAATGATAACTCATTCTGGATAATATATTTTAATAATGACGCTGATGTGTGGGATGCATATGATTGATAGTCATCTGACTTATTCGTATCCGCCAAATCCGACACTGATTTAATTGAAGCAGTATACATGGGCTTTAAATGATGAGCATGTTCTGCTGCATAAAAGAAACCATAACTTTCCATTTCTAAGCCTATGATTTTTCTAGCATGAGCTTTTAAGTCAGCAATCTTAGTTTCACTCGCTATAACTGCAGGGACAGATGTCATAGGTCCAGCATAAATCTTTAATGGAGTATCAGGCTTACTCCCATTAAATGAATCTTTTATACTAGAACATAGGTCAACCTTATCTTTAAGTCGGTTAATAATGTTGTGCATTGCCGGATTCAACGAAATTTGACGATAATCGGGTTCAAAAATCATCTCTTGATTCTCGTCATCTTTACCATCTTTATATTTTCCACTCATTCCATCCCATACTTGGGTAGCAACCAATATATCGCCATATCCGATCCCATTCCCTTTTAAGCCGGCACATATTCCTGTCATAAATAAATATCTCGGATGAAAACGCAGTATGAGTTTTGTCGTTAATGCCGCAGAAGCAACACTAGCCATTTGAGGTGCATAGCAACTAATACATCTCAACCATTGCCCAGAATTCGTCTGAATTTTTGTCTCATAATATGTAGTCGTCTTATCATCGTCCAATATCACCTCTTTCCACTTTGAAGCCATGACTTGCCTCATTATTTCATGCTCTGGAAATTGAAGAGCATTTATAATCGCTATATCATAGTCATAATCGTATGTTGTACCTAAATTTTGTTTTACCCTCATTAAATAGCCCATTCTATTAATAAGTTTTTCTTTCCAAGAATCATCATTATCGGCATAAAACAAAACCTGAAGCGTTTCGGATTCGAAGAAAGAAGCATATCCGTCCAAACTCTTTTTTCTAGTTATACCTATAACGAATAGTGGACATATATAGTCATCATCATCTTTAATTAGTTTTAAAAATGACTTTGCGTTCTCCGGGGCAGGTACTTCACCTTCTATCTTGGGTATGAATAAGTCTAAAATCACCAAATCATACCTCTTTTTGGCACACTCTTTAAGTGCAGAACGCACACATCCACATATCTGTACATCTTCAGGATGAGACACAAACCCTTCTAGAACATTACGTATCTCCGATATTTTCTCTTGGGTATCATCAACAATTAGGACTGTTAACATTATCTATAATAATTTTAAGGTTATTTTTCCAACTATCATCTTGAGAATTGTAACTGATACAGCCGCAAAAGGAATCACCACAAATATAACGCAAACGTTCATCAATTGCCTCTATAGTCTCACCATTGAATGTTTCATATTGTGTGAGAATAACTGCATGAAACAACATTCCTTCATCAAGCATCTCTCTTATGATTAGCTCACCTCCATTTACAATTGTATCTTCACCTCCTCCAGAATTTTGAGATCTTGCTGGTAGAGACATATCTAGAATAAGCAAATCAAAGGTAGAATTAAATACAGCCAAACAACCCTCTCTATACGACGATTTCACAACTACTGATGCATTTTTATATTCCTCTCTAATCCAACTTATAATGGCAGAGGACTTATAACTATCATCTTCAACCAATAATATCTTCATCATATACAATATTACTTTTATCAATCTCAATTTTTGCTATAAAATGACCATTCTCCACACAGTTTTCGTATTTATTTTTTGCTCCTAAAGTATACATCACTGTGCTATAAATCTTGATACATCCAGAATTATTCTCTTTTCTAGTTTTACCACCAGCTATCAAATCTGGAAAATTTTTCTGATCACGAAGTATACTATGTAATCCCTCTATGTCAGCAGAATCAATAGGATTTGAGACTTCAATCAATAACTTTCCTGCAATATTATTAACTATAATTTTCCCACCGCCTTTTAACGCACTTCTTTTCGCCTCATAACCCAGGATATTGTTCATCATATCATGGAACACATCGTGAAAAGCATTAAAATATACACCATCATATTTTTCGTCATCATTTATCACAATTTCGCTAAACGATAGTGCATCTTGATTAATTCTATTTATAACAGCCAAACTCGTATCGACCGCTTGTTGGATTGTAAAGAATCTCACATTAGCCTGTTCTGGCTTAAACCAGCTTGTCACTATCGCGACATCTGACTGGAAAGCAGTTTTGCATGCCGTTATAGCATCTTTAAAGTTTGCAATTAAGGTTGTAGAATTCCCCATTAAAGCAACAACATCTGTTTGAAGATTAGTCATTTCATCGACTACCATCACCTCATATTCCTGAAAGAACGCTCGTACATTTTGAAGTACCTGACTAGTCCACTTCCATAACAAATCAATAGAGGCATACATAAAACTATCAAAAGACTCATTTGAATTATCCTCTAAGCCATCTATCATTTCAATCATTAATGAATCAGAATAATCAAACAATCCATTTAATTTGCTATCATTTCGTTCTGTTCGAATCTGTATCCTTTCCTCTTTAACATATTTTAACTGATCATCAAGCCATATTGTAAATTGAAGCATACGTTTATTTATCTCATCCACTTCTGATTTTAATAAATTGGCATGGCGCTTTTGAGTCCACGGATTAACATACTGATAATCGCCACCATCTTTTTTATTCGTAACTAACGAATATGTCAAAAAATGGTTTCTCAATTGAGTAATTAATGTACCGTGACGAATACGGGCACTTAAATATTTATCAAGCCCATAAATAGGATTAAACAAGAACTTATCTCTAATATTTAAAAACATCTGCCTTAAGAGCATCCTCTTATATTTTACAGTAGGTAATTCATATTGCAATACAACTGATTTACCTTCATATTGCTTTGTGATATATTCAAACAGCCATTCGAGATTCTTTTGTTCGTACATGAGCAAATTATCATCAATTTCTGCTAATGTATCATACATTAACTTTTCATGCTTGAATTCACTATTAATCAAGGACTGAACATCAACATGTATCTTGCTATCATTCACTTGCTGAGCCAATGTCTTAACCTCCTGTTCTTTAATCAAAGAGGTTATTTCTTCTGAATATATTTTATCACTAGTAGCAGAGTACAGTTTCTTACATAATTCAATTCTTTCTGACACAATGTCATCTTCTGTTTCAAATGCTAACACATGCAATGTTAAAACATTCCTATCAACAACCTTACCCGCAAAATATTGAAGCAAAGGATCACTCAAATCATCAATATCTGAAGCTTTGCTGACTTCACTTCTTCTTAAATAACGTTTATATGCGAGATACCGTTTGTATACATCAGCATTTATCATTGTATAGAACACAGACAATTTAAGTTGATCCGCTATAGTTGCATCAACTGCATCTGTGAAAGTCCGTAAAATATCATCTTTGTTAATACAAATCTTTATAAATGGATTGTCTAAGCGGTATCTAACATATAAATCCACTGCCTCAGATAGCATACCTGCTGAAACCATCCCATTAAAAAGCTGAGAAACAACACAACCCGTCACTATTGGAATATGTTCGTGTTTTTCAAAGCTTTCCTTATACGAGATTAAATCATCATAGCCAAAGCCATATAATAATCTAAATGTTTGATTGTATTCATCAACAAGTATTTGCTGCAAAATCTTTATCTGCGAGGCATTATTAGGGTCATATCCCATAGATATCATATAATCAACAGCTTCATTCGAATCATTATAAAATGACGCATCCCTTATTTCTGGGATATATGAATATCTCCAATAGTTCCTATAAATAGGATCAGTATGTGGAGCATCCATATCGTTATATAGCTGATATATATGCCTCAGTCCTGGTATCGAGAACCATGCAATACACAAATTCTTTAATTGAGATCTTAGGAAATCTGAAAAGTCTTCATTTACTAAAGAGAAATGATAATAAGTATGTACGCGATATGCCAATGAATCTGGTATAAAAATATCATCGGGCATCCTATTTAACTTTATACAACTTCGATAAAAAACATCAATAATCTGCCCTTCTAAAGGATGGATTTTTAAATAATCATAACCTTTTTCATAAACATATTCATAGTCTCCAGAATAATAATGCTCCAACAATTCCATTTCATCAATGAATGTAAACGAACGTTCTGAAGATTCATCGACATGGACAAGAGATTTCAATTTACTTAATCTTCTATCCTTAATCTTAACCGTAACATCTAAAATTATTTGAGCAATTGGTGCAGTTTTAAGTCTATCTGGTTCTAAACTTGATAACTGCAAAACAAATCCTTCATACAAATCAATTAAAGAGGTGTAAAGCAATAATTTTAACCATCCATCTCCTTTTGTTCTTTTATATGGGAACACAAATGCTGTAAAAAAATCTCTGATTTCACCATCTGTACTCAAAGAACGATATAAGCCATCCAAATCGGCTTCAAATGGTATATCTATAGAAGCACTCTTAAATGCAACATTCGAAAGACCACTTAACATTCTATTATCTCGACACATCTTATTATAGAATTGAGTACTCGCAGTTATTCCCTTATCTAGACGTGTTAATTTTAGAAGATAATACGTCATATTAATAGAAGAGCCTATCTCAGTTTCTATTTGTTTCAGGAGCGAATATGCGTCTTGATAATTCTGTACAGCAGTAGCATAATCTAGAGACTCTTTCAAGGCAATATATTTATTAAGTTCCTTGGCATTATTGAGGATAATAATTGAGAGAGCCCCATACATATCAACTGTATTAGACCATAACACCTTACCAGATGTAAATATGTCTGAAAAGGATTTCCTTTTAAGGTACGGTATTTTCAGCAATCCTCTAAATATTTGTGGTATTCTGCTATCGAATTTCTTTAGTTCATCATATGTCAAGGTAGAAAAAGCCTCAATTATCAAATTTAATTTATTAATCTTTGAATTTGATAATTGAGAAATCAATGTACTAACTTTTGCTTTAGTCATACTACTAATATTTTCAACACACATGGAATGTTACTACTGCGATAAACTATTCATCGCTTGTGTATTTATCATATTTTCTACAAATTTACTAAAAGCATTTGATAATATACCTAATTTACCCCAGCATTCTACATATTAATAAAAATCTAACAATACTTATTATTCAGAAGATATGTTTAAGTCTTTAATAATTAAAGTTGAACGACTTGTAAATCTCCCATTAATTCCCTACCTTAGCAATGCATTTGTATAACCACCCTCCTGGCAGCCAAAACTGACGGGAGGCTTAAAAGCTATTGTATTTATAGCTACAATCAGTTTTTTTATCCGAGCCGGAAAGACAGAGGAAAGGGATGTCTCTGTCTGGGCAAACGTCTTCATCTCCAAGAGCGAAAAAGGCAGAAGAATCCAGTTTCAAGTAAACACCGACATCAAGGTTCCCATTGAAAGGTGGGACGAGATTACCGGGCGCGTAAGGGTCGGAGGATATACCAAGGAAGAGAACGACAGAGGCAAGAAGATCAACGCCCGTCTCGACAGCATCGTCGAACTACTCAAGGACGGCATCACTGAGCACGAAACATTCTCTGCCGACATTGCCCGTAGTATTATCCGCAGCTACATCGAAAATATGGAGGCCGAAGTCTCTGAGGTTCCTGCAGACATTCAACAGTATATCAAATGGCTGATTGAAGAGATGAAGATCGGCAGAAGGCTCTACAAGGGCAATCGCTATTCACAAGGGACCATCAAACAATATGGCAATCTTTTAAATGTAATGAGGGATTTCTCCGCCTACTACAGGGAAACGATGAATATGCCGCTGATTTGGGAGTGCTTCAGAAAACAAGCCACTTGCGACCTTTATATGACATTCCTCAGCAAAGGATATAATGTCAGCAGCAGAAACAAATATGTATCTGCTACACAGACATTGATTCGCTACGCCAAGAAAGACGGCTTGCATTCACATGACGGTCATACCTTCCTCTATCAAATAGAAGAGAACTCCGACAACATGAAGAAGAAAATCTATCTGACAGATGAAGAAATCCAGGCCTTGTACGAGATGAAATTGCCGGAAGGAAGCAAATATGAAGAAGCAAGGGATGTATTCCTTGCTGGATGCTATACTGCACAGCGAATCAGCGACTACAACAACCTAAGCACACGCAACTTCACCACCACAGAGAACGGCATCAAGATCGTCAAGCTCGTTCAGAAGAAGACTGGTGCCAGAGTAGTCATCCCTATCCTAAATGAGAATCTGTTGCATCTGGCAAACAAGTATTCAAAAGGATTCCCAGAGATTGCAGATCAGACTGTAAACAAATACATAAAGAGGATACTCGAGCGATTATCCGACACACTCCCCTCACTCAAGAAATACGAAAAGACCATTCTCGATATGAGGGAACAAGAACTCGAAGACAAGGGCAAGATCGTATTTGAAAGAGACGAAGATGGAGATGTCATCAAGCCAAGATACCAGCTCGCGGTCACCCATACAGCCAGACGCAGCTGTTTGACCAATCTTTATAAACTGCACATCTTTTCCGACGAGCAGATAATGAGCATCTCTGGTCATAAAGACAAAAGAACCTTCTACTCATACATCCTTCTAAGCGGAGAAGAAGTCGCAGAAGAAATCACAGCAAAACTGAAGGAACTCGAAAAGCAAAAGAAAGAAGAGAAGAAGGTATCATCTAACGAGAACCTCTTCTAACCCCTCAGCCACCGTCATCAAAACGGTGGCTGATATTCCACATAATGTGCGGAATATAACCATTCCAGGTGGTTCAAAAAACAGGTAGCAGTTAATAATGGTGGTTAGCAGACTATTCGAAGATATAACTGACGATGCATACAAATTGAGGTTCCTCATCAAAATTTTGCACCAGAGAGTTCTTTGTCTTCGCGATGCTATTTTATCCTTAATTTACCCTGCTCAGATTCACACGATATTAGCTCACAGCCCATGATATATACGTCCTGATGTACTTCTCACACATCAAACTATACGGCTGATCACTTTGCATAAACCTACAAATACGTTCCTTTTCTTCAAGTGAATGAACTGTTCTACTCTCCTCACGCATCTTATTATCAATCTCTATAACAATTGTTGCAAGCTTATTAAGCCATTTACTCCTTTTAAGGTCTAGGGCATCCGAATCCAACCTGAACTTTCGGATTGTATTTAACCCCTTTTCAGAACCAGCTTGAGAGCAGATGCATTCCCTTTCAAAAGTAATATGCCTTTGTATCTCTTCATCAGAATCAACACAAGGATTTAATGCTTCTGTTACAGGAACTGTATTATGATCCAACTTATCATTGCAATTATTACAAGACAAATATAGATTTGTCCATTCAAACGCTCCTGATGGATCTATGGCCACCTCCACATAATGATCTATTTCCCGTAGGGTACCAACCAACTTGCTCTCGCAATAAAAGCACTTGTTGAACGAACATGAATTCAACTGCTGGCGAATATCTTTATGCCCATACTTTGATGCATCTGGACGAGCTTTGAGACTTTCCGCCAACTTCTGTTCATACTTCTCCTGCCATTCATTTTGCTTGTCGCTCAAAATACGCGGAATTGGAAGTCTGTCAATATGTCGCATAACTGTTATCCACTATAGATTAAGATACATAAAGTACTCTGGATTGATTTCAATAAGTTTTGCCTCTATTTCTTTAGCTCCTATCACATCTCCTATCCCTATCAATTCTTTACGCCTCTTCATAAGATCAGTGATATCATCATTGAATGAAGACACCGCAAATACATCTGAGGCCAATATCTCTTCTACCGGCAAATGAGTATACTTATCTGTTTCATCCTCTATAACACTATGATCTCCTTTTGACACACAAGTATAAACTCGTGCCCCTTCAATTGAAGATACGACAAAAGGCGAATGCGTAGTCAATATTATCTGAAGATTTGGGAATGTCCTCCTGATAATACCCAATATTTTTTTCTGCCACTTAGGATGCAGATGATTCTCAATCTCATCAATCAATAGAAGACCGGGGATTCTTGTTATATTCGATGATTCCATCTCTCTTAACACACAGACTGAATACATCTTACATAACAACATCACTAAATGTTCTATGAGGAAAATGTTGCCACTACTTAACTTCTCTAGCGATAGCTCAAGACCGTTCTGGCGCACAATCGGAGTGCTATCTGTACGTCTAACATATAAGAATTCACCATTATCCAGACACTCATCAATTATTGACTTGACAGAAGAATAAAGACACTCTCCCAATTCCTTCTCCTTCGGCATTTCGCTGCTCCTTAGATAATCCACCTGACAGATAAAATTAGTCAAAGCTACGTTGCTCTTCTTTCCCAGCATAGAATCTCTCAGCACCTTACTATGCTCAATACTCACCATATTTTTAATCTGAAAAGAATCGGATGGCAACTTGGATGACCAATAATCAGCAACCCATTCATACACCCTTTCAGGCATCTTATAACCTTGGCTAAAAAGTCTATGCAAGTTCTGATAGTCAACAAATTGGAAATGTCCACTTTGAAGTTTGGATACAGAAAGATGCTTCATTCCAGTTCCATCATATTCAAGTTCAACATCCACACAGAAATCCTTATCATCTGCCACGATATTCCTTTCCAGCTCCTGGCAACTCAAGATCGCCCTTATAGAATCAATTACTATTGACTTACCTGCTCCATTCATACCGGTAATGATTGTAATGGGCTGTTCTCCGGACGCAAGATCAGCAGCAGTAGCAAATTCAACTCCTGCCTCCTTAAAAGGGCCGATATTTTTAATATGAAGACTATCTATTCTCATAAATTCAAACACATTTCGAGTGACTATGTGCAAAAATAGTATTTTATATTAACACAGCGACACAAATTCATAAAAATAAAAATGTTTTAATTTAAATGACATCCTGCAACGTGGATTAGATTGCCACGAAACCATGAGATTCCCGCATTTCTTCTCTACCATTAACGATTATCTCTTTTGCAGATTTCTTGTTCGACAACCCTTTTCTGCAATTCAGCAACCTTACAAAAAAATGGACTTACTTTATGAAAGTCACCCGAATTCTCATTTGCATTTCTATAAAGGCAAGGTGAACAATAACGTATGTAATCGCAATTCACGCACTGTGGAAAATCACTAAGCTTGAGTTTTCTTAACATCAAGACTCTTTCGGAGGATCTCCAAATATCCATAAGAGAAGATTCCATGATACTTCCCACACTATATCCTTGCCATCCTTCACAAGGATATACATTACCTTGATTAGAGATACATATTGATGCCGAACACACCGAACATATTGGTTGGTTTTCGTCTAACTGCTTGTTCGATGCTTCAGTAAATAATTTGTCCACGTAAGCACCCGACTCACATTGGCTCGTAACAACAGCTTCAACTTCCGATAAAGAAAGCCTACACTTCAGATTCTTCTTAGAGCAATCATAACATCCAAACAACATATAATCACTGTCTGCTTCTATATTCATAGATTGAGCCCAAGTGATGACATCAGAATAATCATCTTTATTCTGCTTCATAATAGGACAATTGATTTGAATTGGAATATTATGTCTATGTAGTAACCGGATAGCCTGAATCGTTTTCTTGAAACTACCCTGCAAACCTGTTATAGAATCATGAATATCCTCATTCATTGAATACAAGGATGTCTGAACACTTATTAATGGGTTTGCAACCAACACATGCAAGATCTCATCTGACAACAGCGTCAAATTGGTTAGCAAATTGACGGAAAAATTATTCTGCCCACAAAGTTTCAAAAACTCAATCAAATTCGGATTAATCATTGGCTCACCTCCACTAATAGTGATATTCAGCACATTATTGTCACGACATTGTTCTACAATTCGAGCAAATAAGTCTAATGACATTAGTCCACGCTTACATGACTCAGGAATATAACAATGTACACATTTTTCATTACAGAATCCTGAAACATCAACTTGCACACGAGTTAGTTGTTGAGTTTCGCCAAACACATCATCATAAGCAAAGTCATCACTCACCACTTGAGGCAAATCTACAGGCTCAGTATTAGCATATGAAAAATAAGAATCACGAGTCCACTCAGTGAATTCATTGTTGTAGAATACAAATCCCCCTTGGGCCAGCTCCGCATAGAACTCACATGCATCATTATATATGACATCATATGGGGCATTTATAAAAATAGACATAAGGCGTGACACAATCACCTCTACGTCTTCTGGAACCACTGACAAAACAGAATAAAAGACACAGCCAGATTTAGAAATCACACGATCACCTACCTTGATACAACTCTTTGCCTGTGTATCATATCCATAATTCCTATTATCTGTTAAATATCCGTAATCCGGATATTCCCTAAAGATGATATAGGGGTATTTACTTACGTACATAATAAAAAATTAAAGCGGTAGCAACTTAACTACCGCATTTCTTAAGATTAATGTGTTCCAGATGGCTTTTTTGAGCAAGATGGTCTTCCACAAGGTCCCTTCTTACAATCCGCCATCTGAGCATTACTCTTTGCTACAACTTCAGGCTTCTTATACTCCATGACAGTAACAAATTTAAATTAATAACAGACTCACAGTTGAGCCATCTTAATACCTTTAAGATATAGCAAATTTAGCAATTTTATTCTTTGTTTCAAACATCTTTAAAGATTAATTTCACATACCTATACACATGTAATTCATTAGATTGAATCAACCCTAATAATCTCCAAACTGTTTGTAAAATGCGCCTCTGTAAAGATAGTGTTATTGAGTATCCTAGGAATTACAGTCGGCACAAAATTGGAATCATATAAAAATAAAAGCGTGGGCTACGCTTACTCCAATCCATGGCACCTGAGACAGCCAAATTGTATGAATAAGTTCAGCCCACGCTAATGCGTAGGCATTTCCTGAACTTATTCGGATACAATTTATTGAAATTTCTCAGGTTTCAGGATTGCCCGAATAAATAGCAAATGCTAACTATGAAAATGATATTTCTTACCTATGTATGTCGCAAAGGTAAGAATATTTTTGAAATCAGTTACATATCTCCTCTTCTGGAACAACATCCAGCATTGAATCCATATAACTCATTTCCAGATGGAAATCCTCAGGAACTGAAATCCCTATCTCCACTAAAAAGTCATACACTCCAGTCCACTCTTCTCTCCCGCAGGAGAATGAGGCAACTCTCGTGATAATGTAGAAGAGTTCTGTCACGCATTCCTGCTTGGCAGACTCCGCAGATGAAACATCTAGTTCCATCTCATTCAAAAGGTCGATCGCCGTGTCAATTGCAAGACATACTGCTCGGCCTTTGGTTTGGATTAAATAATCTCTTTTGCCCATTTTGTTCAAAATAAAAATTAATTAATCCCGCCGGCGGTTTATATTTCATATCAAACGTCTCTATTTTTCATTCGAAATTTGCTTATTCTTCGTATTGATGTTTTTTCCACAGATACTGAGGTCTTATCAACTATATCCAATAAGTCTTGAAAACGGGTTTCCGTAAAAAAGTGGACCCTCATTTTAGGTAAAGCAAGTTCTTTTTGAAATTTTTCTTTCGATTCATTTCTACCAGGAAGTATCCTCTTTAGAATAACTTTACTGTCATCTGTTCTGAACACTTCAAATTCTATTTTCTTAATTGATTTATCTCTCTTGGCCATAGTTCATCGCGTATATTATGTTGTACAATTCATCTGCCACACCCTTAATGACAGGAATATCATATCTATCTTCGTCAAATACATTAATTTTATCACAATCAATACAGATAAAACCTACTAAATCTGAGAAGTCATTTTCTGTATTATGGTCCCTAGATGCTGGGACTATCGGATAAACCAATTCACTTTTATAAGGCAAAACACCATTTTTGTGAGCTCCTTTACTAGAGTTGAAATAGTGCTTTGAATCAGGAATATTATTATTTATATATCCGTAATTATCATTGTTTCTCATTAGATTAGTTACAGAAACAATGTACGGAGTATTCTGTAATAAAGTATGTTTAATAGATTTATATGCTTCAGTATTCCTATCATTATGTTCTGTGTCTCGACACAAATTTTTAAATTCTAGAACATCTTGATAATTTGTTGCAGTGATTGTATCCTTCGAAACAAGAACTTTAATCGAGACACTAGTATTGCCTTTCGTCTTCTTATCAAAGATCTTTTTTAATGAATTACAGAATAAGATTAAAACAGACATAAAATCAGCATCGTCGACTTCTTCTTTTCTCTCTAACTTGTGTACCTCGGAATAGGGTTTCAGCAATATTTTAATTGCATCTCCCCAAATAGAATCAACAAAACAATTGTGTACATATGCACTTGTATATGTTAAAAAGTACCACATGAATATTGCAAAGAAGCAAGCAATAACACCCAATATGCCATAAGTGCTAGATTGTAATATAGTCAAATTAAAAAATTTCTGGCCAATAGTTAAGACTGCAACTATTGGTCCTACTCCACCTATAAGATATTTCCATATCTTAAACTGAACGGTGTCCTTGAATGCGTTGCTAATTACTGTCATAATTCCATTATTTAAATTAATTTCTGTTAAATTTTGATAAAGATGCCAATTTGTTGATTATCACGCCATCTTCCATTAACACAATTCCGCCGTTTTTACGATTAAGGGCTATGGCTGTTGTTCTGTTAGTTATGAAAATAGAGTTTCTTATATGATTTAATATTTCTACTGAAAAATTAAGTTCATTATCCAGTTCGATAAATCTATCATTAATTTCCTGTATGGAAGAGTCGACGAGAAAAACCACATGATATGTCAGAGTTTCCAAGATTATATATTTATAAATACTCATCTCCAGTTCTAATACATTAGATGGCAAATTATATAGTGATATAATAGCCCATTTCCCTTTAGTCAAATCAGGGTTCGGCTTTTCATCTGTACCTATCATAGGAATAGTAGCATGATTCTTCCTTTCATCATCCGAAAGTTCCCAATACTCTCTCTGGTCAACAATCTCAGTTCCTATCTTATAATCTGTGAAGTCGATTACAGGGATATAATACCACGAATAAACAGCAAAGCCAACCGTAAGTATCACTGAAGTTACAAAAGCAACATATTGCCATATCTTGGTATTAATGGCTTCCCATAATGGGAAATAAGCAAACCAAAGCATTCCCATCATAACAATGTTCTTTATGAAAGTCTGTCGGTGGGTCAGATGGATTGCCTCACCGAAACATCCGCAATGCATCTGCGGATTCCAGATTACAAGCGCCAGAGAAAGGAGAGTGAAAGCTGACTGCATTCCCAGCATAATCCATCGGGTAATCCTTGGCAACACACAGAATACAGCTGCAAATCCGACAGTTGTCTCCAATGCTCCCAGAACCACACCAAGAATCTTCGCCATAAGCGCAGATTCCGGAATATGCATAAAGCGGAAGTAAGCCTCTACAATCAGGCCTGTTCCAACCGGATCCATAACCTTCAGCAAGCCGCTCACCACATAGAGCAGCCCGACTGCTATTGAGCACCATTTCTTAAACATGGTATTCATTCTTTCTCTTTTTACTTCTTAAAACAAACACCGGCAGAACCAGAATAACGGCAATGACTGAGAAGACCATTCCGCCTATGGTTCCTATGGCGAAATCAAACCAGAACACTTCCTGAGGGCCGTCTGTAAGGAACGGAATCAGTCCGAGAACTGTAGAGATTACGGTCAGCATTATCGGATTGATTTTTCTGCCGAATGCCTTTACATAGCCGCGTATTCCTGTCAGCTCAGGATTATGTTGTATCACATCCTTATATGTAAGCACAATATAGATTCCGGCATTCACAACGATTCCGCAAAGCATCACGAATGCCGCAAATCCGCCCTGATCAAAAGACAGATCGGACAGGCCGAAGGTCAGGAACAGGCCGATGAATGAAATTGGTATCATAAATATCACAGCCAGCGGAAGGCGAAGCGATTCAAAGGTCATTGCAAGCACCACGAAGATCACTGCCACTATCAGGAAAATCAGCCAGGCATACTTGTCCTTGTTCTCATCCCACCAGCCTCCCTGTGGATTATGCGCCTTATAGCCTATCGGAAGAATCTCATCATTCATATGTTCCACAGCCTTGTCGATTACTCTTTTAGACAGTTCATAACTGCCGATGAAATCAAAACAAACATTTATCTCGTATGACTGATGACTCTTGCTGATACTTACTCCCGAAAGCCTTTTCTCAATGCTTCCTATATCCTGTAAAGGTGCAGCCACATCGCCCGTGCTTACCGGAGTGTGAAGAACGTGCCAGTAGTCATACTTCTCGATCTCGGATGAACGTAGTACGACCTCGGTCATCTCACCCTCCGTATTGACAGAGGATATTGGACTGTCATAGAGTTGCGAAGCAAGTGCGGAATAATACTGATAAGGATTGATGTCAGCCACGGCCATTCGTTCGAAGTCGTATTCCATATTGAACTCTGTCTTTGGCCGTCCGTTCCATCCCGCGCCCCACACCTCAGCCCCAGAGACTCTTCGGTTCTGCGACAGATGCTCTACAAGGTATTCAGCATATCGCTTCAACTCCTGATAATTATATCCCTTGAGAGTGATTCTGTGTGACTTGTAATTTGTCACAATGTTGTTATTGAATCCATTGTCATCTATGCCATATATCGACCAGTTCGCACCACCGAAGTTTATTGCCATTGAAGTCACCAAGGCCTTAAGCTGTGACGGGAAGGCAGTGTTTTCATACTCCGGTTTGAATTCCACGGTGATGGAGGCATTAGAATATGATGAAACATCTGTAGTGAACACCTTTATCTCATCAAATCCTGCAAGATAGTTCTCCATTGACTTCACCACCTCATTCAACTGATGTACGGTGCATCCCTCAAGCATTCCTGCATTGATGTGCAGAGTCTTCTGCTGAGGTTCACGATAGAAGTTCGATCTTCCAAGCGCTCTGTAAAATGCTCCGAAAGAAGATCCAGCAATCTTGTCAATCGTCTGCCTATTGTCAGCATACGGTCTCCAGGAAACAACTTTCTCCACACCCTTCTGCCAAAGGTTCTTATCATTCTTCTTCTCCATTTGTGCCGCTGTAGGAAGCACACATAGCGGCAGACCAAAAGCAAGAATGAACACGACAACATATACCCATCTGTGTCTCAGTCCCCATCCTATATATCTTCCATAACGTCCGGCACGTCTTGCCTGACGTCTGCGCTTTCTCATTGACGATACAGAAGCCGAAGTCTGCACCGGAAGATAATCCATCAGAGCAGGAATGAACAGCCACGACACAACAAGAGAGACTGCAAGATTAAGCGAAATGACCCAGATGAAGTCCTTCAGGTTTGCCTTCTCGCTCTCCGGCAGAAGCAGGACCATCAGCAGGGCTGCAATCGTCGTCCCTACGGCGGCGACCAGAGAAGGGAAAGCCTTCCTGTCGCGGAAATGGGCATAATGATCTATCATCACGATAGAAGTGTCTATCACGATACCCAAGGATACGGTTATTCCGGCAAGGGTGTATATATGTATGCTGATACCGGCAAATGCATATATAGCAAGGGCTATCAGCAGGTTCACCGCAAGAGTCAGGACTATTATGAGCATATATCTCCACGAGCGGCTCACGACAAAGACGAACAGCAGGAGAATCAGTATGCATAGACCCGTACGAAGATATATCTTGTCAAGCTCTCCCGACACATATTCGGATGAATCGTATGCTATGCCTGCGGTAATCTCTTCCGGAAATCCACGTTGGAGTTCCAGCATCGTCTCGCGGACATCCTCTGTAACAGTCAGAAGGTTCACATCACCGGCAACTCCGACTGAAAGGGTGATGGTGTTCAGTCCGTTGACTCTGTAGTATGATCCTGGGAGCGACTCCTGATATTTCCAGTGAGCCACATCACGCAAATGAACGATCCTTCCCTCTGAATTCTTCACAGGTATGCTTCCGAAATCGTCCCCCTCGTTCATCGAAGCAAGCCTTACGGCCATAGTTTCATTCCCTACATCGGATAATCCTATTAAAGTTTCGGAATATGCGCTCCTGAATGCTTCTGCAATGTCTGATGGGCTCACTCCTGCCGATGCGGTCTTGGCTGCGTCAAAGGTAATCACCCAGTGATATGGCGTCGCACCATAAAGCGACACATTGTCCACTCCCTTTACTGCGGAGATTTCCGGCATTACGTGTTCACGGACATATTTCTCGATCTCCTGCGAAGGCAGGCTTCCTTTTATCAGATAGGAAATGGCAGTTGAAGACCTTTGTCCCTGGGCATTATGAGAGATGGATGGATAGGATACACCGTCAGGAAGTTCCGGGTATATGTTTCTTATGGCTGAGGCAAGTTCGAGACGGGCAGAAGCCATATCTGTGCGCTTGCTCAGATTCACGGAAGCGCTTCCATATCCGAGCGATGATACCGACGACGTTCCTGTACAGCCTGTCAGACGTGCCATAATACCCTCTATCTTCGAGGTTACTTCAGCCTCCACGATCTCAGGGGAAGCACCTGGGTATGAGAATGACACAGTAATCGTTCTGCCCGGGAGAGAAGGCTTGTACTGAATATTGAGCATAGGAAGCGTGGCTATGCCGATCACCGACAGCACAGCCATCACCAACAACACCGAGAATGATGAAATCCTCCTACTCATCCTTTCTTCTGTAAATCGAATAATAAAGCGCAGGCAGCACAAACAGACTCACAAGAGTACCCACGGTCATACCGACGATGATCACAATCGACATCGGATACTGAAGGGCATCACCCATATTACCCCTGCTGAGGAACGGGCACACCGCCAGAATCGTCGTAAGCGAAGTCATTATGATGGCCTTCATCCTTCGGCTGCTTGCCTCGGTCACGGCCTGTCTGAGGGCATAGCCTTCCTTCCTCATCCTGTTGATAGTGTCTATCTTCAGGATAGAATCATTGATCACGATACCGCTGATGACTACAAGGCCTATCATCGACATCAGATTGATGCTCAATCCCATAATCCACAAAACAAGCAGAGACGCGAAAACGTCCACTACTATCTCCGACAGGATTATCACAGGCTGCAGGAGAGATTCGAACTGAGATGCAAGAATCAGATAGAGCAGCACAACCGCTATGATCAGAACCAGAAGAAGTTCCATCACCATCTTTCTGTTCGAGAACCACGAGCCGCTGTAACTTACCTCATAGCCGTCATCCTCACTCACTACGGAATCCACTGCTGCTATCACTTCAGGAACATTATCCACATCCAGCGACACAGGATAGTAGTTACCCTCAGCCCCGGACACCACAGTCTTGAAGTCCTCTATATATGTCTGACGCATCAGTTCCGCTACAGGGATCCTCACGCCATCCTTGACGATGAACTTTTCTGACAGGATCTCCGCAAGGCTACCTGCATCATCTCCGGTAAGAACCGGGATTGTCCTTGTACCCTGAACGATGGAAAAGAGCCTGTTTTCATTAAGGGAGTTCCTGAGAACAGATGACAGCTCCGAATATGATACATCATACAATGTCATCATCTGCGGATCGGCAATGAAAAGAGCATCTGTCTTGACAGAAACATCCTCTATGTGGACTCCGGGCAGTTCATCCCTGACCGCACCCAGAAGACCGCGCAGTCCCTCCACTTCAAGACGAGGAAGTGACGCCGGCCTTATTCTGGCGACAAGAGGAGCCTCGCTGTCAGCGAAGACTGCATCAAAGATATTTCCCGAGACCTCAAATCCATATACAGCCGAAGGATACTTCTCAGAAACAGCCTCTGCCATTACCGTCTTGACCTCTTCCAAAGCACCCATATCCTCGCAGCTCACATAGATCGAAGTCTCTCCTGTACCAAGTTCTCCGCTATGACCGAGAATGAACCTCTGCATTCCCACCATCGATGTGGTCTGAAGACATTTCTCTCTTATCATATCTTCCAGAAAGACCACCCTGCGCTCATTCTCGTCAATGCTTATCTGCTCGTTCCAGTCGATCGTCATTATCGTCTCCGTATAGGTCATCTCCGGAAGTCTTTCCTTAGGCATCAATGCAAAGCAGACCACGATTCCCGCAATGGACACAGCAAGGATACTCCAGGCAACGACTCGATGATCTATGAACCATCCCATAACCTTCTCGTCCCATCGGCGCAGAGGCTCATCAAAGGATATGCGCTCAAGCAGTGGGTTTGCACGGAAGGACGGAAGTTTGCGATACCACCAGTAGTAATAGACAGGAATAACGGTAAGGGTGACGACATAAGATGTCAGCAGGACAATCGTTACGGCCATTGCCTGGTCGAAGAAGAGTTCTCCGGCAATTCCGCTGACGAAGACAAGAGGAATGAACACAGCACAGGTAGTCAGGACAGAACTGAGCATTGGCCCGGCAACCTCCTTGGTGCCTTCAATGACTGCATCCCTCAAAGTATCGCCCCGCTGCCATCGTCCGGTGATATTATCCACAAGGATGATGGTGTTGTCCGCCATCATTCCCACTCCAAGAAGAAGACCTGAAAGAGATATTATGTTGATCGAGAGTCCCATCACATAGAATACGGCCATCGAGAAGATCAACGCCACGGGCATCGTCAGCGACACAAGCGCAGGGGAACGGAAATCCTTCATAAAGAAGAAGATCACAAGGCAGGCAAGGATGATTCCTGCGACGATGTTCTGCACCAGGTTGTTGATCGAATACTCCAGCAGCTGGGTCTGGTCTCTTGTCACGGTGAACCTTATCTGAGGATACTCGTATGAGAAGTTTCCCATCATTGTATCCATACTCTTTCTCAGGTCAGCCATCCTCGCATCACTCTGCTTGATCACAGCCATACACACAGCCCTTTTCCCGTCAGAACGGACAAGTCCCGTCTTCTTGGCCGGCTGCTGCTCCACGCTTGCGATGTCCTTTATCTGCATCACCCTGCCCCCGGTTCTGAACCAGATGTTCGAGATATCCTCGCAGGTGGCAACGCTCGAAAGGAACTTCACATTATACCTATACTGACCGTCGTGGATGGTAAGCGATCCGAGGTGGATGTTCGACGAGTTTACGATATTCTCGAACTGAGCCTGTGTCAGTCCCAACTGATCCAGTTTCCTTTGGTCAGGTATTATCATTATCTGATCATCCACATAACCGCTTACATCCACCATAGCCACCTCTTCCTGCTGTTCAAGACGCTTGCATATCACGTCCTGCGCGAAGCGGCTCATCTGATTGAACGCCTCTTCAGTATCCTCTACAGGGGTCATATTTATGTAGAACGCCGGGATATCAGTTGCGCTGGCCTTCAACACCTTCGGACGGTCTATATCAGGAAGAGAAGACATACACCTGTCAATCTTTTCGTTCACCTCCACAAACACATAGTCCATATCCGACCCGTGGCTGAATGTAAGCCTGATCGTACCGGATCCGTCACGGGATTCGGTCGTGATATCTTCCACTCCGTTCACCTGCATCAGCTGTTGGCGCAGTGTCTTTATGACGCTTTCATCCATCTCGCGTGCAGACATCTGAGATGAAACTGCTTGAACGGTTATATAAGGGATATCCACATCCGGAATCAGCGACACAGGCAGAAGCCTCGTGCTCACAATTCCGAGCACGACTACCACCAGCATCATCATAGTCACGGAAATCGGTCTGTCCAACAGGGTCTTTAGCATAACCTTACTTCTTTAACTGTACCTTTGATCCGTCTGCAAGGTTAAGATTGCCCTTGACGATCACCTTGTCCCCCTCATTGAGTTTCGCGCCTCTGTCGGCGTTGGCTGTCACCACGTGCGAATCTCCGTTTGAACGTATGATGTTCACGTATGTCCAATGTGCGACACCGTCATCGGTATATGTGAACAGCACATCAAGATTGTCACGTACAACCACGGCACTTCTCGGCACTACCAGCTGCCCCGGCATCATACGCTCCACGATCACCTTCACATTCATACCGTCGATCAGCGACCCGTCATTACGGACAGTGGCACGGACCGCAATCTGTCCGTTCTTGTCAACGGTCGGGTTTATCTCGCTGACCTTGCCTGTCACTGACTTGGACGGATCGGCAAAAGGGATTACCCGAACCTGAAGACCTTTCTCCAGAAATGCATACTCAGATTCCATCACCGAGAAATCGACATCGAGACTGCTGTCATCAATCACGGTACAGAACGGATCGGACGTGTTCCTATCGTACTCCTTAAGTTTCAAGTCAGCGACCTTTCCGCTGTAAGGCGCCTTAAGAACAGCCCCTTCATAATCCAATCTAGCTCTTTCAAGGCTGTTCCTCGCCGAGGTGTAGCCCGAACGCATCTTCGCCATAGCAAGGATGTTATCCGGCACACTTGCAGTATCTTTGGCCGCATATCCCTGACCGGCAAGAACATCGTAAAGTTCTAGTTCCGCCTTTTCCAAAGCAATCAGAGCAGCTTTCAGAGAAAGTTTGAGATCCGGCCTGGCAAGTTCCGCGATCACGCTTCCTGCAGAGACTCGTCCTCCATTGACCACATTCAGTTCCGACACGACGCCACTGCTTCCGAACGACAGAGAAGCCCTGCGTCCAGCCTTAAGCTTTCCGTTAGACAGCAACTGATGGGCGAAATCCGTCTTCTCAAGAGTAACGACTTCCACCTCATTCACCTCCGGTACAGCAACAGCTTTTCCGTCCTTCAACTCATCAGAAGTAGTATTGCCACAGGCCGCAATTGCTATTGCTGTACCTGTAGCTATCATTATATTTAAAAAGTATCTCATCTCCATATAATAATGCTACTACAATTTGTACATAAGTATCACTGGTTCTGGGTCATTCTGTATGCAATACATTATATTTGAGTCCTCGTTTATGGCAAACGCTTCTATTGGATTTATGAATTTATATATCCTTTTGAGATTACCATCCCAATCAAAATGATAAACTTCACGAATACGATTCATATCTTGTGTAGGTACGATGCCAGAAGGTGGTTTCAAGCCAATATATCCAGCCCAAAAGCCACTTGATGAAGCAGAAATACTTTTATATGCAAAATGCAATGGCGTAACATAGGTCATTGAGTTTCCATTACCCAAATTATCAGTTCGTACTGTTACTTCATATTCCTGCGGTCCTCTTATGCGCTTGATCAAATCATCTCCTTCATATAAATCTATATAATCAATATTCTTATATGAAATTGCCATCCTGTCTCCTTCTGGAGAAAATGTAAAATCAGATTGAAGAGCTCCATTTTCTGCATCTACGTAATTTACTACGCCGTCCTTGGGATAGGAACCGATTGTATCAATTGGTTCAAGACTTTCCGTCCACCTAACAAATCGATTGCCTGATGATGCAGATGCAAAAGTTAAATAACCTACATTTGTTGGAGAACAATGTAAGAACTGATGAGGGAAGAATCTTGATTCAGAAAAGTGGAATTTGCGTGCTCCTGAATCATATTTCATTTTAATAATTTTTCTTTCATTTATAGAAGATAGGAACAGGTCATCATTAAACACTACAACATCCCATAGATTTATTAGTTCGTTATTGGCACGGCCTTTCTGTATTTCTCTACAAAAGGTTCTCTTTTCAAGGTCAACAATAACTAACTGCTTAGCATCTGCTCCGTCGTTAATAATGAGAAAATTATCTTTATGGTATGATAAGGCTGTGGGAACAGCAAGAAACATATCATTAATCTCTAGAAACTCAGCCTCCATAGGGTGAAGGGTGACAATTCCTACACTATCTATTTTGAATAAGTTCTCAGTTGTGTTAGTATTCTTATTTGCATGTTCGCGTTGTCGGCACGATGATACCGACAACACGAACATTAATACTAATAAGAATCTCTTTATTAGTATTTTATACATAGATAATTTTTTTGCTCATATTTGTACATGGCACATCTTGTCCAGTAGAAGATTTAACCAAACATACACCTCCATACCACATATAACAATACTCTTGGCAGTCTGCTGAGGGGGTTTCTAATTGAGCCAAAGCTTCTACATTTGCATCAAACAAAAATGATGAATGGTTTGAGGTAGATCTCAAAACTACCAGAGCGGAGGCAATAATTGCTACCGCAGAAATAAGAACATAAATTCTTTTCATACAATTAAAAATTAAGTTTAACATTAATATGATAGGGCACTCTCCCTTATATGTTATTTTACTTTAGCTAGTTTATCATTTCATTAAAGTCAATATCCAGATCCCTACCCTTGATGAAATCATACAAGGTGTATTGTCTTAAAGTGTAATAGTACTCCCAGAAGTTGCTCACATCAGTGATGTATTTCTGAAGGGCAGTGTCGTTTTCCGACTGAGCGGTATTAAGTTCCATCACGCTTGCCTTGCCACTACGGAACTTTTCCATCATCAGTTCATATCTCTCCTGTGCAATCAGCATCGCCCTCTTAGATACCGAGCACTGATGTCTCTGATTGTTGAACTGCCCGACTGCCATAAATATCTGACGACGGAAATCATTCTCGGACTGCTGTACCTGTGCTCTCACGACCTCTTGTGCAGCCTTTGCCTTCTGTACCTTGCCCTTGCCAAGCCCCCAGTCGAAGATAGGCACGCTGAAAGACAGACCGACAACTTCTTGATCAAGCAGATCTGAATACACTCCACCAAAATCAGGTGCAGTCTGAGACAATCCGAAACGTGCATTCAGAGACATTGATATTCCTCTCGAAGCCTTGGCCTGTGCGACCGCAGCCTCTGCATTCAGAAGATTAATTTCGTTATCAAGATGGAAAGTTGAGTTCTCCAGAGCCTTGGCCATCACCAGATCATAATCCATATACACATCCGGAAGATTTTCCTCCAAAACAGGAGTTATCTCATATGACTCATCATATCCAAGAACGGAGTTCAACACCATTTGAGCCTCACGGACCGCAACGGCAGTCTCATTAATGGATATGCTGTCATTGAGCATTCGGAGTTCCAGCTGCAGGAGTTCATCTCTGGTCACAGATCCTAACATCTGACGTTCTCTTGCTACGCTTAGCATCTTCCCAGTATTGGCATAGTTGCTGGTTGCGATGTCATTGTTCATCCTTGCCAGAATAAGAGAATGATATGCTCGCACCGTATTGATGGTGATCAGCTCCATAGACTCCATATACTGCCGCTTACCCTTCTCATACTCCTTTGGCTCGATCTTCTTGTCCCATTTGAACTGATTATATGTAAAGAGCGGCTGATAATACGACACAGTAACAGGCTGGGAATACCAGGTCAGGCTCTTATCCATACCGAACTGATCTATACGGGACAGATCCGAATATACCGACAATGTACCTCCTGTGAACGTCAGATTCTGCGAAACCTGAAGACCGAGGCTGTTCTGAAGGTTATATGAATTCACATACTGAAAACTACCATCCTCATAACTCTGCATCAGCGTCAGTGACCTGTCAAAGTTCATAAGTCCTCCATACAGATTGAATGACGGTAACCTGCTCGCCTTATATGAGCGATAAGCCCAATAAATCGAGATAAATGACTGCCTAGCCTCTTTTGCCTCGACAGACTGTTCTCTTGCAATACAGATAGCATTGGACATATCTACTTCCTGACCGATTCCGTCATAGGCTATCAGCACAAGTATAGGTATTAAGAAACTGCTCAATTTCATATTTTGTATATCATAGGTTCTATTTGGTGATTCCAATCAGGTAAAGTTCTGGCACAAAGCCAAAGTAACGGCTATCCTTTGAATTCAGAACGTTATCCCCAATCAAGTAAAAATAGTCCTGAAGAAAAGAGTAGTATGTAATTGGTTTCCCTGCTGAAAAGCACTGCCCGTTTTCCCAAAGAGGCATTTCACCGGTTTCATATTCGATCACATGGCGATACAAGATATAATTCAATCTTGTCATTGGCACACTCATTCCTTTTGCCGGAACGCGTAGAGGGCCTGTATCATATACCGTCCAACCGACTTCATCTGTCAGAGGGAAAGCACTCTTACTATAGCCAAGCTGAGATTCCGGTGTATTCGAGAGAGCTTCCTGAATTTCCTTCACACCGAACGTGCCATCAAAACCTTCCTTGTAGCAAATCCCATCCTTTATACCAATGACATCACCTGGACAGCCAAGAATCCTCTTGGCATAGACATAATTTATTCTGAACTCGATCTTGTAATTATCCCGGCCATGCGGATAATTGAAGATTACCACATCTCCTGTTTTGGGTTTTCTGAATCCCGGCATCCTGAACGCCTTCAGTTCAGAAGAAGAGAAATCAAAATCTGTATATATCCTTGCCCCCATCAGAAGTTTATTCACCCAGACAGCCTCACCTGACTCATAAGTCGGTGCCATAGAATCCCCCTTTATGATAAATCTGTCACATACAAACACACGTAAAGCGCATGTCAGCAGAAACAGCAGACACACACTGAATATCGTCAGAGTTATAACCTTTACTATATCTTTCATATCATTCTTAAATCCAACATCACATTCTCAGACATGATGTCGGTATTCTTACAATTTATTGCGAGCAGGTTTACTCCGGAGATCAGCAGATCTTCCGGTAATGATATCCGCTTAGGAAAGCCCTCTCCACTTAGCTGCGCAACCTTGACACCATTAAGCCACAATTCAGCGTTGTCATTTATAAGGTATTCCAGTGTTATCTCCTTTGCGGAATCAATCATCTCAAAAGAATATCTCACGAAAAGATCCGGACTTGACCAAAGTGTTGCGCATCCTTTCGTCTGACCGAAAGGTCCGAATCCTGTTTCCCATAAAGAATCATCATAATCAACAGAATTCCAGCCATCACCTGGAGTGAGATATGAATAGCGACATTTCCAAGGCTCTGATGAAAGCATTTCTACAGGTGACTTCAGATACGAGATATTGAGACCGCAGCCGTGAAACACCTGTTTTCCATCTTCGTATGTAAAGACCATTTCCTGCACTCCCCCGCTATGATTTCTCAGATACAGAAGATTGCCATCAGGCACATCATTGAAGACCAATGAATCCGTATCAGCAACCTTTACACCTAAAGAATGCCATCCTTCGTCAAAATATAGAAGTTCGTACGTATCCCCCTCGTAGATATAATTGACTCTGTTCTGCGGAGTATAAACTATTTCCTTCACTTCAGACGGCTCTGCCAATCTGATTCCTGTCCAGCCGCCATCAGGAAGATGATAGTTGAAAGAAGTCAAAGGATTACCGTCATAGGCATTCACATATTCATGGCTCGGATCCTCTAAATTGGATGTGCCCAAAACATCAGTAAACTCTATTTTCTCTCCTGCATTATCATAAAAAGCAATCTCAGCAACTCCACTATACGAATCATATCCTCCCCGATACCTTAAATATTTATATTGCTTGCTATAATGTTGTCTATAAACAGCAGCATCAGTGTAAAGCTTTTCCGGTTTCGATTGAACTATAAATAATGTGTCAGGATGTGTGAAAGAAGCATCATCGGAGCCCTCAAATACTCCTTTTCTCATACGCTCGCGAAGGTCTTCCTCTGCACGCGGGAGAGAATATTTCGAAAACAGCACGACTTCATCATGAACACCATTCCGTACAAATGTCCTGATGTCGTCAGAATAAGGATCTGCCAGAAACGGAACTGTAACGGGTTTCATGACACCTCCCTCCTCTATGGCGACACATAATACATCGCCTTCCTGGATATCCCTGAACTTTACATTTCCTAACCCATTTCGGGCATAATCCTCTACAGCCCAACCATCTCTGACACTGCTGCACAAATATACCACGGAACCATACGGCACTTCTGCAGTATAAAACTTCTTTGGAACGGATAATCTCTTGATGAAATGCTCGGTAAAAAGTTCCGTAACATTCTCATACAGAGGTATTCTGAAAAAGAAAGGCAGCTCAGAACGATTTCCACGAAGTCTTGAAAGCTCAGCATGATTAACTGCATAAGATAATCTGAACACCTTGGTCTTGACATGTGGATAAAGAGGATCACTCTCGTTCGGGGATATCGGCGAATTGATATATCCCATACTGTATTCCTCTCCATTCTTGCCGAAAGTACTTACCCAATAGTGAGTATCATTGACACGATGGTTCAGTGCACATGGTATTCCGAGAGCGCGGCACACATATATCAGAAAATCACACATATCTTTGCAGGAGCCGGCATTATACCGGACCGCCCATGGCCCCACATGTGGAAACGGGACAGGTGAGACAGATGTAAAAACAGATGGAAGATCTGAAGCAATTCGTGATGAAACATAACTGAAAGCTTCAGATGGATCTTCGACATCCAAAGTATCAGAAGCAACAAAATCTTCAATATAGCGACTATATCTTTCATAATAATCAGCACGCCAAAGTTCCGGAATCTCGTCACTTATCCTATATGGCAATATATATTTGCAGAAGGTCACAAAATCCACATTCTTGCCCCACGGCTGCTCTCTGCGGACTTTGAAGGCCATATCTATATTCTCGCAGATGAATGCGGAATCAAGAACTTGGACATCCCAGACGCGTTTAAGGCCACACCTAATGTCATACATTTCTGCAAGAGAGTCGCTTATGGTCTGGTAGTCAACAGAATTCCTTTCTCTTAATATAGGATACCACTCTCTTTTTGCCTCAACAAGGTCATCACTGAGAATATAGCTTTGATAAGGCATGTTTTCAAGAAGAAAATAAACAGCCTCTATCTTCTCCTTATCTCCTTCCCGTTCGTATCGGCCTATCACCCTCTCCAATTCCCCCCAATTTTCTCCGGCACGTTCACGTACCAATCTCATTTCCAACATCGAACATGAAGTAAACACAAGACTTAATAAAGCAGTAATCAATATAAATGGCATCTTCTTCATAATCATCAATCTGAGATAATATTACTCAATGAATCAACACACTCTTTGGCGTCATTCTGCAGACGCACCATTGTCAGATGACGCTCATTGACAGGCATCGCGACAATCTTTCGGGCATATATTAAAGCCTGATCAGTGTCCTGCAACCTGATCTTCATTTTCATAAGAAGTGTTAAGGGATACAATCGGTATGGAACCATATGATGTGCATGAAGATAAGCCTTTTCTGCTTCTTCATACAATCCCATTGCTTCCTGGTTTTTCCCTATAATGTTATAGAACATCGGATCAGATGAAATTTTTGCGCCTTCCTTAAGAATTTCATTACTCTCTTGATAACGATTGCATTTATGAAGAGCATACCCATAATCATAAATATACCTATAATTGTCTTTGAGATCACCGTATAGAGGAGCCAGTTCTTCGACCGCATCTTCATATAATTCCATACTTGCCAGATATCTTATACTCTCCCATTCCTTTTCAGCTTCAGACTTAATATTAACTGCCTCTAATGGATATGAGAAAAATGCAAAAACACTGAATGCAATCAATCCATAAGCGAAAGGCGATCGATACTTCAGCAACAAGGTAATCAAGGCAATCATTACTACAATTACCCCTATCATTGCAGGAATACCATATTCAACACCGATCTTCAAATATTCATTGAATGCATACTCAGGGCATCCTGCTACTTTCGTAATAATCTTGGGACGTTCTTTTTCTGCGAAGTATTCGGCTTGCGTATCTCCATATACTCCTAATACTGTTCCCTTGCCGTGTCCGCTTAATGGTGCTTCTGCAATTGCTCGTAGTTCCATATGCCAGATATGAAGTCTTCCTATTGCAGAATCCTTTTTCAGGAAGAACACTCCAATCATTACTATAATCACGATAACGGAGGCAATAGCCGCTACTGTATTATGCTTTCTTATCCAATATGCAAGGTCGAGCTCCTTAAATCCAAATACAAGTGCTGCAACTCCAATTGCAAACCAGGCTGCTCGACTCATAGAGGCAGGGAGAACAATTATACATAATGCACAAGAAATGGACGACAAGACTACTATGGCCTTATCATACCATTTCTGTGCATAACGATTTTGAATGACATATGCTCCAAGAATAACCAGTAGAATCGCTATTAAGCCACCGTAGGGACCAGGATTGGCAAAACTTCCTGTCATAGCAAAACTGGCATGACCAGGAGTTTTGAGTCTCAAGGCTTGGGCCAAACCTAAGGAAGATTCGACAAATGCAATCGCATTAACGAATATAATTATAGCTTCTTGTATTACTTTATTTACAACAAACGAAAGTCTATTCATACGTTAGCTATAATTGTGGTTAAAAACATATATTCACATTAATGGAAACATATCTCAATTCAGGTCATAGACATAAATCTCTGACAACATATCCTTAATATTACAACTCAGTGTATACAATTTATTTTCTGAATGATTCACATACATATTACTGAATGGAATATCAGTAATATACGTGGCAATATATTCTCCATTCCAGTTAAAAACATCTACGACATCATTGAAATATGGAGGATAACCTTTGTAATTATCCGGCACATATAAACCGTTCTCAAGTTTGCCTGTTAGAGGTGTCAAATAAATCAACGAATCAGTAGCATACGCATAAAAACCCAGTTTACATCCGGGCATACGCTGTGGGTTAATTTTATCTTTTGACATCTTGTATTTTGGAAACTCATCATATAAAACAATTTCGTCAGTAATGATGTCGCTACAATCCATTATTGTCGCATACCGTCCTTCACCGGAAGCATATAAAAGTTTATTCCCACTAGTATATAAAGATGAACCAGATATATAGATCATTTGTTTTGCAATATTGCTTCCCTGATATTTATCTCTTGGCCAAAATTCAAATGGCGAATATGTTTTGTTTCTCCTATCAAAGTTCATTATCAAATTCTGAGCATCGAAGTCTCCTCCAAGCAGCATATAATTGCCATCTTTTGTTACATCAAAATCACCTCCTACGAATAATGGTCTTTCCTCCTGTGTTCGCTTCCAATTATTTTCGTTCTTTATCGAATTTAGAGGAATAGATATAAATTCCGATACACCCACTGGGGTATATGAAACAACATATAATGTATCCTGAATAGATTTTACATTTACACTGTGAACTTCACCCGGCCCATTACCGATTCGTAGAAAATCATATGACGAACATATACCTGACTTAAATTGATATGCAGTCAATTTATATGTATCAGAAAAACTACTCGTAATTATTAAAGAATCACAAGCATAATGGATTTTAAAAAGAGAGGGTTCCCCATTAATAGTAATTAAGCGTCCCTCTATTTGTTTATACTTTCTATTGTTTTCTGTATCATGCCTAACACATGATACAGAAAACAATAGAAAAGTTATAACTACGATAAAACACCTACACATTACTTAATCCCGCAGAACTAGCGGTAAAATAGTTACCGTTGGCATCTTTGACAATGAAATAACAATTACTCGTTGCCATAGCACAAGGTAGATTTACAACAGTACTTTCATTATCGGTCAAAGCTTCAACATTTGCCTGCCATAGGGAATCAAAATTTGTAGAATGTGATACTGTTATCAAAGATGCAGTGACCGCTACGGCCAAAACTGCAATAGAGATGAGTATTTTCTTCATAAAAAAAAATAATTATAGTATTAATTGTTAATAGATAAGGAAGTTATTTTCAATCGATATATGATAATAGAGGTCTTGTTTGTAGTCTCTATCGGCACAAAACTACTTCCATAAAAGCATCCATCACAGTAGCCCAAAAGTTTAAAGAAAACAGGAACATCAATATCAGCGATCAAATCATAATCCTTGTATATCTGCATGCCAGTTTCCCCAGTAGCTGCACTTTTTATATAAGTACGACAGAACACGTTTAATTCAGGAATGAATTGCAATCCTGTATTAAACCCAACATGCTCAAGATCTTTTTTGAAGTATGTGGAATTGTCTATCTTCTTAGTTACAGTGTAACTGCGGTCAATATCCCGACATTCATAGCCGAAAGTATATAACGGAGTATCAGGATATTGATATACATAAATTAATGAATCAACTGTATGGTTCATATAAAGTTTATCACCTTGAATAACATATTGAAAAAATTCGAGATGAGGCATCGGGGTCGATTCATAAATATCTGGAAAATATCCGAAAACATCTTCCACTTCATTGGTCTCCATATTAAGTCTTCCTAAAACAGCCCCATCTATATAACGACGCTTTTCAACCTCATTAGGCATTGTTGTGTTTCTATTTACGATATTGGCCTGAAAAAGCAATTTCGAATCTGGATCCAAATAAAACGACACTCCGAAATCAGTGAAAAAAGAAAAATTGTACAATTCCGGTAACCTATATGATTTTATATGATGTTGATCCCAACCAAAATCTGCTATTCCACGTGACACTATATTCTTGGATTCTATTTCAAAAATTGTAACACCGTTACTATTATCAAGAATCACAGCTCTATCGTAGGGGTCATTTCCTATAGGATAGGCATATAAGAGTGAGGGTATTTCATTTTTACCGTTACCTTTCCTGAAATATGAACTCGTAATATTGCCGTTCAAATCAATGTCATAGAAAACAGATGTGACAGCATCAACGAAAGTTATTACAGAATCCCTCATGTAAAAATTACCCATTCCGCTGGCATCCTCCAGTGAAACCATCATCGTGTCTATTTGCACAAGACAAGCCTCCAAATCTATTGTTCCTTTATGTGGGATATCTTCTGAAGAATTGCTACATGAAAGGAACAATAGACAAAAAACATAAATTGGGAATCTTTTCAGATGCATAACTTAAGCACAGAATAATAGCAGTACTGTTATCTGTCGTCAATTACCCTCAACGACAATTACCATCGTGGTTACTACACGGATCGCCTCCACAATAAGGCCCATCAGCATTTGCTGAGCAAACATTAGGAGAAAACCAATTGGTCTTGCAATAACATTTCACAACTTCGCCAACAGATTCCGACTGTGCCAAGACATTAACATTCGCCTCAAAAAGCGAGTCTGAATCGCTGCGCGAAACTATTGCCACTGTTGCTGCGAACACAATGGACATAGCTACGATAGAAACGACTATCTTCTTCATAAAATTTTGGAGTTAATTGTTAATAATGTTTGATTGATTAAGAACTTTCTCAAAAAGTTCATATAATGTGTCACTTGCTAGCGGGTCCCCGACAAAGGCAGGATGGCTATCTGGAGAAACAAAAAATTTATGAAAGCGTAAATCCGAGGGTATTGAGGAATTGCGCTTGCAGAACGAGCCATTTACATCCAAATAAATCGGAACAGGAGAGTTTGTCATCATAAGTTGAAGTCTAACTTCTTTAAGATCATCCATACGAGGAGAGAATATCGTCAAGACGGTAAATCCGCTGGTGTCCGCCATCTCGTACAGAGGATAGTTTTCCGCCAGATGCCCAATACGACAAGAAGAACAATCAAGGGAATCATAATAGATAATGAACATGCTTCCCTTAATAGAGTCCCGATCAATCGCCTTCACCTCATGTCCGCAGATACATTCTAAATCGTCAGGTATCACTATATCAGTCTTCATGAAATCCATCATCATAGTCCTTACTTTCTGACGTTCTGTACAAGAAGCCATAGCCAGACATATAATTATCACCCCTAAGAATAAAAAACGGTGCTTCATATCAGGATCCAAGCTGCGAGACTACAAAGAAAATTCTCCAATGTATGTATCAAAGTTATCTAACTCAAACTCAACAATATATTCTCCAGAAGTCAGTATGCTCCTGATATCAATAACAACATTCATGTTCGAAGCATCAAAAAAATTCTGAACTTGACCTCCATTAGAAGTATTGTATACAGTAACCGTTACACCTCCAGAAACTCCATAGAAGAAAACGTTTACATGCCCATTAGAATAGTAAGCTTCAATTTCTGGCGTAAGACTTCTATGAAAATCCTGAGGCCCTTTTGTTACAACGATTGGAACTATAGTAGTTGTCTCTTTCTTATTGTCATCGTTTGTATCAACTGCCGCGCAATTCAAAAGACTAGTAAATAGAAGTAATAGCGTAAATACGAGATGTTTTGAAAAATTATTCATATGCTTTAGTGTTAAGAGTTCGAGTACAAAGGTACAGGCATTCTTAATGTTGGCATAGAAAATTGACACAAAAACGTCTTACAAATTACATAGACAAATAAGTATAAATCAACGAATTACGCCTTGTGTTAAATTCCAAAATCTAACACAAGGCGCGCGCCAATCATAAGACATTAATTATCAAATAGTTACCCCCCGTAACTATTTTCGCTGCAAGACCACCAAGTAAATCTTTTATATTCAATAAGTTACATAAAATATGCGAGTATCTTAGTAGAAATTTGAGGATCAATTGCTTGGATTTCGTTTTTAAAACGAGACTTTCTTACATATATATTACCAGTAGAGTCTCCGGTAAATACACTTATAGCCTTAGCAGAGAAACCAGCTAACAGGAAACAAAGTAGCCTGAAGTCCATCTCAGACAAATGCGGCAGTTCGGTTCTTAAAGTTTTCATGACTCCATCCAAATGCAAATTGAGAATACCTTCTAATTCGCGAAGAAATCTTTTATCTGTACTGAATCGTTCGATCTCAGTTTTCACCTGCTTATATATGGCGTCCTTATCCTTGCCACATCTATGTGTCTCATAGTATACACTACACATTTTATCCAGGAACTTATATTGCTTCGAAAACAACTCTGCGATAGATTCTTCCATACTACGGATATCACTATCTTTCCTATCAATGTCAGATATCATAACAGCAGCTTCGGCTACTCTTTTATCTATATCATTTTTTAATCCTGCAACTTGATCTATATAGCGCTCAATTTCATGATTCTTATTTTCGATCTTTCTCTTAAAAGAAATGATTATAAAGCATATAATGAGTATCAGTAAAGAAATAAGTAAGATTGCAATAGTATACCTACTTCGAGCTTTCAAATCAGTATAGGAGGCTTTTGTCTTGAAATAATCTGCCTGAATGTAATGTAAAGGTTGTTGTAAGGCAGCCCTGACTAACGAATCCTGAATAGCAAGGAGCTTCTCATGAGATGCGAGAGCGTTATTATCTTGCCCCATTAATTTATATACTATATATTCTTGATGATATATCGTTGCGGTATCAGTTGCGGAAACAGCAGCAGCCCAAGCATTATCAAAAGTTTGCTGTATCCTATTGAATCTATTATCCCTGGCATATTTATATGCAAGAGACAAGTTCCTATTTACAGAATCAGAATAATAGACTGCATACTTACTATCTAACAAGTGACTTAGCGATTGGAAATCCCCAGTTGCTTCGTACAACATACACAATAAGTCACAAGCATATCCTGTAAGGAAAAGGTTGCCTGATTGATATAGCCATTCCATTGCATCTTTTATAAGAGGTTCAGCAGCTTCATATTTACACATACGTAAATATAAATGTCCTACATCAAGGGTCGTATAGTACTTGTGAGGCAAGCTGCCCGCTCTATCATAATAATAAGAGGCTTTTTCATAAGCAGATAATGCTCCTGAAAAATCCATTTGATATTCATAAAGCTTTCCAAAATGAGCGTAAAGTAGTCCCTTCTGCAATTCATAATCAGAATAATCAATTAACTGCTCCGCATCAAGGTAAGACATTATTGATTCTGTATACCTTCCAGCATTCTGTCGGATACGCCCAAGGTAATAATAAGCCATAAATAACTTTTCCTTATCCTTTCTTTTAGAATAATAAGTAACGACTGAGAGCATTACTGAATCCTCAGTCTCATCAATAAAGCACTTGTCTTTAGCTTGAGCCAAAAGAAGATTATAATGATTCCTATTGGATCTACAGTACAGCAAATCCTCTGTTATATTTTGCAATGCAAACAACGCACTATCTGGATATTCATTTATATAGGTTTCTATATAATTAAGCTCAGATGAGACTCCACCAGTTCTACAAGATTGGAGGGAAATAAAAGATATCGTTATTATGAATATAAAAATCAATCGTCTCATATTTTGCGTTTGCTACATTTACTGGTTTAGTTAAAAGTATATCATCTATATCGCAAAGATACGCACATTATATTCTTGCTCCAAGTATTAAATCTTTCAATAGCCATTGAGTAAGGATAAGATAGTTGGGAATAAAGCCGATTTTGCAATTGCAGGAAGTATCAAATTCGAAAATTTAATTGCAGGAAGTTGCAAAACAGTTATACATATAGTGATACAAAAATCACGTCAAAACACGAAAAAACCGCAACAGAAGTACTTCTATTGCGGTTTCGTCGTGGTGTCACCGGGAATCGAACCAGGGACACAAGGATTTTCAGTCCTTTGCTCTACCAACTGAGCTATGACACCAATTTTTGTTTAAGAACTCCCATTCTTTTCGTTTGGGATTGCAAAGGTAGGAATTTTTTCTTTACCTCCAAATTTTTATTCAAAAAATATTGAAAAAAGTTGGATTTGCGGGATTTGGTCAGTTTAAGAGGGATAATTGGGAGAGATTTGGTAACTTCGCGACGTCATGGACAAGGCTTTCTACATATCGGTCATTCTGCCGCTCAAACTCGAGTGGGAGCCTTGCTATTCCCTTCCATCGGGAACGGATGCCTGCAAAGTCGGGATCGGAGACCGTGTGAAAGTCCCTTTTGCCGGAAAGGTCTATTCCGGAGTGGTCAGCAGGACCGGAGTGAAGCCCGAGACAGAACCATCGAAGATCAAGTCCATCATCAGCGTGGAGGATGGACTCGAGCCGGTCATTCCTGAGGAGCTCGAGCTCTGGAGGCAGGTCGCGGGCTACTATCTCTGCACCATCGGAGAGGTCTACAAGGCAGCCTACCCTACCGGAAAGATCAACCTCGAAGAATCACGTGCCGCTGCTGTGGAAAAGGCCCGCAGAGGAAGGGAGAAGCTGATGGAAAGCATGAGGGGCAAGGTGGCGAGAATTGAAGAAAGACTTAAGAAGAAGCTTGAAACAGCAGACAATGCCAAGGAAGGGACCAGGACAAGGATCCGCAGCATGGAAGAGGCCGCGCGGATAGAGAAGGAACTTGCTGCAGCTCAGGAGGCACTGGTCAAGGCAGAGGCAGCGTACAGCAAAGAGATCGCCTCGAGCTGCAGAACCTCCGGACAGGCCGGGAAAGGCATTCCGTCCATAGACATAAGGCTCAGTGCTACGCAGGAAAGGGCATATGCGTCCATCAGGGATGGTTTCAAAGACGGAAAGCCCGTCATGCTGAATGGGGTCACTGGCTCCGGCAAGACTGAAATATACATGAAACTGGCGCAGGAGGCACTCTCTGAGGGCCGCAACGTCCTGTACCTGGTTCCTGAAATAGCATTGAGCAGACAGCTCGAGGAGCGTCTGAGGGCACATTTCGGTGACAGGCTCATGACCTACCATTCAGGAGAGACCGCAGCAAGCAGAAGGGATACCGCCGAAACCATAAGGTCATATAAGACATCAGGCGACAGCTACATAGTCCTGGGAACACGCTCGTCACTGTTCCTGCCCCATCATTCGCTGGGACTCATAATCGTTGACGAAGAGCATGACAGCTCCTATAAGCAGGACTCCCCTGCTCCCCGTTATAACGGCCGTGACACTGCCCTCATGCTGTCTGTCATCCAGAAGTGCAGCATAATCCTCGGTTCCGCAACTCCTTCACTTGAAGAGCTCTACAACTGCCGATACGGCAAGCACCGCCTAGTGGAACTCCGGGACAGATACCACGGATCCCTGGAATCCGACATAGAGATAATCGACACTAAGGCAGAGCGCCGCAAGCGCGGCATGCAGGGAAGCTTCTCACGCAAGCTCATAGACCACATACAGGCCACACTCCGGAAAGGAGGCCAGGTCATGATCCTCCGGTCACGACGTTCATGGGCTCCGGCCTTGCAGTGCGAGGGATGCGGGGAGATCCCGAAATGTCCTCACTGCAATGTAAGCCTCAGCCTCCACAAGAGCACTCAGGGAGGAATGATGACCTGCCACTATTGCGACTACAGGGCCGTCTACACGGGAGGATGCGGCAAGTGTGGAGAGGCGCTGAAAAGCCTCGGCGCTGGCACGCAGAGGATCGAGGAGGAAGCCGCCGCCCTGTTCCCCGAAGCCAGGATCGCAAGGCTGGACAGCGACACGGCTCAAAGCAAATCGTTCGAAACGAGGACCATCAGGGAATTCAGCAAGGGCGAGATCGACATCCTCATAGGCACCCAGATGCTGTCCAAGGGCTTCGACTTCTGCAATCTCCGGCTGGTTGCGGTGATTTCAGCCGACGCCCTACTTGGAATGCAGGATTTCCGTGCCGACGAGAAGGCCCTGCAGCTGCTCGAGCAGTTCCGCGGAAGAAGCGGACGCAGGGGCGAGAAGGGCCTGTTCGTAATACAGACCTCGCAGCCGGAACATCCTATATATCAACGTCTAAAAAACAACGAGGCTTCAGATTTCAGCGACTCCCTCCTTCTTGAAAGGGAAACGTTCAACTTCCCGCCATATTCAAGGATCATAGAAATATGCGTGAAGGACAGATACTCAGACCGGGCAGAAAGGATGGCCGGAAGATTGGGAGACATGCTCAGAAAAAGATTCGGCGACGCATTGAGCGGACCTTACACCCCGGCTGTCGACAAGATAGCTGACGAATACCTGCGGGCGATAAGGATAAGCCTGAAGAAGGACCGCTGGCTCGTTTCTGGAAAAAATGACATATTGGAGATTGTCCAGAGGTTCGAGAAGGAGAGCAGATATCCTGGCCACATAACCCTCAACGTCGACCCGTCTTAAGAAAGGGCCTGCGGAACCACCACGTTTATCTGGTCTTCGAGCACCACAAACCGCGCAGGGACACGTCCTATCACCTCCCCATCCACTTCAAGAGGCTCCTTGTCCGCCTGCGAATAAGGCAGGACGACCACTTCGCTGCAGCGTGCCTGAGTCAGCTGCGTCACCTTATGGAATGTGCCGGTAAACAGCCTTATGACCTTCCTGGCTATGACAGACATCGGAAGTTCCGGAATGATAGTGACATCGATAAGCCCGTCATCGGGAACTGCAAGAGGGGTCTGCCGCATTCCACCTCCCGAATACCTGCCTGTACCGAAAGCCATTGAAAGATACTTGCCTTCAAAGACCACCTTTCCGTCACATATTACTTTTGCTGAAACCGGGACACGATGCCTTATGCAGTAGAGAAGTGCGCTGACATAAAGTTTCTTTCCCCTGTACCCCTGCTCCTTCTTGCGGTTCACGATCTCGCACACACGGGCATCAAGACCGATTCCGGCCACATTCGCCATATATCTGACGTCGGTATCATTGCCGGCCGGGTCCTGCAGGGAGACCTTCACCACATCCTGACGTACCGTATGAGCATCCTTCAGGAGTCCTACCGCCGCCTTCATGTTCTTCGATATGCCGAAGGACTTCACCCAGTCATTGCCGGAGCCGAGAGGTATGACTGCAATGGTGAAATCGCTGAGTCTCAAGCCATTGACATCTGCACATCCTGCAATTCCGTTCATGACGTCGTGCACAGTGCCGTCACCGCCCACAGCCACGAACCTTCGGAATCCGGCCTCACATGCCTTGTGTGCCAGTTCCGTCGCATTATATCTACCTCCCGTGTACTTGACTTCATAGGATATTCCTTCAGCCTCCATAAGCGCAGCGGCCTTCTTCCATATGGAGCCGGCCTTTCTGGACGCGGCGAAGACGTTCACAATGACGAGCCACTTTCCGTTGAGTTCAGCTGTATTCATGATTAAGGGTCTTTTCAACAAAAGTAGCAAATAAAGTCAATGAATGAAATATTTTTTGTAAATTTGCGTGATTTATGTCTTTATGAGAAATATATGGGAAAAGTAATCGCTATAGCTAATCAGAAAGGCGGCGTGGGCAAGACCACAACCGCCATCAACCTCGCCGCTTCGCTGGCAGTCCTGGAAAAGAAGGTGCTCATCATCGACGCCGACCCCCAGGCCAACACGACATCCGGCCTTAACTTCTCCCCAGAAAGCGACCAGAAGAGGACCCTGTACGAGGTGATGATGGGTGCAGCAGGCATCGAGGGCGGCATCGGCATCCACGACGCCCTCATCCAGACCGAGATCGCAGGCCTGCACATGGTGCCCTCACACATCAACCTTGTCGGAGCCGAGATAGAACTTCTGGAAAATGAGAACAGGGAATCAGCGATGAAGACAGCGATAGCCCCTGTAAAGGATGAGTACGACTTCATCATCATCGACTGCTCTCCGTCACTCGGACTCATCACGGTGAACTGTCTCACGGCAGCAGACTCGATCATAATCCCTGTCCAGCCTGAGTTCTTCGCTCTTGAAGGCCTGGGCAAGCTTCTTCAGACGATAAGGATAGTTCAGAACGGAGTGAACCCGTCCTTGACTATAGAAGGCTTTGTCGTCACCATGTTCGACGGAAGGACAAAGGTACATAACCAGGTTCTCACCGAACTTCGGGATCACTTCAACGATATGGTGTTCAACACCATCATACAGAGGAACATACGTCTCAGCGAAGCCCCTTCGCACGGAAAGCCTATCATCCTCTACGACGTGATATGCAACGGTACCACCAACTACCTCAACCTTGCAAAGGAAGTACTTGACAGAAACGGACTTACAGTTGAAATCGAATAAACAGCAACATCTATTATGGCAAAACAGCAGAGAGGATTAGGCAAAGGCATCGGAGCACTGCTTGGCGGGGATCCGGGATTTGCACCGGTAAGACAGCCGGTGGGTTATGTTAACAAGGGAGTCGTCGGACAGACTCCGGTCCAGGACACCGCTGACGTGCTCAGGATCCCGGTTGACATGATCGAGCCTAACCCGTACCAGCCGAGAATGAGCTTCGGTCAGGAAGCGCTGGATGAACTTGCCGAGTCGATACGTTCCCTCGGACTCATTCAGCCGATCACAGTCAGAAGAGTGTCCGAAGGACGCTATCAGATAATCAGCGGAGAGCGTCGTTTCAGGGCATGCAGACAGTCGGGTATGGACATGATTCCTGCCTACATCAAGGACGCGACCGACCAGGGTATGCTGGAGATGGCCATCGTGGAGAACATCCAGAGGGAGAATCTCGACCCCATAGAGGTAGCGATGAGCTACCAGAGGCTCATAGAGGAATGTAACCTCACACAGGAACAGATGGCGGTAAGAGTGGGCAAGAAACGTGCTTCCATCACCAACTATCTGCGTCTTCTCAAGCTTCCTGCAAAGATACAGCACGACCTGAAGGTCGGACTTCTGAGCGTCGGACACGCCAAGGTGCTGCTTGGAGTGGAAGACCTGAAGCTTCAGGAGTACCTGTGCGACCTTGTCATCAAAGAAGACATGTCAGTCAGACAGCTCGAGGACAAGATACGCAAGATGACAGAGCAGAAGGCTCCGGAAGAGGCTCAGGCACAAGACCTTCCTGACGAATACTTCAAGGTTCTGGAAATTGTCGGCAAATATTTTGAAAACAACATAAGCCTCAAACGTTCCGGCAGCGGAAAAGGCACCATGACCATCCATTTCGGTTCTGATGAGGAAGTCGGCAGATTCCTCAAGGCGCTGGAAGATGCCAAGATATAAGCCGAAGAAACAGCAGATGCAGAACAGAATCATCAGACATATATTGATTTTGATCCTCTTCCTTACCGGATCCGCCTTCCAGAGCAAGGCCCAGTTCAAGGAAGAGGCTTTCAAGCAGACATATAACCGGACTGACTCCACGGCTAAGGCCGACACTGCGGACAAGCTGTTTTCATTCAAGGAGTTCGCAGGGGCTCTGGCCCACAAGAACACGATGAAGATAGGTACGATGTTCGCCGGTTCTGTGGTTCTGCCTGGAACGGCACAGATCTATAACAAGGACTACTGGAAGCTTCCCGTAATATACGGAGGACTCGGAGCCCTGGCGGGAACCGGAGGATACTATCTTCACAAGTACAAGGTGACTCAAAGGAGATATGACAGCTGGAACAGCGACAAGGCGGCCTTTGAAGACAAGTACAACGTCGAGTACCCTTTTGAGGCGCCGTTCGTAGACATGGAGTCAAAAAAGACCGGTACGATGTTCATGGCAGGAGCCGGCCTCATATACTGGGCCACCCTCCTCGACGGAGTCGTGAACTACGAGTCAGACAGCGAGCCGCTTCCCGGACGCGCCACACTCTATTCGGCCATATTGCCCGGACTGGGCCAGATATACAACGGAGAGTACTTCAAGCTCCCCATCTACTGGGGCGGTCTGCTTATCTCCACCCACCTGCTGATGAACTACAACCGCAACTACGTAAGGTTCAAGAGAATACACAACGAAGCGACAACCGACCCGAACTACAAGGAAAACATTTCCGGAGAAACAGCCAAATGGTACAGGGACGTATACAGAAGGTACAGGGACTATTCCATCGTAGCGACCGCGGCCGTCTACCTGCTTCAGGTCATAGACGCCAATGTCTTCGCATATATGCATGACTTCGAAGTTACGGAGAATCTCACCCTTAATGTCGAGCCGGCACTGATATCGCCCTACAACGCATATGCGATAAACACGCCTCATCCGGGCTCGGGAAATGCCTTCGGAATGAGGATAGGACTGACATTCTGACGAAGATTGAAATATAGGATATGACAAGGACATTCAAGATATTCACAGTCGCTGCTGCGGCTGTTTTTCTTGCCTCAGCAACAGCCCAGGCTGCAGACGGCACAAAAAAAGACATATTCAGATTCCTGAAGAAGCGCACGAGCCTGAAGGAGGAGAACAGGCAGCTGAAGGAGAAGCTGGACTCCATGAGGCAGGAGATAGATCTCTATCGCGCAGAGCTGGCATATTCAGACAGCATAGCCAACGAGATGATGGGCGACATCTATTATGAAGACGGGGACAGCACATCGACATACATTGCTCCCGAGGACTACACTGCAGAAGTGTCAGACAGTCTTCTCAACATATGGTATGCCCATCAGCTGGCAAGCGAAGCGGACATCGACAGCTACGACATGGATTCCGTACGCTTCGAGTCAGACGTACCTGACGAAGTGTATATCGAGAGACTCAAGAAGATGAGCTCGTTCATCACCCTCCCCTACAACGAGATCGTAAAGAACTACATCATCCTCTACTCCGAGAAGATGCCGTCCAAGATGTCCTACATGCTCGGCCTTTGCAAGTACTACATGCCGATATTTGAAGAGACATTCAACAGATACGACATGCCGGAAGAACTCAAGGCCATGGCAGTCATCGAATCGGCAATGAACCCTCTTGCAGTCTCAAGGGTCGGTGCAAAGGGAATGTGGCAGTTCATGTACTCTACAGCAAAGATGTACGGACTGCACATAGACTCATTCGTCGATGAACGTCTTGACCCTGTCAAGTCAGCTGATGCCGCAGCCAGGTACCTTATGGACGCATACAGGATCTTCGGCGACTGGAACCTTGCGATAGCCTCGTACAACTGCGGCGCCGGAAATGTGAACAAGGCCATCAGGAGAAGCGGCGGAAGCAGGGCGTTCTGGGACATCTGGCCATACCTGCCTCGCGAGACCCGCGGCTACGTGCCTGCCTTCGTGGGAGCCCTTTACACAATGCACTATCACAAGGAACACGGCATAAAGCCTGAAGCCGTGGAGATGCCGGTACAGGTGGACACATTCAGGATCACCAGACAGCTGCACCTCAAGCAGATCACAGACCTGACAGGAGCCCCGCTTGACGAGCTCAAGAACCTGAACCCTCAGTACCGCCACGAGATCATACCCGGAGACAGCCGTGAATACATTCTCCGTCTGCCGTACAACTATACCAACGCCTTCATAGAGTTCGAGGATTCGGTATACAGACACAAGTACGACGAATACTTCAACCCTACAACAATCAAGAAGATCAAGGAAGGAGGAGACGGGGAAAGAATACTCTATAGGGTCAAGAGCGGAGACTACCTTGGCAGGATAGCAAGCAACCACAGATGTACCGTCGCTCAGATAAAAAGATGGAACAATCTGACCAGCAACAACATACGCGTAGGACAGAGACTCGTCATATATAGAGGCGGAAGAGTGTCGTCATCAAGCGGCTCGTCATCTTCATCCGGATCATCCGGATCATCTGCCTCATCTGATTCGTCCTCAGCAGGTTCCTCATCCGGTTCCTCATCAGCAGCACCTGCTTCAGGCACGACGACCTACACAGTCAGGAGCGGAGACACCTTGTCGGGAATAGCCGCCAGATATGGAATCAGTGTAGCCACCCTGAAGGCATGGAACGGACTTACCGGCAACAACATCAGGATAGGGCAGCAGCTGAAGGTCAAGGCTCCGGCGTCAGGGGGCACACAGGCCTCTGCTGCCTCACAGTCCGGAGAGTACACCACATATGTAGTGAAGAGCGGAGACTCATTCTACAGCATAGCGAAGAATTATCCGGGAGTCAGTGCCCAGAACATAATGGACTTCAATGGAATGAGCAGTTCCAGACTGAGACCTGGAATGACGATCAGGATTCCAAAACGTTAAAAGTTATAGACAATCTGCAATTTAAGTTCGGCCCTGCCGGACTTTCTGCCTTTCATGAAGGGATAGGAAGTGAAGGCCGCCCTTGCATAAGTCAGCAACGAACGGTTGATACGCCATGACGCAGTTAAGGCTCCCCACAGGCCTCTGCCATAATAGGCAGGAACACTGAAAGTACCGGGTGCGTCACGTTCATATACATATATCCTGTCCTCCCAATCATCGACACAGAAAATGCCGAAACGGAGATATGAGGCCAGCCTGTCCCCCACATGACCGCCTTCGACGTAGGCAAGAAGGGCTGTATCAGTCGAATTGACCATGTTCAGACGGGCTTCGGAGATCCATCGAGAAGAACGGTATGAAAAATGAATCCGCAGCTCTGTCCGCATCGGATTGCCCCATGAACGGAAGCGTTCGCCGAATCTTATCTTCAGACTCAAGGCATCAGTGAGCATCATCTGCCATTCTGCAAGGATCTTGACCTGAAGGCTGGCGAAAGTGTCATCTCCCTTCTTGGCTTGAGGGAAGAAAGCGACATCTGCAGAGAAAGTCCCCCTATGGCGTCTGACGACTGAGCCGAATCCGGTCATACCTCTCAGCCGCACATTGTCTCCCATTGCAAATTCGCCTGCAAGTGAGGCTCCATATTCGTTCGAACACTTAGTGGTGCTTCTGGCGGCAGCACTACGGGAAGGAGAGTAGGAGGAAGGATACAGCCTCAGCATAGACGCCATCCTGAGCCACTCTCCGACAGGGAAGATGACCCCTGACAGGGCAGCCGGAACCCTGTTGCCCCAGTCATAGGCCGCTTCCAGGAAAATGTCGACACCGCGGACGCATATCGCAGAATCAAAGGATGTCTTCATGTCCGGAATATATACCGAGCCGGGAATGAGTGACAGATCAGCATAATGAGTAATCCCCAATGCTCCCCATGGACGGAAGATGGATACATTGGCAGCGGGCACTGCCGTCCAGACATCATCATTGACTTCAGCCGCTACAAAAGCCGACACGCGGGCAGGACCTGACATATGCTCCACAGCCACTCCCCTCAAGGCATAGTTTCCCGTAAATGAGGAGGAGTGCGAGAGTCCGGAAGGTCTCTTCATAAAAGAAGACGGAGCAGACAGTCCTCCGACACCCAGTCCGTTCCACAGCACAAGCCCCTGACCGAAACGGGCATTGAAATCTCCGGCAATGATGCGGGAAGTCCCTCGTAAAACTTCTCCTTCCAGATAACCTGAGACGGATCCTGGTTTCAGGCCGTATGGCTGGAACTGACGTGACAGTGCAACACCTGCACACATACCGGCATCGACATCCGACTTCACCCCATACGACATCCTCCCGTCTTCCCTCAAGGCCACTCGGGAGGTCAGACTGCCCTCAACGTCCGTTGGTGTCCCGGCCTTACTCCCTGGCAGAGTCCTGCTCTCAAGAGAAACAAAGGGAGCTACCTTTCTGACGAAATCTCTTCCGAATCCTTCCACACACGAGAGTTCTTCAAACGAAAGCACATCACCATGCCTTGTCCTGTAGTCCGACAGGGATGCGACCTGATATGGTGAGAAGAGTCCGCTGCTCCCGAGAGCGGTGCGTGAGACACAGTTCAGCCTCAAGGGCCGGGACAGTAGTTTCCCCATCCGTTCCACATCTTCCGAATCCAGGTCCTCGGGAGCATCCGTCCCATAGAAGAGCATTATCTTTTCCATATCTTCCACATTTTGAGCTGTTGTCCCGCTCCACATAACAGAAACACAACACAGAATCACAGTCACTATCCCCCGCCGCATAAGCATTAAAAGATTGATTTCGCCGAAAAATAAGGCACTTTACTTACAAACCCGTTGTTTTTCAGAAAAACAACGTGAGATTTTTCTTTTTTTTAAAGGTTTATGCTACATTTGTAAGATACATGACGAATTAAGTAAGCAAGAACTGACCATGAACAAGATAACCCTTCACGACAAGACCTTCAGGGAATTCATCCCTTATGAGAAGCTGTCCGCAGCGATAGACCAGGTAGCGGAAAAGATAAATGCAGATTTTGAAGGATGCGAGGACATTCCTGTCCTCCTCTGCGTACTGAACGGTTCAATAATGTTCATGGCGGAGCTGATGCAGCGGCTCAGATTCGACTGCCAGGTCGTATCGACAAAACTGACTTCATATGCAGGCACAAGCACGACAGGACGCGTCAAGCAGGCGATGGGCCTGACTGCCGACATCATAGGCCGTCGTGTAATCGTCGTCGAGGACATCGTAGACTCAGGCAACACGATTGTGGAGCTCAAGGAGATTCTTGCAGAAAAGGGCGCCGCAGAGTCAAAGATCTGCACACTTCTGCTCAAGCCCGAAGCATATAAGAAGGACATTGCCATAGACTACGTGGCGCTGGAGATTCCAAACGACTTCATAGTAGGTTTCGGTCTCGACTATGATGAACTTGGAAGAAATTACAAGGACATATATGTATTAGATGAATAAGACACAACTAATTTCTGACAGAATGAAATATTTCATCCTTTTCGGCCCTCCGGGTGCAGGCAAAGGCACCCAGGCCACAGCCATGGTTGAGAAATACAACCTCCATCACATCTCTACAGGAGCACTCCTGCGTAAGGAAATCGCAGCTGGCACCGAGCTCGGACTTCAGGCCAAGGCTCTGATTGAAGACGGACATCTCGTTCCTGACGAAGTAGTAGAAGGAATGATAGAAAGTGAATTCCAGTCAGTCAAAGGAGTTGACGGTTTCCTTCTTGACGGCTTTCCACGTACTCTGCCACAGGCCGAAGCGCTTGACGCCATCCTCGCCAAGACATCGGAGGAAGTGACAGCCACAGTATCCATCATGATTCCGGACGAGATGATCATGGAGCGCATCAAAGGCCGCGCACTCAAGGAAGGCCGTGCAGACGATGCGAGCGAAGAGATCATCAACAACAGGATCGCCACATATCACAATCAGACCGAGCCCCTCATCGAGTACTACACAAAGGCCGGCAGATACAATGAGATCGACGGTGTCGGCACAATCGAGGAAGTCCAGGGCCGCATCTTCACAATAATGGACAGGTTCTAGAACAAGGCATATGACTGCAAGGCAGGGATTCCACAGATCGCGCGGGCGATTATAAAAGGAGTTCCTGCCTTTTTCATATCCGCAAATCATTCATATATTTGCAGCATGACAAAATAATCTGCGACAGGATGGTATTATTTCACGATTTTCCCGTCTAAATGGCAGAATCCCGCATCAACAAAAGACCGGATAATGAGAACCCTACTACAACTGCTCGCAATACTGCTCTTACTGACCGGACATGTCCCCGAAATCTACGGAAAGACTGAAGCCCGTGCATCACTGCAGGAAGTCATGACGCTGAAGTCACAGATGCTGCTCATCCATGAGACCTTCGGAGTGAACTTCATCTATGACTCTTCCCTCAAACTGGACGCCCCCTACCATGGCAAGCCTGTAAAGGACATCATCGCAGCTCACCCCGGAAAGGACGAAAAGTCTCTCGGACTCTGCCTCAGCACCCTGTTCAGCGACAGCGGCATCAGCTATGATATATTGAAAAGACATGTAGTCCTGACCAAAGATGGTGACAGTAAAGTCAGGGACTATACGATATTCATCGAAGGCCAGAGAGACACATTGGACGAATCGATAATCACCGTACACATAGACCGCAAGAGGAACACCACCCAGACAGGCCTGCACAGCATAGATTTCAGGCGTTTCGGCAAGGGATTCGCAACCCTCGGCTCTCCGGACGTGATCAAGGAGATCCAGAACCTGCCAGGTGTGTCCGGAGGAACAGAACTTCTGTCCGGAATGTACGTACATGGAGGCGACGGCAAGGACAACCTCTTTCTTCTGGATGGTGTCCCGCTCTATCAGGTGACACATCTGGCAGGCCTGATCTCGTCATTCAACACCGAGGTCATCAATGACATCGGATTCTATAAAAGCGGATTCCCGTCAAGATACGGAGGAAAGGCGTCCTCCGTCGTCGACATAACCACCCGACAGGGAGACATGAACACCTTCCGCGGCTCCTTCAACATGGGGCTTCTGAACGGAGGCCTTCAGCTCGAGGGTCCTCTGATTCCCGGCAGGACCTCATTCAATGTCGCACTCAGACGCAGCTGGTTCGATCTCCTGACCGTTCCCGGTGTGGCCATATACAACAGTTCCCTCCCATACGGGGAAAAGCACCATCTCGGGTACGCCATGACTGACATGAATGCCTCCATCACCCACCTGCAGGACAGGCACAACCGGCTGAACCTGAATCTGTATATAGGCTCCGACAAGATAAGGATCGGACACGAGGCAGCAGCCGTGAAGTATTGGGAAGGCACACGTCACACGGGAGAGAACGCCTATGACCTGCAGAGCAGCTGGGGCAACATCCTCGCAAGCCTGAACTGGAGCAGGATATTTTCCGACGAGCTCCACATGAACTCCATTCTATATTACACACGCACGAATACTGATGTCATGCTGTACAACAGGGAATGGGAGTTGAATGAAACGAAGATGAGAATAATGGACTACTCCATCCATGAAGACAACAGGAGCAGGCTTCATGACATAGGTGCAAAGGCAAGCTTCGACTGGATACCTTCAGACTGTCACCACATAAGGGCGGGAGCAGACTTCACTCAGCACATCTTCAAGCCGCAGAGAGATGTCTTGGCAATTTCCTCAACCCTGCGCGTGGACACAGAGGAGACATATTACAATCAGAATCAGGTGCATGAGCGCGACTCCATCATGGCATCATATGCATCTCCGGAGATGTCGATGTACGCAGAAGACGAAATCGGACTTACAAGCTGGCTGAAGGCCAACATCGGACTCAGATATGTACTGTTCGGCACAGAAGACGGCATGCGCCAGTCTCTCGAGCCAAGGGCTGCCGTACGTATCCAGCTGTCACCGGACGCGGTGTTCAAGGCTTCATACAGCGAGATGAGTCAGTTCATCCACAACCTTCAGGCTACCTATCTGGACATTCCCATGTCCAGCTGGATGCCGAGCACCGACAGGATCGCCCCGGTACGGGCGAAACAGATTGCCGCAGGCATCTACATGGATCTCCCCCACAACCTGGACCTCAACATAGAGGCATACTGGAAAAAGCTGGACAACCTTCACGAGTACTGCGGCACCGAAACCCTGTATCCGGAGATCGCCTCATGGGAAGACGAACTGACTCAAGGTATGGGACGTTCCTATGGAGCGGAGGCCGAACTCACATGGAGGACGGCAAAGACTGACCTTTCGGCATATTACACCCTGTCATGGAGCGAGCGTTTCTTCAGCAGGATCTGGCATGACTGGTACCCGGCGCGAAATGACAACCGCCACAAGTTTACCATCAATGCATCTCATCGTTTCAGCGGCAGGTTCGACATGTATATGTCATGGAACTATCACACTGGTGACAGGATAACCGTCCCTACCCAGTTCGTGAACGGCCAGTACCACTACAGCAGCCCATATAATATGGTATTGCCAGCCTACCACAGGCTTGATGTGGGCTTCAATTTCCGCAAGACGACCAGGAGAGGGAACGAAAGGATATGGAACCTCAGTCTCTACAACGCCTACTGCAGGATGAATCCTATGTTTGCCATGATGGAGGAAGATCCTTTGAACGGTTTTCACAAGACAAGGATAGTCCTCCTTTCAGTCATCCCTATCATCCCTTCGTTCAATTACACATTAAGATTTTGAGTCATGAGACATATACTCACAACCATACTGCTGTCGTTTATTCTGCTTTCCTGCAAGGGAGTGGTCGACTTCCCCGTAGAAGACTCCGGGAAGCTGTATGTCAATGCCCTGATGACAGATCAGGGAAACTGCAGGATACAGGTCATGCAGAGCCATCCGGTATTGGGCAGGAACCCGGTTCCTCTCGAGCTGCAGGACATCATCCTCACTGCTGACGGTTCTCCGGTAGAGCTGACAGTCAACATGGAACAGACATATGACACACTCATATCGTTTGAGACCGGCTACAGGTTCAAGGCCGGCCAGGAGCTGGCTCTCAAGGCAGAAGCTGCCGGAATTCCGGAGATCCGTGCAGAAGTCACCATGCCGGAAAGCATTCCTGAAGTAGAGATACGCAAGTCCGAGATTGAAAGCATAAAGGACACGGACGGAAAAGACCTTGTGGATGTTTTCCATCCATCTCTCTGAAGAGCCAAGACCCGAGGAGCATTTCGGAATCCAGGTACTTAGAAGGAAACTTTACGAGTTCCTGGGGGACGTCCCACAGGAGACTATGGCAAGGTACGGAGAGGATGCCGGCATAGTCGAGGCTGACGATCTGTATGTCAACACGGAGACAGGAGAAAACGGATGGATGTCCTCTATCGGTTCTGACATGACACTGAGCTTCGATAAAGGCGAGATGCAGATATCACAGGCTGTCGGATATGGCGGCAGATCCTTGCTGACCACCTGGGTCGCACCGACAGAAAGACGCATGCTGGAGATGTCATACAATCCTATAATGAACACGAACTACTCGGTTGCGGAATACTACGAGTACAAGATAAGGGTAATGAGATTCTCCGAAGAGACAGTCAACTACCTTAAGGCGAGATACGTGATCGAGGAATCGGATATACCGATAGATTTCGGATTCACGCCCACCTCATACACATATACAAACGTTATCGGCGGCCTGGGAGTATTCGGCGCCGCATCAGTTTATGAAAGCGAATGGACAAGCTACGAATGACAATGAGACGTATATTATATATAATCATATCGTTGCCTGCTGTGCTGGCATGCGAAAAGGTGTGGGAAGAAGACCTCAGGGAAAAGGCCCTGGACACGATAAGAGGCTACTATGAGATCGAATCAGCCACATGGGAAGGCGCCGCCCCTGTCGACATCAACGGAGACGGCAGTTCTTCATATGACTATTATGCCGAATGGAACAGCGTGGACTATGGAGCCGGGGCCCACGGTGCGAGCATAAGGAGCGAAGGAGGTTACATCGAAATTCCATATACGGCAGACATCAACGCATCCTGGGGAGGGCCGTTAAACGTGTACAGAATGTTGGAAAGGATCACGTTAGAAGTAAAGGTCATCATTGAAGGCGATGATTCCCGGCTTGAATTCATATTTCCGGAGGATTGCCAGGGCCTGGAGTTCAACCACACCGGATATGGTGAATTCGAAGTAAGGAAAGAGATCACGTCAATGACGCAGAGCCATGACACAGGTGAGGCCAGCCCGGTCACAGGCCCCGTCCTCTTCCGCTTCAAGAGAAAATCGTATAAAGCATATTAAATTAATGTAAATGATATATGAAGATAAGATGGAGACTGGCAGGCATAATGACAGCTGCCGCAATTACAATGGTTTCCTGCGACCGTACCGTAGAACCAGACAAGTATGAATTCGGCGAACCAGGACCGAAGATTGAGCTGATGAAGAAAGACGGAGAATATGTCCCTAAGACACCTCCCGTGGCTGAGCACATGGTAAGAGAGTACTTTCAAGGCACCTGGAAGCTGAAGAGCATCAAGAACATTTCATACACGGGATCACTTGATGATGTCGTCTTTTCATATGCAGACGGCAAGGGCTATCCTTTCTTCGCCGTCAAGGAAGAGGGCAGGATCCGCCAATACATCGACACTCCGGATGGCAAGACCTTCAAGGATGGTACATATTCATATGAACCGGCATCCGGAATCATATATTTCAAGGATGTGGCAGACCGGCACCCGGAATTCAGGATCCTGGATATAGATGAATATGAAATGTCCGGCACTTTCAAAGGCGAGTACGACAGTACATCAGACCACGTCCTCACCTTATATCTGTACACAAGACTCTCATATCTGGATGAATATGGCCTTGACACCCTCTATGGGGCGGAATGAGCCATAAGTAGTGACATCTTCTGCCGTGATCAGAAAGTCCACGGCAGAAGTCTGGCACTCGATGCCACGAAATAGTCGTATTCCGCCTCTTCTTCTGTCATGGGCTCATCAAGTCCTGTCACATCGGCAAACATCAGATCCACATCATAATGGTCCGGCTCATAATATCCCTTTGTGACATAGGGATAGTCCTTCAGATTGAGAAGAAGCATCATGTAGGTGCCGTCGTCCGGCATGCCCTGATAATGTCTGATCTGGTAGCGCCTGCCGGTTTCCACACCCTCTGCGGAAGGTCTGCCTGATTCATCAGCAGGATAGGTCAGCTCAAAATACAGGAAGTCATCCTCTATGACAAAGGCGAACCTTCCGTCGACGATGTGCTCCACGTCTCTGTCAGCCAGACTTCCACGGCAGATCTTCACCACATCCTCCGTACCGTCATACGGAAGGGCGAAGATGGTTCCTGTCTCAAAGGCTGCATTCCCTTCAGACACTTCAATAGCCTTATAGGAATCTAAGACAGTCACATATAACTGGATGGACTTACCTGCATCCACATCCTCGACCGTAACGGATGTACCACCTGTCCGTTTCGGCTGAAGGACTATATTCGCGGGAACAACCTTCATCCCGTCAATCAGAGTACTGCTGACAAGAGGTTCCTCATAGACATATCCGAGTATTTCCGGATCCTCCACCATGATCTTGTGGTTCTTGCCTGAACCGCCGTAAAACTCCAGCACATACGGATGCTTATCCTTCACAGGGACAACGATATGGGCCCCGTCCTCCTTGATCAGCCCGCAACCGTCGTCATATATACAGAATTCCTGACCGTCATAATAGGGGTGATATTCACATCCGCTGAACATCATCGTGGCCGCAACTGCGGCATATATCAATTTCTTCATCATCTGTTTTCTTCAATAAATTCCGGGGTTATCCATTCTGTCTCCACCTTGTACACACCGGCAAAGGCGCCATAGCCGTTCCTGACATTGGAATAGCAGAAATTTGAAGGGGCTATGCCGGCTATGACATTGGAATTGTCCTGCACAAGTTCCTGAGCGACAGCATATTTATAGAATTCGTCCGTCATGGTGTACAATACGAGCTTGTTGTGGACGACACCTGTATAAGTCCCTATGATTTCCTCGCCGTCTTCGCTATATCTGTCCCCTTCTATGTAATGTTCATAGAAAGAGTCATGTGCACTGATTTCTCCCGTTCCTACAGCCTGCACAGATGTAGACAAGGTCCTGGTACTGCCGCTGAACGACCTGCTGTCCCAGCCTGCAAGACTGCTCCCGCCTCCCATCTGCCATCCGTCGAAATACAGCCTCATCCCTTCCAGCGAATGCGGAGCGAAATCGTAGTCGTCATAGATCTGCCAGCCGGCATAGGGATAGGCATAGGTGGCCGACTCACCGTCTGAAAAGAAACAGGTCGTTTCCTCATGGATCTGGAGGCCATATGCAAGGCCGTCCCTGCGGTCATCTTCAAATGTGACATACACCACATTGTAGTTGCGGTCACCTATGACGACCTTCCTGTAGTCTATCCTTCTTTCGGGAAAAGCCTCGGGGACAGTCGTCTGCGCAGATACGCCCTTAAAGCCTGGTGCCGTCACCTCGACACTCATCCTGTCACCGGGAACAGGCCTGTAATCAGCCACATAACATTCCGCAGGATAGTCCTCACCCATGCAGTTGCCTGCATTCAGAACCACGGGAACCTCCCGGTCATTCACCAGGAATGAGATCTCCGGAATGAATTCAGGTGTTTCTGCCGAGTTGGAGTAGGAATATGCAGGATGTATGCGGAATACCACCTTATCCTCCGTGCCCGGAAATGACTCAAGAAAAATCACAGGGTCGTCTTCCAGTTTCAGGTCGAAAGGTACCACACAGGAGACGCAGACCATGGCTGCAACACTCATATATATATAATCCAGTATCTTCATGTTCTTCAGAATTTAAGGGTGTAGCTGAAAGTCGGTATTATAGGTATTATCCCTCCGGCGCTTCCGTAATATGCCACAAGTTCTCCATCAAGTTTGACATACTCCCCTGTCGCAATGAGAGGATTGGTGTGGCAGTAGGCATTATAGACGCTCAGGTTCCATATGCTTGTGTTTCCTCTCTTCGTTGTCCTGGTGAAGTTGAATCCGAGGTCAAGACGGTGATAGTCAGGCAGCTTGACATTGTTCGGTTCCGTGTATATGTCTGTACTTCCGTAATGATGCGAAGCCATGGTCACCCTGTTGCCGCTGTGCCAGTTGAAGGCGCCATAGAGTTCGAAACGCTTGCCGAACTTATGCCTTGCCATGACGGTCAGCTTGTGGCGGTTGTCGTTCCTGTCGCTGTACCAGCTGTGATAGAAGTCATCGAACTTTCTCTGTGACCATGACAGGGTATAATATATGTCCGCCTCCGTACGGCCGTTGTCATAGCCGAAATCTACTTCTGCGCCCCATGAACGGCCTCGGCCAGTCCTGTAGTTGCTTTCCCACGATTTCAACGGAGGGAATATGTTGTATGATCCGGCATATTCAAGAAGTCCGTACATATGCTTGTACCATCCTTCGACATTCAGATGCAGATAATGGGAGAGGTCAGCATAAAGACCTCCTGCAACCTCCCGGGAACGCGAGGGACGGACCTTTGCGGTGGAAGGAAGCCAGGCATTTGTCGGAAGGTCCAGATATATGGAAGAGACCAGATGGGAAGGCTGGCTCATGTGTGTATATGAGGCCTTGGCTGAAATCCTGTCATTTATGGAATACTTCATCGCGATGCGGGGTTCCAGGGAATGCCACGCCTTCCCTCCTGTCGAGTACAGGCTGTAACGGAACCCTGCATTTACAGAGAAGGCATCGGTAACAGCGATCTCATCCTCGCCATAGACGGAAGCCTCGATGGTGTTGTATCTGAGTGAATCGGCATAGGCCATATTTGTGAAACTGCCCGCGTGGTTGATCAGTTCCGCCTTGGCTGTGGAAGAGGGGGAATATATATGATACTGTGCAGTCGCTCCATATCTGAGCCTGTGTTTAGTGCCAAGGGTATGATACATGTCCGATTTCAGACCGAGATTATGCACGTCGGAGGTGTTGTACTGGCCGTCGGTGAGGTCGAAGGCTTCGCCTTCAATTTCCTGAATCGAAAGGGACAGATCGGACTTGGAGCCGCTGTAGTAGGCAATGCTGCGGAGCGACATGTTGTCATTGAGCCTGTAGTTCCAGTTCAACGAGCCGACGGTGTTGCCCCATGTCAGGGAAGCCTGCTGGACCTCCCTGTTATATATCCCCTCATAATCCTCATAGGAGGAGTCTGAAAAGAGCCTGAATGCATCACTACCGGTGTAGAAACTGGCGGACAAGGTGTTATCCTCAGCGAACTTATGGGTGATCTTCGCATTCAGGTCCGTGAATGCATAGCGGCCGCTGATCTTGTCGGGCTTGTTGTACCTGTTGATGAGAGCGAATACCGGCATCGTCACAGTCTCGGTCCATGTCCTTCTCAAGCCGAAATTGAAGGAGGTCTTCCCTTTCCATATAGGTCCCTCCAGTTGGAAACGGCCATCCATAAGGCCAATGGCAAAGAGGCCATGATGGTCATTGAAGTCACCGTCTCTGGTGGTCACGTCCACAATTGAAGACATCTTCGAACCGTAGCGGGCGGGGAAACCGCTTTTATAGAAGTCGATGTTGCCGATGACATCAGTGTTGAACGAGGAAAAGAGGCCGAGAAGATGGCTGACCTGGTATATGGGCACGCCGTCAAGGAGGAAGAGGTTGTCGCTTCCGTCTCCGCCGTGGACATAGAATCCGGAAAGGAGCTCGGTTCCGGAAGATACTCCGGGCAGCATCTGGAGAGTCTTGATCACATCAGGGGTGCTGAAAAGAGCAAAACCTGAATTAAGATCCCTGCTGTCTATCCTCTTGAGGCCGGTCTGGGTGGTGTTCCTCTTCGTGTCGACCACCGCTGTCACAACAGATTCGTTGAGCGTATCATGCTGTTCCTCAATGAATATCGTATAGTCCTTGGGCTTCTTTCTTGCCCCTTCCTTTGTCAGGACTATATACTTCTTCATGATTTCATATTCTATGCCCGTATCCTTGAAAAGGGTCCGCAGACACAGTTCCAGCAAAGCGTCTCCTGTCTTGCCGTTACCGGCCAGGGCTTCCTGCATCGGGAGGCCCTCATAGGGGACATCCAGGTCTATGGAGGAGTCATAGACGAAGTTGACGCCGAATTTCTGATGCAGCACCTCCATCTCTGTCTTCAGGTCAGAGGTCTGCTGCCGGGTCACCTTCGTCCGCGCCTCCGCCATCATTGCCGTCCCTGAGGCGGCCATGATGATAAGAGATGTCAAGATCGTAAGTGTATTTCTCATTTCAAGTGTCATTGTCCGATATTAAGACGGATACCAGGCGGAATAGTACTATCCGGTATTCGGTACAAATATAACGATTGTTGCAACAGATCCGCCGCATAACACAGATTTATGCGAAGACTATGGATAAGAGCAGAAGAAGATCAGCGTGGAATCCTCCTGTAGCCGGACAGCCTCCCTGACCTGTTGTGTGAAGGAGGGCCTTTCAAAAGAGGAACAGAGTCTTTCAGTATCGGAAAGAATGACTATCTTTGCAGGTTGTAAGGATTGAGACAGAACAGGATATATTGATAAGGAGGAAGATTATGGCAGACAGCAATTTCATAGACTATGTAAAGATATATTGCCGTTCGGGCAATGGCGGTGCGGGTTCTACGCATATGAGAAGGGAGAAATATATTCCGAAGGGAGGACCGGACGGAGGAGACGGAGGACGCGGAGGCCACATCATCCTCAGGGCAAATCCTCAGTTCTGGACACTCATCCACCTGAAATACCGCAAGCACATCATGGCAGAGCATGGCGGGGCCGGAAGCGGTCAGCTGATGAAGGGCAAGAACGGTGCGGACATATACCTGGACGTCCCTCTCGGAACTGTAGCGAAGGATGCCGAAACAGGAGAGATCCTGTTCGAGCTTGTCGAGCCGCATGAGGAAAGGATTCTCGTGAAGGGAGGCCGCGGAGGTCTTGGAAACAACAATTTCAAGACGGCCACCAACCAGACGCCGCGTTATTCCCAGCCGGGCGAGCCATACGAAGAAGGCTGGTTCATCCTTGAGCTGAAGCTTCTTGCGGACGTAGGTCTCGTGGGCTTTCCGAATGCCGGCAAGTCTACCCTGCTGTCCACAGTTTCTGCTGCCCGCCCTAAGATTGCAGACTACCCTTTCACCACACTGGAGCCCAATCTCGGCATCGTGAGCTACTATGACGACAAGTCCTTCGTGATGGCTGACATCCCGGGCATCATCGAGGGAGCACACGAGGGAAAGGGCATAGGAATGCGTTTCCTCCGTCATATCGAGCGCAACTCCATCCTGCTCTTCATGGTTGCAGCCGACCAGGACGACATAAAGGAGGGATATGAGATCCTCCTGAACGAGCTGCGCGAGTACAATCCTGAGCTTCTGGTGAAAGACCGCGTACTGGCCATCACCAAGTCGGACATGCTTGACGAACAGCTCAAGAAGGAGATCGAGGAGCAGCTCCCGACCGATCTTCCTCATGTGTTCATCTCATCATTCACCCAGGAAGGCCTAAAGGAGCTCAAGGACCTTCTCTGGGAGGCTCTGCACAGGGAAACCGAGGTCGAAGACGCACCTGTGGTCCTTTTCCCCGACGATGATAACGAAATAGTCCTCTAAGATATGTTCTGGCAGGAAGTCCACAGGATAGACCAGCAGCTGACTCTCATGATAAACAGCTGGGACTCAGTTGTAACCGACCGCATGTGGCAGTTCTTTTCAGACATTCCGGTCTGGATACCGATGTATGTTGCCATAGTGGTGCTGCTGTTCGTGAGGCTGGGCTGGAAGAAGGGCCTTGTGGCCACACTGGCTGCGGCCGCCACATTCGGTTTCTGTGACCAGTCTTCAAACCTGATCAAGGACCTTGTGGAAAGAGTCCGTCCGCTCAATGACGAATTCATGCTGGCCTCGGGACTAAATGTCCTGGAAAAAGGAAGCCGCAGCTTCAGCTTCTTTTCTGCACATGCTGCAAACGCCTTCGGACTCGCTGCCTGCACATTTTCATGCCTCAGGATGGATCCGCGTCTCAAGTACAGGGGCTATGCGGCATGGATGTTCACCTGGGCGGCACTTGTCGCATTGAGCCGCATATTCGTAGGCAAGCACTACTTGGGCGACGTCCTCGCAGGCTCACTGATAGGAGCCATAGCTGGACTTGCCTTCGCAATGCTTGCAAAAACGATTATCCGGAAATGCAGGTTATAGGGTCTCTATGACCTTTTCCATTCTTGTACCGCGGGATCCCTTGATAAGGACTACAGACCCTGAAACAGGCTCCGACTTGAGCAGGTCGGCCAATTCCTGTGATGTCCGGAAACTTCTGTAACCGAAAGGGTGTCCGGTCTCCTCAAGGGCCTTCGCAAACTCGTCACCGACAAAGAACACATCTGTCAATCCTATTCCAGCCGCACACTCCACGACCTTGATGTGCTCGGCAAGGGAGTCCTCTCCGAGCTCAAGCATGTCTCCGAGCATCGCCGTCTTCTTGTCTGAAAGCACATTGGCAAAGTTCGACAAGGCCGCCGCCATGCTTGTAGGATTGGCATTGTAGGCATCTACAATGAGGGTATTGCGTCCTGTCCTGACCATCTGCGAACGGTTGTTCGAAGGGACATACGACTCGACAGCACGAACGGCATCTTCACGTGCCACTCCGAAATGCTCACCTACAGCAACCGCCGCCATGACGTTGTCTGCATTGTAGGCACCGACAAGATTAGTCGATATCACCCTTCCGTCAAGCTCTATCCTCAGATACGGACATTCAGGAGTGGAAGGCAGGACCTTTGCACCTGAATACTCAAGTCCATACGGCAATACGAGAGAGTAAGGGCGCTCGGGATCAGAATGAAGATTGCGCTCCGAAGCCATCTGGCAAAGATGAGGATTGTCCACATTAAGGAACACCTTGTCAGAGGTACGGCGGAGGTAATCATACAGCTCTCCCTTGGTCTTCTTCACTCCCTCGAAACTGCCGAAACCGAGGAGATGCGCCTTGCCGACATTGGTGACGAGACCGAAGTTCGGGAGGGCTATGTCAACCAGTTCCTTGATGTCTCCCGGATGGCTTGCGCCCATCTCTACTACCGCCAGTTGAGTCTGAGAATCGATCTTCAGAAGGGTCAGAGGCACACCTATGCTGTTGTTCAGGTTTCCTTCCGTGGCTGTGACACGGTACTTCACGGAAAGCACTTCGCGAATGAGCTCCTTGGTGGTCGTCTTGCCGTTGGTTCCGGTCAGCGCGATGACTGTCAGCGGCTTGCCGTCTACAATAGTCATCGACCTGTGCCACCGGGCAAGGTCCTGGAGGGTCCTGAGAGTATCCTCGACCTTGACAAGCCGGGAATCATCTGATCCGGCTGCCGGGCCGGAAGCATTGACCACCGCATAGGCGGCCCCTGCCTCCAAGGCCTTCAGCGCATATTCATTGCCATCAAAATTCTCACCCTTGAGAGCGAAGAACATCTCGCCTCCCTTTATGGCGCGGCTGTCAGTGGTCACTGCGCCGCACTCGAGGAACTTCCTGTATATTTCAGCTATATTATTCATATTCAAACAAATCCCCGGACAAGCCGGGGATGGGTCATTAATCAATTATCGTCCGGTACTGCCGAAGCCGCCGGCGCCTCTTTCTGTCTCATCAAGCACCTCGACTTCGTCCCACTCCACCTTTTCATACCTCGCGACCACCATCTGGGCTATCCTTTCTCCAGGATTGATCACGAAAGGCTCGTTGGAAAGATTCACGAGGATCACACGCACCTCGCCCCTGTAGTCCGCATCAATGGTACCGGGAGAATTGAGGACCGAGATGCCGAACTTTGCTGCAAGTCCGCTGCGTGGTCTCACCTGCGCTTCCGTTCCGTCAGGAAGCGCGATGTACAGACCGGTAGGTATCATGGCCCTTTCAAGAGGTCCGAGGGTCACCGGCTCGGTGATGTCGGCCTTGAGGTCCATTCCGGCAGACTTTTCTGTGGCATATGCCGGTGTCGGCCATGCCGACTTGTTGACTATTCTGACTTTCATATATTCCCGGATCAGTCGATGTTAGGCTGATCCCATACGATGGTCTCAGTGCATCTTATCATCTGGCTCTGGTCTCCTACCGAAAGTGCGAAGTCGCCTTCCTCGAGGGTCCACTTGCCGTAGTAGTTCACGAATGCGAGATCCTTTGCAGTGACTTCAAGAGTGACTGTCTTTGTCTCACCAGGTGCGAGCTCGACCTTGTCAAACGCACGCAGACGGCGTACATCAGGAGTAGAGCTTGCATAGATGTCGCTTGAGAAGAGGAGCACGCTCTCCTTACCCGCCACCTTGCCTGTGTTGGTCACGTCCACCGTAACCTTGAGCACATCGTCAGCATCGAACTCTGAAGCAGAAACCTTCAAGTCGGAGTACTCGAATGTAGTGTAGCTGAGTCCGTGTCCGAAAGGCCACTGAACGTCCATCACAGCATTGTAGTTGTACACTCCTGACATTGTTCCCTGATTCTCTGCCGGCTTGTAGTCGTACACAGCGAACTTGTTGGTGTACTTAGGATAAGTGAAAGGAAGCTTTCCGCTGAAGTTCGCCTCACCCGAAAGAAGGGCTGCAAGCGCATCTGCACCATAGTTTCCGGGAAGAAGGATGTCTACGACAGCTGTAGCAAGAGGCTCGATGTCGCTGATGATGCGAGGGCGGCCTTCATTAAGCACGAACACAATCGGACGGCCAGTCTCGGCGAGAGCCTTGACAAGGTTCTTCTGGTTGTCTGAAAGATCCATGTCCTCGTCGTTGCCCGGAGTCTCGCAATAAGTGTTTTCTCCGATGCAGGCAATGATGACATCTGAATTTCTTGCAGCCCTTACAGCCTCCTTGATGCTTGTAGCCTCATCGTGCTTCCAGTTTGCAGACATGAGGTCGTATTCTACTCCAGGTACATATGTCACATTGTCGAACTTGGCGTCGAGTGCCTCGTATATAGTGTTATACTTGTCGGTGAATGCCGGGATGGATGCACCATGGCCCTGCCATGTGTATGACCATCCTCCGTTCAGTGTCCTCATGGAGTTTGCGTTAGGTCCTGTCACAAGAATCTTGAGATCCTTCTTCAAAGGAAGGATTCCGTTGTTCTTGAGAAGAACCTCAGACTCGAGGGCTGCCTCGTATGCAAGCTTCGCATGAGCCTCGCCTCCGAACTCAGGATAGTCCTCGAGAAGGGTGTCAGGCTGGTCGAAGAGCCCCAGGCGGAACTTGAGACGAAGAATACGGCGCACGGCATCGTCGACTCTTGACATAGGCACCTCACCTTCCTCAACGAGCTCCTTGAGGTCGATAGCGAACTGGCACTCGTAAGGGACCATAGCCATGTCGATACCTGCATTGATCGCAAGTTTCACAGCCTCTTTCTTTGAGGAAGCTACTCTCTCACGTGTGTAGAGGTTGTTGATGTCAGCCCAGTCGGTAACGATCATACCATCCCAGTTCAGGTCTTCCTTCACCCATTGAGTAAGAAGCTCGGTGTTGCAGTGGAAAGGGATTCCGTTGTTGCTTCCTGAATTGACCATGATTGTGAGGGCACCTGCCTGCATGGCCTCCTTGAAAGGCTCGAAATGCTTCTCGCGGAGTTCTGACGCTGCAATCGAAGAAGGTGTACGGTCCTGACCTGTGACAGGGACACCATAACCCATGAAATGCTTTGCGCAGGCAGCGATGTTATATGGTCCCACATGATTAGGATCCTCGCCCTGCATACCCTTCACCTCTGCGACAGCCATCTGGGCATTGAGGTAAGTGTCCTCTCCGAAGCTTTCCCACATACGTGGCCACTCCGGATTCCTTCCAAGGTCCATTGTAGGAGAGAATGTCCATGGAACATTGGCTGCGCGGCTCTCGTATGCTGTCACCTTACCCATGTTGAACGCATGCTCCCTGTTGAATGAAGCCGCGATGTTGATCTCCTGAGGGAAGAGGATACCGCCGAGAACATATGAAGTTCCGTGGATATGGTCAAGTCCGTAAAGTGTAGGAATGCCTGTCTCTTCGAGGGATATGCGATTCACTTCCTGGATGAACCTGTCAAAGTCCTGAGGTGTCTGTGCGATATCACCGAGTGTGTTGAGTACTGATCCGATCTTGAAGGTCCTGATGATCGAGTCTCCAGCCGGAGTCAGGTTCACGCCGTCTGCAAGGGCGGTAGCTGTGATCTGGGTCATCTGGCCCACCTTCTCCTCGAGAGTCATCTTCTTGAGGATCTTCTCCACCTTTGCCTCGATGTCCTTATCCTGCGGGATGGCAGGAGCCACAGCCGGCTGCGAGCAGCTTGAAATTGCCAAAGCGGCAGCCGAGAAATAGATAAATAAGTTTTTAAGTTTCATAAATATTTGGTTATTAGTTACTTTCTACATTCAATCAATAATTCGCCAAGCTCCTTCACATCCCTGCAGACAAGGTCAGGAGGGAAGAACTCAGGAGCAGGGCTGGTCCGTGCATCTTCCGCCACCTTTTCCACGATCTCCATAGTAGTCTCACCGGAAAGCACAAGAACCCCGAAGGCTCCGGCATTGTGGGCGGTAGCCGTGTCAGTGTATATACGGTCACCCACCATGGCGACCTCTTCCGGCTTGAGGCCGAGACGCTCCATTATTCCGTACAGCATGTTAGGATCCGGTTTTCCCAAGGTGACATCCGGCTTCCTTCCTGTCGCATGCTCTATGCACCTGCACAGAGAGCCGCAGTCCACCAGCACAGTCCTCTGGTCCGTCGGACAGACCCTGTCGGGATTTGTGGCTATATATGGAACTCCCTGCGAGGCCCACCATGCCGCACGACAGAGCTTCTGATAGTCAAGCGTCGTGTCAAAGGCTGCCACCAGCACGTCAGGCACATCGTCCGGATCGTCCGTACAGGCCTCGAAACCTGCCTTCTCGAACTGCGAGACCATGCTCGGAGTACCGAGCAGGAAAAGACGGCGGGCAGACGGATAATTTGCCTTGATGTAGTCTATAGCCGCAAGTGATGTCGTGTACATATTTTCCTCATCAGCCTGGATTCCAAGTCCTTCCAGCTTCTTCAGGTAGTCTGCGACCGAACGGGAAGGATTGTTGGTAAGGAAGGAATATCCTATGCCCGCCTCCTTCATGTCTGCAAGGAACTTAAGCGTGTATGGGAAAAGAGTGCTGCCCAGGTATATGGTTCCGTCCATATCCAGGGCCAGATGCCTGATCTTCGAAAGCTTCTGACGAAGCTCAGGGGTGATTGTCTTATTGTGATTCTCTGACATGATGAATTATAGTTCAAACATTTGCGACGGATACTGGCGCGGCAGGCAGCGCAGGGCGACAGTCCCTTTCCCGACTCCCATCTCCTGAAGAGCCTCCATCGAGCAGCGGTAGGCAAGCTCATGAGTGTTGTTGTTCTCGCTCAGGTGACAGAGGAAAATATTCTTCAGGCCGGGATGCCATATCCTTTTGAGGGCAGATGCGCACTCGTCGTTGCTCAGGTGGCCGCAGCCCTGCACGATACGCATCTTCAGTTCATATGTGTACGGACCGCTCATCAGCATGTCCATGTCGTAGTTCGATTCGATCACGACGGTGTCAGCCTGACGGGCATATTCCACCGCCTCATCCGTCATACGACCTATATCGGTCATTATCACGAATTTATGGCCTGCGACTTCAATTGCATAACCGACCGTCTGGGTGGCGTCATGAGGAACTACAAAGTACCTCACCTTCATTCCTGCCACCTCATTCCACGCGTCTTCCTCCAGAATGCGGCGGCACGGGCCTATGGTAGGAGCGGTGAATGTATGTCTCGCCAAGGCATCATGGATGGCCTTTGCTGTGTAGACAGGTTTGGAAAGACGCTTGCAGAACGAGCCGAGGTGGCGTATATGGTCCAGGTGGTCATGGGTGACGAGCACAGCCGAGAAGGCATCCATGTCCATATCGTACTCCTGAAGCACCTTCTTCAGACGACGAAGGCTTACTCCGGCATCTATTACGACACCACCCTTCTCTGTTCCGAGGTAGTAGCTGTTTCCGCAGCTTCCGCTGGAAAGGCTCATGAACTTCACCATCACAGTTCCTCCTCCAATGCTTCTGCGAGTACAGCCCTGAGGTCCGTACCCGGTTCATAATATACTGCAGGGAGGCCCGCTGCTGCAGACCCGTTGACATTGGTCATGGAGTCATCAATGAAGAGCATCTGCTCAGCAGGGAGGCCTATCCGGTCAATGACTGCCTTGTAGAATGTCTCAGACGGCTTCAGGGCCTTCATCTCAAATGAAAAGAAACACTCTCTGAAGATCCTGTCAAGCGGTATTCCAGCCTCCTCGAACATCCTTCTCGAACGAGGCAGACAGATTGCGTTATTGTTGCTCAACAGGTACAGGTCGTACTTCTGAGCCAGTTTCCTGAGCAGCTCCGCCTTCTCGGGAGCTATGCCCACGAGGATGTGCCACATCGCCTTGTCCACGTCTTCCGGGGCCGCACCCGGACGGGATTCGGCAAGCACAAGCCGCCTGAATTCGTCAGCGGAAAGCACTCCCTCCTCAAGCTCACCATATATTCCCTTCTGATGGCAGGCGTCGATGATGTCATCTATCCTGTGATAGTCAAGATCTTCCTTGAAAGCCCTCTTGCAGTCCTCTATGTCAAGATCCACAAGAACTCCTCCCATGTCGAAGATCAGTGCCTTTATATTCTTTGCTTTATTCATTTTCCTGTTCACAATATTTCTTTATCACGCCATATGCATCCTGCACTCCAAGTTCGCCCGCACGTGAAAGGTCGATGCAGCCCTTCTCCTTGTCCTTCAGGTATATGAGCACGAGACCTCTGTTGAAATAGGCATCGCCCATATACGGATACAGGTCTATGGCCTTGGTGTAGTTGTCGATCGAATTCACAAGCTCCGAAGACAGGCAGTACAGGTTGCCGAGATTATAATAGGTATAAGGAAGGTTAGGAATCAGTTCCGCAGCCTTCTGCATATCCTCGATGGCATCAGAATAGTCGTACTGACGGACGATCTGGTCCTTCACCCTCGCCCTGGTGGCTCCTGTGTCATCCATGGAGAGCACCTGCACATTGCTTTCCATCGAGGAGATGAAGTCTATCATCTCTGCCCTGAGCACCCCCCTGTTGATTCTGTAGAATGCGGAGTACAGGGCTTCATATCCTCCTGCAGCAGCGGCATCGTCAACGGCTTTGGTGTAATAGGCAAGCGATGAGTTGAACTGCTTGTCCGTGTAGTCATACATGGCACGCAGGAACATGTCTTCCGCAGTCGCCTCCCCTGTCCAGGCGGCAGCCTCCACAGCCTGCAGATCCGCGGCATCAAGACTTACATCGCCCCCTTTGATGTCCACGCCCACAGGGAGGGCATTCTCGAACCTGGCGAGAAGAGGATGCTCGAATCCTCGGTCAAGAGCATATTTCGTCGCGTCCTTCGCTCCTGTCAGGACATATCTGTAGAGCGGACGGAGCCTGATGTCTATGTCCCTGTGCTGGAGAAGCTCATCATCGAAGTCCTTCTTGGCGAATTCCGCATCGAGGGACAGGAGAGAACTGTATTTCCTTGTAGTGTCGGCAAACGAGCCGGCATCGGTTACATTGCGCTGCCTGTATTCCGCAACCTTCTTCTGGGCTGTCTCATAATCCCTCTTAGCCTCCTTGTGACGTCCGAGAAGGTTCTTCACATACGAACGGTTCATATAGGCCTTGGCGAAGTCGGGATAAAGCTCTATGGCCTTGTCATAATCCTCAAGAGCATCGCGGTACATGCCGAGTTCAATGAATATGGAAGCACGGTTGAAATAGGCCAGGACATTCTCCGGATTGATGTTCAGCACCCTGTCCATGTCCTGGAGGGCGTCCTCGTACGCACCCAGCTGTGCGCTTATCAGTCCCCTGTTGTACAGGGTCAGGGCATTGCCCGGCTCGTCTTCGAGGACCCTGTTCAGGTCGTTCATCGCCTCCTGATAATGTTCCTGCTCATAGTGCATGATAGCCCTGTTGAAATAGGCGAAGGTGTTGGTCGAGTCAAGCTCTATCGCCTGATCCATGTCGGCCATCGCAAGGTCGTACTTCTTCTGGGTCGCATACAGCCTTCCCCTCCTCACATAGCCCTCAGGATCGAAGCGGTCGAGCCTGATAGCCTTGTTGTAATCGGCCACAGCCTTGAGGGTGTCGCCAAGGAAAAGGTAGCTGGCTCCTCGGTTCAGATAGGCCGAAGGGTCCTTGGGCTCCTTTCTTATGTACCTGTCGAAGTCCTTGATCGCCGTCTCGAACTGCTGGGCGAGGAAATAGGTCACTCCCCTGCTGAAATACAGTCCTTCAAATCCCGGACGCAGGTCGATGGCCTTCTGAAGGTCAGCCAGGGCGGCCTCATAATTGCCGAAACGGCTTTCTGTGATGCCGCGGTAGTGGTAGCCGGATGTAAAGACAGGATTTATGCGGACAGAACGGTCGAAGTCCCGTTTTGCGCCCCTGATGTCCCCGAGATTGTATTTGGCGATGCCCCTGAAGAAGAAGGTCAGGTGATCAGATGTGTCAAGCTGTGAAAGAATGTTGAAGTTCTCTATGGCAAGGGCATACTTACCGTCTGCCAGGGCCTGGCGTCCGCGGAAATAGAAGACATCCTTGTCATATTGAGCCTGAAGCTCCTGCAGGCCTGCCAGAATCATCAGGCAGGAAACTATAAGGAACTTCAAAAAACGGTTCATGTTCTGTTTTATTTTCTGTTGTTGTCTATTTTTTCTAATTTTGGCGGTCCGAATCGGCAGACAATCCGGACTAAACTACAAATATAATCATTTCCCGCGCGTATGCAAAGAAAAAATCACGTCAATAAAGCAGTTCTGACAATGATGACAGCATTGCTATGCCTGACTGCCTCTGCCCGGAATTTCCGGACTCAGACGCATATGCCTGCGCGCAACTCGGTGTGGGCCGAAAGGATGCAGCAGCGCATCGGCTTCCTTTCCGACACCCTGTGTCAGGGAAGGGGGACGGGCACGGCAGGCGGCTCGGAGGCGGCTTTCTGGATTGCAAGACAGTTCCGGGACACCGGCCTCATCCCGCTCGGACGCGGCTGGGGAAAGGGTTTTCAGACTGCCAACGGAACCATCGGGCACAACATCATAGGCATGTTTCCCGGCTCTGTGAGGAATCCGGCAGACAAGTACATAATCGTCGCCGCGCATTACGACCACCTCGGAGTGCTGAATGGCAAGGCATATCCCGGAGCTGACGCGAACGCATCCGGAACGGCTGCGGTCACCCTGCTGGCAGACATGTTCACAGCCATGAAGGCGGCCGGAAAGACCTACGGCACCAGCATACTGTTCGTCGGACTGGATGCCAATGAGCTTGGTCAGGCTGGAGCAGCGGCCCTCTGGGAATCGATAAAGGAAGGCAGGCTCACCGATCCTCTGACCGGAAAGAGGATCACAAGGGACAAGATCAGGCTGATGGTCAACATCGACCAGATCGGAAGCACGCTGGCTCCGGTGAACACAGGGAGGGAGGACTACATGATAATGCTGGGCAGCCACACGCTCGACATCATCAGGAAAGACCTTCTGTTCTCAAGCAACCTGACATATGACATAGGTCTCGACCTCTGCCTTTCCTACTACGGAAGCCGCCAGTTCACCGACCTGTTCTGGAAGATTTCCGACCAGAAGATATTCGCAGACAACAGGATACCTGCAGTCATGTTCACCTCCGGAATAACCATGAACAACAACAAGCTCCGCGACAAAGTCTCCACTTTGAACATGGAAGTGCTCCAAAAGAGGATATATTTGATATATCACTGGATAGAAAGAATGCTGTAAAGCGAAAATATTGATTATATTTGCAAGATTAAGGACGCCCTTACAGGAAGGGCTCAAACAAGAAACCTGATTCGAGCAGATGAAAGCATTCTGGAATATTCTCAAGCGATTTGCCGCGCCATATAAGAAATACCTTGGAGGTTCCATCATCCTGAACCTCCTTTCAGCAGTCTTCAACATATTCTCCTTCGCCCTCCTCATCCCCATCCTGAACATCCTCTTCAAGATGGACACCAACGTGTACGAATTCGTGCCATGGGGAAGCGGCATACCGAGCAAGGATGTGATAATGAACAACTTCTACTACTATGTAAGCCTGCTTATCGACAAGGTCGGAGGCTCGAACGCCCTTCTTATCCTCGGTCTTATCTTCGGAGGCATGACCCTGCTCAAGACAAGCTGCTACTTCGCATCTTCCGCCGTGATGATACCTTTGAGGACAGGCATCGTGAGAGACATCAGGACTATGGTCTACAACAAGCTGCTCAGTCTTCCTATGGGCTTCTTCTCGAAGCAGAAGAAGGGAGACATCATCGCAAGGATGAGCGGCGACGTCACCGAGATCGAGGTTTCCATCGTCAGCTCGCTTGACATGCTCATAAAGAACCCTATCCTGATCATCTGCTACTTCGGAGCCCTGATCTACCTCAGCTGGGAGCTCACCTTGTTCACCATTGCAGTCGTGCCGCTCATGGCCTGGGGAATGGGAGCGATAGGAAAGAAGCTCAAGAGGCAGTCGCTCGAGGCTCAGGGCAAATGGAGCGAGACAATGTCACAGCTCGACGAGACCCTCGGAGGACTCCGCGTCATCAAGGCCTTCATTGCAGAGGACAAGATGAAGGAAAGGTTCACCAGCACGGCCAACGAGTACCGCAAGGCATATGGAAGAGTGGCCATGCGCCAGGCCTCGGCCCACCCTGTCAGCGAATTCCTCGGCTCTATAATGATCATGGTGGTGCTCTGGTTCGGAGGCACCCTGATCCTCAGCAACAACGCTCCGATAGACGCACCTTCATTCATATTCTACATGACCATCCTATACAGCGTCCTTGCGCCTCTGAAGGAATTCTCCAAGGCAAGCTACAACATCCCGAAGGGACTTGCATCGATGGAGCGCGTGGACAAGATCATGAATGCCGAGAACGACATCAGGGAGATAGAATCCCCTGAGAAGCTGGAGGGATTCCACGACAGGATCGAGTTCAAGGGAGTCTCGTTCAGCTATGAGGAGGGAAAGGAAGTGCTGACAGACATCAACCTTACGATTCCTCGCGGCAAGACAGTCGCCCTTGTGGGTCAGTCCGGCTCCGGAAAATCCACGATGGTGGACCTCATCCCGCGTTACTATGACGTATGCGGAGGGGCCATCACATTGGACGGAACGGACATCCGCAACTTCCGCGTCAAGGACCTCAGAAGCCTCATAGGCAATGTCAATCAGGAGGCCATACTCTTCAACGACACCATATTCAACAACATAGCCTTCGGTGTGGAAGGAGCGACCATGGAGCAGGTCATAGCGGCGGCGAAGGTAGCCAATGCCCATGACTTCATCATGGAAAAGGAAGACGGCTACCAGACCAACATAGGAGACAGGGGAAGCAAGCTTTCAGGCGGCCAGAGGCAGAGGATAAGCATAGCCCGCGCAATCCTGAAGAATCCTCCTATCCTCATTCTGGACGAAGCCACATCAGCTCTTGACACCGAATCCGAGAAGATCGTGCAGGAAGCCCTCGACAGGCTGACCTCAAGCAGGACCACCATAGCGATCGCCCACAGGCTCTCCACCATCAGGAACGCCGACGAGATCTGTGTCATGCACGAGGGCAGGATTGTTGAAAGAGGCCGTCACGAAGAGCTCCTTGCCCTTGACGGATATTACAAGAAACTCAATGACATGCAGGCACTTTAGCATATGAGGACATTCAGGAAAAGATACATGGCGGTTCTGCTGTTCGCAGTCTATCTGGCGGCGGTAGGCTACCTGTGCTTTCTCAGTCCCGACAGCATACCGCCTCTTCGTCAGTTCATATCAGGCATACCGACAGACAAGGTCATACATTTCATAATGTTCCTCCCCTATCCCCTGCTGGCCTACATATCCTTCCGTCCTGACGGAAAGGGCCTTCGCAGCCGTTTCCTGGTCCTGGCAGCCATCGTCGCGGCCGGAGCGCTTATGGCGATGGGAGTGGAACGTCTGCAGATCGCTGCAGGAAGGAATTATGACATCAGGGACTTTTACGCCAATCTCGCCGGCATAGCCGCTGGAACACTGATCACATCAGCATCAATTCTCACACAACACAGGAAAGCCTGACTTGACGATGAAAAGAATCATTCTCACCATATTGGCTGCAATCGCCTTGAGTGCCGGAGCTTCTGCCCAGAGCGCCATTCTGAAGGATTTCAAACCTGTCTGCGACTCCCTCGACGCAATGCTCAAGAGGAACCGCGACGTCAAGGGAAGCCTCCAGCTCAAGAGCGTAATGAAGAGGAAGGACAACCTCGATTTCTATTTCACGAACTCCCTCGGGGACTACCCATGGAGGGAAGGAGAGCCGGAATGGTTCCGGAAAGAGCTCAAGAAGAGGTTTCCGGCCAGATACAGGGACTACGGCATCGGAGTCATCTACAGCAACAAGGTCGCCCTTGAGAGGCTCAGCACTCCCGAGCTCGGCTTTGACGGACGCCCGAGCCAGACAAAGAACATGACCGGCAATCCGTCAAGACCGCATCCGCTTGTGACAAGGCTGTCCGGACAGCAGTACGCCAAGGGTCTCACAGGCCGCAACATAGCAGTGTGGCAGAGTCACGGAAGGTACTTCAACCAGAACAAAGGCGAATGGGAATGGCAGAGGCCATGCCTCTTCCAGACAGTGGAGGACATGTACACACAGGGTTATGTGCTCCCCTACCTGGTGCCGATGCTCGAGAATGCCGGAGCCTATGTGCTCATGCCCCGCGAAAGGGACATACAGACCCGCGAGGTCATAGCCGACAACGATGCGTCACACCGCGTCTACGGAGTGGCGGAATATGATGAGAAGGGGAAGTGGCAGGATGCCGGAACAGGATTTGCCGCCATGAAGGAGACATATACCGGGCTGGAGAATCCTTTCCTTACTGGCACAGCGCGACAGGCCGGGTGCACGAAAGACAGCCGCAGGAACACCGCATCCGTCGAGTGGAGGCCAGACATTCCGGAAAGAGGCAGATACGCCGTGCATATTTCATATAAGTCACTTCCTGAAAGCACGAAGGCAGCCCGCTACACGGTGCATCATCTCGGAGGAGAGAGCGAGTTCATCGTCAACCAGTCAATTGGAGGAGGAACATGGATATATCTGGGAACCTTCGAATTCGCGGAAGGGTCAGAGGGTTGTGTGACATTGAGCAACATCACTCCGGACGGATATTTTCATGAAAAAGGAAGCGTGGTGACGGCTGACGCCGTACGCTTCGGAGGCGGAATGGGCAACATCGCAAGGGCTAAAAGGGGCTCGGATGACGAGCCTGTCGTTTCCGGCCTTCCGAGATCGGCAGAAGGAGCAAGGTACTGGCTGCAATGGGCCGGGGCTGACCCCGAGATCTTCACACCTAACGAATCCAAGGACGACTACGCCGACGACTACATGTCCAGAGGCGACTGGGTGGAATGGATAAGCCGCGGCTCCGACATGAATCCAAAGGCAAAGGGAGGCAAGGGCATCCCTGTGGACCTCACACTGGGATTCCATTCAGACGCCGGAGTGACTCCGAACGACTCCATAGTGGGAACTCTCGCGATCTACACCCTCAAGTCCGAGAACAGGGAGAAGCTCCCGAGCGACGAGAACAGGATGACGAGCAGGGAGTATTCCGACCTGGTGCAGAGCCAGATAGTACACGACATCTGCAACACATACAATCCGGACTGGAGCCGCAGATGCGTATGGGACAGAGGCTACCGCGAGTCCCGCACGCCGTCCTCCCCGTCAATGCTGCTGGAGCTTCTCTCGCATCAGAACTTCGCCGACATGAAGTACGGCCTGGACCCCGGCTTCCGCTTCACGGTCAGCAGGGCCATATATAAAGGTATGTTGAAATACCTCTCGAACAGATATGGAGTGCCTTACCAGGTGCAGCCTCTCCCTGTGGGAAACATGGGAGTCACATTCAGCGGGGACGCAGGAGCCGTCATCAGCTGGAAGGCGGTCGAAGACAGCCTGGAGCCTACGGCAGTGCCGAAAGGATATATACTTTACACAAGGACTGACGACGGGGCCTTCGACAACGGAGAGGTCGTGAAGCCTTCTGAAGCTCCGGACGGCACGCTTTCGGTACGCAAAGGCATCAAGCCGGGACACATCTACAGTTTCCGCGTGGAGGCATATAATGACGGAGGACGCAGCTTCCCTTCCGAGACTGTAAGCATCGGCATGCCGAAGAAAGGCACCACAGAGAAGAAGATCCTGATAGTCAATAATTTCGACAGGATAAGCGCACCTGCATTCTTCGACACGCCCGAATATGCCGGATTTGACAATTCCCTCGACAGCGGCGTACCTCACATCTGCGACATCACCTTCATCGGCGAGATGTACCAAAACCGCCGTTCGTTCGAATTCATAACCAATGACAACCCCGGATTCGGAGCCTCATATTCCGACTATGCAGGCAGGACGGTAGCAGGAAACACCTTCGACTTCCCGTACATCCACGGTCAGGCCATGATGAAGGCTGGCTATCCTTTCTATTCGTGCAGCAACGAGGCCTTCACAGGCGACAGCACTTACAGAAAAGAGGCCTGGACCGCTGACATAATCTGCGGCAAGCAGGTCACCACAGTGAACCGCGTAGGAGGGACACAGAGATTCACGGTGTTCCCTGAAGAAATGCAGAAGACCTTGAGAGCCTTCACAACTGGAGGAGGCAACCTCCTTGTCAGCGGAGCTCATATCGCGACCGACATCTGGGATGAGGTCTATCCAGTCACCTTCGACGAGGCCTTCCGCGACGAAAGCAGGAAATTCGCACGCGAGGTGCTGGGCTACAAGTGGACAAGGAACTACGCCGGCAGAACCGGTGAGGTCATGTTTACGGAAAGCGAACGTGCCGGAACGGAAGAAGAGGAGGCCGGAAGGTTCTACAACACAGTGAATTCCGAGTGTTACAGTGTGGAGACCCCGGACGGGATTGCCCCCGCATCAAGGAAGGGCAGCACCTTCCTCAAGTATGCAGACACAGGGCTGTCAGCCGGTGTCTGCCACGAAGGGGAAGGCTACAGGACAGTCTGCATAGGCTTCCCGCTCGAAACATTAAAGGACAAGAAAAGCATTGACAACATAGTTTCAATAACCCTGAAATTCTTCAACAAATGACCGCAAGACAAGCAGAGATCATTGAACTGATCCGTAAAGAAGTGAAGCCGGCTCTGGGCTGTACCGAGCCTATAGCAGTGGCACTGGCCGTTGCAAAAGCGATGGAAATCATCGAGGACAAATGCGAGGCATCCGACTCAGGCTGGAGAATGAATGAGGGATATGCCATAGACATCCAGGTCAGCGGCAACATCCTGAAAAACGGAATGGGTGTAGGAATACCGGGCACCGGCATGGTAGGTCTGCACATAGCTGCGGCACTGGGAGCAGTGTGTGGCAAGTCCAGATACGGTCTTGAGGTCCTGAACGATCTTGACCCCTCATCCATAGAGCAGGCCAAGAACATGGTTGCCCGCGATGCAGTGAAGATCGGACTTGCAGAAACAGACCTGAAGCTCTATGTAAAGGCTGAAGTCAAGGCAAGGGGCCACAAAGCCTGTGCTGTCATCGCCAAGGACCATGACAACATCGTGGAGACAGCCTTCGACGGACAGGTCCTCACCTCTGCCGGCAACAGGTCGGAAGGAGAGGCCAAGGAATCGAAGAGCACCCTCGACTACAAGCTGACAGTGAAGGAGATATATGAATTCGCCTCAACCGTGGCTTACGAGGACATAGAGTTCATCCTCGAATCCCGCACCCTGAATCTTGCGCTTGCCAAAGAAGGACTGAAGGGAACATATGGTCTCAAGGTAGGCTACGCCATCAATATGGACGCTAACCGGGAGGTGTTCGGAGGGGACTTCCTCTGCTATGCCATGTCACTGACTGCCGCTGCATCTGACGCGAGAATGGCCGGCTGCACCCTTGCTGCCATGAGCAACTCCGGAAGCGGCAACCAGGGAATCACCGTCACCATGCCGGTGATTGCATATTCTCTCCGCTACGGAACCTCAGACGAGCAGCTTGCTCGTGCCCTGGTGCTGAGCCATCTGATAGCCATCCACATAAAAGGCTACCTCGGCAAGCTGTCAGCCCTGTGCGGATGCGTGATCGCATCCACCGGCTCAGCCTGCGGCCTCGTCTACCTGCGCGGAGGCGACTATGAGCAGATCTGTGCTGCCATAAAGAACATGATCGGAAACATCACCGGAATGGTCTGTGACGGAGCCAAGGTGGGATGCGCGATGAAAGTCGCATCAGGAGTCTCAAGCGCCCTCCAGTCAGCGGTTCTCGCACGCGAAGGCATATGCATATCAGAACACGACGGCATCATAGAGAAGGACATCGAAAAGACGGTCCGCAATCTCGGCCGTATCGGTTCGGTGGGAATGCAGAACACCGACAACATGATACTCGACATAATGGTCTGCAAATAAGCTCAGACCAGTCCCCATACACAGGACCTCGGAAGATGCCTTCTTCCGGGGTCTTTTCTTTTACAGAACTGTAAAATTTCTTTACAATGTACACGAGGTTGTCCGAAACATAGAAAGCTGACAGCCAATGTATTATATTATTTGGCACATAGGATGTGCTATGTCTGGCACACCCTAAAGACAACAACTGTATAACAATGAGAAAAACACTTATCACAGCAGCTATTATCCTGACCGCAGTCTTCAATGCGGCAGCTCAGGGCAGGATGACGCTCAAGGACGCTGTGCATACGGCACGCACCAGTTCAGTGGAAGCCCTGGAGGCGAAGCAGGCCTTCATATCCACCTATTGGGCCTACCGTTCATATAAGGCCAGCAGACTCCCTTCCATATATATGTATGGAAACCTTATGAACTTCGACCGTTCGCTGACGCTACTTCAGAATCCCGAAGACGGTTCGCTCAATTATGTCAGCTCCAACAACCTGCAGAACGGAATGGGACTTCAGATCAACCAGAACCTGACATTTACAGGAGGTACGCTTTCTCTTTCTTCCGACCTTTCGCGCATAGACCAGTTCGGAAAGAACAGCAGCCTGACATGGTACTCAAGGCCTGTGACCATCTCCTACACGCAGCCTCTGTTCACATACAACCAGTTCAAATGGGACAAGAAGATAGAGCCGAAGGAATATGAAAAAGGAAAAAGGAACTATCTCGAAACTATGGAGGCTATCACCATCAATGTCGTATATGCCTACCACAACCTGCTTCTTGCACAGATGAACAATGAAATCAGCGAAAGCAATTTCGAGAATTCCGGCAACATGCTGCGGATTGCAGGAGAAAGGCTTCAGCTGGGCAACGTCACCAAAGCCGAATATCTTCAGCTCGAGCTGAGGATGCTCAACGACAGCATAGCCATCAACGAGACATCGGTGCAGGTCCGCGAGGCCCAGATGGTCCTCAACTCACTGCTCGGCTATGACGAATCTTTCGAGATAACTCCGGTGATAGACTCCGATCTTCCCGACATCCGTATGGACTATGACCTGGTGATGCAGAAATCCATGGAGAACTCGAGCTTCATGCTGGAAAACGAGCTCAGTCTTCTCAATGCAGAATCCAATGTGGCCCATGCAAGGGCATCGCGCGGCTTCTCCTTCGCCCTTAATGCCCGTTTCGGAATGTCACAGACAGGACCCGGATTTCCGGAGGCATACAAGAATCTCCTTGACCAGGAGACAGTAGGTGTCACCTTCAGCTTCCCGATCTTCGACTGGGGTCTTGGCAAAGGCAAGGTACAGAAAGCCAGGGCTGCACAGGAAGTCGTCAGAGCCCAGGTCCAGCAGTCGGAGAACGACTACAGAAGACAGATGTTCACAGCAGTAAGCCAGTTCAACAACCAGAGGCAGCAATGTCTGGTGTCAGAAAAGGCGATGAGGATCGCGGCTGAGAGATACGAGCTGACCATGCACCGCTTCAAGGAAGGGAATGCCACTGTGACCGACCTGAACATGGCCCAGACGGAGAATGACAGCGCCCTCCGCCAATACATCAGCGACATCAGCAACTTCTGGATGTTCTACTACAGACTCCGTCAGTACACACTGTACGACTTCATAACAGGAAAAGATCTCGAGATTGACGTTAAAGAAATGATATATTAGCCCCATCAGACATATGGATAGAACTATTGAAAAGAAGAAAGGCATAGCCCTGGCATTTACAAGAAAGGCACTCCCCTACTGGTTTGGAGGATTCATGGCCATATTCATCTTATGGCTCATATTCCGCGATGATTCAAGCACCCTGCGTGTCAATGAAGACACTCTTTCGATAAGCGAGGTACGCGCCGGGGAATTCAACGACTACATCCGCATAAGCGGACAGGTACACCCTATGACAACGATTCAGCTCAGTCCGCGTGAAGCCGGCATCGTGGAAGAGATTGTCATTGAGGAAGGTACGCAAGTCAAGGCCGGAGATGTCATAATCCGTCTGAGCAATGATGATCTTGACCTTGAGATTCTCAATTCAGAGGCAAACCTTGCAGAGAAGGAGAATGCGCTGCGAAACACCATGATCCAGATGGAGCAGGAGAAGATGCAGCTCAGCCTCAACATCCTCGAGCTCCAGACAGAGGTGAAACGCAAGGGCCGCACATTGGAGTCGCAGAAGAGACTTTTTGATGACGGGCTGATAGGCAAGGAAGAATATCTGCGAAGCGAGGAAGACTATATTCTTTTCTGCAAGAAACTGGAGGTTACGATTGCTCGTGCTGAGCAGGACAGCATGTACAGGGAGGTGCAGATCAAGCAGATGGAAGAAAGCCTGAAGAACATGAAGATAAACATGCAGAGGATCCGCAACAGAAAGGCTAATCTTGACGTGAAGGCTCCTATTGACGGAGAACTCGGACTGATTGAAGTCGGTCTTGGTGAGTCGGTAGGAAGCGGAATGAAGATTGGACAGATCAATGCTGTGGGGAGCTATAAGATCGAGGCTCAGATAGATGAACATTATATTGACAGGGTCAGCGCCGGCCTTGCGGCAACATTTGAGCGTCAGAACGAGACTTTCGATGCTGTCATACGTAAAGTCTATCCTGAAGTACGTGGAGGAAAATTCCAGGCCGACTTCAAGTTCAGCGGAGAGCAGCCTTCAAACATCAGGACAGGCCAGACATACTATCTCAACCTGCAGCTGGGTCAGCCGGAGAAGGCCATCCTGATTCCACGCGGCACATTCTATCAGAAGACAGGAGGAAAATGGATCTACGTCGTGTCGCCAGAGGGCGGAAAGGCAGTGAAGCGTGAAATCCGCATCGGCCGTCAGAATCCTCAGTTCTATGAAGTGCTTGAAGGATTGGAACCGGGCGAAAAGGTGATAACTTCGGGCTATGATAATTTTGGAGATAATGAGGTGCTGGTATTTTAACGAGATTGCCGGTCAAGCCGGCAATGACGGCCACGTCATCCCCGACCTGAGCGGGATCCTCACACCTAACGTCATCCCCGACATGATCGGGAACCTCACCCCTAACGTCATCCCCGACATGATCGGGAACCTCACCCCTAACGTCATCCCCGACATGATCGGGAACCTCACCCCTAACGTCATCCCCGACATGATCGGGGATCTAAAACCATAATTTATGAAAATCAAGGAAACAATAATAAAGGCGTTGTCTCTCGGTACGGGAGTAGCCATCGGTCTGATTCTGATAGCGAAGGTATGCTATGAGATGAGCCATGACAAATGCTACACGGATTATGGACAGATTTACAAGATCCGCACATTATACACACAGCAGGGCGAAGAACACGATTATGGACAGATTCCAGGAGCGGTTGCACCAGGATTCAAGCAATATGTTCCTGGAGTCAAGACAGCGACACGAACGACTTTCATCTGGGACAGTGACAGATTCATAGATGAAGACAAGAATATCATAAACGGATCAGTGATAATCGCTGACACCTGTTTCTTCGATGTCTTTGATACGGAGATACTTGCGGGAAACCCGAAGCAGATACTTGGAAAAATGGCTGCGGTAATGGTCTCCGAAAGCTTTGCACAAAAATTAGGTGGTGTATCTGAAGCCATCGGAAAGGTCATTGCAAACGAAGAATTGCCACAGTTTACCATGACCGTCGAAGGAGTATTCAAAGACTTTCCTTATCATAGTTCAGTAAAACATGATGTCCTTCTGTCAATGGAATCATACGGCAAAGGATCAACGGAAAACTGGATCGGCAACGACCGTTATAAAGGATACGTGAGACTTGAAGATGGTACAGATCCGGAAATGCTTGCTCCTGCAATCAGACTTATGCAGGAAAAGAACTATTCTCCTGAAGCCATAAAGATGGCAGAAGAATCTGGAATTGACATTCATTTCTTTCTATCTTCTTTAGTTGAAGAATACACTTCTTCAGACAGCATCAGGAATATGATGGTCATTCTGGCCATCGTAGCCATACTTCTCATCCTGATTTCACTCCTGAACTATATCCTGATGTCAGTATCGGCATTGGTGAAGAGATCAAAGGAGATGGGAGTACGCAAGTGCTATGGAGCAGCCGGTGCAAACATCTACATCATCATGTTCAAAGAGGCGGCAGTTGATGTCGCGGCGGCATTGGTCGTGGTTGCGACCATCGTGCTTTCACTTCAGACAGTCATTGAAGATATAGTCGGGGTCCCCGTCGATGCCCTTCTTGTAAGAGGGACATATATGACAGTCGTAGGGGTCATACTGGCAGTATTCTTCATTGCAGCGCTCGTTCCGGGCTATCTCTATTCGAAGATTCCTGCAGGAGCTGCCATCAGAAACTATCATGAAAACAAGAAGATATGGAAACTGGGACTTCTGTTCATCCAGACCGGAATCTGTGCGCTTCTGCTCACATTGATGGGTGTGATTTCCGCACAGTACGACAAGGCCGTGAATGACAAGCCGGGATATGAATACAAGGATCTTATTTATACAACGCTTAGAGGTACTGACAACAGTGTGCACCAGGGTATCATCGACGACCTGAAGACTATACCGGGGGTAACAGATGTACAGATGTCGTATAGTCTTCCTCTCGATTATTCTTCTGGCAACAATGTCTTCATGATTGAGAACGGCTATCAGGAATTATTCAACATCGCCGATCAGTATTCTGGCTCGGCAGGACTCTTCGACATGCTTGAGATTCCTTTTATAGAAGGAAGATATCCTCAATCGAAATCGGAAGTGGCAGTAAGCGAAAGTTTCGTTAAAAAGATGATGGAATATCAGGACTGGAGCGATGGTGCCGTAGGCAAACAGATATACATCACGGAACATGACGAGCATGGAGCATTTACAGTCAGCGGAGTATATAAGGACTACAGGATCAACACTTTGACAAATCAGGACTCACGTGCGAGCATCAGGTTCCATGGACAGGTAGGTAAGGATTATATGCCGCTCATGGTCATCAAGGTGACGGAGGTCACTACTGAGACGATAGCTAAGGTGGAAGAAGTGATCCAGGCAAGGATAGAAAACAAGGATGTGGTAGTAAAGTCTTACAAAGACTCTATGTGGGAGGCCTATTCCAGCGAAAGAAGGATGAGGAACACGGTCATCATAGGATGTCTGATCTCTATCATCATCGCCCTTTTCGGACTCATCGGATATGTCCGTGACGAGTCGCAGCGAAGGAGCAAGGAGATGGCCGTACGTAAGATCAACGGAGCGACGGTCAAGGAGATAATGGGAATATATGTGGCAGAGATCATGAAACTCAGCATTCCGGCAATCATCCTCGGCAACGTGGGAGCATGGTTTGCAGCATCGGCATGGCTCAGGAACTTCTCGGAGAAGATCGCGCTCTCACCTTGGTTCTTCATCCTTGCGGACGTTACGATCATCCTCCTGGTATCCGGATGCGTGATAGTCAACAGCCTCCGCATCTCAAGGAGCAATCCTGTAGAGTCGTTAAAGAATGAATAGCATTTTACACAACTGTAAAGGAATTTTACAGAAACACTCAAACTGAAAATCACATATTTGACTGTCTATCAACAAGATGGATATTTTGGCACAATAGTGAATAGATATAAGTTAGAAATCAAACAATAATAGAAATAATACTATGATTACAGTAACTAACCTCAGCAAAGTTTTCCGCACAGAGGAAATCGAGACAACAGCACTCAACCAGGTTTCATTCGAGATCAAGGACGGCGAATTCGTGGCCATCATGGGTCCTTCAGGATGCGGCAAGTCTACCCTCCTGAACATCCTCGGACTTCTTGACAACCCTACAGACGGAAGCTACATGCTTCTCGGACAGGAAGTTGCAAAACTCAAGGAGAAGGACCGCACCAAGTTCCGCAAGGGCAACATCGGCTTCGTGTTCCAGAGCTTCAACCTCATCGACGAACTCAATGTGTATGAGAATGTGGAACTTCCATTGAAGTATCTCAACATCAGTGCATCTGAGCGCAAGCAGCGTGTTACCGAGATGCTCAAGAGAATGAACATCAGCCACAGAGCCCAGCATTTCCCTCAGCAGCTCTCAGGAGGTCAGCAGCAGCGTGTCGCAATCGCCCGTGCAGTCGTTTCCAACCCTAAGCTGATCCTCGCCGATGAGCCTACCGGTAACCTCGATTCAAAGAACGGCAAGGAAGTGATGGACCTTCTCACAGAACTTAACAAGGAAGGCACGACAATCGTGATGGTGACGCACTCTCAGAAAGACGCCTCATGTGCCCAGAGAGTCGTAAACCTCTTCGACGGAGAAATCGTCAGCGACGTAAAGAACGAACTGTAATGAATTTGACGTATGTTCCAGCGACCCCCGCCTCCCTATTGGGAGGCACCCCCTAGCCGGGGGTGGCATGTCGCTTCCACATATCGTCAAATTCATACAAAAGCGACGCAAATAGACACGAAATAGCCCCATAACAACTTGCAAATGGTATCATTCAACATATTCAGAAAAAGCAGCAGTTCATTCATGTCAAGCATCCTCAATGTGCTTGGTATGGCTGTGGCGTTTGCGGCTTTCTACATCATACTTGTTCAGGTAGACTATGACCTGAACTTCAACAAGGGCATCAAGGATTCGGAGAAGATCTTCTCTGTCACAGCCGGTGATATGGACGGAAGCGGCAAGAGACAGATGAATTTCTGTCGTCCGCTTGCGGATATCATAATTGATTGTTCTCCCAATATTGAGTACGGCGGTGCCTTGAGTTTTACTACCGGATATAACAGGTATTGGATCGAAGAAGACGGAGTGAGAAAGAATGTCGATATTGTTGGAGTCAGCAGATTTAATGGAAATGCCTTGAAGGTCTTTGGATTTGATGCTGTTGAAGGTTCATTGGATGATATAACAGACTACAACACTCTGGCTGTCAGCGAGACAATTGCAAAGCGCTTCGGTCTGGAGGTGGGAATGACTCTCGGATATGATGAACAGAAGGATATCATAACCATCAAGGCCATATTCAAGGATATGCCTAAAAACTCTCATTTGAGAGATATCTCGGCACTAAGGAATATGGGTGATGAGAGTGTAAACAATTTCTCGGAGTGGAGTTATAACTACTTCGTGAAACTGCATGATCCTTCGCAGATTAATGAAATGTCAGAAAACCTCTCCAAGACTACAGGTGAGTATCTGAAAATGAAGTATTTCAGCGCATTGCCTTCTGCTGAAGAAATGGGAATGAGTCAGGAGGCTTATGATGAGGCTCTCGGAAGCTTTGTCAAGAAGGCTGAAGCAGAGTTCATATCATTGGAGGAATTATATTTCTCCGACAATCTATCCAATCCGATTGAACATGGAAGTAAGACAACGACCATCATCCTGATCATTGTTGCAATCATGATCATCGCTATAGCATTCATCAACTATATCAACTTCTTCTTTGCACAGATTCCTGAACGCATCAGAGCAGTTAATACCAAGAAGGTACTCGGTTGTACACGTCGTGAACTTATCAGCAGTACTGTAGCAGAAAGCGTGACGCTGATTCTGTTCGCTCTCGTTCTGGCATTCGCCTTTGTGATGCTGTTCAATATGAGCCAGCTGACTCATCTGATCAGTGCGGACAGTGATTTCAGTGCAAACATAGGAGTAACTGTGCTTACTGTACTCATTGCAGTTGTAATATCTATAATATCAAGCCTGTATCCGGCCTTCTATATCACGTCATTCGATCCGGCGATAGTACTTAAGGGATCATTCAGCGGTACCAAGACAGGTCAGAGACTCCGCTACATTCTTATAGGATTGCAGTTCATTATTTCCATAGTTCTTATCATCTGCTCGGGATTCATAAATCTGCAGCGCAGCTACATGGTGAACTATGATATGGGATTTGATAAGGAGCAGCTGCTGTATGTTCATACTACAGAATATATAGGACAGAATGCGGAGACCGTCGAGGAGCAGCTCAAGAAAGACCCTCAGATCCTCGATATTACTTGGGCTGCAGGTAATCTTCTTGCATCACAGAGAATGGGATGGGGACGAGACTTCAATGGTACGGTAATTAACTTCCAGTGCTACGCAGTGGCATCAGACTTTCCGGAATTCATGGGTATAGAGATTACTGAAGGACGATCATTCCGCAAGGAGGATGAGAACTGCGAAAATGGAGTTTTCATCTTCAATGAAACTGCACGCAGACAGTTTGGATTCTCTCTTGAGGATATGGTGAGCGGACACGCTGACAATGATGCAGAGATTGTCGGATTCTGTGATGACTTCAGCTTCAAGACACTCAAGGAAGAGGTAAGCCCGTTCGCTCTTTATGTATATGGTAGAAATCCTTGGTGGTATCCTTCGACTGCATTCATCAGAGTTGCTGCTGGGGCAGACTATCAGCAGGTTATGAAGCATATCGGAACAACTCTCAGTGAGTGGAGATATAACACATCACCGGATGAGTGGGACATCTGTTTCTTCGAGGAAAATATCGATTCCACATACAGGAAGGAGAAGGCGTTGTCGGATCTCATCAGCCTCTTCACACTTATTGCCATCATTATTTCTTTGATGGGAGTGTTCGGTCTGGTGATGTTCGAGACCCAGTACCGCCGCAGGGAGATCGCTCTCCGCAGGGTGAACGGTGCTACAGTGCAGGAGATCCTGACAATGTTCTGCAGCAGATTCGTGAAGATTGTGCTTGTATGCTTCGCTGTAGCGGCACCTGTCAGCTGGGTTATCGTTGACAGATATCTTGCGACATTCGCACACCGCTGCCCTATGTACTGGTGGGTCTTCGCCCTAGCACTTGTGGCAGTGCTTGCGGTAACCATCGGCGTGGTGGTCATCAGAAGCTGGAAGGCTGCAACCTCCGATCCGGCAAATGCACTTAAAACTGAATAGAGATGGCCGGTCGCTGCCGGCCATGACGAAACAGTCATCCCCGGCTCTGACCCAAACGTCATCCCCGGCTCCGACCCAAACGTCATCCCCGACCCGATCGGGGATCCAAACTAACCGAAAATGAAAAGCTACCTAAGATTCCTAAGTAGAAACAAACTGTACACTGCCATCGAGGTGGTGGGATTGAGCGTTGCCTTGGCGTTTGTGCTTGTATTGAGCTCGTATATCGTGAACGACATGAGCGTGAACCGCATCCTGAAGGATACGGACGACGTCTATCTGGTTCATAGCACCGGGAGATCGGATCTGTTTTACGAAGTTCCACAATTATACGAGGCTATGCCGGAAATCGAGAGCTCATGCGGAATGATACAGAGTGAAACGCACACATCACTATTTGCAGACATCACCACTGCAAGCTACGGCAAAAACAGCATGAATGTAAGGATTATGGGAGTGTCAGATACTTTCTTTGACTTCTTTACATTCCCATTGTCGGAGGGTGATCCGCATAATGCTTTGGAATCAAAAAACAGCGTCGTCATATCTGAAGCGATGGCAAACACTCTTTTCCCGGACGGTGATGCTGTCGGCAAGGAAATCAATGTGGTCGAGAAGAATCCATTCGGAAAATGGTCAGATGAGCCGATAATGGATTTTGATGTGAATCTTGTAGTCACAGGTATCTTCAAGCCGTTCGCAAAGACCATTTTCAAAGAACCGGACCTGATCATGAGCATGGCCCTGATTCAGGAAAAGCAGGATGCGATGTTTCAAGGTGGCATGAGGGTGGTGGAATACGGTTTTGTAAAGTTAGGTGATGAAGCAGATCCAGAAGAAGTTTCGGAAAACCTCACAAAAGGTTTTCTTGAGTTGAATCCCCGGTACGACGATCAGTACCAGAAGCTGGTCGACCTTACGGCGTTCGATGAAATAAAGAAACAAGATCCTAAAGTCTTCAGCTACAGCTTCAACAACATCAGACAAGGCAAACTATTCAGCATATACCTCCTGATGTGCATATTCGTGACCATTGTTTCACTTCTTGATTACATCGTGCTTACAATTGCATTCAGCAGGTTCAGAATCAAGGAGATAGCAACACGACAGCTTCTCGGGACCGACAAGAAGGGAGTTATCGGGAGATGTTTTGCGGAAGCGATGATACTTCTTGGAGTCTCATGCTTCTTCGCTGTCCTTATCGCAGTTGCATTCAAAAGGCCTGTAAGTCAGATTCTCGGCACGGAAATCAATCCGTTGACACAGCTGAACGAATACATGATTCTTGCGGCAATCATTGCCATTATGGTAGCTCTGGCCAGTGCTGTACCTTCATACATCTTAAGCTCATACAGTGCGATCAAAGTGATCAAGGGAGATGCCAGGTACCAGGATAAGGTCACATTCGGCAAGGTGTTCATCGGCCTTGCAGGCCTTCTCAGCATTGGAGCATTGTCAATCTGCTTTGGCGTGATCAGGCAGACAAGACATATCCTGAATCAGCCGTTAGGATACGACTATGACAATATGGTATGCGTAGAATTCCTTTCGGATGAAAACCGTTTCTTTGATGAGCTCAAGTCCCTTCCATTCGTCGATAAGGTCGGTTCATATCAAAATATTCCGACAAGGCCGGCACTGACAATTCTCATAAACAAAGGCACAGGCAAATATGAGTCTATCATATTCATTGCCGGAAACAGCGAGTATTTTGAGATGCTCGGTATAGAGATCATTGAAGACAACGGATCGGGATCGACAGATTCCGAATACGGTAAATGGTATGCATGCAGAAGTTCTTATGGAATATTAGACGAATATATGACGGAAGGAATGCTGAATATGTGGCAACCGGCTCCTTTGAGCGGTATTGTGAACGACATCAAGGTCGGACGTCTGAAGGAAAATGCACACAGCAAGTTCACATTCATTAATGTCAGGAACTTGCCGGAAGTCGTTCAGTATGGCTTGCCGATTCTAAAAGTCAATATCGATGAGAACGAGGCAAAGAAGATGGTGCAGGAATTCTATTACAGCAAAGGATATGATGACAGCATGTTCGCAGTGGAGAACTTGCGTGAAAAGACTGAAAAAGAGCTAAATGAGGAAAGGAACATGATCAAGCTGCTGGTTGGATTCTCGCTGATCTGTCTGCTTATGACCATAATGACAATCGTCGGCCTGAGCAGCTACTACGCAAAGACCACCGAGAAGAACAATGCCGTCCGCAATGTATTCGGGTGTTCGAAAAAGGAAATGGTCAGGAAGATCGTGCTAGATTTCGCCCTGCCTGTGGTCATTTCGGCGTTTGTCGCCGTGCCGGTCGCATACATGGTCATCGGACGTTGGCTCGAGGGATATGTGATACGATCTACCAACTCCCCTGTCGTATACATCGGGGCTTTGCTTGTTGTGATAGCTGTGATAGTGGCATCAATACTCCTCCAGGCACTGCGCCAAATGCGCACCAACCCGGCCGAGGCGCTGAAGAAGGAGTAGGGATGGCCGGTCGCGGCCGGCCATGACGAACGGGCAAGCCCTGGCATGAGATGGCCGATCAGGTCGGCCATGACGTGAGAACCAATCGGCCATGACACTAACGTCATCCCCGACCCGATCGGGGATCTTGTCCACAAAAACACCCGTTTTCCTGGACAGAACAATTGAAATTTATAAGAACATACTGATAATGAGAAGTTATTTAAGATTCCTGAGCCGAAACAAGCTATATACTGCCATTGAGGTGGCAGGTTTGAGCGTTGCACTGGCGTTCGTGCTCATCATCGGCAGCTATGTCTGGCAGGAATACAGCATATCGCACGAGAATCCTGATTATGAGAGGATATATATCCCTACTCATCCCATGCCATACGGCATATTCGAGCCGATGATGGAACAGATTCCGGAAATCGAGGAAATGACTATGGTCAATAGTCTCGACGATATCGTAATGGAGTCAGACGATGAAAGGCTCGTTACCAGAGGACTTGCAGTAAGAGGAGACTTCTTCGACATATTCGACTATGAATTCCTCATCGGTGATGCCGGATGTATGGAATCATATACTGACATCGTCATCAGTGAGTCCTATGCCGTAAAACTGGCAGGAAAGCCGGAGCTCGCAATGGGTATGAAGATCGTCCCAATCGACTATACTTCACAGGCATACACAGTGACCGGCGTCATCAAGGATTTCGACCATAACTATTGGAAGTATATGGATTTCATCTGCAAAGGTGAGAGTCCGCTGAATGACAGTGCACAGAAGAACCCGATATTCACTCTTTCCGCAACTGCATTCATCAAGGTGGCCGGGGCTGCGGACGTGGACGCACTCGAAGGAAAGATCCAGGCCATATTCAGGCAGCTCTGGGGTGAGAGGATGAAAGCGGCTATGATCGACCAGTTTACAGTCAACCTCGGTATCGAAAGATTCGACAGACTGTATTTTTCAGGTGAAGAGATTGACAGTCATCTGAATATGGGAGACAGAAGTCAGATCATTATCCTCCTCATAGTTTCCCTGCTTCTCCTGGTATCTGCTGTCATTAACTACATCAACCTGAATCTCGCCCTGACCAACAAAAGGGCAAAGGAAATGGCTACAAGAAGCCTCGTCGGTGCTGACAAGGCTCATATCGCAGTAAAGTATATACTTGAATCAATCGGATTTACAGCCTTATGCTCCATCGCTGCCACATGCATTGCGGTCGCACTTGCACCATATATCGGAAGGATCATTGACGGAGAGACGATTGCAATCCCGTTCAATGCAGCCAGCATCTCCGTATATGTACTGTTCGTTGTGCTGACCGGTGGAATCTGCGGCCTCATCCCCGCCTTGAACATATCTTCAATCAAGCCCATCAGCATCGTAAACGGCACATATAGAAGAAAGAGCAGAGCCGGCCTGAACAGAGTGTTCATCCTGCTTCAGAACATCCTTGCCATCACGCTGATCGCCTCGGCTATTGTCCTGGACAGGCAGATGAACCATATGATAAACATGCCTTTGGGAGCCGATATCGAAGATAAATTCATCTTGTCAACAGATGCGGAAGAGTCGGAAGAAGTCATTTCTATGATGAATGAAATCAGGCAGCTGCCGTTCGTCAAAAAGGTCGCACTGTCAAGAGGATATCCTACAGGAATGAGTTTCAATACTGCCATTCAGCTGGATAACAGCACCGAAATGATCCCTGTAAAGCTGCTGATATGTGACACGGAGGCATTCGGGATGTGGGATTTCGAGGTCCGGGAAGACTTCGGCGCTCCCCTCGCCCATTCGGTATGGTTCAGCGAGAGCCTTTACAACTGCTTTGATTCAAGAGAAGAAGCCGAGAAAAAGGCAAAATCCTGGAACGGCAACTTCAACCGGACCAGAATCGACAACCTCGGAGGAATATTAGGCAATATTGCCGGAGACAATGCCATGAACGAGACAATGGCCCAGTCGAAGGTTGCTGTGATAGTCCTCCCCGTCGATGACTTCGGGCTCTATAACAACACCATTCTCATTCAGACCGACGACAACCACGATGAGGCCTCCGAAGCATTTGACAGCATATACCGCAAGTTCTCTCAGGAGTATAACGGCGTTTACATCGAACCTTGGGAGTTCGGATATGTCGAAGATATGATGATAAAGGTATTGGAGGAGGACAACCAGACCGTCAAGCTGCTCAAGATCTTCGCTGTCCTGGCTGTCATGCTGTCCGTCCTCGGTCTTGTCGCCATGAGTACATACTTCGCATCGGAAAGAGAGAAAGGCATCGCCATACGCAAGGTGTTCGGCGGCACGATGGCAAGCGAAACGCGCAGGAACATATCGGAATATATGATCATCACCATCATCGGAAGTGCTGTTGCCATTCCTGTCGCGTGGATATTCTGCGGACGCTATCTTGAAGAGTTCGCCTACAGGATCGACCTTACGATATGGCCTTTTGCCTTTGCTGCGCTGCTTGCCCTGGCCATCTCCCTCGCCTCCGTCCTCTGGCAGACTCTCCGCGCCGCCCGTACCAACCCGGCCGAGGCGTTGAAGAAGGAATAGCCCTGGCCGGGTACAAAAAATGAGAGTTCTTTGACATACTGAAACAAGACGAAAGAAATTGTCTATATTTGCGATGGCTAATATAAGGAAGCCATAAGAATTATGGAGACAGATTATTTGTTGGATGAGGTGTTCGGGAAACGTCTCTTGATAAGCCACAATGCAGATAAGAACGAATTAAACAGCAATATCAGGGCAGCCAGGGCAATATTATGCTCATATTCCGAAGTCTGCATTCGCATAAATGCTCACACTTATTGCATCGGACATAAAAATCCTGAGTATACAATATGCAATGACCTTGGAGATAGAAAAGGAATAATGAGCGAAAAGGCGTTACAGCCGGGTTTAAATCTGCCAAGAAACAAGGATGCAAGGTGGTTGTGATTGATTTGGATGAACACGTCCATCATCTTGATTCTTTTGCACTATCAAAATACATATCCAGAAGAAAAGAGGACTTCACATCAGGAATGATAACTGACTGTTATGTAGTCTTCTGCGGTAAGGCAGTGAGAGTCAATGCCAGATACCAAACCAGGATAGATATCGAGCATAAGATAGAAACACTAAGGCCGTAAGCATTCACTTACGGCCTTGTATAACCAGACGGTTGCGGAGCTTGATGTTATCGCGCCTATATGCAACTCTCATCTTTCTCTGCAAAGATAGTTATTTTCAGTTAATTGACAAATTTCAAACCATTTCTTTCGTCCCGATGCCCATAGCGTCGGGATTTTGTTTTCAGTATGGCGTGAACCACTGATGAATATAAAGTAGAAGAAAGATATGAAAAGTTATCTGAGATTCCTATCAAGAAACAAACTGTACACCGCGATCGAGGTCGTGGGGCTTAGCCTTGCTCTGGCATTCGTGATTGTTTTAAGCTCGTATATCGTCGACGATATGAGTGTGAACAAGGATCTGAAGAATACGGAGAACATCTATATCTGTCACAATAGCAGTGGGATCGAATCGGTTTATGAAGTGCCGGAACTATACGATAGATTTCCAGAGATTGAGGAATCACTCGCATACTTTGCCAGACCTGACGACGGGAAAATGCTGTTTACCGGTGCAAGCGTTGCAAGTTACGGTGACAAGGAATTGAATGTGGCGACAGTGGCAGCGGAGCCTGGCTTGCTGGATTTCTTCACCTTCCAGCTGGCTGAAGGCAATCCCAAGGAAGTATTGGTTTCAAAGAATTCCGTAATTATCTCCGAAGAACTGGCCGCGACATTTTTCTCTGATGGAGATGCATTGGGTAAAGTAATAAACTTATACGAAGGAAATGCCTACAGCGGCTTCTTCACGGATTTTACTGATATTGATGTCGATCTGGTTGTTACCGGTGTTTTCAAACCGTTCCCAAAGTCGATATTCAATGATCCTGATATGATCATCGGAATCGATCTTTTCAGAGAAATGCAGAAGATCAACTATATGGGGATGCTGCGTCTGAGTGAACTCAGCTTTTTACGGATCAGAGAAGGTGCGGACGTGGAATCTCTATCCCGTCAGCTGACCGAGGAATACAGGAAGACCCCGAATCAGTCCGGTGAAGATCCTTTCAGCAAGGAAATCAGATTGACTCAATTCGATGATATCAAGATGCTTTCAGAAGAAGAATGTCCTGGCGTCAACTTCTTCTTCTGCAATATCAGAAACGGGAAACTGTTCGGTATATACCTGATAATGTGCATATTCCTGACCGTGGTCGCCCTGCTTGATTACGTTGTCCTGACCATTGCATTCTCAAGATTCAGAATCAAGGAGATAGCTACCAGACAACTTCTGGGTACAGGCAGGAGAGGCGTAATCGGCAGGTGTTTCGCTGAAGCATTCATGCTCCTTCTGGTATCATGCTTCTCGGCTGTGTTGATTGCGTTGGTGTTCAAGGATCCTGTAGGACAGATACTTGGCTCTGAAATCCACCCATTGTCATATTTTACCGAATATCTGGTTCTTATCGGCATAGTACTGATTATGGTCGGTCTTGCCAGTGCCGTACCTTCCATCATATTGTCATCCTGCAGCGCCATCAATGTAATCAAGGGGGAGGCGAGATATAAGGATAAGATTGTATTTGGCAAGGCTTTTATCGGAATAGCCGGTCTTCTATGCATAGGAGCATTATCAATCTGTTTCGGCATCACCCGCCAGACCGGACATCTGATGAATCAGCCGCTAGGATATGAAACTGAAGATATCATATTGGTTTCATTCCTGGATAAGTATAATCGCCAAAACGAAATGTTTGCTTGAGAAAAACGAAATGCGACTGAAAGATAGTAAAACGAAATGCGCGTTATTTGAGGAAAAGATTCTTATCTATTGATCTCTGTTTTACTTATAGCGACATTGGCATCAGCTTATGTCGCTATATCTTTTAAAATGGTTTACACAATAAAAGGGTCCTGATTATCAGAACCCTTATAACGACATTATAACGGTAATAGTTGTAGATGTAGTTTACTCGTTTTACTCGTGAATTCACTTACTCCTACATCTTCATCCCGTCAGCTGTAGGCTCGATTACAGAGCCTGTAGACGGGTCTTTGCTCGATGGATATGGATTCGGATTGCCGAGTCTCTTGAGGTCCATTCCGAGCCACATGACGGCCTCCTGGAGCTTCGTGATGGCAAGGCTTCTCTCTCTACTTGCAGGAGCGGACTTGACCATCTGAAGGATGTCGTCTATCTGACGACGCATATCCTTGTCGAATGGAATCTCTTCCTCTGGAGTCATCTTGCCAGGATCAATCTCGGAGACATTTCCCTTCTCCACGATGTAATGGTTCTTCTCTATGGCCTCAAGCATTTCATTACCTCCGCACACAAATGCCGTGGCGATAGGGCCTCTTGCGTTGTCGTCTACTGAGAGGACGGCAGCTGCAAATTCCTCTGATCTTTTTTCAATGTCAAAATACATGTCTATTTAATTTAAGTGTTAATCATTTTCCCACTCCTCCACCACCACCTCGAAGCCTATCGGAACTCCTGAGACCTCCGTGGTGTCGCGATGTCTCGGCGTATACTCAGTGGTGTCGGACCTTGTCTCCGGAACTGCGACCAGCTCACTCATCGAGCAGCTGGTCAGCAACAGAAGTAAAAGTACAGCGATCATACCTTCTTTCTAAGATTCTTATCTGCAAGTGACTTTTGAAATTCCTTAGTTTCCTTCAGTTTCCTGTCAACGGCTGTCTTCATGTGCTGCCGCATCATCTTGAGACCCTCCTGCTTGACTCCCTCCTGGGGTTTTAATGTAGAAGGCTTTTTAAATCCGAAGGCAGGCATAACTCTTTTCTTCGGCTGCCCATCCTCTCTTGCCTTCATAAGATGCTCCAGTTTTTCAATCTCTTCAGAGCCCCAGTCTCGCTTAACCAGCTCTATGAACTCCGGAACAGTCAGTGTACCATTTTCTAAATCCAACCCCTTCCGTTGTGCAAATGCTTCTCGACCTGAAGCGCAGCTCTTTGTCATCAGCATGTGCCACCTAGACAGTTCCTTGATGGGATAGCGGTCAGTCATGTTGTGGCTGTTAGCGAATGCCTCAAGTCTCGACCTCTTGGTGGCTTTCTGCATCATAATATCCTGTATATTCTTCATATCGTTATGATTTGTAGATTCTACTTGCCCAGTGGGTAGTCCGGTATTTCCTCGAAAACTCGTCATACATTTCGGCCGATACTAAAATCTCATAGTCTTCGGTGAGAGGTGGGAATGCATCGGCAGCTATCTCTGGAACTTGAACGACCTTGCTGAAATCATATACGGAGCAACGGAAACAATCTGCAAATGCTCTTGCGCCTATAGTAGTCAACGCTGGAGGGAATACCACTTTTCTCATAGAGAAACAGAACTCAAATGCTCTTGCGCCTATGCTGGTCAACCCTGTAGGGAATATTATGCATTGTAAGTATTTGGCCTTTCTGAAGCAATCTTCCATGATTATAGTAACCGACTGAGGAAGAACTATATTCAGAAGGTCGTAATCCGCGTTGCCGTTCATAATGGCAGACTTCACAGAGGAAGCCGGAGGTACTGAGAGGTATGACAGCGAGGCACTGAAGTAGTAACGAACTGTTGTCTCGTGCTGGCCGACAATAGGGAATGCAGAATCTTTATCAGATGTTACAAAGGTGAACCCGTCACCCACAATAGTTACCCTGCCTGCCGATATATGGGTTGTAGCATCGATGTCTGTATAAGCGTATATACCGATTCTGTCGCAGTAACCGCTCTCTCGGGTAATTCGTATCTCGTAATCGCCCGCAGAAGCGTATTGATGCTTGAATGTTCCTACACCTCCATTCGTCAAGGTGATTTCTTCTGCATCACTGCCGTCGCCCCATTCAATGCTGGCTTGAAAGTCCTCGTTGTCAGGTGTTCCCAGGTTTATTCCGCATACAAGGTGATCCTCTGGAATAGTAGCTACTATTATTGTGTCCGCTCTACTATACACCGCACCGACTTCACAGTGATCATAAAGAGAGAGTCTTTCCTTAATCTCACTGAGTTCAAGATTCCACCCAACGGCGGTATATCCTTCAAGTTCAGGAACAGATGGCAAAGAGTTAAGCTCTGAAAGAGTCATCTCTTTGTACACTGTGCCATTGGGGTTATAGAATACAGCGTAGGGCTCTCTTTCTGATGCGATAATCACTTCGCCCCCATTCTCTATGATATAATTGACCTCCTTGAGGATGTTATTACATATATCAGAAGATTTACCAACTATCAACCGCTTGAGCGTAGAAGGGAATATCCATTCGCTCTCCCCGAGCCCTCCATTACCGGTTAAATCCCAAGTTGAGAGGTCTATAGTCTTCAAGGTGGTTCCATTAAACATATTGTACATTCTACCATCTACTCTGAACGCCATATTCCTTAAGTCAGCATTTAGATACCTCTCGTCCAAGTTAGGACAGTTCTCAAATGTCTGGCCATAAGTCACGTATTGATTTTTATGGCGGTATTCGGTGAAATTCGCAGAACGAATACTCGTGCCTTCAAACAATGATTCTATATCATAGGCAATGCTGCCATATGTCCATATCTTTACATCCACAATTTCAGATATCCCGTTCATTACCTTGGCCAAGGCAATAGATGTATCATAGATGTCCACAACATGGATACCTGTAGTGTCGAATTGATGTTCTTCAGACATCGTACCTTTCACCCCGTCCAACAGGAACAGAGCGACGGATCCTGTCTTGTTGAACATCTTGGTAGGCGCGGATATATCAGTAATATTGTATTTAATACGTATGTGATTAAGGGGTCTTGCGGCTGCCCAAGCAGTGTCTCCTAAAACTGTTATGGCATACTCTGTATTCTTTTGGGCTTTGGGCTTAGTAACCCAAATGATTCCACCGAGTTCATCATCGCCCTGAAAGTCATACGACACATCGTCAGATTCGCTTAGGATAAATCTAATATAAGCTTCTCTAAGATCCTTACTGTTGCTGAGGTATAGATCTACAGTATTAAAAGGGACATTGCCCTCATATTTATAACCTGAACTCAAGGTTTGTGTACTGGATACAAGTGAAGCTGTCTTGATCTTATCCCTTTTGTTCATACTGTAGCTTAGTGATACAGCTTCAGCATTACTTTTGGCGTAATCCAGCAGACTTCGGAATAGTTTCTTAAGCCACCAGGATGACACTCTAGCAATACCCTTAGCCCCTATGACCTTGTCAATCAGGGCCGTTAGTTCAGAATAAGTCATACCACTACGACATCTGGGCTACACAAGAGCCATCTTCTTGAATTATACATGTAATAGAACTCTCCATCCACATGAAGGCAACCATAAGTCCAACTGCACCCCCGTCAGCAAGGGTTGGGTCATTTGGGTCAAGATAAGCTACCTGGTTAGCTAATATAACAAATTTCAGGTTAGTAGTCCCCAATAATTCAGAGTACAGCAAAGTGGCATCCATAGTAATAATAGGCATAGCAGAACCCTGTTCATAAGCGGCTTTTGCCTTTGCATAGGTTGCTGCATTGGCAGCTTTCTGATCTTCGGTAAGGCCAGTTCCATCCGAAAAATCAGTATATACTGGTTCAGTACTTGCACCACCCCCACTATTCCCAGTTCCCATCGCTTCAACGATAGCCGTAAGAGCAGCATTCAATGATGCGCCTGTTATCTCCTTTGCACCATTAGCTGTAATGGTGCTTTCAATCATCTCTAATAATTCTGTTTTTGATAGTGCCATATTGTATCCTCCTAATTTGTAAAGTCGTTATTGAAATCGTCACTAAAATCCCTAACCAAAGGGGTATAGCCTTCAAGAAGAGTGGGGTCTATGCTCCCGCTGTTTCCTCCAATGACAATCTCCTGCCATTGTCCGTTCTCATCTCTGTATTTTATCGTTGCCATTATTCCACAAATTCAAAAACATTCCACTCAAACATGTGACGATGAACCTTAATCACATAGAACTTGTTTGATTCAAAAATCGGTATGGTGCCATCCTTCCACCACATTCCAGAATCAGATTCAAAGGTCCAATCGGTCGGTTTACCATTTGTCGTATCAATGAGGATGATACACCAGGATGTGATTATGTTTCCGGTATCTGACACTATACTATCATTGGTGTCGACATGAATAATTCTGGTGGGATGGTCATCGCTGGGGCATATAATATTGTACTTGCCAGGAGTCGGAAAATACTTGTATGTAGTAAAATCATCCGTACGTACCTCCGGCATTAAGTCCTCTCTGTAAATCGATGGCCCAACACCCCGCGAATCCACATAAGCCTTGACCGCAGAATTCGCAACCGCATTATTAGACTTTTCATCAATGACGAGGTCCACAATCGGTATACTCGGTTTCCCATTAAGATCTTCATAATTTCCAGACTTTCCGGCCTTCGATATCCCAGAGTTCAGCGCGTAGTCTCCGGCAGGTTGATAATTACCTTTAGGCTGATATCTATTATCAGCTGCAGCTTGGGTCATATATCTGGACACATCGGGTAACGGTATATTTCCCTCTCCCAAAATAGAATATCCACCCACAGTCTTGATATTCTCACCAGATTTCAAACGCTCCTGCTTTGTTGCCAGCTCAGTCTGCATAGAAGCAAACCTTGCGGTAATCGCGGCATTCGACACTGGGTTATTGCTGTTGCCGTTCAATGCTGTGTCGACTGTTATTTCCGGCTTGGTTTCCTCTTCCGTTGGTTCTCCAGAAGGGTCAATCCACAACTTCGCACCATCGTCAGTCGGCTCTTCCTCACCGATGTAAACCTCGGCCTCCTCTGAGATGCCACTGCCCGCACCGGTCCCCATGAGTTCCCAGCCGGAGAAGTCCTCGGCAAAGAGCTTCGTGATGTCCTTGAGGTAGTAGGTCTTCTTCTCGTCCTGGACATAGACCTGCATACCCTCGTACACATAGACAGTGCTGCCGTCATAGCTCCAGCTCTCCTTCCTGATGAGGTCGGCCTTGGTCGGTCTGACTGACCTGCCGTCTATCGGTTTCTGCGCCCTCACATCGTAGTTCGCAGACGTCTTGATGTTTCCCTTGTCTATTGCCATTAGAACTTGATTTTAATCGTTATTTTCCCGCGTCCGGCACCTGTGTAGGTGTAAGTGTTATACGGCTGTGTCAGGCCGTTGATTGTCCTGTCTTCCTGCTTCACGGCAAAGGAACTGAGGTCAGACTTGATGAAGTTGCCTGAGGTCTCGTCCTTAACGAAGATCTCGGTGATCTCTCTCGGTGTCGAGATGACCTGCGCCGAGGTATCCGTCGGCTCCAGGGTGAATTCCGGCGTGGCCATGGATCCGGCCGGCAGAGTCCATCTGATCAGCTGCTGCTTGAGTGCGGTCCCTCCTGTCGCTCCGGCTGTGGTGGCGTACCATGGCAAGGTACCGAACACCTCTACCGCATTGGAGTCCACATATCCGGCCGGGAGTGGTGCATCATAGGCCTTGCCCTTGTTGTCGTAAGGCTGCGGACCTGCACCGTAATACGCGCGGAACCGGTAGGACGCTGCTCCCAGAGGCATGGTCTGCGGCAGAGTCTTGTCCGCCGGATCACCGTTGATGAATAGGAATGACTTGTCATAGACCAGCTCTCCGGCCCTGAGATTCTGAAGCTCTCCCACAAGCAGGATAGATCCTCTGTCCAGGCGCGAGCTGAAGTCATACAGAGACGGCGCGGCAGCACCGACTTCTCTCAGCTTCGAACCTGCAAGGGACAAGGCGGCCGATGGGCCGGTCAGCGCAGGAAAGACTGTCGGGAACAGTATGTCATCGAACAGCCGGCTGAATGTCTGTCCCTCAAGATCCGACACCCGGGTGCCCTGCGGCAGACCGCCGAAGGCATAAGGCATCTCAAGATCTTTGTCCATGATGGCCGAGACATACACGTCGGGGCCGCCTCCGAAGGCTACGGTGGACTGCAGATTGATATACGCGAGGGTCATGTTCTCATCGGATCCTTTTGAAGCCTTGTGCGAGCACTCGGTCAGCCTGAAGGCATTGCAGAAGTCTACGGTATGCATGTCGACATCGCCCTCATTCTCGCAGAGCTCGACCGAGTACCGGCCTGTATACTGCTGGTCTTTGCCGTGGAAGACCCATGACACGGTGTTGCCTGATACGGCGAAGTCCGTCACAGGCACACGTCCCATCGGGCCGATGAGGTACAGCGTGAGCTTCTTCCCCTCAAGGTCGTACGGAACAGACTCGTCCTCGTATATGCGCCAGGTGATACCGACGTCATTCTTTATGCGGATAATGTCTTCCATCGTTTACAGAAGTATGGAGAGGTTCAACGTACACTGGTCTCCGGCGGAGAAGCTGGTCTGCGGTATCCTGACCGTCATCAGCGATTCCCCGTCGATGGTGACTTCTGCAGGAAGAGTCTTCAGAGATCCTCCGATATTGGCTCCGGCCACACAGTACTTCGGAGCTGTCGCCGATACACTGAATGGCATATATGACTGATTGACCAGATATTCTGTCGTCAGAGACGACGTGAACTTTATCGACAGTTCCAGAAGGACGCTGGCTCCGATCCTGATGGCGCTGATAGAGGCTTCGCTGTAGTCTATCGGCAGAACGATCGCCCTCTTAGGAAATCTCATCCTTGATGAGAGAAGACTGTCGAGGGTCGGGAGATTCGTGCCGCTGATCGCCAAGGACTCCTCGGCATATCTCTCCTCGTAGCAGTCATGTACCTCGCCGTTCTTGAATGTACGCGAGCCGCTATAGGATGATACCACCTTGTAGCCGTACGATCCTATCATGGTGCCTTGATAAGCCTTGTAAGGCATGATCTCCCCGTCGAGGCAGATCACTCCGTCCTGCTCGGCTGTCGCTGTCTTGAGGATGCAGTTGGGCGTATCGCTTCCGGTCAGCGCCACGAGGAGCTGACGGAAGGCATTCTTCACCGAGTCCTGCATGAAGTCGATGTCACCCAGATATATCGGCTGTTGGCCCGGGAATGTCAAAAGTCTATTCATATGTCATGATTTTATATGCTGTTCCTGCGTATCTGTAATATTCCACCCATTGGCGTATGGTCGCCAGATTCCTCTCTGATGCAAGGCTCCGCGGGATCATCACCGCAAAGCCTCCTGCCAGCTTGTCGGGAGCTGTCGACGAGAGGTACAGTATGTCTCCTTCCGACTGATAGGAGGCGTATATGTTATCGGCGACCTCTCCGTAGTAGCTGAGGTACAGGTTGTCTGTCCTGTAGTCCGTGACGTATATCGTGCCCGCCTCGAATCCCAGCTTGTCGTTCAGGAACTTCTCCAGGTTGGCGGTGAGTCCGTTGCAGGCCAGCCGTCCCGTGACATCGTCCCGGTAGGCGGTGAACCTCTCCTGCAGCCAGCCGATTCCCTTCAGGAAGCAGCGGAAGAAGGCATATATGTCCTTCCGCCTCAGCACGGGAGGAAGCTGCTGCATCGTGAATTTATCGACGTCAAATCTCCAGTACATAGCTGATGGTGTTTCCGAGGTCGGCAGATCTGAACGAGCCTCCCTTCGATTGGTAGTTGTTTCCCGATATCTCCGTGTACGTGTCCGCGTCCGCCCTCTTGGCCATCACCTGTCCGAGCTGCAGGTCCACCACTCCCTCGGCAGCCTGCACGGCGTCAGTCAGTCTGGTCTTGTTGAAGGTGCCTCCGTAGGCGATACCTGCGAGGTAGGCGTTGACCGCTTCCTTCACCGGATGAACCGCAGGGTCGGCTATCAGTGAGCCGTCGGCGTTCATCAGCATAGGGTCGTACTGCACGGTCATCGAGATGGTGATGTCGTCCGGATCGGACGTGTATATGTCTGCGATTATGCCGGCCGGCTTGCGGCGTCCGACATACTCTGTGAATGCCGTTAGAACATCGTTCGAAAGGGCTGCCGGATGTCCTTCCGCATCCGCTCCCGCGACGAGGATGTATATGCCTCCTCCGAAGTCGCGGCAGGCTGCATATCTGATGATCCTCTTGGATTCGTCCACCTTCGGGTATTCGTACATGCATGTGGCCTCGTTCAGGACCAGTGCATCGCCATGCTGATATTCCAGGCATATCCTATGGTACCATGGGATGGTACCGACCACAGCTGTGGCCACCTTCCCGTCCACCTCCTTGCGGAAGATGTCGAAGATAGACTCCAGGACATAGGCGGCAGCCGCTACGATGTCAAAGAGGATGCTCTCCACTGACACCAGGCTGAACGCCGAGTCAAAGGTGTCGGTCTCCGAAAGCCCGTACTTCTCCCTCATGACAGGATCTGCCATGAACTGGTCAGTCATGCCTTTCTTGATTTCCTTGATCGTCCTTGCCATCGTATTATAGTTTTTCAGTGATTGCCGTGGCCGGCGTTATATTGTTTCTTGCGACATAATCCGACATGTAGCGGTCGTGGATCCTCTCCGGACACTCCAGCACCATCCCCGGCTGAAGGTCTTCCGTAGGGCCGATTCCGTTGGCCTCCATCAGATCCGCGAGACCTCTGATGTCGCCGTACACCTGTATCGCGATGTCCGACATGGTCTGTCGCTGCTGTACTTTCACTTTCATATGTATCTTAAAGCAATCTTGATGATGAGAAGAAGAAGGACCGCTGCCCCGACGGCCATCAGTGTCATCTGCCACCAGGGCAGTCCGTCCTTTTCTGTTGCCCTCATTTCTTTGTCCAGACCAAGGTCCTCTACACTTGCGGACACCGATGTGCTGTCAGTCTTTCCGGTGACATGCCCGACTTCCGAATGAATCGAGGTTGTAGTCTCCGTCACGCGGGTCTCTGACGTTACCCGCTCCTCCGAGACAATGTACTGATTGCCGGCAGTGTCCGGAGGACTCCATACTTTACGCTCAATCAGTAGGGTGTTTTCTGCCTTTATGTCCAGCATCTGCTCCAGCTGTTCGCGGACGATGCCTTCTATTTCTCTGGAGAGGTCCGTGCGGTCCTCGGTCACAGTCGTCACATCAGCCTGCATGTCCTGCGACATGATCCTTTTCTGCATGCCGCAGGATGTCAGGCCTAACAACAAAACTATGAAGATGGTTACCAGATGGTCTTTCATGTTATCTGAGTTCTGCGAGGCGGTTGAGCCAGCCTCTGTGATACTTCCTTTGTGACTCATCCCTTTCCACTATCCGGCGGATGAAGTCTTTTCTGGCGTCGTATACGAGTGATACGAACCTTTCCGGATCTATGTTGTTCGCTGCGCTGAGCGTGAGCGGTCCGACTATGCCGTCGTCAGGGACGCAGAGGATACGCTGCGGGATGACTATTCCCCATTTTCCTGAGCACCAGGTCCAGTCGACTAGGATATCCGCAACTCTCTGCGACTTCAGCCGGTCAGCCTGCCATCGGTCCCAGTAGTGAGGCTTCAGGACCCTGTCGCGCACCTCCTCGGGAGTCAGCAGCTTGAGATCTTCGACGTCGATGTCTCCGTCTCCGTCCTTGTCGTACCCGACCGACCGCCATGTCTTCAGCGTCACGCCCATGTTGGTCGCTCCGCCCTTGTCGGAGGGATCATTGGCGAAACCGCCTTCCCACCGGAGGATAAACGGCAGCAGTCTGTCCACGTCAGCCATTGTCCCGGTCCTCCTTCTTCAGCGCATCAGTCACCTCGGACTCCTTCTCCTTGAACCTCTCCATGTATGGAAGCTTCTTGATGATCTCGAAGCTAAGGACGTAATACATGAACTTGAGGGTCTTGGAATCCGGGAACAGCTTGGCGCAGTTCCTCAGTATGTTGGTGCCGTAGAAGTACAGAATCGCATACACTATCACGGTACTGCACTGTATCGCTCCCGCAAGGTTAAGCAGCTTGTCTCCGATGACGTAGACCGCCATGATGATCACGTAGAAGACCATCGTCTCGAAGAGGCAGTGGAAGAACTTCTTCAGGTCGAAGCTCTTGCTGTCCGTCACCACATCGGCTATGATGCCGGCGATGCAGTTCAGAAGGAAGATGATGAACACAGCGAATATCAGGTTCGCTATGGGCGCAAAGAATGCGAGGATGGCACATAAGGCCGTCACCATTGCCGACTTGAGCGGCGTAAACAGATTTTCCATATCGTCAGTATTTTGAGTTGATCGTTATTCCCAAACTTCCGACAGCCACCGATTCTACTGTCTGTCCGTCCATCTCCAGCTGCTCCCTGATCTCCCTCTGGAGTCCCGTCATGTCATGGTCCAGAAGGTAGTCCATCATCCCCACACCCACGGACGGGTTGCTCTTGAGCTCGCCCTTGCCGAGGCTCAGGATCATCGCCTGGTTCTGGTTCAGGATGTCCCCGACCACCAGGCCCGATGCGATCCTGCCGTCTTCGTCCCTCACGACCTTCACGTCGAGGTCGTATTCTGTCATCTGTATCCCTTTCATGTCAGTGCGTGATCTTGATGTCCTCGAAGTCGTTCCTGTCCAGCTTCGCTGCCCGGACCGTCACTTCCGGCACCAGCACGGGAGCTGTATTGGCACCTGAAGGCGTGATCACCATGCCGGGCTGCACGGTGTGCGTATGCCTGTTGAACGCATCGACAAGGGCGTTGATCTTGTCGGTGAGTTCCTGGATCTTCACCAGTCCGCCGAGATGTCCTCCGTTGACGGTGATGCTCTCCACCTCGTCGACCTGCAGCACCACCAGCTGGTTGATGTCTCCGCTGAGCGATCCCAGGGTGACGGCGCTTCCGATCTTCGGTACCGTCAGGATCTGCCTCTCCCTTCCGGTCAGTGAGGCCCTCAGCCTGATGCCTTCTATCTGTGCGTCTCCGATCTCCACGGTGCATGTGAGTCCGTCGACCGCGGTGACGATGCCCTGCGTTAGCCATATGGAGGCCGGCGTGATGCCCTTGAGGTTGCGTACGAGTCTTGCTTCCGGTGTCATGTCAGTCTGAATCCGAGCTCTATCTCTCTCGTGCCGCCTGAGCTGCCGAACTCGGTCTTGACAGCCCGCACGTAATATCTTCCATCCTTGTAGTCATAGTCGGCGTCATGCAGCTGGGCGCAGTCGCCCGGGATGACGTGCGGCACCAGCCAGGTGGTGATGGTGCCGTCGTAGCCGTCGAAGGTGAGCCTCTTGTGCTCCGACTCTCCCCGGAGCTTCATCGACGCATCATCGGACGTGGCGCACTTGACGGTGACCTTGTCTCCTCCCGTGCTGCCGTACTGCCTCTCCTTCACCTTCCCGTCCGGCATCACGGCCTTGACGACCACCTGCACGCGCCTCTCGTCTGCCCGCCTGTAGCTGAGGTCGCACTTCTGCACGTTGCGGGAGAAGTCATAGATGACGTCCTTGCCGAGCTTCTCTCCGGGCGCATGCACGTGAAGGGTGCTGCCCTGGATGTATATGTCGGCCCCGCTTTCCTCCTGCACCTTCTTCAGCACGTCATAGCCGGTCGCGTTGTTGACGGTGAACTTCTCATACGTCCAGCTGTAGCTGCAGTCGACGGTGTAGCCACCTCCGATGCCTGCCACGACCTGACGCAGAAGGGCTGCCAGCGAGACCGCCTTGTACTGGCGGTTCTTGAGCGCCACCCTGAACTTGAACAGGTCGTCCTCGCATTCGAGGGTGATCGTCCCGCTGTCGGTACCGACCCTCTGGACCCAGCCCCGGAACTCCTCGACCATGCCGGTCTCCTCATATCCCAGGGAGATGATCACACGGTCGCCTCTGTGGATCTTCGACTCCACGTCCAGTGCGGTGTTGTACTCGGCCGCAGGAAGGGTGATGACGGCCGTGTCGGCCAGCAGCTCCACCGACCTGCTGATCTCGACCTTTTCGAGCATCCCGAGCCTGTACTGGCCCACCTGTATGTCATATCTCATCGTCAGCATGTCACTGTATCTTCAGGTCTTCCTGCCTTAGCAGCAGCTTGTATATGTCATCGCTCACGGCGCCTATGGTATATGCCTGGTTGTTGGGTCCGGACGTGAACGGGAAGTCAAAGCTCTCTATCACTATCCTGTCGATCGAGAAGAGTTCCAGCAGCGGGCTCATCACCTGGACCTTTGCAGCCTCGCAGAGTCTTCTGAGGGTCTTCACATCCTCGTCGGGATATCCTCCCGACTGGTCGGTAAGGATGCCGTTGATGCTTATCTGATAGTCATCCTGCGACCATCTCTCCTTGATGGTTCCTCTGACCCTTCCCTTGGCCACCTGCTTCTTTGCGATCACGTTCTTGCCGTTCACGGTCACTATGGGCTCGTACGGCAGGAGCCACCATTCCTCTCCTTCCAGACGCATCCACAGAGGACAGTGCATCGGCACCCCGGTGGCGTTGACCGCAGCTGTCTCAAGCTGCTGCCGATTCATCTCCGGAAGGCTGAATCCCTCGCCGTCGGCCGTCTGCACGGCAGACTGCAGGAACTCGAAGAAAGGAGGGTACTTGTACTGTGTCATCGCGCTGCACTGGTTGCGGCCTCAAGAGACCTGTTGATAGCCTCAAGGACCTTCCTTGAGATTGTGTTCATGTCCATGTCCTCTGCCGGGAAGACGTTGATGTCCTCCCAGAACTTCCCGATATTGAGTGTGATCGAGGTGTTCCTGGTTCCTCCCGCGGTGATCTCTCCCGCCATCTGTGTCTCCGTCGCCCCGGCTCCGGCAGCTGCTGCAGCCGGTGTGTTCTCATCCACTCCCGCAGCACCCTTCGGTTTGCCGATGGCAGCCCTTGCCGCTTCGAGGTTGTTCCTGTAGGTGTCTCCCATCCCGGTGATGAGGCCGCGGGTCGCCGTCATCGACTGCCTTCTCCTCTCGACTCCGGACAGCAGGACTCCGGCCGACTTGGCGCTCTCCCATGCTCCCGAGAAGTCACCCTTGAACAGCTTGAAGAGAGCCTCTCCGACCTTGCCCAGCCCCTGCACGAGGTTCTGGAGCCTTGCCACGAGACTGTCCTTGATGATCTTCGCGAAGCCCTTGACGGTGTCCCATACGGTCAGTATGACGGCCCGGAAGCCGGCGAACTTCTTCCAGCAGACCGCCAGGGCTGCTGTAAGGCCCACCACTCCGGCGATGATGAGTCCGATCGGGTTGGCGGTTAGCGCCGCGTTCCACAGCCACTGCGCCTTCTCCACCATCAGCAGGATGCCGTAGTGGGCCAGCTGCAGGATGTTCCATCCCTTGAGGACGCTCGTGTTGATCACCGCCACTGCCGTGTACGCCGCGAAGGCGGCCGTCAGTCCGGCCACGGCCGGAAGACAGGTCTGTATGACGCCGTAGAAGGCCGTGAACACGTTGGTGGTAGCCTGTATCGCCGGGACGATGACATTGTCAAACACGGCAGCTATGGAGTCGAACAGAGGCACCAGCACGGGGCTCAGGATGTTGTACATCTCCAGGATTGAGCGGGACACCGATCCCTTCATCCTCTCGAATGCTCCGGCCGAGGTCTCCGCCAGCTTCTCGGTCATCCGGTAATAACGCCCGCCCTCGGAGGTCGCGCGTATCAGCGCCTGTCTCACCATGTCCATGGTGATGGTGCCGTCACTCAGCTCCTTGCTCAGGACGGCCATGCTCTTGCCGGTCATCTGAGAGATCTCGATCAGCGGGTTGTATCCCACGTTGATCAGCTGCTTCCAGTCCTGTGTCTGAAGCTTGCCGAGCGAGTTGATCTGACCGAAGACCGTCGCCAGCGTGGACAGCTTGTTCTTGTCTCCCGCGGCCACGTCTCCGAGCCTCTTGAGGTCGTCAACCACCTTCTCGACAGGTATCTGATAATTCAGCATGGCGTTGCCGGCGGCCTGGATGTCCTTGCGGTCCCAGATGGTGTCGTCTGCATAACGGTTCATCTCCGCCAGAGCCTTGGCGCCCTTCTCCTGCGAGCCTGCCAGGAGGTTGAACGATACGGCCGTCTTCTCGGCCTCCATTCCCATCTTGGCCACAGCTGCGGTACCTGCAGCCAGAAGGACCATCGGCTGCATGAAGAACTCGGCGCCCGGCAGAGAGTCAAGGGCGAGCCTGAGCTTGCCGCCTATGGTCATGGCAAGCTTGTTGGCCGCCACGTCCGTCTGATAGATCTTCTTCTGGAGGGAGTCTACCTTGGTCGTGACAAGCTTGTCGCCCTTGGCCGCTATGTCGATGACAAACTGGAGGATGTTCATTTTCCTGATTCTCTTTTACGGATGTCTGCTAACTGGGCTATCGTCGTAGCCCACTGCTGGTCTGACAGGTTGTCCGGGTCCATGTGCAGATAGTACCGGATCATCGTGTTGTAGTAACCGATGAAATCCGCTTCCACCGACCCGTCAGCCAGCTCTAGAGCTTTTTTATCTCACCGGTCTTGGCTTCTGAGAGCGCCTCGATGAGCGGAGACGCTCCGAGGAAGTATTCGTCCCTTTCGATGATCTCCCTGTCTCCTCCGAGCCAGCAGGAGTTCATGAGGACATCGCTGTACTTCACAGCGTCCTTCATCTGATTGCTGGCTACCGCCGCATATGACAGTTCCTGTCTTGTGGGCTTGCGGAAATATCCCCTGAAGTCATCCACCTCATAGACGATGATGTCGGTGACTCCGTGTTTCTTCTTCCATTCCTGGATCTGGTCTTTCGTTGCTTCAAACATTGTTCTGCTGTCGTTAGAATGTCATTATAACGCCCCCGGACACCCGCCCGGAGGCGCGGATCTTACTTGTAGTCGCGGATGACGTCGAGCATCACCACCGGGAGCTCGATCTCCATGAACTTGTCGTTCTGGTTGAGCCCCTTCGGCACCTCGGTGACCTCGCAGCCCTTCAGGAGGTCAGTACTGATGGAGTCGCCCTTGGAAGGGTTTCCATACGATACGACCACATTGAACTGCGCGTCAAGGATGTCACCCCCTGCCGCCTTCTCCAGAGCCTCAAGCTCGCTCTGAAGGAGCCTGATGCTGCCGGCGTAGCTCTTGTTGCCACGCTGGATGGAGTGAGGCTTGTTGCCCTTGCCGTAAAGAGCCTCCTTCTCCTGAGAAGAAGTGTACGAGACGCCTCGCATGCCCGTCACCATCCGGCCGGCCACGACGACGCTGGTGTCAGACCATTCGTATTCTCTTGTATTGAACTGCATGTCGCTCCTCCTTATGCTTTATTGGTTAGGAATCCCAGCCTTGCCTCGATCTCGCGGGCGTAGCCGAACGGACGCACCTTGACAGTGACGTTCACCTTGCCGGTCGCGAGCACGTTCTGCGATGCGTCGATGACGCAGCGGCATCCGCTTCCGTCCACTGCGGAGAGCTCGCCCTTGGATGTCATCTGAGCATCCACGGCCGACTCGACCGCCGACTGCCAGCTCTTGATCACGCCCGGCAGCATGGTGCCGTCCTCGTTCACCTCCACCTCCATCACGAGGAAGTCAAGAAGGGTGTCGTATGCGATCCTCGCCACCTTGTCGATGGTGCGGCGGGCCGTCAGATGCGCATAGTCGTCCGTAGGCGCGCAGCACATAGGGTCGTCTGCATAGTAGTAGCCCTGACGGCCGATATGGATGCGCGGCACGATGTAGCCCTTGTCGTGGATGGCGCGCACGGTGTCCATGTCCGCATCCACCAGGCTGTCGCCCAGGTACATCGCATCTGCGCCGAGCCTTCCGGTCAGCACGGCCCCGATGTTCCTCTGGATGGACAGGGACGCCACCTTGCCCGCAAGAAGGCCTATGGCTGCGTCATCGCTCCCTTCCTTGGTGTCTCCGACCACGATGGCGACGCGGTTGTAGTCCTTCTGCGTCATGTCCGGCAGGTTGGCCGCCGACTCGAACGAACGGCCCTCCAGGATGACGAAGACCGGAGCGTAGAGAGCTTCCGCACAGTGCTCGGCTGAAGCCTGGGCAAGCGGAGCTGCAGCGGTCACGTCACTGGAGATGCCGACGGTCACCTCGCTCACGGCTGTGCTTGCGAGCACCACGCCGCGCACCTCGCCCCTGAGGGACTCGACCAGCTTCACGAGCTTGCCGGTGTCCTTGGTGCAGAAGTCCTCCATGGTGGTGGCGGCAGAGTAGCCGACGATGTACAGAGGCGTACCCTCCGGAGCCTCCTTGTAGAAGTCATCCACAAGCTCCACCAGACGTGCGTTGTTGTCAGCTGTGATCCCGAGGTCGTCAAGGCTCGACGGGCCGTATATCTTGCACGGCTTGCCTTCGGCGAACGTCGTGGCCACCGGAGTGGCTCCGAGAAGCACCAGGGCAAGAAGACCGTCCTGAGATTCAGGCACGGTGCCCAGAAGACCATTCAGATATTTGATTGTTACTTTTGGTAGCATACTATTCGGTTTTAATGGGTCCCGCCCGAGTGACGGGACCCGTTATAGGTTAGGCTGCTGCTGCTGCGTCCTGGCGGATTACCCACACTCCCTTCTTGTCGGTGCGGCGTCTAGCACCACCGGCATTCACGAGGAAGCTGTATGCGTCACCGTAGTAACCTGGGTCACCCTCGCTGGCGAACATCTTGACCTCGCCCCTCGAACGGCTGACTGCGCCCTCGTACCACGCGAGTCCGCCGGCGTTGTCGGTCGCCGCGCCAGCGGCAGTCTTGGCCTTGAGTGTGCCGTCAGCTGCGTAGCGGAGCACTGACGAGCGCATCATCACGTTGAACGATGCGAACTGTCCGAGGATACCTCTCTTGAGGTCTGCGCAAGCCTGGTATGCGGCCATCTCGTTGTTGCTGAGGCTGGTGATGAGCTCCTGATACATATGGGCATCAAGGAGGAGGTAACGGCCCTCCTGCGGGATGTCCTCTGCGTTGAACTCAGCCATAAGCGAGAGGAGGTCGTCCTTGGTCAACGCCTTTCTTGTGCCTGTCGCAGATGCGGTGTGTGCCTTGACGGCTGCACCGGTTGTGGTGATGACCTTGGTGACACCGCCAGCCCAAGCCGAGAGAATGTATTCTCCGACGTGGTTCACAAGGTTCGCACGGTCCTCGCGGAGCACGCTTTCTCTCTTTGAGTATGAGAGCTGGAGTTCCTCAGTGAACTGGATGACCACCGGGTCAGTGGTGAACTCGTGGAGGTTGTAGGTCACCTCGTTGTCAGTCCTCTTCTTGTAGGCTGCAGGGAGCTGCGATCTGTCCATCTGGACAGCTGACGCAGAGCCCGCATTCGGGATGTGTACTGTCTTGTTAGACACGTACTGGTCGTCGTTCACGGCCTTGCTCATAAACGACTCTTCCGGCCAGAGGCCGTCGACAATGGATTTAATCCATACTTCTTTCTGTAGTGCCATATTGTCTACTTGTTGAATGTTTCGTTGAACTTCGCCTCATAGAGGTCAGGGTAGTTGTTCTTGAGCTCCGCAAGACGCTCAGCCCTGTCGATCTCGTCCCATGACATAGCCTCAAGCTGTGCACGCACCGACGGTGACTGTGCCTTGCCTCCGATGAAGCTGCTGATGCGTCCCGCAGCCTTCGGCATGGCGTCGATGACTGCCTTGACACCCGGCTCGTCGTGTTCCATGAGGGCGAGGAACTGCGCCTTCTGCGACTCCTGGATACGGCCTTCTGTCACGGCCTGGTCGAGATAGGCGTTGCGGGCCTGCGCGGTCGCCTGCTTCCTTTCGTTTTCAAGTGTCTCCACTCTTGCCTCCAGAGCTGGTACCTTAGCGGCTTCATTCTCCAGCTTGGCAACGGCTGCCAGCGCCTGCTCTTCAGTCGCGGCATCCTTGAATGAGGAAAGTTTCCTCAGTTCTTCCATAAATACCATATTATTGTCTGTTTGTGGCTGTGAATTCAGCCGGTTAGTAAATTCATAGATCGCCTCTGCGGTGGATCCCTCGGCAGGGGCCTTGCCGTCCTTGCGGTCGTAGATCCCGTCGGCCAGCTTCAGGTCAAGGGCCTCCTGGGCGGTCAGCCAGTGGTCGGAGCCGTCGAACCATCGCGCACGCACCTCGTCCGCTTCAAGACCGGCACGCTCGGCGACGATACCCACCAGCGTCTCCGTGAGGGAATCGATCTGGTCGGCATAGGCCCGGATGTAGCTCGAAGAGCCATGGACACCTCCGGACACTGCATGAAGCATCATCCGACTGAATCTGGACATGTGAAGAGGACGGCCGCACAGGGCGATCACGGCTGCCATGCTGGCTGCCACGCCGTCGATGTAGATGTTGATGTCCGCCTCGGATTCACGGATGGCATTGAAGATCGCAAGACCAGCATACACCTCGCCGCCCATGCTGTTGATGCGCACGTCGATGTTCTTATATCTTGAGCTCAGCTCCCTGATCTCCGCCACTACGGCGGCACTGTCGACCTTCTCCTCGGTTCCGATATAACCGTACAGGAGAATGCCGACGGCATCCTCTTGCTTCTCCGGCAATATCACATTGAAAAAACCTTCCTTCATTGCAAACTTATTTTGCACAAATTTGCAACGTCAAAAGGATTCAACAAAATTGTAATTTACTGAACATCAAACCTTTATACCAACATCGCCAAACCGATTCGCATTCATTAATTATATATTTTCCAAATTATGAGAGACTTCCCAACTTTGCTGAAAACGCATATATATGGGAACATTGACTACTGAACAGAAGAAGAGCCTGGCAAAGGAGCTTTACATACAGGGCACCTACACCTACGCCGAGATCGCGGAAAAGGTGGGCAGTACCCGTCAGACGATATCCAAGTGGGCTGAGGCCGGCAAATGGGACGAGCTGAAAACCTATGCGACTGCAGGAAAAGACCGCATTCTGAAGAACATTTATCTGAGAATAGAGCAGCTGACCCAGAAGACCCTGGACTGGGAAAGAATCGTGAAAGAGCACAATGGCAACGTCCCAGCTGCGCTTATGATAATGGCACCAAGCAAAGGCCAGGCAGATGAGATAATCAAGTTGTCGGCTGCAGCAAAGAAGCTGGAGAGTGAAATGAATATTGCCGGACTTGTAGATGCGGGCATCGGGTTCTGCAACTTCATGCGCACCATAGACCTCGACGAAGCCAAGAAGATAGCCAAGTACTGGGACATGTTCCTCACCGACCAGATGAAGTGATATGACAGCAGAAGAGAGAAAAAAGAAGCAGGAATGGGATGATTATCTCAAGGACATAGCCAATGCCACACCCGTCGAGGTTGACCTGTCAGAGGCCGAGAAGGCCAAGAAGAAGGCCTATCTCGAAAAGCATCCTATAGAATGGATCAAGTACTTCTTCCCGAACTATGCGAAGTATGAGTTTGCCAAGTTCCAGGTCAAGGCCATCAACAGACTCATCAATAACGACGACTGGTTCGAGGTGCTCAGCTGGAGCCGTGAGCTCGCCAAGTCCACCATCGTGATGTTCGTGGTCTTGTACAGGGTGCTGACCGGTCGCAATCACAATGTCATCCTGGCATCCGCAACCCAAGACGCAGCCATCCGTCTCTTGAGGCCTTACAAGGCCAACCTTGAGGCAAACGGAAGACTCCGCGCCTTCTATGGTGAGCTGGTGGGCAAGCATACGTGGACCGACTCTGAGTTCGTCCTGAGCACCGGAGCGTCATTCCTCGGCATCGGTGCCGGCAACGCACCCCGTGGATCCAGAGCGGAAGCCGTCCGTCCGGACATCCTTCTGCTCGACGACTTCGACACCGATGCGGACTGCCGCAACAAGACCATCCTCGACAAGAAGTGGGAATGGTGGGAGGAGGCCTTCTATCCGACCAAGTCAGTGTCTGAACCGACCCTCATCATCTTCTGCGGCAACCTCATCGCGAAAGATACCTGCGTAGCCAGAGCCGGAGCCAAGGCTGACCACCACGATATCATCAACATCGTCGACAAGGACGGCAACAGCGTGTGGCCGGAAAAGAACAAGCCCGAGCATATAGCGCGCATCCGCAGGCAGATCTCCACCAAGGCGTTCCAGCAGGAGTACATGAACAACCCCGTGTCCGAGGGCAAGATCTTCAAGAACCTACCGCTCGGCAAGGTACCGCCACTGAAGAAGTTCAGGTTCATCGTCGTGTACGGTGACCCGGCCTACTCCAACAGCAAGGCCGACAAGAAGAACTCCACCAAGGCCGTGACGGCAATGGGATTCCTGAAGGGAACCTACTACATCCTGAAGGCGTTCTGCGCCCACGCCAGCAACGACGAGTACATCGAGTGGTTCTACACCCTCAAGAGCATCCTCGGCGACAGTGTGCCGGTCTACTTCATTCAGGAGAACAACACCCTGCAGAACCCATTCTTCGAACAGGTCTTTATGCCGATGGTTCGCGAGAAGAACGCCCTCAAGGGAGAGAACCTGTACATCCGCGGAGACGACCGCAAGAAGGGCGACAAGGCGACCCGTATCGAGGCGAACCTTGAACCGGTGGACCGAGAGGGCCGTCTGGTGTTCAACGAGGACGAGAAGGACAACCCGCATATGATGGAGCTGATGGACCAGTTCAAGATGTTCGAGCTGCACCTGCCGTACTGCGCCGACGGTCCCGACTGCGTCGAGGGAGGCAAGTACACCATCGACCAGAAGATGCGAGAGGTCTCTGCAACCGTCGACACCGTCAAGGTGGATGATCTGATTGACAAACGTAACAGAATGTAATATGAGCACATTTATCCAGCTGCCGGACTACGACAGCACAATACACAGGGACATACTGGACTCCCTGCTCAGAGGCGAGGCCAATGACGGCAGCCGCATCATCGAGGACTGCGAGATGCAGGCCATCGCCGAAATGAAGTCCTATCTCAACAAGGCTTATGACGTCGAGAAGATCTTCACGGCGCAAGGCACGGCAAGACACCCGCTCGTGCTGATGTACGCCAAGGACATCGCCGTCTATCACCTCTCCTGCATACATAACCCCTACAAGATGTCGCAGGTGCGCAAGGACCGCTACGAGAGGGCCGTGGACTGGCTCAAGGGCGTCGCTGCAGGGCTCCTGACCATCGACGGGGCGCCTAGGCTGCCCGAGGAAGAGGCTGCGGACAAGAGCCCGTGGCAGATTGAGAACAACGAGTTCCGCACGACACATTTCTAACAGACTTCAAACACTATTCGAACATGGCAAAAAAAGGAAGACCGGCGACCAACAGAAGGATACAGGCCGGAGGATTCGCACAGATCTCACCAGAGAGACAGAGACTTGACATACTGCTCCAGGCACCGGAGCTCTTTCACTTCGACATAGCGAAGTATATGAGCTCGCTGAGCAGTGCTACGGCGATAGATATGTACAACAGAGCAAGACTCTACGATATGTATCAGTCAGCCTTCCTCACTGACCCTCACCTCATCGGCATCAAGCGCAAGAGGCTCGTGGGAGCCTGCCGCACGCCTATCGAGTTCGTGCGCAACAACAAGCCGGACGAAGAGGTCAACGCGGTGCTGAAACAATCGTGGTTCAGACGATTCAGAAAGGACGTCGTTGAATCGGAGCTCTGGGGCTTCTCACTGCTGCAGTTCTACCGCGACAGCGACGGATCCATCAACTATGACAGCATCCCTCGCAAGCACTATGACCCTGTCAAGCAGGTGGTGCTCCGCTACCAGTCGGACGTGGACGGCGAGCCGGTGGACAGCTTCAGCAACACCCTTGTCGTAGGCGATGACCCTCGCGGCGTCGGCCTGATGTCTGCCATTATGCCTTACGTCCTGTACAAGCGCGGAAATATGGGAGACTGGGCGCAGTTCTGCCAGATCTTCGGTATGCCTATCCGTGAATACACCTACGACGCCGGAGACGAGGAAGCCCGCAAGAGACTCATCGAGGACGCACGCAGGCAGGGCGCCAATGCAGTCTATATCCACCCGAAGGAAAGCGCCCTGAACATCATAGAATCGGGCAACAAGACAGGATCATCAGACCTGTACAAGGACTTCACCGCCGAGTGCGACTCTCAGATGTCCATCGCTATGCTCGGCAACACCCTCACCACAGATGCCAAGGCAACCGGCACACAGGCGCTCGGTACCGTCCATCAGGAGGAGGAAGACGAGATTAAGGAGGAGGACGAGGCACTCATCCTCGCCGTGCTCAACGGCTCGCAGATGCTCAAGATCCTGCAGACCCTGGGACTCAATGTCGAGGGCGGAGAGTTCCGCTTCATCGAAGCCAGGAACATTGACAAGACCGTCCAACTCAATGCGGTGACACAGCTGCACGAGAAGCTCGGCCTGCCTATCGATGACGACTACCTGTACGACACCTTCGACATCGACAAGCCGGAGAACTACGACCAGCTCAAGGCCGAAGCACTCAAGAAAGAGGAGGAGAGACGGAAGCAGCAGGACGCCATGATGCAGAAGCTGCAGAAGGGAGGCAACGAGAAGAAGCCGAAGATGCCGGAGCTCAAGAACGAGGTCGAGGTCTCATTCTGGGACAAGGTCAGGGGTTTTTTCTCGGAAGCCCCGCAGGACGGGGCAGGCTTTCCGTTCTGATCAATGACCTGTACTACGGCCACACCTGTGACTGTTGCGGAGGATTCGAGAACGCGACAAGGCAGAAGATACAGTTCGATGCCAAGGCACTGGCTGAAGGACTCCGGGCCATCTACAAAGGGCTGAACGTCCGCGACGAGATAGAAGACCACATTTTCAGGGAGACTCTCCGTCTGTTCAACGAGGCAGCTGCCAAGGGATTCACAGACTCAGACTGGCCGGATGTGCCGGATGAGTTTGTCAATCAGATCCGCACCAACAATGCAATCTGGTCAGCATTCCGAGTGCATAGGATGCAGAACGACATTGCCTCTAAGCTGCTCGATGAAAACGGTCAGCTCAAGAAGTTTGACAGGTGGGTAGAGGATATCAAGGGTATGACCAACCACTATGTCGGTCCTTGGCTCCGGACGGAATACAACACAGCCGTACTCCGAGCTCACCAGGCAGCCGACTGGAAGCACTTCGAGGCAGAAGCAGACATCTTCCCGAATGTCCGCTGGATGCCGACCACATCCCCGCAGCAGGATCCTCTCCACCGTCAGTACTGGGAGAAGAAACTGACCCTGCCTGTGAACCATCCGTTCTGGGAGCAGCACCGCCCGGGCGACAGGTGGAACTGCAAATGTACCCTCCAGCAGACAGATGACCCCGTCAATGACGAAGTGATCCGCGACTTCTATCCGGTACCGCAGCAGAAGGGACTTGATAACAACCCTGCCGATGACGGCAAGCTTTTCTCTGATAGCCACCCATATATAACAAAGTCATATGCAGGGGCGCAGGCTGCAGTAGGAGCTAAGTTGGATATTCCATTTGACCGTGAATTTGCTACGGTTGATGAAGCATTTGACTTTATCAAAGAGTATATTGCTGAGGAAGTGACTTTGACTATTAAAAAGTCGCAACTAAAAAACCTCACGCCTATTCTTAATCAGGTAGCAAACCGAATGAGGGAATTTGGTATTCCAAAGTTCAAAAACTTCGGCAAGCCTGCTAATAAAAATGCCTACGCATCATGGGATAGCACTACAAACTCATTAAATATTGGTCAGAAGCTTTTGAACAATCCATCAGGCTTATGGAAGATAGAAATGGCATGGCGTAAGCGAGGAGTTATATACTCGCCTGTTGCCTCAGAAGATGACGTAATACGGTATGTTATCGATCATGAGCTTGGACATAAATTAATGTATCAGTACAACATGAAAAGTGATGCCATGAGAGTTCAAGGCATTACAGGTGTAACTCGGAATGGATTCAACGAACTTTATGACGTGCTTGGCTACTATGCTACAAAAGATGTTGACGAATTCTTTGCAGAGGCATTTGCATGTTACTACGGGCCCAATCGCAACAAGATGGTTGAAACCAAGAAGATGATCGAGCGATTAATTGCAAAAGCAAAGCCTAATGTTCAGAAGGTAAGTGAAATGAGAGTAAGGACAGAAAAAGTTCTTCGCTCGACCACGAGAGATATGATCGATATGGTCTTAGATAATGTGCATCGTCACAAGCCAATCAATGCTTCAGCAGACTTAGGGCAAATAGATAAACCAGTTGTAGCGTTCTTAAAGAAACGAGATATACAACCCTCTACAGATCGACTGATTGTTTCTGATGTTGGGATGCAACATGCATTAAGAGCTACAAAAGCAGCAAAGGGGATAGGAATGCCTGAAACTGACCTTGTAGAAGCATTGTCTAACCTTGCTAAATGTGACGTGTATTTTGACGATGACAAGAAAAACATATGGTATGTCTGGAATACACCGCAACAATCATATAAGCTTGTGTTTGACTTTGATGAAAAGATTAAAGTGGATAGAATCAAGCTTAAAGTTAATCAACTTACAACAGCCGGGAAAGTCAATGCTTCTGATTTGAAGATGAAAAACATTATAAAAATAAGATAGCCCTTAAACAAGAGGAGTCCAACCTCTCATATAAGGGCTTGCGCTCTTCCGACTCGCGATTGTCAGCATCTATTTAAGGGCTATCTTGACTGCAAATATAGATATATTTTTAAATATAACAACATATTACGAAAAATATGCCAGCACCAGATATACAGAAAGAAGTCGAGAAGGCCGTCAAGGAACTGATCAGGCTGAAGGACCGGGTCCTGCCGGTCAAGGTAGGTCGTGCGGTGCGTGACAGTGTGCGGCAGAACTTCAGACAGGGCGGGTTCTACGGCCGGCCATGGAAGGTGCCGATGCGAACTGAGCTCGGTTTCAGCGGACCAGGTTATGGCCCGATGCTTTCCGGCACAAATCACCTAATGATGTCCACAGACTATGTGCCGGAGCCAGGCAGAGTGACCATACAGAACACGCTCGTGTACGCTCAGATCCACAACGACGGCGGAGAGATCACCGTCACGAAAAGGATGAAGAAGTACTTCTGGAGCCAATACTACAAGCGCGGACTCGTCGGAGGAATGTACAGCCAAGCCAAGGGCAAGAAGAACCAGCAGAAGGCAGACACCTTCAACAAGGAAGCCGACTTCTGGCGCAATATGGCACTCAAGAAGGTAGGCAGCAAGATCAAGATACCGAAGCGACAATTCCTCGGTGAACACCCGGAAGTCGACAGGATAGTCACGGACATCATCAATCAGGAACTACTTAATTTTGCACAGAATCATGGAAGCTTTACTCGAAGATCTCATTAGGCACATCAGCCAGAACATGCCGGAGCTTCAGGTCGTGGATGAGGACTACGGCCAGCTTGAGGCGTTGGAACAGGAGAGCCAGAACCAGTACCCGCTGACCTTTCCTGCAGTACTCATCGATGCGTCATCAGTCGAATGGTCCAACACCTCAGGACTCAATCAGAAGGGCGCGGCCACCGTCAAGGTGCGTCTGGTCATAGACTGTTACGACGACACTCACGGATCGTCCGGAACGACGCATTTAATTGCCCGTAGAGAGGAGAAGAGGCGCCAGCTGCACAAACTCCTTCAGGGATATAGAATCGCCGAAGAATCGGCCCTTATGCGTACAAAGTCGCGCTTCTACACGGCAGTCCACGGCATCAAGGTCTACGAATCCACCTATACGTGCACAGTGACCGAGATGATCGAGCCGGAGACAGTCACAACCCAGGCAAGACCGAAGATCGGCTTCAAACTGATGAAATAAAAAAGTGCGGCAGAAACCTGTCGCACTTTTTCGTCATTCAGACGTCTCTCACTGTGGTATATATTTATCAACATTCAGCATTCTAACATAATCTGATGGAGCATACATGGTAAATACGGCATCTCCTATTATGATTGAAGCCTTGTCGTTATTGTAGTTTTCCTGAACAAAATTACGAGCTTTTGATTGATCTGCAGAATCATATATGATTGTAGCAATTTTTTCCGCAAAATATTTCCCCTGACTAATTGAGGCATAACCAGGTTCTACCATTATGTTCAAACGCATACTTTGAGCCTTATTGGCTGCTTTCGGTGAATAGATTGTAACGGTATGCGTTATACCATAATCTTCCCTTGTGCATGTCCATAAATTACCGGCCTGTACATCGAAATCTTTTTTCACTGTAAATCCCCATTCTTTCAGGTTCATATAGGTGGTGACAGGTTCAAAGCCTTCAATGTAGTACTCCGGTATCTCAACCTTTTCACCTGCATCGCTACTCTCTCCGCTCGGTATTAAACACAAAATTAGGAGAATTGCAAGAATCCCAAATGTAAATCCTAAAAGTCTCTTACGAGCCTTAGGATTCAAATCTGCAACAGTTTTAGCTTCCGTCAATTTCATAGCATTTGTTTTTAAAGTTTGTTCAAAATTATAAAGAATATTGTTAGAACCAACCTTTTTTAAAATAGTTTTATATCAGCATTTGATTCACAATTACATAAGTTCTATCTCTTTCTCGATTTCATTAAGCCTATCATAAAGAGCCTTGTTAAAGAGCTCGATCATTCTCTTACTCGTAATTTCATGTTGTTCATTCTTCGCAAGGCTGCATACAAATGTAGTTCTGACACCAACTGCTAAATTAATGTCTGCAGTGTCGGCTATTATTTTCTGCATCTTGTGAATAGCCTCCATTTCATTATGTAAGCACGCCACTCGTGCAACATTTGCCAAATTCATATATACCTCCTGTTAGTATCTCTTGGGGATCGCGTTAAAATCCTGCAACGATATCTCCCCTCTATTCAACTGTATCAATAACTGTCTCCCGTGTGCCACTCCTTCGGCAAAGTATCTTTGCTTTTCCTTTGCCACCTCCTCCGCAGCCTTCTTTGGTAGCTCATCATGCGCTGTTCTTAACATCCCCCCTTCCTTCATAAGCGCTTGGATCAGCTCATCCAATGCCACGGCTACAAATCGTGGTATATAATAGCAGTTAGATGCTGTCACCGCACACTTGTTACCCAAATTATACTGCCCTACTATAGGGAGACATTTGGCTTCATCCATAGAAATCTTCTTGAGGAACTCATGGACCGCGGTATCCAGCGGAGCATAGAAAAATGAATACCAGGTCACGAACACTCTTGAGTATTCTCTTGATTCCATCTCACCTATGCGGGCTTTGTCCAACAGTCGCCGACATTGAGGACACAGGCCATCCTTGGATTCTCTTGTTATCTCCTTGCCAGATCTTCCACAGCCTGGGCAAGGTTTATCACCTTCATACCATCTTTTCATATCTTTCTGATTCTAAAAAGACCGCCCCGCTTGCACCGGGCGGTCTCTCACTCATACTACTTTCTTTTCATTGCCAGTCTCTTCTGGTTCTTAGCATTCTGGGCTGCGCCCTCTCTTGCGGTCTTGATGTTGTCCCAATTTACAAGAAAACTACTGTTTACGACCTGATTGGGAATATAGCAGCTCTTGTCAAACTTCCGGCGCTTACTCATCTGACTCGACAAATTCACTGTAAAGCTCAGCTTTTCTGCAGATATGCTCCTTCTTGAGAGCAGCAAGATCTTTTTCCTTGGCCATTATCCTCATCTTGATCTCGCTGACAGTCTTATTGTGATGAAGAAACTCCGCCTCCAGTTCCATTCTATGCTGACGGATGATGTCCTCTTCTGTGTGCTTTTTCTCGGCGAATTCTGCCTCCAATGCCGCTAATCTGGCTTCCATTTGTTTCTGTTCCATATTTTATAGTTTTATAGATTTATATAATTACTCATAAGATTCCGCCATTATCGCGAAGTCTCCTGACAGCTCCAGCAGGATCTCCTGCTGCTGGCGTTCCGGCAGATCCTGGATCTGCTCAAGAACATACTCCTTCAAGCGCTCGACCATATTACAGACTCTTGGCTATCATTGATATATACGGCCTGACCTTCTCGACATGCCTCTTGAGCACCTCGATGATTTCCAGCCTTACCGCTTCAGGAAGCACCACCTGCTCATCGAATGAAGATACTGTAACTGTCACACCCTCATTCCTGTTGAGCATACTGACTGCCTTTACTGTGCTGGCAACTCCGTCCAGCATGCCGCAGAACTCCGCATCATGAATACCCTGCGGTACTGCCTTGTGTTTTTTCTTTCCCATATTACTTCGCTGTATAGTGAATTATCTGTTTAACCTTCACCCTGTCATTCACATATGTTATGACAGTCTGTACGCGCCACAAGCGTCCCTTACGATTCCTTTTCGTGACTTTCTTACGATAAGTCACCGGGCCATAATCTCTGATTTTGTCAAATATGGATTTGCTCATTATAATTCCTCCATTTCTTTAAGTATGTATGTCCTTGCCTCCACAAGCACCTGATAGATTGCCGGTACTATGCTTTTCGGCAGATAGGCAAACATCGCCTCGCCATCTACATTTCCGCTGAGTCACACCGCCACCTGGTCGGTCCCCTCATAGAGCGCGAGGGCTCTGTTGACCTTCTTAAGATCATCGGCCAGCTGCGCTGCCTTCTGAATTCTTTCCTTGTCCATAATCTAACCTTTCTTTAACAACTCCTTCTGTTCCTGTGTAAGCTTCGGTGGCTTAGGCTGATGAAAGACCACCTGGACCTTCTTGCCATCCCGGCTGTATGCCTCGTTCAGCACCTTCAGGATGGTCTGTTCAGTCAGGAAGAACTCCTGCTGCGACATCAATGTGATGGCCCTGTCCGACCTCATGGACTGCTCCTCCGTCCAGTATATGAACCTCTCAAGTATCTTGGCGTTCCTGGCTGCAAGAAGCTGCGGGTCTCGTCCACCATTTCTTTTCTTTCTCATAACTTCCACTGATTGCGTTGTCCGTAACGATATATCGCATTTTCAAGCACCTGCCGCATTTCCGGTCTCTTCTCCAGCATCTCTACCACGAGGTCCTCAAGCCTGTGAGCGGAGCCGCAGATCATCACGGCGAGCTTGTCTTTGTCTCTAGTCACCATTGTGACGGTGTGGTCGACCTGGTCAGCCGGCTTGCGCTCCTCATTCCTTCGGATGGTCCTCACCAGCGCCATTGCCTTGGTCTCTATGTTCAGGGCCTCCATGCGGTCCGGATCGATAGGCTTCTCCTTCTTCTTCATGGCCAGCCCTCCTACGCTTCAGTCATTCCCAGAGGAATCTGCACCCATGCTCCCGTGTCGGCATTCTTCTCGTAGGCCTTGAGGAAGGTGCGCGACTTGATAGGCTGGTAAGCCTCCTCGATGATCTTCACGCCCTCGATGAATTCCGGAGCTCCCGACCTCTCAGCCGCCTTGCGCAGCTGGATGACCCTCGATGCCTTGAGGGAGCCCTTGGCATCCTTGGCAAGCAGCCTCATCACCATCTCCACAAGTGCCTGTGACTTATCGTCCGAAGCGAGTGAAGATATGTACTGCTGAACCATCGCGATGCCCTCCTTGACAGTGTCGAGATAGTTGTCGGTGACATAATGTCCGAGGACGATACGCATTGTGCCCTGACTGTTGGTGAAGGTGTGCGACTGGTTGTCGAGTTCGTCACCCTTCTCCATCTTGAACATCTCGCCCTTCATGTCGAGGATCGCAGAGAAGTCTTCGAACACCTTTCTCTTGTAGTCCGCAAGCTTTTCAGACACCGCTCGAAGGCCCGGCATGGACGTCTTGATCGCGTCGTCCACCATCTCGCGGTAATCCTCGCGCATCTGCTTTGCCTGAGCCTTGGCCTGCTCGGCAGCCTTGGCTTCCTGGAAGGCCCTGAATTCGGCCAGCTGGTCTGTCGTCATTTCGACAGATGTAAGTTTTTCTTTTCCCATAATGCTGATGTTTTTAAGATAAATATTTCTGGCTAGTAGTTGTCGTAGATGTAGATATGGATGTCATCATCCTGTTGAGATCTTCCCGGGCCTTGTTACTCTCGTCCTCCCGGAGGTTCCTGAGTCCTCCCTTGCGAAGAATCGCCTCCAGCTTCCGGATCAGGTCGTTGAGCTCGTCCAGGCTCATCTCGTACAGATACTTTCCGGCAATCTTCGGAGAAGCGAGGAAGGCATTGACTTCGTCCCAGTTGTCAATGGTGTTGATGCCCAGCTTGCCGACTCTCTTCAGTACCGAAGATCGTGCCTTCCTGACCTTCTCCCTGTAGCTGTTGCGATCCGCAAGATCGCGTTCTGCGATGCAGTCGCACATCTCCTCGTATTCGGCATCCTTCATCTCGTGCAGACGAGTAGTCCTGCCATCGGTGAACTGAAGCACCAGCTCCTCCTTGTCGAGGTGAGGCTTTCCCTGGATCAGCCCCCAGAACCGGCCATATCGGCCGTGTGTCTTTCCTTGTTTACCCATTGTAATACCACCTTTCGAATTCCTTGTGAATGCTATACCAATACTCATGTCCTTGAGGACTTGTGCCCCAGTCGAAGCCGGCTGACACTGTGTAGACTCCATACCTTCCTGACAGGATCAATACGACCTCCTTTCTGGAGAGCTTGCCGACCTCCTTCATATTCCTGGCGAACTTATGGATCCACTTCTGCTTACGCAGGTATCCCCGTATCTGGTCGGGTGTCTTAATCGTTGCCATCTTCCACCTCCTTCTTCTCCCGGCCGTAAGCCTTGCGTGCGCCCTCATCCCATATGATCTTCTCACCGGTCTCACCGTAGAATCGTCCGTGGCTGAATGCCTTGAATCCGCTTACCCATATCTTGATGCTGGCGTCGAACTTGAGATCCTGAGCGACCCTGCCCTTGGGAAGATTACCGTCAGCCCAGCTGATGAAGACCAGCATCTTATTGCGGAACCTGTTGCAGAACTCCTTGACCTGCGACTTCTTCAATCCCATCGCCTGCACGGAGTCCATGAACACGAACTCCGGTGATTTCGGCTTCTCAAGCCGGTCAGAAAGTTCCTCAAGAGAGTCTATTGTCAGCTGGAACCTCTTGCCCACCTCATGCAGTCCTGCAAGGCGTACATTGTTCTGCATCGAATAGCCAAACTCCTCTTCGCATGAGTTGTAGAGCACCTTGCCATACTTTGTCAATGCCTTGGCAAAACTCATCATCGCTCCTGTCTTACCGTTTCCTGACTGTCCCCACACGAAGACTACACAGTGGCGCGGGATATCTCCGAGGCATTCATGCCAGCCTTCTTCAAGAGTGATCAGATCCGGCTTGATCGTCAGCAGCTGCTTGCCAGATATCGTCCTTTTCATGACCATGTCCCTCTAAGTTCGACAACCACTGTAACACCGTTCGGCTGGCACTTGATGCCGTTGATGACGCGGTCGGTCGTGCCGAAGTTATGCTCCAATCTTACGACTCCCTTCTCATTGAGCTCGCCTCCGAGGTTGGCTATGGCACTGATCTCGGCTATAGTGCGCATCCTGCTCTTGACTTCCCTTGCCCTGTACTCCTCGCCGGCAAGAACCAGCTGACGATAAGTGTCTATTCCATTGTAAGGAATGAAGTCCACCACCTTACGGGCATATCCTGTGATCTCCGGATCCTGAGGGTCAAGCCACTGAGCCATCCTTCTCAATAATGTTGCGATATTCTTCTTCATAGTCCTGTCCTCCTTAGTTGAATAATGTGAGCTGCTGCAGCTCCTTGTATACACTTCTCTTGACCCTCCTGAGGTCGTTGTTGACCTCGGACGCCTCCTTGGTGACCTTGGTGATGGCTTCCTGTGCGTTGAGACCGTTCACACGGCAGATCTCGGCGACTTCGGAAGATGTGACGGCGCGGAGTGGCACGAACTGACGGCCGATGCGGCTCTCAAGCTCGTCATATCCCTTCTTCTGGCGCAGGATTCCCATCTCCATGCGCCTCTTGATGCTATGAGTAGACAGCAGCATCATTCCGCACTTGTCCTCCAGGGCGTTGTACAGAGACACGTAGAAGTAGAGGACGCGGTCAGTGAGCTTGTCGGCCTCGTCGAAGATGAGTACCGGACGGTCCATCTTCACGAGCTCCTTCACGATGGCAGCAAGAGTCTCCCTCACTGTGAGACAGTCGGCCTTGACTCCGATGACAGCTGCCAGCTCCTTGATGAACGAGGTCTTGTTCATGTCCTCGCTGCAGGTCAGGATGAAGACATTCCTGTTCTTGTTGCGGAAGTCCATCGCAGCTGTGCTCTTGCCTGTGCCGGCCGGAGCCACGACCCACATAACCAGGCCGTCATTCTTGCAGCTGTCGAGGTAGCAGGACATCTGATTGTAGGCATTGGTCTGATAGACCTTCCACTCTCCGGATGCGACCAGCTGGCTCTCCAGCCTGCGCCACATGTCATCCGAGATGCGGTCCCACTTGCCGTTGCGGATGTCGCTGATGACGGCGACAGACACGCCCTTCAGTGCGTTCGCAGCCTTGTTCTGGCTGCTGTACCTTGCGCAGTGAGCATCTAACTGATGCTGGATTCTGCTCTTCTTTTCATCTGTAATCATATCTATAATGGTTTTGTTGTTGTTTCCGCTATACCACATCCCAGTAGGATGCTCTGTCCATGGTCGTATTGCTCACGACCTTCTGGATCTTTCCAATGCTGTCCGGAAGCACCTCGGCCGCATTGTCAGGAAGCTCCTGCTCTGGCCACTTCTCAGCCATCAGCTGCTCATAGATCTGCTCAAACTCCTTATTGCTGACTCCCTTGATATTCGGACGGTTGAATCCATGCTGCTCAGGTGCCACATTGTGGTCAAATTCAAGCTGCTGCTTCTCCATATATTCCTTCACCCTCATCACCTTGTTTTCCCACTCCATCTGCCTCATGAACGACCTTTCCTCATGTGTCTGCTCAAGTATTGATCTGTGGATGACAGTGTACTCCTTGGCATCGCAGATGTATCTGAACCCGTAGTCGTCCTTGGTATACAGGCGCACATCCGTTGTCGGATTGTGAGGGTCATACTCCACATGTACGCCTCTGTTGAGATTCTTGTGCAGCCAGTTCAGATCCGGCATGCCGTTGGCGTCCACGACCTCATAGGTAAACTTCTCGTTCTTGATCTGAAGGACGATGCCATGGTTGGTGACCTTGACAGGCTTGTTGGACTTGACCATGTAGAGATTCTTCTTCATGCCCTCGGTCACCACTACAGTAGCATCGTTGACCTGCGACATGTACATCTCCATCCTTACCTCCTTGGTCTTGGAGTGCGGCATGGCATTCCATGTGCGACGGCACTCCGCATATATCTGGCAGACTTCCTGGTATGTCGGCAGCTTCTCCACGTTGGCCAGGAGGAACTCCATATCCACATGAGAGCGGTCCGCCCTTGCAGTGATGTTCTGACCGGTGAAGTTGACGTTCTGGAAAAGAACCTGACTCTGGAAGTGATTGAAAAGAAGCTCTATTGACTTTGAAGGCGCATTGCCGGGCGCCGTATGGCGTGACAGTGTCGCTATCCTTTCAAACCAGTCCTGGGCGTCAAGCCTCTTGGAACCGCCCTGCTGGTCAAATACCAATTCATAAGGAAGATGTCCGGCAAACTCTATCGCCTGACGATATGCCTCATACATCGCCTCGAAGTTCTCATTCGGGCATATGTGATATCCGATAAGGCACTCAGTGGCTGCATCGACAACTTCAAACACCGAGGTAGTGGCAAGCTTCCATCCACCGTTCTTGACATCAAGCACCCTGTAGTACAGGTTGAGCTTGGTGCCGTCACCATACCAGATGGAGTCGCGGAGCTTCGGCATGATGGTCTTATTCTGACGACGGGTCCTCATATTGAGGGCGTATTCGCCGATCTCAACGTCCTTCCACATCACCTCCACCTCCGGACGGCTCAGGAACTGCACCAGGCTTGACACAGCCTTCAGCGGTTTCCAGCCCTTCTCCACGGCGATACGGTTGAACTCCTCGAAGATCTGAGCATTCGTGCGGCGTGGGAACCTGCTTCTCTTGAGAGCGATAATATGACGACCTGCCTCCGGAGTGATCTTCATGGCGCTGCTGTTGCAGAGCTTGCCGCTGATCAGACACTCATAGCCTTCTGCCTGGTACTGACGGATCTTGTCGCGAAGACGAGCCGTATTCGCCGGCAATGTGTGGCCGTATTGAAGTCTCAGGGCCTCACACTCGTTATATATGCCGTCCCAGTTCAGTCTCGACGACATCCTGCAGCGCGATCTGATGACCTTCTGGTCTCCGGCCATCTCCACAAGACGGTTGAGTACCGTCGCGTTAAGCACATACTCAGCCTGGAAAGATGATTTCAGATAACTGCCGTCAGCCAGCTGATAACCGGCGAAGAAGGCGACTGCATCGGTGTCATAAGTGAGCTCGTCCATCTGCTCCTTGCGGAGGTCGTTCGGATCTCCGTACTTCTCGATCCATACCTCCTTGAATCTCATAGGCAGAGAATTCCAATCAATAAGCGCAGGGTGAGCTAGGCCCTTGCCCGGACGGAGGATCACAAGACTATTACGGCGAGCAAGGCTCTTATATGCCTCATAGCTCAACACCGCTGCCCCGTCATCCGACCTCGTCAGCTCCGCCACCGTCACCGCTATCGCTTTACCTAAGAATTCCATTATAATACTGTTCTAAGTCTTTTCTTTTGCTCTCTTACCGGGATTCGAACCCAGATCCGCGAACCAAGTCTTGTGGAGCGCTCCGCTGCATTACCGTTATGCTATAAGAGAGTAGCCTGTCCAGAGCCCAAACCGTTGTTTTTCTTAAAAAATATTTTATATGCATCAGTATTTGTCAACAAAAAGCCCGTCTTCTGTCATACTGAGCGAGAAACCTGCTGCCGCAAGATCCTTAATCACTGCAGGCACAGATTTTATTACGTGAAGACGAAAGTTTGTCACACCGAGATCTCCGACAAAGTTGCCTCTGGGACTGTTAATCTTAACTGTAGAGGAGTGCTGCACCGATATTATCTGAATAGCCTCATTAAACTGCTCAAGTGTCATATTCTTCCCTCCTAGCTTGCCATGTCCAACATCCCTGTCTCAGCGAGCCTCTGAGCCTGCGCACACAGCGCGCCCCAGCCGGCCACGTCAATCTGGTCATACCTTGCGACCACCTCGTCATTCTTGGTGATTACGGCGTCTCCCTGAGTGATCGTCAGAACCACACCGGCTGCAAACGTCTGGATGATTCCCGTCTCGGTGTGCTGACAGGTGCAGGTAGGCATGAAGTTCTCTTCGATGTAACGCCCGCCGAGGGCAAGTGCATCCCTCCTCATGCTGTCAGGGCGCGCGCCCCTGGTGATATAAGTCAACGCAGCCCATACTGCCTGGCGTGAAACACCGTACTTGTCTGCGATCTGATCGCGGACAGCCACACTTACTTTGATTTCCTTCTTCATATTATGTTGTGTTAATTATTTTCTAAGTTCCCACTCCTCGCAGAAACGGCATCCTTCTACGTTTCCCATTGTCTTGTATTTACCTGTGTCAACAAGCTCCTGCAAGAATTCATTAGGAATATATATTCCGATTCCTTTACCCTTTTCTGGAGAAACCTTTATACTATCTCCTTTCTTTTCAGCATATCCGATAGTAAAGAAGTCCAGATGACCATTGAACCCATTGTAATATCGGATATGTTTGCCTACTAGCAGTTTTCTGATTTCCTCTATCTTCATAACATTGTGTTGATTAATTGACATTTTTCAGTAACTTTGCCCCACTTCACTGGGTTAGGTGTTGCAAAAGTATGTATAATTATCCACACTTGCAATAATATTGCTAATATATTTGCACATTATATCATAAATTTTACACAATGTCATCAATATCGCATAGAATACAGCAGGTTATTACATACAAGGGGATGAGCGTTAGATCCTTTGAGTCCAAAGCTGGTATCACTCAAGGGGTGCTATCTAATGCTATTAAGAAGAACTCCGACATATCTTCCAACAACCTGAGTAAAATTATAGACACGTATGATGAGTTTGATGCACGCTGGTTATTAACTGGCGAGGGTGATATGTTAAAATTAGAAGACAGCGTTCCCGCCATAGAACCGGCATCATCGCCTATCATTCCGCAATACCCTAAAGAGATTCAGGCAGATGACTCTGATTTCGTCTACTGCGACAATGACAACGCCGGCAAAGTACCGATCATCACAGAAAGGGGACTGGCGCATTTCGATCGCGAGGGCATCGAGAGACTTATCACAGAAGACTATTATTATATAAAGGAATTCAGGAATGCAGACTTCCTACTTCGCGTGACTGATGACACCATGTATCCGCGATACAAGAGTGGTACCCTTCTCGCATGCCGCGTCATAGACATGCAGACCTTCTGGCAATGGGGCAAGGTACACGCCGTATTGACTTGCAACCAGGGACTGATCATCCGGCGCGTAATGCCAGGTCCATCATATAAGTCAATCGTTATGAAAGCTGACAACCCTGATTATCCTGACTGCGACATCATCATCAGCGAGATCATTCAATCTGCTGTAGTAATAGGATCTATTTCCCTTGATTAAAGACTCCTCTAAGGTTTTTTATAGCTCTTTTTTATATATTTTACCACGTAAACGGCTTTACATCAACTATTTACGTGGTATTTTCATTTGTTTTTCATTGTGTCATAAGGGGTGTATGAACATATATTTTTTAAGTTCCAAATAACTACACTTTGTCTATATACCCCCCCCCGAAGCGCATTTTTATTTCTCGTTTTTGACCCCCTAAACGACCCCCTAATAAAGATATTTCGTTTTTTAAGGTCAAATTTTTGACCCCCTAAACGACCCCCTAAATGACCCCCTAACCAAATTTTCAGACCTCAAGATCCGGCAGGAAAAGCTCCATCGAGAAAGCCACGATCCGACCACTCGAACGCCATAAAAGAAGACCGCTGCGCTGGCCCTTAAAAAGCCCTCACAGCGGTCTATTTTGGCGATTTTCGCCCTATTTCTGGCCTATCCTTGGCCCTAATGTTAACATACACTCGAACACTGTTCGAACGCACCTGGCAAAATGTTAAGCAAATGTTAAGCAAATGTTAACTTTTGACACATTTCGTTTTTCATCATCGCGCCAGCCAAAACACTTCCAACTCTCAACACCTCAATCACTTACATCACTCGAACACTTCTCTACATTAGACACATCTCGTTTTATCCCCCATATAAGAATATGCATAGATACATCGATGAACTGCAGGCTGAGTCTTATGTAAGCAGAGTAGGTTCATATGTAAACACCCCGGACATGACAGGAATATCTGTCATCGCTGATAAAGACGGACAGACAGGCGAATTGAGGCTTGTGGAGGGAGATCGTGCATATTTCGAGATTCTGGGCATAGCATTTCTTGAGGACTTTGCTGCAGCAAACGGGAAAGATAATATATATCTGTGCCAGAGCACTTATGAAAGCATTGGAGGCTTCATGGAAAACAACGTTATCAACTACCAGTGGAATGACATTCCTGTATGTGGTACAATCTCTGATATCAAGCTGGGAAGAATAATAGAGGAAACTGCTGGTAAGTTTATGGGAATCAATATTTTGAATGATTTTGAAGCTACCAGCGGGCAGAGCTTGTGCATAAAGACTGATGAAAATGTAAATGAAGTCATAAAGAAGATCAAGGAGTTCTACTATTCGAAGGGCTATGATGACAATCTCTTTTTCATAAGTACCTTGGAAGAATCTCTCAAGGAAGAAATACGTGAAGAGCAGAATATCCTCAAACTTCTGACCGGATTCTCCATAATCTGCATCCTGATGACTATAATGACCATCATCGGACTCAGCAGCTATCAAGCAAAGTCAAATGAAAGGAGTAACGCTGTCCGCAATGTATTCGGATGTACGAGGAAGGAGATGATCTGCAGGATTACTTTCGACTTCACGCTTCCGGTGGTGTTGTCAGCAGCTGCAGCCATTCCGATAGCATACACCGTCATCGGCCGATGGCTGGAAGGCTATGTCATCCGTACTGACAATTCCCCAGTCATATACCTCGGAGCTTTTGCTGTCGTCCTTACAGTTACCATTGCAGCAGTTGTCATCCAGGCTATCCGGCTGATGCGCACCAATCCTGCTGAGGCCTTGAAGAAGGAATAAACTATGAATTCTCCCGCTGAATCGGGGAATGGGTTTGTTAGTTGGAAACAAAATACGCATCATAAATTGGGTTATATGATTTCCATTCCCCTTTTCAGCTTTATATTATAGGACATGAAAAGTTATCTGAGATTTTTAAGCAGAAACAAGAGGTACACCGCCATACAGGTGGTTGGTCTGAGCGTGTCGCTCGCATTTGTGATAATACTGGCCAGCTGGCTGGTGAACATTGTGAAGATGGGACATGAGAATCCTGATTATGAGGACATCTATGCTGTGTGCTATCAGGATTCATTCCATACGACATGGGCCCTCGGAGAACATCTTGCTGACAACATTCCCGAAATCGAAACTACCAGTACCGTGCTCCTGTATCCGGGACATTTCACCCTCAAGAATGCGGATTGCGTGAAGATCAACTGGTGTGAGGAGAATTTCTTTGATTTCTTCCCGCAGGATTTCATTGCAGGCGATGCCGGTTTCCTGAAGACACCCTCGGAGGTCGGTGTTTCAGAGACCTTCGCCAACACCTATTTCCCCGAAGGAGACGCAATCGGCAAGAAAGTCACATTGCTGGAGAAGGATTATCTTATTACGGCAATCTATAAGGACTTCGGTGATGGTCTCATCAAGTATAACGACATGATAATGGCAATGTCGGCCCGCGGCGAGAAAAATCCTTCACTTCCATTTCAGGAAATGCTTTCAGGCATGGTCACGATGGTCAAGCTCAAGGATGGAGTCGATGCCGATGAGGCTGAAAGAAAGATCTCGAATCTGACTGTCAGACATTATAATGACTTCGGCAACAGGTATATAGATGAAGTTGTTTCCACCCAAAGTGCAGAGTGGTCTGAACGCTATCGTGAAAGTTTTGTGGGTACAATCAAGAATCGTCTCGCTGATGAGCATTGCCACCTGGTAAGATATGATGAAATCACATATGATGGTGCCAATAAGTACTTTACGGTAAACACGAAATTCACCATCAATATCATCGTTATCCTTGTCGTGCTTCTCCTGATCATGGCATTGATGAACTATGTCAGCCTCAATGTTGCATTGGCAGGAAAGAGGGCGAAGGAAGCTGCAACAAAGAACCTGCTCGGTTCGCAGAAGACCGCTATATATTTCCAGTATTTCAAAGAAGCATTTGTCATAACCGTGTTCTGTACGATATTAGGAATCTGCATCGCTGTGGCTGCACTTCCGGGCATAAACAACCTTCTTCAAGGATATGACGGACTTGGCAGCAGGTTCAGCATATCGTTTGAGCCATTGACGGTAATTGCGGTGCTCACGATCCTGCTGATCACATCAGCCCTGTCCGGATTCATTCCGGCCTATTATGTTTCACGTTTCAGCGCCCTGGATGTCACCAAAGGTACATTCCGCTTCAACAGAAAGACCATATTGAATAAAGTCTTCATCTGCATTCAGACCGTTCTGGCGACAGCCTTCATAACCTTCAGCATCATACTTCAGGTAGGATACAACAACCTGATCAATATCGACAGCGGATCTGACCATAAGGATCTGTTCTATCTGCTGCCAAGTGACAGACTTGAGCCTGAGTCAAACTGCTTTACACATTATGACGCACTGCAGAACGAACTTCTGACACATCCTGAAATCGAGGCCGTCGACTACACAAACGGCACCGTATTCAGTGGCTATCATCGTGAATTGGCTCTGGATGAAAATGGCAATCAGAGGTCGGTAGCTCATGAAATCTATTGTACGAAGGATGCCTTTAACATATATGGATTCAACATCAAGGAAAAGTATAGCGACGCATCGTTCGGTATCTGGATGACTGAGTCATTCAAGGAGCTGGTGGATAAGAGTGAATTTCTGCAGAAAGCATTCAATGACACAGATTCCCAATTCAAAGTGTTGGGAGTAATTGATGATTATCCGGGGAGCGGAGTGCCGACGGTGATTAAAGAGAAGTCGGCCGGATATGTCTACATTTTCCCTAAGGAGTATGTTAATGACTACAATCTCGCCTACATCATCAGGACAAAGGGTGACCATGAAAAGGCACGTCAGGTGATTGCTCAAGCATACGAGAAGATAAGCGGATGCAGGGTCGTGGATCCCAGACATATAGGTCGTGAATCGATGTACCTTGACGAGATACTTGAACGTGACCTCCAGAAGATAGAATTCATCAAGAATGTGGTTACTGGCATTGCTCTGATGATTGTACTTATCGCTATTCTGGGACTGATTGGAATGAGCATCTACTATGCAGACGAGAATACCCACGAGACAGCAGTAAGAAAGGTGTTCGGAGGAACAATCGACTCGGAGACACGACGCACCCTCTGGTCATTCCTGAAGGTCACTTTGATTGCCAATGTAGTTGCTGTACCTGTTACGGTATGGCTGGTGCTGGAGCAGCCCTGGTTCGACCTGGCGACCATCCCGGGCTGGGGCTGGTACGTGGCTCTCGCCACTGCCCTCTCCTTCGCCATCTCCCTCCTGGCCGTCCTCTGGCAGACCCTCCGCGCCGCCCGCACCAACCCTGCCGAGGCGCTGAAGAAGGAGTGATGCCCGGTCGGTGCCGGGCATGACGGAAAAAGGCCGGGCATGACGAAAAAGGACGTCATCCCCGACATGATCGGGGATCCCCAAAGTTCTTTGGCATACTGAAAATAGAATGGATCTGCTTTTATGCATATTCTTATATGACTTTGCTTTCAACTATATGTTCTTATTGATTCAAACCGTTCAGAAACCATGCAACCCGACAGATGCCACCTACCGACTCATGACGCTTTGCAAGCTCCACAGCGCACGCACCAATCCTGCTGAAACACTTAAGAAGAAGTATATGTGATGTTTTTTGATTATATTTGTATGATGAACCTGATCTGTTATGGCAAAGAATAAGGGAAAGATACTTGTTGTTGATGACAACAGCGGAATCAGGGCGGCACTGAAGGTGCTGCTGCCGCTGCATTTCTCCCAGGTGGAGCTGATCCCGTCACCGAAGGAGCTGGTGAGCAGGCTGGCGGATTTCCGTCCGGACGTAGTGCTGCTGGACATGAATTTCCACACGGACATAAACACAGGCAACGAAGGCCTTTTCTGGCTTTCAGAGATCAAGAAGCGTACTCCTGACACCGAAGTCGTGCTCTTTACAGCCTATGCCGACATCCAGCTGGCAGTCGAGGGAATGAAACGAGGAGCATTTGACTTCATAGTCAAGCCATGGGAAAACGACAAGCTGGTGGAGACACTCAAGGATGCATATACCCACCGCAGCAAAGAGGCAAAAGAAGCGGACACCGCTCCAGCTTCAACCTCACCAATGCTATGGGGAAAGGGACAGGCTATGGCCGGCATCCGCAGGATGGTAGACAAGATAGCCGGCACAGATGCGACCGTGCTCATCACGGGCGAGAATGGAACAGGTAAGGATGTCCTTGCAGGAGAGATACACAGGCTGTCGCTCCGGGCTCTGAATCCGATGGTCTGCGTGGACGCAGGCGCCCTGACCGAAACCCTTTTTGAAAGCGAACTCTTCGGTCATGTGAAAGGGGCGTTTACGGATGCGCACACCGACCACAAGGGTAAATTCGAACAGGCGGACGGAGGGACACTCTTCCTTGACGAGATAGGCAACATTCCCCTTCATCTTCAGGCCAAGCTTCTGAGGGCGTTGCAGAACAGGACCGTGACCCGCGTGGGAGACACCAAGGCCATCCCAGTGGATATCAGGCTGATCTGCGCCACAAACAAGGACCTGGAAAAGATGGTACGTGACGGAGAATTCAGGGAGGACCTGTACTACCGCATAAACACAATGCACCTCCGCCTCCCTGCCCTGCGCGAAAGGACGGATGAGATAGCCCCGCTCGCGGAAATGTTTATTGAAAAGTATGCAAAACGCTACCGTCGTGAGGTCAACGGCATTTCCCCCGAGGCGGTCGAGATGCTCAAAGGCCACTGGTGGGCCGGCAATATCCGCGAACTTCAGAACTGCATAGAGAAGGCCGTCATAATGTCCGAAGGGGATGTGCTGCTGGTTTCCGACATAGAGCTGCCTCAAGGCAGAAACATCAGTCACAATGAAGGCATGAGCGGAAACGAGACTCTCAAGGAGACCGAAGAAAAGACTATCCGGGCTGCGATGGCACGTTTCGGAGGCAATCTGTCCATGGTGGCAAAGTCGCTGGAGATCAGCAGACCGACTCTTTACGCAAAATTGAAGAAGTATAACATTTAGGCGCCCTGACTTCCGGGATCACCCGCTATGACATCAATCCACATCATATCAGCCATTACGGCAAGCGTTGTCCTGACAGCCATAATCTCTTCTGCAATCACATCCAGGAGGATGCGCAAGAAGGTGGCCTACATGCTGGATGCCCTGGAAGACAAAGAGCTGAACTTCAGGTTCAATGAGACCCGTCTCCGCGACAGGAGATTCAATCGGACACTGAACCGCCTGCGCAACATCTTCGACAAGGAAAGACATGAGATAATCGAACAGGAGAAGTATTTCGGTCTGATGCTCGACCATGTCAGGACAGGAGTCGCCGTCATCGAACAGGACGGTCGCGTAAACTATTGCAACAACACGGCACTTGCCCTCTTAGGCATAGCGACGCTCGGACACATAAGACAGCTGCGTACGGTCAGCGACTCTCTCTACAATGCATTCCTCACCATAACCGAAGCCAAGGAAGAAAGAGCCAGCTACTACAACGAAAGCGGAAAGATGACCATATCCATGACGGCGGCGGCAGCCACCATAGGCAAGGTTCAGGTGAAGGTCGTCGCGTTCAACGACATCAGCAGCGACATTGCAGAAAGTGAGCAGCAGTCATGGAGCAAGCTGATCAGAGTGCTGACACATGAGATAATGAACACCGTCACTCCAATTGCCTCGCTCAGCGAAACCCTCCTCAGATTTGAAGGGGTGGATGAGGAGATAAGGAGCGGACTTGACACGATATCCCAGTCTTCCAGGGGACTCATCAAGTTCGTCGACTCCTACAGGAACCTCACAAGGGTCGCCCCACCTGTCAAGAAGGCATTCGACTTCAGGGAAGTGGCGGAAAGGGTCATAAACCTTACAAGGGATCATGCGATGATGTCCGGAGCTGTATGCACATATACAGAAAGGACCGACAGCATCATACTTTATGCTGACGAAGGCCAGATAACCCAGATCCTCATAAATCTCGTCAGAAATGCCATCCAGGCAGAAGCGAGGAAGATCGAGATCACGGCTGAAATCAATCAGTCCGAACACATCATCATCAATGTCTGCAATGACGGTACACCTATAAGCAAGGAGAGCCAGGAGGAAATATTCGTGCCGTTCTTCACCACCAAACAGGAGGGCACAGGCATAGGACTGAGCCTGTCAAGACAGATCATGCGCATGCACAACGGCACACTTTCCCTGACAAGGAGCGATGAGAGAGGTACCATATTCACCCTTGTATTCAGATAGGACAGGCTCCCGCCATCGGTAAGTGCTCATTATTCAGGCATATAACAGAAAACGGAGTTCATTTCTGAACTCCGTTTGTGCTCCCCCAGGGGCTATAGTATGATTTGCAACTCATTGATTCTCAAACACGGTCTCAAAAATGAACAACAGATTAACAAACAGTTATTTTCGATTACCGTTTTATAGTCCTTTAGGGTCTATTATAGTTCGATTATCAAGGTTAGTTTTTCAGCGGCTTTGAGTTATAGTTTGATAGAGTATGATACGGTCTTCAGCATCAAACTTAACTAGCTTTTATTTTAAAGAACGTTCAACAGTCGTTGGGGTTATAAAGGTAGGGAGTTTATTTGTATATTTGCAAGGAACTATTAAGAATAATGTTCAATGCTGCGGGAAAGCGAGACAACTCCTAATGGATTATACCTTATCAAGGGTAAGTTTTATGGCAATATTGTCAAGTGCCAGAAGGGGACCTATTACGGCAATCCTATACTTAAAATCACCTTTGCAAAAGGAGCGACTCTTAATTACAATCCTGCAGATGTCACATATTTCCCCTATACACGTACCATTGAAGGTGATTTTAGAGTCAAAGGTAGTTCTGACCAATATTACATTTCATCCAGAATACACATATACGGAAAGGACCAGGCATACGGAATCGAATCCAAGAAAGGATTTATTAATTATGTTCTGGCAAGAGATGCCAAAATCGAAAGTTCGCTACTCGCATATGGGACTCCTAAAGTATTCGGATACCTTTCGTTATTATCAGAAATCAGTACGATTGATACCGGTGACGGAAGTATGACCTCCTTGAGGCAGAAGTACGACAATGTCAAATATCTATTCAAAGGTTCATTGCTCGCCTCTTACTGCAAACCCGAATTATATAAATCAGAGGAATCATATTGTCCTCTGATGATATTTCCGTTCGGATGCAATGAGAGTCAGTACAATGCTGTCAGAAATGCTCTTGAAAACAGGCTATCTGTCATTCAAGGTCCTCCCGGGACGGGAAAGACCCAGACTATCTTGAATATCATTACCAATCTTCTGCTATATGGCAAGAATTGTCTTATCGTATCGAACAATAACTCAGCTGTCAGCAATGTCGTGGAGAAATTGTCTCAGCCCAAATATGGATTGGACTTTCTTGTTGCAAGCCTTGGCAAGGTCGAAAACAAGGAAGAGTTCATCAAATCACAAACCGGCGAATTGCCTGATATTTCTTCATGGAAAGTCAGTGCATTTAGAGAAGCTGAGTTAAGGAAAGAAATAAAGAGAATTGAAAAAGGTCTAAAGACTTACTTTGAATCGCAGGCAAGAGTCGCGGAACTTATCGAGCAGGAAGCAGAACTCCGCTATCAGATGGAACTGAAAGATGAAGTTCAACAGCATAATGTAAAGTTGCCATCCGGATCATTATCTTCATTGTATAGACTCCTTCTACGGTATGACAAAGAAATCCAGAAATATGGGAAATTGCGGCTGATCACCCGAATCAAAGCCTTCATTTCCGGATTGAAAATCACGGACAGAAGCATCATAGAGAGCAGCATACAGAGGAAGGAATATGAGCAAGTCATTTCATCCATTGAGAATTTAAAGAAAAGCATTGCATTATTCGAGAGCTCATATAAGAAATATCAGGAAATCTCCCTAGAGTTCCTGAAGTCATTCCTTGCGGAAAAATTCGGCAAACACAAGAATCGCAAAGTTTATGAGAAACAGGATATAGAATTCAACGACTCGCAAAACTTTCTCAAGGACTACCCTATCGTCACCAGTACCACATTTTCAGCAACGACAAACATCAACCCGGTTGTTCCATTTGACTATCTCATTATGGACGAAGCATCTCAGGTTGACATATCTGCCGGTGCACTTGCATTGAATTGTGTCAAATCTGCTGTTATTGTTGGTGATCCTAAGCAATTGCCGAATGTCGTAGTGGAGAAAGATGCAAAATATGCCAATGAGGTTTTTAAAGAGGTAAATTTACCGGAAGGATACAGATTTGTAAATAACAGTTTCCTTGATTCGATATTAAAAGTTTTCCCTGATGTCCCTGTGACACTCCTGAAAGAGCATTACAGATGTCATCCTTTGATTATCGGTTTCTGTAACAAGCAGTTCTACAACAATCAGTTGGTGATAATGACCAAAAGGGAAACCGAAGAAAAGCCATTGTCTTTACTCCGTTCAGTCAAAGGTAACCACGCAAGAGGAACCCACAACAGAAGGCAGGCCGAAGAAGTGATTGACATAGTGAAGAGTCTTGTATCGAGTTATAATGACATAGGAATAATAACTCCATATAGAGATCAGGCAAAACTGATCAGTGAGATGCTGCAGGAAAATGGATTGCCAGCATTCCCAGTTTCTACGATCCATAAATTTCAGGGAAGGGAGAATGACGTAATTATCCTATCCACAGTCAGCAATGAGATTCAGGAATTCATTGACGACCCACACCTGTTGAATGTTGCAGTATCACGCGCGAAGAAGAAGTTCATCCTTGCAGTTACCGGAAACGACATCCAGGACAGCAACATACGCGATTTGGTTGACTATATCACTTACTATAACGGCGAAGTCAAGGAAAGTCAGACATGCTCAATCTTCGATATCCTATACGGACAATATGCTGAAGAAAGAAAGAAGTTCATTCAGACCAGAGTTTCCGTATCTCAATACGAGTCCGAAAATATAATGTTCGCACTGTTGGAACAGATTGCAAGCATGCCGGAATGGAATCATCTCGGCATAATGCCTCAATATCCACTCCGACTCCTCGTAAAATCCGACATTCTCCTGACTGAAAGCGAAAAAGCCTATGCCAATAGATCTTGGACTCTGGTAGACTTCGTCTTATACAATAAGACCACTAAGTATCCGGTACTTGTAATCGAAGTAGACGGCATGGCCTTCCATCAAGCAGGCTCCGAGCAGGCAAAACGTGATGAACTGAAGAATTCCATATTAGATAAGGCTGGGATTCCACTACTTCGACTTTCGACAGATGGCAGCAACGAAAAGAACAAGATAATCAATGCATTAAGCAGATAATTCCTAAATTTTTGCAACATATTTTGCAAATAAATGTTGCAAAAATGTCCCGTTTTTTGCGTAAAAAACGGGACATTTTTGTAAGTATGCCTTACTTGAACGACTTATACTTCTCATTCAATTCCTTCTGCATGATGTCGCATGTGCTGCTATTCACATCAACTCCTTCACAATATGAGCGGAAATTCGAGACGACATCAAGGACTTGCGATATGATTCCTGATGGATTATTGATGTCGTTTTCCCTTGCCATCGCCAGAAGATCCTTTTCAGTTATGTCAAGTACCTTTCCTTTAATGCTCATAAACTGACCTTTCTGGATTCCCAATGTGTTCGGATCTATGCTGTAGACCATGTCATAGGCCGGAGCAAGAGACCACCTGCCCTGTTTGTCCATAAGGAACGAGAAGTTCTTGTCATGGTCATCGATGTTTCCTCCGAGCACATTGAATACCATCATTCTGAAAAGCTGTTCCTTATCAGCATAGTCGAGTCTGAGACGTCTGACTACATTGAAGGCCTCCTCATAAGAGGTTGCTCCGCCTGTCAAGGCGGCTAAGGATTGCATGTGGACCTTCCCTTCAGAAGTTCGGTCAAATCGTTCTGTTATGAAATGAGAACTGTTTTCAAATTTCCTCAGTTCAGAATGCTTCATTCGTATTCCGGCATCGCAGCACATCTTATAATATGCATATTCAAGACGGGCATACGGGAACATGTCGGACTCATTATCATATTTGAGGATATAGTATTTATACCCTTCGGGAAGAAGAGCCTGGCCAGATTTGATACTGCCATCAGAGTCATTTATAGCAATCAGAGCCTTCGGCCTTTTACCTCCTGGAGATGTGCCTAACTTTACCAAATCAGCCCACAACAATTCGTGATTTGCATCGAATGTCAATTCTGCACGTTCGGACAAAACCGATTTCGCAAATGCATATAGCTCGTTCACATTCACATCAAAAGCATCATCCTCATCGTTTATATATGCCGGATCATACTCCAATGCTCCCATCGCACGTTTACCGATAAATGACAAAAGATCCACACTGGTCACACTCTTCATACTGATCTTATGACTTTCTGCCCACTTACGGAAGATACTGTTTCCCCAATGATCCGGAAGAGAATCCGCGAATACCGGATGCAGACCGCCAAAACGATCTTTAGGACCTGTACCTCTGATACTTTGACGAGACTGCACCAAATTAGATCCCAAAGGCATTCTTAAAGGAGATATATCAAGACCCTTTTCAAGAAAATCCTTGGCAAAACTAAATACTGCTGTAGTTGTACGCCAGTTGCTGGAATCCCATGTCAGATATCCAACAGTCTCACCCCATAACACGACTCTTACTGCATTCCCATTCATTTTCTACCCCCTTTCTTATTTTGTGACATCCACATCTTTTCCGGATCAATCTCACTGACAACAGGAATCAGATCACTTAACGTTATCTCCAATCCTACAGCATCCATCAGGAGCAGGAAATGCGATAGTGACAATCCATGTCCCTTACCGTTCTCAAACTGACTTACGGTAAAGATTGAAATGCCGGTCATCTCATGCAGCCTTTGCTGTGAAATCTTCAGAGATTTCCTATATTTTGCAAATGCTTCTCCAAGTAAGACAATAGACTCATATGGAGTATTTATATCATCATACATACTATTGATATATCTATAACTTTTGCACAAAAATATAATTAATTATTGAAATATCAAAAGATATGCAAAACTAAATGCAAGAAATGCATATAAAAAAACGGAGTTCATTTCTGAACTCCGTTTGTGCTCCCCCAGGGGCTCGAACCCTGGACCCCAACATTAAGAGTGTCGTGCTCTACCAACTGAGCTAGGGAAGCAGTATCTAAAGAACTTGTATTCTTGGTGATCCGTTTGGGGCTCGAACCCAAGACCCCAACATTAAAAGTGTTGTGCTCTACCAACTGAGCTAACGAATCAATCCGTTTCCGAATCGTCGGGTCTCGAGTGAGTTCCTTTCGAATTGGGATTGCAAAGGTAGCGTTTATTTTTGAACTTGCAAACTTTTCTTGAACTTTTTTTCAAAAAAAGTTGATTTTTATCTCAATCAACGACTTTCAGAAGGCCCTCCTGAAATCAAAATTCCTCCAACTCCTTAATAATCAACTCAGAAGCTCGAGATGCCCATTTTCTGAAATTATCGTTTGGAATGTAGGTTTCCGAGAACTCAAGTAGCTGGCTCAGGTCAAACTTGTCGCTCACAATTCCGGCACCGGAACGCTGGGCATCGAAGGCGTTGATCTCCTGCTCTATGTGGGAAGGCACCATCAGTATCGGTTTCCCCATCCACATAGCCTCGCACACGGACTCAAAACCGGCCGTACTGGCATATGCATGGCAGCCTGCCATCTGTGAAAGGAACTCCCGGTCATCTATCATATGGAAGGACAGCGTGCCATCTACCTTGGTCACCATGTCTGCATCCCTCTTGTCCCAGAAGAAGCGGAGAGGGACTTCAGGATGTTCCTTGTGCCAGCTCAGCACGTCTTCAGAGAAACCGGCATTGAGCATATATCCGTGAAGGTAGTCCCCGTCTGTTGTCTCAAGTGCATACACTTCTTCCCTGAGCAGCGGAGGCACCACGATTATATCATGCTCATCATCATCTTCCATTTCACGGAAGGACAGCGCCAGATGCTTGACCGAACCTACAGAAGTCAGGCGGGAAAAGAAATCCAGAGCATAGCTTGCCGGAAACTTGTGACGTGGCAGTCCGAAGTCACGGTGCATGAAGAGATACTGGTGCCCTATGCTTATCATCGGCACATCTATCTCGTGAAAGAAATATGTCATCCCCGCCATGAGTTCGTAGAAGTTCAGGACCACATCTGCCGAGGATGTACGGACAGCTTCGCGGATGAACTGGATAGAAGGGTAATATGACGGGAGATTAAGCGAATTAAAGAGTACCGTACCGACCATATTGGCCTTCCTGTTATCTGCGGAAGGCAGGAAGTTCATGCTTTCAAACTGCTCGACAGGGGCTCCTATGCCACGCACGAAGAAATCAGGCAAAGTCCTCTCCGGGCTCCTTCCCACCAGGACCTTGACAATCTGATGTCCCCGTGAGCGAAGCAGTCCGGCAAGAGTAAGCGCCTGGGTCATATGTCCCCTTCCCTCCCCCTGTACTATGAAGATATATCTCATACGGCCTGATTCTCCTTATAATAGACGATTTCCCAATTCCCTTCGGAATCCTCCACGAGGGCGGACATAGTCTCTACCCAGTCCCCTGAGTTAAGATAGCGTATTCCGTCAATCATCCTGTCCTCCGGACGATGGATATGCCCGCATATCACTCCCTGACATCCCTTTACGCGGGCCATGTCGGTAAGCATCTTGTCAAAGTCCGAAGATGCCGCCACTGCCTTCTTCACCTTGTTCTTTATAGCCTGAGAGAAGGAATAGTACGGTCTTCCGAACAGAGACTGGATCCTGTTGTACAGGACATTGATCATCAGGAGGAAATTATACATCACATCGCCGAGCTTTGCCACCCATTTCATATTGGAGGTGACGCTGTCAAAGACATCTCCATGAGTCACGAAGAACTTCTTGCCGCCACTTTCCAATATCATATCCTTGAGGATATTGAGCTTGCCCATTATCATCGGTATTATCTTATCAAGGAAATCATCGTGGTTGCCCCTGAGGAAGTACACTTCCGTACCATGCTGCTCCACCATCTTCATGATGATTCTGAAGAAGCGGGAGTGTTCCACACCCCAGAAGGCATTATCCTTTTTCTGAAGCTGCCAGCCGTCTATCGTGTCCCCATTGAATATCAGCGTCTCAGCATCTACGGAAGCCAGAAAGTCGGCAGCCTGGGCCACTTTCGAGTACTTCGATCCGAGATGGATATCAGACAGCACGACTGTCCTGTATTTTTTTCTTTCCTTCATATAAGAGATTACCTTTACATCATTCCCGATTCATACGGCCATCCGAGGCTGGAAGTCATGGAACAGGATGTAAAGGTAATAATTTTTTAATTCACAAATCATCAGAATGCTATTCCGAGCTTGAATCCGACATTATTGAGGCCTTTCAGGTCATAACTCTTGTTATGATTGGTCGAATAGCTGTAGTAGGCGGCAAACTGGAAGCCGAAATCTGTCTTCTCGAACGGGAACACCGTGACTCCGATCTCAGGAGACATGTAGAAGCCCCAGTTGTCATGCCTGTTCACGAATGTCGACATGTAGATGCTCTGTACGGAATACTCGGCACCGATCTTCGCGGCGACATATGGCTGCACCTCAGTCCAGAGGAGTCTGTATCTTACCGTCATACCGAAAGGCACCTGATATATCGACTTGGAAAGATCGGTAGTAAGGGCAGACTTGTCAGCAAAGGTGTAGGTCTCTGTAGGGACATACTTGTTGTTGGTATTGAAGCTTGCAAATCCTCCGAGTGCCAGATTCGGGATGATATAGTATCCGCCTTCCATATAGGCTCCATATCCCTGTCCAGAGCGCACGAAGTCATTGCCTACCGTGCCGTTGAACTGCCATCCGGCGTTGATATAGTCCTGCTTTCCCATCTGAGCGCTGGCTTCACCTGCCGCGAAGACAAGTGCGGATACCGCCAGCATTATAGATATAAATCTTTTCATTGTATTTCTCTTTTAATGTCATTATTTGGTCTTGAGATAATCCGACTGCTTGAAAGCCTGATCAATGGCATCCGTCATCCTGTCGATGTCACCCTTGAGCGTAGAGCCTGCAGGGCCTCCGATATATGAAGTCCAGAGGATTTCCAGAGGTTTTCCTTCTTCGACTTCATCAGTAAGATTGACGATGTCTGTGAGCAATGCATTTGTCGTGTAGGTATATGTGACAGGACGTGGCACATAGTAGCCGTTCCAGTTGCCCCAGTAGCCTGAAGGCCAGTATCCCGGATAGTCAAGCCACCAATACGGATCGGTGTAGTACTGGACAAAGCGTTCTGTCTTTACCACATATGTCAGCTGGACACCGAGGTCAACATCCTCACTGCCATGCATATAGACGAATCCGCGCTCCTCCATGTTCTTTCTGAAGGCAAGGATCACTTCCTTGACCGCATCGTTACGGACGTACTGAGGCTTTTCACTCTGTCCGATGACAAGAAGACTGTCCGTCATGTCAAAAGTCTTGAACTTTGCGAAATCCACATCCTTTCCTGGAGAGGTGTACACCAGATACTGATTGTCGTTATCTGAAGGATATGGTTCCTTGTGGCAGGCTGCCAGCAGAAGAACGGCAGCTGAAATAAATAGAATCTTTCTCATAATTCTTTCTGTTTTAATAAATTCGTTTTATAATGAGCTTCCCTCGAACACATTTGAATTCTCGTATGGCACGATTTCACCCTGGATCCAGACCGTATTTGAATTAAAGTTCGGATACACCGTAGCCGATGCCTTATTGGTTCCAGGGAACATATAGATTTCCACCTGGGCGTTTATGCCGATTCCGTTCACACTCATGGACAAGGTTGTACGGCCTTTACTGTCAGTCTTGATCTGCTGGTCAGTGATCGTACCCTCGACAGTAACACCTCCGACACCGTTGGGACCGGATGCAAATTCACTTGGGGAGATCTGAACGACAGCCCTGTTACCTTTTACAGAGATGAAGTTAGTAGTGGAGTTCACAAATATCGGTGCACCTGTACGGAACTGTACATTATCAGCTTCAAGCACAAAGTCCTGATTGCGGAGCGCTGCGCGTGCCTGGATGCCTGCGAGGGAGTCTGTCAGCTGCTCCAATCGACGGTCTTCGGCAGAACGGGCACGGAATTCCGCCATATCCTTATGCCAGTCGGCCTTCATTTTGTCCAGTCGGGATGTACCGGTATTGCTTTTGCCTGTCTGTGCAGACGCGTCGGGGGCAATCGCCGAAAGCCCTACGACCATGACCATCAAGGTCAGCAAGATTCGTTTCATATACATTCAATTTATAATTATTCAAAACTATCCAATCAAATCGCAGACCAAAACGGCAAAATCTGAAATTCGTTGACTCAAGCGGTTGCGAAGAACTGTATATTTCAAGAAGAATTATTATATTTGTTGGTTGTATCGGAAAACACTAAACTAATACACTTATATGAAGAAAACATTTATCCTTGCCACTGCAGCAATTGCATTCGCTGCATGTGCGGCACAGCCTGAATTCGAAGGTCCGACATACCTCAACCCGAATGCTCCGGTCGAAGAAAGAGTGGAAGACGCTCTCTCAAGAATGACCCTCGAGGAGAAGGTGGGCATGACGACAGCTCAGTCAAAGTTCAGCTCACGCGGTGTCCCTCGCCTGGGTATCCCGGAAGTATGGCACACTGACGGTCCTCACGGAATACGTCCTGAAGTGCTCTGGGACGAGTGGGACCAGGCTGGCTGGACAAACGACTCATGTACAGCCTTCCCTGCACTCATCAACCTTGCAGCGACATGGGACAAGGAGATGTCTCTCCTCTATGGAAACAGCATTGGAGAAGAGGCACGCTACCGCAAGAAGGACATCCTTCTCGGACCTGGCGTGAACATCTGCCGTACCCCATACAACGGACGTAACTTCGAGTATCTCGGAGAGGATCCTTTCCTTGCAGGACAGATGGTCGTCCCTTATGTACAGGGAGTACAGAAGAACGGTGTCGCAGCCTGCGTGAAGCATTATGCTGTGAACAATCAGGAATTCCAGCGCACACAGTCAAACTCTGTCGTAGACGACCGCACACTCCATGAAATCTACCTCCCTGCATTCAAGGCAGCAGTCCAGGAGGGTAACGCATGGGCGATCATGGGCTCATACAACCTTTACAACGGACAGTACAACTGCCACAACAAGAAGCTCCTGCTTGACATCCTCAAGGGAGACTGGGGCTTTGACGGCGTCGTTGTCAGCGACTGGGGCGGATGCCGCGACAGCGAGGAAGCCATCAGGAACGGTCTTGACATCGAGATGGGAACATGGACCAACGGTCTTTCCGGAGCAGCAAGCGACGGATATGCGAACTACCACATGGCAAGACCATATCTTGAAGGAATCAGGAGCGGCAAATACGGAACAGAGGAGCTTGACGACAAATGCCGCCGCATCCTCAGGACCATTTTCCGCACAAGCATGAGGCCTGAGCCTAACTACGGACGTTTCGTCTGCCCTGAACACTATCAGGCAGCGCGTGACATTTCCGCAGCAGGAGTGGTTCTTCTCAAGAACGAGGACAACACTCTTCCTCTCGAGGTGGCTGAGGGCGGAAAAATCCTCATAGTCGGAGAAAATGCAGTGAAGAAGATGGTAGTGGGCGGAGGCAGCTCGAACCTCAAGACAGCATACGAGGTGAATCCTCTCGAAGGTCTTCAGAACGCCTACGGCGACAAGGTGGACATCGTATGGGAGCGCGGATATGTAGGTGACATCGGACGTTCATACAACAATGTGGACACAGGCCAGGACCTCACTGACAACCGTTCGCCTAAGGAGCTCATCGCAGCTGCAGTCGCACAGGCAAAGGATGCAGACTATGTCATCTTCGTCGGAGGTCTCAACAAGAGCGACCACCAGGACTGCGAAGGAACTGACCGCGAGCAGCTTGACATGCCATACCACCAGGAGGACGTGATCAGAGCTCTTGCAGAAGTCGCAAAGAAGCTGGTAGTAGTGAACATTTCCGGATCACCTGTATCAATGCCATGGGAAGATGTTGCAGACGCCATCGTTCAGGGCTGGTACGGCGGAACAGAGACCGGTAATGCACTTGCTGACGTACTCACAGGAAAGATCAATCCTTCAGGAAAGATGCCTTTCACTGTGCCTTACGAATATGAGCATGGTCCGATCAAGACAGTACGTCAGTACCCTGGCATCAAGGAGGAAGGAGACGAGTACTGGCAGACTCATTACGACGAGGGCATATATGTAGGTTACAGATGGTATGAGACCCAGGAGATCCCTGTACAGTGGCCGTTCGGACACGGCCTGAGCTACACTACATTCGAATACGGCCAGGCCAAGGCAGGCAAGGCTTCAATGAATGCAGACGGCACTATGACGATTACTGTCGATGTAAAGAACACAGGTGACCGCGAGGGTGCTGAAGTAGTCCAGCTCTACATCGCTGACACTGAGGCAAGCATCGACCGTCCTGCAAAAGAGCTCAAGGGATTCGAGAAGATCACCCTCAAGCCAGGTGAGAAGAAGACAGTGTCATTCACCATCGATGCTGCAGACCTGAGCTACTTCGACGTAGAGTCTCAGGCATGGAAGGCCGAGAAGGGCGAGTTCGTCGCACACATCGGAACATCATCTGCCGACATAAAGACAACTGCATCATTCGAGCTTAAATAAGCCGGAAATATGAAAATACAAGGGCGCTCCGAAAAGAGCGCCCTTATTTATATATAGGTATACGGGGTTATTTCAAGAGATTTCCCAGAAGGCTGCGGGTCAGCTGACGTGTAGCCGAACCGACGGCCTTGCCGGCAATATCCTTGGCAGTGGTCCTGGACTTCCTGCCGGTCACCTTCTTGGACACCTCCGTGCCGATTGAAGAAGTGACGCTGGTCAAGGCTGCGCCAAGAACGGCACCAAAGAGGCTTTTTCCCAGTCCGCTGCCCCGCTTCTTCCTGCTTTCCTCCTCCTGACGCGCCGCTTCAGCCTCCTGCTCAGCCTTCAAGGCGGCTTCAGCCTCTTCCATGAGCACTTCAAAGGCGCTTTCACGGTCAACGACCTTGTCGTATCTTCCATACAGTCTTGACTGGCTGATGATCTGAGTCCTCTGCTCCGGGGTCACAGCTCCGATCTGGCTGAGAGGGAAGAGTATCTTCGCACGCTGGACCATTGACGGAGATCCGTTTTCATCAAGGAAGGACACAAGAGCCTCACCTGTCGCAAGTTCCATGATGGCATCTGAGGTCTTGAAAGCCGGGTTTGGACGGAAGGTCTCCGCTGCTGTCTTTACTGCTTTCTGATCCTTAGGGGTAAATGCCCTGAGGGCATGCTGCACACGGTTGCCGAGCTGTCCGAGGATGTCCTCCGGTATGTCAGTCGGGCTCTGTGTCACAAAATAGACTCCGACTCCCTTGCTTCGGATGAGTCTCACCACCTGCTCTATCTTGTCCGAAAGGGCCTTTGATGTCTCTTCAAAGAGCATATGCGCCTCATCGAAGAAGAACACAAGCTTAGGAAGATCCATGTCTCCAGCTTCAGGAAGCTGTGCATAGAGCTCGGAAAGGAGCCACAACAGAAAAGTGGAATAAAGCTTCGGATTGAGCATCAGCTTGTCGGCAGCAAGCACATTCAGAACGCCCTTGCCTCTCTCGCACTGAAGCAGATCGTATATATCGAACGAAGGTTCTGCAAAGAACTTGTCCGCTCCCTGGTTCTCCAGGGTAAGCAAAGCCCTCTGAATGGCACCTACACTCTGCGAGGTGATGTTGCCATAGGCTGAAGTATATTCCTTTGCATTCTTGGCCACATAGTCGAGCATCGAGCGCAGGTCCTTCATGTCTATAAGAAGAAGGCCCCTGTCATCCGCTATCCTGAACACGATATTCAGGATTCCTTCCTGAGTCTCGTTCAGTCCGAGGAGACGCGAAAGGAGCTGGGGGCCCATATTGGACACGGTAGTCCTCATAGGATGTCCCTGCTCACCGTAGACATCGAAGAAACGCACCGGGCAGCTTCCGAACATCGGAGACCCGATACCGAACTCATCGCATCTTTTCCGGATGAAACCGTTCATGGCTCCTGTCTGGCTTATGCCGGAAAGGTCACCCTTCATATCTGCCATGAAACAAGGCACCCCTGCCTGCGAGAATGTTTCTGCAAGCACCTGAAGGGTCACTGTCTTTCCCGTTCCGGTGGCACCTGCGATCAATCCGTGGCGGTTCGCCATTCTACCGCATATCGATATAGGTCCTTCAGGACCGTGGGCCACATATAGCCCGTGTTGATCTGTATACATATCTGATTACCTGAAGTTCACAAATTTCAGCTTATTTTGAATCCGCAGACAGGACTGCAGCCCTTTCAAGCGCAGGCACTATGTGAGGACAGATGTTTTCAGCGCCGATCTCCTTGTCAACACCGAATTTCTCGAGGGTCGCACGTACCTTGTCAGTCACGCCTGACAGAACCACTGTCACTCCCCTCTTGCGGGTTCTCTCGCAAAGGTTCCTCAAGTTGTTGACTCCGGTAGAATCTATGAAAGGAACCTTCCTCATCCTGATTACGCGCACCTTCGTCCCGTCACTCTTGCTCTCGAATTCCTCAAAGCGGCTGGCAAGTCCGAAGAAGAAAGGGCCGTCAATCTCATATATCTCCACACCCGTAGGCACGTTAAGACGCTCTGTCTCTTCCATCGACGCAAATTCCGAATCCTCCGAGACAGCCACACTGCTGCCCTCGAGGACGGAAATCGACGAAGTCTGCATCACGCGGCGCACGAAGAGTACGATGGCAAGGACCACACCCACCTCGATAGCCACAGTCAGGTCGACGACTACCGTAAGGAAGAAGGTGATCAGAAGCACTGCGACATCTGACTTGTCACCACGAAGGAGATATTTGAAGGTCTTCCATTCGCTCATGTTGTAGGCAACCTGCACGAGGATGGCAGCAAGACATGAAAGCGGGATATACACCGCATAAGGCATGAGGAAGAGATATATGAGCAGGAGCACAATAGCGTGGACAATTCCTGTGACCGGGCTCTTTCCGCCGTTCTTGATGCTTGCCATTGTCCTGGCAAGTGCGCCTGTCGCAGGGATGCCGCCGAAGAGCGGAGTTATGATATTGGCTACTCCCTGGCCTATCAGTTCAGTATTTGAATGGTGCTGCTTGCCTGTCGCACCGTCAGCCACCATGGCTGCAAGCAGTGACTCTATCGCACAGAGGATCGCAATGGTGAATGCCGGAGAAACGAGGCCCTTGACCGTCGCATAGTCAAACTGGGGAGCCACTGGCTTCGGCATAGGAAGGCCCTCCGCGAGTTCAGGGAATTTTGATCCGATTGTAGCGAAATCAATGCCTGCGAAACGGCTGAGAAGCACCGAAGCCAAGGTTCCGACTACCAGGGCGATGAGGGATCCCGGAACCTTCTTTGTGACCTTGCTCCAGGCGAAGCATATTACAAGACATGTCATGCTCATGGCGAATTCCACCCAATTGATGCTTCCAATGTTCTGGAAATAGCATCCCCACTGCTGGATGAAGCCTGCCGGCACCTGGAGATCGAAAGGAAGTCCGAAGAAATCCTTCATCTGCGTCGAGAAAATGGTGAGGGCTATACCACTCGTGAATCCCACGACAATAGGATAAGGGATGAATTTGAATATCGCTCCCATCTTGCACACTCCCATGATGACGAGGAATACACCCGCCATTATGGTGGCTATGATAAGGCCCTGCATGCCATATTGCCCGACTATGCCCGCGACAATCACGATGAAGGCACCTGTAGGGCCACCGATGAGGAAATGTGAACCGCCGAGGAACGAGATCAGGAATCCCGCCACGATGGCAGTGATGAGACCCTGCTGCGGAGTCACGCCGCTGGCTATACCGAAGGCTATGGCCAGAGGCAGCGCTATTATACCTACAATCAGACCTGCGATGAGATCTGAGGTAAACTTCTTCGAGTCATAATGACCCTTCTTAAACAGCCTGAAAAACTTAGGCTGGAACACTTCTTTCAGGTTAAAGTTCATGACTTAAAAAATTACACTACTACATTTCACGACACCTTGTGTCATGGGGGAATTATTCCGAAGGCATTTCAAAGAAGGAAAAATGGACATTGCCGTATTTTCTTTCCTTGACGAAATACCTGTGGTCTTCAAAATTGAACTGTTCCGGATGTTCGAGGATGAAATATGCACCCGGGTGCAGTATATTCTGTCCGAACACCTTGTCGGGAATATCTGCAAGGCCTTCAATGCTGTAAGGCGGATCAGCAAAGATGATGTCGAACTTTTCATGACATATGTCCAGAAAGTCGAACACGTTGTGTCTTACGACGGTCAGATTCTTCATCCCGAACTTTGCCGCCTGAGACTTTATGAAACCGGCATGAAGAGGGAGCATCTCCACACAATAGACCATGGCTGCGCCCCTGGATGCGAATTCATAGGATATGGCACCTGTCCCGCCGAACAGGTCAAGGACCTTGAGGCCCTCCATTTCATACTCGTTATTGAGGATGTTGAAAAGCCCCTCCTTAGCAAAATCCGTAGTAGGACGGGCCTTATAGCCGTCAGGAGGAAGAATTGTCTTTCCTTTCAGTCTGCCACCGATTATTCTCATATCACCTCAACACACTTGAAATACCTGTAAAGCGACATCTCCTCTTCCGCCTCCAAAGATGTCCTGAAGGTGATGGTCGACACCTCAGGATTGAGCTGGAGCTTCTTCATGGCCATGAATATGAAGTACTCTGCCGTCGTGAAATCCGGAGCGCGGAATGAATTGCACAGCAGGAGGCTTCTTCCCTGGGCGATCGTCAGATAGAGATATCCGTCCATATAGGACGCAAGGATCTTGTTATACTCCGGAAGATCAGGCAGAACCTTCAGCATGAAATATATCTCCGGAAACGGGGAGGCCTTTTCTCCTTCTGATGTCAGAACAGTCTCCGACACCACCTTGGACAAGGTCTCGCCTATTGTGTTGGAATACAGCAGCACAGCCGCGAATTCCGGGATATCAGCCGACTCGACGACATCCTGTTCTTCGATACGGGCAACTTCGGAGAGATTCTTCCTCATGTTCATCGGGTGATGGAATTGAGAGGGAATCAGGGCAAACTTGGGTGTAAAGACAGATATCTCCACCTGATCATACCTCTTCTGAAACTCCGGAGTCGTGAAGATACGCTCGGCGCTCATCCATCCGGAAGAGCGGACGCCGTCTTCATCCTGTATCTTAAAAGAATATCCACTCAAGCTGACTTGAATGGATACCCTGTCTTTTATATTTGTCATAGTCAACTTTACTCCCAGTTACCTGCGTTGTTGTTTGGAGCAGAGATGCTGCCGACCTGAAGTCCCTTATAACGTCCCTTGTCCTCCTGCTCTGCGTCAAGGTTGATTCTGAGCTGGTTGTCAAGACCCTTGAGAAGGCTCTTATATGGCATTGAAGCCTCGAAGAGCGGAACCTTCACACCTGATACGGTCTTGATTGTAGATGCCATGATCACTGAATCGCCGCTGAATGGAATGAATGCGAGGGAGTCAACCACGAAATCTGTGCGATGTGTGAAGAGTGTGTCCTTCACAGGAATCTCGCTTGTCACCTGGAACACGAGGTTCTTGTTGCCTGCGAGATAGAGTTCATGAAGCTTCTGCTGGAGCTTCTCGCCCTTGAGGTGACGATACTGCTTCTTCACCTTGTCTGTGTTCGCCATTGCGAGGGAGTCATCCTTTGAACCCACCTGAAGAGTGATCTTCATCTTGCCCTCGTTGTAGAAAAGCTTAAGTGAGTCGATGGTTGGAGAATAGCGTGCATTGACATTCTTGTAAGCCACCTGAAGCTCGCGGATGTCCTTAAGACGCTGGACTGCGATCTCAGTACGGTAATCCTTGTGCTTGTTGAACTTTACCGGTTCCATAACGCTCTGTACAAGAGCATAAGTCAATCCCACGATACATGCTGGGAGAATCAAATAGGTAAATACCTTTCTAATTATTGAACTCATTATTTTAGTGTTTATATTTTCGTTTCAAAATTCCGGACAAAGTTATGAAATTGATTTATGAAATGCAATATAATTTGTAATTTTGCATCCGAAAAAACATAAGGGAAAAATGCAGGACATCAATTGCGGCAACATAACCGGCTTTGCCTCGCTCATCTCCAGGTCGGAGAGAATCGCCATTGTGACACATATGCGGCCGGACGGTGATGCGATGGGCAGCAGCACCGCCATGTATCACTTCCTGAGCATGCTCGGCAAGAAGAATCATCGCATAATAATCCCCGACCCTTTTCCCTCATATCTGGATTTCCTCACTTCGGGCATCCCTTCCGGAGCCATCTCCGCACATAGCGGAGACCGCACAGGCGCCGAAGAGGCCCTTGCCGGAAGCGACCTTATCATATGCCTGGATTTCAACGCATTCCACAGAACTGACACCTTGGCTGACGCCCTTGCATCATCTCGGGCTGACAAGGTTCTCATAGACCATCACATAGGGCCTGACAGGGACTGCTTCGCCGTCTCATTCTCAGAAACGGAGGTCTCGTCCGCGTCGGAACTTCTCTACCACATCATCATGGAGTTCCCGCAGATCAGTGGAGATGCATCAAGACTTCCGCTCAGCTGTGCCGCATCCCTGATGACAGGTATGACGACAGACACCAACAATTTCGCCAATTCGGTCTATCCGAGCACTCTCGCAATGGCATCAGCCCTTCTTGCAGCCGGTGTGGACAGGGACAAGATCCTTTCCGAGCTCTACAACAGGCACACTGAAAGCCGTCTTCGTCTCATGGGACATATGATGAAGGACCTCATGGTCATCACGGAGGATGGTGTGGCATACATCGTGCTGGACAGCAAGACGATGCAGGAGTACGACGTCAGGGAAGGAGACACCGAAGGTTTCGTGAACATGCCGCTCTCGATAGAGAAGGTCAGGATGAGCCTTCTGCTCAAGGAAGAGGAGGACAGGATCAGGGTGTCGATAAGGTCAAAGAAAGGTACATCTGCCAACAGATGTGCAAGGATGTTCTTCAATGGCGGAGGCCATGAGAACGCAGCCGGAGGACGTCTGAACAAGCCAGGCGACATCGCCTCAATAGAGGAAGCCGCCGGATACATAGAGAAACATACACATATATATCTTACTGAACATGAGGACAATGAATAAATATATCATCCTGCTTTGCTGCATCGCGGGACTCACTTCATGCGTAAAGCAGAAGCTTGAACTGGAATACACAAGTCAGGAGACCAAGATCGACTCTTACGTGACCAAGACCCTTAAGGATCCGATGACGGTCACCTACAGCAACGGCTCCACAAGACTGACTCTGAAGGCCGGGACCGGAGAACCCCTCGACAAGGACGGAGCCGTGTCATTCTACTATGCCGGCTACGTGTTCAACGGTTCGATATCAGCCGGAAACATGTTCGTGACCAACCATCAGGAGACAGCCGAGAAGGCGAAATGGGATCTCACAGATGCAGATTATTCCATCTATGAGACCGACCTGACGGACGCAAGGCTGCTTGAGGGAGTCAGAAACGGCCTGGAAGGCGTCAGGACCGGAGAGGAATGTGAAATACTGTTCACCGGAAAATATGGCTTCGGCAACTCCGCCTTTGGCATAATTCCTGCAAACTCTGCGCTGGCATTCAAAATTTGGGTTGTAGGAGTTTCCAACGACTGATTGCAATCATTTTTTTACTATCTTTGTCGGTTAAAATTTCAGAACCAGTAATGAAGACTATTTTTAAGAGCGCCGCATACATCATCCTTGCCCTTGCTGCGGCAGGATGCGCAAAGGCAGTGACAGAAGGTACGAACGAGGCTGAGAAGCGCTTCTTTGAAGCATGGATGGAGACACATCATCCAGGTCTCACCCCCGAAGAAGGCTTAGGCATATACATACTTGAAGAGGAGACCGGAGATGGGGCGGCTGTAGAGCCTGACGGTTACATCCTTGCCGAATATACGGTGACTGACCTTGACGGCAACATATCGTCATACACCGGAAAGGAAGTGGCGAAGCAGCTTGGAAAATTCGACACGACCGCCTACTATGGTCCTAAAGTGATGCCGACCTTCAAAGGCAGCATGCAGGCAGGCCTGGCCAAGGCTGTAATCGGAATGAAGGCAGGAGGAAGGAAAAAGGTCATCATCCCGGGATGGCTGATGTCGTATGCATCATACGACTCGGAGAAAGAGTACCTTGAGAACTCCACATCAGGCAAGAACACCATCTACGACATCAGGGTCACTGAATTCACCGACTCGATCGGATTATGGGAAAAGGAGCAGATAGGCAAGTATTTAAAGGCCAACAGCGACATATTCGAGGCCATGGATACCACCGACTTCCTCGTGACGGACATCGATGAAAAGGAGACCAAGTTCGACGGCATGTACTACAAGACCGTGAAGCCGGCCCAGAAGGAGTTCGACTCAGACACTACCATATACATCAACTACACGGGAAAACTTCTCAACGGCCTTGTGTTCGACACGACTGACGAAAAGACGGCAAAGGACAACGGCCTGTATTCATCTGCAAGAAGCTATGAACCGATAAAGATCCAGTGGAACAAAGACTACAAGGAGATCACCATGGGAAGCAATTCAAGCAGCACCATTTCAGGATTCGCCCTTGCCTTGAGTCAGATGGGAGCGTTTGAAGAAGGAATCGCAGTGTTCACATCGACATACGGATACGGCAATTCCGGAAGCGGATCAAGCATCCCCGGATTCTCTCCTCTCATCTTTGAAATACAAGTTGTAGCAGAACCGGAGGACTAGAATGAACGCAAGCAAAGCCATCCCTACAGAATTAGGAACAGAAAAAATAAGCAGACTGCTGAAGCAGTACGCGCTGCCTGCCATCATTGCGCAGACAGCGTCGTCGCTTTATAATATGGTGGACAGCATCTTCATCGGTCATGGAGTAGGCCCCCTCGCCATATCGGGACTTGCCGTGACCTTCCCGCTGATGAACCTGTCCACAGCATTCGGAACGCTTGTGGGAGCGGGGGCCGCATCACTGATGTCGATCCTTCTCGGACAGAAGAACTATCATGCCGCAAACAAGGTGCTGGGCAACGTGGTCTCCCTGAACATCATAATCGGCATCCTGTTCATGGCTGTCGCCCTGATATTCATCGATCCCATCCTGTATTTCTTCGGAGCTAGCGAAAACACCCTTCCATATGCGAAGGACTACATGAAGATCATCCTTTACGGAAACATCATAACCCACCTGTATTTCGGGCTGAACGCCCAGATGCGCTCATCGGGCTTTCCTAAGAAGGCGATGGGGCTTACCATATTCACGGTGCTGCTTAATACGGTCCTGGACCCGATCTTCATCTTCGTATTCGACATGGGCATAAAAGGAGCGGCATGGGCTACTGTAATCGCGCAGACCGCCGCCCTGATAATAGTGATGCATCATTTCAGCGACAGGAACAAGGCACTCCACTTCGAGAAAGGCATAATCAGGCTCGACTGGCGCATTGCCAGAGAGTCACTCGGAATCGGCTTCGGCCCTTTCCTGATGAACTCCGCAGCCTGCCTCGTCACACTTTTCATCAATCAGCAGCTTCGCAAGTATTCCGGGGACCTCGGCATCGGTGCCTTCGGCATATGCAACCGCATCACCTTCATGTTCCTCATGATATGCATGGGCCTGAACCAGGGCATGCAGCCTATTGCAGGATATAATTTCGGAGCAAGAAAGTATTCCCGAGTGAAGGAAGTGTTCTGGAGGACGGTAGGACTTGCCACGATAGCGACTTCTCTCTGCTTCGTGATCTGCATGTTCTTCTCGCGCTCGGCCGTGAGCATATTCACACACGATCCGGAGCTCATGGAGATGTCGGCCAAAGGCTTGAGGATCATGAATCTCGTAGTCTTCATAATCGGAGCCCACATCGTGTCGACAAACCTTTTCCAATGTCTCGGCATGGTAAGGAAATCCATCATCCTGTCACTGTCAAGACAGATACTCTTCCTGCTTCCTCTGCTTTATCTTCTGCCTCTCAAATGGGGCGAGACCGGAGTATGGCTCAGCTACCCTATATCTGACGTGATGTCCTGCATACTTGCTTTCACCATGCTGGGCAGCCTGTTCAGGAAGTTCGGAAAAATGAAGGATGGAGACTCGCCTGCAGACCTGGGCATCAATTTTTAAATGCTATGAAAAAGATCATAATCAACATAGGACGACAGTTCGGAAGCGGCGGCAAGGACATCGCTGCAGCATTGGGACGCAAGCTTGACATTCCGGTATATGACGGCGAACTGATAGACAGGGCGGCGCAGGACAGCGGATTCAGTGCCGAACTCTTCAAACAGCGTGACGAAAAGAAGACATTTTCTTTTTCAGCCCTTATTTCAGGAGCCTTCATAGGAAGTTCCAACGAATACATGGGTGGAAGCGGGCTGTTCAAGATGCAGAGCGAGACCATAATTAAGATTGCAGAGCAGGGATCCGCCGTCATTGTCGGACGTTGTTCTGACTATATCCTCCGCGACCACAAGGATGCCCTGAATGTCTTCATCACAGCACCTCTCGAAGACCGGATCAGGCGTACCTGTGAAAGAGGGGAAGCTACTCCGGAAAATGCGGAACAGTTCGTGAACAGGAAAGACAAGGGCAGAGAAGAGTACTACAACTACTACTCCTTCGGAAACTGGGGCATGGCTTCAGGCTATGACATCTGCATAAATTCAAGTGTCCTGGGAATAGAAGGCAGCGCAGACTTCATCATCGAGTTCGCACGCAGATGCGGAATGCTCTAACAGTTTTGCAGATGAAGAAAGCCACAAGACCAGCAGCAATCATATTGTCATTATCGGCCGCCGCGATAGCGATGGCCTTCGTGATCATACACAGGCCTCTGCCTAAACCGGTCCCTCTGGCTGCGCCAAGGGTCTACCTCAACGACACCTTGAGCAACTCTCTTTCAGAGATTCCTGAACTTGCCGGACTCGACAGAAAGATTGAAAAGTACATGAGGCAATGGGCGATGAAGGGAGCTTCACTGGCCATAATGAGGAATGATTCGCTTCTGTACGCAAAAGGATATGGATGGGCTGACGAAGGAGAGGGAAAGAAGATGGAGCCTTCCCACATTCTCCGTATGGCTTCAGTTTCAAAGCTCATCACCGCAGCCGGCATCATGGTGCTGCAGGACAGGGATTCCCTCAGCATCAAGGACACGGTCTTCGGGCAGAACGGCATACTGAACGATTCCTTGTTCAATTCAGTCATCAAGGACAGGAACTACCATAGGATCACTGTCGAACATCTGCTGAGGCATCAGGGCGGTTTCTATCGCGACCCACTGTTCTCTTCACGCGATGTAAAGCATCAGATGGGACTTGATTGTCCTCCTGAAAAGGAAGACTTCTTCAGGCTTGTGCTCAGTCATCGCCTCAGGTTCATGCCGGGAGACTGGGAGAAATATTCCAACTTCGGCTATCTCCTGCTCTCCGAAATAATCGAAAAGGTTTCCGGAAAGTCATACGAAGACTTCATACGCGAGGAAGTGCTCTTCCCGGCCGGCTGCTTCGACATGCACATTGCGGGTTCATACTACCGCGACCGCCGTGATAACGAAGTAAGGTACTACACTCATGAAGGAGACGGGAAATTCGTGGAGGAATACAACGACAGCGGCATCATGGTGGAGAGATGCTACGGCGGCAACAACATCCCTCTGCTTTCGGGTGCGGGCGCATGGTGCGGCTCTCCAGCCGAGATAGCAAGGTTTGTGGCAGCTATAGACGGAAGGCCGGAAGTGAAGGACATCATATCTCCTGACGCTGTAGCGCAGATGACGGAATACTTTGACAAGGAGACCTATTCACTCGGATGGAACGACACGGACCCTGCAAAAGGGTGGAGCAGGACCGGAACCCTTTCCGGCACGACGGCGCTGGTGAAATATTTTCCTGACGGGGAATGCTGGATAATGATCACTAACACCAGTACATGGCGCGGACCCGGCCAGGCACGCTATACAGACGCTCTTTTCAAGGAGTGCAGGGAACTATATGGAGACAGGCTGCCTGAAAGGAACATGTTTGAATAGCCAATGGCAGAAACGCCGGTCGAGGAAGCTCGACCGGCGTTTCTGTCATTCATATATAAGTTCGAATTCATCCACATACAATGTGCTGCCTACTCCTCCGGTGAAATAGTCTCCGAGGTACGAAGCACATGCCGAGATCACGATGTAGGTCGGTTTACGTTCCGTGTCCCTGTACTCGAAATCGAGTCTGAACTCACGGTAGCCGTCTGTCGCCTCATCTGACTCAAGCTTGGCTGATGCAATGATGTAGTCCGCATACATATCCACGAACTGGCCTGTTGTAGTATTTATAAGGAAAGGCTTGTCCCAGTCTGTCAGAAAAGCTGTGATCTGGCACTTGTCGGTCTCCCCTATCTTGGACTTGTACGGCTCCTTGGCCTTGCTGATCTGTGCAGGCGAATATGAATAGTGGCCTTTCAAGGCTGTAGGACGGCAGGTGAACGGATAGCCCCAGTCAAGGGTGGCTCCCTGAGACATTATGTCCACTTCGAGGAATTTACCCGTAAAGAGATTACCTGCTGCAAAGACACTGACGAACAGGACCTTGGCCTCCTTACTTTCCATCTTGACCGCCTTTCCTGCCACGACATGCGTCTCTTCCGGTAAGGTTGATGAGCCTATGAATGAGGCAGAACCCGGATTGGCCGAAGCCCACGCTGATTCAGGATAGGACAGACCCTGGGCATACGGATACCACACCTTTCCGTCGGCATGCCATTCATCAAAGGACATGTTGGGAACCTGATCGGCAGCCTCGGTCACAAATGAAACGGGATCACTTTCCTGCTCGCCGTCAACTAGCATGACCTCATACGATGCAGATGGCTTGAGACCGCTTATCCTTGCAGACACTTCAGCTCCATGAACCTTGATATCTCCGACGTCAGACCAATCCTGCGAACCCGCCTGACGGATCTTCAGAACCGGCTCTCCGTCCGCATCAAACTGCGCCAGCACATCGACATGACAGGCCCATACATCAAGGGACTTCACCTCTGCAGAGGAATCAAACAGTACGAAACTCACAATCCATTCATACTCGGCTCCTTCATATTCAACAGTGAAGATACGGTCATGACGGCAATCGAGAGTCATAGGGAATTCCACCGGCGTACCTTCAGTTTCCGGCACACCGTCGACAATGGCCCTCGTCGTCACCACCTGCGAACCCAAAGCCTCCAGCTTGACATCTATGAATGTAACCGCAGACAGATCATGGGACTTGGAAAGACTCACCAGGGCCTTTCGGTTTATCACATCGATTTCAGCCTCTCCGACCTGCCCCTCCACATTCACATATCTTGCGACAGGCTGCACTGCACTGATCACCCATTTCTCCTCCTGAGTGTTCATCAGATGCAAGGTGTCCGGAAATGAAAGATCGAGATAGTCCCTTTCATCAAGAAGACTTGTCCCCTCAGTCATCTTCAGTTCCAGAATGCGTACGCATGAAAGGTCGACACCTTCCTGCATCACTGCATCCACACGGTTATGGTCCTTGTCGACACTGAGTTCCGTCTGACCTTCGAGTTCCATCGAGACGATGTCTGCCGGCACTTGGGGCAGATGCATCGGCTCATCCTTCCTGCATGCAACAGACAGTGCAGAAAGGACGACACATAGTAAGAATCTTACAGGTTTCATAGTTTCAATAATTTACACACAATCCAATATGTCCGGATCAACCTTCCTTATGGTAGGTCTTGATCTCAAATTCCCTGGCAAGTATGCCGTAGCCGTTCTCTGCAAGAGACTCCAGCTCGTCCTCGCCCGGATACACTTTCACCGGAGCGATGAAGGACACCTTTGAAGTGATGCTGTCTATCACATCCTTGCTTCTGGCGATGCCGCCGGTTATGAGGATGGCATCAACCTTGCCACAGACATCTGTAGCGAGAGCTCCGATATATTTCGCGATGCTCAGGCAATAGCCGTCGACGAAGACCTTGCACTCCTGTTCACCCGCTGCTGCACGCTCGAGGATACTGCGGAAATCGTTGGTGCCGAAGAATCCTACAGCTCCTCCTTTGCCCACAAGCTTCTTCATGACTTCAGCCTTTGTGTACTTTCCGCTGAAGCACATCTCCACAAGCGGGAATCCAGGCACGCTTCCTGCCCTCTCAGGACTGATAGGACCGTCGCCGCCGAGAGCGTCATTGGTGTCGATGACCTCTCCGTTCCTGTGAAGGGTAACGGATGTACCGCCTCCAAGGTGAGCCACTATGACAGTGATCCTGTTGTAGTCCGTCTCATGCTCACGAGCATATCTGCGGCCTATGGCACGCGAATTCAACGCATGGAACAAAGCCCTGCGGGGGAATTCAGGAAGTCCTCCTATCTTGGCTTCAGGAAGCATCTCGTCCGCCATCGGCGGATCTGCAATGAATGAACCGCAGTCAGCCACGAGACCCTTCTGCATGCGGGCTTCGTTGACCTTGTCGGCTATGTCCGCGGCGATCAGCGCACTGAGGTTGCATGCGTGCTTGCCTTCCTTGGCCTCACGCAAAGCCTCCTTCATGTCCTCGTTCACCCAATAGACTCCTGTCCTGATGGGAGTGATGAGGCCGCCTCGCGCCATCACGATGTCAATGCTTTCGAGAGCGATCCCCTTTTCCGACAAAAAATCCATAATGGCACCAAGACGCATCCGGTCCTGGTCCATTACGGATTCATATTTTGACAATTCCTCGACAGAATGGGTGAGATTCTTTTCAAAAAGTTTCTCTCCGCTGTCAAAGAAGCCTATCTTGGTCGAGGTGGATCCTGTATTTACTGCCAGTACTCTACCTTTCATATGTAACTTATTTTACAGACATTGCTGCGATTGCGATTGAGTTGAGCTTTGTATCGATGCTGTCCGCACGGCTTGAAAGCACGCAAGGGACCTTTGCTCCGACCATCATACCTGCCTGTTTCACATCCTTTGCAAGCATAGAGTTGGTCTTGTAGAATACGTTAGCCGACTCGATGTTAGGGAAGAGGAGGCAGTCAGCGTCACCGGCAACCTCGCTGCGGAGGCCCTTGATCTCTACAGCTTCCTTGCTTACGGCTACGTCAAGTGCGAGAGGGCCGTCTGCGATGCATCCCTTGATCTGTCCGCGGTCCACCATCTTTGCAAGCATTGCTGCCTCAACGCATGCCGGCATGCCCTGGAGCATCTGCTCTGTGGCTGCGATGATGGCAACCTTAGGATTGGCGATACCTACAGCATGTGCTGTGTTCACGAGATGTCCCATGATGATCTGCTTCTGCTTGAAGTCCGGAGCCGGGATAACCGCCATGTCACCCACGAAGAGGAGCTTGTGGTAGTTAGGGTTCTCGAGCACCGCACAGTGTGTGAGGGTACCCTTAGGAGGAAGGAGGCCGGTCTCCTTGTTGAGGATGGCACGGAGGAACTTGTCAGTAGAGCAGAGACCCTTCATGAGGAAGTCGCCCTGACCCTCACGGATCATGCTGACAGCCTGTGCGACTGCTGGGAGCTCATTAGGATTGTGGACGATAGTGAACTTCGCCACATCGATTCCCTCTTCCTTGCACGCCTCTGCAATCATGTTCTCGTCACCTACGAGGGTAACGTCCACCAGGCCAAGGTCTACAGCCTTGCCTGCAGCAGCGATGGTGTGGCTGTCAACGCCCCAGGCTGCGATCATTCTCTTTCTTGCGCCTCTGTTCTGGAGTTCCGCAAATATTTCTTCAAATTTTGTAAACATAGCTGTTCTGGTTTTTATCATTTATTCTTCGTTCTGTACGATGTTCATTGTGTCACGTGCGATCATAAGTTCCTCGTTGGTTGTGATGAGGGCCACTTTCACCGCTGAATCAGGAAGGGTGATGATGGTGTCTTCACCCCTTACGACATTTGCATCATAATCAAACTTGACACCAAGGTAGGTCAGGTTCTCGCACACCCTTCTGCGGAGGCGGCTGTTGTTCTCACCTATACCGCCTGTGAACACGATGAGGTCAACACCGTTCATCGCGGCTGTATATGCTCCGATATACTTTATGATGTCATAAGTGAGCTTCTTGAGAGTGAGCTTTGCCTTAGGGTCACCGTTGTTTGCAGCAGCATCAAGGTCACGCGCATCGGATGAGACGCATGAAAGACCGAGGAAACCGCTCTTCTTGTTCATCACCTTGCTCATTTCAGATGCTGTGAGGCCCTCCTTTTCCTGGATGTAGGTAACCACATCAGGATCCACGCTTCCGCATCTTGTACCCATGATGAGACCTTCGAGAGGAGTGAATCCCATTGTCGTGTCGATCGACTTTCCGTTCAGGACAGCCGCAATCGAGCTTCCGTTTCCGAGGTGGCATGTGATGACCTTCGAGCATTCAGGATCGAGGCCCGCAAACTTCGCACCCTTGGCAGCGACGTACTTGTGGCTGGTTCCGTGGAAACCGTAACGGCGGATACCGTACTTCTCGTAGTATTCATATGGCAATGCATACATGTATGCATACGGCGGCATTGTCTGGTGGAATGCTGTGTCAAACACGCCCACCTGCGGCACAGTCGGAAGGACTGCTGTCACAGCCTTGATGCCGAGGATGTTGGCAGGGTTGTGAAGAGGGGCGAACACAGAGCACTTCTCAAGCTGGGCAATGACCTTGTCTGTTATAAGCTGGCTGCATACGAATTCTTCTGCACCATGCACGACTCGATGTCCCACAGCCTCGATATCTTCGAGAGTGGTGAGGCATCCGTACTCTTTGTCAAGGAGAGCATCCATTACGGCTCTGATTCCCACAGTATGGTCCTCGATAGGCATTTCCTTTACGAGCTTCTCCTTTCCGGCAGCCTGATGCTTCAGGCATCCGACTTCCATTCCGATTCTCTCGACAAGACCCTTGGCGAGGAGATCATACACATCATCGCTCTTCATATCAAGAAGCTGATATTTAAGCGATGAGCTTCCGCAATTCAGTACTAAAACGATCATTTTCTATATAATTTGTAAAACATTCAGGTCTATCTTTGCAAAGTTATAAAAATAATCGCTACTTTAGCAAAAAATAGGTATTAACTTATATGGAAGTGGAGAGAGATATAGCGGGGTTCGCAATACCTTTTGCAACAGGCGCCTTCATAGCCTCATATGCAGGAAGTCACCTGCATACAGGGAATTCATCATGTTCAGTTCTTGCGCTCGCAGTCACGGCAGCGCTCCTCATTGTCCTCATGCACCCGTCAAGGCGCAGGATTCCGGTCCCGTATGTATGGCTGACGATAGCTGCAGCCGGAATCTCCGCGGGCATGTTCACGGGCTTCAACGGCGCTCTGGCCGCCTTGACGGCTTCACCCTGGAAGCCGTCCGCCGCCCTCCGGTTCGGCGAGGCGATGCAGACAGCCATAGACACGATTCCTTTCAGAGAGGCTGGCACAAACGCCTTGATAAAGGCACTTCTGACCGGTGCAAGAGGCAGTCTTGACAAAGATATCGTGCTGGCCTTCCGAGACAGCGGAGCATCCCATATACTCGCCCTTTCCGGGCTACACCTGGGAATCATCTACGGAATCGTAAGATATTCATTATCAACAATAGGGAACACAAGAAAGGCCATATATGCGAGATATGCCGCCACCATCCTCCTGTGCGGGTTCTACACACTTGCCACGGGGGCGGGGCCGTCCATAGTCAGGGCCTTCCTTTTCATATTGCTGAACGAGACGGCCCGCATCACGCACCGCCACCACACGACAGGCTCGATACTTTTCGCCGCCCTCATCATCCAGACCGTCATATCCCCACGTTCCGTCATGTCGGTCGGTTTCCAGCTGTCCTATGCCGCCATGGCCGGGATAGCATTCATCTATCCTGCCATGCGGAGGTTCTGGCCGTCTGTGGAAGACAGAAGGAGGGGCATAGGGGCAAAGGCAGACATATTGAAACGGATATGGGAATCCGCCGCCATGTCGATATCATGTCAGATCACCACCGGCCCGCTCGCCTACCTCTATTTCAGGAGTCTGCCGCTGAACTTCCTGCTGACCAACCTGATAGCCCTGCCCCTGACCGGAGCGCTCATCCCTGCCGCCCTCATCACTATGGCGCTGCATTGCACGGGCCTATGTCCGTCCGCAGCCATACGGCTTACCGAATGGCTGGCACAGACTCTCATATATTCATTGGAAATCATTGCGACGATGTAGCGGTCACTGCAGGACGAATCCGTCCGAGCACCAGGTCCTGAACACGCCGTCTTCGTCATAGACAAGGCAGCCTTCAAGATCCGGACGTGAAGCAAGGAAATCACGGGAGGCCTCCAGACCTATCACCATACAGTATGTGGCATAGGCATCTGCCTTGGTTGCATCTTCAGCGACAATGGTGGCACTCAGCAGGGTGTGTCCCACAGGATAGCCGGTGCGCGGGTCGATGGAATGGGAGTACTTCTTACCGTCGCGCACATAGAATTTCCTGTAGTTGCCTGAAGTCACGATGCCGTGAGGACCTGCAGGGGCTCTGAATATGCCCTGGATCTGGGCCCCGGGATCGTTATTGCCGTCTACAGGACGGTCAATGGCCAGAGTCCACGGAAGGCCGGAAGGATTGAGCCCGTCACAGAAGATCTCCCCGATGTCGACCATCATGTCCTTGACACCTACAGAGTACAGGTACCCGGCGACCAGATCGCAGCTGTAGCCCTGTGCAATGGCATTGTAGTTGAGTTCCGGAAGTCTTCCCTCCTCCGACAGGAGGTCTGCCGGGGCAAGGGTCCCATCTTCAGAAAGCGCTCCCTGAATATCCCTCGCCAGCCTCCTCATCCCGCTTTCCCGCATCGTGGCCCTGACCTCATCGTCAGTCGGAAACGACCGGTTGGCGAAACCGAACCCCCATATGTCAAAAAGCGGTGCGGAAGCAGCATCCACAACGCCGCCGGTCTGGTCGAACACGTCATATGCCCTTGTGTACATATCTATGAAGATGGCATCGGGATATATAGTTTCACCTGCATTGAAACGGCTCAGAAGCGAGTTCCTGTTATACCCGGAAAGAGAATTGTCTATGTCGACGAGTATGGCATCTATGGAATCCCTTATTTCCTCCAGAGGGACCTCGACACCTTCGGTATTGAACTTGACGGCATATGTTCCACCTTGAGCGAAGCCGGTGATGGTAACATATCCCTTCCCATGCTGTGTACACGAAAAGGCGAGACACAGCGTCACTATAGATAAAAATATCCTGACAATTCTTCCCATAATCTGCAGTAAGGCAAAGTATTTGCACAAAGTTAGCGGTTTTTCGGATTAAAATGCGCATCTTTGCATGATTACAATTAAAATTTGATATCGTATAATGAGTTTTCGCAAACTTTTTCTGCTTGTTTCTGCAGTGGCAGTGCTTGCTTCCTGCAAGAAAGATGATGAGAGTGTAGTGTATCCGTCACTCGAAGGTTCCTTGTCATTCTATGTACCGGAATTCGTTGAGCCCGGCCAGGTGGTGAAGATGACCCCCAAGGGTTCGTCGCATCCGGAGGGCGGTCAGCTCGGTTACTCATGGAAGGTGACACCGGGAATGACAAAGTCCGACACCACGAGACTTGAGAGCGGTCTGTCACCTGATGGAAAGGAGACTGACGGTACGTTCACATACGCCTTCCCCGACAGTCTGGCGACCTACACAATCAGCGCCTATGCCTTTGCCAAAGGCTATTCAGGGGCTTCGAGGACAAGATATGCCACTGTCGTGAAAGGAGGAATGACAGGAGACGGCTCGATTACCGGAGCCGGGATCAAGGCTGATGACCCGAAGATAACAGTTGACGGCATAGATTATTATTACACCAGCATAGCAGGTCTCGACTGGTTCCGCAACAACCTCGCAAATCCGGCTTACGGATTGCCATACAACAACGACGAGGCTATGAGCCAGGTGTTCGGAAGATACTACAGTCACGAAGAAGCCATCAAGGCATGCCCTGAAGGATGGAGACTTCCGACAGATGCTGAATGGATTGCAATGACTAAGGCTGTAAATCCGGAAAGCACAGTAGACGAGAGCGGAGCCATAACTTCAATCGCAGCGTCACTGATGGGAGATGTCGCTCTCAACCAGGTGACGATGTGGGAATACTGGCCTAAGGTAGGTACCATCACCAACAGCAGCCTGCTGTCAGTGATTCCTTGCGGCTATGCCAACCTTGGAGAAATGACAGACGGTAAATATCCGGGCGCGACATTTACCGGCGTCTATGAGTATGCCGCATTCTGGACCGCCGACAATGCCGGCCCGTCAATGGCAGGCTACAGATACCTCTTCGTCGAAGAGCCGCAGATGAACGCAGCCACAGGAGACACAAAAACATTCGGAGCATCCGTAAGATGCGTCCGATAAATCAATATCGACCATGAAAAAAGGATTAACTGTTCTATTGATCGTTGCCGCAGTTGTAGCAGGACTCTTCTTATGGGTGAAGGGCGCATACAACGGGATGGTGACAGCAGACGAGAACGTACAGTCTGCATGGGCACAGGTGGAGAATGTCTATCAGCGCAGAGCCGACCTCATCCCTAACCTTGTTGCCACAGTAAAAGGCTATGCCCAGCACGAGTCACAGACACTTGAGAATGTAGTTTCTGCCCGCGCGAAAGCCACACAGATGACAATCGACCCGGCTGATCTTTCAGAAGAGGCGATCGCAAGATTCAGCGAAGCCCAGGGCGAACTCTCAAGCGCACTCGGCAGGCTCCTGCTCATCCAGGAGAACTATCCGGACCTTAAGGCCAATCAGAACTTCAGCGAACTTCAGGCTCAGCTTGAGGGCACTGAAAACAGGATTGCGACAGAGAGGATGAAATTCAACGAGACCGCAAAGGCCTACAACACACTTATCAGGAAATTCCCGGACAACATCATAGCATCGATGTTCGGATTCGAGAAGAAAGGCTATTTCGAGGCACAGGCCGGAGCGGAGACAGCACCGAAGGTGGAATTCTAATCAAGGAATATGAAACTGAATGATTTTCTGACCGCGCAGCAGCAGGCGACTGTTGTTGACGCGGTCAGACTCGCAGAAAAAGGGACCTCAGGAGAGATCCGGATACATATAGACGGGAAATGCAAGTCCACGCCGGTGGAAAGGGCAAAAGAAGTCTTCAACAGACTCGGAATGTACAGGACGGCGCAGCACAATGGTGTACTCATCTACCTTGCCGTCGAGTCTAAGGTCTTCGCCATCATCGGAGACAAGGGCATCAACGATGTCGTGCCGGAGCACTTCTGGGCAGACGTCGTCGAGGTAATGGGAACACAATTCCGCAACGGCAGATTCGCTGAAGGACTGGCCGAAGGAGTCGCCATGGCTGGAGAAAAGCTGAAAGCATATTTCCCTTATCAGGATGATGACGTAAACGAACTTCCGGACAGCATATCATTTGAAAAGGAGGACGGACAATGAAAAAGACACTGAAGGCTCTGATAACCATTGCGGCTGTCTTGTCGGCCATCTGCGTCAGCATACCGGCCTCAGCCATCCCGTCAAGGCCATCCCCTGCAAGACTCGTCAACGACCTCGCCGGAGTGTTCACTCCCGGTCAGGCAGAGGAGCTCGAGAGGGTTCTCGTCGCCTTCGACGACTCCACATCAAATCAGATTGCCGTGGTCACGGTCCGTGACCTTGAAGGATATGAAGCATCTGAATATGCAACCAGAATAGGACTCGGCTGGGGAGTCGGTTCAGAAAGGTTCGACAATGGCGTGGTGATACTCGTCAAACCGAAAGACACCTCGGCAGGCAAGGTCTTCATCGCAACAGGCTACGGCCTTGAAGGAGCGATACCGGACGCCTATGCCAAAAGGATAATCAACGAAGTGATGATCCCCCACTTCAAAGGTGAGGACTACTATATGGGCGTTGCTGAAGCATGCAAGGTCCTGATGCAGCTCGCCAGCGGAGAGATCTCCGAACTGCGTGAAGACGAATTCGATGAAGATGATGCAGGAGCAATCGCAGCTGCAATCCTCATAGTCCTCATCCTCATTTTCGTCATTATCATCGTAGCAGGATCCGGAGGAGGCAGCTCAGGTACGGGTTCCGGCAGCCATAGAGGAGGCAGGACGATCTACACCGGTCCTATAATCACAAGCGGGCGCAACTACGGAGGCTGGGGCTCTTCAAGCGGTGGCTTCGGTGGTGGTTTCGGAGGCTTCGGAGGCTTTGGCGGAGGCTCATTCGGAGGGGGCGGCGCCGGTGGCAGCTGGTAAAAACAACGTACTGATAATCAACATCATATGATGTTTTGATAATGGTCTATCAGGATACATGTCGGATCTACCGGAGATCGGTGACGATCCAGGAGGAATCGAATCTTGTGGACGGGCGGAAGGATGTCCGGTCCTGAAGGGGTGAAGTCGTCATAGTGTTGACCTTGATGGTCCAGGAGCTGCCGTCAGTCATTCTGAAGATGCCGTTTGAGAGTGATGCTTCAGGAGTCAGGGTCACCTCGGCTGACTCCACGCTTCCTTTGTCCTTAGGTGTGAATGTAAATCTGCTGCCGCTTGCAGAAGTCACATAGAAGTAGTCTTCAAGGCAGGAAAGAAGGAGGGCGGGATTTGTGGCGTAGGCATCCGGGCCTCCGACTGACGCTGATTCTATTATGACTTCCCTGGCTGCAGGATCCACTATCCAGACGGATTCTCCGTCACAATAGATTTCATAGCCATCCCCGGCAACATGATAGGCATCGCCCTGCACTTTGACCTGAGCTTCTCCTGCCATCCTGCTGCGGCTGTCTGACATGACGAAATCCACACTCAAGGTGACAAGATTCTCTGAAAAAGTGTCATAGAGACGGGTAATCATAGCCGTCTCCTGAGCAGGTAGTCTTCCTGACACGAAGGACAGGAAGACTGCCACGATATATTTCAATATATGTCTCATCATCAATGTACGAAATGCGACAGGAGCTCATCGAGTTCTGCAAGATCGGCCACGAGGACCTGTCTCGGCTTCGAGCCTTCCTGAGGTCCGACGATGCCTGCTCCCTCAAGCTGGTCCATCACACGTCCGGCTCTTGCATAACCCATACCAAGACGCCTCTGGAGATCCGATGTCGAGCCCTTCTGAGAGGTCACTACCATGCGGGCGGCATCCTCGAACATAGGGTCTATGTTGTTCATGTCTATGGATCCTCCGCTTGTCTCACCATCCTGAGATTCGGGCACAGGAAGATAATATGGAGTGCTGTAGCACTGCTTGTAGCCGTTCTGCTTTCCGATGAAATCAGTCAGTCTGTTGATCTCTGCCATGCTCACCAAGGCACACTGCACACGTTCCATCTCCACTCCTGAATAATACAGCATGTCTCCCCTACCGATGAGGTTCTCTGCTCCGTTCGAGTCAAGGATGGTGGCAGAATCGACACGCGACACCACTCTGAAGGCGATTCTGGTCGGGAAGTTGGTCTTGATCAGACCCGTGATGACGTTTACGGAAGGACGCTGTGTCGCTATGATCACGTGTATACCCGCAGCCCTTCCCTTCTGCGCAAGACGAACAATAGACGACTCGATGTTCTTGGCTGCCTTCCTTGCCTCCGGACCGGAACCTCCGGCCATTGTAAGGTCCGCATACTCATCTATTACCACAACGAGATAAGGGAGGTATTTGTGTCCGTCTGTAGGCAGGAGATGACGGTCCCTGTACTTCTCATTGTACAGGGTAAGCTTGTTCACCCCGGCAAGAGCAAGGAGCTTGTATCTCTCGTCCATCTCTATGCAGAGGGAGTTCAGGACTTCTTCGGCATGCTTCGCATCCTTGACGATGGCATGTTCTCTTTCATCTTCCTCACTTGCCGCCATAGGAAGTACGGCGAGATAGTGCTTCAGGAGAGAATTATATGAGGTGAACTCCACCATCTTAGGGTCAATGAAGACGAACTTGAGTTCAGACGGATGCTTTGCATAGAGGAGTGACGCGATGATCACATTCAGTCCGACAGACTTACCCTGCTGTGTCGCACCGGCAACCAGGAGGTGGGGTGCGGAAGCCAGGTCAAAGGTCTTCACCTTTTTGGTGATGGTGTAGCCGATGGCGATCGGGAGTTCGTACTTGGTCTGCGTGAAGGCTTCATTTCCGAGAGTCTTCTTCAATGGGACTATGGACGGCTCTCTGTTCGCAACCTCGATACCGACGCAATCCGGAAGCACCACCACACGTACGCCCTTGGCTCCCAGGGACATGCCTATCTCCCTGTGCAGCATCTCGATGGACGACACCTTCACACCCGGAGCCGGAACCACCTTATAAAGTGTCACGGTCGGTCCGACCACGGCCGACACATGCTGGACATCGATCTTATAGTTCATCAGAGTGGCCCTGATCCTGTTGTTGTTTATCTCGAGTTCCTCCTGCGAGACAGAATGCTGGCCTTCAGTATAGTCATCAAGGAGATCAAGCGAAGGGAATTCGAAACGCTCCAGATCGGCCCTGTTGTCTATCCTTGGGAGAGGCTCCTGAACCGGTGCATCAGGATCGTAGGTTATGACCACATCCATAGACACATCCTCATGTTCCTCAACTGCGACAGGCTCCACCTCAGACATAGGATCACAATCGGTCTCTTCCGGATGCAGTACGATTTCCGAATCTGCAGGCATTACCCATTCAACCTGAGGCTCGCGGATGTCAGTCTGGTCATCATCCTTGTCCTGAGCAGGCTGTTCAGGCTTAGGCGCCGGCTCCTGCAGGTATCCGTCAGATGCAGGTTCAGGCTCGGATGCAGGTTCAGGCTCGGATGCACTTTCTTTTGCCTCCATACCGGCTACAGCAAACCAATGGGCGAATCTACGGCTCGACAGTACAAGCCATATGACTACAGCCACACAGATGACGATTCCCGTCACTATCACTCCGAAAAGGTTCTCCATCCAGAGGACGACTGCATGACCGGAATAACCGCCCAGTCCCCCTCCGAAGAGGTTGCCGAGAGATAAAAGGCCCGACACATAAGCGAGTATCAGCGAGCAGATGAAGGCACCGCTGATTGTAATCATCGATATGCGGAAAAGACCTATGCTCCTGTTCCAGAAGAACAGGCGGTAAGCGACGGCCGCAAACAGGAACACGAATGCAAAGGATCCGAGTCCCAGGAAACTGCACACGAGGAACCTGCCCCATTTATAGCCGAGCTTTCCTCCGGCATTTGAGACATCCACATCACGGTCCATCATGTTCTGATGGTACTCCAGACTCTGGTCTGCCTGCCATGTAAAGAGATACGAGACTGTCCCCACCAGGGTTATCACGGCGAGTATGCCGACCAGGATTCCCGCAGCCTTACAGACAAGTGACTTCACGTCAGGGTCCATATCAGACAAGAATGAGAAGCGCGACTGCTTCTCCTTCCTGCTGTTGTTCTTCTTAGACTTATTGCTTGCTGCCATATCTGTCAAGTCAATTACTTATGCTGTTTCTTCATTTTACCATTCTTGTGACGCTGAGGCTGGTTCTTGCCGTTCTTAGGAGCGCTGAAGCCGGGTCTTGAGAAGCTGGCTCCGGAATCTATCCTGGTCAGTTGTATTCCCTCCGGCACCTTGACCCTTCCGTCCGACAGCTTCTCTATGTCCTGGAAGATGGTCTCATCAGCCACCGTCTCCTTGTTCCAGATAAGGTACTGCTGCCTCATGTAGATTGCCAGCGAACGTATCATCGATGTCTTTACCTCACCCTCTTCATGCTCCGCTATAAGGTCAATTATGCTTTCTATGTTTCTGCCATAATGGGTCGCCTTGATCGGCTTTCCCTTATAAGGAATCAGCCTCGGAGCCTGGTTCATCGTCTCGATTTCAGGCATCGGATAAGGAGAATCCACATCCAGGTCAAAGCCGGCTATTACATAGAGGTGATCCCATAATGTCTGCTCGTAATTATCCTGGAGATGTACGTCAGGGTTCAGGATCTCCATAACGTTGATGATAGCCTTTGCCTGCTCGTTTCGCTTGTCCCTGTCTTCGATGGTCTTGAGGTAATCGACCATCTTCTGTACGTTTCTTCCATATTCCGGAATATACAGACGCACCCTCTCGGTGTTATACAGGAGCTTGCAGGTATCGATATTTGAATTATCCATAAGATTCAATTGTTTACAAACGGCAAATATAAGCATTTTTCTTCAATTCCGTCATACTGTCTGCACGACCTTGTCGTCATGCACATACCACAGAAATGCAGTGACTTCCTCATAGCCCATGCGTCTCCATATATCCGCATAGCCCTTCAGCTGTCTTTCATACGACCTGCGGTGTTCTCCGAACTTATAATCGACGATGCACACTGCCCTGTCCTCACTTATCATCACCCTGTCAGGACGATACATCTTTCCGTCCGAGTCGATGAGCGTCGTCTCATTCATTACCTCAAGGCCGTCTGAGGCGAACCATTCAGGTCGGGACATAATCCTTTCCCTCAACAGTGTAAGAATCTCATCCCTCTGAGACAGGTCGACATCACCCGAGGCAACGGCGGCATCTACAGCCGGCTCAAGTCCTGAGACATCCTTCAGACGGGACAGAATGTCGTGCAGAACGATTCCCTTGAGGCGTGGAGAGGCCTCTATGCCCGCCTTGTCCTCAAGGAAGAAGTCAAGCGAATCCGCAGAAAACTTCAATCTGCCGAGTTCACGCACATCGACCATTTCCCCGTCTTCCTCATCCAGAACCGGAATATCCGGATTCAGGGGTATAGACGGAAACTCGAGTCCCTCCCGCTGTACGAAGGCCTCCATCCCGTCCGACTCACGTTCCATGAGACTGAAGTCATATTCCTTTCCATATGAGAAATGGAAAGCCTGCATTCCGGTCTGTTCATCCTTGTCGGAAACGGTTTCAATGCCCTCGAGAATGCCGGACAGGGACACGAACCAGAAGATCAGTTCGGAGAAATTCTTGAAATCGTAAACCCCTGCAGTAATCTTGTCCATACGGCTCTTGCCAGGCAGGTTGCCTATTATGTGCATTCCCTTTTCCGCCCTTGTCAAGGCGACATAGAGGATGTTCATGTTGTCCACCAGCTGCATGAAGCTCTCATGGATGTAATGCCTGCCGAAATGTGTCAGACCGGCAGACTCTGAGAGCATGACGTCGTAGGTACCTTCGGCGACTCCCTCCAGACCTGTCCCCTCCAGCTCCGGAACACACCACATCTTTCCGCTCTTGTAGAACCCTATCTTCTCCGCATACGGAAGAATCACATATGGGAACGCAAGACCCTTTGACTTATGGACCGTCATGATCCTTACGGCATCTCCTGATGAAGGAGAACTTATTGAAGGATCCTTGTCCTCCCAGTATTTCAGGAAGTTATGCAGGCTGTTGTCGTGCCCGCTCACATAATCCTGGATGGCATCCATGAAGGACTGTATGTGAGGAATCTCGTTCTTCCATCCGTCTCCGGTCTTGAGCTTCAGTTCGCGGAAGAAGTACTCTGCAAGATCAGTCAGCGAGCGATAGGACTCGGGAGTCCTTATGTCCAGGCTCTCAGCAAGGTAACCGTTCACCTTATCGGCCGGATTGTCCACATAGGACATAAGAGACATAAGCCTTCTGACCGTCGCTGACTTCTTGACCTTCAGCGACTCGTCTGTAATCACCGCTATGGAGTTCTCGAGCAGGAAGGCGGCGATCTTCTCTCCCTCGGCATTGCCTCTGACCAGGACGGCGATGTCACCCATCCTGGCGCCACGGCCCATCAGGTCATGTATCGTCGACAGGATCTGTTCCTTCTGGAGTCCATTGTCGCCTTTTCCTCTTTCCGGCGCAGTGACAAATGTCACCTTGACATGTCCGCCTTCGCTGTGCTTGGGAGCCACTTTCTGCATGACGTCGGAATATATTTCGGCAATGGCACCACGGTCCTCCTCCTTTTCAGGGTGTTTCAGACTCCCGACGATGGTCTCCACGGTCTCCTCTGAGATGCTCTGGCTGTCAAGCACCCTGGCCAGGGTCCAGAAGAGTACATTATTGAAATGTACCACATTCGCAAGACTTCTCCAGTTCGTCTTCAGAGTGTTGTCGACGGCGTCCCTGAACTGACCTCTGATCTCATGGCTCAGGAGGTTCCAGTCCGATCCACGCCACCTGTAGATGCTCTGCTTCACATCGCCTACGATCAGATTGCGTCCGTCCTTGGAATGGCTCTCTATCAGCAGAGGCAGGAAATTCTCATACTGCACGCGGGAGGTGTCCTGAAACTCGTCAAGAAGGAAATGGTCGTATCTCACGCCCGTCTTTTCATATATGAACGGGGCATCGGAGCCGTTGATTATGTCGCGAAGGATCTCATTGGAATCATCAAGGCACATGATGTTCTTCTCCTTCAGGATCTCCTTGAACATCTGCTCAAGCTCTCCCGCGAGACCGAGGCCATACAGCTGGGAATCGAGTATGCAGGCTGTGTTGTAGTCCATGACATTGGCCTGGGCGAAGAACTCCTCCACCACAGCCACATATGGTGCCAGGTCCAAGGCCATCAGTTCCAGATCGGCCTTATATTTCTTCTTCTGCTCGCCGGTGAACCATTTTGAGGCATCAGGAAGCTTATCCATGAAGCTGCTGCCAGGCAACTCCACTGTGACTCCCTTCTGAAGCTTTGCAAAAACAGCGAAATGGCCGAAGAAGGTCCTCTTATCCTCCTTCACGGTCACTCCATATCTTCCAAGTACGGAAAGTACCGCTTCACAGGCAGAAACGAGCTTCTCATGACTTTCAGACACAATCCTGCGGCTTACCCGCCTTATCTCCTTCAGTTCTTTCTTGTCCCTTGCCTTCCCGCAGAGTCCAGCCGCCATGAGCGCATCCTTCCTCTGCCGGCTGCCCAACCTTTTGGCGACATCCATCAGACTGGCATCCACCCTGTACTTTCCTCCACGTTCGAGCTGGTCCAGAAGGTTTTCCGTAAGCCACCCCCTGAGCTCCTTCTTGTCTTCGGTAAGAGAATCCAGAAGACGGTCCACACTCTCTTCCACAACAGAATCCCTGTCAAGTTCCACCTGATAGGAGGCGAACTGCCCTATCTCATGGGCGAAAGCCTTGAGAGTCTGCTGGAAGAACTTGTCTATGGTGCTTACGGCAAAGGCACTATAGTCATGGAGAATGTCACTCATGACCCTTGCCGCCTTCCTCTGCATGTCTTCCGCTGAAGGCAGCACCGAAGGCACGAAATCCTTCAGATAATCCGATTCCAGAGGCTGTGTCGCCATGATGAACAGTTCCTTGAGGATGCGGCTCTTCATCTCCTCGGTGGCCTTGTTCGTAAAGGTCACCGCCAGTATGTGCCTGTATGCATCCCTTTCCTTGCTTTCAAAGAGCAGACCGATATATTTCTTCGCCAGCGTATATGTCTTTCCGGAGCCGGCTGACGCCTTCATCAATTCAAGCATGATTCCTATTCTTTAGATGTTCTGCCACATATGACCTTGAAGTCACAATACTCGCAATTCTTCTCTACAGATATGCGGAAGAACGGCACTTCAGGATCGAGGATCTCTGCAAAAAGTCCTTCAAGTCCGTCCTTCATCAGTTCATAGAATCCTTCGTTCAGACTGTCGTTGCGGACACCCTCCTTGAAAAGCAGAGAGGTCTCGTAGACTGAATTCAGGACGGTCCGGCCTCCATAGCTCCTTCCGTCCCGGCTCTGTCCTGTACGCACCAGCAGGTCATAGATGAAGAACTGCAGCGCGATCTTCGGACGTACTGCCGGCTCCGTGTCATGGCTGAATATCTTCCTTACCAGAGCCTCCATCTTTACCGGATCGGTCGGGATGTCCCTGTCCTCCGGAAGGACCTTTCCAGTCTTGTAATCCACCACCCTGACATTATCGGGACCATACGAATCCAGACGGTCGATGAATCCCTTGAGTTCCAGCCCGGCCAGCTTCCCGGACAGTTCCTGCTCAAGTCCGAGTATCTCGAACGAATCCTTGCCGATCTGATCAAGATGCTCCAGATCCCTCTTGAGAGTGTTCATAACGCACTTGACGATGACATCCAGGACCACGATGTTCCTTCCCTCGAGCTCCACGGAATGGAGATGATGCAGCATGACAGCCCTGACCTTTGCTCTGACTTCATCCTCGCGTCCGCACCATTCCTCTATGTAGGAACGTGTTATACTCTTCATCACAGGAACAGACGCAGGCTTCCGGGAATCGTCGACCGGTCCGTCCGGAGCCATGAACGAAGGATGGGAGTACAGGGCCCACATCGTATCATGGAATACGGTACCGAACATCGCATTGTCCAGATTCTCAGCCACCTCGTCCTCAGGCTTCAGCTTCTTCACCTTCTCGTACCAGAATCTGGCCGGGCAGGCGATATAGGACTGCAGGGCGCTGGCAGAGAGCTGGATCCTGTGTATCGCATCCAGATCGGCATCAGTCTTCTCTATTTCCGGAATCTGTTCTGTGACAGCAGAATCCGTCTTCACCACATATCTTCTGACAGGGACTCTGAAATCATACTCCAGCTGCTTGATGTAGCGGCTTTCCTCCCCGGAGCGGAGACCCTCGCTTCTTGAGTCATAGAACAGCCATACATTTTCCGCACGGGAAATCATCCTGTAGAAGTAGTATGCCCAGATTGCGTCCTGATGTTCATAGGTCGGCAGGCCGAACACATGGCGCAGGAACGGAGGAATGAAGGACGAGCTCACGCTTTTCCTCGGGAACACCCCCTCGTTGGCGGACATCAGTATGACATTCCTGAAATCCAGAGCCCTGGTCTCAAGAGGTCCCATGATCTGCAGACCTTTCAAAGGTTCTCCCTTGAAAGGGACGCTGACACCGGCCAGGATGTTGTCCAGCAGCCGGACGAAAGTGATGGGAAGAAGCGGCTTGTCTATCCTCTTGAGCAGGATGAGCGTCCTGTAATAGGCTCGGGCGAACTCGACCTCCACAGCAAAGTCAGTGTCTTGGGCAACCTTCGACGCCACCATTCCGGTCAAGGCGATGAGATAATCGGCAAAGGAGCGGATCTGACCGCAGTCTGCATTCTTGGGCTCCGGCACAGCGATCCTGAAGATCATGTCCATAAGCGGCGAGCCGTTCAGGTCCTCTATCGGGATGTAGTACTTAGCTTCCTTCCTTACCCTCGATGCTATCTCCTCATCCTCCTGCGAGGCTATTCGTCTGAAGAAGGCGCTTGAGAAAAGTGACCACACCTGACGGTGGTAAAAGTACCACTTCCCTTTCTTCTGCATCGTATGCATCTGTGCGGCAAGTACTTCCGACATGAAGGAGTACAGCTCACCCGATGTCATGGGATAGCCCATGGTCACATTGACATCCTCGATATTCTCGGGAATCGTATTCAGAAGAGACATAAGAAGATTCTCGTCGGGCAGGACTATGGCGCTGTCATCCGGCCTTCCAGGCAACCTTGACAGCAGTTCCGGCACACATTTCACCTGTCCCACTGCGGAAGGCACACTGACGACATTGATCTGAGGCGTCGCAAGCCCCTCCGTATCAAGCTCAAAGGCCTGACGGAACTCACTGCAGTTCCTTTCCATGAAGAAAGAGGACTTGTTCCTTTCCGCACGGATCATTTCTGAAGAATAATCCCAGCAGAACTCCGCCCTTCCCTCTCTCTGCAGCCTTCTCATGACAGTCTTCTCACATTCGTTCGGAGCATTGAGTCCGACAAAGACATATCTGCCCGGCATAAGGTCATCCTCCCGGCCTTCCTTCATCTTAAGGGCAAGCTTCCTGTACATCATGCCCTCATAGGCCATCCCTTTCTCAAGCAGCCGGGCATTGAAACGTTCATACAGAGGATAAAGCATGTTCCATATCTGAAAGAAACGCTTCTTCACATCGGGCTTGTCGGAGCCGATGTCCGCTGTCAGGACTCCTGAACCTTTCTCGAAATGTTCCACAAGAGCCTCTATCGCCTTTCTCTGTGTAGGTTCCAGATAGGAATAATCATCCTGAATGGCCTTATACTCAGCCACATTCGCGAACAGGCCCTTAGGATCGGCCATATATTTGTCCACATCGTTGAAGTCCGCCAGGATGATGTCACCCCAGAAGATGAAGTCATCCAGAGACTCAGCCTTGGGATTCAGTTCCGAATAACACTCATGCAACTCCAGAAGCAGGGTGACCCTGTCGGAAACAGCCATGGAGGCGTGCTCCGAGAACAGGTCGCTCATGGTCGTCATCCTCGGAGCGACTATAGGCAGAGTGCCGTCAGCTGCTACAGCCTCCGCAAGATACTTCCGGAAGAACACCAGAGAGCGTCTGTTCGGGAATACGAAACATCTGTCCGAGATGTCCCCCGACTTATGATAATGATCAGCTACCTGTTTTAAAAAAGGTGTCATAGGCAAATGATGTCTTGAATTCAAGTTCTGTAAATTACGCCACAAAACTAAGGACAGAAGTTGCCAGACTACGGCACATCACCGGAAACAAAGGCACATTTTCTGTCTTTTTTACAAAATACGTTTTTTTCTCGAAAAAGTTGCGAAAAAATATTTGGATATTGCAATATTTTTGATACCTTTGCATGGAGATTATTTGGAATTATTCCAAATTAACACAAGGATAGTATTAACATTTAAACAGATACAGTCATGGAAAAGAAATTCAGATGCATCGTATGCGGTTATGTACACGAAGGGCCCACCCCACCGGAAGAGTGTCCGCTTTGCCTCGTAGGCTCAGACCAGTTCGAAGAGATCACCGACGAAGGTGAGTAGACATATCAAGTAAAAAAGGACCGGAGATTCCGGTCCTTCATCTTTAATCTTCATAGAAATCGTCATCAGGGTCGTCGTAACCGAAGTCAGATGCGAGCATTTCAGCGACGTCATCAGGGACATCGAATGAAAGATTGCCCCAGAGCGATTCCATCTGCCTCCTGTCCTTCTTGGTAGGTCGCCCTGCGCCCCTGTCCCTCTTGAGGAAGAAGGTCTCGACCGGAGCACGAAGCTTGGCCAGTTCTTCCGCAGGGGTGAGGTTCTCGGCATATGTCGGTACAAGCTTCGCTCCCTGTCTCTTGTCGACAAGCGCAAGCACCTTGTAGGTATATACGACCGCCCCTTTGCGGGCAACGATCATATCCCCGACCTTGACCACCTTGGACGGCTTCACGTCAGCCCCGTTCAGGCGGACTTTCCCACCCTTGCAGGCATCTGTCGCCTCGCTTCTGGTCTTATATACCCTTATAGACCACAGATATTTGTCTATTCTGACCTCTTCCATACGGGCACTACGACTTCATCGATGAACCGAAGAATCCTAACGGACTTGCTCCTGCAGGAGCTGCCGGTCCGTCATCATCCAGCAGACCGTCTTCAAGACCTTCATAATCTTCTCCTTCCAGATAAGCCTCAGTGTCGGGATCGATGTACGGGTCCTGGTCGTCTACCGGACGTGTCACTGCCTCAAGAAGGACTGTGGACCTGTCGCGAGGGACGAGGTAGAAATCCGGCATGTCGGCAGGAACGAGTATGGTCTCACCCTTTGAGAACTCATAGTTGTCCATGCATGCTTCTCCATTCTCCTTTGTTGACGGTACCTGGATTGAAGCCGCACCATCTATACATATATATACTATGAAACTCTCGAACTTCTCGGTGTAGATATGGAGCGGATCAGAGAGATTGAGCTTGCTCACATTGAACTGAGGGCTCTCCACGAGGGTTTCGATCACCTGTCCCTCATCGCTGTGACGATGGTGGTGCCCCTCGTCGCAATGACATTCACCTTCGCAGTGACATTCACCTTCGCAGTGACATTCGTCATCACAATGGCATTCGTCATCACAATGGCAATGACCGCCGCAGTGGCAGTGAGACTCCCTGCATGGCTCATAGGATGCCTCTTCTCCCCAAAGAGGTCCCTTACGATAGAGTCCCGGATCAAAAGGCCTGTAGTCAATTACATCAATGGCCTCTTCGAGATGCATCTGGCGGGCAGTCTCAGGCACGAACTCACGTCCCCAGTCATAGAGACGGAAAGTCATGTCCGACGATTCCTGGATCTCTGCGATGAGAAGCCCTCCATCCGCGGCATGTACCGTTCCCGGTGTGATGTAGATGACATCACCCTTCTTAGGCTCGATGACATTGAGCACCTGCTCCACAGTGCCGTCATGGCACCTGTCATAGAACTCCTGAGCGGTCATTTCCCTGTTGAAGCCCATATACATCTTCGCACCTGGCTTCGCATCCATCACATACCAGATCTCAGCCTTTCCCAATGAGTCATATCTTTCCTCAGCAATCTCATCATCAGGATGTACCTGCACAGAAAGCTTGTCATTGATGTCAAGGAACTTGATCAGCAGCGGGAACTGCCTGCCGTAATAGTTATACACATCCTCGCCCACGATGCGCTCCAGATAGGTCTCCATAAGCTCGCTTATCGTGTTTCCTGCCAGCCAGCCGTTGGACAGGACTGAATCCTCCATGCCCATATCTGCCAGTTCCCAGCTTTCGCCGATGAGTTCGTCTGCACCTATGACATGCTCATTGCCGTCCTCATCGCACTCCACAAAGCTCTTGCCCAGTTCCTTGACAAGAGCACTGCCGCCCCAAGGTCTCCTTGACGCGACAGGTATGAATTTAAAGGGATATAATTTCTTCTCCATATTAAAGTCTTGCTCTCAGAGCCTCTGCCTGTGCTTCGTAGCCTGGCTTGCCAAGCAGGGCGAACATATTCTTCTTGTATGCCTCGACACCCGGCTGGTCGAAAGGATTCACGCCGAGCATGTAACCGCTGATACCGCAGGCCTTCTCGAAGAAATAGAACAATGCACCGAGGGTGCGTTCGTTGATGCGCTCGATCGAAAGACCGATCTGAGGCACGCCGCCGTCGATATGAGCCAGTTTGGTTCCGAGCTCCGCCATAGCGTTACATTCCTCGATATGCTTGCCTGTGAGGAAGTTGAGCCCGTCAAGGTTCTGAGGATCGTTCTCGATGAGCATCGAGCGGTTGCTGTTTTCAACTGTCACGACTGTCTCCATGAGAGTGCGCTCTCCGTCCTGGATGTACTGACCCATAGAGTGGAGGTCTGTAGTGAAGTTCACCGATGCAGGGAAGATTCCGAGGCCGTCCTTGCCCTCTGACTCTCCGTAGAGCTGCTTCCACCACTCTCCAAGGTAGGTGAGCTTAGGATTGTAAGCCACAAGGATCTCTATCTTCTTGCCCTGATTGTAAAGAGCGTTACGCATTGCAGCATACTGCACAGCAGGGTTGCATTCGCATTTCTTTGCACAAGCCTCCTCCATTTCGAGGGCTCCCTGAAGCATTGCATTCATGTCAAAGCCAGCGAGAACGATAGGAAGAATACCTACAGGTGTGAGAACTGAGAAACGGCCACCTACATTATCCTCGATGACGAATGTCCTGTAACCCTCCTGTGTGGCAAGGCCCTTGAGAGCTCCACGAGCCTTGTCTGTAACCGCTACGATGCGCTCTGCAGCCTCTGCCTTGCCATATTTCTCCTCAAGATACTTCTTGATGAGACGGAATGCCACTGCAGGTTCTGTGGTGGTACCTGACTTCGAGATCACTACACAGGCTGCATTTCTCTCATGGACCAGATCCATGAGCTCGCACATGTACTCTTCCGAAAGGTTCTGTCCTGCGAACACGATCTCAGGCGCATCACCCTTTGTCTTGAGCTGCTTTGCAAACTGATGCGAGAGGGCCTCAAGGGCGCATTTTGCGCCGAGGTACGAACCGCCGATGCCGATTACGACCACCAGATCCACATTCTTAGCCTTCCACGAATCCCTAACTGCCTCACAGTCAGCCACAAGTGTGCTTTTCAGAGTCTCTGAAGGGAGATGCTTCCATCCGAGGAAGTCATTTCCCGCTCCTGTCTCGTTCTCGAGCACATCAAGTGCCGAAAGAGCCTTGTCAACATAAGCCTTGTAGTCTGCGTCTTTAACGAAGGTGCTGCACCCTCCCAAATTTACCTTTACCATAATGTTATCTTTTATATACATTTCTAACCTTTTCATGTGCCGGGGCACAATTTGGCAAAGATAATATTTTTTGCAGAAACGCATATAAAATATTTATATTTGCATTGGAAACACAGCAAACACAAACCTATAAAGATATGAAGACAATCTTAAAGATCGCATCAGTTGCGTTGGCATGCATGCTTGCAATGCCGGTGTGCGTCAACGCACAGAAAAAGGCAGGTATAGTTGCACACAGAGGCTTCTGGAACTGCGACGAGGCAGGCTATGCAAAAAATTCCGTAGCAGCCCTCAGAGAAGCACAGGAAGCAGGATTCTGGGGAAGCGAGTTCGACGTGAACATGACTTCGGACGGAGTCCTGATAGTTTACCATGACAGCGGTGTCGAAGGAAAGAAGATCGAAAAGTACCCGTATTCCGAATTCAAGGACTTCACGATCAGGAACGGCGAGAAGATCCCTACAATCGACCAGTACCTGGAGCAGGGAAAGAAGTATCCGGAGACCATGCTCGTATATGAAATGAAGCCTCATTCATGCCCTGAAGTGGAAGCACGTTTCGTAGACCTGACCATAGCGAAGCTCGAGGAGCACGGACTTCTTGATCCTGAAAGAGTGATGTTCATCTCATTCAGCCTGTACATCTGCGAGACTCTTGCACAGAAGCTTCCGGATTTCACGGTGCAGTACCTCGGAGCCGACCAGAGCCCGGACAAGCTTGCAGAGAAGAAGATCAACGGAATCGACTTCAACCACAACATCTACAAGCTCCACAAGAAATGGTACAAGCAGGCACGCAAGCACGACATGAGCGTGAATGCATGGACGGTGAACAAGGAGAAGGACATGAAGAAGATGTTCAAGATGGGAGTAGACCAGCTGACCACCGACTATCCGCTTGATGCAAGGGCGCTGCTTGAGACGATGGGATATGAAGAAGTGAAGTGATTCACATATGAATACATGAAGGTGCACTGCAGAAACTTTCTCAGTGCACCTTTATTATATCATCCAGAGACGTCGTGTACAGCGGTGAACGGTATTCGCTCCGGATGCCGTCCGCATAATGGCCGGGACGCTGCGTGGCCAGCCTGAGCAGAGAGGTCCCGGGTGTATTCACCGCATCCATGACCTGCGACAGCCTGTCCTGCTTCCGCCTCAGGGCCTCATCAAAATCAAAGAGCGCTGTCTGTATGGCATCGGAAGAGACTATGCAGCTGACGATCACACCCGCCTTCTTATATTTATATCCTTCGCGGAATATTGTCCTGAATGCCTTCAAGGCAGCTCCGACAATCTCCGGGGTACTGTTGGCCGGCACCTCCAGCCTTACGGTTGCTGACGGAAAGTACTGGTCCAGATCCTCCCTGAACCTGTTGGTATACATGAAGGTCGTGACATCGTATGCTGCGGTGCCGTCCTCGCGAAGCTTGGAGGCACACACGGCGGCAAAATCAGAAACCCTGAGTTCCAGTTCGCTGCAGTCATCTATCATATCGGCAAACGAGCGGGACGTACATATGGATTTGCGATGGTCCGTCCTGTCCTCCTCAAGGCAGGCTCTCCCCTGCAGTTCCTCCCATGTACGTACTCCCGGCAGATTCATATGCTTTCTCACCCATTCCTTCGGCCTTGCCACGAAATCCGCCGCCGTCTTTATGCCCATCGCGGCAAGTTTGGGAGCATTCCTGCGGCCTACGCCCCAGACATCCGCTATATCCGTAAGTTCGAGTGCCTTGCATCTCTTCTGTTCAGAATCCATTATGCACACTCCCCTGTACCCCTTGTATTTCTTTGCGAAATGACTTGCCATCTTGGCAAGTGTCTTTGTCGGCGCCACTCCGATGCTGACAGGCACACCCACCCACCGGCGGACCTTGGCGACAATATCACGGCACAGCCCCGGAATGTCGTCAGGACGGATTCCGTCAAGATGAAGATAGGCCTCGTCTATTGAATATATCTCTATCTTCGGCACCGCATCGGCAAGAATCGACATGACCCTGGCGGAGAGATCCCCGTATAAGGCATAATTGGAAGAACAGGCGAAAAGCCTCCCTTTGTCCGCAAAATGCCTGATCTGATAGAAAGGCGTTCCCATCTTTATGCCCATGGCCTTGCTCTCGTTGCTTCGTGAGACCACGCATCCGTCATTGTTGGATAGCACGACAACGGGCCTGCCTTCGAGCTCGGGCCGGAAGACCCTCTCGCAGGAGACGAAGAAATTATTGCAGTCTACCAGGGCGTACACCTATTTCACCTTCTTGATTATATATGTCACTACTCCCCACATCATGAAATCCGAGCCTTCAGAAACTTCGATCACAGGGTATCTGTCATTTGCAGGATGAAGACTCAGGCCGTCGGGACGGAACCTCAGATATTTCAAGGCGAATTCTCCGTCAATGAAGCACACAGCCATGTCACCGTCCTGGGCATCAAGCGCCCGGTCTATGACCAGTATATCTCCCTCATCCACTCCGGCATCAATCATGGAATCCCCCACGACACGGCCGTAGAAGGTGGCGGCCGGATGCTTCACAAGTTCCTTGTTCAGGTCTATCGCCCGGGTCATGTAATCTGTTGCAGGAGAAGGAAATCCCGCATGTATCTCAGACTGGGCCATAGACGGCAGCACAGCCTGTTCCTCCAGCTTCGGAATCAAATCGTCTTTATCTGTCATTGTCATCAAACTTGCGAAACGCAAAAATAGCAATAATCCTGCAAGAGTCGGACTAAAAAATGATATCTTTGTGACTGGAAAATGGCACGGCTTGCAGAAGAAATAAGATCGTTTCTTGCAGAGAACGGACTGGATGCCTCTGTCCGGATGGACGGAGAATATGAGCTTGTGTCCATCCGGATGCCGGAATCCGTCATCCTTCCCATCGAAATCACGTCAAGGACTCTTGAAGAGGCACAGGCCGACAGTCTCAAGACAGAGAACCTTCTGGCCAGGATGCGGCATGAAGGCAGAGGCTATCCCCTCATAATCACCGAAGACAGATGGAGGCGGAATCCTGAAGCCATGAAGAAAAGGCTGCTTGCTCATCTGATGAGGCACAGTCAGGTCTATGCACGCAACTGCGAAGTGAGAAGGATAGAGAAGAAGGAAGCGGAGGAATTCCTTGCCGGGCATCACTCCTATGCCGGTGCCAGATGCAGATACCATTATGGCATGTTCCTGAAGAGGCACACCGGGCATAATGCCACCGACGGCACTTGTCTGCCTGCTCCGGGGGCCCTTGTGGCAGTGGCGCAGTTCTCCAATGCGCGCCGCTGGACAAAGGGTGACAAGGTGATCAGTTCATATGAATGGACGCGCTATGCATCGATGTCCGGGATAAGGGTCAGCGGAGGAATGGGCAGGATGCTTGACAGGTTCATAAGGGACGTGGGTCCGGATGACATAATGAGCTACGCAGACCTTGAATGGTCGGAAGGTGCTGTATATGAGCAGCTTGGATTCAAACTTGAAGGAAGGAAGGAGCCGGTGGTGTTTGTGGTGGATGAGCAGTGGAGGAGATTCCCGGTCAAGCCGGGAATGACGGAGGATGGGAAGACAGGGAGGAGATTCCCGGTCAAGCCGGGAATGACGGAAGATGGGATGACAGGGAGGAGATTCCCGGTCAAGCCGGGAATGACGGAAGATGGGGACTTCAAGGCGGCGGAAGGCGGGTTCAGGGAGGAAGGTCTGAGGTTCTTCCGTAATTTCGGCAGCAACAAATACCGGCTGAAACTTACCGATTACGAATGATATGGATATAAAAGGCAAAATACAGAGTCAGGGACTGGGGAAATGGCTGGCAAAACTGATGCTGATCAAGATTCCCTGCGCCTTCGTGCTCCTGACGGTCCTGTGGGTGCTGGTGCTGAAATGGGTGCCGGTGGGGTTCACGCCCCTTATGCTCTCAAGAAGCATCGAATACCGCAAGGATCCCGACTTCAAGACCCATAAGCAATGGGTAAGATACGAGGAAATGTCCTCCGAACTGGCCATGGCGGTCATCGCAAGCGAGGACAACCGCTTTGCCGGGCACAACGGCTTCGACTGGGTGGAGATGAAGAAGGCCATCCGCGACCACAAGGAAAAGGGGAAGAGACTGCGCGGCGCAAGTACGATCAGCCAGCAGACAGCCAAGAATGTGTTCCTGTTTCCCAGCCGCAGTTTCGTCAGGAAGGCCTTCGAAGCATATTTCACCGTCCTGATAGAACTCATCTGGGGCAAGGAGAGGATCCTGGAAGTATATCTGAATGTGATAGAGATGGGCAAAGGAATATATGGAGCCGAAGCCGCCGCACAGGAGCATTTCGGGAAATCCGCTGCAAAGCTCACGAGGTACGAGTCATCTCTGATTGCAGCATCACTTCCCGACCCGATCGGACGCAATGCATCGAAGCCGACACAATACATGAGGAAAAGAGCAGGCCAGATCAGAGCCCTGATCCCCAAGATAGCATATCCCGAATGGATATGATCATTATATCAGGAAGAATTCTTAAAAATAATTATTATTTTTGTCAGATTGAAAATTTAACAACTAACATAAGGCAATGGAAGCAATTGTAAAAACCGATTTCAATTTTCCCGGCCAGACCGGTCACTATGTAGGAAAAGTACGCGATGTGTACAGCATCAATGACGAATATCTTGTAATGGTCGTATCCGACCGCATCTCTGCATTTGACGTGGTCCTTCCTAAGGGAATTCCGTTCAAGGGACAGGTACTCAACCAGATAGCATCCAAATTCCTTGACGCCACCACTGACATCCTCCCTAACTGGAAGATCGCTGTCCCCGACCCTATGGTGACAGTCGGTCACAAATGTGAGCCTTTCAAGGTGGAGATGGTCATCAGAGGCTACCTCTCAGGCCACGCCTGGAGAGAGTACAAGGCCGGCAAGCGCACCATCTGCGGTGTGGAGATGCCGGAGGGAATGGTCGAGAACCAGAAATTCCCGGAGCCTATAATAACTCCGACCACAAAAGCCGATGCCGGACATGACGAAGACATCTCAAAGGAAGAGATCATCGCCCAGGGCATTGTAAGCAAGGAGGATTACGAGCAGCTTGAGGCATATACGAGAGCAATCTTCCGGAGAGGTACCGAAATAGCCGCAAAGATGGGTCTCATCCTCGTGGACACCAAATACGAATTCGGAAAGAAAGACGGAAAGATCTACCTGATGGACGAAATTCACACTCCGGACTCATCACGCTATTTCTATGCTGAAGGTTACGCCGAAAGGCTTGCTGCCGGACAGAAGCAGAAGCAGCTCTCGAAGGAATTCGTACGTGAATGGCTGATGGCCAACGGATTCCAGGGCCAGGAGGGACAGCAGGTCCCTGAGATGACTCCTGAAATCGTGGACGGCATCACCGAAAGATACATCGAGCTCTATGAGAACATCGTAGGAGAAAAGTTCGAGAAGGCCGAAGGTACAGACATACAGGGCCGCATCGAAAAGAATGTGACCGATTTCCTTGCAACATTATAACCCACATATGATGATGAGAAAACTGATAGCCGTTGCCTTGCTGATATTCATGTGCATGGCAGCCGAAGCCAAGCTGGCGGTATCGAACATATGCAGCGACGGAATGGTGCTCCAGCAGAATTCCGAAGCAGCGATATGGGGGACATCGGATCCCGGAATACAAGTCACGGTCACTCCTTCATGGAACGGAAGACAATACAGGTGCAAGACTGGCTCAGACGGAAGATGGAATGTAAAGGTCCAGACTCCGGCAGGCAGCTACAAAGCCTACACAGTCACAGTTAAAGGCGGCGGCGAGACCGTCAGGATCAGCGACGTGCTCGTGGGAGAAGTGTGGCTTGCATCCGGCCAGAGCAACATGGAGATGCCTATGAGAGGATTCTTCAACTGTCCTGTAGAGAACTCCCAGGATTACATCTGCGCCCCTGCAGCCAAAGAAAAGATCCGTATGTTCACTGTCCCTATCAGACAGACCTATGACCTTCAGACAGAGGTGGATTCACAGTGGAAGGGTGCATGTCCCGAGACCGTCCCTGAGATGAGCGCCACAGCCTTCTTCTTTGCATACGAGCTCAACAGGATGCTTGACATGCCTGTCGGCATCGTCTCATGTGCCCGCGGCGGTGCAAGGGTTGAAAGCTGGCTCCCTCGCGAGATTCTCGAGACCTATCCGGACGAGGACCTCAGCAAGGAGGCCATCGAGGCCATGCAGGATTACCACAGGCCTTTCATGGCATACAACGGCATGCTTCACCCTGTAAAAGGTTACACGGTAAAAGGTTTCATCTGGTACCAGGGCTGCTCTAATGTCGGCAGACACGAGCAGTTCACCGACAGGATGAGTACCCTCATCAGCCATTGGAGGGAGTGCTGGGGCGACAAGGACGCGGAACTTCCGTTCTATATGGTGGAGATCGCGCCTTACAGATACAAGCCGGCAACCCACGTGAGCTATGCGGCATTGCTTCGTCTTGCCCAGCATGAAGTCGCATCTACAGTTCCTAACTGCGGCATCGTCGTGACAAACGACCTTGTGGACAGCTTCGAGATGGACAACATCCATCCTATGCGCAAGTTTGAGGTAGGAGAAAGACTCGCAAGACTCGCCCTGAACCGCGACTACGGTTTCCGGACAGTAGCCTGCGACAGCCCTGAAGCCGTGAGATGCTACCGCCTTCCGGCAGGAAACGAACTCGCCATCGAACTCACCCATGTACCTAACGGCATGAGCAGATGGATGGAGATCGAAGGCCTCGAAGTAGCAGGCAGCGAAGGTATATTCTACCCTGTCAGCTATGCATTCTTCGAATGGGAGACAAGAGTACTCAGAATAAGGTCGGAGTACGTATTCGATCCATGCGAAGCAAGATACGGATGGGGAGATTTCAAGCCGGGCAATCTCAAGAACGCAGAGGGCATGCCTGTGTCACCGTTCTGGGTTAAAATGGAAAAATAACACGACATGAAAGGAACATATATATTCCTCGCCGACGGTTTCGAAGTGACAGAAGCCCTCACCACCGTAAACATGCTCCGAAGAGGCGGAGTTAATGTAAAGACAGTTTCCATATATGATGACAGGATAGTTACCAGTTCCAACAGGATTCCTGTTGTCGCAGACATGGCATTCGGAGAATTCAGGGCATCGACATCCTTCGGTCCCTGCCTTCCGACAGACGTGATGATCTTCCCGGGCGGAATGCCGGGCTCATCCAATCTTGCCGCCTTCCCTAAGCTCATGGACATCATGCAGAAGCACTACGAAGAAGGAGGTACCCTTGCTGCTATCTGCGCGGCCCCCGGTGTAGTGCTCGGACAGCTTCCTTCTCTTGAAGGCAGACGCATGACATGCTACGACGGATTTGAGGACATGCTCCGGAGCAAAGGTGCGGAGTACGTCCGGGAAGGAGTGGTCGTAGACGGTAACATCATAACCGGACGAGGTCCGGGATGGGCTGTAGAATTCGGCCTCGCGATCCTCACTCTCATCAAGGGGCAGGAGACCGCAGACCGGGTCAAGGCCGGCCTGATGCTGTAAGTCAACGACTTATGACAGCGAAAGACATCTTCTGATGTATCTTTCTATAATCTTGCGTTCAGAGCTGGTGTTCTGATCCAATGAGTTCACACACAGGAACTTTGCATTTTCATTCTCTTCAAAGTTAGTGATCGCGGTCTCGACATAGTCTGATGGCCGCGATGGCTTTGGATAGAGGTAGTTGAAACGTCCTCTTGAGTCAAGAGTATGCGTCTTGCCCTTGTCTAGTCCGATCTGATAGGACAGGACCTGCGGGTTGTACTGAGACGGATGACGGAACCTATGTGATATGTTGGATATCAGATGGTCAGGATGTTCGGCAAAGTACTTCATAAGCACACTCTTTCTCATAGCATGAGGCGTATGGGCGATCTTGTAGAACTTCGCCGCCTTGCACAGAATCGCCGAATTGAGCATCGAATCACGGAAACTGAAATTCTTGTGATTGTCCCGTCTCCTTCTGATCTTGCGAAGGAACCTTGCAGTCCATGCCATATGCCAGTAGCCATATGCATTCGCCTTTCCATCCACAAAGAAATCTTCGACTGTAGTCGGCCTTACAAGCATCACGTCGTCGTTGGAATAGATATAGTGCTCGCTCAGGTCAGGTATCCTCCACAGCATCGTCTCTATCGCAAGAGAATTGAACACGGGAAGGAAGCTTTCATATCCCTTGAATATGACCCTGTGATCCACGATTTCGATCTCTGGAATCTGATCTTCATGGAAATACTGCTTCAGAAAATCCTCCACCTTCGGATCCTGAGCATCCGTGACTATGAATATCTTGCGGATATATGGGGCGAACTTCACATACGAAGCGACGCAATAGTAGATCTCACCCACCGACTTGAAACGGGTTTCTCCCCCGATATCGTCAAAATGCACATCGCCGTTGCCCTCCGAGAACTTCTTTCTCTTAGCCTTGTGACGGAGGTCACTGCCATCAACCCAGGTCACGACAAGGTCAATTGGAAAATCAGCTGCCATCTGATAATGATTATTCGGTTAATACAATCTTATATCCATCTTTTCTATAAGCCATCCAACAAGTTCCTCCCTTTCCGCACCAGATGCAAGGTCTATGGAATTGAAGCAGGCAAAACGGCCACCAAAGTTCTTGAGAGCCTTCATTTTACGTGCAAAATAGCCCGGCTTGCTCCTTGGCTGGAAAAAGAACAGTTCACCTGATGCATCTGCAAATCTGCAACGGCCTTGAGAGTCAAGAACACCGTACTGAAGCGATTCCGGAGAGTACTGGTCTGCATCTCTGAAGCGGCAGGATATGTTTCGCAGAAGCACATCCGGATGTTCATTGAAGAACGACTCATACACATCCCTCCTCAAGGCCTTCTGGCTGTGGGCAGGTCGGATGTAGGTAAAGCGTTCGCCTGCAAGCGCGGCCGCATTGATCTGGATGCCTTTGGTCGTCACCTTTCTTGTGCCTGCAGATTTCTTCTTGAAAAGCCTGGTGAATCTGTCCCACCACATGGACGACCTGCCCCCATAACATATCACGCTGCCGTCCTGAAGGAAGAAATCCTCCGGCACCACAGGTTTCATCAGAATCGTGTCGTCATTGAACTCTATAAAACAGTCACTCAGGCCCGGAATCCTCCACGTCATTGTCTCTATCGCTATCGAGTTGAATACAGGAAGCACATGTTCATATCCACGGAATATCACCTTGTGGTCAACGATCTCGACAGGAACATGTCCCTGAGGGAAATTCATCTTCAGGAAGTCATCCAGTCCGGGATCCTGTTCGTCAGTGACTATATATATCTTATTTATCCAAGGGGCATAACGGTTGATGGAAGCCACGCACAGGAAGATCTCACCCATGTCTGAGAAACGGGTCTCAGCCGCCTTGTCCTGAGACTCGACCAGTTGGGAAGTGGCATATTTCATCCTCTTCTCCCTGTGACGGGGATCATTCCCGTCAACCCATGTTATTACAGCATCTATCTTCATGCCTTCTCGAATCTTGACTTCTCTGGAAACCTCCGTTCAAATGCCGCCAGAAGAGACTCCCTCAACGGCAGATATGTCTTTTCCGGGATCTTAACATCATTTATGCAGCACATTGTCCTTGAGGGATTGTCAAGGAAGGACGAAAGAGTACGTACCCCCGCTACCGCAAGCGAGAAATGTCTGCTGGAAATCCTTTCCGGAACCGCCATACCTTTATAATACATATAATCCAGGAACATATGCTGATTGACATTGCCGTCATTACGCACCCTCGACAAGGTTGCAGCTATGTCCTTCTCAAGCAGGGCCGAGGCCTCCTCACACTGGCTGCGCAGCATAGGCGTACATATGTGCTGTCCCCTTACGAAGCACAGTCCCGGCTTCATGCCAAGGGCCTTCCTGGCCATATGGTCAGCCCTTCTGCAATGCTTCTTGTACATACCCGACACCAGTATATGCCTTGAAAATCCGATCACGATCCTTCCATCGCGGAAGAAATCCTCCGGCCGGCATCCTCTCACAGGAAATATGTCATCATTGAAATAGATGTACTCCTCATCCAGTCCTTCTATCCTGTGAAGGAACATCTCTATCGTAGTACTGTTGAAGGTGGGGAGGTATTCTGCGGGAATTATGTCCTTATGAAGGACTATCCTCAGATTGTCAGTATCTGCCCAGGAAGGCACCTGTGACGGGTGAGAGACCACAAGATAGACATTCCTTATGAAAGGCATGTTCACCTGGATACCTCTCAAAAGATATTTAAGGGTGCCCCAGTCACGGAAACGTTTCTCCAGGACAGGGATATTTGTGAACTTTTCGTAGTCCGCCTTCCACACCGGATCGTTTCCGTCTACATATGTAATGACTATATCCATATCTGCTTTCAGTCAGGCAATCATGCAAAGTTAATAATATTTCTGAAGTACCTTGCAATTTTCCTCTTTTACCTTGCCATTCATCCTGATCCGTCCGTCCCGGGAGGAAAATGTCACCTCAAAAGCAAGCTTTTCCGATGTGAGAAACGTTAAAAATAAATTTATACATGTTAAAAAAAAGTTGAAAACCTTTAAAAAAAAGAAATATCTGATTTTTCTTTTTTTAAATCGGCCTGTTTTCTCATGGCGGCAACATAGATTTGCAAACAAAAAAAGATGCGACATCTGTTGGTGATCATATGTTTCTGCAGCATGCTTCTGCCTTGCAAAGGGCAGGCACGCGGGCGCCTCGGAGCCGGGATTGCAGAAACTGCTGCAGGAGGCATGGCAGGCATATACATAGGTCACAGCTTTGCCCCACGCTGGTCAGCTGAAGGATATGCCGGATTCCAGCTTCCTGCCTTAGCCGGGAAAAACGACCAGGAGTGGAAGGAGCACGAAATGGAGTTTTCCGACAGCACATCTGCATATGGCCCTCCAAAGCAGGGAGAGATGAAGATGATGGTCAGATACTGGACGGCACGGGCATACGATGGCACATTCATACAGATCGGATTGTCACAGAAGACAGAAGGCAGGCCGGCAATGGAGATAGGCGCAGGCTACTGCATAATGACAGGCAGACATATAGGTATAGACCTTTCATATATGATAAGACTTGCAGATTCATACAGATACTGCAGTCTGACAGGAACAGGATTGAGATTAACGATTGACTATTTATTCTGAATATGGCAAGACAGCACCGGGAGAGACTCTATTCACACTCACACATCTTACTCTTTACATCAAAAATGCCCGTTCTGGGACGCATCATCACCTTGCTACACCTTGTCCCGGCTGTTCTGGGCGGCTGCTCGGATGCGGAGCAGACCGCAATTGAAGAGATCCGGAGGGAAATTGGCATCACTCTGACCAGAAGTCAGGATGTCAAGGGCCCTCTGGACATCTTCGTTTTCGAAGATGACAGGATGCAGAAGCTGGACTGCTACCTCAGATTGGACGACTGCAGCATGTGGAAAGGAGGAGTCGTTTCCGGCAGCGGAGACCGGATCCTCTCTTTCGTTGCCGGGATGCAAAGAGACAGGGACGACTGGGCCGGAATCACATCCAGAGCCGCCCTGGAGAAGGTCACGTCAGACCTTGAAGACGAGATGGCCGATGCCGTGCTGATGACCGGCGAGACTGCAGTAAGCGGCAGCCCCGACCTCATCCCGAAGACGGCGGCAGAAGTGAGGCTCACTCCTCTGGCAAGCATGATATCGCTCACAAGACTTTCATGCGACTTCACGGGGAAGCCGTACTCCGACAAGGCTGTCAGCAATGTCAGGGTCTACCTGACCAATGTGAACGCCACCTGCGGAATCCTTGCCACGGGAGACGTCTCCCCCACCAGAATCATCAACCAGGGCAGGCTGTCGGAAGAAGACATGTCCCGTTTCCATGACAGGAGCCTGGTATATCATGAAGCAGGAAGGCCGGTCGGGAAAGACACCGGATGGGTCCCTGTAAATTTCCTGTGCTACCCCAACAACGCTCCGGAAGAAGGTCCAGGCACCCCTTTCACCAGAATGGTCATCGAGGGGCAGATAGACGGAAGGACATTCTACTGGCCTATAGACATCAACCGGGAGGACGGGCGAGGAGTCCGCCGCGGGGAAAGATACAGTTTCAGCATAACCATCACCGGCAAAGGGGTTTCAGACCCGGACATACCGGTGAGTTCCGGAAATATTGAGATAAACTTCGAGACAAAGCCATGGGAAGAGAAAGAAGACTGCGTGATCACATTCTGAGGATGCTGGCCGTTTCGGCTGTCATAGGTACTGCAGCATGTTCGATGCATGAAACGGAAGAAGATAGCGTCACATGCACGATATGCCTGACGGGTGGAAGCATGGCGACAAGATCTGCAGATCCAGACGAATCGCTGATTACGGACATAAGCCTCATGGTGTTCGACGAACACGGAGATGCGGAAGACTGTGTATGGCTCCCACGAGGCCAGGACAGACACAGGATGAGGCTTGTCAAGGGAAAGAGGTACACGATATGCGCCTGTGCAAATTTCGGTTATCAGGTGTATGCTGACAATATCTCAGAACTTGATGAGATAACCTTTCACCTCGCCTATCCGGATGAATACAGGGAGGGCATACCTATGTATGCCAGGACGGAAACCACAGTCACGGCAGATGGAGAGATACGGGTGATGCTTGAAAGGCTGATGTCAAAGATCAGCATCAGGATGGACAGGAGCAGGCTTTCAGAAGGGGTGAAGATGGACGTACGTTCCGCGCTGATAGGCAACTGTCCCCGCGCCGCCAAGGTGTTTTCAGACAACAAGGTGGCAGATGAGGACGGGTGCTTTCCTTTCGGATTCTATCGCAACGAGCTCCAGACCGCCCTACTCAACTACGACACGGGAGACGGATTGAGCCGGGAGGTGTCCTTGTACATGCTTGAGAACATGCAGGGCAGGATGCCGTCCCACATAGAGGATGACAGCGACAAGATTCTTGACAGCGACGGCCTGCCGGGCAGGGCCAGTTCCTACATAGAGCTGGAGCTGGACTACACCTCAGACCTGTATGTAAGCGGCAGCGGAAGCCTGATCTACAGATTCTATCTGGGAGAAGACAGGAACAGTCTTGATGTCAGGAGGAACACCCACTACCACATCACGGTGACACCTGAGGACGACGGCCTGTCGGAAGACAGCTGGAGGGTAGACAGAAGTGCGCTCACCTACATCGGGCCGACCGGCATCACACAGTACCCCTCAAGCTACATCGAGGGCGAAATCGGTGACAGAATACATATATGGTGTGATGTCGTTCCTGAAGAGGCTCCCTTTGACGTGGGTCTGAAATACATGGAGGACGACCACAGGACAGGGATCTACGACTACGAGATAGACCCGGACGGCCACGGGGCCACGCTCACTCTGACCGGCCCCGGCGCCGGCCTCATATACATGGAAGCCGGCCCTCCGGTCAACGACGCCGCGCTTTTCTATATCATAGTCAACATGCCTGAAGAACAGTGATATACTTGATTCACGACCCTACGTGCAGTCTTCCCACCATCGGCCCGCATCAGCCTGGCGACTTTGGGGGTTATGGGACGGGCATAGGCACGAAATGCGCACATCATAGGGATTATACTGCATTATTATTGCATATTCCAATACAATGTAATACATTTGCAAGACAAACAAGAATAATTATGGGACAGTCAACAATATCAATTAGAGTAGATGATAAACTGAAAAAGAGTTTTGATGAACTCTGCAGCGAGATCGGCTTAAGCAGCTCCGCTGCCGTAACAATCTTCATGAAGGCTGCAGTGAGAGAAAAACGCATACCGTTTGAGCTACGCACAGAAACAGAAGATGAAATCCGAGCAAAAGGTCTTGCGGCTTTTCACAAACTGAGGGCAATAGCACAGGAAAACGGCGTGGCAGGAATGAGTCTTGAGGAGATCAATGAGGAGATCAGATCAGCAAGAAGGGGCGAATAGAGATGGTCAAGATTTTCGCTGTCATTGACACAAACGTGCTCGTATCTGCGCTGCTTTCTCGCTTTAAGGACACCAGCACTGTTCAATTGCTGCAATTATTGATTCTTGGAGAGATTACGCCTATATATAATGATGAGATTTTTGAGGAATATCAGACCGTATTGACCAGGTCAAAATTTGGTTTTCCTCACACACTTATTGACGAAACTCTTGATATCATCAGAAGGTATGGTATCAACTCTTCAAGAACGGAGACTGCCGAACAATTGCCTGACCCTAAAGATGCCGTTTTCTATGAGGTGGCTTTATCTGTGGATGATTCATTCCTTGTAACCGGCAACATAAAGCATTTCCCAAAGAAGCCATTCGTGGTGACCCCTGCCGAAATGCTGCAGATCATCCAGGAGATGAAATCCCCAAGAACTGATCTGCTTTCAGAGCCTACCGCAAGATACGGGGGAGGAATAAGAGATGCCCGGTCGCAGCCGGGCATGACGAGACAAACAGCCGGGCATGACGGGATAAACAACCAGAGAACGACAAAACAAACAGCAGCAGGACGCAGTCTTAGCTATACCGAGTCCCACACCACCTAATTTTATGGCATTTATATTGCAATTTGACATCATTTATGTATATTTGCATAAAATGATATAATTATGGGACAGACAGCAACTACCATCAGAATAGACGCGGAACTGAAAGCTGAATTCGACAAACTATGCGATGAATTCGGAATGAGCGTGAACACTGCATTTAATATATACATAAAGACTGTCGTGCGCCAAAGAAGGATTCCTTTCCCGATTGAGGCAGACCCGGTTGATGAGGTGATGGAAAGAGGACGAAGAGCCTTTTACGAGATGCGCAGAATCGCTGCAGAAAACGGCACAGCAGGGATGAGCCTTGAGGAAATCAACGAGGAGATAAGATTGGCGAGAGAGGGAAAATGACATGAAAGTTTATGCCGTCATTGACACTAATGTCATAATATCCGCCTTACTTTCCCGTCATCAGGATTCAGCAACGGTAAAGGTACTTGACCATCTCTATAACAGGACCATTATCCCCATCTATAATGATGAGATATTAGATGAGTACACTGCCGTGCTGAGAAGGCCGAAATTCAATTTTTCAGAAAGGACAATCAACGCCACCATAGAGGCAATAAGGAAGGGAGGGGTAAGGTCTGACAGACTCAGTAGCGATGAACAATTGCCGGACTCTAAAGATGTCGTTTTCTATGAGGTGGCTTTATCTGTGGATGATTCATTCCTTGTAACCGGCAACATAAAGCATTTCCCAAAGAAGCCATTCGTGGTAACCCCTGCCGAAATGCTGCAGATCATCCAGGAGATGAAATCCCCAAGAACTGATCTGCTTTCGGAGCCTACCGCAAGATATGGGAAGGTATAAGAGATGCCCGGTCGCGGCCGGGCATGACGAAGCAAACAGCCGGGCATGACGAAAAAAACAGCCAGGCATGACGAAACAAACAGCCAGGCATGGCGAGACAAACTGTCATGCCCGACCTGATCGGGCATCTAAACAGGCACCCAGTCAAAAGACCGGGTGCCTGTTATGTCATAGTAAATCTGGGTACTGCGCGCCTTCGGTCTAGGAATCCCGCTACGCAGGGATTGCCAGAACACGCTGATTAAGAGTTATTCTTGGAGACAACGAACTGAACGAGCCTCCGTGCGATAGCCTTGCATCAGAGAGATCCAGCCTTTGTCGTTGATATTCAGGCAGTACGCTCTGTCACCAATAGGAGAGGCAGACCAATAGCTGCCTTCGTTACCGACCAGCCACAGGCTGCCACCTCTGCAGTAGAGAGAGCCCGAAGCAGGATACCATGTTGTGGAAGGAAATGATATACTGAAAGATATGCCCTCATTTGTACCATCATATGTAGTATCATCAAATCCTGCCTTTGACCATATACCATTGCCATCTCCGTCAGGAACACGCCAACCTGATGGACATGGGTCGTAGATCGTCTTATCTGATTGCCAACGGGTGTCGTCTGTAGAAGAAGAACCCGTATAATACCAATCTTCATTATTACTATTATAATTTATAAAAGTAGTTGGATTGGCGGTAGCATAGGCTATTGTACCTTTACTTGAATCTGATGAAACATCAGATGGCCAAGCGATGGTGGACTTGGCTTTGGTATCGCTGCTGATTGACGAAGAACCGAGGAAAGGATCCTTCCTGCCCCACTGATAAAGCAGACCAAGGGCACCCACATCACCTGGAGTCGCAGAGGTTGCCCCGAGGTTGCGGTCCATCATAGTGCCGGCATTATTGTTATAGACATGTCCCTCTGGCTGGTCGGTTAACCAGATGTGCCAAGACCAAAGAATGTTACCATCGGAGTCCTTTGCAGCGATGACAGCATTGCCCTCCTTGAAGGTGTCTGCAGTCTGGAAGGCGATGTAACCATCCTTGTAGCAGAATCCGCTGATCAGGTCTGACGGGGTTGGAGCAGTATCTGTTCCGAATGTTTCCCAGAGAATTGAAGCAGAAGCGACACTGCCGACTGATGTAGTGCTATTACCCTTAACGGTCTTGATTTTGTAAAGGCTCGGTTCAGATATGATGTAACAATTTGCAGATCCTGTTGATGACAGATCTGTTGCAGATGACACATTCAAATCGTAAGTAAGTTCGTATGGGTGCTTCAAAGTTGTAAACTCCGCAGGAGTTCCATATGTGTAAGAACCACCTTGCTTCACATATGAGCAATAGTAATACTTAGTCTCTACAGGAAGGTCTGACAACAGTATTGAAAACACACCTTCTGCAGATATCTCAGTAACTTCAACCTTCTTTCCTTCACCATTCTCTACCTTTCCAGATTCTGAAGAATAAATGACGCCAACCTTTATATATTCCTTGTCCTCCTCAGACAAACCTGAAACTGAACCGCTGACATCTGCCCTGAAACTGCTTGGAACTACAGACAACTCTGAAAGAGTTACATTATCAGTAGTAAAATCAAGAACTTCACCATAGGTCTTTTCTGACTTAACCTCTGTTACCATACAATAGTTGTATTTCGTGCCGTATTTCAGGTTTGTCAACGTGATTGTATAGTTCTGCTCGCTGACGAAAGACGTAGCGGATGCGCTCTCTGCTTCATTCATATTGAAAGTCTCGGCATCTGAATAGTAAACTGTCACCTGTGAGAAAGACAGGTCAGAAGCAGGAACATCAAGGTGCCCTGTGAATGTTGCAGTCGCAGCTGTCACCTTTCCAAGAGTCGCGGTAGCAGGATTCCCTTTTACTGTTATCTTACACTCTGCGGTTTTGGCGCCGTCTTCTGTTGTCACAGTGATTGTTGTTTCTCCGGATTTCAAAGCAGTCACCTTTCCATCAGTGACAGAGGCAACAGTCTCGTTGCTACTGCTCCAGGTCACATTCTTATTTGTAGCGTTATCTGGCTTAACTGTCGCCGTCAAGGAAACTTCCTCTCCTACTTTCAATTCAAGGGATGTCTTATCAAGAGATACGCTTTCTACTAAAATAGCTTTTGCCACAACTGTTACCTCACATGTGGCTGTCTTACCTCCGTCATCACTTTTTGCAGTAATGGTCGCTTTACCGGCTTTGACAGCTGTCACCACACCTTCTGCAACAGTTGCCACAGAAGAATTGCTTGAAATCCAGAGGACTTTCTTATTATCTGCGTCTGATGGAGATATGGTTGCCGTGAGATTTTGACTGTCACCCTCTTGTAATTCGAGAGAATTTGTATCCAATGTAATCGCAGAAACTGCAACAGGGGCAGGTTCTTCTGTACATCCGGTCAATGCAAGACCGGAGCAAAGCAGTAATGCACATAGCATTCTGCCGAAATAGTTGGTGGATTCTGTCATTTTGTATGTTTTTTGATTAATTCAATGATGGTGTCAGCACTGAAGTCTTTCAAATCTTTCCAGTCAACACTTTGCTCATCTGTCCATAACGGAGTGAACCAGATAATTTTATAGTCATATTGCTGCGCAATGTCTTTAACATTATCAACAGTTTCTCCATAAGTACGAGAAGCCGCCACAATAATATTATAATCGTCCTTTGCCAGATCCTCAAGCCATTTACGTTGAAGCGAGTCCGGATCACCCAATGTTTCAACTCCAACCTTGATTCCCTTGCAATGGCCATATCCCTTAAACTCGCGTCCTCCACATCTGATTTCCAGTTTCTCTTTAGGGCAATCCAGCTTATCCCAGACTTCATTATTTGTCTGTGTCTTACCGATATCATGGCGTCCACATACACAAATAATAATCTTACCGTCTATTACAAACGATGCAGAATCTTTAACGAGACAATTCTCCATAAGATTTTTAGCATCCTGCAGCTCCGTCAGATTGTTAGGTTATATACAAAGAAAGTGTGGAGCTGACTTTCGTTTATCAAGTAGAAGGTTGTGGAAAGACCCTGATCATAGATAAACGACACAATACCCCACACTCGGATAGATATGAGGTATGGGTTCGCAGAGAGCGACCCGCCACAGGTATCTATACGAAAGTGAGTGTTGTTCCGTTCCGTCCTTATGATCAAGAAAACTTCCACATTTTCTACTTAGGACTTGCGAAAAACACTTTCACAATATGTAATGTCAGCCGGTTCAGCCGATTGACTCTACAAAAGTAAGCATTATTTTTGAACGGACAACACTCGCGAAAGGGGTATTGCAAGGATAAAATAAGTAACACCATGTCTCGGCTCCCGTTGGCCGCTCGACATGACTTATGGGCACCATTTTCATTATTGGTGCAAACTAAATATCATACCCCTTAAAATTATCTACCTGAGGTATTCCGCAGTGTGAGATCCGCTGCAGGCGGCAAGCTTCTCCGGAGTGCCGGCAAAGACCACGTTTCCACCCTTGTCTCCTGCTTCGGGACCGAGGTCTATGACCCAGTCTGCAGCCCGCACCACATCCAGGTTATGCTCCACCACCACAATGCTGTGTCCCTTTGACAGAAGCGCGTCAAACGATTTGAGAAGCTTCTCCACATCGTAGAAATGAAGACCTGTAGTCGGTTCGTCGAATATGAACAGAATCCTCTGGCTCTTTGTCTTAGGGCCGGAGTCGTTCATGGACAGGAAGTAGGCCAGCTTTACCCTCTGGCTCTCACCGCCGGACAGGGTACTGCTGCTCTGCCCGAGCTTTATGTAGGAGAGTCCCACATCTACAAGGGGCTGAAGTCTCTCGGCTATCCTTCTGGCTGTCGCATCTTCCTGGGAGCCGAAGAAGGAAATGGCCTCATCCACACTCATGTTCAGGATATCGTCTATGTTCTTCTCCTTGTAGCGCACTTCAAGGATCTCCGGCTTGAAACGTTTGCCGGAACATGCCTCGCAGACCATTGTTACGTCAGCCATGAACTGCATGCCGATCTTCACGAACCCCTCTCCCTGACACTCAGGACAGCGGCCGCCATCTATGTTGAAAGAGAAATGGGACGGGGTGAAGCCGTTGATCTTTGCATACTGCTGGTCTGAAAGGAGCTTCCTTATGTCGTCGTAGACCTTGAGATAAGTCACCGCATTAGAGCGGGAGCTCTTTCCTATCGGGTTCTGATCGACATATTCCACCTGGGTTATGCGGTCGATGTTGCCGGAAAGGCCTCTGAATGTACCGGGAGGAGAACCGACATGGTTGAGTTCGCGGTACAAGGCCGGATAGAGTACATCCCCGACAAGAGAAGACTTTCCGCTTCCGCTGACTCCGGTCACTACCGTGAGCACACCGAGCGGGAAGGTCACATCTATGTCCTTGAGGTTGTGCTCCATCGCGCCTTCAACCTTGATGGAGTAGTTCCATCCGCGTTTCTCACGCATATATCTCCTGCGGTCCCCTTCCAGATACTGCAGGGTCAGCGAGCGTTCTTTTGCCGGCTGCCCGGCTGCCTCTCCTATGCTTCCCTGAAAAACTATTTCCCCGCCATATATTCCGGCTTTCGGTCCTATATCTATAAGCAGGTCTGCCGCCCTCATTATCTCCTCGTCATGTTCGACCACCACCACTGTGTTGCCGAGGTCGCGGAGCCTTTTCAGGACAGAGACAAGGCGTTCCGTGTCACGGGAATGCAGACCTATGCTCGGTTCATCGAGTATATAGAGCGAGCCCACAAGCGAACTGCCGAGAGCGGTCACAAGATTGATCCTCTGGCTTTCGCCGCCGGACAGGGTGTTCGATGTTCTGTTCAGTGTAAGATAGCCCAGGCCCACATCCTCTATGTACCTGAGTCTGGAAAGGATTTCCTCTATAGCCTTTGAAACTATCCTGCGTTCGTAATCGGTCAGAACGACATTCTCGAAGAACTCCAGAAGTTCTGTTACCGTCATGCACAGGAGCTCATGGATGTTCTTCCCGCCCACCTTCACATACAGGGCCTCCTTGCGGAGACGGCTTCCTGCACATTCATAACATACCGTCCTGCCGGAATAACGGCTGAGCATATATTTATACTGCACCTTGTAGCGGTTGGCCTCCACCCATCTGAAGAACTCATTGAGTCCGATTATGGAGTCTTCCTCTGTCTCGGCCTGCCTGCCCTTCCATATCATGTCCTTGACTTCAGTGCTGAGGTTGCAATATGGCTCGAAGATCGGAATCCCGTATCTTGCGGAGTTGCGGATCAGCTGGTTGTTGAACCATCCCATCTTATCTCCGCGCCAGCAGGCGATCGCCCCGTCATATATGGTCTTGCTCTTGTCGGGCACGACCAGGTCTTCGCTTATGCCGATTATCTGTCCGAGGCCGCCGCACACGGGGCATGCTCCCAGGGGGCTGTTGAAGCTGAAAAGATACTCGTCCGGCTTGGCGAACTCCATCCCGTCCGCTTCGAAGCGGTTTATGAACTGCCTTACCGTGGCCGGAGATCCGTCGGCATATTCCTTTCTTATATATAGGGTACCGCTACCTTTGTCGAAAGCCGTTTCCACAGAGGCATGAAGTCTTGTCTGAAGGTCCTCCCAATCCTGCTGAGACATGCTGACCGGAAGGTAATCCTTCATCTGAGGCAATTTCACGCGGTCTATCAGCAGGGTCAGATCATCAGGGAATTCACCGCTCTGAGAATTACGCATCACGTCCTCTATCCTCACCGCGCGGTCGGCAAAGAAACGCGAATAGCCCTCTTCCTTGAGCTGGAGCATGAGCTCGACCTTGTCCTGACGCTCCTTCCACCCGAGATCCGCAAGAATATACGCAGCTGACGAGCCGTCCTCATATATATATGAAAGTACGTCATTCACCGAATGGCACTTCACTTCTTCTCCGGTCACAGGGGAATATGTGCGGCCGATACGCGCATATATCATACGCAGGTAGTCATATATCTCCGTGCTTGTGGCGATTGTAGAACGCGGATTGCGCGTGTTCACCTTCTGCTCTATCGCTATCGCAGGCGGGATCCCCTCTATCAGCTCGACGTCCGGCTTGGACATACGGCCGAGGAACTGTCTGGCGTATGATGACAGGCTCTCTGCAAATCTCCTCTGTCCTTCGGCAAAAAGGGTGTCAAAGGCAAGGGACGACTTTCCAGAACCGGAAATGCCCGTGACGACCACGAACTTTCCCCTCGGGATCTCGACCGTGACATCCTTGAGGTTATTGACATTAGCCCTCTTTACAACTATCTTTCCTTCTTCTTTCATAGCCTGCAAATGTAGCAAATTTCCTGCACATATGCCGCAAACGGCCCGGATATTGATTCTTCGGGTGATGTTCCGCAGGAACGGACATATATAAAACAATTTAACAGATAGGAGAACAGGATATGTTACCAGCAAGAAAGTACAACAGGCAGACATGGCTGCCGGACTTCTTCCAGGATTTCTTTGAAAGCAATGCCCTCGAGAAGATCACCACACCGTCTATGAACGTTATCGAAAGCGACTGCTGCTACAAGCTGGAGCTCGCCGCACCGGGAATGGGCAAGGACGACTTCAAGGTTCACATCAATGCGGACGGCAACCTTGTGATCGACATGGAGAAGAGCAAGGAAGAAAAGGATGACTGCAAGAAGGAAGAATGCAGAAAAGAATGTAAATACCTCAGGAAGGAGTTCTCATATTCGAAATACCATCAGGTACTCGCCCTTCCGGAAAATGCCGTGAAAGATGAGATCGAGGCATGCGTCGAGAACGGAGTCCTCATGGTGAAGATCCCGAAAATGCAGAAGGCAAAAATCGAAGCAGAAAAAAGGGTGATTGAGGTCAAATAACGTCTTTATTGCATTTTTTCGTAAAAAAGTACGCAAAAAATTTGGAGGTTCCGATTTTTTGCGTACCTTTGCATCCGCGTTCGAGAAAAACGCATAAGTCTGAACAAATGGTGCGGTAGTTCAGCTGGTTAGAATACCGGCCTGTCACGCCGGGGGTCGCGGGTTCGAGTCCCGTCCGCACCGCAGGAAAAGTTCTTCGGAATACTTTCAACGCTGATTTTGCCAGAGGGCAAAGCGGACGAGTGAGAAGGGAGGGAGTTACCTTTCGGTAATGACAGACCGTCGAATGAAGTCCAACGCAGCCACCGGGCAAAAGAAGCAAGAAAAGGGAGCATAGCTCAGTTGGTTTAGAGCATCTGCCTTACAAGCAGAGGGTCGGGGGTTCGACTCCCTCTGCTCCCACCAAAGAAAACGCCTTTCTACGATGTAGAGAGGCGTTTTTCATTTCTCCACCTGGCGTTGCACTTCCTTCCGATAATCGGGTTCGGCCAGATAATCGGTCCTTTATCTGGCCGCGCACAGCAAAACCCCATCTCCGGCCAGATAATCGAGCTTTTTCATGGCCGTCACTGTCACAAAGTAAGGTGCGCGGGGTGCGCTCATCGTCTTCTCTGACCACTGCAAGGCCGCTCGCCGCACCTAGGGGTGTCACGAAAGCACACCCGGGTGCGATTTTGCGGCAGGTGTCATTTCAATTTCAGGTAAGCCTGGGCTTCAGACACGACATAGGTGCTTCCGCCTATGTAGATCAGAGGTCTGGCATCAGGAGCGGTCTCCCTGAGGGAGGCTGCGAGGGCGAAGGCCTTTGCCACGGCATCGGAGACCTTTGGGCAGCAATGCACCTCTCCGGGTTCCCTGCCGGTTTCTCTGCAGAAATCCAGATAGCGTTCGCGGACTGCCTCGGCCGGCATGGCCCTCTTGCCGGAGGCATTTGTGAAGACATAGACAGCCCTTTCCGGCATAAGGCGGATTGCAGCTCCGACATCCTTGTCCGCAACCGAGCCGTACACTATGACAAGACCGGTACATTCCCCTGATCCGAGCATGTCTTCAAGTTGTGCAAAATTATATCGGAGTCCGTGCTCATTGTGTCCGATGTCACATATTACCCACGGGTCCTCAGACATGGTCTCCCACCTTCCGCAGAATCCGGTGCGCCCGGCCGTATGCATCAAGGCATCCGTCACCATCTCCAGGTTCCCGGCAGAATACAACGGAGATCCGGAGCGTGACTTCACACCGGCAAGAACGTCAAGGGCGGCAAGGACGGTACGGAGATTCTTCCTCTGATAGTCACCGCGGAGATCCATTCCTGCAAGGATCTCTTCATGCCTGTCCCAGAGCCCGGGTTCAGTCTTGTCAGCGAAAGACAGCAAGGACATGACAGCCTTCCTATCCCCCATGAACGACGGCTCCGAAAGATTGGTATACAACACCTTACGTTCAAAGACAGGATCTGTTTCCGGATGACTTTCCCCCACCACGACCGGGACAAGAGGCTTTATGATCCCCGCCTTCTCGAAGGCTATCTCCGGCAAGGTCTCACCGAGCATGTCGCAATGGTCGAGGCCTATGTTGGTGATGACGCTCAGCACCGGAGTCACTATGTTCGTGCTGTCAAGACGACCTCCCAATCCCGTCTCCAGGACAACCACATCCACTCCCATGTCAGCAAACCAGCACAGGGACATGACTGTGGTGATCTCAAAGAAGGACATGTCCAGATGGTCGAAAGTATCCTGCCACTTATGGACAAAATCCCACACATATTCCTTGCTGACCATCTCCGTCCCGTCTGCGACCACCCTCATCCTCTCACGGAAGTCGAGGATATGCGGGGAATTGTACAGCCCCACCCTTTTCCCGGTCGCCGCCAGCACCGAAGAGAGCATATTGGAAACAGAGCCTTTTCCGTTGGTTCCGGCAACATGTATGATGTCATACTGACGATGAGGATGTCCCATCAGCTGATCCGCGAATTCCACATTCGCGATTCCCGGCTTATATGCGCCCGCCCCCACTTTCTGAAAAGAAGGGAACCTCACAAAGAGCCTGGCAAGCATTTCCTCATATCCCTGTGGTGAAAAAATCTCATTCATAGTGCTGAAAATCGTTTGTTGTAAACACAAAAATAAGTATTTTTACAGACTTTATCCTTATAATACACGGATTATGACTGAAAAAGAATCAGCATTACATTCATCGTACATCATCGACGGCATCAGATGGGATGCGACACCTGCCGAACTGCTCGACGGATGCTCCGAAGAGCCTGTCGGACATGCAGAGGACACGGCAGAGGACATGGAAGCGTACGAAGACATCATCGACGAATCCACTGATCCGCCTGTGACATCATTCACATACAGCGATGACAGGATCAATGAATATGTTGCGGCATGTTCGGAAACCGATGCGGAAGAGCGTCCGTTCAGGATGCTGTACCCGGATGCGTTCACAAGGCAGCGCATCGCCCGGACCCTTACAGACAGGCTCTGGAACAAGGGACACTACCGTCTGGGAGACCTGAGGATATGGGCAAAATGGACATGGAACACCCGTCCGCTGGGAAATATGGCGGCATTCTACCTCAGCGTGGAATCCGCAAGTTCCTACCTCTTCGACCTCGGAGTGAAGCTGCACGACTACATGCTTGAGGAGACAGACGAAGACAGTCATGCACGGTTCTATTCATGGCTTCCCGACAGGAAAGAGACAGACGAGGATGCCCTTGAGGACTTCTCATTCAAGGAGTCTCCGTATGAAAGCCATAATCCATGGATATCGGAGGAGAGGAAGTGCAGCGCCACCGTCGTTCCGGAAGAGGCCGGCAGGATAATATATATTCCGTTCGACACCTGCTCCTACAGGATAGGAGGCTCACTGCTTGCCCAGGTCTACGGTCACAACGGAGGAAACGGGCCCAAGATCAAGGACCCCGACTACTTCATCGACTGTTTTGAAGTTGTGAGAGAGCTGGTTGAGGACGGCATTGTGATTGCAGGTGCAACCGTCGCTGACGGAGGCCTCGCGAGGGCAGCCGCATCAATGTGCGGAGAATGGGGCATGAAGCTGGACATACAGGGCCTGATGGCATCCTATCAGGAAACAGACCAGGTGAAGATCCTGTTCGGAGAGACTCCGGGAGTGCTGCTCCAGATAAGGGAGAACGACATGGACTACCTCGATTCGCAGCTCCTGCTCCAGGATGTCGCATACTACCCGATCGGACAGCCTTGTCCTGAAAAAGGGCCGGACTTTTCGGTGATAAGCAGAAATGCCGTCGCAGGCATCCTCGCATCACTGATGGGCCAGGCAAGCGAAGGTGAAGATTAAGTAACATCATAAAACACTGACGGCATGAACCACAATCCGAAGATATTCATTCTCGACACCAACATCATCCTGCACGACTACAGGTCCATCAAGCGGTTTCAGGACAACGACCTTGTGATCCCGGTGGCAGTCATCGAAGAACTGGACAAGTTCAAGAAAGGCAACGACGCCTTGAACTACAATGCAAGGGGGTTCATACGCGAGCTGGACAGGCTCACCGTCGGCACTCCCGGAAAGAGGGGATATCCCATAGGCAGGAACAAGGGATATATCAGGATCGAGCTGAACCATCCTTTCCCTCCGGAGCTGGAAGACAGCTTCAAGGACGACATCCAGGACCACAGGATCCTGTCCACCGCGATGTGGGTAAGAGACAGCAATCCCGGCAGATTCACCGCTCTGGTCACCAAGGACATCAACCTCAGGATGAAGGCCAAGGCCGTGGGCATGGAGGTGCAGGACTACCTGACCGACAAGGTGGACGACAGCAGGATCGAGGACATCCGTCAGGAAATCATATTCACGGACAACATACCGGCAGAGACGCTCCAGGACTTCGCATACAGGAGCGGAAGGATGGACTACAGTCTGGTCAGCCCTAAGGTACCTGCCGCCAACCAGCTTTACAGGTTCAAATGGGAGCAGACTGACGGAAGCCACACCACCTGCGGCAGATTCGATCCCGTTTCAAAGGAAATCGTCCTGGTCAGGAAACAGTATGCCTACGGGATAGCTCCAAGGAACGACGAGCAGAAATTCGCCCTTGACGCATGTCTGAATCCTGACATCAGTCTGGTCTCACTCACAGGAGGAGCAGGAACAGGAAAGACTCTCCTGGCTCTCGCCGCCGCCCTGGAACAGGCGAATGCATATGATCAGATCATACTCTCCCGCCCTACCGTCATCCTCGGCAATCAGGACATAGGCTTCCTTCCGGGCGACGAGAAGAGCAAGATGAATCCTTTCATCCAGCCTCTCATGGATAACCTGAACGTCATCAGGAACTGTTTCAAGCCCGGCAGCAAACAGGCAGCAAAGATTGACGCAATGCTCAAGGAAGAGAAGCTCCTCATCTCGCCTCTGGCCTACATCAGAGGCAGGAGCCTCGGAAACGTATACTTCATAATCGATGAGGCCCAGAACCTTACACCGCACGAGATAAAGACAATAATCACAAGAGCCGGTGAGGGCACGAAGATGGTCTTTACGGGAGACATATTCCAGATAGACCAGCCTTATCTGGACATGTGGTCAAACGGACTCACACACCTCGGTGAGAAGATGGCGGGACAGAAGATGTTCCAGCATATCAACCTCAAGAAAGGAGAAAGAAGCGAGCTGTCAGAAATAGCCGGCAAGCTACTATAAAATTTCATTTTTTCACAGAAAATCGCTAACTTCGCGGCGCGAAAAAATGCTTATTTAGGTAAATAATTATTAATTAACATATTAGCTAGACGAATTATGGAATCAAACAAGAAGAGAGTCTATTGCTTCGGCGGCAAAACCGCCGAGGGTAATGGCACTATGCGTGAGCTGCTCGGCGGTAAGGGTGCGAACCTCGCCGAAATGTGTACATTGAACATCCCCGTACCTGCAGGTTTCACCATCACAACTGAATGCTGTACTGAATATTATGAGCTCGGCGGCGGTTACAACGAAGCCCTCAAGGCTGAGGTTGCCGAGGCCCTCAAGAAGACTGAAGAGATAATGGGCATGAAGTTCGGCGACAAGGAGAATCCTCTCCTGGTAAGCTGCCGTTCAGGTGCAAGAAGCTCGATGCCAGGTATGATGGACACGATCCTCAACATCGGTCTCTGCTCTGAGACCATCCCCGGCATGATCGAGAAGACACAGAATCCACGTTTCGTATATGACGCATACCGTCGTCTCATCATGATGTACTCTGATGTTGTGATGGAGAAGGCTGAAGGCATCGAGCCTGCAGACGGACAGGGCATCCGCCAGCAGCTTGACAGGATGATGGAGGATGTGAAGAAGGCTAAAGGTTATGCTTCTGACACAGACATCACAGCTGAGGAGCTCCAGGACCTCTGCGAGAAGTTCAAGATCCGCGTAAAGGAGGTTCTCGGAACAGAGTTCCCTGATTCGGCAGAGGCTCAGCTCTGGGGATCTATCGGCGGCGTGTTCAAGTCATGGAACGGAAAGCGCGCGATCGCATACCGTCGTATCGAGGGTATTCCAGACGAGTGGGGTACAGCTGTAAACGTGCAGTCAATGGTATTCGGAAACATGGGTTCGACTTCAGCTACAGGTGTGGCTTTCTCACGTAACCCGGCAAACGGTGACAACAAGTTCTACGGCGAGTGGCTCATCAACGCCCAGGGCGAGGACGTGGTTGCCGGCATCCGCACACCGAACCCTCTCAATGAGGCTACAAAGAACCCTCACAACCAGCACCTTGCATCTCTCGAGACTTCTATGCCTGAGGTTTATGCTGAACTCGACGGCATCCGTCTCCACCTCGAGAACCACTTCCACGACATGCAGGACATCGAGTTCACCATCCAGGACGGAAAGCTCTGGATGCTCCAGTGCCGTATCGGTAAGAGAACAGGTCTTGCAGCCCTCAACATGGCTATGGACATGCTTGCAGAAGGCATGATCGACGAGAAGACTGCTGTTCTCCGTGTAGCTCCTTCACAGCTCGACGAGATCCTCCACCCTATCCTTGACCCTGCTTCAGAGAAGAAGGCCACAGTAATCGCAAACGGTCTTCCAGCATCTCCAGGTGGAGCTGTAGGTGTGATTGCATTCACTTCTGAGGCTGCCATGGAAGCTGCCGGGAAGGGCATCGCCACCATCCTCGTACGTGAAGAGACCTCACCTGAGGACGTTGAGGGTATGCGTGCATGCGCAGGTATCCTTACACAGCGCGGAGGTATGACTTCACACGCTGCTCTGGTAGCACGCGGATGGGGCAAGTGCTGTATCGTAGGCTGTGAGGCCATGCACATCGACCTCGAGAACAAGGTGATCAGATTCAAGGGATCGGACAAGGAGTATCACGAAGGTGACGTTCTCTCTATCAACGGAGCAAAGGGTTATGTATACGATGTAGCCATCGACACAATGGACGCATCTGACAACCCACGTTTCGTGCAGTTCATGGAGATCGTTGACAAGTTCCGCACAATGGGCGTACGCACAAATGCCGACACTCCTGAGGATGCAGCACGTGCGATCAGCTTCGGTGCCGAGGGTATCGGTCTCTTCCGTATCGAGCACATGTTCTACGGCCAGAACGCAGAGACTCCGCTTTCAAAGCTCCGCAAGATGATCCTTGCAAAGTCTGACGATGAGCGTAAGGCAGCTCTTGCAGAGCTCGAGCCGTTCATCAAGGCAGCGGTCAAGGGTACAATGAAGGTAATGGACGGCAAGCCTGTCACATTCCGTCTCCTCGACCCACCTCTTCATGAGTTCGTTCCACAGACAGAGATCAAGAAGAGCGAGCTTGCTGAAGAGCTCCATATCTCTGTAGGTGAGATCGAGAAGCGTGGCGAGTCACTCCACGAGGTCAACCCTATGATGGGTCACCGTGGTGTACGTCTCCACATCACTTATCCTATGATTTCCGAGACTCAGTTCCGCGCGATCTTCACTGCTGCAGGCGAGCTTAAGAAGGAAGGATTCACCCCTATGCCAGAGATCATGGTTCCTGTAACCATCTCTGAGCGCGAGCTCTGCTTCCAGAAGGCCATCTGCGAGAAGATCCGTGCAGAGGTTGAGGCACACTTCGGATTCGACATCAAGTACAAGTTCGGTACTATGATCGAGATTCCACGTGCTGCCCTCACAGCTGACCGTATGGCACGTACAGCCGAGTTCTTCTCATTCGGTACAAACGACCTTACCCAGATGACATTCGGTTTCTCACGCGACGACATCGGAACATTCATGGGCGACTACCTCGGCAACAAGATCCTCGATGCTGACCCATTCAAGACTCTCGACCAGAAGTCTGTAGGTAAGCTCGTCGAGCACGCTGTAGTAGAGGGACGCAAGTCTCGCGAGGCAGTTGCAGGCGAGAGCCTCAAATGCGGTATCTGCGGTGAGCACGGTGGTGATCCTGCATCAGTTGAGTTCTGCTACAAGATCGGCCTCAACTATGTATCATGTTCTCCATTCCGCGTTCCTATCGCACGACTTGCTGCTGCTCAGGCTGCAATCAAGTATGGAAAGTAATAATACCTTATGATAAAAAGAGGCTGGCAGAAGGTCAAAGGACCTGATGCCGGCCTTTTTTCATTTGTAAGGCGATAAAGAAGTATTTTTATTATCTTTGCCTTGTAACATTGACTTTTAAACGACTTACGTATGAAAAAATTCAGACTCCTCACACGGATCGCCGCCCTGATCCCCGCCTTGGCCTTGATTTCGTGCGACCCTGCCACCCCTGTCCCACCTGCTGATGACCCGGATGAGAACATCACTGTCACCCCTAAGCCTGATAATCCGCCTGTCGAGGAGCCGGAACAGCCGCCTGTCGAAGAGCCCGAGACAGACCGGTTCAAGCTCAAGGTCTACGATGTGACCTCCGTCACTGCCACAGTGGAGGTCGAACCGGTGGATGCGACGGCCAGATACTACACGGATATCATAAGCGAGGCCAACTTCCTGGAAGCATCAGAGCATGGATTCAACGACTATATGTCATATATTCTGGAGAAGCTCGAGACCCAGACCGGAAAATCTCGTGCAGAAGTGGTGGACATGATCTCTTCCTACGGCAACGACGGCTTCATCCTTACCAACCTTATCCCCGAATCAAACTACTATGCTTTTGCAGTAGGTATCGACGAGAAGGGAATGACCACGACAGAGCTTGTACATCAGGCATTTACAACCTTATCCAGCGAGGTGTCAGCAAACTCACTGACAGTAAGCCTGGGTCCTGTCGAAGGCAACCACGCCATCATCAACGTAGAATCATCAAACAATGACCCATATATCTGCACCATTGAGCCTGTCACTGTTCTCGAAGGCCTGTCTGACGAAGGTATTGCAGAATACATCATCCAGAACAACATCGCCTGGGGCGGCCTGGAACAGATAACATACACCGGAAGGCAGCAGATCGAGTACGAAGGCAAGAGCGGATGGGACTACGAAGTCATCGCCTTCGGATACGCCAACGGAGCCGTGACGACAGAAGTCACCAGAATGCCTTTCAGGACCATGGACGGAGGAGATCCTTCGGCATGTGCCTTCGGATTCGGTTTCGAATTCAACACCTGGGACATGCATCTTTCGATCTCCCCTTCTGATGAATCAGTCGTATTCATATGCAATTATATAAAGAAGAGCGACCTTGACGTTCTCGCAGAGACTACCGGAAGCATCGAAGGAGGCCTTGCAGAATGTCTTGAGAATCTTATCGAGGACATGATTGCTGACTGCGGCACGAGGGCACGCGTCATAGACCTGATCACCATGATGGGAGACCAGGGATTCGATGTCAGGTACGAGAACGGCACGGAATACATCCAGTGGGCGGTTCCTGTGGACCAGGAGGGAAATCCTACTGCCTCATTCTCCATGAGCGAAGTGTTCACATCACCGGAGGAGGTCCTTTCTGATGCATCCCTCACATTGAAGAGCTACAAGCTGTATGACGGAACTGAACTTGCCCAGCACTACCCGGAATTCAAGTCTGCGAAGAACTATGCTGTAGTGGAACTCATAGTGGAACCATCACCGGAAGCTGAAAACTGGTGGTCATACATAGCGCTGGAGGATCTGAGCGACCGTTCAAGAGAAGTCATAATCAAGAACCTCCTTCAGGCGCCGACCACTCCTAAGGTGACAAAGCAATATGTAATATGCTATTGGGGAGTTAACACAATCATCGGAGTGGCGGAAGATTCCGAAGGATTATACGGACCTCTGCTCATGAAGGTCGTAGACCTGAAGAAGGAGGAGGCGGCTCCGGCATCCGACCTTATGTTCTAACGCACTCCTGAAAGTTTTTCCAGAGCCGACCCGCCCAGTGCAGACTTGACCCTGATGTGTTCAAGGACTGACTGCACGAACGGGTCGGTTTCGAATGATGTCCCATGGACATTCATGAAATCGGGTTCACGTTCGAAAAGGGAGAACTCCTTGCGCGCATCTTCATAGATGAGTCTGTCAAGACTGACTGTAGAGTCCATCCATCGCCTCACAAGGCAGGCCAGATCTTCTGCCGAGGCCTCTGAAAACGAAAGGCCATAAAACTCCTGCATCGCCTTGAAAGCCCATTTCCATTCCATTCTGTAATAGTCTGAATGCAGGGATGCAAAACGTGCATTGAGGGAATGTACATCACCGATCTCTCCGGAAACCACCTGGTCGAGAAGATCTGAAACGGCCTGCTCGGGAGCTATCATCCCTGCCATATCCATCCATTCTCCCTCCCCATATCCCGGATCAGGAACAAGAGCCTCGCGAAGCTGTCCCAACGTCGGGAATTCCGCGCCCATTATCCTGGTTATCAAGGAATTCCCAAAGAACTTGTCAAGAGCATAGCCGTAGTACCTGAGGCCTTTCTCCAGTGAGGTCGACTTAATCCTTCCACCCTGATATGCATATACACCTGAAACGTCACCTGACTCGTTCCTCAGCTTATTCAACAGGGAGACTCCCCTCAACATCTTCTGTATGGTATATGGGCTGAGAAGATTGAAATTGATGCAGTCGAGTTTATCGGGATCCGTCCTTCTGTCCCTTAAAGGCCACTTCTTTGCATCCCTGATGGTTCCTACACTCCTGAGATTTGCACCCGGCATTATGTAAGTAGTGCCCTGCTGTTCGATAAGATAAGAAAACGGCAGGTCAGATGTATCCTGATGGCTCACATGTCTTCCCATGACAAGGGAGAAGGCACCGACTTTTGCCGGCCATAAAATATATGAATCAGATGCAGTCTTCGCCCCCCTTTCAAGGATTCCCTGATGTATAGGTCCCAGCTTATACATATGATTGCTCTGATTCGAACCGGAGCCGGCGTTCATGAACGAGAACATTCCGGCAATCAGCAGCGTGGACTTGTGATGCGTGACGGTGTACGGGCCGGCAAATATGGCACAGGCTTCACCGTTCTCTCCCTGACAGTTGCTGAAGAAAAGCGAGTCAGTCGCCGAATATGTATGTCCGAGCCTGCATGCCTGTCCGATGAAGCAGCGGGAGAATGTGACGCCGTCCTCTACCTCTGCCCCGCCGGATATGATGAAGTCATCCCCTATCACTCCTACACCGATATGCACCGGAGCGGATCTGCTGCTGTTTATGCTGCCGTTCTTGAGTCTTGAAGCCCCCTCAATCTTGCAGCAGTCCCCTATCCTGACATTCTTTATATATCCGGCATCTGCAATGACCACATCCGCCCCGATATATCCTGTCGAAGATGTAACCTTCGATACATATTCCCCGATCATCCGCTTCAATGAGGCAACAAGCCCGGGACGATGCCGGCACAGGGCCATTGCATAAGCGACCTGTGCGGAGAGACAGTCATATATCATCACTTCACGTCCACCGGTCTCATTAAGCACCGAGACCTCGACACCATTACCGAAGCTGCTTGGTCCGTCCGTCAGGATTATATCCACATTTTCGATGAAGGTACCCGCGCCTATTTCGTAATTGGCTATGCAGTTCTTAACATTCTCGATACAGCAGTCATCGCCGACGGTGACATTGTGAAGGGTTGCGTAATATATGCCTGAGTGTTTCCTCATTCCTCCCGGGAGTTCGAACACCTTCCTGAAAGACCCTAACCTTATATGACCGGAGAACCTTGCATAACTGATGTTTTCCGGAGAAAAGTCTGAGGAGACTTCCACCATATTCCAATCGGATGCCGAACACATCCTGGATTTCATAACAGTTATTTCTTCAGATGTGAGTTTTCTATATGATGTCATCATTTTCCTTACATATAATATCTTCCACCGCTTCAGCCGCCTCATCATAGCTGTAGCCACGAGAGAGGGCAAAGCGTCTGAGCTTCATGCTCCGTTGAGGATCATTCCTCAAAGAACGGGCCTTGGCTTCCAGTAATCTATGTAATCTTGATGCTGCACGATCCTCATCGATACCGGCGAGAGAGGCTGCGACCACATCCTCGGATATACCCTTGGACATAAGCATATATCTTATCTTTACCGTTCCCCAACCGGCAATGCCTGCCTTGTCACGTGCATAGGCTGAAGCATATCTTGAATCATCAATATATTTTTCCGAGACAAGCGTGTCTACAAGTTTCTGCGCCTCGTTCCTGTCTCCCAATGCAGTCATGAGCTTCTTCATGATGTCGGAACTGCAGTACTCGCGGCGCGAGCACAGTACCCTCATCCTGTCCAGCAGCCCGGCCGGGTCTTTTCTCACTCCGGATGCCATATCTTTAGAAATTATATCCTGCACTGATATATATTCCCACCTTGTTGTTCAGGTCAGACCAATGGATGTTGGCGCTCAACGGGCCGAAGATGGTGTCATAAGAATAACCTATGCACGCGCCGAAGTAGCCTTTTCCCCTGAAATAGTCCTGTAATCTGTCGCTGTCCTTCACATAATTGAGCGACACGGAGACGAAATGGTTGTTCATGACCTCCTGACGAAGTTCCGCTCCGTACAATGTCAGGATGTTCTTCATCGCCACAAGGCTGGTCATGCCGACAAACGGGATCTGCTGTCTTACATATCGTCCGGGAACAAATCCGCCTACAGCATTGAAATATGCCACCGGAATCTCCTTTCCGAAGAGCATCCTGGTGTTGAAGTACGGTGTCAGGAATACATTGTCCTTGAAGGCTATCACACCTCGGACATCGGCCTCCAATGTGTGGAAATTATTGAATCTGTGAGGAAAGCCTCCCATAGTCCAGGCATAGGAAAGCCCGGCCATGACACCCTTTGAAGGCAAGTATCCGTCATCAAACGTGTCTGTCCTCGCATCTATGAACATGGACACGAAATCATTTGTAAGCTGGTCAAAGTCATAGTCTCCGATAATCTGAGATGACTTGATGTTCCTGATGTCGAATATCTCGTTCCTGAGTCCGCCCTTGATGTCGAACTGCCTCCATTTCATATGCGACAGATAGGCCTCCTGGGTGGCGCAGAAATAGCTGAGGCTCAGGTCATTGTTACCAAAGCCCAGACGGTTCATATTGGCCCATCTGAATGTGGCGGTACCATTGATGGTCGGAACCTTCGGCATATCGTATGACCAATGCAGCTGCATATATGGATTGGAACTTATCTTTCCCGTGAAGTCAAACGTGTGTCCGTAGAACTGATGGGAGTTCAGTCCGACATTGATGAGCACCGACACTATTTCCTCTGTGTCCGCACGGACCCCGAGGCCGAACTGGTGTATTGGACCTTTCTTACAGTTGAACACCAGCTTATATGGCTCCTGTGTGCCATGGAACTCATATGTGACGAAATCATAGGCCTGGGTTCCGTATATCTGTGCCACGATGTCATCAAGGTCAGCCTTTGTAATCCTTTCACCCAGATTCACACGAAGTCTGTCCATAAGGAGTTCCTTTTCCTTCGGCAGGACTCCTGTCACGTCAATCTCAGATATGAGGAGCGAGTCCTCCTGGAAGTTCAGTGCAGGAGCCTTCGTCTTTGTCGTATATCCGCCTCGGGTACGTGACGCCACCTTCCGCAGCAGCGAGTCCTGCGCCAGTGCCGCCTCTGTTCCCCGGATAAGGATTGTATCAATGCTCTCCTTGTTGAAACTCATCATGCTGAATCCCTTCAGGTCCGGCTTGATCTTGACATCCGGCACGTTCACATTGCGTTCGAACGCGTCCTTTCCGAGCATATCTATTCCCTGACCGACTATATCACCTATGTTGTTGACATCCACAAATGTCCTTTTAGCCTGGGACAAGTCCACGCCGATGATGATGTCAGCCCCAAGTTCCCTGGCCAGCGTGGTAGGATAGTTGTCACGCAGGCCACCGTCCACAAGCACCATTCCGTCCACCCTGACAGGAGCGAAGATGCCCGGGATGGACATGGTAGAGCGCATGGCATCATTGATGCGTCCCTCGTACCAGATCTTAGCCTTTCCCGAAACCATGTCAGCCGCCACACAGACAAAGGGGATGGGAAGATCTATGAACTTCATCTCATCCTGATACCCGATGGTCAGCGAACTTATCATATTGCTGACATTGTGTCCGTAAATATATCCGGACGGAAGGCTTCCCAGCAGATTCTTCTTCAGGAAATCCGTACCGGTGCCGCCGTCGGCTCCGATATCGAGGATGTCATGTCTGTGTACCGGATCGAAGCGGTTATCGTCGGCAAGCTTCATCTTGTAGTAGTCCCTTTCATAATAGAAAGGAACGGATATGAGATACTTCTCCTTATATTTCATATCCGCATATGAGACATATTCTCGCGGAAGCTCGTCACTGAACGCCCAGCCCCAGTCCATGTTCCTCACAAGCGAATCCATCTGGTCCGGGGTATATCCCAAGGCATAGAGACCGCCGATGAGGCCGCCCATGCTCGTGCCCAGCACCATATCGACCGGAATCCCATAGGACTCCAGTACCCTTATCACACTTATATGGGCAGCACCCTTCGCTCCTCCGCCGCTGAGCACAAGTGCCACGGTGGGACGATGGCGCCGGATGCCGGCCATCTTCTTCCTGATCTGGTCCATGGCAACGGAATCTGCCTGTGGGTCAATACCCCTGGCAGATGCCGTCATGCCCGCCAAAGACAGGAGACACAAACACACTGAAACAACAATTCTTCTCATTTCCTTATTCTATTTCGCATCATTATGCTGTCCTGCAAGCATGCCGCATGCAGCAAGTATATCTTCACCCCTGGATGCACGTATCGTGGTCGTGAGTCCGGAGTTGTTGAGCCTTGTCCTGAAGCCCTCCATTATGGCATCCGCTGAAGTATCATACGGAAAATCAGGAATCTTGTGGAAACGGATGAGGTTCATCCTGCATTCCAGCCCCCTGAGCATCCTTATCAGCGCATCCGCATGAGCCTTGGTGTCATTGAAACCGGCGAACATGGTGTATTCGAAGCTCACGCGGCGCTGACCGGTGAAGTCGTACTGCTTTATCAGGTCGATGACCTCCTGTATCGGCCACGCGCCCTGTACCGGCATCATCGAAAGCCTCTCGGGACCGAACGGATTATGGAGACTTACAGCCAGATGGCATCTGCATTCGTCCAGATAGCGCTTGAGGTTCGGAATCACCCCTATGGTAGAGAGAGTGATCCTTTTCGGGCTCCATCCGAATCCCCAGTCTGCGGTAAGTATCTCGATGACACGCATCACATTATCGTAATTGTCAAGGGGCTCGCCCATACCCATGAAGACAGCATTGGTAAGCCTGTCTGACTCATCGACTGCTATGAACTGCGACATGATGTCCGCAGCCGACATATGGCCGTGGAAGCCCTGTCTGCCTGTCATGCAGAAGCGGCAGCCCATCCTGCAGCCGGACTGCGAGGACACGCATAGAGTTGCACGGTCGTCGTCAGGGATCATCACCGCCTCTATGGCCCCGTCCTCCAGTTCTTCTGAAGATGTCTTCAGGTTCAGTCCCCTCTTATGGGTGCACCTGACAGGGAAAAGGTATTTCTTCGTTCCGTCCGACGAAATCTGAAGGCCTGCATAAGGCGTCACACCAACTTCATACTTTTCCGAGAGTCTGGCTCTTGCGGCCTTGGAAAGGTTGGTCATTTCGTCTATCGTACGCACCTTCTTGACATATAGCCACTGGGCTATCTGCCTGGCGGTGAAGCCAGGCAGTCCTTCTTCGACAACAAGCTGTCTAAGCTCTTCCAGATTCTTTCCCAACAATTTTATTTTCATAACCTCAAGAATAGGGTACTTCCGCACTTGCGAAAGTCAAGTCAAACAGTATACAAAAATAATGTTTTTTTATGGGTGTTGATTTACTGCACGAAAAAAAAATCCCATTGCGCCATACTCTGGCACAAACATATAATAATTTTGCCGCCATAAAAGATTTTCATTACATTTGCTCTGTCTTGCGGAAAAGTTCCGCTGACGTTAACTTTTTAAACAATACATTTATGGCTAAAGAAGAAGTAAAGGAAAGTACCGGTATCAATGCTGCCAAACTGAAGGCATTGCAGGCGACGATTGACAAGATTGAGAAAGATTACGGAAAGGGTACGATCATGAAGTTGGGAGATCAGCCAAAATGGGAGGTTTCGGTCATTCCGAGCGGTTCCATTGCTCTCGACGCAGCGCTCGGCATCGGCGGTTACCCACGAGGAAGGGTGATCGAGATCTACGGACCGGAATCCAGCGGTAAGACCACACTTGCCATCCACGCGATAGCGCAGGCGCAGAAGCAGGGCGGAATCGCCGCAATCATCGACGCAGAGCATGCATTTGACAGGACTTACGCCAAGAATCTGGGAGTAGACCTTGAGACACTCCTCATTTCACAGCCGGACAACGGCGAGCAGGCTCTGGAGATCGCAGACAACCTCATCCGTTCAGGCGCCATCGACATCATCGTGATAGACTCTGTTGCAGCACTGACACCAAAAGCTGAAATCGAGGGTGAGATGGGCGACTCCAAGATGGGACTTCAGGCCCGTCTCATGAGCCAGGCATTGAGAAAACTCACGGCCAACATCAGCAAGACGAACACATGCTGCATCTTCATCAACCAGCTGCGTGACAAGATCGGCATCATGTTCGGCAATCCGGAGACCACCACAGGCGGTAACGCATTGAAGTTCTATGCTTCAGTACGCGTGGATGTACGCAGAACCACTCAGATCAAGGACGGAGACGAGGCCCTCGGAAACCGCACAAAGGTAAAGATCGTGAAGAACAAGATGGCCCCGCCTTTCAAGAAGGCTGAGTTCGACATCGTTTACGGAGAAGGCATCTCACGTGTAGGCGAGATCATAGACCTTGGAGTAGAGTACGACATCATCAGGAAGAGCGGTTCATGGTTCAGCTATGGAGACAGCAAGCTCGCGCAGGGACGTGAGGCTGTGAAGCAGCTGCTTACAGACAACATCGAGCTTTGCGAGGAGATCGAAGCCAAGATCCGCGAAGCCCTGGCAAATTCACAGGACTAATCACATCATCTCTATGAAAAAACTCATGAAAAACATGATATGCATAATGACAGCGGGATTCCTTGCCCTGCTGTCATTGAATTCATGCAGCAGTCTCGGCAGCGACTTCGACGAAAGAAGCTGCGAGGCGTTCCTGACATGCTACTACGCAGGAGGCACTCCGGCAGAAGCCGCAAGCAGCACATACGAGATCGACAGCTACCTTTCAGACAAGGAGATCGAGAACATGTTCTACGACCTCATCGAAGATGTCACTCCGGGCTTCTACGCCGCCCTTCTTGAGATAGACTTCTACGACTGGATGGACGACTTCATGTTCACGTCCGTATATGATTTCTGGTGGGAACCGACCAACGACCTGACAGGCGACGGGTTCTATGCCTGGGAGGAGAGGGACGAGTAGACTCACTTCTGAGGCACGGCTATAGCACATTTCTCCAGTCTGGAGGAAGAATCATACGAAAGGACTCCAGCTTCTGCGAGTCCTTTTATCGTATACGCAGCTATGGGATTGTTCTCTCTGTAGAGGACTATTGCACGGGCCGTCTCCATATTGCCGATGTAGGGATGTTTCCTCAACGAATCAGCCGGAAGGGTCCACAACGGATATGGAGTGACATAGTCAGGTGAAACCGTTATCAGATCCGACAGGGCATCGTATTTTTCCTTGTCAAAGCGATATATTTCCAGAAGCTGTTCCTTATGCGAGTAGCCTCCGAGGGCAGTCCTGTACTCGATCATCCTTGATGCGAACCAGCCTCCAATGCCGGGAAGGGCATCAAATGCGGAAGAGTCGGCCGTATTCAGATCGACCAGAGGGATGTCTATATAGGGTTCAAGGCGGCGGAATATGCTGTCCGACACCACATATGACTCTGCAAAATCTGCTTTTCTTCTGAACCGGCCTCCTTTCGCCCTGTAATTCGCTATGCTCTGCGCCTGCTTCGGGGTGAAACCCAGGCGGCACAGGTCATCCACTGATGCAGTGTTAGGGTCGAAACGGAAGCTCTCCACCTTTTTACGAGGAGCCTGAGTCCTTACCTTCTCCGCGAGCGGATCATGCCTGGCATTACGTCTCCCCGGCACCTGCCCGGACTCTTCATTTTCACTCCTGACAGGTGCTCGTTCCGGATATGTCCCGGTGTCCTTCGGGCAGATGTACACCGTATCAGGGCAGTCCCTGCCGGCAACTATCTTCGTCACTGCCGCATTGTGTACAAAAAGGGCTGTCTGATACCCCACCAACAGGAAGACTATGGCAATTACTCCCATTATAAAGGATTCAGACAGTCCGGATCTCTCATCTTTCTTCTTCTCCATTCCCTGTCACTTTTTCTGCAAAAGTCTATAATGAAAAAGAGCAAAACAACGCCCGAAACGAAGTTTTGCTCTTTTTTTAACAAAATATTTCTTTTTTTTTAAATCATGTCATTTTTCTTTAACGTTTTCTCCTTCTTCTTTTCCGGAGCTCCGGCTACGATGATGACAATCTCCCCTTTCGGCTCATGTTCCCTGTACCATGCCGCCACTTCCGCCAGGGTGCCGCGACGATGTTCCTCAAACTTCTTGGAGATCTCCCTGGCAACGGAGCACCCGCGCTCCGGGCCGAAGAATTCCGCAAACTGCTCCAATGTCTTCACAAGTCTGTAAGGCGACTCATAGAAGATCATGGTGCGGGTCTCTTCCGACAGTTCCGTAAGCCTTGTCTGGCGTCCCTTCTTCTGTGGAAGGAAACCCTCGAAACAGAATCTGTCACAGGGATAGCCCGATGTTACCAGGGCCGGAACAAACGCGGTCGCTCCTGGAAGGGTCTGCACCTCGATGCCCTCCTGGACGCAGGTGCGGACTAGGAGGAAACCCGGGTCAGAAATACCTGGAGTGCCGGCATCACTGACAAGAGCCACATTGAGACCTCCGAGGATCCTTTCCTTGATCATGGAGGCAGTCTTGTGCTCATTGAACTTATGATGGGACTCCAGACGGCCCTTGATCTCATAATGCTTGAGGAGTACAGAACTCGTCCTCGTGTCCTCGGCAAGAATCAGGTCCGCTTCCTTCAGAACTCTTATCGCCCTGAAGGTCATATCTTCCAGATTGCCGACAGGAGTCGGCACTATATAAAGAATTCCCGCCATCTGAATTATCTCACTTTACGGCGTACTGCCATCATGAAGCGATACACTATCTCGGAATTCAGATCCCACTCCGGGAAGTCATTGCGGAGGTACGCCACCACATCGTCAAGAGAGGCCATCTGATTGATCTTTGTAAGTGACTCCTGGAAGGTCATAGGGTCTTCTCTGAAGAGTCCGTTAATGAACAATACCCTGTCGTTCAATGAAATGGCGCTCCTTATGTCCTTGACCTGCGAGCCTGGCATATCCTTCCTCCACGCCTGCTGGGCTGCCATCGCATCATTCACCGTCGGTCTTGCAGCACTTTCCGCCTTCTCCGCAACGGTCACGGCCACGGGCTCTGCCACAAGGTCCGGCACCGGTTCAGTGACAGGTTCAGGGTCAGCGACAGGTTCAGGTTCAGCGACAGGTTCAGGTTCAGGCTCAGACACCGTCTCCGGAACCTGCTCATGCTCTTCCACCTGCTCTGACACCGGTTCTTCTGCCGGTTCTATCACGGTTTCTTCTGCAGGCTCTGTCATGGTTTCCTCAGCCGTCTCTGTCATGGTTTCCTCAGCCGTCTCTGCAACGGGTTCTTCTGCGGGTTCTTCATCGACGAACGGAAGGTCGTCTGAAGGAAGGTCCTCCAGAGGAAGATCCTCTACAGTTTCCGGCACAAGCTCCCCGACTGCCTGTCCGGCCGCCACTGTCTCTTCGATTTCAAGATCGATGGAATCGGCTTCAAACTCTTCAGGATCCACCGCCTGCTGCAATTCGGCCATCTTGGCATCCAGTCTCTCAAGCTGTACTCTGATCGAAGCCATCATGGACTTGATTTCAGATAAAATCTGCTGCTCCTTATTTTCCATAAAGCAATATTTGACTATATTTGCGTTCCCCTTTGGAAGGGCTGTGATTATTTTACGAAGAAGTTAACATACAAAGTAAGGAAATGTTTTTAGAAAACGCAAAAAAAGCAGGTTCTATTGAGGTCATCTGCGGTTCCATGTTCTCGGGAAAGACCGAGGAGCTCATCAGAAGGATGAAAAGGGCACAGTTTGCAAAGCTTAACATAAAGATCTTCAAGCCTTGCATAGACGTCCGCTATTCAGAAGACGAGGTTGTGTCACACGACTGTCACAGCATTCCGTCCACACCGATAGATTCGGCTGCAAAGATGCTGGACATTTCCGATTCTGTGGATGTGATCGGTATCGACGAGGCACAGTTCTTTGACGAGAGCATCGTGGATGTGGTCCAGGCCCTTGCAAACAAAGGCATCAGAGTCATCATCGCAGGTCTTGACACCGACTTCATGGGCAAGCCTTTCGGTCCGATGCCGGCCCTTATGGCTGTAGCCGAGGACATTCAGAAAGTACACGCGATATGCGTGAAATGCGGAAGCCCGGCGAACCATTCACACCGTCTTTCCAAGAGCGACCAGCTCGTAGTGCTCGGAGAAAAGGACATATACGAGCCTCTTTGCAGACACTGCTACAACGAGGCGATGAAGAAATAAGCCACCAGATACAGAACACCCTCCCGTCACAATGCCGGGAGGGTGTTTCATTAAAGTTCCTTCAGTATTCTTGCAAGCTGGTCAGGACAGGAAGTTCCGCGCTTGCCGCAGGTGATGCCGTCTAGCCTCCTGATCGCCTCCTCGACCGTCATATCCTTTATCAAGGCTCCGATGCCCTTTGCATTTCCTTCGCATCCTCTGGTGTAGACCACCGACAGGATGACACCGTCGCGTATCTGAATGTCAATCTGTTTCGAACACACCTTTGCGCTTGGAGCCGCAGTCACATATCTCACTCCGTCCACAAGTTCGTCCTTGATAATGCTGTAATCATTTCCATCAGGAGCCGCTGCTGTCTGCTCCTGAGCCATTGCCGTAATACTCATAAGTACGAAAGCCATTAAAACAAGTATTCTTTTCATCATATCATCATGTTATAACTTCCAAATCAGAACAAGGTCGGATGGTTGTCATCCAGTTCCTTGAGGATCTTCTCCATTATCGCCTCCCTGTACAGAGCAGCCTTCGTGCTCACACGGAACTTCGCACAATACTGCTCAATGGCAGCCATCTCGCTGTCATTCAGATTTATGACCTGCCGATGCTTCCGCACCAGAGAAGCCTTCTGCTTCTTCAGATATTCAGGGTCCACCCCTTTCAGGCTTTTCTTCTTCTTTCCCGCCACAACGATGATCGATTAAATTGATAAATGATAAATCCCGACAAAGTTAGCATTTTATTGTATATAATTCACCTTTGCAAAGCTATAATCATTGTCATTACCCCCACACATTGTAGAGATCCAGTTCCAGTGAAGAGCTGTGTCACTATTTCGCAATTATTTGTTACAGCTCTTGCGAGTTCACTGTAAAAACACTGGTTTCGCGCACAGCTGTGACACTTTTTAGTCTAAAACTGTCACAGCTCTCCATTCGCCGTAAGCTACCGGCCTGAAAGAGCGACAGACGCACCCTGAAGCAGACAATGCGCATCCTATCTGATTCCGTACTTGCGGAGGATCTTCAGGATCTTCGGGGAGATGCTCTCGAGCATATAGGTGAAGCCGAGGTCCGTCGGGTGGGAGCCGTCTGAGGTGGCGATGTGGCCGTCACCGAGGAAGTCGTCTGACGGAAGGAAGTATATATGCTTGTCTGTCTTCATCCTTTCGCGGATCTCCTCTTCGGCTGCCGCCTGCTTGCGGGACTCGAAGTCTTCCCTCCAGGTGTCGAAGTTGCGGCTTTCGCGACGCTCTGTCTGCATAAATATGAGAGGAACGTCAGGATGGGCTGCGCGGATTATGTCTACAAAGGTGTCGAAATCTTCGTGAATTATTTCTGCTGACGGGTTGGAGAAGGCGTCAAAGATGAAGGCGTCGACATCCTTGATGTCAGCAAGGTACCGGGCGTACTCCTTCTGAAGCTTTGACTTGCCGCTGAAACCGAGGTTGAAGGTGTAGAAGCCGTTGTCACGGCCGAATCTTGCCGCATAGCTCATTCCCGGACGTGAAGCAGCAAGACCGTGGGTCACGCTTGAGCCCTTGACCACGATACGGTACTTGAACGGATTCTCGACAGGTTCCACATAGGATCCCTCTTCTACTCCGATGAAAAGCGAATCGAGGCTGTCAAACAGCGGAAGATAAAGGAGACACTCCTTTCTGCCCGGAGCCATAGACTTTACTATTGTTCCTTCGTGCTGATCGTAAGCCGGTCCCTTACTCATATTTGGTCTTCCGACTCCTGCAAAGACCCATTCGCCGTCCTTCTTTATATAAAGGTCAAGACCTTTCTGAGCAATGGCTGTCATGTTTTCGGCTGCATTTTTCGCAGAGGTCTGCCATCTTGCCTTGATTATCGGACTGTCTGTCGCAAAGAGCACTGCAAGACCTGTGGAGTGGCAGGCATATTCCTCGATAACCTTGTCGTTGAACTTATAGGCGGCAGTGTCGATTCTTGTGAAATCTTTCGTGGTCGGGATCGCCTTACCTATCACATTAAGTTCAGCTGCATTGAAATAACGGATCTCCTGCGCACCAAGGGACAGGAAAACAAGCATTGCCAGAGCGGCAGTCAGAATCTTTTTCATATATGTTCGATTTGTTCAGGGCAAAGATAAAGAAATTAGTTAGATTTGCATCAAGACCAAGTATACCGAGAATCGGACAGGAAGCATTTTTCATAATTTTTTATTACCTTGCGAGCGAAATCCACAATTCAATAATTTATCCTGCTTATGAAACGACCCGACACACCAATCTTGATTGGAATGATATAATAGATCATACAGGATCTCACGGGGATACCTGCAGTATCTGTGTACAGTGCGGGCTACTGACACGTCAAATTGGACATTATTGCCGTGCCTCATATGCAATCGGCAAAACAGTAGCTGCGCCTTACGTTGAATTCATACGTGATCTAGGCTATTTCGGCATTCATTACGATGACTATGCATTTCAACCTATTATAGAGAGCATCAACAACAATCATCCGTGCATAATATCCGGTTTTAGAGGGAATAGCGGGCACACATGGATTATTGATGGATATTATGAGAGAACTACCATTTCAAATACATATATGGTTTCCGGACTAACCCGAGAACTTTATAGAGTAACGAAAGACATTGACACATATTTCCATTTTTAATTATGGATGGGGAGACGGTTCTGAGGTATATGTGCTTTCCAACCGAATCCGTCACACCTCTGATGAACCATTTTCAGGGGACGGAGATGTAATTACAAATCCTATAACTATATTTGATAACGGATTTAACGATATTATGATACTGGTAACTAATCTTAAACCCTTGGAGGAATAATGCTATGAAACAAATTTGGCTGGTATTATCATTATTTATGATGATTGGTTGCTCAAAACCAGACGCAGGCATAGTAGACTCAGGTACACTTGACACTCTCGGAACCGAGAATACTGAGAATTCTGAATCTGATAGCGAACAGAAGCAAGACGAACAGGAGGAAAAGGGAGAAAACCTCATTGAAATAAACGAATTATCCGGTTGGTATATAATAGACGAAGAATATTATAACTCTTGGGACAATCTACCAGGTGCATCCGGGCCATGGTACTCGGAATTATATGTCTATGTAGATGAAGACACTTGTCAGCTTTACTGCCACATAGACGTACTTGAAGGAGTTGTAAATATCGAGCCTGATTATTATATCAGAATAACAAGGGAAGAGCCTTGGTATCTATACTATCAAGATCAGACGATAAACACGAATTTCTGGGAAGCAGGAGGAACCTACAATGTAATTTCTGGCTCAGATGATTCGATATCTTTTGAATTAGACTCAAAAAGAAAAGGACTGTTTATCAGATCAAGTAACACAGAGTTGCACTCTTTATTTGAAAATACAGAGTACGATATGGCCCCGGAAGAGGTAGTCCCCTTTTTATTCGAACAAGCTGATTACTAAACTGAATTTCAACCTCAAAATTCCAGATGAAAATATATGACTCCTCAATTTTAAACAGTTTCTAAAAAAAGTAGATATTACCTGGCAGAAATTTGTATTTTAGACGCCATGTATATATATTTGTAGCAACTGCCTTAATTATTAACATCTTAGACTTATGAAACGCATCACCCTCATTCTGATGTTTCTCGCGTGTTTCATCCAGTGCACAACCGAGAAACCCGAAATTATTACTTCTACAATTGTCAATAGAGAAGATTTATTCGATTATGCATTATCTGTACGAAATGACTTCTATCCTAAACTGATGACAAAGTCATCTTGGAATAACAGCCAACAATATTTGTATGCCAATGAGGAGATGGACACTTCAGCAACTGTAATTGATTTCGGAGATAATGAAGGTTTCGTAGTTCTGTCAAACGACAACAATACACCATTGGTTATTGCCGGAGAAGGAAGCTTCGAAGAATATATGGACAACCCTGGAATGAGAGTCCTAATGATTGAGTCTTTGTCACAGCAAACAGGTTTCGACCCTAGTGTCCCAACTTCATTATTGACAATACCCACTTCGATTATAACGGATACCCTTGTTGCTCCCATGGTTAGTGTCAGATGGCATCAAGGTGCCCCTTTCGGTATTTTCGCTCCTAATTATCTAGCTGGATGCACACCTATAGCAATAGCTCAGGTCATGGCATACTATCAATATCCAAATGAATTGAGTTTAACTTATCCGAATGTGGCAATACAGCAGATAACACTAGATTGGGAGAATCTCACAAGTCATACCGGGTATCACGGAAACACTTGTGATATATGCTTGCAGTGTGCATATTTAGCGCGTCAAATAGGTCATATATGTGAAGCCTCTTATGGTTCTGGGGGTACTGGGGCATGGCCAGAAGTAGTGTATTTGAACTCATTAGGATATTCCGGTATCCAATATGACGACTATTCATTTTCATCTATTATTGGGAGCTTAAACAAACAATACCCCTGCATAATTTCAGGGTTTAATAATAATAGTGGTCATACTTGGGTTATTGATGGGTATTATGAAAAAACGACAATTTCAAATATTTTTATGGTTGCCGGACTTGATAGGGAACTATTTATGGTAACTAAAGACATTGATACATACATGCATTTTAATTACGGCTGGGGATCCGGTTCAGATATATTTGTCCTCTCCAATCGTATAAGACACTCATCTCATGAACCATTCACGGGAGATGGTGACAATATCACCAATCCTATAACAATGTTCAACGATAGATATAACGATGTTCAGATGTTAGTAACTGAAGTTAAACCAATGAAGGAATAAAGCCATGAAAAAGGAATTATTATTATCAATTTTGATAATCATATTGGGATGTTCAAAACCCGAAATCATTATCCCCGATGGTCCGGAGTCAAGACCTGTAGAAAAGGCCGAAACAAGCGACGAGCAGACTGATGCCGAAGAGCCGTTTGAACTGCACGGCTGGTATAAGATGGGAGTGGAGTTCTACAATAAATCGGATAATCCGCCTTCCGCAGCAGGCCCATGGCAGATATATAAGTATCTTTATGTAGACGAAACTGCCTGTCAGCTTTACTTCTATGTGGACATCTTTACAGAATATTGGAATGCAGATGTTCCTCCTTATTATTGTTTCACGATGACGGATGCCGGTTCATGGTATGTCAATCTTCAGAGCCAGTCGGTAGAGACCAACATCTGGGGAGAAGAAAAGACATATGAAATCATTTCATCTTCCAAGGAAACACTTTACATCGGGCTGGATGAAAAGAAGATGGGCAAGTTGGTCAGGTCAAATGATGAAGCCCGTCATGCTTTGTTTGAGAACGCGACTCCAATGACAGCTGATGAGGTCCATGTTTTTCTGAATGGTCTGTATTCCGACAGTCTGGAATAAACCTTTAGAGGCAGATACGGAAGAGAACTCTCAAAGTCTTTATTGGCTTGGGAGTTCTCTTTTGCTTGTGGAACAGCCCGAAAAACCAGTAAAATCGTTAGATTTGCACCGGATTAAGAGAACACGGAGATGAAAAGATATGATTTTGACAAGGTGGTCGGACGCTGCGGAAGCGGAGCGGTGAAGACTGATGCTCTGAAGAGCGTGTACGGCAGAGAGGGACTGATACCTCTATGGGTGGCCGATATGGATTTCGAGACCCCCGACTTCATCGTGGAAGCCTTGCAGAAAAGGCTTGAGCACCCTGTCTTCGGGTACACCTTATTGCCGGAGGATTACTGGCAGACCGTAAGGAAATGGATCCTGAATCACCACGGATGGGAGACGGAATGTGAATGGATGACCTTCATTCCGGGAATAGTCAAAGGCATAGGAATGGCTGTCAATGCCCTCCTTGAAAAGGGAGACAAGGTAATAATCCAGCCCCCGGTCTATCATCCTTTCCGTCTTGTTCCCCAGAAGAACGGCATTGAGGTGGTCTTCAATCCCCTGAAGGAGCTGGAGGACGGATCCTACGAAATGGACTTTGACAACCTTGCAGCTGTATGCGACGACAGGTGCAGGATGCTCATTCTCTCCAACCCGCACAATCCGGCCGGAATCGTGTGGCCGCGCGAGACCTTGGAACGTCTTGCCCGCTTCTGCCATGAACGCGGGATAATTGTGATCTCCGACGAGATCCATTGCGACATGGCCCTGTTCGGAAACAGGCACATACCGTTTGCAAGTGTGTCTGAAAAGGCAGCCGCCTGCAGCATCACCTTCGGAGCCCCGTCCAAGACATTCAACATTGCGGGCATCGTCAGCTCATACGCGATAGTCCCGGACAAGGAACTTCGGGAAAGGTTCTTCGGCTGGCTGGAAGCCAGCGAGTTAGGCGCGCCTCACCTGTTTGCTCCGATTGCAACCAAAGCCGCCTTCGAACACGGCGAGCAGTGGCGCAGGCAGATGTTGGAATATATCGAAGGCAATATCATATATATCGAGAAGTTCTGCAGTCAATATATCCCTGAGATACGACCTCTGCGACCTCAGGCCTCCTTCCTTGTGTGGCTCGACTGCCGCGGGCTCGGCCTCACGCACGAAGGTCTCATCGACCTCTTCGTGCACAAAGCCGGCCTCGCCCTGAACGACGGTGAAATGTTCAGTCCCGGCGGCGAGGGCTTTATGCGCCTGAACGTCGGTTGTCCACGCGCAACCATCGTGCGCGCAATGACCTTGATAACCAACGCTTTACGTTGAATCACCTGCGTCCATTGGCGCAGGTGATTCAACAGAAGGCGCTGAGAATCAGCTATTTGACATATTCACTTGGCGAGACTCCGAACTGTTTCTTGAAGCTGGTCGAGAAATGGGACAGGGTGCTGAAGCCAGTCATGTCAGCTATCTCCGACACATTGTATTTGCGTTCGCCAAGCAGCTGGGCAGCTCGGTTGAGCTTGTACTTCTTGAAGAATACGCTCGGGTTGTCTCCGGTCAGGCCCTTCACCTTGTAATAGAACTTCGTGCGCGAGATGTGCAGCATCTCAGTCATACGTGCCACATCGAGTTCCGAATTGGAAAGTTCGTTCTCCATAAGCTGATATAGTTCGGACATGAATGCACTGTCCTGAGGAGAAAGGGCGTCCTCCTCCAGAGTTTCCACCTCAGTCGAATGTCCGAGCAGGGAACGAATCTTTTCCCTGTTGCTCAGTTGCGACTGGATGAGTGCAAGCAGGTACTGCGGCTCGAAAGGCTTGGTGACGTAGGCATCAGCGCCGCAGCCAAGGCCCTGCACCTGGTCGTCCACAGTAGCCTTCGCTGTAAGAAGTATCACCGGGATATGTGATATCTGGATATTGTCCTTTATCTGGCGGCAAAGTTCATAGCCATTCTTGCCCGGCATGACCACATCCGAGATGAGCACATCCACCGCCTCCTCCTTCATCAGGGTGTATGCGTCATCGGCATTGAAACGGCTTATCACATCGTAGTATGGTGCAAGGAGTTCCTTCATATAATGTATGACATCCGCATCGTCGTCCACAATGAGGACCTTTTTCCTGTCCTGATCCGAAACAGGGACCATAACCTCGGAATACCTGACACTGCTGATCCGGAACGGACTGTTCTTGTCCGATTCCTGAGAGGTACATTTCTCTGACTCGGAATATGAGGACTCGGAAACGGGAAGAAGCAATGTGAATATAGTTCCTGTCCCTTCCGGCTGGTTGCCTGCCTTGAGGTAGCCGTGGTGCATACTGGCAAGTGTCCTGGCGAAATAAAGTCCGATTCCTGTACCGAAGTTATATGCCCCGCGGGCGTGGCGCTCCAGCTGGTAGTATCTTTCAAACACCTTTTCGAGCTGGTCCTCCGGAATACCGGTTCCGGTGTCTCTCACAACGATCTTCATATATCTGTTGTCCACATCCTTTCCGCCCATTTCAAACAGCCGGGACGCCTCGTCACGCGAGATGACATCAAGGCCGAACTCGACCTTCCCTCCTGCCTGCGTAAACTTCATGGCGTTGGAAAGAAGATTGAAGCATATCTTGTCGAGCTTGTCGTCGTCTGCCCATATGACGAGAGAGTCTTCAAGTCCGTAAGTCCTGAATGTCACCCCCTTCTCTACTGCGGTGACCTGGAATATGTCGGTGAGGTTCCGCAGCTGCACGATCACATCAATAGGCTTTACCTGAAGCTTCAGTGATTCGTTCTCAAGCTTGTTGAAGTCGAGCATCTGGTTCACAAGGCGGAGCATACGTCTGATGTTGCGCTGCACTATGTCCAGAAGCCTCTTATTCTCGCTTGACATGCCTTCTGATTCCTGAAGCTGAGTGACAGGACCTGAAATCATTGTCAGAGGAGTACGGAATTCATGTGATATGTTCGAGAAGAAGTTCATGTTCATGTCATTGACCTTCTTTTCCTGTTCCTTTTCCTGCTGCGCCTTAAGCTTTGCATTCTTCTCAGCCTGAATCTGTCGTCTGAATCTGATGACAAGATTGGTGAATCCTGTCAGGCACAGCACATATATGAGGACAGCCCACCATGACAGCCAGCGGGAAGGCTCGATGATCACCTTGATGGCATTCTCCGCCACGACTGCAGTCTGATCCCTGTTGGTCACCTTTACCTTGAATTCATATTTACCGGCCGGAATATTGGAGTAATAAGCTTCGCGGTTATTGTGGGCATCGATCCAATGGTCATCAAACCCGTCCAGCATATACTGGTAATCAACTCTTTCATATTCACCATATTCCACTGCTGCGAAGGATATACTGAAACTGTTCTGCTCGTGAGAGAGGCGTATGTCCGGAAGATGCGGAAGCGCCTTGTCTATGCATTTATCGACACCCGGACGCACAAGTTTGTTGTGGACCTTCAGATCCTCGAAATACACCGACACATCGCGATACTGCATGACATCGACGGGATTGAACATGGTGAGACCGTGGGTTCCTCCGAACACGAGTGTCCCGTCCGACAATCTGCATGAGGCTCTGTCATAGAACTGATTTCCGCCGATTCCGTCACTTGCAGACCAGTTGACGAACTTGCCGGAAGTGAGGTCATACTTTCCAAGTCCGTATTGGGTGCTCACCCAGAGATTGCCTTGAAGGTCTTCTTCAATGGATGCGATATCCTGACAAGGCGCACCCGGAACAGGAGACAAGGTCCCATCTGACAGGTCATATTTCAAGAGGCCGTTGGCCACCGTGCCTATCCACACCACATCTTCGCTCCCCTGATACATGCACGAAGGGACAAAGACTGACCTTCTGATGCACTTCTTCCACATGGACTCCTCGAACGAGAGCTGCCTTACCCTGAGATCCTCACCATATATCTCCGACAGTCCGTGCTGGAATGATGCCGCAAGGATGTCTCCGTTATCAAGAGGAAGAGAATAAGGTGTGAAGGTGTAATATGAAGACATGACCTTGAGGCTGCGGAGCATATCATCATCAGGAGACACATAATGGACATACTCCCCGAATGCTCCCATCCACACCCGCCCGCAGGCGTCCTGGGACATGGCCATCGGGAAGAACACCGGCCATGACTTGTCAACTGTAAGGGTACTTCCATCAAAACGGCATCTTGAGACACCGCCGCCTCCTGTCAGCCAGATGTTGTCATCCCTGTCCACGAAGACATAGCTTATGTCCATCTTGTCGCTTCCGTCGAACCCGAAGAGCCTCCTCAGGTCGATCCTCTGAAAGAGTTCTTTCTCGGAATTGTAAAGATAAAGCCCGTCCTTCAGGGTGGATATCCATAGATTGTCCTTGCTGTCGCGATCGACTGACACCACTGACTTATGACCTATGTTCGACTTGAGCCAGCTGTCGTTGTTGAAGCGGCTTTCATAGTCATACACTACATGATAGCCCTGATCGTAGGTGCCTATCCACAGATTATGACGCGAATCCTCGAACATACAGGTTATCTTCACGTCCGGCACAGAGAACGGGAAACCTGTCTCGGACTGGTGCTTGAAGGTACCGTCTGATGCGTTGAATATGAAAAGGCCGTCCTTCTCCGTGGAGAATATGATGGAAGAGTCTCTGAAAGGATATATATATGACACAGATGACTTCCTGAAGACCGGGTGAGAACTTATCGAGGACGGTACGGTCCCGAAGGTCATGGAATCGGCGTCACAGACGGAAAGTCCGGCGTAGGAACTCATCCAGAGGGTTCCGTCCTGCGTGATGTTGAAGCAGGTAGGATAATTCTCAAGGGCTACGGAATCCTTCTGTGTCATCGTGGCCGTATCATATTTCCTGAGGCTTGTGGATGTCGCGACAAGCAGGTCGCCGGACGGTGTCATAAAACACTGGCGTATGAGTGACGAACGCGACGGATCGAGTTCGTCGATCACATTGACGAATTCTCTTTCCACCTCGTCAAACACGCACAGGGAGATGGAGGTGTTCACATATATCTTTCCCGACCTGTCTTCCATTATCTGGATGGAATTACGGCTGAGCGTCTCCATCGGGATACGCTCGAAATTGCCCTGTTCGGTGTATAATGCCATGCCGTTGACGGTGGACACCCACAATCGGTCACGGGAGTCCACATAGAGGCTCTGTATCTGGTTGTCCGGAAGGGTATTCGGGTCATCCGTGCAGAAATGCTGGTGGAATTCATGCACATTGAAACAGTTCAGACCTCTGAAGGTTGCCATCCATATATGTCCGAACTGATCCTCCGCAAAGGCAGACACCCTCTGATTAGATATATCGTTTGCAATAAGCGGCGACTCAACGGCCTGATATTCCACATCCGCCCTCTCTGCGCAGCCCGTGAGCACATGGAGGAAAATCGACGCAAACACTGTCAGTCTTATTCTCATGGCATTGTACATTAACAACCGAAGTTAATGATAATTCGCGACTCCGGCAACATCAGATGACGTTTTGAACATAGAGAAAAACAATTGAACATACAGAAAAACGGCATAGGGCAAAGAAAGTCATGTTGAACAAAAGCGAAAAACAATAATACGCATCGGAAAGGGGAAACAGTAAATTAAGAGCATTTTTGTGATATAAAAGGGAACTGAATTTTCACAAATTGACATTAACACTAACCATCAAAAACAATGAGAACCAAATCCACATTCTCAAGAATGATCGGCACTGCACTGGCAATGCTTCTCATTCTGACCGGATCTCTCACAGCATCTGCACAGACGCTGAAGGTGACCGGTAAAGTCATTGATGAGCTGAATGCCCCTATGGTAGGAGTCAGCGTCATCGAGAAAGGAACTCAGAACGGTGTAATGACCGACATTGACGGAAAATATGAGATTTACGCCAATGCAGGAGCTGTTCTTGAATTCTCTTATATCGGCTATATCACAGTCGACAGAAACGCAATCAACGGCACCTTGAACATCACCATGGAGCCTGACAATGAAATGCTCGAGGAGACAGTCGTTGTCGGATACGGTGTCCAGAAGAAGAGCTCACTCACCGGATCGGTGTCACAGGTGAAGTCACAGGACATCGAGGCACGTACGATCACGACCGCATCACAGGCACTTCAGGGCAAGACTTCCGGTGTACAGGTGCTGACATCATCTGCCCGTCCGGGCGCTTCGCCATCCATCCGCATCCGCGGTATCGGCTCCAACGGTTCCAGCGACCCTCTCGTAGTAGTGGACGGACGTATCGGAAGCCTCGCGGGCATCGACCCTAACGACATCGAATCCATGGAAGTCCTCAAGGACGGTGCATCGGCGGCCATCTATGGTGCAGAAGCCGGCAACGGTGTCATCCTCGTGACCACAAAGAAGGGTAAAGGTAACGGAAAGATCACCTATGACTACCAGTACACTTCACAGAGCCTTGCAAGAGTCCCTCAGATGATGAATGCAGAGGAATACATCGATTTCTATACTGAGGCCGGACTCATCTCGATGGAAAGCTTCTACAACAACTGGGATTTCCAGACCAACACAGACTGGACAAAGGTCGGATTCGAGAATTCAGCAATGGAGCGTCACAACGTGACTTTCTCGGCCGGAGACATGGGCAAGTCGATCTATATTTCAGGATCGTATCTCAACAACAACGGTATCGTTGCAGGTGACAAGGACTTCTATGAGCGTCTCACCGGCATGATCAACGCAAGCTGGAAGATCAAGCCATGGCTTGAAATCGGCACGAACAACCAGATCGAGTACTACAAGGCTTCATCTGTTTCCGAAGGTTCAGAATATGGCAGCTACCTTCTTGCTGTCCTCAGCCTTGACCCTCTCACCAAACCTCTCTATGCAATAGACGATCTCCCTAAGCATATGGCAGACATATACTACGGAGACCACGCCCCTATGCTAGGCGACGGAAAGGGCAATGTGTACGGAGTGTCTTACTTCAACACATCTGAGAACCAGAACCCTATGATCATGCGCGATGCAAGCGACAGCAAGAGCAGAGGTTACAACATCAACGGTACCACTTTCGTCAACTTCATGCCTGTCAAGGGTCTGACAGTGACTTCACGTCTGGGCTACCGTCTTTCAAGCAGCGAGTCATATACAGTCGGACACGACTATTACGCAAATGCGATGCACCACCAGAACTATCTTTCAGTGAGTGCAAGCACCTACGCCAGCACATACTGGCAGTGGGAGAACTTCCTCAATTACAACAAGAGCATAAAGGGCCATGACTTCGGCCTGATGCTCGGTACCAGCTTCACTGAAAGCAGAAACTTCGGAGTAAGCGGAAGCAAGCACGGAAGCGAAGACGACCTCGGATTCAAGAAGGACGACCCTCTCTTCTGGTACTTCGCATATGCTACGGCAAACGCTGAAGATGACGTAAGCGGAGGCGAGGCAAGCTATTCAAGGAAGAATTCTTACTTCGGACGTTTCAACTATGAGTACAAGGGAAAATACCTTCTCCAGGCATCTCTCCGTGCAGACGCAGCTGACAGCAGCGTCCTCCCTGTCGAGACACGCTGGGGTTATTTCCCTGCAGTTTCAGCCGGCTGGGTGATCTCAAATGAGGATTTCATGGCTGACACAAAGGGCTGGCTCACTCACATGAAGTTCCGTGCGTCATGGGGACAGAACGGTTCGCTCTCAAGCCTTGGCGGATACAGATATGCGACCGTGATCGGCAGCACAGGATCTTATCCTACCGGCAACGGCACTGAATACATCGACGGATACGCGCCTTCAGCAACAGGTAACAAGGAGCTCAAATGGGAGACATCCGAGCAGACCAACATCGGTATTGACACCCGTTTCCTCAACAACCGTCTCTCATTCAGCGCAGACTGGTTCAGAAAGGACACAAAGGACCTCATCGTATCAGGAATCACACCTTCAACTGTAGTAGGAAACACAGCCTCGCCGGTAAATGCAGGTAACATCAGCAACACCGGTCTGGAGTTCGAGCTCGGCTGGCAGGACATGATAGGTGACTTCAGCTACGGAGTTCGTGGCAACCTCTCTACCATCAGAAACAAGGTAACCCACATCCATGAGACTCTTGACGCCATCGACGGCACGACCTTCCATACATATGGAGCCATCACACGCTTCGAAGTCGGCAAGCCTGCATGGTACTTCTACGGTTATGAATTTGACGGTATCAACCCTGAGACAGGTAATCCTACATTCAAGGACCTCGACGGAGATAACGTGATTACAGACAACGACAAGACAATGATCGGAAAGGGTCTTGCAGATGTGACCTATGGTATCACTCTCACAGCCGCATGGAAAGGATTTGACGTGATCGTATTCGGAACAGGTGCGGCCGGCGGTCAGATCTACAGCTGCCTCAACCGTTCTGACTACACCCTCAACAAGCTCAAATACTTCACTGAAGACAGGTGGAACAAGACAACCAATCCTAATGGTTCAAAGCCAAGAGCCGGAGCTACAGAAATGGATAAATACTACCTCTCCACTGCTTCTATCTTCGACGGCGACTACTTCAAGATCAAGCAGATCCAGTTCGGATACACCTTCCCTCAGAACATGATGAAGAAGATCAAGGTCCAGAACCTCCGCATCTATGCATCTCTCGATGACTTCATCACATTCAGCGACTACCCAGGCTTCGACCCTGAGGTCACTGCAATGGGAGTCGACAAGGGTAACTTCCCTACATCGAAGAAGGTTGTAGCAGGTGTAAGCCTTACATTCTAACCACTATAAATCAAGAAGAAATGAAAACAAGAAATATAATAATGGCCTTTGTTGCGGCAGTTGCCGCATTCAGTTCATGCAACAGTCTGCTGGACATCCCTCAGCATGGCGTGCAGAACTATGAGACCTACTATCAGACAGATGAAGAGGCTGAAGCTGCAATCGTCTCATGCTACATTCAGGTGAAAGGCAACGAGATGAACTACGTCCTCGGAAAGAACATGCTTACCGACGACTTCTGGGCCGGCGGTGGCGGACGTAATGACAACGCTGACCTTGAAGGACTTAACGAATTCACATTCGGAACCGACCAGGGTTACCTCCAGGGTATGTTCCAGAGCTACTATGGCATCATCTATAAGGCTAACGTCGTTCTCGGACACGTTCCGGAAGAGACAGAGATCCAGCTCCGCGCAAGAGCGGAGGCCAAGGTTTTCCGTGCATGGTCATATTTCGAGCTCATCTCGATGTGGGGCAACCCGCCACTTGTGGACCACGAGCTTGAACCATCTGAATACCAGCGTCCTAACGGTACAACAGAAGAGCTCTGGGCCCTTGTGGAGAAGGACCTTACCGAAGCCATCGGATCGGGTTATCTCACACAGAAGTCAAGCGCTGACGACAAGACATGGAGGATTACGAAGCAGTTCGCCCAGGCTCTTCTCGGAAAGGCTTACCTTTGGCAGAAGAAATACGACGAGGCGGCAAAGACCTTCGATTCCATCATCGAGAGCGGTCTTTACAGACTTTATGACGATTATGAGAACGTCATCGCATTCACAGCCAAGCAGAATTGCGAGAGCATGTTCGAGAGCATCAAGATCAGCGACCCTAACAATGTGTGGAACAACTTCACCATGCTCCACCTCATGATCCACTACCGTACTGACAAGCTCGTCGACAACTGCTGTACAAATGCTGGTCTCGCAGGCCTCGGATGGGGCTTCCTCAGCCCTCAGCAGAACCTCTACGACGATTTCGTGGCAGTAGAAGGTGAAAACGGCTATCGTCTCAATGCTACGATCAAGACATGGGAACAGATGGCTGACATGGGCATCAATGTCAAGGAAGGAAACACCATCATCAGCGAAGGTTACTACATGTGGAAGTGGAGAATCACTGCTGAGCAGGTTCCTGCTGCAGGTGCTAACTTCGTAGACGACAGCAACAGACAGTGGATGCGTTATGCTGAGGTCCTTCTCTGCGCAGCTGAAGCACATGCTGAAAACGGTAATGCAGGCAAGGCAGCCGAATATATGAACCTTATCCGTACAAGAGCACAGGCTCCGACTCAGGGAAACTACACCATCGATGAGATCCGCAGAGAGAAGAGAATCGAGCTTTGCGGTGAGGGGACACGTTTCCAGGACCTCCTCCGCTGGGGCATAGCAGAAGCGAGGATGAAGGACCAGGGAAGCTACTGTCCTCTTCTGAACCACAACGGCCAGGTAGAGAAGAAGGTCTACAACAATGATCCGGCAAAATTCGGATTCAAGCCAAAGCACAACCTCCTTCCTTACCCTGGTGTTGAGATCCGTCTTAATCCTAACATCAAACAGAATCCTGGCTGGTAATAAAAGATAACATAATAACACTCTGAACGTTATGAAATTACTATATAAGATATTGACTGCTGCAGCCGGTCTTCTGGCTCTCAGTTCTTGCGTGGAAGATGCGATTACGCCTCTTACAGGCAAATATGAAAAGCCTGCGGCATATGAGTTGAACACACTCAAGTCACAGTCTGTTGAAAAGGGTGACAAGACCCGCACATTCACAGTCGAAGTCAGCGACGGCAATGCCACCCTCAACATGGTATTCGTCGGCGACAAATATTTCCTTGCAGACGGCAGCTACACACCTTCTCCAGCCGACCAGGCAAAGAAGAACATGTACATCGTAGGTAATGGCGGTACCACTTTCAACAATATCCCTGTAGAAAGCGGTTCTATCAAGGTGACACAAGGTACCGGAAGCTACACCTTCTCCGGCATCCTCTGGCTTGCAGACGAGTCTATCGTAGATTTCAAGTCAAACGTGACTCTCGCATATGAACCGGACCCTGAACCGGTGAAGCTCACTCAGGTGATCAGCGCCACAAGCAATGTCGCCAACGGTACCAATTCAGTGACCATAAATCTCGGAACCAGCGACATATCATCAACCATGGACCCTAACACATGGCAGACCGTATGGACCGGTGAGGGCAACTATCTCGCAGTCGACTTCTATTCAGCAGACGGCTATCTCCATCCAGGCACTTACAAGCCATCTGCAGCGGGCGGTGTGATCGCTGAAGGCGAGTACGGAATCGGCTGGGATCCGGGCGACCTCTGGGGCATCGGAATGGTGTTCGAGAACTGGGGTACATGCTGGTGGACAGTGTCAAACGGCACCACAACAGCAGAGAAGATCAGTTCAGGCGACATCATTGTAGAAAAGTCCGGTTCGAAATACACAATCACCTACAACCACAACGGTCTCTGGATGACTTTCAGCGGCAAGATCGAGGCTGTAGATCCGGATGGAACTTCAGGGGACACAGGTGACATAGACGACACTGAATATGTAGAGCTCACGACTCTCCTCTCTGCCACTGTAAACCAGGGTCTGCTGACCATCAACATGGCTCAGGAAGGCATATCTTCAACTACCGATCCTAACACATGGCAGACCATATGGGAAGGCGAAGGAAACTACCTCGCCACAGACATCTACAGCGCAGACGGAAAGCTTTACACAGGAGAATATAAGGCTTGCGCTGAAGGCGGTGCAGTAGGAGAAGGTGAATTCGGCATCGGCTACGATACGACCGTAGACTGGGGCTGGGGACCTATGGAAATGAAGGACTGGGGTACATGCTGGTGGACAGTTGCAGACGGTGCGACAACTGCCGAGAAGGTACTCGACGGAACGATCACAGTTGCAGTCGAGGGTGAAAACCTCGTCATCAAGCTCAAGTCATCTCTCGTCAACGCAAGATTTACCTGCGCTCTTGCAGCATTCGTGGACGGTACAGGCGCACCTATAGAGGTGGTAAACCTCGGAGGCGGCGAGCCATCAGTACCTGAAGTGGAGTACAAGGAACTTGTAACCCTGCTTTCAGCAACGAGCAATGTTGCAAACGGAACCAACTCAGTGACCATCAACATGGCGACCGAGGGAGTGGAAATGACAGTTGAGGGCTGGACGACAACATATTCCGGTGAAGGATACTACCTCGCACTCGACGTGTACAGCGCAGACGGCAAGCTTGCAGCCGGAACATATTCGGCCTGTGCAGCCGGCGGTGCCATCGCTGAAGGCGAATTCGGTATCGGCTGGGATCCGGGTGACCTTTGGGGAATGGGCATCATGTTCGAAAACTGGGGCACCTGCTGGTGGACTGTTTCCGGAGGAACTACAACGGCCGAAAAGGTTCTTGACGGAACCCTCACAGTGGAAGTTGACTCAGACACATACACGATCTCACTTCAGAGCAGTACAATAAATGCTCAGTACGTTGGCAATTTGACTCTTTAATCTTATCTTTGGCTGTCTTTATCGGTCGTAAAGACAGCCAGACTAAATAACACTATGAAACGGATAACAGCAATTATCGCCTCCCTGCTGCTTGCGGCAGGAGCGTTGAGCGCACAGGAGCTCACAAATTTCTCTTTCTGGGGACAGAAGCCTGTCATTTCACCAGAGATTCAGAACGACAGCGTAACATTCAGGCTCAAGGCAGATTACGCGACTGTAGTAAAACTCAGCGGATCGTGGATGCCAAACCCATGGGGAGGCACTATCGACATGAAGCGCGGGGAGAACAATGTATGGTCCGTGACCATACCTCTTCCGGAGCCGGAGATATACACATACAACTTCGTCGCTGACGGAGTGTCTTTAAACGACCCTCAGAATGTGATGGTGCAGCGTGACGGTTCACGCTATCTCAGCATGCTTCTCGTGGAGGGCGAACGTACTGAGAACTACAAGCCTGCAAACCAGAGAGGTACTGTAAGCCACCCTTGGTATGACAGCGAGATCCTCGGCATCAACCGCCGTCTGACGGTCTACACTCCTTATGGCTATGAGAAGAACACCAAGACTAAGTATCCGGTGCTCTATCTCCTTCACGGAGCCGGTGGAGATGAGGAAGCATGGTCGTCTATGGGGCGCACAGCCCAGATTCTGGACAACCTCATCGAGAAAGGTCTTGCCAAGCCTATGATCGTGGTCATGCCTAACGGAAACCCTAACCAGCAGGCTGCTCAGACCTTCGGCCTTCCTACCACAGAACTTGACTGGAGAAATCCTGAGTACCGCACCCTCTATGTGAGAAGCCTCGTGGAGGAAATCGTTCCTTTCATCGAGAAGAACTACCGCACTGTAGCCAAGAAGTCACACAGAGCCATCGCAGGTCTTTCAATGGGCGGCGGCCATACTATTGCCGCTTCAGGAATGTACCCGGACAAGTTCGACTACATCTGCCCTCTCTCAATGGGTTCGAAAAAGTCACCTGAACTTGACGCACAGCTTCAGGGCATCAAGAAAGCCGGCTACAAGCTTTACTGGCTCGCCTGCGGAAACACAGATTTCCTCTTCGACCAGGCAAACGAGCTTGACGCAGCACTCACGGAAAACGGCCTCGAGCATACATATTATGTAAGCGAGGGCGGTCACGTGTGGGCAAACTGGCGTCTCTACCTCAACACTTTCGCTCCACTCCTTTTTAAATAAGACGTAATATGAAGAGAATCATATCAATTGCAGCAGCACTTCTGCTGACATGCAGTGCATTTGCGCAGCAGGCGCTTTGGGGAGGGACATCAATCGTGTCGCCACAGATCAATGAAGACGGAACGGTAACATTCCGCTATCATGCACCGAAGGCAGTGAAGGTGACCGTATCCGGAGACTTCCTTCCTACACAGAAGATTACGTTCAAGATGGGTGATCAGGAGAGGACATTCGACGCTCCCGGAGTAGCCGAGCTCAAGGAAGGCCGGAACGGAGTGTGGGAATATACCACCGACTTCAAGGTCGCTCCTGAAATGTACACATACACGTTCAATGTGGACGGCAACAACGTCATCGACAACAACAATATGTGGGTGAACCGTGACATCGCATCGCTCACCAGCGCATTCATTGTTCCGGGTGGCCGCGCAGACCTTTACACTATCCAGGATGTGCCGCACGGCACTGTATCAAAGGTATGGTACGAGAGCGCGACAGCAGGTTTCGACCGCAGGCTCAGCGTCTACACTCCTGCCGGATACGAGAAGAACAGGAAGCAGAAATATCCTGTGCTCTACGTTCTTCATGGCATCGGCGGCGATGAAGAGGCATGGATCGCACAAGGCCGTGCAGCCCAGGTGCTTGACAACCTCATCGCCCAGGGCAAGGCGCAGCCGATGATCGTCGTGTTCACTAACGGAAACATCTCACAGGAGGCAGCTCCTTGTGAGAACTCCACAGGTTACATCCACCCGACCACACAGCTTCCTCAGACAATGGAAGGCACTTTCGAGACCTCGTTCCCTGAAATCGTGAAATTCATCGACAGCAACTACAGGACAATCGCCAAAAAACAGAGCCGCGCCATCTGCGGTCTTTCGATGGGTGGTTTCCATACGCTCTACATCACGCTCAACAACCCGGACATGTTCAACTATTCCGGCATGTTCTCGGCTGCCATCGGTGTGAGTGATCCGAACATTTCACCTGTATATCAGGATTTCGACCTTAAGCTTGCCACATATTTCAGCAAGAAGCCTGCACTTCTGTGGATCGGTTGTGGAAACACAGACTTCCTTATCCAGGCAAATCAGGATTTCGTGAAGAAGCTTCAGGAGAACAGCTACCCTCACGAGTATCTTGAGAACGAAGGCGGACACATATGGAGAAACTGGAGGATCTATCTCACCGAATTTGTCCCTAAGCTCTTCAAATAGAGACTCCTTATGAACAAAGGAATCCACACTGTATTATTGTCTTCTCTGCTCCTGCTTTCAGGTTGCGGAGAAGACAATGTTATACAAGACAGTCCGGGACCGAAGGGGTTGGACTTCAACCTTGTACTTATAGACAATGTATCCGAGCCTGAAGCCGGCGGATTAAGAATGATCGACCTGACCTTTTCCGACAAGAACGGAAATTCAATGAAGATGAGGGCCGGCAGCGGATACAGGCATCTTGAAGCAGGATGGTACACCGTCACTGCAGATGCCGATGACAGGCTGGAAGCGGAGATAAGACTTTCCCTTGGGGATGAATCAGTTGAAGTAAGCGGCGGATCTGTCTTCGTACGGAAAAACAACTATGAATACACCATCAGCCTGGAGCTGGAGACTGCCGAGGGGAAGATCAATGCAATGGCGGATAGGAAAAGACTCTATTTCGACAGTGAGGTCTATTCCTCACTCTCCACCGGTTCCGACGGCAACTTCCTGAAAGACCAGCAGATCCGGAGCGAGATCATGAACACCGTCATGAACTATTCGGTCTACCTGCCGGAAACTTATGACGGTACGAGAAAGTATCCCGTCCTCTACATACTCCATGGAATGGACGGAGGCAACAATGACTGGCTTCAGGACAACACCGGAGGACTCTGGGCCGGAGGCGGCACAATGCCGTCATATGCAAAGGAATATGCGGAGCAGACAGGTAAGGAACTCATCATAGTCGCTCCTGACGGAGAGAACTGGTTCTACTGCGACGGCTACAACAGCGGACCGAAATACATGAGCTACTTCTTTGAAGAGTTCATCCCATACATAGAATCCACCTATGCCATCAGGGCAGAAAGAGGATCCAGAGCAATCGGCGGACTTTCGATGGGTGGCTATGGCTCCCTCTATTACGGGACCCTGCATCCTGAAATGTTCTGCCATGTATATGCTTGTTCTGCAGCAGTCTATGGAGCAGGTATGACACCTCAGCCGATAGACTTCATCACCCGGGCCGTGGCTTCGGGAAGAGACAGGGAACTGCCGGGATTCACCATCGAGATCGGAACCGAAGATTTCCTGTTCGCGGACAACGAAAGATTCATTAAGGAACTCGACAGCTGCAACATTCCATATGAATATATAACCAGAAGCGGTGCTCACGACTGGAAATTCTGGAACGCATGCAGCCCGAAGATAATCAGAAAAGTCTTAACAATATTTGAATAACACTGAAATGAAGAAAACCTTGATCATGGGAGCCATGCTCCTTGGAGGAATTGCCATGAATGCACAGCCTCAACTCTCAAAAGACAACATTGACGAAGTGCTGGGTGCAATGACACTCGAAGAAAAAGCCACACTTCTGGTCGGAAGCGGCTGGGGCAGCATGACTGCCGGAAGCATGACCGCTTCAAGCACGGTCCTCGTACCCGGTGCAGCCGGAACGACACGCGCTATCGAGCGCCTCGGAATCCCTCAGACCGTCCTGGCTGACGGCCCTGCAGGTCTCCGCATCGCTCCAAGACGCGACAATGACCCGAACACCTATTTCTGTACAGGTTTCCCTGTCGGTACCGTAATGGCCAGCATGTGGGACACCGAACGTGTTCAGGAACTCACCACAGCCATGGGTAATGAAGTCCTTGAGTATGGTGCAGACGTGCTCCTTGCTCCGGGAATGAACCTTCACAGAAACCCTCTCTGCGGACGTAACTTCGAGTACTTCTCTGAAGACCCTTATCTGACAGGTAAGATTGCGGCCGCATATATCAATGGTATCCAGAGCAATGGTGTGGGAGTGAGCGTAAAGCACTTTGCCGCCAACAATCAGGAAGTCAACCGTATGGAAAACGACTCCCGCGTGAGCCAGAGAGCACTTCGCGAGCTCTATCTCAAGGGATTCGAGATCGCCGTGAAGGAGGCTGACCCATGGACAGTGATGTCATCATACAACAAGCTCAACGGCGAATACACCCAGCAGTCACACGGTCTTCTCACCACCATCCTTCGCGACGAGTGGGGCTTCAACGGCATAGTAATGACAGACTGGGGTACCAAGAAGGGTACCGTAAAGGCTGTAAAGGCCGGTAACGACCTCATGGAACCGGGAATGCAGGTGGAGATCGACCGCATCATCGAGGCTGTAAAGGCAGGTGAAATCACTCAGGAAGAGCTTGACAGGAATGTACGCAACATGCTTGAGTATATCGTCAGAACCCCTCGTTTCAACAAATACGCTTATTCCGACAAACCGGACGTAAAGGCACACGCACAACTCGTGCGCGAGGCTGCACCTGAAGGAATGGTCCTTCTCGAGAACAATGGAGTGCTCCCTCTCAAGAATGTGAAGAAGGTAGCTCTCTATGGTACAGGTTCCTACGATTTCATCGCAGGCGGCACGGGTTCCGGCAACGTGAACAAGCCATACATCCGCAATGTGGCAGAGGGCCTTGCAGTCAATGGCATGGAAGTGAATCAGGACATACAGAAATGGTATGAGCAGTACATCGCCTACTCTAAGACCTCTCTCAAGAACAACGGAGCGGGAGGCATCCTGCTCGGTGACCCTGTGATAGCTGAGATGGAAGTAAGGCGTGAGTTCATCGAAAAGATGGAACCGGCTACAGACATCGCCATCTTCACTCTTTCAAGAAACGCCGGAGAAGGCGGTGACCGCTATGCCAAGGACGGCGACTGGACACTTACAGGACAGGAGCGCGAGCTCATGCAGAATCTTGCGGATGTCTACCATGCAGCCGGCAAGAAGTTCGTGGTAGTGCTCAACATCGGCGGTGTCATCGAGACCGCATCATGGAAGCACATCCCAGACGCTGTCCTCCTTGCGTGGACTCCTGGTCAGGAGGGCGGATATGCTGTCGCTGACATCCTCTGCGGAAAGGCAAATCCTTCAGGAAAGCTCCCTATGACCTTCCCTGTAAGCTACCTCGACATTCCGTCTTCACACAATTTCCCATACAACTATAAGAATGTACAGAGAGGAGAGTGGGATTTCCTCTGGGGCGGAGCAAAGAGACAGACCAAAGATGTCGACTACACAGAGTATAACGAAGGAATATATGTAGGTTACAGATATTTCCAGACTGCAGGTGTCCCTGTTTCCTATCCTTTCGGATATGGCAGGTCGTACACCACATTCGAATACAGCAAGCCTGTCGTAAAGGCGACTGCAGACGGATTCACAGCCACAGTCACAGTCAGGAATACAGGTGCGGTCGCAGGCAAGGAAGCTGTACAGCTCTATGTGGCAGCTCCTGCAGGAGGCCTCGAAAAACCGTCATTCGAGCTCAAGGGCTTTGCAAAGACAAAGGAACTTGCACCGGGCGAATCTCAGACCCTCACAATCAATGTATGCAAGTACACCCTCGCATCATTCAACGAGGCCGCATCAGCATGGGAGACTGCCGCAGGTACATACAAGGTGATGTTCGGAGCAAATGCAGCAGACATCCGCTGCACAGCCGACTACAAGCTCAAGAAGGCGGAAAGCTGGAAGACAAACAACGTGCTCGCCCCAGCTGAAGCAATAAACGGACTTTCTCTCAAGAAATAACATGAAACGTTTCTTTATCATTGCTGCGTCCCTGCTCTGGGGCGCAGCTTTGTCTGCTCAACAGGCATTGATTCCGGGAACAGGAATCGTGTCGCCTGAAATAAATGCAGACAACACCGTGACATTCCGTTACTACAATCCTAAAGCCGTCACTGTGGAGGTGAGCGGCGACTTCCTTCCTACCGAAAGGATTACCTTCACCATGGACGGGCGCGAAAGGAGCTGGGATGCTCCCGGCAGAGCTGCACTGACGGAGCAGAACGGCCTCTGGACCTACACCAGCGCTCCACTTGAAGGGGAGCTGTACTCGTACACGCTTTATGTGGACGGGCAGAAGATGATGGATCCGTCAAACATCTATCAGAACCGTGACATCGCCACCTGGACCAACATATTCACCCTCAGCACTGAAAAGGGCGACAAAGGCTGGTACTACCAGGTAAACGACGTGCCTCACGGCAATGTCTCGAAGATATGGTATGACTCCCCAGCTCTGGGAATGCAGAGAAGAATGACCGTCTACACCCCTGCAGGATATGAGAAGAACAAAAAAACAAAATACCCTGTGCTCTACCTCCTGCACGGATCGGGCGGAGATGAGGATGCCTGGTCTGACCTCGGAAGAGCTGTCCAGATTCTGGACAACCTGATCGCAGAAGGAAAGGCCGAGCCCATGATCCTCGTGATGCCTAACGGTGTGTATTTCAATCAGGCCGCACCTGGTGTTGCCGTCAATATGTTCCAGCCGACAATGGCAAACAGCCGTTCACAGTCTACAGTGGAGATAGAAGACAGCTTTCCGGATATAATAAAGTACGTGGAATCCAACTACAGGGTGAAGCAGGACAAGAACAGCCGCGCCGTGGCTGGTCTTTCTATGGGAGGGCGCCAGTCTGCAGCGCTTTCAAGAAGGTACCCTTCAATGTTCGGCTATGTGGGAATGTTCTCAGGAGTCGTCCCTCCTGAAGAAGACGACAAGGCCCTCGCTGCAGTGTTTGCAGCAGATCCGAAGCTCTACTGGATCGCCTGCGGCAAGACAGACGGCGTGATGAGGAACTCACTTCTTCTGAAGGAGTATTGCGAAGAAAAAGGCTATCCTGTTTCGTTCTACGAATCAGAAGGAGGCCACATCTGGCGCAACTGGAGAGAGTATCTCACTATCTTCGCACAGAAAATATTCAGATAACCTGCAATCCCCGGCCTGGCCGGGGATCGACAATAATGACACCTTATGAAGATCTCGAAAACACTGACCGCACTGACACTTCTGTTGTCGTGCACCGTGGCAAAGGCTCAGGAACTCGTCATCAGGATCGACGACATGGGCGCACTGCACTCTGTAAACACTGCAAGCATCGACACATACCGCAACGGGATAGCACAGTCGGTCGAAGTTCTGGCCGTCGGCTCATGGTTTCCGGAAGCGGTAAAGATGCTGAAGGAGAATCCCGGACTTGACGTCGGAGTGCACCTTGCCATCACAAGCGAATGGGAGAATGTGAAATGGAGGCCGCTTACAGACTGCCCTACCCTGGTAGATGAAAACGGGTATTTCTTTCCCATGATGGGGCCGAATCCGGCATATCCGGGACAGTCCGTAATGGAAAACGCTGCAAAGTTTGACATAAAGGAAATCGAGAAGGAATTCCGCGCACAGATCGAACTCGCTCTGAAAAACATCCCTCAGATCACACACATCTCCGGCCATATGATGTCGACAGGTTACAGTCCTGAAGTCAATGCCCTCGTACAGAAACTGTCCAAAGAATATAATCTCCCTTCCGTGGACCGTTTCGATGCATTCGAGCAATATGACTTTGAATATGTAGGCTATGATGGTCCGAAAGCTACTGCTGAAGAAAAGGTTGCAAGCTTCATCAAGATGCTGGACAAGCTTGAGGAAGGCAAGAGATATATGTTCGTGGATCATCCTGCATACAACGATTCTGAGATGCAGACCGTAATGCACGTGGGCTACGAGGATGTGGCCGTTGACCGTCAGGGAGTTACAGATCTTCTGAAAAATCCTGAGGTCAAGAAGGCAATCCAGGAAAGAGGAATAAATCTCATAGACATAAATACCCTCACCAAGTCTCTTCCACGTGGTGAAGCATCTGCCAAGATGACAAAAGCAGCTGAAAAATATCTTGCAGCAGTAGAAAAGGCCGGTCAGGATCTGCACAGCGTTATGATCCTCAAGGATGGGAATGTAATATATGAGAAGTGGATGAGCAAAGGTAAGGAGAATGAGCCTCACATCCTCAATTCGGTCAGCAAGACCTTCACCTCCATGGCAGTGGGACTTGCAATCTCCGAGGGCCGGCTCTCACTCGATGACAAGCTTGTCGACCTCTTTCCTGAACATTGTCCTGAGAATCCGGGAGATTATCTGAAGGAGATTGATGTGGAGCACCTCCTGACAATGAACTGCGGTCACTCGACAGATCCGACAAGAATGGTCTGGGGCGAGACCAATGACAGTTGGGTGAAGCTATTCATGGAGCACCCTGTCACACACAAGCCGGGTACCATCTACTGCTACAACAGCCTCGGGACCTATGTGCTTTCTGCCATTGTCCAGAAGGTCACTGGAGAGAAGCTTGTCGACTACCTCTACCCTCGCCTGTTCAGACCGCTGGGCATCAACAACGTCAGCTGGAGCGAAAGTCCGGAAGGCGTCAACACCGGAGGCTGGGGCCTGTATCTCAAGACGGAAGACCTCACGAAGATGGGACTCATGATTCTCCAGAAGGGTCAGTTCAACGGAAAGCAGGTCATTCCTGCCGAGTGGATAGAAGCAGCTTCTGCAGCACAGGTACCTTGCGTTCCGGCAGGCATGAACTCGGATGAGGCCTACAAGCTCAAGAAGGTGGCAAAGACAAGCGACTGGCTCCAGGGCTACGGCTACCAGATGTGGCGCTGCCGCTACAATGCCTTCAGGGCAGACGGAGCTAACGGTCAGTACATCATCATAATCCCGGAAAAGAATGCTGTAGTGGTCACGACAGCCGACATACAGGACATGCAGGCCGAACTCAATCTCATCTGGAAACATATCTACCCTGCACTTTAAGAAACTGTTTAAATAAAGAGAGCATTGCAGCCAGGCAATATGTGAAATTAAAAGGGCAAGGCGTGAAAGCGTTTCTCATTCATAATCAGTTATATTTGCAATAAACAAAAGAATATCGATCGTATGGACAGAAGAGACGCACTGAAAGTTATGGGAACCGGCCTGGCTGCAGCATTCATGATGAATATAGCCCCTCGAACGCACGCAGCAATCCTTAAAGACAGGTCAAAAGAGAAGAACAGGATCATTTTCTATTTCACTGCCACAGGCAATTCTTTGTTTATCGCCAAGCAGTTCTCGGACACTCCGTTGAGCATTCCGCAGGAACTGAAAAAGACTGACCTTATATATGAAGCTGATGAAATCGGCTTCGTATTTCCTGACTATGCCGCGGCAGTGCCGGTGATCGTCCGTGAATTCGTTGAGAAAGCGCAGTTCAAGGCTCCTTATATATTCTCGGTAATAACCTTCGGTAACGCTTCTGTAAATGTAGCTGAATGGTGGAATGATTGGGCCAGGTCCAATGGCCTGAACAACAACTATATCAATACAATCCTGATGGTGGACAACTATCTGCCGGTATTCGATATGAACGAACAGATCAGGATAGACAAGAATACCGATGAGAATATGGCCGGCATAATCAGCGATATTTCAGCTCATAAGGACTTCATTGCTCCTTCAGATATGGGATGGTTCACGGAAGAAATGCTTCAAAGAATGCAGGAAATGCACTTCTCTCAGAGAAGCGAGCAGCTGATCAGGCTTGATACCGCTAAATGCATCCAGTGCACGACCTGCACGGAAGTATGCCCGAGAGGAAATTTTGCCCTGAGTTCAGACGGTCTGGTCATCAATGGCAGATGCGAGTTCTGCCTTTCCTGCATCCACAACTGTCCGCAGCACGCACTGAGCCTTGAAAGAGAAAGGAACAAGGATGCACGCTATCGCCATCCGGACATTTCTCTCAACGAAATCAAGAGAGCTAACAGACAATAACATCACTATCGGCAGATTTTTTATAAATTTGCCGATAGTCTTTATGAATAAGGACCTTATCATATGTGACAGCCTTGATGACATAGGCAAAGGCGAGGTGAGTATCTACCTCGCTCATATCCTTTGTCTTGACGGCCACTGCGACATCCGGTTCAATGGAAAGGATTTCAGGATCAGCCGCCAGGACTGCTGTATAATAAGAGCGACCCAGCTTATAGAAGCATTGGATGCCTCAGAGGATTTCCGAGTAAAGGTGATCTATGCCTCCCCTGTCTTCATAGAAAAATCCACTCCTAACACGAATTACGGGATGCGAGGATCGCTTTCCCTCTCCCAGAATCCGGTAATGCCGCTGAGTGAAGAGGAATTTAACCGATGTTGTCTGGATTTCGAAGCAGTCGAGAGCAGGCTGGCAGATACCGGACACCGGTTCTATGAGGAGACACTCTTCAGCGTGATGCGCACTCTGATACTGGACTTCTTCGACTTCCATATACGGATAAACGCTCCAAGGGAAAAGCATTCATCCCCTGGAGTGCATATAATGGGAAAGTTCATATCAATGCTCGAACGTGGAGACTACCGGAGGATAAGAGCGGTAAGCCACTATGCTTCAGGGCTTTGCATCACGCCGAAACATCTCTCCGAAATCAGCAGATCGATAACCGGCTTCTCAGCCGGCTGGTGGATCAACAGATTCACCACCTTGGACATATCCAGACAACTGAGGGACAGATCGCAGAACATTTGCGAAATCGCAGAAAGATTCAACTTCACCTCACTCTCATACTTCAGCAGATATGTAAGCCGGCATATCGGACAGTCACCGTCAGATTACAGAAAATGATTAACGGGCATACTTCCTTACACGTTCATCTTCTATACGGCCGGACCAATTTAGTCCGAAGGCAAAATCATAGGCATTGCCCTCTGAATCTGTATAACATTCCATATCAAACGGGACATCTTCCTTCTGAAGCTCGACAGTCTTCATGTCAGCCGGCAGCTGCATCGGAAGGAGGGCAGAAGGCTCGACTGCTCCACTTATCAGATCCAGAATCGCCTGGTTCTGGCATCCGAAGCTCACCAGAATGGCATCGGAATATGGTTCGAATTCCGGTACGAAAGGCTTGCCGGTGTTCACGACAGTGATGACAGGCTTTTCTCCCATCGCAGCCTTCGTATCCATGACAGTCTGAAGGTCAGCCTTGTTTGCCGTCTTCACAGACTTGCCCCGATAGCTTCGGTTGACAAAATCCTCCAGGCGGTCACCGCCTGCAATGGACACTTCGCGGGCATGCTCTGCAGTATAGTCATTATACTGAAGGCTGATCGGCAGATAGCCGGTACCTCCGGCATTCACATCTGAGATGTGCCATCCGTTGCCTGAAGTCGGAGCATCGATCACTACAATCGCGAAATCAGCCTCTGACGGATCCGAGACTTGTTCATAATAATCTGCCAGCAGATCTGCAGAAAAAGCATCTTCCCATCTTTCCTGCGTCAGTCTGCCGAAGAAATCTGCTATAGAAGGATAATATTTCTTTGGCACATAGACCTTTGGCTTGTCACCTTCCGGATTCATCGGGAGTACATCAGATGAATTCTTGAGCATGACGACAGACTTCAGCTGCGCCTGATAGCCCTTCTCCATATATTCAGGTCTACCCACTGTCTCCTCCGAGACTTCAGGATCAAGGTAAGGATTCTCGAAAAGGCCTGTACGGAAGGAATTTAGAAGAAGGCGCCTTGCTGAGTCTCTGAAACGGAGGTCTGCCGATTCCCTGCCGAATTCCGCTACCCACATCTCATATGCCTCCAGCACTGGCTCCTTGTCATTGTTTCCTCCGAACTGATCCACTCCGGCCTTGAGACACTCGTAATGCCTCTGCGCCACTGTCAGAAGTTCCACTCCCCATGGCTTGCCGTCAAAGCTGCCTATGCTGCGGTTGTCGGCAGTGATGGCCCAGTCTGTACACACGACCCCGTCATATCCGTATTTCTCACGAAGAAGATCATTGATTATATATCTGCTGTAGCTGTTGCCCACATTCTTTCCTGACGGATCTATACCCGTGGATATGGTATAATATGGCATTACGGCCGAGGCCTTGCCGGTTTCTCCGCGAAGTCTGAAGGCTCCTTCTGTAAATGGCTTCAGATGGGTCTCGAAGGCACCGCCAGGATAGACGGCATATTTGCCATAGTTATAGTGTGCGTCACGACCTGCCTCCTCCGGGCCGCCGCTCGGCCAGTGCTTTACCATAGCGTTTACGCTCCTGTAGCCCCATCCGTCTGCAATTTCATCCTTGCCATAGCTTGTCTGGAAACCGTCCACATAGGCACGGGCCATGTCTGCGTCAAGCTCCGGGCTTTCTCCGAAAGTGCCATAGAAGCGTGTCCAGCGCGGTTCTGTCGCAAGGTCTATCTGAGGTGACAGGGCTGTTGCGATGCCCAGCGCCCTGTACTCGTCTGCAGCGATCCTTCCGAATTCCTCCACCAGAGCCGGGTCGAAGGTCGCTGCCATGCCGAGGGATGTAGGCCAATGAGAGATGTCTCCTCCCGAGCCATAGTTGTATTCCGCAGTTGCCGAAGTCTCATGACGCGGGTCTGAAGAAATGTTCACAGGGACACCGCAGCCCATCCCTTCCGCCAGCACCTGCATGTTGTTGTTCCATCTTGCGGCCGCTGCAGGAGATTCCACAGTGGTCACGAGGACGGCCCTGAGGTTGTCCTCCACAAGGAACTTCTTCTGATTGTCCGAAAGGTCGGACGATGCCGCTGAACTTTCTGCAAACGGCTTTCCATCATAAAGCCCGCTCCAGTTCTCCGACGGCACGGACTGATGCGAGCTGTAGAGCATCATTCCTGCAATCTGCTCTATCGTAAGACGGGAAGCGAGATCCTCCGCCCTTTCCTCAGCCGTCAGCCTCCAGTCCTCGTATGGATCGAGGCTGCCGTTGCGGTTGAGGTCCTTGAAGGCATAGCCGTCATCGGTCAGAATGCCGACCCCGGAACCGGGAGCATAGCCGAGCGTCTGTCCTCTCTTCTGGGTTATCAGGTTGTAGCCGTTCTCTGTCTGTGTCTCGCTCCAGCGAGGTCCGCCGCATGCGCACAGCACCGACAGAAACACAATCATAGCGGAATATCTGTCCATATAATATAAGGTATTGGTTAGTCCAATGCGAAATTACTCATATTTTCGGACATCTGCTTGCGTATTCAGTCATATTCTTTTCTATTTGTTCAAACAGTCCCCCTATGTGTTACGGATTGAGAAAAACTGACTATATTTACAAGTATATTGCGACAATGAACTGCAACACCATAAATCTATGAAACATTCATCAACTTCAATCATCCTTCCGGCTGTCCTGGCCATCGCCATCGCCGCAGGATGCAGCAACAGCCTGTCGCCACAGGACAGACTGACAGTAAACGACAAGAAGATCAATGAGATCATCGCCCAGATGACACTCGAAGAAAAGGTCGAGATGCTTCACAGCAAGACCAACATGTCTTCCGAAGGCGTTCCGCGCCTCGGCATCCAGGACATCAAGTACACCGACGGCCCGTTCGGAATCAGAGAAGAGAACGGCGAGGGTTTCCGTCCTCTCGGCTGGACACTTGACTCTGCGACCTATTTCCCTACCGGCTCAGCCCTTGCAGCAACATGGTCAAAGGAACTGGCCTACAAGAACGGCTGGGCAATGGGCAAGGAAGGCCGTCTCAGAGGAAAGGACATCATCCTCGGGCCTGCAATCAACATCCAGAGACTTCCTGTAGGAGGACGAACATACGAGTATCTCAGCGAGGACCCTGTTCTTGCAGCCCGCCTTTCTGTCGAGTACACCATAGGTTCACAGGAAGCCGGCACGGCAGTCTGCCTCAAGCACTATGCCCTCAACAACCAGGAGACGAACCGCGGAAGCGTCAATGTCATAGCCGACGAACGTACCATGCGTGAGATCTACCTCAAGCCTTTCGAGGCTGCGGTCAAGGAAGGCGGCGCGATGTGCGTGATGCCGGCATACAATAAGGTGAACGGCTATTACTGCTCGGAGAACGCCCACCTCAACAATGAGATACTCCGTGGAGAATGGGGCTTCAAGGGAATGACAGTATCTGACTGGGGAGGCACTCACAGCACGATGGGAGCGGCCCTCGGCGGACTCTGCGTGCAGATGACCGGTGACAACTACTTCGGCCAGGCCCTCATCGATTCTGTAAGGAACGGAGCCCTTGACGAGGCCGTCGTGGACGCGAAGGTACGCGAGATCCTCCGCCTGCGCTTCGCCATCGAACCTGTCCCAGAGGATGTGGCCAACACAGTGATGACCTCTCAGCCTGAGACTCAGAAGATTGCCTACGAGATCGCCCAGAAGTCCATAGTCCTCCTGAAGAATGAAGCCGGCAACCTCCCTATCGCCAAGGATGTGAAGAAGATTGCCGTCATCGGACAGAATGCCGTCCTCACCACAGCGGCAGGCGGCATCGGAGCAGGCGTGAAGACTCTCTACGAGATCTCTCCTCTCGAAGGAATCAGCAAGAGGGCAGCAGAAGCCGGCATCGAAGTCACCTATGCTCCAGGCTACAAGAGCTACTCCATGAGAATGGGTTGGGGAAGACAGGCAGAACAGACGGACCCTCTGATTGCGAAGTCCACTGATGAACCTGCAGACCCTGCTCTTCTGGCAGAGGCAGTCGCACTTGCAAAGGAGGCCGACATGGTACTCTTCTTCGGAGGAACAAACAAATCCATCGAGACAGAAGGCAGCGACAGAAAGAACATAGACCTCCCATGCGGTCAGAACGAGATCATCCAGGCCCTCTACGAAGCTAACCCTAATGTAGCTACAGTACTCATTTCGGGCGGTCCTACAGATCTCCGTACCCTTGACAAGTACTCACCTGCCATCGTCCAGGGCTGGTGGAACGGTCTTGAAGGAGGTACCGCACTCGCTGAAGTACTCTTCGGAGACATCGCACCTTCCGGAAAGCTTCCTTTCACCTTCCCGCTCAAGCTTGAGGACTCTCCGGCCTATGCAACCGGAAGTTTCCCTGGAAACAGGTCAGGCGAGGACTTGTTCACCCTCATGTATCGTCTTGACGCGACAGGCTACACCCGCGAGCAGATCCAGGAGTATATCGCAAGTCTTCCTGACCCTGTGTCAGAATACAAGGAAGGCATCCTCGTAGGTTACAGATGGTTCGAGACCAAGGAAGTCCCTGTAATGTATGCATTCGGCCATGGCCTTTCATACGTGGACTTCGAATACGGTGAGCTTTCATGCAGACAGAAGAAGGACAGGATCCAGGTTTCATTCGCCCTGAGGAACCTCGGCGATATGGAGGCAGATGAAGTCGCCCAGCTCTATGTAAGAAGAATAGGCTCGAAAGTCGAGCGCCCTCTGAAGGAGCTTGAGGCCTTCGACAGGATCACCCTCAAGGCAGGTGAGACCAAGAAAGTCACACTTGAGTTCCCGGTAAGCGAGCTTGAGCACTGGGACAACGCGACAGACGGATGGGTGCTGGAGCCTGGCAAGATCGAGATCCTCGTCGGTGCGGCATCTGACGACATCCGCCAGAGCATCATGACAGAGATATAATCAGAGAAGAGGCTGACACATCAGAATGTGTCAGCCTCTTCTTTCATCCGCATATCCTTTATTTTCGGCCACCGCCGGAGAAGTATATCGTCATGGCCACACCCACCTGTTGCGGCTGATATGCTTCCGTAAACGCATATTTCAGCATCGGCGAGATGTCATGTGCATATGAAGCCGAGACCTCGAACCTTCCGATTCCGAGACCGGCCCTTGCGCCGAGCGTCATGTTCTCACCTTCGTAATAGCCGGTCGCATGCATGTCTATAGGATAATTGTAGCCGAATTCCGGAGCCACATAGAAATAGAAGGCGCTCTTCTTCTGCCTTATAAGATTGAATTTAGGAGCCAGTACAAGTCTGACCTGATGGAAGTCATAATCGTATTTCGCATTCGGGTCTCCTATCCAGTGATTCAACCTGAACACCCAGAACCTGTACCTCACTCCAAGTTCGAAATTGAAGAAGTTCCTGTAGTCTCCCACACTGAACAGAAGGTGTCCTCCATAAGTAGGCTGAGTGTCAGTCAGCCACTCGTTTATATATTCGCAAGTCTCCACAGACCCTCCGATACCGGCATTGAATCCGAGGCTTTTCAGCTTGCGGATATGCTCGGTCTCACGGTCTGCCTTGTTCTTCTGGCTGATCACATATTCCCTTGTCTCCTCCTTGTGCACATAGCTGAGCAATGCCTCAAGCGAGGTGCCGTTCAGATACTCCGGAGTGGACGCCATCAGGTAGGCTATGCGGTCTGAGACCTCCATGCGTCTTGCGCTTCTCTTTACATATGAGTTGACATACTGCATTCCGTTCTGGATGCTGTCAAGGCGGGTCTTGGAATTCGCATACTCAAGATAAGCCTTCTGCTCTCCCGCAATGTAGAGAGAGTCGGGCTGTTCCTGCGCATAGACGGATATGCTGAAAAATAAGAAAACAAGGGCAGGAAACAGCTGGAATAGTACTCTTTTCATAACTTAACCGATTGAACGGGTCAAAGTTATGAAAAATTAGGATACAATCTCACTATACAGGCGAAATTCTGGGGTCGAGATTTCCGAATAGACATGATCGTCAGAAAAAGACGATGAGTCATTGAAGGAATTGATGTGGTTTCTGGCGTTTGAAACAGCTGCAGACGGATCTTTCAGATAATCCTCAATGAAGTTGTACATGACATCGTTTATTAGATAGTGTAACATCGGTGCCTGTCCCGAAAATCAAATGTCAGACCAAACTATATCAAATTTGAAATAATATCACAAAATTATCACAACCGTTGTAATGTCATGTATCTATGCTGGACGCGCCCCTTCTTATCAAGCCCGATAATGAAAGGAAGAGATGAAAGATCAAAGGCCATGAACAGACGGTCAGCAAGAACAGGATTATCCTCCACTATGGCATCCACATCCACCATGAGCACCTTGGCCTTCGGATTCTGCGCCACGACTTCGGCTGCAGCAGATTTCTCTGCATCGCAGACCGGGCAGCCTTCCGTATAGAAGATCACGTAACCGTTCTTTCCTCGCAGCTTCCTCAGGTTGAAGCTGCCTTCCTTTGATCCTTTGCGGCTCATCAGAACTCCGGGAACCTTCATATCGGGCACCACGGTACCCGGAACGGTCCTGGAGAGCATGTCAGCAAGAATCTCCGCATAACCTATGACCTTGATGCTGTCGTCCTGAGTGACCCAGACATCATCCCTCGAAAGAATGTGGCTGTCAAGAAGTTCCGAAAGTCCCTCCTTACAGCCCTCACCTGTTCTGGACGCAAGATAGTACATCAGGTCACCGCTGAGCTGACGGAACATCACCGTGTCTCCCTTCTGTATCGTATTGGAAGTTATATGGTCAGCAACAGAAGCCACATCCTCTTTTGACGGAATCCCATCCAATGAGAAGATCCTGTCAAAGAGTTCTTCTGACTCCTTTGTGCCGTAATTCAGTTCCACCTCGTCGAAGATGCCGTGAAGCATGGCGGAAAGAGCCTTTGCATCCAGTCCCCTTCCCAATATGGTACCATCCGGGCCTATAAGGAACAGACGCGGGGTCTGGATTACGCCGTACTTGCGCTGGAAGTCCGAATCCAGCATAGGATCCCACATGTGAGTAACCTTCATTCCCTGCGGATCCACGGCGAGCTTATCCTTTACATATACTTCCCACTCCTTGCGGTTGTCGCCTGCATATATCGCATAGAAATCTGCCGGGAACGACTCGGTATTCAGCATATTCCTCAACAGGATGCTCTCTATGCGGCATTTGGCACAGCCCGTGTCATAGAAGTAGAGTATGCGGCAGCGGCCTCCTCTGTCCGAATCCGTGTAAAGTTCCACAAAAGACCCGTCAAGCGCCTCCATAGCCAGTGCCGGGGCCTTGTTTCCTACGAGGGAGAGCCGGTTGAAGTCGGCGTAGATACGCGCGTTGAGAAGATCCATGTCGCTGTCCATCTTCACCTTTCCGGGAAGGAACCATTCGTCGAATATGTGTATGGCTATGCTCTCAGCACCCATCAGAGGTGACTGCTGATAGTGCCTGTAAAGCCATTGTGCCACGAACTGGCGCACCACGGAATCTGAAGCTGCCTCAATCATGAAGTCAGCCTCGGCCTGCTGGACCTGAAGCGGTTCGCGCATGATGGCACCGAAGTACTCGCCGAGCTTGTCTCCCAACGACCTGCGCCTGAGGGAATCAAGTTCCTGGGCCTGCAATGCCAATGCGAAGAACAGGAAGAATATGGACAGGAACTTCCGCATGGCCTACAGTTCTATGCCTTCCGGAACAAAGAGCGAAGTGTCTCCTCCATGTCTGAGAAGGTCACGCACGGCTGTCGAAGATATGTGTGCGAACTCCTGCGCTGTCGGGATTATGATGGTCTCTATCTCAGGCGCCAGCTTGCGGTTGGCATCGGCGATGGACCTCTCTGTCTCGAAGTCTATCATGTTCCTTACTCCTCTCACTATATGCCTGATCCCAAGTTCGCGGCAGGTGTCTATGGTGAGGTTGTCGTACTGGATTATGCTTACGCCCTCCAGTCCGGCAGTCGCCTGTCGGATGATGTCGAGCTTTTTCTCATTAGGAAAGAATCCTCTCTTGTCTATATTGACACCGATTGCCACCACCACCTCATCGAACATGGTCAGAGCCCTCTTGAGGATGTTCAGATGGCCCGCTGTAAAAGGGTCGAAGGACCCGGGGAATAATGCTTTTCGTTTCATATCCTTATAACTGCCAGTCCACAGGAGTCTTTCCCTGTGAAGCCAGAATCTGATTTGTACGTGAAAAATGCCTGCATCCGAAAAAGGCGCCTCTGGCAAGAGGTGAGGGGTGCGCGGCCTCCAGGACGAAGTGACGGTTGTGGTCGATCAGGTCGCGTTTGCTTCGGGCGAAATTGCCCCACAGAAGGAACACGACGCCCTCACAGTTGTCTGACAGATAGCGTATCACCGCATCAGTAAACTCTTCCCATCCTATCCTGCTGTGGGAAGCCGCCTCACCGCTGCGCACCGTCAGCACGGCATTGAGCAGAAGGACTCCCTGCCTTGCCCATTTCTCTAGATCCGGATAGCCGCTCATACGTATGCCGAGGTCGGATTCGATTTCCTTGAATATGTTCTTGAGCGAAGGAGGCGCCGGAACCCCGGCCGGTACAGAGAAGGACAGGCCATGTGCCTGACCATGCCCATGATAGGGGTCCTGTCCGAGGATGACGACCTTGACATCCTGCACCGGCGTCAGGTCGAAGGCCCTGAAAATCTGGCTTCCGGGAGGATATATCCTCTTTCCTCCGGCCTTTTCTTCACGAAGAAAACGCACAAGCGATTCGAAATAGGGTTTCCCGAATTCCGCGGCCAGTGCGTTCTTCCAGCTCTGTTCTATGCGTACTTCCATCAGAATATCTGATTAATTACATCCTGAATATTGTTGACATATACAAAGGTAAGTCCTTTTATGTAGATTTCCTTGATATCCTCCACATCTTTTCTGTTCTCCTGCGAGATCAGTATCGTATTTATGCCCGACCTCTTGGCTGCAAGGATCTTTTCCTTTATGCCTCCGACAGGAAGCACCCTGCCGCGCAGCGTCATCTCTCCCGTCATGGCGATGCCGCTCCTGACGGTCTGCTGCCTGTAGGCGGACACCATCGAGCTCACCATCGTGATGCCGGCTGAAGGGCCGTCCTTCGGCACAGCTCCTTCAGGCACGTGCACATGGATGTCCTTCTCCATGAATTCCTCATAGGACAGTCCGGTAAGCTCCGGATGTGCCTTGAGGTACTGGAAGGCTATCTGCGCCGACTCCTTCATGACGTCACCGAGATTACCTGTCATGGTAAGCACTCCCTTGCCCTTGCTGACCGAGCTCTCGATGAACAGGATCTCACCGCCCATCGCCGTCCATGCAAGTCCTGTCACCACTCCCGGCGCCTCGTTGCCTTTCTGCTTGTCGTGAGAGTTGGTCGGGATGCCGAGGTACTCTCTCAGATGATTCTTCTTTATCGTCACCGGATGTTTCTCATCCAGGGCTATCTTCTTGGCAGTCACACGTGCCACCTTCGCGATCTGTTTCTCGAGTCCTCGCACACCCGACTCGTGGGTGTACTCGTCGATGATGGCCTCTATCGCAGACCTGTCGAACTTGAGCTGCGATTTCTGGAGTCCGTGCTCCTCGAGCTGCTTCGGCACAAGATGGCCTTTGGCTATCTCGAGCTTTTCCTCAGCAAGGTAGCCGCTGACATTGATCATCTCCATACGGTCCCTGAGAGCCGGCTGGATGGTGTCGATGCTATTGGCAGTGGTAATGAAGAGCACGTTGGAGAGGTCGTAATCTATGTCAAGATAATTGTCATGGAAAGCCGTGTTCTGCTCAGGGTCAAGGGCCTCAAGCAGAGCGGAAGAAGGGTCTCCCTTTATGTCCTTGGCAAGCTTGTCCACCTCATCCAGGACTATCACCGGATTTGAGGTTCCCGCACGATTGATGCCGTTGAGGATACGTCCTGGCAAGGCTCCCACATAAGTCTTCCTGTGTCCTCTGATTTCCGACTCATCATGCACACCTCCGAGGGCTATACGGATGTACTTGCGTCCGAGGGCCCTTGCAACTGACTTTCCGAGGCTTGTCTTTCCTACGCCCGGAGGGCCATACAGACAGAGGATGGGAGACTTCATGTCCCCCTTGAGCTTGAGCACAGCCAGGTACTCGATGATCCTCTCCTTCACCTTCTCAAGGCCATAATGGTCCTCGTCAAGCACCTTCTGTGCATTCTTCAGGTCAAGGTTATCCTCCGACATCACTCCCCAAGGCAGGTCCAGCATGAACTGGATGTAGTTGTACTGTATGCTGTAGTCAGGAGAACTTGGATTATATCTTTCCAGCTTCATCATCTCCTTGTCGAAGATCTCCTGCACGGCAGCCGGCCACAGCTTCTCTTCCGCACGGGCGCGAAGCTGGGCGAATTCCTCCACATCGTCCATTCCGAGTTCTTCCTGGATGGTCTTGAGCTGGTTGTTGAGATAGTACTCCCTCTGCTGCTGGTCTATCTCCGTCTTCACCTTCTGCTGGATCTCCTGCTTGATCTTCTGGAATTCGACCTGAGTATCCAGGACCGACAGCAGTTTCATGGCACGTGCACGAAGGTCCGAGTACTGAAGCAGTTCCACCTTGTCCATGAAGTTCTCCACCTCGACAGTCGTCGCGATGAAGTTCACGAGGAATTCAAAATTATCTATGCTTTTGAGGGCACTGACAGCCTCACGTGGAACGAGGGCGGACGAACGGATGACCGTCGCGGCCTTCTCCTTCAGAGATTCCGCGATCATCCTGACCTTATTGTCCGCCTCCGGAATCACATCGTTCTGGTATCTCACCCTTCCGAGCATGTAGGGAACGTACTCGACCACGGACTCTATCTCGAATCTCTTGTAGCCCTGCAGGATGGCAGTTATGGTGCCGTCCGGCATCTCGAGTGTCTTTATGATCTTTGCCACGGTTCCATAAGGATAAAGGTCCGATTCACGCGGATCCTCCACGGCAAGGTCGTTCTGCGGCACTGCACCGATGAACGTATTGTTTCTTTCTGCATCCTCGATGAGACGGATGGACTTCTCTCTTCCTATGGTTATCGGGTATACCGTACCCGGGAACAGCACTGCATTTCTCAACGCCAGGATTGGCAGCGAATCAGGCAGTTGTGCCTCATCCAGCTTTGCCGTACCCTCTCCCTGCATCACGGGGATGATGCTGACCTCCGCGCCTGGCGCCGTAAACATGTCTGTAATAATATCCTTCATATAATATCCGAAAATTACGCAAAATCTGACATTTTGTCAGTCAAGATTACAAATATAATTCTTTTATATATATGGTCAATCATTATGCCAATGCACGGTGACCGGAAGACATGACATTATTTCTTGCCAAAGTCTTTAGCAGGCATAAGTTTTTCGTTGAAATTTAAGCGGTTAATTTGCCAATTAAAAAAATTCGCCCTATCTTTGCGAGATATATCGACAATTAGTTTTTGATTTAAAATATAATAAGTTATGACAAAGGCAGAAATCGTAAATGAAATTGCCAAAGAGACCGGCATTCAGAAAGACACAGTTTCAACTGTTGTAGAATCTTTTATGGAGACAGTTAAGGGTTCACTTTCAAAGGGTAATCCAGTATATCTCCGTGGTTTCGGTAGCTTCATCATCAAGCACAGAGCTGAGAAGGCTGCAAGAAACATCACTAAGAACACAACAATGACCATTCCAGCACACAACATCCCTGCATTCAAGCCGGCAAAGGTGTTCGTAAACGAGGTAAAATAACAAAACAACATATTAATTTAAAACCTTTTAACTATGCCAAACGGAAAGAAGCATAAAAGGCACAAAATGGCTACGCACAAGCGTAAAAAACGCCTGCGCAAGAACAGACACAAGAAGAGAAAGTAATTCTCGCCAGTGTCTGCCATTTTAGCAGTCCGCTAAAGAGGCTGGCCGGGAGGGTCGGCCTCTTTCATTTATTAAATCTTATCACTGAAATTCCTGATGGAGTCTGTAAAAGATCTTATCGTTGACGTCAATTCAACGGAAGTCTCGATAGCACTGATGGATAATCACAGGCTCATCGAGCTCAACAAGGAGTCCAGCCTGGGGCACAGCTTTTCCGTAGGAGATGTGTATCTCGGAAAGGTCAAGAAGATTCTTCCGGCCCTCAACGCTGCTTTTGTAGACATCGGAGACGAAAAAGAGGCATTTGTCCACTATCTCGACCTGGGACTTTACTTCAATGCATTTGACGAATTCGTCAAGAGAGTGAATCCCAATTCAGACAACCACGGAATCTACAAGCACATCAAGCCCGGCCCCATCCTCGAGAAGGAGGGAAGGATCGAGAATGTGCTGACACCCGGACAGATGATCATCGTCCAGATCGTAAAGGAACCGATTTCGACAAAAGGATCACGACTGACTGCAGAAATTTCATTGGCAGGACGAAACATTGTACTGCTTCCCTTCGCAGAGAAGGTGAGCGTATCGCAGAAAATTTCCTCGAAAGAGGAGAAAAGAAGACTGGAGACACTTGTCAAGAGCATTCTCCCTAAGAATTACGGAGCCATCATACGTACGGCCGCAGAAGGCAAGAATGCCGCAGTTCTCGATGCCGAACTGATGTCGCTCATAGACAAATGGGAGAGCTCCTGGAAGAAACTGGCTCAATCCAAAGGTGTGCAGCTGCTGTTCACAGAGTACAGCAAGACAACCACAATCCTCAGGGATCTTCTCAACGAATCATTCACGAACATCTATGTGAACAGCGAGACCATCTACGAGGAAATCCGGAAATACATCTCTCTGATTTCACCGGAGCAGGAAAAGATCGTAAAGCTCTACAAGGACAAGGCACCGATCTTCGACCACTTCGAAGTAACGAGACAGATAAAGAGCTCATTCGGAAAAGTGGTACCTATCAGACAGGGAGCATACCTGGTGATCGAGCACACAGAAGCATTGCATGTGATTGATGTGAACAGCGGAACCCGTTCGAAGAACAAGGAACAGGAGCAGAACACATTCGATGTCAACTGCTATGCAGCTGAAGAGATCGCAAGACAGCTCAGGCTGAGGGACATGGGTGGAATTGTCATAGTCGACTTCATCGACATGGAATCCAACGAACACAGGAACGCCCTCTACAAGAAGATGCAGGAGCTGATGGAGTCCGACAGGGCTAAGCACAACGTGCTGCCTCTCACCAAGTTCGGTCTCATGCAGATCACAAGGCAGAGGGTGCGCCCGGCGACTGAGATCAACACCCAGGAGGTGTGTCCGGTCTGCAACGGCACTGGAAAGATAGCTTCAAGTGTCGTTATAGACGAGGCCATAGAAAGGAGGCTTTCCTACTATGTCATGGAGAAGAAGATCACAAACCTGACATTGAAGGTGAACCCTATCCTCGGAGCCTATCTGACAAGAGGTCTTTTCTCTTCCATAACAGGAAAATGGAAAAAGAAGTACAGATGCAAGATAGAGGTCGTGGAGACCACAGACTTCTCGGTTCTGCAGAATGAATTCTATGATGAAAAAGGAAGGAAGCTGGATTAGCTTCCTTCCTTTTTTATGCTTCGAGAAACTCCGACATGTTTTCCGAATACTTACGCCACTTTTCTATCAGCGCCTGCATGTCGGAAGGCAGTTCGGAATCGAACCTCACCATCTGCTTCGTGCGCGGATGCACGAAACCGAGGGTCTTGGCATGAAGAGCCTGACGAGGGAGAAGCTTGAAGCAGTTCTCTATGAACTGGCGGTACTTCGCATAGATGGTACCCTTTCTGATTTCAGAGCCGTCATAGCGCTCGTCGTTGAAAAGCGGATGGCCTATCCAGTTGAAGTGTACTCGGATCTGATGTGTCCTTCCGGTCTCGAGCCTGCACTCTACGACGGTGACATAACCGAAACGCTCAAGAACCCTGTAGTGGGTGACGGCATGCTTGCCGTAGTCACCGTCAGGAAAGACCTTGAACCTCATCCTGTCATTAGGGTCACGGCCTATATTTCCGGTTATCGTGCCCTCGTCATCCTTGAGATTGCCCCAGACTATGGCCACATAGCGTCTTTCGATGGAGTGTACGAAGAACTGCTTGGCAAGATCAAGCTGAGCCTCATCGTTCTTTGCAACCACCAGGATACCGGATGTATCCTTGTCGATCCTATGGACGAGTACTCCCATCCTTTCGTCCTCGGCATCGGGGCCTTGGGAGATGCCCAGATGGTGTGCCAGGGCATTGACCAGCGTTCCGCTGAAATGCCCGTGCCCCGGATGCACGACCATGCCCGGCTCCTTGTTGAGCACCAGCACATCGTCATCCTCATGGACAATGTTGAGAGGGATGTCTTCGGGGAGGATCTCCAGTCCCCTCCTCTGGTACGGCATCACGAAAGTCACCACATCTCCCGGACGGACGATGTAGTTGGCCTTGACCACCTTGTCATTCACACGGATATAATCCGCCTTGATAGCCAGCTGTATCCTGTGCCGCGATGTATATTCCATATGTGTTGACAGATACTTGTCCACACGCATAGGCGCCTGTCCCTTGTCTATGTCGAAGCGGTAATGCTCGAACATCTCCTGCTGTTCGTCCTCCAGCTCGAATATGTCGCTGTGCTCAATCATCATTTCTTTGCAGGAATACGTTTTTCGTCAAGTGTGAAATACAGGGTCACCTCGTCTCCCATATGCACGCTTACAGAGTCCTCCACTGCCGGAATCTGTCTGTAGACCATTGCCGCCAGGCTGTCATCATAGGTCTTCACAGTCTCATCAAATCTGAGCGACCTGATGTTAAGCGACTGCTTCCTGACTGCATCCACGGCATTCATATACCGTCTTCCGACCACGTCAGGAACATAGGTCACATTCTCAGTGTCCGGATTCAGGCCTACGACCAGGTCAATTATTGTTTCAGTCTCCACATGGTCACCCGGTTCGATCTCACGGTTGCCGCAAAGCTGTCTGATGACATTGTTTGTAGCTATATCCTTTACATATATCAGCTTGCCGACCACAAGGCCGCGGGACTGAAGTTCCGCAATCGCCTGACGGAGGGAGAGGCTGACCAGATTGGGCATGGTGACCTTCTTGGCATTGATGGCGTTGATTGTCAATGATATACGCCTTCCCTTCTTGACCATAGAGCCAGGAGAAGGATTCTGGTCGCGGATCGCGCCTTTCTTCATCCTCTTGGCAAAAACGGAGTCAGTCACCTCCACACGCATCCCTGCCTGCTGAGCAGCCTCCTGGGCTTCAGCCACAGTCATGTTGGTGAAATCAGGTACTGCAATAGTCTTGTTGTGCTGTGTCACCACATTAAGGAACACAATGGCGCCGACCAGCAGGACCACAGCTATGGCAAGAGCAATGGAGAGGTTGACTACAATCCAGTTACGGAAGAAACCTTTCTTCGTCTTCTTATCACCAGCCATCTGAATCAGACTTTAATAAGTTCATACTCACGTACTCCGAGACCGATCTTCTCACCGTACTCGACTCCTGCCTCCCAGTTGGTGTCAGGATGCACGATGCGGAACTTGTCCTCACCCTTGTGATGGTGATGTCCGCAGCCGCAGCCCTCACCATGAGTCTGGTCCTTATCGGAAATGGCATTGGATGTCAGTGTAGGGGCAGCCTTGACCATGTCTGCGCATGCGCAGTCCAGGGCGACAGGGTCGAACGAAGCCGCGATGCCTATGTCAGGCACAAGAGCCGCATCATTATGATTCCAGCAGTCGCAGTTCGGAGACACATTCATGATGAATGAAATGTGGAACGAAGGCTTGCCGTTCACCACCGCATAGGCATATTCAGCAATCTTGCTGTTGAGCATCTCGGAAGTGTCGTAGTCCTTAACCACAGCGGCAGACTTCTGGCACACAGCCACACACTGACCGCATCCGACACACTTGTCATAATCGATGACGGCCTTCCTGTCCACCACCTTCACTGCATTGTGACGGCAGTATTTCTCACAGATACGGCAGCCGATGCAGTTCTCGAGGTCTATCATAGGCTGTGAGGATGAATGCAGTTCGAGCTTTCCTCCCACACTTGCAGAACCCATTCCGAGGTTCTTCAGCGCTCCGCCGAAGCCGCTCTGCTCGTGTCCCTTGAAATGGTTCATCGAAATCACGATGTCCGCGTCTGCAATCGCAGCTCCGATCTTTGGAGAAGGGCAATAGGTTCCTCCTGAAGGGACTTCCTTGTAGTCGGTACCTTTGAGGCCGTCGGCTATGATCACGTCAGCATGGGCAGTGATCCTGTTGAATCCGTTCTCCATAGCCGCATTGAGGTGGTCTACGGCATTTGAGCGTCCGCCTGAATATAATGTATTGCTGTCAGTCAGGAAAGGCTTTCCACCAAGCGAACGGATCACATCGACAACCCTTCCGGCATAATTCGGACGGATATATGCCATATTGCCAGGTTCACCGAAGTGAATCTTTATGGCGGTAAATTTTCCCTCGAAGTCGATATCGGCGATACCGGCTCTTCTGATAAGCCTCTCAAGCTTTGTCAGGAGGTCATTCCCAGGGATTGTCCTGAGATCCGTGAAGTAGACTTTTGACTTTTCCATAATTCAAATTACATTATCGGCATACCCTTGAAGAACACATTCACAAGTCCCTGTCCAAGCAGGGCTATGCCTATGATTACTATTATTGCTCCTGTTATCCTGCTGATCCAGAGTATGGTACTCATCTTGAAATTCTTGCGGAAACGGCTGAGCAGCCATGAGACAGTGAACCAGTATGTCACCGAGCCGGCGCTTACGGACAGTATTATAGGCGTCACCTTCCAGTTGTGCGGAGCGCTGTCAGCCAGACCGAAGAAGGCGAACAGCGTGAACATGACGAAAATCGCCATCGGGTTAGAGATTCCCATGGCCACAGCCTGGCCGAAATCCTTTGGAGACACGCTGGACTCACCGTCATCCTTCATCTTTCTGAAAGGATTGGAGAAGGCCATCGAAACTCCGAGTATTCCCAGGACTGTCCCTCCGACCAGAAAGATCAGATTCTGGTGCGTGTCAATGAGCTTCTGCGCAAAGGCGAGAGCGAAGATGGCGATGAATGCGTACAGGGTGTCCACAACGCTGGCACCGAGACCCGACACAAAGCCGGCCTTGTGCCCCTTGCTCAGCGACTTCTGCACCACAAGGATGGCTATCGGCCCTATCGGAGCCGATGCACATATTCCCACAAGGAATCCTTTGAGCATATCAATTACCATAACACACAAAGGTAGCAATTATTTTTATATCTTTGTTCCGATTTACAAGTACAACTGATGAAAAGAGAAAATATGCTGATATGGGGCCTTGTCGTACTGTCTGCAGTCATGATGTCCGTGCCCTTCCTTATACCTCACACAGGCCCGCTGGCGCTGTTCGGACTCGTGCCTCTTCTGTGCATGGAAAGGATAGCTGACGCCCTGGGCAGGAAACGAATATGGATATACCACTATTCTGCTTTCGTTCTCTGGAATGCGGCCACTACATTCTGGGTGTGCAATGCGACGACAGGAGGAGGGCTCTTCGCCATCTTCGCCAATGCCCTTCAGATGTCGCTGATCTTCGGACTTTTCAGGCTGAGCAAGAAGAAATTCCAGGGTACACTTCCATATATATTCCTGATGGTCAGCTGGATAGCCTGGGAAAGGTTCTATTTTGACGCAGAGATCTCATGGCCATGGCTTGTACTCGGCAACTCTTTTGCACGCACCACAGGAGCCATCCAATGGTACGAAATCACCGGCACTCTCGGAGGCTCATTGTGGATATGGCTCTGCAACCTCGGCCTGTTCGGAATAATGACAGCCCTGTCGGACGGAACATGGAACACCTTCAACTGGAAGGCCAGGACAGCCGCCGTGGCAGGATATGTCCTCATACTCATCGGTCCGTTCATCGCCTCATCCGTCATAGGGAAGGAATACAAGGACTCGATGACGGCTCCTGAAGACCTCGAGGTACTGATAATCCAGCCGAATATAGACCCGTACAACAAGTTTCAGGCAATGACTCAGGAGCAGCAGGATGCCATACTTCTGTCCCAGGCAGAACAGGCTCTCGCATACAGGAAGGGCGACTCAACAGCCGCACCGCTCCTGATAGTGGCTCCTGAAACATTCACAAGCCCCGTGATTCCGGGCCAGTACGAGCGCAGCCGCACCTGGAGAAGGTTCACTTCCTTCCTGAAGGACTATCCTAATGTCAACATCCTGTTCGGAGCCTCGACATATGACTATATACAGTCACATAAGGCCCCGTCACACACCGCAAGGGATATGGGCGACAACATCTGGCTTGAGTCCCACAACTCCGCCATCATGACGGACGGAAGCGCAAGAACGGAGATCTTCCATAAGAACAAGCTTGTGGTAGCCGTCGAGATGATGCCTTATCCGGCTATATTCGGAAAGATAGACGACTTTCTCGGAGGAGTCATGGGCAGGTGCGTCGGCCAGGGTGACATCAGCCTGCTGCATGTCAGGTCTACCGAAGGGGAAGAGGTGCCTGTCGGATGCGCCATCTGCTATGAATCCGTCTACGGCGAGTATTACACGGATTACATCCGCAAGGGAGCGAGAGCCATGACGGTGATAACCAACGATGCATGGTGGGGGAACACACCTGGTTACAGGCAGCACCTCAGCTACTCGTCATTAAGGGCGATCGAGACACGCCGCGCCATAGCCCGCTGCGCCAACACAGGCATTTCAGCCATCATATCTCCATCAGGAGAAATAATGCAGCCGACCCCCTGGTGGGAGCCGGCCGTGATAAAAGGAAATATTCCGCTTCGCGATGACGTCACCTTCTTTGTCGCACATGGGGACATTACAGGACGCATCTGCACTTTTCTTTTCATCCTTCTGCTTGCAGCACTTGGAGTGCGGTTCTGCACAAGGAAATAAGACGCTTGATCCTTAGCGTCTCGGTCCACCCATAGGGCCGCGAGGTCCGCCGTGTCCGCCACTCCCGCCACCGAATGTTCCGAAGCGGTAAGTGAGGGACAGGATGACATAGCGTCCGAGAGTGTTGTTCCTTGCCTCCATATGATAGTTCGAGGAGTCGGTCACAGAAAGGTTCTTTGACTGTCCGAGAATGTCATACGCCTTGAGAGCAAGAGTGAACTTGTTCTTGAAAAGAAGTTTGGTAATCTCCGCGTTAAGAATGAATTCGTCTTCCTGAGGAGTCGTGTAGCCGTTGTACCAATTGTAGTCAAGGTCAGCGATGAGGTTCAGACCTCCCGGAATCGTCCAGTTCATCGACCCCTCGACCTGGTTGTTCCAGGTCGCGTCGCGCTGACTGTTCTCCATTGTGTACCACGACTTCGACATCCTTGTTCTCCCGCCGACCGTGAGCTCGACGAAATCGTTCCTGTAAGTCAGACGAAGTCTCTGGGTGAGACTTGTTGTCTGGGTCTTGTTGGTAACGAAGAGGTCGCTCTCACCAAGATCAGGGAAATCCCGATTGAAGCGTTCATAGTTGAAAGTTGCAGCCTCCGCATCGTAGTACTGGTCAGAGTTCAACGAACCCTTTCCAATATACGAGGTAGACTGATTGTAGCGGGCATTTGTCATTGAGAAGATCGAGAAACCTGAGGTTCCCAACGGTGAGTTCACCATTATTCGTCCGTCAACGGATCCTGTTCCGGGACCGTTCACAGGAATAGAGTACTGGACACCTGCAGGGTCATACCACTGTGCATTGGTAATGGCATTTTCCACCATGCTTCCGCCGAAACGTGCATGGACTGATGTAAAGGTCTCTCTGTTGGTATATCCATACATCAGACGCACGCTGTGGCTGAAGTAAGGGTCAAGGTTAGGATTACCTAACGAGATGTTCAATGGGTTCGAGTTGTCAGGCACAGGAAGGAGCTGCGAAGTCGAAGGCTGGGCAGAGCGGCCGAAATAGAAGAGTCTGATGTTAGAGTAATCAGAGAATTCATAGTTGAGCATAGCCTGTGGCGACCAGTTCAGGACTTTGCTTCTGTATGGGTCATGTCCTGTGGTTTCGTTGTAGGTGTCGGTAGGGTTGGCCGAAGCACCGAGCTGTGCACGTACCTTTTCCTTCTGATAGCTGAAGTTCAATCCTGCACGCTGGGTGATGGAACGGTTGAGGATGCTGTTGGAATATCTCTCATCCGCGTACTCTCCGTCAGGATTGAAGATGAGCATACCGTTCTTGTCGAGCAGGTCCGTGCCGCTGTTGAATGTCTTTTTAGCAGAGACGTTCCTGTTCCAGCTGTACTGGTAGTTCACTTCCATGAAGAACACGTCGGTCAGAGGTTCTGTGTAGACTACCCTTCCGCTCATTGACGAACTTCTGGAATTCTGATCGAATCTCTGGTTGATAGGAGTAGATGTCCAGTCTGATGCCGGAGTCTCCTTCACCTCTGTAAGAGACTGGTTGAATCCGAAGAGTTCATTATTGCTGAAGCTGTAGCGGATGTTTGCAGATATTGTTCTTCCCGGCTTTCCAAGACGCTGTCTGAAAAGGAAGAAGCCGCTTGTTGACCAGTTGTTGTTGTCTCCGAGGTTGCTTGTATATCCTCGGTTTGTGGAATCACGTACGTCACCCGTTTCCGTGTAGGTCTGGAAGTTTGAGAACTGGTTGAAGGAGCCTGATCCGAAGTTCACCTGAGGCTCGAAGATGATGGATGTATTCTCCGAGAACTCGTGTTCGAGACGCATTCCGAAACGGTGGCCCTGCGATCTTGTGGTGTTGATTCCCTGCTCGTCATTCAGAAGCCTGCTTCCGTTGTCAAGGTAGGTTATCTTCGAGCTCTCCTCCTGCACATCATTGACAGAGCCGTTATAGAGGTAGTTGCTTCCGAGCTCCATCTTGTCATCGAACAGAGTAAAGGCGCCGTTGAGTCCGCCCATCCATGAGGTCGTGATGCCGTTGCGGCCGCCCCAGCCGCCCATTCCGCGGCCCATTCCACCGCCACCTCCGCGCATGCCCTGCATCATGCTGCCGGCCATGTCGTTGAAGCCACGGTTATTGGTGTTGTTGGCATTAAGGATCACACTGATCTGGCTCTTGTCAGTAAAGCGTCCGACCATCGCAGCAGTCTGGAACCGGGGGTCTGTCATGTCCGAGCCGGCACCGGGGATGTCTGATCCGCCACCTGCCATGGCGTTACCGAACCAGCCCTGCATCATTCCGGGACGGAGCGAGAGGTCGATTATGGTCTCCTCCTCACCGTCATCGATACCGGTGAACTGTGCCTGTTCCGACTTCTTCTCCACGACCTTCACCTTCTCCACAAGCTTTGCAGGAATGTTCTTGGATGCAAGCTGAGGGTCGTCAAGGAAGAAGGTCTTTCCGTCGATGGTGATCTTCTTGATGGTCTCACCGTTGGCTGTTATGGATCCGTCAGACTCCACCTCGACTCCCGGGAGCTTCTTGAGGAGTTCCTCCAGCATGTCATTGTCGGATGTCTTGAAAGAAGAGGCAGTATACTCGATGGTATCCTTCTTCACTATGATCGGATTACCTACTGCTGACACGCTGGCCGCGTCCAGCACCTTCACATCCTCCGCCATCTTTATCTCCCCGAGATTGAGGTTCTTCTCCACGACGATTTCCTTCTCGTATGTCTTGTAACCCATTATCTCAGCCTTGAAGGTATAGGTTCCCTTCTTCACCTTGGTTATTGCAGCATTTCCCTCGGAATCAGTCAGGACATACTTTACAGCTGTCGTCTCCCCTTTCACCGTCAGGGATGCAGTTGCAAACGATACAGGCTCGGCGGTCTTCTCGTCGACAAGTCTGAGCTTTACAGAGAAAGAGCCCTGGGCGAAAGCCACTGTGGCCATGAAAAAGGCGGTAAGGGAAAGAAAATACTTCAATAAACGTGACATGTGTTCAGTTCTGGTATTACTTAATTATCATAAAGAAAGGCTGGATGCACATATCCAACCTTATAACGCACCTTTAGACACGAAGAGTCATAAAAGGTTTAACGACGACGGCTATTTTTTTATCCTGTCCGGATTATTTTCCAGGAACTTCTTCCAATCTGACTTTCCGCCTGTGACAGCAAGAGGACTGGACATCTGATAGTGATGACACAAAGCTATAGCCAGGGCATCTGTGGCATCCAGGAATTTCGGGTCCAGATCCACCCTGAGTGTCTTCTGCAGCATCATTGCGACCTGTTCCTTCGAAGCGGCTCCATTGCCGCATATGGCTATCTTGGCCTTTCTCGGCGCATACTCCGCCACGGGCAGGCCGTGCATCACGGCTGCAGTTATTGCGGCGCCCTGCGCCCTGCCGAGCTTGAGCACCACCTGGACATTCTTGCCGTAGAACGGAGACTCGACAGCAAGCTCGTCAGGATGCCAGGTCCCGATGAGTTCGTTGACTCCGGCGAAGATGTTGGCCAGTTTCTCGAAAGGCTCCTTGATCTTCCTCAGGTCGAAGACTCCCATATCGACATAGTGTGGACCTTTGGAGTCCACACTTATGATTCCGTAACCAAGGATATTGGTTCCCGGGTCAATGCCTAATATGGTCTTGCTGCCACCCATCCGGACTAGTCGATGAAGTCGAATCCGGTGTAAGGGCGGAGGACTTCAGGAATTTCGATCCTGTCACCCTTCTGATTGTTCTCCAGAAGAGCCGCCACCACGCGTGGAAGAGCAAGCGAGCTTCCGTTGAGGGTGTGTGCAAGCTGGATCTTTCCGTCAGCATCCTTATATCTGAGCTTCAGACGGTTTGCCTGATATGACTCGAAGTTTGAGACTGAAGAGATCTCAAGCCAGCGGCCCTGCGCTGCAGAGTATACCTCAAAGTCGTATGTGATTGCAGAAGTGAAGCTCATGTCGCCACCGCAGAGACGGAGGATCCTGTAAGGAAGTCCGAGGCTTGAGACAAGCTTCTCCACATGAGCGATCATGTCATCCAGAGCAGCATATGAATCTTCCGGCTTCTCGATGCGTACGATCTCGACCTTGTCGAACTGATGAAGTCTGTTGAGTCCGCGTACATCCTTGCCGTATGACCCTGCCTCACGACGGAAGCATGGAGTGTATGCTGTCATCTTCACAGGGAAGTCGTTGTTTCCAAGGATGACATCACGATAGATGTTTGTGACAGGCACCTCAGCTGTAGGAACGAGGTAGAAATTATCCATTGTCGCATGGTACATCTGGCCCTCCTTGTCAGGAAGCTGGCCTGTGCCGAAACCGGAAGCTTCGTTCACCATCACCGGCGGTTCCACCTCGAGGTAGCCCACTTCTGTGTTCATATCCAGGAAATAGTTGATCAGGGCTCTCTGGAGTCTCGCACCCTTTCCCTTATACACAGGGAAACCTGCACCTGTAAGCTTTACGCCAAGGTCGAAGTCGATGATGTCGTATTTCTTCGCAAGCTCCCAGTGAGGAAGGTTGTTCTCACCCAGCTCCGGAATCTCGTTTCCGCTTCTCACCACGACATTATCCTCTGCGCCCTTTCCGAGAGGGACCTGGTCACAAGGGATGTTAGGCAGGAGCACGAGGAGAGAATTAAGTTCCGAGTTGTTCTCTTCCGACTTCTTCTCGATTTCGCCCGAGCGTGCCTTGAGAGCAGCGACCTCAGCCTTCACGGCATCAGCCTCTTCTCTCCTGCCTTCCTTCATCAGGCCGCCGATCTGAGCCGCCTTCTTCTTCTGTTCTGACAGACAGCCATCCAGCTCTGTCTGAAGAGCACGTCTGTTCTGATCGAGAACATTGATCTTCTCAACGATCTCTTTTGCATCGAAATTCTTGACTGCAAGTTTCGAAATCACAAACTCCGGATTCTCACGGAGAAGTTTGAGTGTCAACATAATATATCTGTTTATGAAACTGTTTCTTAATCATGTGCTGAAGTTAAAAACAAAGGATTGCAAACCAACCCGGGCTTACAATCCTCTATCTTTTCTTCCAAATCCCGAGTCTTAGTTCTCAAAAGGAACTACCGAAACATAGGACTTGTTGTCAGCTTTCTTACGGAAACTAACCTTACCATCGATCAAAGCGTAAAGAGTGTGGTCCTTACCCATACCTACATTGAGTCCTGGGTTGTGAACAGTACCTCTCTGACGAACGAGGATGTTACCTGCCTTTACCACCTGATCACCGAATTTCTTGATACCGAGTCGTTTGCTATGTGACTCACGACCGTTCTTGGAACTACCGACGCCTTTTTTATGTGCCATAATCTATTCCTCCTCAATTAATTAAGCGATCGCATTGATCTGAAGTTTTGTAAAATACTGACGGTGACCGTTCATCTTCTGATAACCTTTGCGACGTTTCTTCTTGAAAACGAGGACCTTGTCGCCCTTCATTCCGTCGTTAACGCCTCTCTCGGCTCTTCCGAGAACTGTTGCTGTCACCTTTGCTCCTTCAATGTAAGGTGCACCTACTTTCACTGCTCCGTCCTCATCGATAAGAAGTACCTTGTCGAACTCGACTGCAGCTCCCTTCTCATCCGCAAGGCGGTGTACGAAGATTTCCATACCAGCCTCTACCTTGAACTGCTGGCCTGCAATTTCTACGATTGCGTACATAAAAACTTAAAAATTATTAAAAGTTTTAGACTGCAAGCGGCCGCCGTGCGACTCTTTCACAATATTGCTTGACAATCTCTACAAATTATCTTCTCAATATGAATTACTGCTCGTCCTGAAGCTGCATGTGCTGAACGTAGATCGCTTTCTGCATCTGCATTCTCTTCTTCACTGACGGCTTTACAAAGTTCTTTCTTGCGCGAAGCTCACGGATTGCACCTGTCTTCTCGAATTTTCTCTTGAACTTCTTGAGGGCCTTCTCGATGCTCTCACCATCCTTTACCGGTACTATAATCATGCTTAAATCACCTCCTTTTCATTATAGGGCTGCAAAGATAAGCATATTATTTTGATTTCAAAATATTTTTGAACACTTCCATACCATTGGTAGCCACATCTTTAATATGTGTGATGCGTCCATCGCGCACAGGCACGTCCTTCGGGTCTATTATATATATAGGAGCTGAAGACTTCGCATATCTGTATAGTCCTGCCGCAGGATAGACCTGGAGGGATGTTCCCACGATCAGAAGTATGTCGGCAGCCTCGACCGCATCTATCGCCTTCTCTATCTTCGGGACGGCCTCCCCGAACCACACGATGTGCGGCCTGAGCTGTGCTCCTCCGGGGGCGAGGTCGCCGAGATGGATCTCATCCGTACCGATGTCGAACACGGACTCCTCGGAATATCCGTCAGCATCGTTGCAGCGGTCCTCCGGACGCACCTTGGTCAGTTCTCCATGAAGATGGATGATCCTTGTGCTTCCGGCCCTCTCATGAAGATTGTCCACATTCTGTGTGACCACAGTCACATCGTATTCCTCCTCGAGAGAGGCTATCGCGATATGCGCTGCATTAGGCTTCACGTGTGCAAGCTGCGCCCTGCGGGCATTATAGAATTCAAGCACAAGGGCCGGATCCCTGTACCAGCCTTCTATCGAGGCCACATCCTCCACCTTATAGTTCTCCCAAAGTCCGTTGCTGTCACGGAATGTGCTCACTCCGCTCTCTGCGCTGACCCCGGCACCGGTCAGCACCACTATCTTCTTACGTTTCATCGCTTTATCTTAAAAAAGAATGTACTTACCCAATATTCGAACAACGGGTCGAGGATCACAGGCTCATCCTTTTCGTTGAATGTCAGGACTTCCTTCTTCTTGAGGGCGTCCTTGACCCTGCGGACGTTTGCCGACGAGTTGAGATGATATTTCTCTATCACCTCTGACGAACTGAACTTCACGACTCCGTCCAGAACAGCCCTTAGCAGGCTGAGCTGGTGGTCAGTCAGGTCATTCACGATGGAGATGAAGCGCGGCTCGTGAACAGATATCATCGAATTCAGGGCTTCTGTCATCATAGTCTCCGTCACGAATCCCTTGGAGAGGGCATCGCAGATGGCAGCCAGGTGGTTCACATACCAGAGGTTGGACTGGAACAGGCGGCACACCCCCATCGCGAGGTTACGTTCGAACGACTTTCCCGTCATGTTGAGGAAGCCCTTGACTATATGCTCCACGATCTCCCTCTCGTCCACCTTGGACAGAGAGATGTGGTTTGCCTGACGGTAGAAGAATCTCTTCTCCTCGAATATGTACTTCATGGCATTCACCATGCCCCCGGACATCACATAAGTCGCGGTGTACTGCTCACCTTTCTCCGCAAGGACAGTCTCGAAAATCTTCAGCACCTTCTCCCCTTCAGGTGCATTGAGAATATTATGGAATTCATTGAGTATCACGATGTACTGGATTCCCTTCTCCTTTGCCAGGACAGAGGGCAGCCTCAACATCTTCTCAATGTCCTGGGCGTCGGGAGCCCAGTTCAGGGAGACAAGCTCGTCATCCATGGAGAAACGAAGATGGTCGAAGACGAAATGGGTGTCCGCAAGATGGGTCTTCACAATCCTCGAATACTCATCCGGAGTGGATGCCGAGGCCCTGAGCACAGAGGTTCCGAAGGTCAGGAGGAAGTCACTCAAGGTCCTGACACTCAGCATATCCACAAAGGGGGCAGTAAACAGCACTCCTGTGCTCCTCATGTTGATGAGGGTCTGACGGATCAGGGACATCCTGCCTGTCTTCGGAGGCTCGTAGAGCGAGACATGTTCACGTGCATTGAGCAGGTTCGCCATGACCGAACACTCCTTCTTACGTCCGAGAAAGTACTTTCCCGTCACATATTTGTCATATACAAATGGTGTTTCCATATATATCCGATTTACAACAATCAAGGCCGGCTGCGGAGTAAACCTCCGATCAGTCCGGAGTCTATGATATCAGGTGCAAAATTAGGTGTTACGCCACATTCGCGCAACAAAAATGTTATATTGATATTAACACTCTGTTGTTAATAAAATTTACATATCTTTGTAAGTCAGGACTATTTTGAACCCGTGTAATAAGAAACGGCATGAAAGAGGTAGAAAACAAAGAGACGGAAGCGGCTGGAACCAAGGAAAGACGCCCTTTGAAGAAATTGCTCAAGGTACTGCTATGGCTGGTCGGAATCTGGCTTGCTGTCCTTCTTGTGATCCAGGTGGCGGTTTCCCCGAAAGTGCTGTCCGGAATCGTGGACAGGTACGCATCCGAATACATCGACGGTGACCTGTCGTTCAGCAAGGTACGGCTCAGGATGTTCCGCCACTTCCCGAATGTCGGAGTGTCGGTGGAAGACTGTTCGCTGACCTACCCGGCCGAGCGTTTCGACTCTCTTGAGGCTGCCGGCCCCCAGGGAAGGCTGCTGTACCAGGGAACAGGAGAGACTGCAGACACCCTCCTGTCAGTCAAGCGATTCTCTGCAGGCATCAATGTGGCAGCCCTGCTTTTCGGCAAGATAAACATCCCGCATGTGATCATAACTCAGCCGCGCATTTTCGCACATTCGTACGATTCTCTCCATGCCAACTGGAACATATTCAAGGTCACATCTGAAGCCGACACCACTGAAGCCGTCCTTCCAGACATTGCAATCGGAAGGGTACGTCTTCTCAGACGTCCTCACATCGTATACACCGACAGCCAGGACACCGTATTCGCCATGGCTGACATCAGAAGGATGTCGTTTGACGGGAAATACAAGGTGAATGACATGGAGAACAACAGGATATCCATGTCCGTGGACAGCATGCTGGTGGCAGGACGCATCGGTTCTGACACCTTGAGCATGAGGCTCGACAGGCTGCACATGCACGAGCACGAAGACCACATGGACATAGAGGCCGGAGCCAGGGCTCGTCTCGCCACCAGGTCGCTGGGCAGAATGTCCGTCCCGATCGGCATATCCGGCACCATAGGGATGCCTCAGGACGGTGACAAGACGTTCAGGCTTCATAGATTCAATGCGGACATAGCATCAATTCCTGTCAGGTTCGATGCCGACCTGACTCTTGCCGACACAACTTCCATCCGCTGCGACTTCAGCATAGACGACTGCGGAATCAGCGACATCTTAGACGGCTTCGTCAAGGACATGTTTCCGGCAGCAAGAGACCTGAGGACTGATGCAAGGATATCCCTGGAAGGAAGCGTAGCCGGGGCAATAGGAGGAGAAAGGCTGCCTGACATCAGGATGCATCTGAGCATACCTCAGTCTTCAAGCAGCCACAAGGCGCTGGAGCACAGGATAAACCTCGCGTTTGACGCAAGCGCTGCCACCGACACCGATGGAAAGCTCAGGTTCGATCTGTCAAAGGCAGAGGTCAGCACATATGGCCTTCAGCTGAGCGCCACGGCTTCAGTCGAGGATGCATTGGGCGAAGACCCGGTCATCGGCATCAACGGCCATCTTGATGCGGCTGTGGATTCGCTTGCGACCTTCCTGCCTGACAGCGACGGGATAACTGCAGAAGGTTCGCTCTCTGCCGACATCAGAGGAAAGATGAAGCTCTCACAGGCAAGCATCTACAACTTCGCACAGGCAGACCTGGAAGGAAAGGTCACCAGCGACAAGATACATTTCAAGTCACAGGCAGACAGCATCGACATAACACTGGACGCCCTTGACGTCAGGATTGCACCTGAGACGATAGTTTCCAGAAGAGATCCGGGCAGAAGCTTCACGCTCATGGGCATCACCGGAGCTCTCGAAAAGGCTGTGATAGAGCTTCAGGATGCCATGTCATTCAGCGGCAGCAGCCTCAGCCTTTCGGCAAGGAACTCCTTCGACATGATTTTCGAACAGGACACCACACGTATACATCCGCTTTCAGGAACATTCGAGGCGGCCTCCCTCTCACTCAAGGACACCGAAGGAATCAACATTGTGCTGAAGTCCACATCCAACACCTTCCGCATGATGCCGAAGCGCGGCCAGCCGGAAATCCCGGTCATCAGCGTTTCCAGCGACAATAAGAACATTCTTTACCGTGATTCCCACAACCGCGTCATCCTGACTGACGCCTCGCTTTCCGGAAAGGCAGCCATGAACACTGCCGACCGACGTGCGCGAAGAAAGAACATGCTCGACTCCCTTGCCAGGGTCTATCCGGATGTCCCATACGACTCCCTGTTCTCACATTGGAGAAGGACCAGACAGGCGGCCGCTGTTCCGGAATGGATGCAGGAAGAGGACTTCCGTGCGAAGGACATCAAGGTGAGCCTGGACCAGACGGCGGCGAAGTATTTCAGAGAGTGGGATGTCGACGGCACCCTCGGAGTGCGTACAGGTATTCTCATAACCCCGTATTTCCCTGCAAGGAACATCCTCCGCGGAGCACAGCTGAAGATAACCAACAACGAGATCGCCCTTGACAGTCTGAAGATAATGTCAGGAAACTCAAGCATCATGGCCAAGGGTTCGCTCTCAGGGCTCAGACGTGCTCTTCTCGGAAGGGGAAGCTACCGTCTGGACCTCGACCTGTCTACAGACAAGATGGAGGCAGACGCCCTGCTGGCGGCATTTGATGCGGGCAGCAGGTTCAATCCGGAGAGCATCACGGAAGACATGAGCGAGGCAAGTGATGCCGAATTCCTCAAGATGGTGGTCGCAGACACGCTGGACACCACCGAGTCAGAAGCACTTATAATAGTGCCGGCCAACCTTGAGGCGGAGATCAGGATAGACGGGAGGAACATCAGCTATTCTGACTTGACGATCGACAGGCTGACATCAAAGCTGACAATGAAGGAAAGATGCGTCCAGATTCTTGACACAAGGGCGTCCACCAACATTGGAAAGGCGGAACTTGACGCATTCTACTCGACTCGGACAAAGAAGGACATAAGCACTGGATTCAATTTCAACCTGCTTGACGTGACGACAGAGAAGGTCATCGACATGCTTCCTGCCATAGACACCATCATGCCGCTGCTGAAATCATTCAAGGGGCTGATCAACTGCGAGCTTGCGGCGACCGCCAACCTCGACACCTGCATGAACATCCTCACACCTACACTTAACGGAGTCGCAAGAATAGCAGGCAGCAACCTGACGATCCAAGAGAACAAGATGTTCAGCGACCTTGCCAGGAAGCTCAAGTTCAAGAACAGCAAGGTAGCGAAGATTGACAAGATGACTGTGGAAGGCGTCATCAGGGACAGCCGCATCGAGGTCTTCCCCTTCATAGTTGACGTAGACCGTTACACCCTGGCGCTCAGCGGATTGCACAACTTCGACATGTCATATAAATATCACGTATCGATCATACGCTCGCCTATGGTGTTCAAGGTCGGAGTCGACCTGTACGGCCCTGATTTCGACAGCATGAAGTTCAAGATCGGAAAGGCCAAATACAAGAACAAGAAGCTGCCGGTATTCACCGCAGTGATAGATGAGACCAAGATCAATCTCGCCCGGTCGATCAGGAACATATACGAAAGAGGTGTCGACATCGCGCTCAAGGAGAACGAGGAACAGGCCGCAATAGAGAACCTCAAGAAGGAGATAGGCTATGTGAATGCCGCGGAGCAGAACATGGAAGAGCTTTCTGCCGAAGAACAGAAGCAGCTTGAAGAAGGCGGCGGAAGCGGTGCCGGGCCGGACATGGAAAATGAAGACAAAGTTGAACCTACAGATACATTGAAGAATGAATAGTCAGGAATATATCGAGGTGGCGGTAAAGATAATCCCATACTCGGAAGAGAATGCAGAGATCGTCACAGCGGAAGTAAGCGAACTGCCATACGAATCCTTCACGATGGAGGACCCTTACCTCAAATGTTACATCCAGAAGGATCTCTATGACGCCCAGGCCCTGAAGGTGCTGCTCAGCGGTCTGGAAGGCATGGGATTCGATGTGGAGTTCTCTGCCGATCTCATGCCCGCAGTCAACTGGAATGCAGTGTGGGAAAGCCAGTTCTCCCCTATCGTCGTGGACGGGAAATGCACGATCAAGGCTTCATTCCACGAAGGACTAAGACGCACCCGCTTCAACATAACCATAGACCCGAAGATGGCCTTCGGAACCGGTCATCATCAGACTACCTACATGATGTGCAGGGCACTGCTTGAAAACGAAGAGGCAGTGCGGGGCAAGGTGGTTATGGACATGGGCTGCGGCACAGCCGTCCTGGCCATCCTCGCGGCAAAGATGAAGGCAGCAAAGGTATATGGAATCGACATCGATGCAGTCGCCGCCATCTCAGCCTATGACAACGCAAGACTCAACAGGGTCGGCAAAGTCATAGAGACATATTGTGGAGACGCATCCCTCCTCCAGAGGAACACCTACGATGTCCTCCTGGCAAACATCAACCGGAACATCCTCATCCAGGACATCCCGACATACGCATTGTCGCTCCGCCGCGGCGGTCTGCTGCTTGTCAGCGGCTTTTATCTTGAAGATATGCCTATGCTCATCGGAACAGCTGCAGCAGCAGGTCTGGAATATGTCAGCCACGACAGCATCGACGGCTGGTGCTGCATAAAGTTCGCGAAATAGGCTTATGGAAAACGGATTCTCATTCAAGACGCTCGCCCCTTCAGCCGACCCTATGGGAGCAGCCATAGCGGAGTACTTCAAGACAGGAAAGGCAGCGAAGCTCAGGGTACTGTCAGAAATGTTTGACGAAGATGAAATCCCAGTAAAGACCCTGTTCAGGACCTTCTCCCAGATGTCCCGCATGGAGAAGCTCGCACTGGAGGAGGCGCGTGGCAGCATCCTGGATGTCGGGGCCGGCAGCGGCTGCCACACCCTCGTCCTGCAGGACATGGGCAAGGATGTATGTGCCATAGACATATCCCCGCTCTCAGTCGAGACGATGAAGGCACGCGGCGTCAAGGACGTCATGGAGGTCAATCTCTTCTCACCCATGCTCGAACGCAAGTTCGACACCATACTTATGCTGATGAACGGTTCCGGCATAATCGGCAAGATAGAGAATCTCCCGGCATTCTTCCGAAGGATGGATGTCCTCCTGGCAGAAGGAGGCCAGATCCTGATGGACTCAAGCGACCTCATATACCTGTATGAAGAAGAGGACGGCAGTGTGAGCATAGATCTGGCCGGAGCCTATTACGGAGAGGTAGACTACAGGATGCAGTACAGAAACATCAGAGGCGAATCCTTCGACTGGCTCTACATCGACCCCGAGACCCTCACCATGTACGCAGCCGGCTGCGGCTACAGGACCGAAATACTCTACAGAGGCGACTCCTACGACTTCCTGGCACGCATCTCAAGACAGTGATCCTCGTCCTCTATAGCTGTGGCACTTTTCCCCGCTTTTTTGACACAGCTGTGTCAATTCACTTAATTTACAGCCGTCATGGAAAGAAATGACTTTGAGACAATGATAATGACAATGTCACGATTTCCAATTATGTCGTGGTCATTGCCGTATCTTGCAAGCTCACAAAAAGCCATAACGGTAGAATCTACATTCTGAGTCTTATGCCACCTGTCAAGGAAAAATCATTCATGATTACACCGGTCAGACTCCGATGCAATGGATCATCTCATATACTGTCAGCCAAGCAAAGCGCCTGCTTTCCCAGACTGAATTGTCAGTCAAGGAAATAGCATAGGTATTGGAGTTCCCGGAACAGTTTACCTTCCGGAAACATTTCAAGACACACACTGGAACGTCGCTGAATCGGCAAAACTGCCCAATTTTATAGAAATTATACCGAATCTGCTATAAGTCAAATGGTTATCTTTGTCAAGACAAATAACTCAGACTATGAGCAGAAGATTCAAGATGAAGATCAGGGCTGGCGAAACCTTTCTTTATCGCAAGGGAGGCACCGAGAGCCAGGTATTTGAAATAAGAATGAAAAGCGATGTCAATCATAGTTGTATACAGCGTGCGGCAAGATTGGCATACAGGAGATACCCATATTTCAAAAGTCGTTTCAAGACGATAGACGGTAGCGTATATCTGTGTGAAAACATTGTCAGTCCTCCACCGGCACGGGTGAGGAAACTGCGTCCGCTCGGCGGAAGTACAACTTCAAACAATCTGCTCGATATCACATTCCATAAGAAGAGTATCTTCATTTCTTTCCATCACGCGATGTGTGACGGAAGAGGAATCATGCTCTTTATCAAGACTCTCCTTTATTACTATCTGAACTTCAAGTATCCTCATAATAATGTCAGGATTCCCGATGTAAGACTTGTCGGAGAAGGGATGCTCCCGGGTGAGACTGCCGACCCGGTAAATGACGGCAATCTTGAGTTCGATAAGTCCAAGGTGTATGTGGCCGACAGAACGGCATTCGCAATACCGGAAATACAGAACGGTGAGGATGCCGGAGGCATGAGCTGGAGATACGAGATGACATTCGATGTCAATGAGGTGATGAAAGTCTGCAAGGCGAACAATTGCACTCCGGCGATATTGATGACCATCCTGATGCAGAAGGGAATCAAGGCTGTAAATCCCGATGCTGCAGAGCAGATCCTTTGCAGCATGAGCTGTGACTGGAGGGAAAGCATAGGTCTTCCAAATACCTTCAGGAACTGCGTTTCTTCAATTTATCTGCCATACGGAACTGCAGAACAGGGAATGGACATGAAAGAGTTAGGTACGCATTTCAGAGCGCTGATTGCCAAGCAGAAAGAAACTGATTCTGCACGATGCAGCGCAAGCGTGATGAAGATGATGTCGGATATGCTGGATTCGCTCGGAAGTTACGAGAAGAAGGTCGAAACGGTATCCGGATTCACATCCCGTCCGATAAACTCATTCATATGCAGTTACACTGGAAGGGCGAATATGGGTGATGCAGAGAAATACATCGAATCCATACATGTATATAGCAGCGGCACAAAAGGAATCAGCCTGCAGATGATGTCGGTCGGAGACACATTCACAGTTGATTTCCAGCAGAATTTCCCTGATGACACATATGCAAAGGCCTTCCTCGCGGAAGCATCAAAGATGGGACTGACAGCAAATTGTTCAGATGTCATTGCTTATATCACCCCGAAGGACCACACAGCAAACACCAATTTCATCAAGTCGCTTGCCGGATTCTTCAAAAGAATAATTCTGCGGAAATAAAGGGCCAGAGAGGAGATATTAGTCTGCGCGCATACGTGATATGACTTAGCAGAAGAATAAAACCATTAACTGGGCTGCCAGGACTCTGAGGAACATAGATAGCGGATACACCGTGGCATATGCTACGGATGTCTTG
>SUYN01000004.1 GCA_015060405.1 Bacteroidales bacterium
TGATTATAGAGAGATTTACAGAAGAAGATATTCGTGAAGCGGCACAATTGGCTTATCCAGTCTGGGGAGTCGGTCACGCTTCCAATGGTCAGGGAGAAGAGTTCGGACTGCTGATGTGCGAGTATATTATCCGCTATGGGTGGTATGGTGCGCCATACGCCTTCAAGATTACCGACGAGGGCAAGATGGTCGGTTGCATCCTTGCCGGCAATATAGAGCAGGACAACGGTTACAACGAATGGCTGGATAGCGTGATGCCGACATTCAATGAGCCGCAGCGCGAGGAGGCATTGGCTCTGCGTGATTATTTCGGCAAGACCTCGCCAAAGGTCTATCGTCATATGGAGGCTGATAAAGATCTGTATCTTTCGTTCTTCATCTCGGCGGTGCAAGGTTGCGGTAAACAGTTGCTTGCGGAGGTTGTGGCGTTGGCAAAGAGCGAGGGCTACGAGAGCCTCTACCTTTGGACCGACTCATCGTGCAATCACGGCTACTACGCCCATCATGGTTTTGAGATGGTTGCCGAGTTCAAAAGTGATGAGTGGAAGACCGACTCCGACGATTACCTGACCTATATTTATAGAAAGAGTTTCTGATGAAATATGTATCATATCTGTTAGAAAAATTCAGATTAAATCTTTAGTAGCTGTGACATTATTTCGGGTTTTTGAGACACAGCTCTATTGAGTTTCGGCGTTTTTGAACTGATTTCGCCATAGCTGTGTCACTTTTTGCTTAAAATCTGTCACAGCTCTCAGCAGAGCGATCTTTATGGTAAATCGGAATCAAAGTACTTGTTACGTCATGCCCGATCTCCTCCATATCATTAATTATGTTTTAGATCCCCGGTCAAGCCGGGGATGACGGAATTGCGATTTAACTGTGTAAATATATCTCTTTTTTATAGATATTACAACTCAAGAAATTTTAAATGTGTACCAAAATGGAGATTATGTTCTCAAAGATCCTGAAGATGGAGTCAATGTTTTCAATGTAAGCAAGATTTTAGGACATCAAACGGTTAACATTATTCTAATTTTCTTCTTTTTTCGGTGTCTCCCCTTTCAGAAAAACGTTTACACAATTTATATTATGTTAACCTATGGGTGTGAAAGACTACTCTGCTTATATCAGCTGAATCAATTGTCATACTGTGATGGTATGAGCTTCAACGTCTGAATATATCAAGAATGGCCCGAGGCTACCTGGAACCATTCTTGATCTTCTTTATGCAATATGTCAGGATGGACAGGGCTATGAGCGAAATCATGGCTATAAGTTCGATTGTAAGGATGTCAGACATTATAGATACTTGTTGATAATAGCGTTGGCTATGAGTTTGTGACCTTCAGCGTTAGGATGGATTCCATCCTTGCAGTACAATGACCTCAGATCTCCCCTGTAGGTGTCGAACGGTGTCGTGACATCCACGATCTGTGCCTGTGTCTGGCTGGCGACCATGAAAAGGGCTCTGTTGTAGGTTTCGTGCCATCTTGCAATGATGCCAACATCACCTCCAAGCCATCTGATCACGTTTTCTTTCTGGCCTTCCGTCATGCTGCGGCTGAAGAATGAGAAATATATGTCCGAAAGGATCGGCGGCAGTGAGATTATGACAGGGACGGAACCGAGTTTCCTGATTTTCCCAACCAATGAGGCGAACTCTTCCTTGAAGGCGTCGAGGGCTGTCCTGGCGGTGTGTTCTTCGTCCGGACATTCGGCGATCTTCATCCAGTTGAAGTCGCAGTCATTTCCTCCATATTCAAGGAATGTGTAATCTGATGCAGATATTTCAGAGGAATGACGTTCAATGACATTCCTGCCGAAAGTTACGGTGCATCCGAATTTACCGTAATTGTCAACGGACATATCAAGCTCCTTACCTATTATGTCCATGAAGCTGCTGTCGATTACCGAGTATCTGTTCTGTTCAGTCAGGACTACCCCTTTGGTCAGCGAGTCTCCCAATGCTGTAATTCTGATCATAATCTTTTCATTTTTGATTTCTGATGCAAAATTACATCCGCTTTAGACAAGACAGATAAAATCGTTGTGGGGAAGAATGAAAAGGGGAAAATGACGCTATTTAGGGATAAAAGTCCGTTTTTAGGGAAGTATGACAATATTTTATTACCTTTGTCCCTGTCAATAAAGGTACGAAAAATGAGTAAGTCCATCACTAAGATCATCTCTGGAGCAGGTACGATAATCCACTTGTTCGTGATTCCGGTCTTTGTCCTCGTGTTCACGATCTATTACAGGCCCCTTGTGATATATGAAGGCCTGAGCATGGCCAATGCGTCATTTACCTTCAACGCGACGATTCTTTTCAGCATCCTTTTCGTCACGATTTCGATTACGAGAGGATGTCTGTATCTTATCGGCAGGTTCAAGGAACTGTCTGTAATCCCCTACCTTTCATGGTGTCTTGCTGAGACGGTGATTTCAGCTTTGTTCTGTGCGTTGTACATCGTCCTGATGTCTGACGGACTGTCATTCTTCGAGACAGCCGGCAAGGCTTTCATAAGTCTCTTTGCGATGGTGATATATCCATATGCCTTCCTGTGGTTCGGCTTTGAGCTGCGGTCAAGGACTGCTGAAGAACCTGCGCAGGCAGAAGATACTTCACTGATCCGCTTCTACGATGAATACAAGAAGCTAAGGTTCGTAATAGCTCCCGAAGCCGTCATGTTCATAAAGTCGGAGGACAATTATGTGCAGATACACTATCTTGACAAGAACACGACCAAGAAGTTCGTCCTCAGGTCATCGATGAGGGCCCTGGAGGAAGACGTGGCAAAACATGGCCTCATAAGGTGTCACAGGTCATATTTCATAAATCCTAACTATATAAAGATAGTCCACAGGGACAGTTCCGGACTAATTGTCGCTGAACTGAATCAGGACGGCTTCGACAGCATCCCTATCTCCCGCAAATATCAGAATGAGATAACGAGATTGCTTTAATTGTCGTTTTTTTGTAAGTTTGCATCACTAAATACATTTCAACAGTATGAAAAAGACGGTCAATTTCAGTCGGAGGATGCTTGTGTGTGGCATCACTTCGTTTTTTTTCGTTGCCTCATGTGTGAATGGCGATTATGACCTGAACAGGGAGATAGACACAGAGCTGAATCTCCTGCCTGGTCTGGCAGTCCCTGTCGGAAGCGTCAGCAAGGTGGCCATAAGTGATCTGTTCGGACTCTCGGACGACATTACCACAGACACTGACGGTAATCTCAAATTGCAGATCACGGGTGAGGAAGCCTTTACTATCGGCTCTGATGAACTGCTCTCATTTGAATCCTATATTCCTGAGGACCAGATGTTTGAGCCGGTAGTAATGAATTTTCCCCTATCGCTTGTCAATATGCCTGGCGGGGCTTTTCAGGGGATGTCGTTTTCTTATAGTGAACTTACCGGTTCTCCCCTCTCGACTTCTACATCCATGAATTTCGAGGCTGACCTTCCCGAAGAAATCGTGGACGTAAGGTCGGTTTCCTTCTTTGAGGATGTCTCCCTGAATCTGGAATCTGACGCCAGAGTCTGGCTGAAATCCGGTTTCAGAATCACCTTCCCAGAATATGTCGTTATTCAGAACTATCTGGAATATCCTGAATATCAGGTAGAAGACAAGCATACTATCGTCCTCCTGCAGGATGTGCCTTCTCCATCAGAACTCAACTTCTATTTCAACCGGATCTATATTCCTGAAGGTGCCTTTGCTGATGGAAAGCTCAGACTTAACCTTGAAGTCGGTTTCGAAGGCGACATGTATGTAAATACTGATGACCTTGCCGGACTCACAGGTGACATTGAGGTGACTGCCGCAATGAAGGGATTCGTCTGCAGACCTGCAACTGCGGAGCTCAAGGTAAATTATGTAGCTGAAAATGAAGACACCGATCTTGAGATAGAGGACCTTCCTGCCTTTCTCGCTGACAATAAGGCTTCCATAGGGATATATGACCCGACCTTGTATCTGACGATTCATAACTGGATGGATATGTCTTTCGGTCTTCAGACCGACATCACTTCATATATGTCATCATCTTCGGCTACCGTTTCATTAGGAAAGGATAAGATGATCGATGTAGCTGCAGCTTCAGATCTCACTCTGGCAATTTCAAGCCATGAGCTGGATGTGGAGGAAGGAGCAGTGAACATAGTGGACCCTGCTGTAAGGGATATGTTCAGAGAGATCCCTGACAGAGTGTCTGTCCATGATATGCTGATAAGGTATTCGGAAGATTACTTCGACTATCAGTTAGGTGTGAACGGATATCGGGTAGGATATGAGTACAGGCTCGATCTTCCTCTCGCATTTTCGGAGAATGCTGCTCTCAGATATGTATTTGATGTAGATACTGATGACGTGGATTCTGATGCTGTTGCAGACAGTCTGGTGCTGGACATGGATCTCGTCAACTCTATTCCGATGTCATTTGATTTCACTGTCATGGCACTTGATTCTGAAGCCTATCCTGTAGACGGGCTTGAGTTCAGTTCCGACAGCAGGATTGCTTCAGGAACCCCAGAGTCTCCGGTCGTCACTCCGGTAACACTGACTCTCACCCCAAGGAAAGGATCTGTCAGATTCAATGCTCTAAGGTTCACTGTCACTGCTTCGGCTCCGTCTCCGGAACATGTCGGCGTCCCATTGAACATCAACCAGGGCATCGAATTGAGGAACATATCCCTGAGTCTTCCTGACGGAATAACAATCAATACCGAGAACCTCTAATCCATGAGAAAATGAAACCGAACATAAAACCGATCATATATACGATGCTGGCGGCATTGACACTCTCTGTCACAGCATATGCACAGCAGAATCTCAGGACTGCGTATTTCCTTGACGGATACACCTATTCATATAAGTTCAATCCGTCTTTCCAGGGGGAAAGGGGCTTTCTGGCCATCCCGGTGCTGGGAAAGACAGGTGTCGGTGTTGAATCGAACATGGCGCTCTCGTCCTTCCTCTACCCTACCGGCAAGGGCACCCTCACGACTTTCCTCAGTCCGAACGTCTCTGCAGACGACTTCTCAGGTTCTCTCAAGGATTTCAACAGGATGAATATCAATGTGGACATACCTGTCTTTGCTGTAGGATTCTACACCGGAAAACTATTCCATACAATAGATATTTCCGCAAGGGCAGATGCCGGAATCGGACTTCCCAAGAGCCTGTTCAGCTTCATGAAGGAGGGCGCGTCTGATGGTGTGGACAAATGGGACATAAATAATATAGGAGCTAGGGCAGATGCCAGACTGGAACTTGCCTATGGAGCTTCCTGCCGCCTGTTCGACTTCATCAATGTCGGAGCAAGGTTGAAGATGCTTGTGGGAGTCATCAGTGCGGACCTTCTGATGAACAATGTAAATCTCAGGATGGCGGCAGACGAATGGTCTGTCAGTGCAGATGGAGAACTCCTTGTGAACGGTCCTTTTGATATAGATGAGTCATTGAACTTTGAATCAATTACTTATCCTGCCTCATTTGAAGACTTGAAGAATATGGAACACTCTACCGGCTTTGCAGTAGATCTTGGAGTTTCTGCGGATTTCCTTGAATATTTCACCGCATCCGCATCCGTCCTTGATCTCGGATCCATTGGCTGGAAACAGGGATTCAGCGCTCACACTCCATCAGGAGCGGAACCTTGGAGATTCACCGGATTCGGAGAGATTTCGCATGACGGAAACAACACTTCCGTTGAAGACCAGATAGATGCCATGGTCGATGACCTGATGACAGTCTTCAATCTGACGAAGTCAGATGATCATAAACCCGGACGCCGTCCTCTCGGCGCGACTGCGCACCTTGGACTTGAGGCACGTATGCCTTTCTATGAAAGACTCTCGTTCGGCCTTCTCGGTACCCGACGTTTTGACGGTGCATATTCATGGACCGAAGGCAGGATATCTGCGAATATAGCACCGGCAAATGCATTCTCGGCATCATGCAGCTATGCTGTATCAACCTACGGAAGCTCTTTGGGAGCCGCAATCAACCTCCATTCGGACGGTCTTACCTTCTTTGCCGGTCTGGATTCATTCCTACCGCTTTTTAACGTCACCCCTCAGTTCATACCGGTCAACAGGTGGAACACCAACCTGACTCTGGGACTGAACCTGACTATCGGCAACTACAAAGGCCGTTTCCCGAAGATCGTCAAATAAATGACTTATTAAACAGTTTCTTACAAAAGCCTGCTTATTTCAAGCAGGCTTTTGTCTTCTTCCAGTTTCCGAACTTCAGGTCAGAATCCTTTATGAGGATGTCCAGACTCCCCTCTCCAAAGTCAAAGCCGGTGACGGCATCTGATTCCAGATGCATAAGAGTCTGATGCTCAGGATAGTGCTCCGGATCGGAACAAGTGCATAGCATCTTGATCCCTGGGTCGTTGTCCGCACATCCGCTGAATGTGATCTCCAGCTCCGGCTCGGTCAGCTGCTCGTCTTCATCACCCACAAGCATGCATGTCTGGAAGGTCTCGAAGTTGATTGCCTTAGCATATTTCACGACCAGACGCCCCTTGGGCCATTCTCCCCTGCAGTTCTCCACAGGGGATTCATAGCCTATGTAGTCATCTACGGCTGCGAAGAAATAGAGCATGCCTTCATGTGGTAGCCTGTCTTCCTTGTCAAAGGGGGCTATGTCCTCGCAGTTGATCTGGCACAGGAAAGTGAGAGGATAGTCGAAGGTCTCCCCGTCTTCGGTGACCGTCATGGTCGGATACTGCATGTTTTCGGGCATATCAGGGTCGCCCCACCATTTGCTGCCGCAGAACAGGATGCGTTCTGTCTTTGCCATTGTAAGTCTTATAGCCATTGTAAATCTACGTTAAAATACCACTGCCATTCCTGCTGACACTGCTCCGACATATATGTTGTTGCGGTTGATCTTGTCAAAAGGAATCATTGTGTTGTCATATATGATGTTCTTATGAGTATAGGTCATTCTTGCAGCCAGATGAAAGTCCAGCTTCGTGTCACGGCTCAGTGATATGCGGTAGCCGAATCCCAGCTTGCCTGCAAGAATCTCCTGCAGAGGCCTCTTGAGGGTGAGGCCGCTTCCCAGGTCTATGAATGTGAACCATCTGTCCGCCATAGGATTGTTCCCGAAGAATCTCGTCGCCCTCAGGCTCACCGGCAGTATCTTTATCACCTCATCCACGCTTGCATACCCTGCGTAAATCGCGAGATTCCAGCTCCCGTCAATATTCCAGCCTATATGCACATATGCATCTGAATCCCTCTTATATCTGAATGTGTTCCCTTCCAGGTTCACACGGTAGCCTTCAGGCGAAAAGAAGTTATGATGGAACCCCGACTGGACGGACGCTACAAAGCTCCATTCCGCACCGAAAGTGAGGGAAGGATAGGCTTCAGCATCCCTGTCCTGAGCCAGAACAATGATGTTAAATGCATTCAGCATTAACAATATGCATAGAAACTTCCTCATCTTCCGAAAATATACTTGATTCCCACTTCCGGCATCACTCCGTACAGGAGTCCGTTTCGGAACAGTCCCATGGTTATGTAATCGTCCACACGTGAAAGGTGAACTCCAAGCATCGGCGCCACACTTATAGATATGGCTATACCCCTGCTGAACGAACATTCTCCTGCAAATCGCCAGGCAAGTCCTGCAAAGGGTCCCCTTGCCGCCATGAAGTCGTTTGACACTCCCATGGTCAGGCCGGGGCCGTTCATGAAACGGATCACGTTGCCATTGCGCGAGATCAGCTCACCTGATATCATGTTCCATACGGCTGACATGGCATAACATGGTTCCGTGATCTTCGGTCCGAAATCCGTGACTGAATCCGCCCTTATCTGAAGCATGACGGAAGTCGAAGGCGAAGTCAGGTGTTCATAAGTAAGTCCTATGCCTGCATAGCTGAATGACACTCCTGCTGTCTTGGGCTGACAGAAGATATTGACCGACAAAGTCATTGCCGCCAATGTCAGGAGTGCTATTCTTATGACAGGTGCCATGATTGATAAAAACGTGTCATTAACTTTGCTAAATTAATAATTTTTACGGAAAGTTTTACTAAATTTGTAGAATTGTATGACAGACCATAAACCTATTGATAACCTATGTCAGTAATAATCAAGACAGTTTCCACCAGAAAGGAACTCAAGCAATTCGTTAGATTCGCAAACCGCCTTTATAAAGGACATCCTTATTATGTGCCGTGCATGCCCGATGACGACATGACAGTCTTCAACAGGGAGAAGAACGGCGCTTTTGATTTCTGTGAGGCCGAACTCTATCTTGCATATAAGAATGACGAACTCGTAGGCCGCGTTGCAGCCATAGTCAACAACAAGGCGAATGAGGCCTGGAAGGTGAAGCAGGTCCGCTTCGGCTGGATAGACTTCGTGGATGACCTTGAAGTGTCAGCAGCCCTTCTCGATGCTGTGTCGGAATTCGGACGCAGACATGGCATGACTTCCATCGTAGGCCCGCTCGGGTTCACCGATTTCGATCCCGAAGGAATGCTCGTGGAAGGCTTCGACAGGATGGGAACCATGGCCATGATCTACAATCATCCTTACTATCCTGAGCACATGGTGAAGCATGGATACGTAAAGGAGACAGACTGGATGGAGTTCCGCATCAGGATTCCGGAGACCCTGCCAGAAAGGCACCAGAAGCTTGCTCAGCTGGTAATGGAGAGGAACAAGCTCAGGATAGTGAAGAAGACCCGCAAGCAGATCCGCGACGAGAAGTACGGACACAAGCTTTTCCGTCTGATCAACGACACATACTGCATTCTCTACGGATATTCACTTCTCTCGGAGAAGCAGATCGATTCATACGTTGACCAGTATCTCGGCCTTCTTGACCTGAGGATGGTCAGCTTCATCGAGGACGAGCATGGAGAACTCGTGGCAGCGGGAGTCACAATGCCTTCTCTGTCCGATGCCCTCCAGAAATGCAACGGAGAGATGCTGCCGTTCGGCTGGTGGCATCTTGTCAAGAACATGTATCTGAAGAAGCCGGAGACAGTGGATCTCCTCCTCATAGGCGTAAAGCCGGAACTCCAGAACAAGGGCGTCACTACCCTTCTGTTTCAGGACCTTTTCACCAATTTCAAGAAGCTCGGCTTCAAGTATGCCGAGACAAGCGCCGAACTTGAGACCAACACCAAGGTGCAGGCCATGTGGAGGGGCTTTGACAACGAACAGCATAAACGTCGCAGAGTGTTCGGTAAGGAATTATGATCAGTGACGACAACATAGGACGCAGCAGAATGCTTCCTCCACTTCCTGAAAGAATGCGCCCACATGACCTTGAAGGTTATGTGGGTCAGCGTCATCTTATAGGTCCCGGATGCATATTAAGGAACATGATAGAGAGCGGGAACCTCTCTTCGTTCATCCTGTGGGGGCCTCCCGGGGTCGGAAAGACGACTCTGTCGCGCATTGTAGCCAAGTCCCTGAACCGGGAATTCTTTACCTTGTCTGCAGTAAGCGCCGGGGTGAAGGATGTAAGGGAAGTCATAGAAAAGGCCCGTTCTAATTCCCTGTTCTCAAGCGGGCTCTCACCAATATTGTTCATTGATGAGATCCATCGCTTCAACAAGTCCCAGCAGGATGCCCTCCTGGGTGCAGTCGAAGACGGAACCATAGTCCTGATAGGTGCGACCACAGAGAATCCTTCCTTTGAAGTCATAACTCCCCTTCTGTCGCGCTGTCAGGTCTTCGTGCTGAAGTCTCTTGGCAAGGATGACCTCCAGATGCTTCTTGACCGTGCCCTCGGACAGGATGAAGTCCTCAAGCACAGGGACATCAAGGTGAAAGAGACGGAGGCCCTTTTCAGACATGCCGCCGGAGATGCCCGAAAACTCCTGAATATCCTCGAGATAGTGGTGGGGTCCTTCGGTAACTCTTCTGTTGTAGTTATTGACAATAAGGTTGTTACGTCCTGCCTTCAGGAAAACACGGCAATATATGACAAAGGGGGCGAGATGCACTATGATGTGATCTCTGCCTTCATAAAGAGCGTGCGCGGATCCGATCCGAATGCAGCCGTCTACTACCTTGCACGTATGCTTGACGGCGGTGAAGATCCCCTCTTCATAGCAAGGCGCCTCTGCATCCTGGCTGCCGAGGATGTGGGACTTGCAAATCCCAATGCCCTTCTTCTTGCGAACTCATGCTTCCAGATCGTACACAGCATAGGTATGCCGGAGGCCCGCATTCCACTTGCGGAATGTACAATATACCTTGCCTCATCGGCAAAGAGCAATTCAGCATATATGGCTATAAATGATGCGCTCGCAGTGGCGAAGGAGACTCAGATGGCTTCTGTGCCCCTGTATTTGAGGAATGCGCCGACACAGCTCATGGCTGAACTTGGATATTCTGACGGATATAAATATGCCCATGACTATCCGGGACATTTTGCCGATCTCGAATTCATGCCTGAAGAGCTGAAGGGGCATAAATTCTATGAACCTGCCGACAACAGGCAGGAAGAGGCTCTGCGCTCTCGTCTTGAAGCGCTTTGGCCGAAGTATTATAAATAACAGCTTACATTTGTCCTGCAGAGTGTTGCAGGGACTTCTTCAGGCATATATCCCATTTCATGTATGCAGTCCTGCAAGTGATAGATTTAGAACGGATAACCGACTCCGAAGTGGAGCACGTTATTGCCCTTCTTCAGCCAGTCTGACGGGCCTATCCATTTCTGCTCCAATGCAGGATTGTGGAACTTGATACCGTAGTCGAAACGCAGAAGCATGACTCCGAAGTCCAGACGCAGGCCTACCCCCCAGTTGGCAGCTATGCTGTCGCCGAGATTCTTCCATCTGAATATCGCTGACTCCATCTCCTTGGAGCCCTTGTGTTCCAGCATCCATATGTTTCCGGCATCCACAAAGACAGCTCCAGCAAACTTCCAGGCAATGTCAAAGCGGTATTCGATGTTGGCTTCAAGCTTCATGTCGCCAGTCTGGTTAGGGATTATGAAGGATTTGTCCATCTGAGACGTTCCAGGGCCGACTGTCCTTACCTGCCAACCTCTGAGACTGTTGGAACCACCCCCGTAGAAGTGCTTCTCGAACGGCAGAGCCGTGGAGTTGCCATAGGCGTATCCGGCTCCGGCCAGAATCCTTGTGGCAAGCGACTGGCCCATCCTCTTGCCCCAGACCCAGGTCTTGCCAAGAGTAAGCTCTCCCCTGACATATTGAGAGTAAGGGGTGTTCCATATCATCCTCGAGCCGTTGGCGTCCTCCCGCATGAGAGGATTGAAGGCACTGAGCAGATTACCGGCCACATCTATCTGCAATCTCGAATAGAAATAGGTCTCGTCAGGAATGTTGGAGCTGTTTGTCGTGTAATAGAATGTCGCTCCGGAACCGAGGTCGAAGTGGTCCTGATAGGCGTTACGCAGGAAAGGGTCGTTTGCCAGTGTGCTGTAGAAGTCTTCATCCATGCTGAAGAGTCTGATGATATTCAGCTGGAGAGGATAGACCTGGTAGAAGTACTTCCTGTTCATGTTGCCGTTGTAGCCGTACGAGGTGGATATCATGTTCCTCTTGTACTCTGGACGGTTCTGGTAGTTGAATGAAAGGCTGATGTCTGTGCGTGGTATCTCCTGGTCGAACAGTCTGTACGGAAGCGGGAAGAATCTCGGAAGGCTCAGGCTGGCTGATGCTCCGAATTCGGTGGAACGCACATTGTCGCTCAGCTTGAACTGGGAATTGTTCATGAAGCTTAGGTTGAGCCATTCTCCCCCATGGAATATGTTCTTGTGGAAATAAGACAGCTGAGGCGAAAGTCCCCACAGTCCCGAAGAATTTGTGGACAATTCGAAGTTCACCTTCATACCCTGAAGCCTGGACTGGGTGAGGACGATGGAGCAGTCCACAAGATTCGTGTCCACCTTGTTCATCCCGATGTTGACGCTGCTGAAAACATCCAGAGCGGAAAACCTTGAATATGTGTTGCTTACGACGTCTGCGTCATAGAGGTCGCCAGGTACGATGGTATTGAAGTTATAGAGGATGTTCTCCTTTATCTTCAGATCCTTCGGATAGGATATGCTAATGTCGTTGAAATAGAAGCGGCGGATAGGCTCCGCTTCTTTGGGCGACTCGTTTCTGGTGTACTCGTTGACCGTCATGTCCAGAAGCGCATAGCCCGGCACGCTGATGGTGTCCGCCTCGAAGAAGTAGTTGTTCTTGCTGAAATCGTAGAAGCCCTGGTTCCTGAGCTTGCTGCTCGACCTTTCTGTCTCGACTTCAAGAAGGCTTTCAGCCAGAAAGTCGCCCTTCTTTATGGTGATTCCGCTTGTGTCTGCCAGAAAGGCTTCTCTGAATTCGCCGTGTTCCGGAATGTTGATTGTGATGTCCTTGATCGGGTAGCGCCTGCCCAAGGTCACATTGTACTTGATGTCTACCTGCTTGCCCGTTGTCCAGATCTCTGCATTTACTTTCGACCCGTAGTAGCCTATGTATTCGAGGTGGTTCTCTATGTTTTCAACGGACGTCTCTACAAGTTCCGGCTTATATACGACCGGAGCCCTTCCGATGTTTGTAAGGAACCTGTCCCACGGTCCGCCCTTTCCGTTTTTCCAGTTATATACATAAAGGAAAGGGCTCCAGCCGAGGCTTTCGTTCTGCTTGAGGTATTTGTTGAGCTGGCTGGGGTTGAATTTCTTGTCATTGGTGATCTCTATCCTGTTTCTGCGCAGGCGGTATTCATCTTCCTTGAGAACACGTGTAGTGCTGCAGGCAGACAGAAACAGCATGGCAAGAGCCATGAATATGACATTCAATCCCTTTTTCATATGAATATATATGCAAATTTATCTTAAAGTGACGTCATCTCAAAATTTTAGCCAAAATAAATATGTCTTTTTGCCAAATAAATGATAACTTTGCTTTGTTTCGCGTCTTGCGGAACCTGATCAGAAACGAACCCAAATGGCGAATATTTCCAATAATGACATCAAACGAGTCAAGTCTCTGCAACAGAAGAAGTTCAGGGATGAGACCGGACTTTTTACCGTAGAGGGTGAAAAGATGGTGGAAGAGGCTGTACGCTCACCTTTCAAAGTGGAGTGCATCTATCACAGGAACGATATAGGCGAAGAGGCCATGAAGAGGATCTCTGCCCTTGCATCTCCCTCCCCTGTGCTTGCAGTCGTACGCAAGCCCTCGGACATATATATAGATGATCTCGGCCGGCTGGCACCTGAGTTTTCGAAGGGAGGGCTCTATCTTGCCCTCGACACCATCAGGGACCCCGGAAACCTCGGCACCATCCTCCGCATTGCCGACTGGTTCGGAATCGATGCCGTCTTTGCGACCAGAGACACTGTGGATGTGTTCAACCCGAAGGTCGTGCAGGCGACCATGGGAGCAGTCTTCCGTGTAAAGCTTCATTATGTGGATCTTCCGGCATTGTCGGAAGTGGTTCTGTCAGCAGGCGGCAAGGTCTACGGCACATTCCTGGACGGAAGGAACATATATTCAAGAACACTTGACACAGGTACTGACTGTCCTGTGATGATAGTCATCGGAAACGAATCCGAGGGAATTTCGCCTGCAATGGAGAAACTGGTGACAGACAAGCTCTACATACCGCCTTATCCGGCGGATGATCCGGGATCGGAATCCCTCAATGCAGCAGTGGCGGCCGCACTGACTGTGGCAGAATTCAGAAGACGACTGTTTTGATACAATCCAATTAACCTGACACAACCATGAACACCCTTGAGCCTAAACTTCTTAAGGAATTGAATAATGCTGATTATGAGTCACTTATGGGCTACCGCGTAAGGCGGATCCTGATGATATGCAGCAACTACGACACCTTCATCCTCGAAGAGGACGGACAGATCGAGACTCAGATATACAGGGAATATATTGACCTTAACCTCAGCACCCCGCCTAAGTTTGTCTGGGTGCAGACCTCTGCTCAGGCCCGTGAGGTCCTTCAGACCACTGTCGGCATTGACATGATCATTTGCATGTATAATGTGGGTGACCAGGAGGTGTTCAATCTTGCATCTGACCTTAAGAAGGAGGGGCGGAGCATTCCGTTCGTGCTTCTTACGCATTTCTCCAAGGAAGTGTACAGGAGAATAGCCGGCCAGGACACTTCTGCAATAGACTACATGTTCAGCTGGCATGGAAATGCTGATCTGATTGTGGCCATCATCAAATTGTTCGAGGACCTGAAGAATGCAGACAATGACATACTTGAAGTCGGTGTACAGAGCATTCTCCTGGTCGAGGATTCCGTGAGGTACTATTCAACCTATCTACCGGAACTGTACAAGATGATCCTCAAGCAGAGTACAGAGTTTCTTAAGGAGACCCTTAATGAACAGCAGCGCAAGCACATGAAGCGTTCGCGCCCGAAGATCCTTTTGGCTACCAATCTCGACGATGCGATGAGCATGTACGAAAAGTACAAGTCGAATCTTCTCGGAGTGATTTCTGATGTAGGATTCTGCTGTCACAGGGGTGAAGGAAGCGACAAGGAGCAGCTTGATGCCGGAATACAACTGGTGAGCCACATCAAGGCTGATGACCCGATGATGCCGGTTCTCCTGCAGTCATCTCAGGATTGCATATCAGCTGAGGCTGAGCGACTTGGGGTAGGCTTTCTAAGGAAATACTCCAAGACCCTGATGATCCAGCTCTATGACTACATAAGGGACGAGTTCGCCTTCGGAGACTTTGTGTTCAGAGATTCATCGAAGATAGAATATGGACGTGCAGCCAATCTCAAGGAACTGGAGCATCTGATGCGCGAAGTTCCTGACGAGGTGCTTCTGGCCAACACTTCCAAGAACATGCTCTCGAAGTGGTTCATGGCGAGGGGCCTGTTCACCCTCGGTTCCAAGTTCAAGAAGGTCTCTGAAAGCCATTTCGCGAATATAGGGGAGCTGAGGGCTTATGTTTCGCAGCAGATTCATGACTATCATGCACTTACAGGTCGCGGAGTGATCGCGCATTTCGATTCTTCAAGCTACGGAAGGCATATATGGTTCTCAAGGATGGGAGACGGCTCTCTCGGCGGGAAGGCCAGAGGACTGGCTTTCCTGAACAGTCTTGTTTACAAGCACGGCCTTTCTTCAAGATATGAGAATGTAAAGATCTCGATTCCGCGCACCGTGGTCATTGCAACCGACTACTTCGACCAGTTCATTCTGGAGAATGATCTTCAGTATGTCATTGATTCAGAGGTCTCTGATGAGGAGATACTCTCGGAATTCGTGGCATCACGACTTCCTGAGAAGCTTGTAGACGAGCTGAGGGCCTTCGTCGAGACGACGCGCTCCCCTCTTGCCGTCCGTTCAAGTTCGAAGCTGGAAGACAGCAGCTACCAACCCTTTGCAGGAGTCTATTCTACCTACATGATTCCGCTTGTGGAAAACAGGGACCAGATGCTCCGAATGCTCGGCAAGGCCATCAAGAGCGTCTATGCTTCTGTCTTCTACAACGGCAGCAGGACATATATACAGACGACAGCCAACCTCCTGAGCGAGGAAAAGATGGCTGTTGTCGTGCAGAGCATATGCGGCTCGGAACATAACGGACTTTACTATCCGCTTATGTCAGGAGTTGCCCGTTCGGTGAATTTCTATCCGCTCGGTAATGAAAAGCCGGAAGACGGCATCGTTGACCTGGCTTTCGGGCTCGGAAAGACAGTCGTGGACGGGGGCAACACGCTAAGGTTCAATCCTAAATATCCGAAAAAGATCCTCCAGCTGTCTGAGACCAAGCTTGCCTTGAGGGACACCCAGAAGATGATGTATGCCCTTGACTTGCGTCCGGGAGCCTTCAAGATCTCCCGTGATGAAGGCATCAACCTCATGCATGCACCTATAGCTGAAGTGCTTCCTGACAGTTCACATCCGGAACTTGTGGCTTCGACCTTCAGCGTCGAGAACAACAGGATGCTTCCCGGCATCACTGCAAAGGGCCCGCGCGTCATCTCCTTCGATGCAATCCTGAAATATAACAGATATCCAGTGGCCAAGATCCTCTCCGACCTCATGCAGATCTGCAAGGACGAACTCATGTGCGACATAGAGATGGAGTTTGCCGCAGACGTGACCAAGGAAGGAATTCTCAACATGAAGCTCCTGCAGGTGCGCCCTGTCGGAGAATACAATGAGGAGCACAACATCTCCATAAGCAAGGCAGCCGAGCAGATGGACAACATCATCATCAAGTCCACAAAAGCACTCGGCTCCGGCCATATCGAGAACATAGGATATATCCTTCATGTACCATCGGCTACTTTCGACAGCGCCAGGACAAAGGAGATGGCAGCAGAGATTGCCGCCATGAATGACAAGATGAAGAAGAAAGGGGCCAATTATCTGCTCATAGGTCCGGGAAGGTGGGGCTCGTCAGACCCATGGCTTGGCATTCCGGTGCTCTGGAACGAGATTTCTGAAGCAAGGATGATCGTGGAAAGCGCAATTCCAGGCTATCAGATAGAGCCAAGTCAGGGAACCCATTTCTTCCAGAACATAACTTCACTTGGAGTAGGCTATCTTACAGTCGACACTGTCAGAGGAGACGGATATATAGATGAACAAGCCATCTCCGCACTGGAATGTGTTGAAGAAGGCCTGTACACCAGATTATACAAGGCTCCGGAAGGGCTTGACGGGTATATAGACCGTTCGTCCAATGAAGCCATCGTAGGCTTTTAGATTGCCCTTTCTAAACAAGTCTGATGATAACTCCGTCCATAGGGGGGACCGTGACTTCGATGATCTTTCCCGGATGCATATCTTCTGTGACCGGTATTCCCATCCACTCGAAGGCGTGGGCCGGGATTTCCAGCTTCATCTTCGCCTCACAGCCGGAGAAGTTCGACGCAATCAGAAGCGTATGTTCCTTATAATCACGCAGAAAGGCAAAGTGTCTGTTCTTGTCGAATCCGTCGGATGACATGTTGCAGTAGCAGAGGTCATAGGTCGTACCCCAGGCTATGGCTGAGTCAGATGCAGCGAACCTCAGAGCTTTCGCAAACTTGACGAACATCTGAGCCTCCCCGTCGGTCAGGCCTCCCTTGACCAGCGCATCACGATCCAGGCTGCGGTAGTCTCCTGATTCTATCACCTTGCGGAGCCTCTTCACAGAGTCCAGGCTCCACCAGTCGAATATGGTAGTCCTGCCGTCACGCCCGCTGAATCCCTCTTCATACATTCCGCTCTCGCCGACCTCTTCGCCGAAATAGACCATGAAAGGAGCCGTATTCAGGAACAGTGAGACGTATAGCGGAGCAAAGGTCCTCATGGCATCGCCGCCGAAATAATCTGAGGCGAAACGCTGCTCGTCATGATTCTCCAGGAAGTTAAGCATATATGGCTGGAGGTCGCCGAGGAACTGCCAGTTCCTTGTGATCCCCATTGCGGACTGCCACAATTCCACAGGCATTCCGTTGTCGTCCACATTCTTTTCCACTACAGTACGCAAGGTGTCGTACAGTCCTGACTTGTCATACAGGTAATCGAAGCCGACTGACCTGATGTACTGGTTATAGAGTTCCTTCTTGTAGACTTCCGCAACGAAGATGACTGACGGATACTCCGACTTTATCCTCCCGATGGCCCATCTGAAGAATTCGGCAGGAACCAGCTCGACCATGTCGCATCTGAATCCGTCCACTCCTTTGGCGGCCCAGAATCTCAGGATGTCAAGCATCTTGTCCCATGTTGCTGTGTGGTTGTCCGTGTAGTTGATCTTTATGGTCTCGTACCAGTCGTTGATTCCAGGATTCGGGCTGTAGCAGTTGTTGCCTGTCGCCATTGCCGGGCATTCATGGTAAGGCTCCATTCCCTCCGGTGTTTCAGTCGGCAGGGTAAGACATTCTCCGGGATAATAGAAGAAGTCATTCTCCGGCTTCCAGTGGACAGACTTGTCGTCGTCCGCTCCAAGCATAGGATGTCCCTCTGAAGGGTCTGTCCTGCCGTAGTCACGGGCAACATGGTTAGGCACAAAGTCGATTATAACCTTCAGGCCGGCATCGTGAGTCCTCTTGATCAAAGACTCGAACTCGGCCATTCTATCTTCCGGATTATCAGAGAGATAGGCATTGACATCGTAATAGTCGCAGATTGCATATGGGGAACCTGCCTTTCCCTTGACGAACTGCGGATGGGACGGAGTGCATCCCTGCTCTGCAGCCTGTGTGGAGTGTCTCAATATTCCTGTGTACCATATATGTGTACAGCCGAGCCATTTCACATAATCGAGGGTCGCCGTGTCTATGTCTGAAAATTTTCCGGTGCCGTTTTCTGAAAGAGAGCCGTTCTTCACCGGCATCGGACAGTTGTTGCCCCACAGGCGTGGAAGCATCTGATATATTATTGGTTTCTGCATATGATTTTTAAGATTCAGCGCGCAAAGATACTACAAAGAATGTACCCTCACAAACACTTTCTACACATTGTGGACCATGCGGACATAAGGCTGTCCGAAGAAGAGAATCTCCTCTTCGGGAGCGAATCCCAGAAGTGAATAATAGGACTGAAGTGCAGGTGCGTCCTTCTCTGCGATGAGGGTGAATCTTGTGTGTCTGTCCTGTCTGCCCTGCTCTATGGCGTCCTGTATCAGGGCATGGCCTATCCTGTGCCCCCTGTACTCCGGAAGCACTGCCATGGAATCCAGGTAGTACTCTCCCCTGCAGGTCTCCATGTCAGAGTCATCGAACCGGATGCCCAGCTTTTCTTCCGCGTAGGAAAAGCTCATTTCCCTGGCCCTCGCATATCTCTTTCCGTCGTATGCAAGTAGGCTGCCCACCGGTTTCCCTGTGGCACGGTCTACCGCCACCCTGAAGTGATTCCAGCAGTAAAGGCTGTGTTCCATGGCGCACAGCTCACATATAGTGTCGTATGAAGGGTTGTCCTTCGTGTCATCCTCGAGGTCAAGCGTGCCGACAGCCGCCATCACACACCTGGCCAGGAAAGGCACATCCTCGATTTCTGCGTCCCGTATTATGATATCCATCTGATATTATATTCTGCGGTGCAAAAATACAATTTATATAAGGATTAGTGGATACTCTCTTTGAAGTTTTGATTAATAATTGTTAATTTTGGAGGATTTTTGAGAGGCTTTGCCTTTCGTGCAGATTCGATATAATCAATTAACAGTTATTACATATGTTCAGCAAAGACAAAAATTACAGATGGGAGTTCGTCAACATCGGTGGCTCCTCACGTGTCAAGATCACATCAGGAGAAGACATCGCTCACCTTGGAGAACTTGACCTGAAGATGTGGACAGTCCTGTCATGTCCTGTAAAGGGGCTCGAGATTGATGAAAAGAGCCTTTCATATATGGACACCGACGGTGACGGAAAGATTCATGTGGATGACGTGGTCAAGACAGCGGAATGGGTCACTTCCCTTCTCAAGGACAAGGACATTCTCCTGAAAGGTGCTGACAGCATCGACCTCAATGCCATCGACACAGAGACAGAAGCGGGACAGAAGCTCTATAAATCCGCAAAGCAGATAGTGGACAATCTCGGCAAGCCTTCTGAAGTGATTTCACTTGCAGACACCGCTGACTGTGCTGCAATCTTTGCACAGACACGCTACAACGGAGACGGAGTGATCACCGAGGCATCTGCGGACAATGACGAGCAGAAGGCGGCGATTGCGGCGGCGGTGGCGACTGTGGGAGGCGTAGCTGACCGCAGTGGAGCAGCCGGCGTGGATGCCGCGACAATAGAGACCTTCTACAAGGCTCTTGCAGATTATGTGGCTTGGGTGGATGCAGAGGTGCCTGCTCCGTTCGGAGACAAGACCGATGCGACTATTGCAGCATACAATGCTCTCGATGCAAAGGTGAAGGACTTCTTCATGCGTTCTAAACTTGCAGCCTTCACTCCGGACAGCGCTGCATCGCTTGATGTCCAGACTTCATCTATAGCATCAATCAGCGCGGACAACCTTACTGGAAAGGTTGATCAGATCGCATCCTACCCTCTTGCAAGGGTTGTCGGAAAGGCGGAGATCAATCTTGACGAGCCTGTGAACCCGGCTTGGGCTGCACAGTTCGCCCTCATCAGGGAAGTTGCACTTGCAGACCGCCTCAAATGCATTACAGAAGCGGACTGGGCTGCCATAGGAGCCAGATTCGCATCCTATTCTGCATGGAAGGGTGCCAAGGCAGGCGCTGCTGTTGAATCCCTCGGACTTGACGCCATCAAGAACTTCATAAGCCAGAACAGGAAGGACGAACTCCTTGAAATCGTTGCCAAGGATGCAGCGCTGAAGGAGGAATCAGACAATATAGAGACAGTGAACAAGTTCCTCCACATCCTTCGCGACTTCTACCGTCTTCTCAGAAACTTCGTCACTCTCCAGGACTTCTATGATAAGGACAAGAAGGTCAATGCGATCTTCCAGGTCGGCAGACTCATCATCGACCAGCGCGAGTGCCGTTTCTGCATGCATGTGGCAGATATGGGCAAACACACAGCGATGGCAGTCAAGAGCGGAATGTATCTGGTCTACTGTGACTGTGTGACAAAAAGCAGACCGGGTAAGCTCCAGATCTGCGCGGCAGTGACAGTCGGTGACATAGGTGACCTCGTGGTCGGAAAGAACGCCATCTTCTATGACAATGACGGCCTTGACTGGGATGCTGTAGTCACCAAGATCGTAGACAATCCTATCAGTGTAGCCCAGGCGTTCTGGTCTCCGTACAGGAGGATGGCGACTGCTGTGGAGAATCTCATTACGAAATCTGCAGCAGACAAGGATGCGAAGATCATGAAGGATGCGACAGCAAAGATCAATGCAGCTCCTGCAACTCTTCCTGCCAGCCCCGATGCCGCAAAACAGGCAGCTCCCCCATTTGACATCGCTAAATTCGCAGGTATATTTGCAGCCATAGGTATGGCTCTCGGCATGATAGGCACAGCTTTGGTTACTTTGGCAGATGGCATCATGGCCATGAAATGGTGGCAGGTTGTCATCTTGTTTGTCGGAATCCTGCTGCTTATTTCAGGCCCAGCCATGGTTCTGGCATGGCTCAAGCTCCGCAGAAGAAACATCGCTCCGCTTCTCAATGCCAACGGCTGGGCGATCAATGCATCTGCCAAGATCGGCATTCCGTTCGGCGAGACACTTACAGACATTGCAGTCTTCCCTAAGCTCAAGCTTAAGGATCCTTATGCAAAGGACACTCCTGCATGGAAGAAATGGGTGATCACCATCAGCTGCCTTCTGGTCGTAGCTGTCGGTCTGTGGCTCGGCAACATCTTCAGCAGTGTCGGACTCAAGTCGCCGCTCCCTGTCTTCAACAGGACAGAAGTCGTTGAAGAGACTGTCGAAGCTGTTCCTGCAGACAGCCTTGCAGTTACACCTGCCGACACCACAGCTGTAGTGGCAGAATAGTCTGAACAGATATACATAATGATGACAAGGGCGACTAAAAGTCTTATGACTGATAGTCGCTCTTGTTCATATTGTCTCCGTCTGGCCTCTCCCCATGCCTGTGTCCGTAGTGGGACACGCCTTCGCAATCCCTCAATGAGGAAAACATTGCAATGAACATTATTCTCGGAAATCCAACGCAAAAGCGCACCCGGGTGTGTTTTGGTAGCACCCCTAAGTGCGGTATGTGGCCTTGAAACTGTCTGGGAAGACGATGAGCGCACCCGGGTGTGTTTTGGTAGCACCACCAGGTGCGGCATGTGGCCATGCAGCGGTCTGGGAAGACGATGAGCGCACCCGGGTGTGTTTTGGTAGCACCCCTAGGTGAGACATGTGGCCTTGCAGCGGTCTGGGAAGACGATGAGCGCACCCGGGTGTGTTTTGGTAGCACCCCTAGGTGCGGCATGTGGCCTTGTAGCGTCTGGGAAGATGATGAGCGCACCCGGGTGTGTTTTGGTAGTACCCCTAAGTGCGGCATGTAGCCTTGTAGCTGTCTGGGAAGATGATGAGCGCACCCGGGTGCATTGGGTGTGGCTGTGTAACGTAATCAGTGGAGTAAAATCTGAAGATTAGAATATGGGCGAAGCCCGCGTTATTTGTTTTGAATAGCCTACTGGCGATTTTGCCTGCTGCAGAGCCCTGTACTGCGCAAAGATTTCTGGCAGTCAGAAGATATAGAACTGGAGACATCCAACACTTCTGAACCGCGTTCTGAATGAATTGGCTGATACATTTGTTGAGTAGGGTGGCGAGACTTAATGTATCTATAGATGTCTCGACTCCCGCCGGTCGCCCGACATGACATACTCTATGACAAAACCCCGAAAGTATTTTGTCTAACTATCGGGGTTTATGTCAAAAGTGTTATGACTGTAGTCAGTCTATTTCATTTTGTCCCGTCTGGTTTTTGGTCTGTTATAATGTCAGGTTGATTATTGATGCTGCAGGCACTGTCACGGCGATCTGATCCTTCTTTGCCTTGAAGCCGTCGAACTGTGCCGGAGCTACGGCTGGAGCCTTTCCGAAGTCGTTATAGTCATTGATGTTCTTTGACTTCAGGATCTCTCCCTTCACGTTTTCAGGCTTGTACTCCTCGAAATCGAGGGTTATCGTCTGCTCCTTGTCAAGCATAGGATTTACGATCGATACATTGATCCTGCCGTCTGCATTTCTGGAAGCAGTGACGCTGAGCTGCGGCATTGGACGTCCTGAAGGAGAAAGGAACTCTTCGGCCTTGTAGGTTAGAGGAATATATGTGGCGTCCTGGTGGACGTTGTACATGCGGAATACATGGTAGGTCGGAGTAAGGACGATCTGGTCATCCTTTGTGAGGATCATCGACTGGAGTACATTCACGATCTGAGCGATGTTAGCCATCTTGAGCCTCTCTGCATGATTGTGGAATATGTTCAGCGAGAGTGCGGCCACCATGGCGTCGCGCATCGTGTTCTGCTGGTAGAGATGACCTGGGTTTGTGCCCGGCTCCACATCGAACCAAGTTCCCCATTCGTCAAGAAGAAGGTCTATCTTCTTTTCCGGGTCATATACATCCATGATGGTCTCGTGCTTGGTGATGACCTCGTCGACTTCCACAGACTTCGCGAGAATGTCGTAGTAACTGTCTGTGTCAAAGACCGTTGCCGATCCCTTGCTGCCAGTCCATCCTTTCACTGTGTAGTAATGGAGGGATATTCCGTGCATCTGCTGTCCTATCTTGCTCATCAGCACCTTGGTCCAGTTGTAGTCGTAGTCGCTGGCGCCGCTTGCCACCTTATAGAGGGTGTTCCCGTCGAAATTGCGGCAATATGTCGCATATCGTCTGTAGAGGTCGGAATAGAATTCAGGAGTCATGCTTCCGCCGCAGCCCCAGCTTTCGTTGCCCACTCCGAGGTACTTCAGGTGCCAAGGCTCCTTGCGTCCGTTCTTTTCACGCAGCTGGGCCATTGTGCCGCCCTTTGCAGTGATATACTCCACCCATTTTGCAAGCTCCTCCACAGTGCCTGAACCTACATTTCCCGAAAGATATGGTTCTGTGCCTATGAGTTCGCAAAGGTTGAAGAACTCATGGGTTCCGAATGAATTGTCTTCCACGGTGCCGCCCCAGTTTGAATTGATCATCATAGGACGGTCTTCCTTAGGACCGATTCCGTCTCTCCAGTGGTACTCGTCTGCAAAACAGCCGCCCGGCCAGCGGAGTACAGGAACCTTAAGCACCTGAAGTGCCTCCACAAGGTCCTTGCGATAGCCGTCTATGTTCGGAATCTCCGAATCCGGCCCCACCCATATTCCTCCGTATATGCACCTTCCGAGATGCTCGGCGAACTGTCCGTAGATCTCCTTTGCGATGACAGGCTGGTCTTCCGCCGTGTCATGTACCTTGACTGTCGTCTGCGCGCTCGCGAGTAAAGATATTGCGAGTCCGATGAGTGCTGATGTTATTTTTTTCATAGCATTTATATTTAACCAACCCTAAATATAATCATTTTCCTCGCAATATCACCATATTCATTGAAAAAGGTTGTTATTTGTTGTGATATCGACTGTTTGTGCCCGGTTGTCATATTGACTAAGGTTGTTCCTGGTTGTGATATCGACTGAGGTTGATTCTAGTTGTGATATCGACTGAGTCCGTCCCCAGTTGTCATATCGACTGAGCGGGGCAAATGGAGATATCTCTAAAGTGATGTCTCGACTCCCGCTGGTCGCTCTATATGACAAAGGCCTGTCATCTCCTATTTTCTGCTCCTAATCCTTGCACAGGTGCCATTCAAGGACTACTCCCAGTTTTCCCGCCGCTAATCCTTGTAGAGGTGCCATTTCAAGGACTACTCTCAGTTTTTCTGCCGCTAATCCTTGTAGAGGTGCTGTTTCAAGGATTAGTCCCAGTTTTCCCGCCGCTAATCCTTGCAGATGCATGTTTTCAAAGACTGGAGGTGAGCATATGCTTTAGGCCAATGTCGATGCTGCAATCCTTGCAGAAGAATCACGCATTTTTTCTGCAAGGATTGCTGTTTCTATACAAAAATGCTGTTTTTGAGCCGAGAATTGGAATCCTCGCAGAAAAGAGAGGCATTTCTTCTGCGAGGATCAGTACGTCAGTTAATCGCAAAGCGCCTTCCCCCTACTGCAGAGCGCATCCACTTACTGAAGGGCACCTCCACCTTTCTGCAAAGGAGTTTTCTTTTGCCGACACCTGCTCTGTTTACGCACAAATCAGCCAGCGCGAACCCATTAGGTTTCGTTCGCGCTGGCTGATTTGAGTCGCCTGCCCTGATTCCGGCCGGCGATGCTGCTCCATAGACTGAATAGTGGTCGGCCGTCGTATTCGCCGACCACGGCCGATACTATTCTGCATATAGTTTTCAAAGGCAGTGACAGTAATCCTCCATTGGAGGCACCGTGGTCGGCCATACAGAGCCGACCACTCAAGACAAGCCGCGCGAGCTCAGCCTAAGGGCTCGCACGACTTGCCTTGTGCCCATCCGGCAGAAAGCCCATACAACCACTTTTTTCTAGGATTCATGTCTTCCCCATTCCAACAACTGGCGTCAGCTTTCTCGCTCCTAATCCATGTATAGGTGCTGTTTCAAGGACTAGCCTCCATTTTTCTGCCGCTAATTCCTGTAGAGGGGCCTTTTCAAGGAGTAGACTCTGTGAAGGTGAGCTGTGACAAATTTTGGCTAAAATGTGACACAGGTGTATGCAAAAAGATGTTTTGGGAGCTGGAATCCTTTGAGCTGTAACAAATAAACGGCAAAAAGTGACACAGCTAGAGGAATCTTTGCTAAAAATACGGGAGCATATATATCTTTCACTTTGTTATCATATCGACTGGACTCGCTCCCGGTTGTCATATTGATTGAGTCCGTACCCAGTTGTCATATCGACTTAGCGAAGCGAATGGAAATATCTCCAAGGATATGTCTTGACTACCGCTGGTCGCTCGACATGACATCTAAGCTCCGGTTTCGTCATGCCTTACATGACATGAAGCACGCTTTGTGGATCAACGGAAAAAGTAGGTTGGTAAATTTAGTCTTGTTACCTTTGTGGTATGGTAACAAAAACATTATTAGAGACAATATTTCCAAGTGTCATCGTTGAGAACTTTGACATCGTATCAATAGATCCTCCAGCATCTCGTCTGAGATCACATGACGGCTTGTCACTCCTGTGCGTGTCCTGATCCACTCATCGCTGGTGTCCAGGAACTGTGACAGCATGTCATTAGTCACAATCTGTTTCGGAAGCGCACTTCCTGTACCTGTAATTCTCATGTTTAGTAATTTTTGGTCGGCACAAATGTTCGCATTATAAAGCCGCGAAAAAAAGAATAGTCGTGAAAAGCCGCTATTTGTGTGGAACGTTTCAGAGCCCGTGGTGAAAAACGGTCATTTGTGGCCAGATTGCCTGAAAATTTCGCCACAGCCGCCAGTTTCGGCTTCTGTCGAAAGAATCCGGTCATTTGTCGAAAGAATTCTTGAAGCATCGTTTCTGCATATATTTTTGCATCGTAAAAATGTATGTTGTAATGAAAAGAACTATACTTATATTGATGCTGATGCTCATCGCGGCTGTATCTCATGGCCAGAAGACCGTTGTTACAGGCATATTGCTTGACTCGCTCACGAGGGCCGGCGAACCTGCTGCTGTAGTCGCTTTCTTCAGGTCGGATGTTGCCATCGGATATGCGGTGACCGACGAAGAAGGACGCTTCAGCCAGACACTCCAAGGCACAGGCGGATACAGGCTTGTGTTCAGCAACATCGGCAGGAAGACTCGCACGGTTCCCTTCTCTCTCCAAGGCCAGGCCACTGTCGACCTTGGTGAAATACTGATTGAAGACGATGTGCAGACCTTGGAGGCCGGCAGCGTCATCGCTCAGCGGAACCTTGTGGTGATGGATGTGGACAGACTTACATATAAGGTTGAAGACGACGTTGATGCCAGGACCAGCACCGTCCTTGACATGCTCAGGAAAGTGCCTATGGTCTCGGTGGACGGTCAGGACAGGATCACGGTGAACGGAAGCTCGAGTTTCCAGGTGTATGTGGACGGGAAGCCCAACCCTATGATTTCCGCAAATCCGTCAGCCGTATTCAAGTCCATGCCCGCAAGTTTCGTGAAGAAGATCGAGGTCGTGACCAATCCGGGAGCCAGGTACGATGCGGAAGGTGTCGGAGGAGTGCTGAACATAACCACCACATCCGACAGGTCGGCAGGCACCAAGGTGACGGACGGAAAGTATGGCACCATTGGAATCATCGGAGCTACACGTGGTGCCGGAGGAAGCGCTTTCTATACCATGCAGAAGGGCAAGTGGGCATTGAGCCTTAACGGACAGGCACTTCGCAGCCGCAACAAGGGCGCACTTGTGGATATAGAGAGGGTGCAGAAGATGCAGGAAGGAGACATGACGACCGTTTCGCACAACAGGACTGATGTCAATATACCCATGTACACCGGCAGTCTCAACCTCAGTTACGAGATTGACACACTCAACCTGCTTTCCTTCGGGGCGGGCTGGATGCACTTCGGCATGGAATCCGAGGGCACAGGCAGCACGGCCATCCATGGACCTGGCTATGATTTCACCTATGACGGACTTGTATATATAAACAACACTTCCAACAACATCACAGCCAATGCCGACTACCAGCACTTGTGGGCAGGAAGGCCGGACAGGTCCTTTATACTCTCCTATCAGTATAATGGAAATCCCTCTGTGAACAACACCGTGAACACCTTCGAGACTCCCTCAGAATCCTTCCTGAATCTCAACGACCGCAGGAGTGACGCGCTGATAAACTCCCAGTCCCACACAATACAGGCAGACTTCACCACACCTGTAGCAGAAGGCAGCCATAAACTGAATGTGGGAGCAAAGCTCATAGCAAGGCACAATTATTCCGATCAGGACGACTATCTCCACGACGGAGAATCCTTTGTCGCCGACCCTGTCGGAAGCCTTGAGTATGACTTCTACAACAATATAATTTCCGCATATGCGGAATATGACGCCAAGTTCGGCCCGGTAGGTTTCAAGACCGGTGCAAGATACGAACATACACTGCAGAAGGTCGCATATTCGGAAGGAGATGGAGAAGGTTTCCGGATGAATTACGGCAATCTCGTGCCGAATGTCAGCCTTCAGTACAACATAAGCCAGATGCAGAATGTCGGACTGTCCTACAACATGAGGATAAGCCGTCCCGGCATCACCTATCTCAACCCTTATGTAAACATATCGGATCCGACTGTCAAGTCATATGGAAACACAGACCTGAAGGCGGAGATGGCCCATAATATGAATCTGGTATATAACTATTTCAGCCCCAAATGGATAGTCAGTCTTACATTAAGGGATACTTACACAGGAAATGGAATAAGCCAGTTCAGTTTCTATGATAATGAAAGCATCATGAACACCACCTATGGTAATATAGTCACCTCCAACAATCTGGGATTCAATCTCTTCCTGACATGGATTCCGGGCAACAGGACGCGTGTCATGCTGAACGGAGGCGCCGGACACAACTCCATCAGCAGCAAGGCCTTGAAACAGAGCAATAAAGGCTTTGACTACAATGCCATCATAGGTCTTCAGCAGACGATGAAACATGACTGGAGGGTAAGCGCCAACGTGATCGCGATAGGACGCAGCGTCAGCCTCCAGGGATGGCACTCGGGAATGGCAATGGGTGTTCTCGGAGTGACCAAGAGCATCCTTGAGGATAGGCTGACATTCAGCCTGAGCGGGGTCACCCACCTGACAGGTGGAAAGGGCATGAGACAGACGACATGGAGCGAGGGGGCGGGTTTCACGAGCAAGGTGGTCAACACGATTCCTATGAGGACATTGACATTGAATGTGACCTTCTCATTCGGCCGTCAGGACAGCGCAAAGGTCAAATCTGCCAGGAAGACTATCCACAACGATACGGAGCTGAATCAGAGAAGCGAGGCGGAAAGTTTTGGAACAATGATGAGTATGTAATATATTTGCGATATGCGTATAAACAAGGTAAGGTCAATTCTGGAAATCACACAGGCCGCAATGTGGGCCTGTGTATTCCTGCTTCCTGCTGCCATAACAGGTGTGTTCCTCCATGATTTTCAGGGAGCTGTATGGACATTCAGGATAATGCTCATGCTGGTGCTGCCGTCATTTGTCGTATATCTCCTGAACTACTACCTCCTTGTGCCGCTGCTTGTCTTCAGGCACCGTCTGCTCCACTATATCCTTGTAAACCTCATCCTGCTGGGAATCAATTTCTTCATGTACTTCTGCCGGAGCGACTGGATCAATGTGATTCCTTCGCAGCTTCCGGACGGAGTTTCAGTGTCGATTGTAACAGCCGGATTCACAGGCTATATGGCACTTGTCGTCGTGTTCCAGCTCATGGTCACGCTGCTTGCAGTGGGAATGAGGTACATAATCAGGAGCATTGAAGAGCAGAAGGCATTGGAAGAGGAACGCAGGCGTAATGCCGAGGCTGAACTGACCTGGCTGAAGAACCAGCTGAACCCCCATTTCCTTTTCAACACCCTCAACAACATCTCGTCACTGACCCAGATCGATGCGGACAAGGCGCAGGAAAGCATAGGACAGCTGAGCGAACTTCTCCGCTATGCCTTGTACGAGAGCAATATAAAGAAGGTCAGGCTGGCAGATGAATTGGAATTCATGAAGAACTATGTAGACCTCATGTCGCTTCGTTGCAGCCGTTCCGCCAGGATCGATGTGCGGTTTGACCAAGTGGAGGGCGACATGATGATCTCCCCTCTCCTGTTCATATCGCTCATAGAAAATGCCTTCAAACACGGCATATCAGCACATAACGAGTCATTTGTCAAAGTGGATATGGCAATAGACGGAGATGACCTGGTCTTTTCTTGTGAAAACTCTGTCTTTGAGAAGAATACGGCCGATTACAGCGATTCCGGAATCGGTGTTGAGAACATGCGTAGAAGACTGGAACTTCTCTATCCTGACGCATATTCCTACAGATGCTTCACTGAAAACGACACATATATAGCCTTGGTAAGGATAAAGAATATCAGGAACAATGGATAAGATCAGATGCATAGTCGTGGACGACGAGCCGCTGGCAGTTGAAATGCTGGTGACATTCATACGAAAGACCACTGCTCTCGAGCTTGCCGGCTCATTTACGGACCCGGTCACCGCCCTGACTGCAATAGTGCAGCAGAAGCCGGATCTCGTCTTTCTGGACATCCAGATGCCTGACCTGAACGGGCTTGAACTGTCCCGTCTCCTGCCCTCCGAAACTAAAGTAGTATTCACAACTGCATTCAGGCAGTATGCCTTCGAAAGCTACGAAGTGGAAGCGCTGGACTACATTCTCAAGCCCATCCGCTACCAGAAGTTCCTTGAAGCCGTCTCCAAGACCGAAAGATGGACGCAGATGAGAAGAAAGTCAGAGGATGCGGCCAAGGCACAGCTCCGAAGCTCCGCTTTCGTCAAGGTCGACGGAGAATACCGGAACATAGATTTTGACCATATATTATATGTGGCCGGGATGAAGGATTATGTGACCATCCATCTCGAGTCGGAAGACACCCCTCTTGTCACCCACATCACCATGAAAGGAATCGAAGAGATGCTTCCTTCCGACAGATTCATGCGTGTCCACCGCTCATATATCGTCTCCCTTGCCAAAATCACGGCAATCGACATCTGCGGCGACATCCTCATAGGCAGAATATCGGTACCCGTGTCCGACTCCTACAGAAAAGATCTCGACGCCTACATCAAGGAACATCTTCTCATAGGATGACCTCTCAAATATTTGTGTCTCTGAAGAATTCTTACGAAATTTGCTCGGATAAATTCGTAATGACCGCCTATGAGACAACTTCTATATATTCTTGCAGCAATTTTCTCCTTGGTTTCCTGCAGCACCTTCGACCACAGCGCGATCTGGGACGAGCTGCGGGAGCACGAGGAGCGTATCGAGGCGCTGGAGGCGCAGTGTCGGCAGCTGAACAGCAATGTGGAGGCGCTGCAGGCAGTGCTGACGGCTCTTCAGGAGCACGATTATATAACTGACATCACCAAGATCATGGAGGATGGAGTGGAGGTCGGCTACTCCATCACCTTCGCCAAGGGCGGCACCATCACCATCTATCACGGGACCGACGGCACTGAAGGCTCTGCACCGAAGATCGGCATCAGGAAGGCTGCCGACGGAGAGTACTACTGGACCTCCGACGGCGAGTGGCTGACCGACGAGGATGGAGAGAAGATTCCAGCGGCAGTTCCTGATGACCCCGACGGCAGATATATCACTCCGCACTTCCGTGTCTCAGACGGCAGATGGTACGTGTCATACGACGGCGGCAACACATGGATGGAGTTCAGCGTCACTGCCAATGATGAGGACGACGATATATTCCAGAGCATCACATATGATTCCAATCACCTGTATATAACATTGTCGGACGGTAATGTCATCGCCCTTCCCCGCGAGCACGAACAGTCGGAAGTGATATATGCGACAGCCTATGGTGTAGTACCAGGTGAGGTAGACGCTTCAAAGATGCAGGAACTGCTGGACGACGCCTCCCAGATGAACAAGACCATCCGTTTCAATGATGGTGAATATATATTCGGCGCGACCGTAAATGTGCCGTCGGACGTGTCTCTGATCGGAAACACAAAGACTGTCTTCAAACCTAAGGACACTGCCACCCCTTCAGTCTTGATGCAGATTCACAATGCGGACAATGTCTATCTTTCTCATATCATCCTCGATGGCGGCCTGACTTCCCGACCTGCAGGCGAGGGCACACAGACAGGCCTTTCGATAGTCAGCTCACGAAGTGTCAACATCGAGAATGTAGAGATCATAGGATGGAGCAGGAACGGACTTTACAGCAAGACCATGTCTTCATATGGAAACGAAAGCGACGGAAAGTTCTACAAGCACCTCCAGATGACAAACTGCAGATTCTACTACAACTGGTGCGGAAACTATTTCGACTACCGCTGCGAATACTGTCAGGTCCTGAACTGCGTATGGGGCGAGAACAACATCGGCACAACCAACTGCGGAGGCAACAATGCCTACACGAGCTGCCAGTGGAATGCCAACACCACAGGCTTCCTTATGAAGAATGGCGGCTCCAATCCGGCTCACGGCGGCTGCAACGCCTGCACATTCAACCACAACTACACTGATGCAATAAAGATAGACGACTGTGTAAACGGCTGGACATTCGAAGGATGTCAGATATTCTATGGAAAGATAGTTCTGAACAACTCCAAGGGCGTCATCTTCGACGGAAACGTCTGGGGATCATGCAAGTTCTTCAGTACCTTCCCTGGCAATCCGAACCAGAATCTGATCACAGACACCTACTTCCTCACAGACAGCAGCGTGATTCTGGCCGGAAACGACGGGTCGACTGCGGTGATTGACTGTCTGCCTGACCATCTGCCAGAGACAGATATTCTGTATGGAAAAATCCTGGTTACGGTGGGAGATTCAATTACATATGGTGCTGACATGCAGATGGAGGGTGACTTAGGATATATTCCTGATCCTGGTCCTGATGAAGGAATATATAGGAGTTATGGATGGCAGATCGCTGACAGGAATAATATGATATTCTATCAGAAAGGTATTTCTGGTTCTACAATGCAAGGTGAAACAAACCCAAATGGGACAGATAAAGGAGATATATCCAAGAAAAATGGCTTTTCAAAAGAATTAGGAAGATATACTCAATTACCAGATGAAATAGATTTCTTAACTATTATGTTTGGTTGGAATGACGCAGCCTATGGAACCTTGGGAACGATTGACGACACCACCAATGACACATATTGTGGCGGATTCAACGTCGTGATGCCGTATCTGATTCAGAAATATCCATATACCACAATTGTACTCATTGTGCCGTTTGGAACTACAGCAGCACATCGTCAGGTGGTGCGTGACATGGCGGAAAAATGGGGCGTAGGTTGTTTTGACATGTGCGCAAACGATCTTCCATTTTATTATAGCGAGGAAAGTGATGACATAGAGGTGAATGATGCCATCAAAAAGCTAAAGATAGAACTGAATCAGGTCAATGGAGCTCATCCTGGATATCAGGGTCATTATGCAATCAGTACAAGACTTGAAGACTACCTCCGCAAATGCGGATGCTACGATAGAGAAAATGCGGTATTCTACAAAGTGACATATTCGACAGAATATGGTACAGCACCGGAAGATGTGCAAAAGGTAAAAGTACTTTACAGCACCTTGTTCCCCACTCTTACGGCCGAAGGACATACATTCACAGGATGGTATCTTGATGCTGAATTTACACAGAAAGCAATCGCGGGAGTTGTACTCTATGAGGACACCACTCTATATGCTAAATGGGACTAAAATATGAAGAGGCTGATGTTTGCCATAATGGCTAGACTTATTTTCATCAAACGAGCTGAGCAAAGAAAAGCCCAAATCATTGTCAAGCTCTGACTATTTAGGGCGATTTCGCCCGATTTCCTAATGAGCTGAGCAAAGAATCCACGAAATTTTTGTCAAGCTCGCACAAAGAACAGACACCTATCTAAGCGAGACGGAAAGGGTTCCTTATGGGAAGGACAAATAGCAGTAGAAAAGCAAATACAACTTATGAAACAGATTATTACATATATATTCGTGCTGCTTGCGGTGTGCAGTTGCGACTGGTTTGATGATTCGAAGATCTGGGACGAGCTGCGTGATCATGAGGAGCGTATCGAGGCGCTGGAGGCGCAGTGTCGGCAGCTGAACAGCAATGTGGAGGCGTTGCAGGGTATTATGAAGGCGCTGGAGGCGAATGACTATGTGACGGACATCACCAGGATTATGGAGAATGGAGTGGAGGTCGGCTACTCCATCACCTTTGCCAAGGGTGGCACCATCACCATCTATCACGGGACCGACGGCACTGAAGGCTCTGCACCGAAGATCGGCATCAGCAAGGCTGCCGACGGAGAGTACTACTGGACCTCCGACGGCGAGTGGCTGACGGATGAGGATGGAGAGAAGATTCCAGCGGCTGTTCCTGATGACCCCGACGGCAGATATGTCACCCCGCAATTCAGGATAGCTGGCGGCAAGTGGTATGTGTCGGTTGATAATGGCAACTCTTGGAGAGAGATTGAAGATGTCAATGATCAAGAAAAACCCATATTCAGCGACATTCAGATAAACGAAGACCACATCATCTTCACGCTGGAGGATGGAAATACATTTACTGTCCCTATATATACAGCCGTTCAAAGTGGAGTTGAAGACATCTGTGCAACTTCTTATGGCGTCGTACCAGGTGTGGTGGATATGAGCAAGATGGAGAGCCTGTTAGCGGCAGCGAAGGGGAAAACCATACGATTCAACGACGGTGAATATATATTCCCTGCACACATCAAGGTGCCGTCAGACATCTCATTTATCGGAAACACGACAACCGTCTTCAAACTTGCTGATGACAGCAGGTCCAACGTACTTTTCCATATAGTTTCTGCCAACAACGTCACTATTTCGAGAATATTCATAGACGGCGGAGAGGATAAGGTACAGCCGATGGGATCAAAAGAGAATATTCTCGACAGAACTGATGCCGGCAACAGGTACGGAATATGGTGCGAAAAGAGCCGCCGTGTCAAAATACACGATGTAGAAGTCTACGGGTGGGATATGTGTGGCTTGTATTGCATAAACAACGATACTGCAGCCGATCCGAACGGACGATTCTATCACGCAATCGAACTGACAAATTCAAGTTTCTACTGCAATTACTACGGGCTTTGGTACGGTCAGTATGGCGAATATAACAGAACAGAAAGCTGCAATTTCGGCGACAATTTCATAGGAGTCCTCAATGAAGGAGGCAACAATATGTATGTAGGATGTTATTTCAACAGCAACTACTGTGGCTTTGCCTTAAATGGAGATGGCATCATCAATGAATCACACGGAGGATGCTATAGCTGTACTTATAATCACAATGCTGAGTCAGGACTGGGAGGAGGTATAGCGATCTATGCAAACAAAAGTACCATCGGATGGAGCTTCACCGGAGAAAACATCTGGTATGGCGCCATCAAGCTTATCGATTGCAAGGGAATCATATTTGATGGAGGCATCTGGGGTAACGTTCAATTTACAAGCATAAGCACTGAAGGTCTGAAAAATCAGAATATGGTGACAGACACCTATTTCTACACCAACCCTGATACTATCTTCGCAAATAACGACGGATCAACATACATATACAACTGCCTTCCCGGTACGACTACTGAAGAGAAAGTGAACTTTCTGAACTTCATCCAGAGCTGCGAGATAGCTGAAAATATGGTCCATTTCTCATGTGATGACACCTATGCCTGTCTGTATGACCTTATTCTGAATGGGGAGACCTACGAAAGTATATTCGAGAACTCATTCTTTGCAAGCCTGAAGAAATGTCATGACGAAACCGGGGCATGCTTCACTCTCATGACATTCAATACACACACCCAAGTGCCTGATTATGACATTAGTAAAGTGCCGTCAAAATTTCAGAGCGAATTTCAGGAATGTCAGTCCTGGCTGAGGTTCGCCTTTCATGCAGAAAACGAGACGACACGTTATGCAACCGCAACAGGCATATTAGAGTCTTACAACAGATTTGTATCATCAATCTACACTCTTACAGGTGATTACGAGTGTATAGACAGGATAGCAAGATTGGGATTCTTCAGCGGTTCTCTGGATAATGTATTGCAGATCAAGAATGCCGGGCACGGCATCATAGGACTCCTTACAGCCGATGACACAAGGACCAGCTATTATCTCTCCCACGAAGAAAGCGAGACTGCAAGACTGAAGGGAAAGTATTATGATCTTGATAATGGTCTCATATTCATCAAGACATTGAACCGCAACTGGGCCAATGCCAAGGAAGAAATGACTACAAATCCATTATACCGTAAGATGACAGAGTTCTTCTGGCATGAATATGAAGACGTTTCAAGCGTCAGACCATGGGTCACCACTGCTGCTCAGTTATGTAACGACATGGGGTATATCCACGGCTTTCCTGCCGACTTGTATAAACCAATTGAATAAGATCGACGATGAGAAGACTGTCATATATCCTTGTAGCATTGTTCACTTTGCTCTCCTGCAGCACCTTCGACCACAGCGCGATCTGGGACGAGCTGCGGGAGCACGAGGAGCGTATCGAGGCGCTGGAGGCGCAGTGTCGGCAGCTGAACAGCAATGTGGAGGCGCTGCAGGCAGTGCTGACGGCTCTTCAGGAGCACGATTATATAACAGACATCATCAAGATTATGGAGGATGGCGTCGAGACCGGCTACTCCATCACCTTCGCCAAGGGCGGCACCATCACCATCTATCACGGGACCGACGGCACTGAAGGCTCTGCACCGAAGATCGGCATCAGCAAGGCTGCCGACGGAGAGTACTACTGGACCTCCGACGGCGAGTGGCTGACGGATGAGGATGGAGAGAAGATTCCAGCGGCAGTTCCTGATGACCCCGACGGCAGATATGTCACCCCGCACTTCCGTGTCTCAGACGGCAGATGGTATGTGTCATACGACGGCGGCAACACGTGGCGTCCTTTTGACAATGTTTCAGACGGGCTCTTCAGTGATGTCAGCTATGACAATAAGTATCTATACCTTACGCTTGATGACGGCACCGAACTGAAGGTCCCTATAGGCACCGCAAAGATGGTGGACCTTTTCATATTCATGGGACAGTCGAATATGTCAGGCTTCGGAGGCGATGCTTCCAAGGCACCGGAAGTTCCGCAGGGATGGGGATATGAGTACAAGGCCATATCCGACCCGTCATGTCTTGTGCCCATGGTCGAACCGTTCGGCCTGAACGAAGACAATGCGGACAGCGGCGTTTCAAACACAAAGAGAGCTGGAACCCTTGTCTCTGCCTTCACGAATGCATATTACAACAGAACGGAGATACCAGTCGTAGGAGTCTCATGCTCAAGGGGTTCTACAGACACATGGTTCTGGATGCCGGGAGGCAAGCCGCTTGAAGACGCCATAAGCAGACATCAGAGTGCCGAAGAATGGCTGACAGAAAACGGATATGTAATCAGAAACAACTTCATGGTCTGGCTTCAGGGAGAAAGCGACTCGGCTCTGTCGTCGGAGCAATACAAATCCAACCTGATCGCCATCACAAGGGAAATGATCTCCCGGACCGGTATTACAGAATGCATGATCATAAGGATAGGCAAGAATAAGTCGATGGACAGCTCATTTGACAATGTGCTTCAGGCGCAGACCGAACTGCCGAAAGAATATAAGGAATTCATGATGGCATCGACCTTGGCCGCCGGCTTTCCTGCAGCAGGCCTTATGAGCGACAGCCTCCACTACACTCAGGAAGGCTATAATATGCTCGGTGAAGATGCCGGCACTAATGTGGCATTCTACGCAACCAACGGCATAGAGCCCTACATGTACGACCCTCATTACGACAACCTCTACTACCCTACCGGGGCCTACAGATCAATCTTTGACCTTCCGGAAACAGGAGAACCGCAGGGAGTCGTCTACTATGAACTGAACAAGAATATCAATGCGAACGACGAGCTCGTGGATTATCCTGGCAGAATAGCCATACTCGACTATTTTGAATCAGATGGTCAGCAAGCCAGCGTGTCATCCACATTCACCGGCACCTTTGGCCTGAGATACTACGATCAGGAGAAGAGAATCAATGGAACATACAGCAACTACACGGGCAGTACATACTGCAGGGTCGTGTGCGTACTGAATGAGACCGAAACAGCCTTACAACCCAATGCTTATGATGGCAAGACAATCACCATCAACGGAATAACATATTTGTTACAGCAGAGGCTGGAGCCTAAATTCTCCAGTGTGGCCTTCATCGGCAACAGCATCACTGCGGGTGTGGGTGCTTCTGACAACAGTCATAGGTACAGTACCCTTCTTGCAGGAATGCTGGAAGCGAGGGAGATCAATCTCGGGGTCAGCGGAACTTCTCTGTGTATGGGCGGCAGTCGCACCTGCAACTTCAGTAAACTCACGGCAGAGAATCTTGGCGGAGCGGAACTGGTACTCATCAAGATGGGCATAAATGACTGGGCTGCAGCCAAACCTGAGTTCTATGGGCTCGGTGAACCTGGTTCAGACGACACAAGCACGATTTATGGAGCAACAGCGATGTGGTGCGAAAAGATAGTAGAACTCAAAGCGACAGATCAGTACAAGAACACAAAATTCTATTTCATAACTCCTATCGTCACATCATGGAACAACTCCGTGACAAGTGTCAGAGACTACGACCAGTCCAAGACAAATGTCCACGGATTCACTCTCAGGGAGTTATGTGAGGCCATCATCAACACTTGCGAAGTGTATGACATCCCTGTCCTGGATATGAATCTTGAAAGCGGGATCTACTACAATTCCCCAGAAGACGACCACGCCAGCGAGTACTTTGGTGACGGTGTGCATCCCAATGATGCCGGACACGCAAAACTTGCAGCGTCGCTTTACACTGCGCTTTTGAAAATGCTTTAGATTACAGTGGTTTAATGGGGAACCTCCGAGAGTTATGTAGTGATACTGTCGAAGGTCCGGGAGTATTGACGGTGGACTGCATCAAATCTATTCGGAATCCAAGAATACGGCCCTTTTCATGGAAATTCACGATTCCTGATGCCTCTGCAATGTAAATGGCGGACGCGCAAATCCTGTACGATGCATAAGTGAATAAAAGAGCAGAGGCCTGGAAACCCGGGCCTCTGCTCTTTTATATGGATGAAGGATCGTTATTCCATCACCTTGATGCGGATGTTGCGGTACCATACATCGTCGCCATGATCCTGGATGCCTATATATCCCTTATGCTCCTCTCCGCCGCAGTTGTTAAGGAGTTCGAAGCCGATAGGCCATGCCTCTGCGCTGAACTTGCTTGCCTGAAGCATGTCTGTCCATTTCGGAGTCCAAAGATGGTACTCGAGGACGTTTGCATCATTCTGTCCATGCACCACTGTGCCCTTGTAGACCATGATTCTTGTCTTGTTCCACTCACCGTAAGGATTCTGGTTCTGTGGCTTCGCAGGGATCATGTCGTAGAGCGATGCAGACTGTCTGTTGCCGTCGACACCGAGGAAGGCGTCAGGATGATTTGCGTTGTCAAGCACCTGATATTCAGGAGCTGAGAGATAGATAGGCTCGTATCTGAGCGAACCGTCTTCTGCCTTTGTCGCGATCTCCTTTGCAAGGTAGAAGATGCCGGAGTTGCCGCCCTTTGACACCTTCCACTCGAGCTCGAGGATGAAGTTCTGGAACTGGTGTGCAAAGATGAGGTCTCCTCCTTCCGCTGTCTGGCCCTCGCCCAGACCGGTTCCCATGAACTTGATCGCACCGTCTTCCACAATCCACCTTGAAGGGATGCCTTCCTTTCCATATCCTCTCCATCCCTGCATCTTCTCGTTGCCGTTGAAAAGCACATGGAAACCTTCTTCGTCGACAGGGAAGGCTGCAAGGTCCACTTCAGGATTGTTCACCACGACATAGGCCGGGCAGTTCGGTGTAGCTGGATCTGCAACTTCCACCAGCGTCTGTTCACCGACATAGACAGGATCACCGATGACGAGTTCCTGCTTCTTGTTTCCGCATGCTGTCATAAGCATGAGCGCTGCTGCGCAAAATAAAATACGTTTCATATCATTAAGATTTATTCATTTCATTATTCTATAGGCATGTCAGGGAGGCTGTAGCCGTTCTGGTAGGTGTGTCGGATCAGCTCCTTCGCGAAGGCGCGGGCGTTGACAGGCTCCGTGTATGTCTTGTTGAAGGTAGGATGGCCGTCCTTGATGGTGAATCCGTCGTGGATGACGCTTCTTATGGTCGCATCTTCAGGGATGTTTGTGAATTCCATCTTCTGACCGTCCCAGTCGAGCTCCATGTTGAGATCCTGGAGGCGGACAGCGAGCACGCCCATGACCACCATCTCATTGAAAGGACCTGCCTCACTGAAGTCCGAGGCGGACGGAACTCGTACTGAAGGATCCTCCTTGCATGCACGTACCCAGTCCTGAACATGACCGAGGTCTACCCTTCTGAGGACTTTCGGTGCTTCAGGAGTACGTCCTGAAAGGAGATACGGACGGTTGCCGTAGCATCCCACCACCATGGTGTCCTTCGATCCGTAGAATATGACTCCGCCACCCTGGAAGTTCAGGTCAGTTCCATCAGGAATGCCTTCCGGACGGATCGGCTTCAGACCGCCGTCGTACCAGTGCACTTCCACCTCAGGCATTGCCACCTTAGGCATGTTGTCACGTGCCGGGAACACGAACTTGATCTTCTGTGCATTAGGACATGACTCGTTGAGAAGGAGGGTCGATGTGCCCTGGACCTTTGTAGGATAGCCGAGGTTGAGACCTTTATATACACAATGGAGAATATGGCAGGCCATGTCGCCAAGTGCTCCTGTACCGAAGTCCCACCATCCTCTGAAGTTCCATGGTGTGTATATCTCGTTGTATGGACGCATAGGAGCCGGGCCTATGAATGCCTCCCAGTTGAGTGTCGCAGGGACAGGCTGCTCCTCCGCAGGACGCTCGAGGCCCTGAGGCCATATAGGGCGGTCGGTGAATGCCTCCACTCTTCTTACCTCGCCGATCTCGCCGTTCCATATCCATTCGCAGGCGAGTCTTACGCCTTCTCCCGATGCGCCCTGGTTACCCATCTGTGTAGCAACCTTGTGCTTTGCAGCAAGCTTTGTCAGGAGTCTTGATTCATAGACGGTGTGAGTGAGAGGTTTCTCCACATATACATGCTTTCCGGCTGCTATCGCCTCAGCGGCGATGATAGCGTGAGTATGGTCTGCAGTCGCCACTACCACTGCGTCTGCCTGATCAAGGAGCTCTGCGTACATGACCCTGTAGTCATTGTATCTCTTGGCCGAAGGGTAGCGCTCGAAAATGTGGGCAGCATATTTCCAGTCCACATCGCACAGACCGATGATCTCTTCAGTCTCAAGCTCTCTCAACACTGAAGCGCCGCGTCCTCCGACACCGACGCCGAGGATCTTGAGCTTTCTGTCAAGCGGCTGTGGAGCAGCCTTCTTTTTCTTCTTAGATTGTCCCATCATCAGGCCCGGAGCGACCGCCAGACCAAGAGCAGCGGTCGTTCCAACCTTCAGAAACGAGCGCCTTGATAAATCCTTGTTCATAGTTATGTTATTAGTTATGGGGTTGATTCACAAATATATTGAATATAATCTGAAATTACAACCGACCTCCTCAATAAATATCGGTCAAGTTTGATTATATTTGCGCGATTTAACTTTAACACACGACACTATGGAAAATACACTGTTGCAGCAGGAAAGAAAAAGAGAAGTGTGGATCGACTGGATGAGGGTCGCCGCCTGTTTCATGGTACTTCTCGTACACAGCACAGAACCTTTTTATCTCGGAGGCGACGGTGCGCTGATCCTGACCAGGTCAGACGCCTTCTGGTCTTCATTCTTCGATTCTTTTGTACGCGCCTGCGTTCCGCTTTTCACCGTGGCTTCCAGTTACCTTCAGTTCCCTATCCACTACTCAAGCGGAGAATTCCTTCGTCGCAGAAGCGTCAGGATCCTGATTCCTTTCCTATTGTGGACGATAGTGTACGCCTTTGTCTGGGGTGAGCCTGTGGAGAATTTCCGCAATCTCATATTCAACTTCAACTATGCTGCCGGACATCTCTGGTTCGTATATATGCTCATAGGCGTGTACATGCTCATGCCTCTGCTTTCCCCATGGGCTGAGAAGGTCGGAAAACGCGAGCTTCAGGTGTATCTCGGCATATGGCTCTTCACTACCCTCATACCTCTCTTGCGCGACTGGCTGGGTGAGGGGTTAAGCGTTGTTTACGGCCCTTCTGGCCTCCCGCGCCAGGCCCTCTACCCTCTTTGGGGCGAGGCAAGCTGGAACGGATACGGCCTCTTCTATTACATCAGCGGATTCATCGGATATCTCCTTCTCGGACTGTATTTCCGCAAGTTTGTCGGCAATCTTTCATGGGGCAGGACGCTGGCTATAGCAATTCCTTCATATCTTGCCGGATTTGCAATCGTCTTCGGAGGATTCATACGCAGAGTATTTGAAAGTGCAGCAGGTGTGTTCCCGACAGGCGGCCTTGTGGAAGTGGCGGTATGGTGGGAGACGACATGGTGCAACGACACCATAGGAGTCGTCCTTATGACCATCGCCTGGATCCTGATATTCAGAAAGATAACTGCGGACGGCACTTTCTACAGGAAGGTTCTTCTTCCGGTCTCTAAGGCAAGCTATGGAATGTATCTCTGCCACCTGCTCATCCTCGTCCCTATATGCGGCTGGTTCAGGGGGATGCTCGGCAGCGGCGCCGAAGGCGTGCTCGGCGTGTGGACCACGCCGGTTGAGATCGTCGGCTCATCCGTTTGTGGATTCGTCCTTACAGCCATCGTTTCGGTAATCCTTCAGAAGATTCCGAAGATCGGAAAGTATATAATCGGTTAATTTCATGAGAAGACTTCTCCACATCTTCATTTTTGTGCTTGCAACAGCAGCTTCCTGCAGCCCATACGACGATTCCGCCATCCTGGAGCAGCTGCGCGACCACGAGGAGCGGATCCAGAAGCTGGAGACGCTGTGCAGTCAGTTGAACAGCAATGTGGAAGCGATACAGACTATTCTGACGGCTCTGGAAAGCAATGACTATGTGACTGACATCGTCAAGATGATGGAGGACGGAGCCGAGATCGGTTACAGCATCACCTTTGCCAAAGGCGGCACCATAAACATCTATCGCGGCAGCTACGGCGAAAACGCAGAGGCCACGAAGATCGGCATCCGGAAGGCCTCAGACGGCGAATACTACTGGACCTCCGGTGACGAGTGGCTGAATTCATCAGACAACATCGTTAAGATCAGGACAAGCAAGTACGCTTTTTGCAGAATCATTGCACTCTGTCACAAATAACAACAAAGAGATGAAAGAGACTTTAAACTATTCCACTGAAGATAAGGCATTTATGGAGATGGCGATCAGGCTGTCGGAAGAGAATGTAGACAATGGCGGCGGCCCTTTCGGAGCAGTCATAGTACGTGATGGAGAGGTCATCTCCACCGGAACAAACCGAGTGGTTCCAAACAACGACCCCACAGCCCATGCCGAGGTCCTGGCCATACGCAGTGCCTGCTCAAGACTCGGAACCTTCAAGCTGACCGGCTGCACTGTCTACAGCTCATGCGAACCTTGCCCGATGTGCATGAGCGCGCTATATTGGGCTGGCGTCAAGAGGATATGCTATGGAAACACCAAGGACGACGCGAAGGCCATCGACTTCGACGATTCGTTCATATATGACCAGCTCGCACTTCCCTACAAGGACCGCTCCATCAGATGTGACCACTTTATGCGCGACGAAGCTCTGTCAGCCTTCCGCAAATGGGCGGAAAAAGATGACAAGGTGGAATACTGACACCTGTTCTGATGGTCATCCATATCAATCAGAATATTCCGAACAGCAATCGCTACTTTAGCAACATCTTGCAGCACCTTGGCAATATCCAGTTGGTAATCCACTGCAACACCTTAGACCACAGCCTCACCTTTAGTCACAGCGCCATCCTCGCAGAAGAAATGCCTCTTTTTTCTGCGAGGATTCTAATTCAAGGCTGAAAAACAGCACTTTTGTATAAAAACAGCAATCCTTGCAGAAAAATTGCGTGATTCTTCTGCAAGGATTGCTGCATTGATATTGGCCTAAAGCATATGCACACCTCTAGTCCATGAAAACATGCCTCTGCAAGGACTAGGCTCAGTTTTCCTGCCCCTAATCCTTTGTATTGGGCTATTTCAGGGACTAGTCTTAGCACTGCGCTACGCAATAGAGACATTCACTGAGGAAGACCACCGGCATTATATGAAGAGAGACAAAAGAAAATGCGACGAGAACCGAAACAAGCCCTTGTTTCGCACTGTCCTTTAGTGAAGATGTAACTATAATAGAAACAGACACTTAAAGGAGTCTTATCTGCTCTTCAGTCAAGCCTGTCAGTCTGGAAATCAGCTCCACATCCATCCCTTCCTTCAACATATTCTGAGCGACCTCTGACTTTCCATCAATGACCCCGATTGAGCGGCCCTCAGCGTGACCTTCTGCATGACCGATTGTATGTCCGTCATGATAGCGCTCATAAAGAATGTTGTCGTAGTCGTTTTGATTCATAATATTCTTCTCGTATTGTATTCTTTTCTCAGATGACCAGGATGCGATCTCCGCTTCATCGTAAAGTTCTTCAAATTCACTCCCTGAAACCCATGCAGGCCTTGCTTTCAACAGGTGCATATTACGGATGCTGTACAGCCACTTGTCCTGGATGCTCTCACATTCATCTTCACTTTTCATAAACTTCTGAAGATCAATGAAGACTATATTTGTACCGTCGCCAAGTTCATGGCCTGTATCCTTGCTGCGGTACACAAAGTGAGACACATACTGATTGCAACCGTCATCCTTGTCACCTACTATCGAATTCGGAAAGTTCAGGAAGCTGACCTGAAAGACGGGAGGAAAATAATAGTATCAAGGACTCCCATGATCTTTCTGGTTCTGCTTCTCTATCCTGCACTGATCCTGAACTGACAGGGACGAGTAATACACTGCCCTTTTATGGTAATAGTGCTGGCTCCACATCTGCATCTCAATGAGAAAACGCCTCCCTTGACTGTCACTGCAATAAATATCGAAGACAGACTTGCTCTCCTCCTCTGTCAATCCCAGTCTTTCGGTCGGAAGATATTTCACCTTTACTATCTTCAGCCCCAAAAGACGGTTCAGCATTGTCATCAGCAACCTTTCACTCCTACCTTCTGTTCCGAAAACAATCTTGAATCCGGAATCATAGATAAGTTTCGCAAACACTCTCGGCTCTCTCGCCTCGGATTCGGTGTCCTGGACACCTACACCAACCTTCTTTACTTTACCCATAATGATGAAATGTTAACGGACAATATTATCCCTTTAAAAATTTTCATCATTCCCCTCATTTCTTCCGACAAATATACCTTTTGTCAAGTGGAATTCAAACGCCGGCATGATGGTTTTGCTTTTTCCTTAACATCTTTTTTCTCTTTTTTTAAAGTTTTTCTTTTTTTTAAAAGTATGCAACACAAAGAGAAGCTATATGAAGAGACTTCTTGCCATCATAACAATCCTGCTTGCTGCTACTTCCTACACCCCATTCGTTCCCTTCGTCAACTTCGTCCCCTTCGTCCTCTTCGCCCTCTACACTCCCTTCGCCCATAACGCCATCCTCGAGCAACTCCGTGACCAGTGGCAGCGCATCCGAAAACTGGAAGCACTCTGCAATCAGATAGAGACACCCTGCAGCAAGGTAGAGCACTGAGATGGCGTACTGAGATGCAGCACAGATCCTAACAGAAGAAATGCCTCTTTTTTCTGCAAGGATTCCAATTATCGGCTAGATAACGGGGATTTTGTATAAAACCAGCAATCCTTGCAGAAAAATTGCATGATTCTTCTGCAAGGATTACTGCATTGATATTAGCCTAAAGCATATGCTCACCTCTAGTACTTGAAAACATGCCTCTGCAAGGACTAGGCTCGGTTTTTCTGCCCCTAATCCTTGTACAACTGCCTTTCCAAGGACTGGCCTCAGTATTGCTCTTCAAACCCATCTTGCAATATCGAAAAAGTATTGCGATTTTTGTATGATTTACCATTCAATACAAAACACAAAGAGAATTTCCGCCTATGAAAAAGTATATATTCCTACTGGTCACAGTCATCACGACGCTGGTCTCGTGTGCAAAGTACGACTATGAAGCCATCCTCGAGCAGCTTCGCGATCACGAAGAGCGCATCCAGAAGCTGGAGACCCTCTGCACACAGCTGAACAGCAACGTGGAAGCTATCCAGACCATCCTGGCAGCGTTGGAGCAGAACGACTACATCACCGACATCACAAAGATCACGGAAGACGGCATCGAAGTCGGCTACTCCATAACCTTCGCCAAAGGCGGCACAGTCAACATCTACCACGGCAGCAACGGCTCAAATGCCCAAGCCCCAAAAATCAGCATCAGGAAGGCTCCAGACGGCGAATACTACTGGACCTCCGGCGACGAGTGGCTGACCGACGAAAACGGAGAAAAGCTCCCTGCGACCTACACCTACGGAAGCGACGGAGACAACGAAAGCGACGTAAGATATATCACTCCCCTTTTCAGAATCGTCGAAAACGAATGGTACATATCATACGACAACGGCAACACCTGGAGGACAATGCAAGCCCTGACGGATGAGGGAAGTAACATACTATTTGAAAGTGTGGAATATGACAGCAGTTATCTTTATGTCACATTGTCAGATGGAGCAGAAATCAGGATACCGCGATGCAGTACGGACGGAGTCTCACCGAAGATGATGCATTTCAGTTTTGACGACACGATTGCTTCTTTACGGGATCTCACAGAGAAATCCGCATCGTATGCTTCAATCTTTGACCAGCCTTTCTTTTCGGTTCTTAAACAATTACATGATCAATATGGAACTGTATTCAGTTGCTATTGCTTCTATCAGATTCTGAATGTGGATGATAGTTCAATAGCGGAATTCAGCCTTGAAGATGTCACTGACTCATATGCAAGGGAATTTGCTCAGAATTCCAGCTGGTTGAAATTCGGTTTTCATTCATTGCATGGTTCAATGAACTATGCTAAGGAAACCGCCGAAAATGCGAAGTCCCATTATGACAATTTCATAAAACAGATAGTGCGTATCACAGGATCAACAGATTGCATAGATCTGGTTGTAAGACTTCAGAACTTTGCCGGTAACATCGAATCCTGCCGTGCCATGAGGGACTGCGCATGCGGTGTTCTCGGTCTTCTTGCTGGAGATTATTCCGAGACATCGACTTCAGGTAATACCTCATTCGATGATTACACAGTTTCCGGTTACTATCTGGGAGAACCGGCTCGCACTTTCCTTGCGCGCAAAGGACGGTGGTTCGATTCTGCAGAACAGCTTTATTTTTATCCGTCATGCTTGAGGCTGGATAACCTTATATCGGCAAAGGTCACAGAATACGTTGAAAGATTCAATACACCTGACAGGTACGGAAGAAATAGTATGATGATCATGTATTGCCATGAGAATCAGATGTATAGAAACGGAAGTATCAACACAGATTATGAGAAGAGAATTGCCAAAGCCTGCGAATGGGCGATCACCAATGGATATACATTTGGTTACCCCATGAACAAGATCAGGATGGCATACTGAAATAAGAATTCTTGCGAAAGCAGCATGGATCAAATAATAGTATATACTTGATATGACAAACAAAGAAAAGATGCTCGCGGGTAAGGTGTATTCGGCAGTTGACGGACAGCTGCTGAGGGAACTCAACGAGGTGAAGGAGATCATATATGAGTACAACCATCTTCGTCCCGGAGACAGCGAAGGCAGGCTGAGGATATTAAAAGGCCTTCTGGGGCATATAGCCGACGATGAAATCATTATAAATCAGCCTTTCTATTGCGACTACGGCAAGCAGATTTCAGTCGGAAAAAGGTTCTTTGCCAACTTCAACCTCACCATTCTTGACGAAGCTCAGGTCACTTTCGGGGACGACTGCTTCATAGGTCCCGGCGTCAGCATATACACGGCATGTCACAGCACCGATCCTGCGGAAAGAAACACAAGAAATGAATGGGCCAGGCCAGTCAGCATAGGCAATAATGTCTGGATAGGAGGCAGCGTGACCATACTTCCGGGAGTCAGGATAGGAAACAATGTCACCATCGGGGCTGGTTCTGTCGTGGTAAACGACATTCCTGATAATTCTGTGGCTGTGGGCAATCCTGCAACTGTCAAAAAGACAATCTGACATGATCATCGGACCTGACAGCGCGCTTGTCCTCGAAGGAGGAGGTCTCCGTGGAGTGTTCACCTGCGGAGTTCTGGATGCATTCATGGAAAGAGGGATCCGTTTCCCTTTCACTGTCGGTGTCAGTGCCGGCGCCTGCAACGGCCTGTCCTATATGTCCGGACAGAAAGGAAGAGCTAAGGCAAGCAACATCGACCTTATGGACAAATACCATTATGTGGGCCTGAAATACCTCATCACACAAGGCTGCATCATGGATTTCAAGCTTCTTTTCGAAGAGTTCCCGGAGAAGATAATTCCATATGACTATGATGCATACTTCGCCAATCCTGACCGATTCGTGATGGTGACTGCCAACTGCCTGACAGGCAAGGCCGAATACCTCGAAGAAAAGCATGATGCCGGACGAGTCATGGATATAGTACGTGCCTCAAGCAGCCTTCCTTTTGTAACGAGGATCACATATGTCGACTCTGTCCCGATGCTTGACGGAGGCATATGCGACTCCATTCCAGTCGAATATGCCCTATCACAAGGTTTCACCGACATCACCGTCGTGCTTACCAGAAACAGAGGCTACCGCAAAAGCGAGAAGCCGAATCCGTTCCTGCGTCTGTTTTATAGAAAATATCCTGAGCTCCAGAAGGCCATAGCCAACCGGAACAAGGAATACAACAGGACAATGACCCTGATAGAGCAGCTGGAAGACGAAGGCAAGATCACAGTCATCAGGCCTCTCAGACCAGTCGAAGTCACCCGGATGGAAAAAGACACAACGAAACTCCGCAGACTCTACGACGAAGGCTACAGCCTCGGACACTCTGTCCGGATCGAGCCATAAGGACTGGGGGGGGGTAGTATTCCAGAGTGACATATGTGTTTACACTTTGTTGTCATGCCGATTTCTCCGCCCTACTCCTTGTACAGTGACCTTTTCAAGGACTACCCTCAGTTTTCCCGCATCTAATCCTTGCAGAGGTGCCTTTTCAAGGACTAACCTCAGTTTTTCCGCTGCTAATCCTTGTACAGCTGCCATTCCAAGGAGTACCTTCAGTTTTCCCGCTCCTAATCCTTGTACAAGTGCCTTTTCAAGGACTACCCTCAGTTTTCCTGCCCCTAATCCTTGTAGAGGTACCTTTCCAAGGACTACCCTCAACTGTTCCGCCCCTAATCCTTGTACAACTGCCTTTCCAAGGACTGGCCTCAGTATTCCTCTTCAAATCCATCTTGCAATATCGAAAAAGTATTGCGATTTTTGTATGATTTACCATTCAATACAGAACACAAAGAGAATTTCCGCCTATGAAAAAGCATATATTCCTACTGGTCACAGTCATCACGACGCTGGTCTCGTGTGCAAAGTACGACTATGATGCCATCCTCGAGCAGCTTCGCGATCACGAAGAGCGCATCCAGAAGCTGGAGGCGTTGTGTACGCAGCTCAACAGAAATGTCGAAGCGATACAGATTGTGCTTGAGGCGCTGAAAGACAATGACTTCATCACTGACATAACCAAGATCACGGAAGGCGGTGTAGAAGTTGGTTACTCCATAACCTTTGCACAGAGCGGTACGATCAACATTTACCACGGCCAAAACAACTCCGAAGCGGCTGTCCCGAATATCGGCATCAGGAAGGCCCAGGACGGAGAATACTATTGGACATCCGGTGACGAATGGCTGACCGACGAGAACGGTGACAAGATCCCGGCATCAGTACCTGACGACCCCGACGGGAAATATATCACTCCACAGTTCAGAGTCGCAGAAGGAATATGGTATATTTCCTATGATGGAGGTAACACCTGGCGGGAGATGACTGAACCCGAGGTAGAAGAAGAGGCCCCATTGTTCAAGGCGGTGACCTATGATAGGCAATATGTCTATCTGACCCTTGGTGATGGCAACGTAATAAAGATTCCGATTGACACATCCTCTTATACTGATGTGCCGCAAATCAATAATACATATATACGACCTAAGGATAAGGACGAGCCTATAAAGATCCTCTGTTTCGGTTCTTCGTGGTTCCTCAACACCTGGTGGTACCTTAACAAGATAACAGGCAATCTTGGAATCAATGCTGAGATTCATGGCTACTATGTCGGACATTCTTGTTTTGATGAGTGGATATCCCTATATAATAATGACCTGACACCGTTTGCAGGTTCTGAAAGTTCTCGTGGTTCTTATAGATATGTATCTGTAAATGGTGAAAACTATACAGCTAAAAGACGTGTCAGCGGAGGCGAATTCGGTGATCAGGAATTCAGGGATGCCTGGTATGGGGACCTTATCTCCGAGGATTGGGACATCATTGCATTCCAGCAGGGTGCTCATCAGGCTCCGAAATGGAAGTACTGGGAGAGTGGTCCAGAACTAGTGTCGATTATCAGGAGGCATTGCGGACCTAACACAATGATAGCCTTCAATAGCACCTGGACTCCGTCTGTTACTAGTTCCTCACTTCCAAATGACACTGACGGCTTGTGCAGCAAGACCCTGGAGGGCCAGAAATTGTGGCAGATGATGAACTTCGACAACTGCAAGAGATTTATGAATATTACCGGTGTCAGCAACGTGTCTCCGAACGGTGCGATGATCTACACCCTCAGGCGTGACCGGCAGATGAATGTTGACGGTGATGATCTATGTTATGATGGTCTGCACCCAAATTATGGTTTGCCGATGTTTGCGATTGCAAGTGTGTTCTATGAAACCTTCATAGCTCCGTTTTATGGCATATCAATAAAGGAATGCACATGGTTGCCTGATGCTTCCGATCAGAAGGGCCCGTTCAACAACTCAGTCTTCAGGCCTGTCACGGAAATGCAGAGGGACAGAATATTCGAATATGTGAGACTGTCGCTGAGCAACAGGTTCGGCTTCAATGAACCGGTGGAAAAGGATATAGTCATAGATACGGAGAACTACCCTACTTCAGGTACTCTACCGCTGATCCAGCATGCATTGAGTGTCGTAGCGGGAGAAAACTTCTACATACCTTCTTCAAGCAATGACAAGAGGATGACCAGCTCATCCACTACCAAGGCGACAGGAGTGTTTTTACCGGCAGGCCACACTATGACATTATCCGGCATTTCAGGCTTGAGGTTCGATTATGTATACAGTACATTACCTGGTCCAAACTCTCACAACAATAAAGTGAATGCCATCGGCGGTGTAGGAACAGCTTCCGGTTTCGTATCTTCCAACTACTTCCCTTACAACACCGACGGATCAAGCGACAGCATCTCATTTACAAACACTTATGGAGAAGACTACTTCTTTGCCTTCTCGTTCGCGGCGCCAAACAAGACTGACCCGGTGCCTGTGTCGGACTACACGATCACATGGTCCATCTCGGATCCGGACGGCTGGACTGAAGTAAGAGGCACAGAAGTATTGAATACCATGCCGCAGGTTAGTGGATATGTGGCATCAGCCTCGGGACTTGTGACGGAGTACAGCGGCTACGACTGGTCAAAGTACGATGTACGCGTAACCTGCCGTTATGGAGGAAATGCTGCGATGTATGCCGGTTGCTTCTGGGGTGAGAACGACACCTATCTCGGAGGCTTCTGGAAATCTACCGGTACAGCTAAAGTCTTCAATCAGGTCATATTGACGGATCAGGACCTTCCCGAAGGAGTGTCATGGTCAGACGTTGTGAAAATAGGCCTGTCGAGTCAGGAGGATCCATCATATGGCTTCCGCTACACAACTCTGGAGGTTCGTCCTAAGGATTCTTCATCAGCAGCCCGCGCGGTCAGATAAAGTAAAATAAAGGAAACGATATACGTGTTTACACATTGCTGTCATATCTACTGAGTATCTGCCCAGGTAATATCGACTCATATCGACTAAGCTTGTGCCCAGATCATATCGACTGAGCGAAGCGAATGGAGATATCTCAAAAGAGATGTCTCGACTCCCGTCGGTCGCTCAACATGACATCTAAGTCACTCTTACGTCATCCATGACATAAAATAGGTCACGCTACCTCCATTAAGGGATTTGCAGCAGACTGCATCATAGACAATATGGACGATCAACGGAACCGGCAGATAACACGAAGAAGCGGCCCCTGTTCAAGGCCGCTTCAAAATGAGTACTAAAAACAATATTTCACAACATTGTATCTTATCGCATTGTATATTATATCAATCCGTTCATTCCAAGGATCATCAGCATTCCATATCCGAGAATCAGGCTGATGGCACCGATGATCACACCTGTCTTCACCATATCCTTCTGCTCGATCATACCGGTTGCATGTGCAATCGCGTTAGGCGGTGTACTGATCGGGAGCACCATAGCAAGTGATGATGCCAATGCAACACCGATAAGCAGTGTGGAGACTCCGCCGCATGGTGCGAGCATGTCCTTCATCGCACCGCCGGCAAGGGCAAGGATAGGAACCAGAAGGTTCGCTGTCGCAGTGTGCGAAATGAAGTTCGCCATCAGGTAGCAGATAAGTCCAGAACCGATGATAACAATTGCAGGCTGCCATGAATCGAATGGGATTGCGGCGATTAGCTGCTGGGCCAGTCCTGTGCTCTGGAGAGCTGAGCCGAGAGCAAAACCACCGGCTACCATCCACAACACGCTCCAGCTGATTTCTTCAAGGTCCTTCTTTGTGATGATGCCCGTCACTGAGAATATCACGACTGGGAACATTGCCACAACGTTGGAGTTGACACCAGTCACCTTATCGAGCATCCACATGAGGATTGTCAACGCGAATGTTACATACACCACGATAGACTTCCAGTCCTTCTTGGTCTCGCCTTCAATCTTGAGTTCGATGGTCTTCTGCTTGAATGGGAAGAGCTTCAGGAGAAGGAACCAGCATATGATGAGGATGACAATCACAAAAGGAAGCATGAATGATGTCCACTGACCGAATCCGATTTCCATTCCAAGGACCTCATTGAGGTACTTCAATGCGATGGCATTAGGCGGTGTGCCGATAGGGGTTGCCATACCTCCGATATTGGCAGCAATAGGAATTGAAAGGGCCAGTGCAATTTTTCCCTTTCCGTCTGCTGGAAGCGACTTCAGGACAGGAGTAAGGAAGGTAAGCATCATTGCGGCAGTTGCAGTGTTGCTGAGGAACATCGAGAAGACTGCCGTAACCATGATGAATCCCAGAAGGACAAATCTTGACTGCTTTCCGAATGGCTTCAGGAGTACTCTCGCCAAAGTGACATCAAGACCACTCTTGGTTGCAGCAATCGCGAGGATGAATCCTCCGATGAAGAGCATGATTATCGGATCGGCGAAGCAGTGCAGAATCTCTTTATATGAAACCTGGGTTGCAAGGTCAGATGCAGAAAGTCCTTTCTCGAAAAACCAGAAGCTGCTGTCAGAAGTCGCGAACAGGAGCAGGCCGACAACTGCCATTGATGTAGTCCAGGCAGGAATTGCTTCAAACACCCACATGAGAATGGCAAAGCCGAAAATGGCGATCACCCTGTGCTGTACCACGGTGAGTCCGTCAATTCCATATAGATGAGGCGGGAGGCACCATAATAATATAAGGACGGATATCGCCACCAGGAGCTTTATCAGCCTTGAGAGAAATCTGTCGTCACGCCTTTGTTTTTTCCATTCATGGTAAGATTCCACCAGATGGATTCCATTAAAAATCTTGAACATCATTAAGTATTTTAAAATCGAAGGCAAAGGTATAGCTGAAGAATCCCGCCGGAAAGTCGTGATGATTGTTATTTTCGATTGCCGCTATAGGATAAATCAATATCCGAGCAATGCAAATTGCATTAATAAGTCCTATTTTTGCACACTCAAAAAATGTAGATATGGAACTGCGTCAGTTAAAATATTTTGTCAAAGTAGCAGAGTTGCTCAGCTTCTCGAAGGCATCGAAGGCTCTATATATCACTCAAAGCACTCTATCCCAGCAGATAAAGCAGCTGGAGGATGAGCTTGACATGGCGTTGTTCTTCCGCAACAACCACAAAGTCTCGCTGACCGAAGCCGGACAGACATTCCTGGAGGGAGCCAAACGTCTTCTGGCGGAAGCGGATGACAACAAGGCCAAGATGGTCGATCTTGCGCTGGGCCACAGCGGGACACTGAATATCGGAGTGACCTACAGTTTCGGCTCCATACTGACAGAGAGCGTCCTGGCCTTCAAGAAGGACTACCCGGATGTTGTGCTTAACATATGCTACAAGAACGTTGCTGAACTTATGGAAATGGTATCGGAAGGTGAACTCGACTTCGCTCTATCATTCCGTTCTTCAGACAAATACGACAACATAGAGTCGCATATCCTTTTCGACAACAAATTGTCTATCATTGTAAGGGAGGGCCATCCTCTTGTCCGCAAGAAAACCGTAAGGCTGGCGGATCTTGAGAGTTATGAAATGATACTTCCCAGTCACGGGCTTCAGGCACGCAGCACCTTTGATGAGATAATCGACAGCAGGAATCTGAACCTTAAAGTGTCGATGGAGTCGAATGAAGTCAATGCCATCCTGAACATTCTTCACAAAAGCAATTATGTCACGGTGCTTTCAGAAACTGTCATCTTGGAACACGAAGGACTCGTCACGATAGATATCGATGACGCGGAATGTAATATGGAAGGCTGTCTTCACTTCTGTGCAAACAGATACAGAAAACGCTCAACAGAGGAATTCATCCGTCTGTTGAGCGACACAAAAGCTCTGCGCCGCAGCCAGTTATGGCTTTAGGCATGATTGTCGTAGAAGTGCCTTCTGGCCAGGACCTCAGCCCTTTCAGCTGAATCCATCCTGCTCATCGCCCTCACGTCAACAAATTCCTTGATACATTTAACAGCAAAAACAATCAGCATCATGCCTCCGATGTATATCCAATTCATCATAACAACTTGATTAATATTTAACGGCCGCAAAGGTATGCAGGCATCAATATATAGCGAAGCCATAATATACGTTTGTTTCTATCAGCAGAATCGTTTACGGCGATATATAAACACTCTCTTTCATTTCAGGTCACGACGCAAGTTTTCAAAATGGTTTCTCGCGTCGTGACTTCATTCTGTCATTCGTAACAATCAGTGATATTTGGGAATATGAAGAATTCTTACGAAATTTGTTGTGAAGAGGCAAGCCTCTTCAGACAGACATGTGTTGATAAACCTAAATATTGATAAGGATATGCGTACAGCAATTTATGGTGCCGGCTCATTAGGCACGATCCTGGGTGCATATATCACCAGGGCAGGAGGACAGATCGAACTGATCAACCGCAACAAGGCTCATGTGGAAGCGTTGAGCACAAAGGGAGCAAAGGTAGTCGGAACAGTGGATTTCGAGCAGAAGGTAACAGCCTATACGCCTGACATGATGTCGGGAGAATACGATGCAATATTCCTGATGACCAAGCAGCAGAACAACAAGGAGGTCGTCGAGATGCTTAAAGGCTATCTGGCTGAGGACGGAGTGCTTGTGACCTTCCAGAACGGACTTCCAGAAGTACTTATAGCCGACATTCTCGGAGAGGACAGGGTTCTTGGATGTACCGTCGCATGGGGAGCCACAATGCTTTCTCCAGGTGTATGCGAACTCACCAGTGAGCCGGATGCGCTCTCATTCTCATTAGGTTCGATTTCCCCTAAGCGCAACAGACACTTTGACCAGGTGAAGAAGCTTCTCGAGCTCATGGGAACAGTAGACGTAGAGGAGAACTTCATAGGAACACGCTGGAGCAAGCTGCTCATCAACGCCTCTTTCTCAGGCATGAGCGCAGTGCTCGGCTGCACATTCGGAGAGGCTGCCGCACCAAAGGAATCACGCCGAATAGTGCAGGCCCTCATCAAGGAATGTATAGACGTATGCGCAGCTGGCGGAATCCGGATCGAGCCGGTCCAGGGCAAGGACATCGTCAAGCTCCTTGACTATAAAGGCAGCCTGAAGAAAGCCATATCCTTCTTCATCATCCCTATCGCCATCCGCAAGCACGCCAAGCTCAAGGCCAGCATGCTTCAGGACATAGAAAAAGGCAAACTCACGGAAGTCGATGCCATCAACGGCTCAGTTTCCGACTACGGAAGAAAAGTAGGCTGCCCTACCCCGATGAACGACAAAGTCGTGGAGATCATCCACAAGATCGAGAAAGGCGAACTGAAACCGGAATCCGACAATCTGAAATATTTCAAATAATCAGACAAATGTAATTGAAGAAGACCTCCGACGCTTCCCCACAGGACACCTTCGGAGGCCTTCTTGTATATCGAGGCTCCTCCAAAACATCAGGTTGAAGAACAGCTGTGACAAATTTTGGCTATAATGTGACACAGCTGTCAGTAAAAAGATGTTTTTGAGGCAGAAATCCGTTGAGCTGTAACAAATAAACGAGAAAAAGTGACACAGCTCCCGGAATCTCGACTAAACAAGGAAGTCTTTCTCCTCATATCGACTGAGCGAAGCGAATGGAGATATCTCCAAAGAGATGTCTCGACTCCCGCTGGTCGCTAGACATGGCATAGTCCTGTCATCCCCCATTCTCTGCCTCCAATCCTTGTAGAGGCCACATTCCAAGGACTAACCTCAGTTTTTCCGCCACTAATCCTTGTGGGAGTGCCTATGGGAGCCACTTCATCAAAAATACGCAGGGAAATCGGTTCAGAAACCCTGTGTCGCGACAAACAAGAAGGTAATCACACTTGTCATGTCGAGAGTAGTCGAGACATCTATGAGAAGAGAAGCATATAAGTTTCTTCGTCATGTGAAAGTCCCGACTGCTAGTATGGCTAATTACCCGGCGGTCAGGCCAGGGTGCGGATCCTTTCTATGAATCTGTCGACTTCTTCAGGGCGGGTAGCCCAACTTGTTACGATGCGTATGTCGGAAACTGATTCGCCGCGAGGTCCCCAGTACTCGAAGGTGAATGAGTCTGACAGCGAGTCGATCACTTCATTCGGGAGGCGGAAGAACTGCTGGTTGGTCGGGGACGGGATGAAAGGCGGGTAGCCGGCGGCGGCGAAGGCTTCGCGGATGCGGAGAGCCTGAGTGACGGCATGGCGGCCGATCTCCTCATATAGACCATCTGTGAAAAGGGCGTCGAACTGGACACCGAGAAGGCGTCCTTTTGCCAGGAGAGCTCCATGTTGCTTGACCAGAGGCGTGAAGTGCTGAAGCCATCCGGGAGATGCCACCACAGCTTCTCCGAACAAGGCCCCGACCTTGGTTCCGCCGATATAGAACACATCACAGAGCCTTGCTATATCCTTAAGCGTCACGTCATTACCCTCAGCTGCGAGTGCATAGGCCAGACGGGCTCCGTCCATATACAAAGGTATGCCTGCTTCGAAACAGACCGAACTCAGATCTGCAAGTTCTTCCAATGTATATATGGTTCCGAATTCAGTAGGATTGGATATATACACCATTCCTGGAGCCACCATGTGTTCATATGTCTCGTCAGCATAGAAATCATCTATGAATTGCTCCACTTCTTCGGCTTTCAGCTTGCCGTCATGCTGTGGAAGCACCAGCACCTTATGCCCTGTAGCCTCTATTGCTCCGGATTCATGCACATTTATGTGGGCACTCTCGGCTGCTATCACCCCCTCATGACGCGCCAGAAGGGCATCTATTACAGTCGCATTGGTCTGAGTACCTCCCACGAGGAAACTCACGTCAGCCTCCGGACAACCGCACGCTTCGCGTACCTTGTCCTTTGCGGCTGCCGTAAACTCATCGTTGCCATAGCCGGGAGTAGAGACCTCGTTGGTCTCGATAAGTTTCTGAAGGACCTTCGGATGTGCTCCTTCCATATAATCGCAATCCAGTCTGATCATATTAAATCCATTTTATATATAAATAAAAACACTTTCTTATCTTTGCACCCGATTCAAAGAAACGAGGTAGGAATGATTGAAAATATTCCTGAAATATTTCTTCTTGCCGTCGGGGCAAGTTTCGTACAGAGGACAACGGGCTTCGGATTCGGCATATTCATAATGACAGCCCTTCCGCTCCTGATGCCTTCTTACGGAGAAGCCACCACTCTCAGCGGGCTGCTCGCCCTCACGACCTCCTCATTCATCGTCATCAGGATGCACAGGTACATCACATGGAAAAGGATCATCCCCATCCTGACCACATTCGTAATCATCTCGGCAGCAGCTATCTGCACCCTCTCGAGAATACACGATGACACCCTTCGCAAGGTGCTCGGCATAATTCTGATAATCACAAGCTTATATTTCTCATTCTTCAGCAGGAGGATAAAGCTCAAGACCTCACTTCCCTACCAGATCGGAGCCGGAACCATCAGCGGTGTGATGGGCGGATTCTTCGGTATGCAGGGCCCTCCGGCAGTGCTGTATTTCATCTCGTCCGAGCCTGACAAAAACCATTATATGGCAATGGTCCAGACCTATTTCATGATCGGAAACGCCATGATGACAATCGTCCGGGCGGCTAACGGCTACCTGACCAGAGCAGTGGGCACATGTTACATTTTTTCACTTGCCGCAGTCGCGATCGGTCTTGCCTTGGGCAGCCTTGCGTTCAGATATATTCCCGCAAAGGTTTTCCCTTATGTGGTATATACATATATAGGCGTAAGCGGCCTGATCATCTTCCTCACGGCCTGACCTCAAAGCCCGCTCTCTCCGATGAAGCTTCGCAGCAATGATGTCGCAGGCACATCCTTGTCGGAAACAGGCACGAAATAGCTCAGGAACTTCTTCAGTCTATGCACTTCACTGTACTCCGGACAGTTCTTCGGAACGGTCATCAGGATTCGCTCCGCATGGGCACGTATCACTGCAAACTCCACAAGATAGGCTGAATTGAAGAGCACATCGGCACATTCCTGATATGGATATATCCACTTGACCTCACTGCGGCGCACGTTCGGCCAGTGCATGATCGATTCCCTCGCGGTGAATGCCCCCTTGTTGAAGTCGCGCACGATGCGGCGCAGAAGTCGGTTGTCGCTTGTCGGGATGCAGTTATGGTCATCAAGGGATATGCTGGTGATGGTGTTTATGAATATCCTGTACTTCGAGGATTCGGCCACCTTGTCTGTCAGACGCGGGTTCAATGCGTGTATTCCCTCGATCAGAAGAATCGATCCCGGTTCCAGCTTCAGCTGCTTTCCGTTGAACTCTCTGAGACCTGTAACAAAATTATATTCAGGCACATTCACTGTCTCGCCTGCCAGAAGCTTCAGGACGTCATCCTGAAGATATTCATGGTCGACAGTGTCGAAATTATCGAAATCAAATGAGCCGTCAGGCAGACGCGGAGTGTCAAGACGATTTACAAAATAGTCGTCGGTAGAAAATGATATGGGACGTATACCGCAGGCCTTCAGCTGTATGGACAGACGCTTGCAGAATGTCGACTTTCCACTTGAGCTCGGTCCGGTTATGAGCACAAGTCTCACCGGCTCCGGCTGATTCACTCTTCTCTCGATTTCCTCCGCAATCTGCACTATCTTCTTCTCCTGAAGGGCCTCCGCGATCTTTATCAGGTCGGATGCCTCTCCTCTCTGGCAGGCCAGATTCACGTCCCCGACATTGTCCAGACGCATGATCCTGTTCCACTTGAGGTTCTCATGGAAGACCTCGAAGGTCTTCGGCTGCTCCACGAATGGAGCAAGTTCCTCCGGAGCATGTCTGTTCGGAACCCTCAGAAACAGACCGCCACGATACATCGACACGTCCCAGACCTTGAGACAGCCGGTGCTTGAAAGCAGAGCCTCATAATAATAGTCCGGCGTATCTTCCAGAGTGTAGTAATTCACGTACACGTCTCCGGAGGTCTCCAGAAGCTTGACCTTGTCATCATAACCCAGCCTACGGAACATCTCTATAGCCTCTTCGCGCTGCACCTCATATCTGCGGAAAGGGATGTCGGCATCAACTATCTCCCTCATTCTCAACTTTATATGTTCGAGATCTTCGTGAGTGACAGCAGTTCCGTCAGTCTTTGTGACAGAACAGAAATATCCTTTTGATATGGGTCTTCTCAAAGTGACCTTGACACCTGGAAAAACGTCCTGTGCAGCCTTGCAGAAAAGAAAGCACAGCGAATTGCAATAGACACTTCGTCCTGCGTATGACGTATAATCAAGAAACTCCACCTGCCGGCTGTTGAATGCACGGTACTTGAGTCCCTGGCAGACATTGTTCACCTTTGCTGCAAGTATCGGATACGGAGTTTCAAATTCCTTTTCAAAAGCGGGAAGCATCTCCAGCAGTGAGGTTCCTTCCGGGAAGGTCTTGCTGGTCTGTGTATTTATACAGAAAATCTTTACCATGACAATCTTGAAATTACAAAATACGAATATACGAAATATTTCGTATGTTTGTCAGGTTAAATGAATTTCTATGGCAGAACTACCTGAAGATCCCATGATGCTGATGAGCGTCATAAACATGAAATTGAGAGATTTCTATCCCGACCTCGACCACCTGTGCGAAGATCTCGGACTTGACCGTGCTGAACTTGAAGAGAAGCTTGCTTCAGCAGGATTTGAATATAGTAAAGAACATAACCGATTCTGGTAAAACAAATTGACAGCTATGAACAGAACTATTGCTTTAATTTCTGCAATACTGCTTGCAGCCTGTGCCGCCCCCCGACAGAAGCCCTCATGCGGCTATACAGAAGGGACTGTCGAGACAATAGACGACACCACAGCAGTCTACCACATCGAAGGATGCATTCCGGTGACCAGGGATGCCGACATGAAATGGATCACCCGCTTCGAGGACCAGATCAGGCAGCTTGATGAAAAGGCGGCAGCAGATCAGGACAAGGACATAGATGTTATGTTCTTCGGCAGCTCTTCCATCAGACTGTGGAAGGGACTCGATGAGATGATGGCACCGCTGAAAGTGGTGAACCGAGGATATGGCGGAGCAACAGTCCGGGACATACATTATAACTATAGCCGTGTCATGGCTGATTACAGGCCGAAGGCATTCGTAATCTTCTGTGACAATGACATCTGCGGATGGAAGGAGGGCGACCTCTCGGTTGGAGAAGTCTTCGACCATTACAGAATGCTGTTCCAGAGACTGGAAAAGGACTATCCGGAAACCCCCGTATTCTTCCTTTCATGGAAGTACTCCGAGCTCAGGGCCGGACTGAGGGACAAGCAGAAACTGGTCAACGACATCATCAGGGATTTTGCTGAAACAAGCCGTCAGGTGACCTTTGTAGATGTGAATTCACTTCTTCTGGATGAGGACGGCAACGTAAATCCCGACCTGTTTGAGTCTGACAATCTGCATATAAACAGAAACGGCTACCTGCTCTGGACATCAGTGCTCAAGCCATTATTGCTCGAAGTCTGCAGATAATCACCTGACATCCAGCAAGGTAATGTCGAAGATCAATGTCGAGAAAGCCTTGATGGCACCGCATGGACGTGAGCCATAACCGAGGTTATATGGGATCACTACTTCCCACCGCGAGCCTGCCGGCATCTCCCGCATGGCTGTGATCCATCCCGTTATGAGTTCGTTCAACCTGAAGGTAGCCGGCCTGCCTTTCTGAGTCTGGTCAAAGACCTTTCCATTGATCAGCCGGCCTGTGTAATAGACAGTTACAAAACTCTTGGGAGACGGCTTCGGGCCGTTTCCCTTTGTTATTTCACGATACATCACACCGTTGAACATGATCTTGACACCCGGTCTCTGGGCATATTCCTGAAGGAACTCCTGGTTACGGAGTTTGTATGCATTGTCCACTGGAGGCATATCACTTCCTTTTAATGATTGGTACAATCATGGTGGGCACAATGCTCCCCATTATCCTGAACCCTGCCCGCAAGGTATTCTTTCACGAGTTCATCAACATCTCCGCTGCATCCGCGTATGACTTCTATCCTCTGGGCCTCAAGCACTCTTCTGGCTCCCTCTCCCATGTTTCCGGCCAGCATTACGGCGACTCCCATCTGTCTGAGTACTGGGGCTATGCCGCTCTTGCAGCCACAGCCTTCGGGTGAAGCCATCCTGCTGACACCGTCTACTTTTCCGTCAATTACATTATAAATGGTGTAATAGGCACAATGACCGAAATGGTCATCGACATGTCCGTCTCTTGTTGGTATTGCTATCTTCATGGCTCAAATTACTCAAGTATTAAGTTATGTTATCAGGTCTTCCGATCCGGAGAGCGAATTTACAAAGAATTCAGCTGTTTCTCAAAATAAATGATAAATTTGCAGACGAATACTAAAACCTCAATATTATGAAAAAGATTTTTATGTGTATGATCCTGGCCGTTCTCCCCGTTATGGCGGCAATGGCTCAGGATGTTATCGGAAAGTGGAAACTCGGTGACGGTTCGGCTGTCGTGGAGATCTACAGGAGCGGCGATGCCTTCAACGGCAAGATTGTATGGCTTGAAGAGCCTACAGATGCAGCCGGCAAGCCTTCTGTAGACGTGAACAATCCGGACAAATCACTCCGCAACCGACCTCTCATGGGTCTTAACCTCCTGAGCGGTCTCAAGAAGAACGGTGGAGAGTACACCGGAGGAACAATCTACGATCCGGCAAACGGAAAGACCTACAACTGCTCTATGAAGGTTGAAGGTGATGTACTGAAGGTCCGCGGTTCACTGGACAAGAAAGGACTGATCGGAAGGACAATGGACTGGTTCAGACAGAAATAACCCCCGCAAATACATGTGTGACATTAATGTGGTGCCCCTCCCGGAGCATCACATTTTTTTATGGGGGGATATACGTGCTTACACTTTCTTATCATTTCGACTGACTTTCTACCCAGTTGTCATATCGACTGAGCGAAGCGAATGGAGATATCTTTAAAGAGATGTCTCCATAAAAATAAATTTTATAGTGTTAAAAAAAGATTAACGGCCGTTAAAAATTCGACAATCTTTTTAAAAAAAAGAAAAACCTGCACTTCGAGATCAAATAAAAGCCCGGCAAATCAACATCTTACACATACCTTTGCATTCGACGGACCGTACGAAAACATAAAACAAAGGAAAGCATATGTATAGGATTAAAACAAATTCAGAACTGGAGTCGTTCATCAGTTCGACAATCGAATCACACCGACAGCAGGCCTACTCATTGGCAGAGGGGGAAATGTACAAGGCGTTCGGAGAAATAGCTGCTCTTATGAAAGACACAGACACCTCCATCATTTCAGAAAGAAAGATCAGCGGCATAAGCGCCAGGACGATCAGACGGATTGCTCACATGGCCAAAGACGGAATCACGGACTTCAAGGAGGCTCGTGACAACGGCACATTTGACGAAGAAACCCATCTGAATCATATGGTGGAGTTCCTCAAAGTCCGTTCTCTGACATTTGAAGCCACAAGAATCAGGTACCCGAACTACCTGAAGCCATGGACAGCCACCGATGACCAGGAACTTGAAAGACTGTGGTGCGAAGGAGTGCCTGTGAATGAAATGGCAAGTATGTTCAAGAGGAACATCGGAGCCATACAGGCCAGAATAGAGAAACTGGAGCTACAGGAAAAATACATGTGACCATATGTTGTCAGACAATGTAAGCTCATACAAGTCTATCGGATGACATGAAACCGGACAAGATAATCAATGACAATATGGACAGAATCATAACTATGGCATTGGCAGCACTTCTTCTGTGCTCATGCATGATTGACCCGGCGGATGACGGAACGGCCGGTACAGGTAACAGAGAAGGTGTGGAGATTCCTGTTGAATTCAACGTCTTCAACATCGATTCGGCACATACCAGAAGCAGTATATCAGCCTCTGAAACGACCGTCAAGGACATAAACATATACGCATACCATAACGGCAGACTGGAAAAGGCGGCATACTTCGAGTCCGTTGACAACATCACTGTGTCGTTGATCAGAGACAGGCAATACAACCTCTATGCGCTCTCCAACATGGGTAAACTGACTCCTCCAGACCTTGAAGAAGATATGTTGGGTACAAAATTCTCAATGGGACACGTGATCTTCATCAACGGAGGATTTCCCATGTCCTGGTCACAGGCAGGATTCATGGTAAACGGGATCGACCCTCATGTGGACATCACGCTCATAAGACTGGTCTGCAGAATAAGTTTCAGCATCGACAAATCAGCTCTTGATAATCTTGTTGTCACAAAGGTCCGGCTCTGTCAGAGTGCGATGCACATATATCCTTTCGGAAGTGAAAGCAAGGCTGAAGCAGCAGCCGAGGTAAGCAACGGCGACTATGCCTCGACACAGGACATCGTCGCCCTGAACTCCGGAGAAACCATCAGTTTCTACGCTTATGAGAATTGTCAGGGAGTGCTTCTTCCAGGGAATGTAAACGCCGAATCCAAGGTTCCCACCAGCATACCGGCCAATTCCACACTTTGCACCTACCTGGAGATGACCGCCTCATATTCAGGACAGTACGATGGAGTGGACGTGTCTTCAGACAATGTGAAGTACCGGTTCTACCTTGGTGCAGACAACTGCTCTGACTTCAACGTCAAGAGAAATACAGACATAAAGATCAATCTTGAGGTGACCGAGGACAGGATCTTTGATGAAAGCTGGAGAATAAGTTACGGAAACGATCTGCCGACGGTGTCACATGGACTCGAGTTCAGTTCGGATGATACTGAAGTCGGCATCGGTCTCAGCACTACCCTGCCGGTCAATTATTACAGATCGGTAGACGGGGTACACGATCAGTACACCGACGTCACTTCCTATGCTGCCTGGACATCAAGCGACGAGTCGGTTGCCCTGGTGACCGGAGGCACTGTCTATGGAATAACAAAGGGAACGGCAGTCATCACCGCCACATATAACGGCTACCGGATCAGCAGGGAAATCACCGTCAAGGATGTCATATCTGAGAGTCTCATATTGACACCTTCCGGACTTGAGGTGATAAACGGCAGGACAGGCAAGCTGACAGCAATTCTTGCAACATATCTCAACGGCGCTCAGACCGGTGCGACAGAACTCTCCGCCAGATGTACATGGGAATCGGACAACACTTCTGCAGCTACGGTCGACGGGATCGGGCTCGTCACAGGAAATGGTATAGGAACTGCTACTGTCACAGCACATTACGAAGGCTATACAGCAAGCGCTGAAGTGACCGTAGTGCCGGCGACAAGACGGGTACTGACCATCACTCCGGCAGATTTGAGGATAGGAATCGGAAGAGAAGAGCAGCTTACAGCCACTTACTGCACATACGAGGACGGAGAACTGAAAAGTTCTACAAATGTCACCGCATCGGCAGTCTGGATCACTTCCAGTTCAGCCACAGCCGAGGTCGACAAAGGACTTGTGAAAGGCAACAGGATCGGGCCTGTCACGATCACTGCTTCCTATAACGACCTGACCTGCAATGCTTCTGTCCTTGTACAGGGGCCACCGACTATGTCTCTTGGCTGGAAGAGCAAGGCAATCAAAAGAGGAGATGTCATTACAAATGTAGCCATATATCATCCTAACGACGGTTCGTCTTCGAAGAACGTGACTGCTTCAGCATCATGGACTACAAGCAATCCGGGGATTGCGACAGTAGGCAACGGAACCATTTCCGGACATAGCCCGGGAACGGCTATTGTCACAGCAACATGGAACGGCACAAGTGCCAGCTGTGCAGTGACACTGCTCAAGGATGTGAACATAGCACCGAACACATATGTGGCAGGATTGTCAGTTTTCCCTGTGAACATTTCGGGATCATATTATAAACTCATGTTGTCCATGAAGTTGAATGACGGAACCGTCGTCGAGGATGTGCCATATACATGGGCGATAAATTATGCACAGAGCCCGGACATCCCTGCAGGCCTGCAGGGAGACGGTCCGATAATCTACACCGGAAATGCTGGAAACAGCTACCTTATGTCTGTAAGCATCACCACAGTCGGTCATTACAAGGATTCCAACGGAGACAGCAGGAAGCTATCGACGGAAGCATCATTCAACCACGATATACAATGGACTCCGTGACGGTCGGGTTTCATTCTTGAAAATGTTTTCTTATCTTCGCAGAATAAGCTTTAAGGAAATCCTACTTATGCCACAACAGGAAAGAGAAAGACAAGGCAGGGTCATTACCAGACCTTCAAACCGGGAGCCACGAAAACATCGTGTGATCATCCTGAACGATGATTTCACCACATTCGAATTTGTGATCATGGTAATGATGACAGTCTTCCAGAAGACTCTGGCAGAGGCTGAAGAAATTGCGGAAACTACCCACATACATCAGAAATCTTCTGTCGGAGTCTATCCTTTGGACATAGCGAGGAGCAAAGTGGCGAAAGCAACGGAAATGGCGAGAGCGGAGAAGTTCCCGCTGAGATTTGAAATACTACCTGAATAAGAAAACATCTGACATGCCTGTAACACAGACTGCGAATGTCACCGGTGCGCTTGTGGAGGCGTACGGCATCGCCAATGAAAAACGAAATGAATTCCTCACGCCGGAACATCTGGTTGCCGGCTTCCTGAAAGACCGCGACTTCTGGGATGCATTCTGCAGATGCGGCCGTGCGGAAGAACTCGAATCCGACATATACGGATATATAAACAGCCTCGATAAAGTCCCTGAAGAACAGGAACTTACAATAGACTTTTCATCCCAGCTCAAGGAGATGTTCGACACGGCTGGGACTGCTGCAGCCTCTGCGATGGCGCAAGCCATTCAGACCCATCACATCATATTCGCGATATTCCAGCTCGAGGACTCTTATGCAAGGTTCTACCTTGAAAAGAGTCTTGACAGCAGCATCCCCGATTTCCTGAACTCCCTTATAAGCCTTTCTGATGACGAAGAGGGACTGGAGCAGGGCGACAAGCTTTCACGTTACCTGATTCCGGTCGAGCCAAGAAAGATAGTCGGAATGAAGGAGGAAACGGACAAGGTCCTGAGGGTGATGTGCCGCAAGACCAGAAGTAACGTCCTGATCTGCGGAGGAAGAGGAGTCGGCAAAAGTGCTCTTGCTGCAGGAATATCAGCGAGGCTTGAGAAAGGAAAGGTGCCTCTGATGCTGAGAGGATCCAAACTGATGGAATTGAACACGACCATGCTTCTAAGCGGGGCCCAATACAGGGGCGACCTTGAAAGCAGAGTCCACTTGATAATGGAATCCGTTGCAGATCAAGGCGATATGATCATCTATGCAGATGAACTCAAGTCACTTGGAGGTACATCGAAGACAGATGACGGAGCCAAGGACATATTGAGCCTGCTTGTTCCGTACATGAAGTCCGGAGACGTGAAGTTCATAGTCTCTGCCACACCTGAAGATGTCAGGAAGCTGACAGCTGTCGACACAGGGGTGCTGAGCCTGTTCCGTCAGATAGAGATCGGGGAACCCTCTGACGAGGATACTGAAAAGATAATCAAGGGTATATTGCCGGATCTTTCAGAGCACCACGGAGTAAAATATGAAAAGGGTGTGACAGCTCATGCAATAGCGCTGAGCCGCAGATACATTCAGGACAGATGCCTGCCGGACAAGGCCATAGACCTTCTTGATGAAGCCGGGGCACTGGCTCAGACCACAGGCGAGAAGATGGTTACAGGAAATATCGTCGCTCAGGCTCTGGCAGACATATGCAGGACAGATGTCGCCGCATCTGACAAAGAGACGCAGGATGACCTCTACAACATGGAGGAAGGACTCAAAAGCAGGATATTCGGACAGGACAAGGCCATAGGAAAGGTCACAGAGGCGATTCTTATGTCGAAGGCAGGCCTGCTCGAAGACAACAAGACGATAGCAAGCTTCCTTTTCGTGGGCCCTACCGGAGTCGGCAAGACTGAGCTGGCAAAGGTTCTTGCAGCCCAGCTGCACGTTCCGCTTCACAGATTCGACATGAGCGAGTACTCAGAAAAACATTCGGTTGCAAAACTCATAGGCTCTCCTGCCGGTTATGTAGGCTATGATGACGGAGGAATACTCACAGACACAATAAGAAAGAACCCGTACTGCGTCCTCCTTCTCGACGAAATAGAGAAGGCCCACGAAGACATTTACAACCTTCTTCTTCAGGTGATGGACTATGCGGTCATAACTGACAACAAGGGCCGCAAGGTGGACTTCCGCAATGTGGTACTGATAATGACATCCAACGCAGGAGCCCGTTACGCAGGAAGGGCGGCTGTGGGATTTGACCGTACTGCCAATGCAGGAGAGGTCATGGCCAAGGAAGTCAGGAGTGTCTTCGCTCCGGAATTCATCAACAGGCTCACCTCTGTGGTCATATTCAACGACATGACCAGGGCGATGGCCGGACTGATTCTCGACGAGAAGATCAAGAAGCTGCAGGGAAGGCTTGATGCGAAGGGCATAGTGCTGGAGATAACTCCTGAAGCATACGAAGCGCTGTTGGATGAGGGGTATTCTCCTGCGTATGGAGCCAGGGAGATAGAGAGGGTGCTCAATTCACGCATCACTCCTCTGCTGATGAAGGAAATCCTCTTCGGAAGAAAGAAGAACTTCAGGGCTTCTGTCACATATAAAGATGGAGAGTTCGCATTATGATATTCGACTTGAGCAGATGCAATGACTTTCCTGATCCCCGTCTTGGCAACAGTGACGGTTTCTACGCTGTAGGAGGAGAAGTCACCCCGGAAAGGCTGACCAGAGCCTATCCGCTGGGCATCTTTCCATACTTCTCCTTCAGACATGAACCGGTGATATGGTGGGCGCCGCAGGAGAGATTCGTCATATACCCGCATGAGATCCACATCTCTCATTCAATGAGGAACATGAGAAACAGAAGGAAATACCGCTGCACGATAAATCAGGATTTCCAGGGAGTGATAGAGTCATGCGCAGGAACTGACGGAAGGATCCTGGAAGAGTGTGCCTGGCTGGGACCGGAAATGATTGAAGTCTGGATGGAGCTGAACAGACTAGGCTATGCCAAGAGTGTGGAAGTGTGGGAAGGAGACATGCTTGTCGGCGGCCTTTATGGTTTTGTATGCGGAGGATGCTTCCTTGGTGAAAGCATGTTTTCCGAAGTATCCGGAGCATCCAAACTTGCCCTCATCCATCTTGCCGGACACATGGAAAAAGAAGGCGGAATCTTCATCGACTGCCAGCTGGAAACACCTCATCTGAAGTCAATGGGAGCGAGATACATCAGTTATGACGAGTTTTTGAAGCAGACACACCACTCAAAAGCCATAAAGTGGGAATAAATACACTATATATTGAAAACTAACACATAAAACACATTTGTTAACACTACTAACATTTTTGTTAAGCCACTAAAGACGTATGAAAAGACTGAAAATCGGGCTTCTTGGCAAGATCCTCATCGCCATCGCCCTCGGAGTCGCCCTCGGCCTCATAGTTCCCGGCTGGACGGTAAGACTGTTCCTGACCTTCAACGGCATCTTCAGCCAGTTCCTCGGATTTGCCATTCCGCTCATCATAGTCGGACTTGTGACTCCGGCTATTGCAGACATAGGAAAGACTGCCGGAAAGATGCTTCTTGTAACAGTTGCAATCGCATATTGCTCCACCATATTTGCAGGTATCCTTTCCTATCTGACCGGAGCGGCTCTCTTCCCGTCGATGATCGCCCCTTCTGCATTGGGACAGGTAGAAACGGTAACTGAGCCTTCTCCATATTTCGGTGTCACTATTCCTCCTCTGATGAATGTGATGACTGCCCTTGTACTCGCCTTCACTCTCGGTCTGGGTCTGGCAGCACTTGGAAAAAGCGTCCTGAACGATGCCGTACATGATTTCGAGAAGATCATTGTAAAGACAATCAAGGTTGCAGTCATTCCTCTTCTGCCTATATACATATTCGGCATATTCCTTAATATGACCCATGTCGGTCAGGTGTTCTCTGTCCTGACGGTCTTCATAAAGATAATAGGAATCATCTTCCTCATCCACGTGGGAATACTGATACTGCTGTTCTGCATAGCCGGAGGTTTCTCCAGAAAGAATCCGTTCAAGCTGCTGTGGACCATGCTTCCGGCCTACTTCACAGCCCTCGGCACCCAGTCTTCCGCAGCTACAATTCCTGTAACCCTTGAACAGGCACGCAGGAACGGAGTGTCTGAGGATATATCCGGCTTCACTGTCCCTTTATGCTCTACCATCCATATGCCGGGAAGCACTCTCAAGATAGTCGCCTGCGCCCTGGCACTGATGATAATGCAGGGCATGCCATATGATTTCGGAATGTTTGCCGGCTTCATCTGCATGCTGGGAATCACTATGGTAGCTGCTCCTGGAGTGCCCGGAGGAGCGATAATGGCTTCTCTCGGCCTTCTCCAGTCCATGCTGGGATTCAATCAGGAAGCACAGGCCCTGATGATAGCGCTCTACATAGCCATGGACAGCTTCGGCACTGCCTGCAACGTGACAGGAGACGGCGCCATAGCGATTATCATAGAAAAGATGATGGGAAATAAGAACTAAAGGACAGGGATTACATACACGATTCCAAGCGAGATGCGCTGAGTGTGCGGAACAACCGCCATCAGCGTTTCTGCGTTTTCTGTAAGCTCGTGTCCTTTGTACAGATAATGCGCGAAGACCTTGAATCCCTTGTCTTCAGCAAACGGGAACCACTCAAGACAGCCCTGTGCATTCCATGAAGTCATATAACGGCCTGCACCGAAGATTCCGTTTTCCTCATAGACTCCGGCAGTTTCATATGCACCTTTGATGTAGGCATTCCACTTCGGATGGAACTGGTAGTCGAAGTTGGCGATGAAAGAAAGGTACTGGGTGTTCTGGGCAGTCTGCGGAAGCCATCCCCTGCCCTGTCCCTGAAGGGTGGTGATACGCTGCTGGCTGTCAATGCCTTCGCGTGAATACATCACATCAAGATAGGCGATGACCGGGCCTTTCTCATATACGTTTCCGCAGGTGAGGTAATATATGTTCCTGCCCTTTGCCAGCTGGCCTGCTGAGGCTGAATAACGGAAGTGAAGGGCCTTGTCCGCGAAATAACCGTTCCAGTTCAATGTTGCGAGGAGAGGAACCTTTGCCGGTTCGAGTCCGTCGGGTCTTCCATATATGAAGAGGTCGCTGTCGCTTCCGCTTCTGTTGTTCACGACCTGCATGATGAGCTGCTGGTCTTCATTGAAGTCAATCACTCCCATCAGGCCGGCCTGATATACGGCCACGTTGTTGTTGAATTCCGCAAACTCCCTGACTCTCAAAGCATTGACATAGGCCTCATATCCTCCTAAAGCTACGAATTGCTTTCCTGCCACCATGGAGAACTTCTCTGAGCCGTGCCATGTGATGTTGGCATACTCTATCGAAGAAGCGAGATTGTCAAGCGAGTGCGGATTGTAATAGCGGTTGAAGGACTGACGGAAATGATAGGACAGGCGCTCGTTCAGACGTCCATATATTTCAAGCCTTACGCGGTTGAGCTTGAATGAAAGCTCGTCAAAAGTGTTTTCTGTGAAATATGCGTTTGAACTGGTGTAGAATTCCAGATTCATATGGGACTGATACTGCGAATGCTGAGAATGCTGCTGTGACACACGTTCTGTGATCAGGCGTTCAAGTACCGAAGGGATGGAATCGTTGTTTGAGATCAAGGTCTCATTCTGTGCTACGGCAGCTAGGGGCAGCAGCATTGAGATCAGCAGGAACAGTTTCTTCATACTACACTGGGTTAATTATCTGACCTGCAAAGATAATCATTTTTTACATTACCTGTCTGCGTCTTTTGAAAATCACCCACTCGCCTATTGAGAAATTGATAATTCCTGAAATACAAAGTGCTATAAGATTGCATATTACGACATTCCATCCAAAGCAAAGCTCCAACAGAAGTAAAACCCCCATCTTGAGCAGGAAAGTTAAAGATGACGAAAGGTTGTACACCAGATATTTTCTTGCAAAGGATCTTCCCTCATGCCTGTTCACCCTGTCCTTCCACACAAAAAAGAAGGAACAGCAGAAATTTACGGACACAGCACATTCGAAGGAAATGAAAGGAGAAAGGATATAATCACCGGCGTAGGTATGGAACACATAGGTAGAAAACAGCCATAGCACAGCAGTGTCCACCGCCGTACCCAATAGATTGGAGAGGATAAACTTCAGCCCCTTTCTCAACAGTTCCTTACTATTTCTCACATTGAACAGGATAAATTACATATAGAAATGCTGTGCGTGTTTCAGCAAAACGTATGCCCGTGAGCAGTACACAAGTCATCCACTCCCCTTATTGCAATTTTTTTGCTACTTTTCACTACTTTGTATTGCAAGGTATTTATTTATTTATATATCTTTGCAGTACCGGAATAGCATTTGTAACAAAACATATAAACTGAAATAATATGAAACGAACAGTCAATGTAGCAATCGGAGGTTGCAGCTTTACTATCGATGATGATGCTTATGAAACTCTTAATGAATACCTTGAACGTTTCAATGCATCTTTGGACGGCAGCAGTTCCAGCAAGGAAGTGATGGACGAACTCGAATGTAGGATAGCTGATCTTCTTAAAGAAAAGCTGTGCAACAGACAGGTTGTTGACATCACAATGGCAGAATCTGTAATCGGTCAGCTCGGCTATCCTGTGGACACAGCCGCAGATGATAAGAGGAACAAGGAGAATAAGGCAGAGAGTCAGGCGCATGAGACCACCGGTCAGAGAAAGCTCTACCGCGATCCGGATGACAAAAGGATTGCAGGTGTATGCAGCGGACTTTCCATCTTTTTTGACATAGACGTTGTCCTGGTCAGGGTTATATTCCTCGTCGGATTGTTCTTCGGTTCGGCAGGATTCTGGGTGTACCTTGCGATCTGGATTGCAGCGCCTGTAGCGAAGACAGCAGCAGAGAAATGCGAAATGCGCGGAATCCCCCCTACTGCCGAGAATATCAGGAAATATACAGAGGGACAATAAGATATGGAGAATACCGGAATCATAGAGAACAACAGGACCCAGATGAGGCGCGGGGTGTTGGAGTACAGCATCCTTCTCATCCTCGCCTCTGGGGATGAATATGCATCATCCATCATCCAGAAGCTCAAGGAGGTGAACATAATAGTGGCCGAGGGAACTACCTATCCCCTGCTCATCCGCCTCAAGAAGCTTGGACTGCTGAACTACAGATGGGAGGAATCACCGCAGGGACCGCCACGCAAGTACTACATGATCACGGACTATGGCCGCAGCCAGCTGGCCGAACTTGACGCCGCATGGGATGAGCTCTCGCATGGTATCGAATCAATAAGGAAGGGAATTTAGGGACAGGATAATTAGGACACAGCATGAAAAAGACAGAGAATATAAGCCTTGCAGGCTACTCGTTCACCATCGAGGCTGACGCATACGGACAGCTGGAGCAGTACCTGAAGGACATAAGACAGGCTTTTGACGGAAACGAGGCTGCAGAAGAGATCACCGCCGACATTGAGGAACGCATATCGGAGATCCTCAGGGAATGCTGCCCGTCAGGAATGGTCGTAAACATTGACATGGTGGACAATATAAAAAAGCGCATCGGAAACCCTGAAGAGCTGGCCGGCAGCGATGTTGAGCAGGATAACCAGGAAGGGACCGAGGCTCCGGCTACGCAGAAGACGGTCAGAAAGAGGAAGCTGTACAGGAACATAGACGAGAGGGTTCTCGGCGGAGTCTGCTCCGGACTGGGAATGTATTTCGGAATAGACAAGGTTCTGTTCAGGATCGCCTTCCTTATCTTATTCTTCATCGGCCTGATAGGTGATGCCGAGGCCTTCCTTACCGCTGCAGTCATCGGTTATCTTTGCCTGTGGATCGCCATGCCGGCGGCACGCACGGTGGAACAGAAGTGCGAGATGAAGGGCAAGCCGGTGAATCTGGAGAACTACCGTTCCAAGGATTTTGAACTTAGCAAGGAGGTGAACGACGCACTCAAGTCCCCTGCCGGCCAGGCATTCGAGAGAATAGGAGGAGTATTTCTGGGAGTCCTGATGATCATCATCGGTGCAGGCGGCCTGCTTTCCGGCATGTTCGTACCTGCAATACAGCATTTCATCAATGCCGAGATCATGGAGGAGATCCTCGAATGGGGACCTCTCGAGATGGAGGAGCAGATCATATCCGGCCTCGTGAACGAGCACACGTTCTGGATTCTCACCTTGGTGATGATGTGCATAATGTTCATCTGGTTCCTCTACAACGGAGTCATGTTCACATTCAACCTCAAGCACCCTTCATGGAAACCAGGTCTGACACTTTTCATTGCATGGATCATAAGCGTCCTTGTACTTGGAGTATGGACTATAAAGCAGATTGCGGACGCAATCACACTCATGGTTTAATCAATGGCACGGTTTATGCTTTAATCATAGACAAGATTAGATTTGTTAGACATAAATATTGAACGGACGCAGCCGTCTGCCGAAGAGATTCGTCAGGCGGCTTTGCTTTGGAGTTCTCCATAAATATTCCTATCTTGCCGACTGCATCAGTCAGGACTCTCCCTGACTGCCTGTCCACGCAAAGTACATAAAACACAGGATAATGAAAAGAGTACTGACAATCATCACATTGGCATCCATCTCATTCCTCTCTGCCAAGGCAGACGAGGGAATGTGGCTGCCGTCCCTGATCTCACAGCGCATCGCAGACATGCAGGACAAAGGATTCAGGCTGAGCGCCGAGGACATCTACAGCGTCAACCAGGCTTCCCTCAAGGATGCGGTTGTCCTGTTCGGCAGAGGCTGCACCGGCGAGCTGGTCTCGCCTGAGGGCCTGCTCCTGACCAACCACCATTGCGGCTACGGTCAGATCCAGCAGCACAGCAGTGTGGAGCATGACTACCTCCGAGACGGATTCTGGGCGATGACCCGGGAGGAAGAACTCCCGAACAAGGGCCTGACAGTCAGCTTTCTGGAAAGGATGGACGATGTGACTGACATAATTCTCAAGGGCAACGACAGCAGCATGTCGGAGAAGGAGCGCGCAGATCTCGTGAAGAGCAACTCTGAAGCTCTGATCAAGGAAGCCACACAGGAAGGAAAGGGTCTCAGGGCGACCGTGGAGGCGCTTTACTACGGCAACCAGTACTTCCTCTTCCTTTACCGCGAGTATTCTGACGTACGTCTGGTGGGAGCACCGCCGTCATCGATCGGAAAATTCGGCGGAGACACCGACAACTGGATGTGGCCTCGTCACACAGGAGACTTCTCCATATTCCGCATCTATGCCGACAAGGACAATAATCCGGCTCCATATTCAAAGGACAACGTCCCTTACAAGCCTAAGAAATATTTCAAGATATCCACGAAGGGTGTTCAGGAAGGCGACTTCACCTTCATCTACGGATTCCCGGGACGTACCCAGGAATACATCCATTCGGAAGGTGTACGATACATCGAGGAGACCGGAGACCCGCATAAGATCCATCTCCGTACACTCCGTCTTGACATCATGAAGAAATATATGGGCGAAAGCCAGAAGGTACGCATCCAGTACTCATCGAAGAATGCCAATGTGGCCAACGCATGGAAGAAGTGGCAGGGTGAGGTCAAAGGTATAAGGAAGATGAAGACAGTCCGCACAAAGCAGGAATTTGAGAAGGCCTTCGACGCATGGGCCGAGGGAGGAGAATTTGACGGCGTGACAGGAAAACTCGCTGCCCTCTATGCCGAGCTGGAGCCTTATCAGTTCGCCACAGACTATTATTCCGAGACAGTCCGCACAGTCGAGATCGCCAATTTCGCCATGAGCATCGCAAGACTCTTCAGCCAGGAGGATTTCGACAAGGCAAAGGCTGAGGAGCTGGCCGCTACATTCTACAAGGACTGGCACCTCCCTATTGACAAGGAATCCTTTGTGGCAGTGATGAACGAATATGAAAAGAACATCCCTGAAGACTTCAAGCCGGCATATCATAAGGAGAAGCTTGCTGCATACGGATCCGTCGAGGCCTGGGCGGAGGATATGTTCACCAACTCCATCTTCGTGGATCCCGACAAGGTCAAGGCCCTTGCTGCTGAGGACAAGGAGACAGTCCTGAAGGACCCGGCAACAGAATTCTCCAACGAGTTCCTCAAGTGGCACACAACTGACATACAGCCGGTTACCGCAAGAATCAACCGCGATCTGCAGCTTGCCTACCGTGACTACATGCGAGGCCAGATGACCTACTGCCGCACCCAGAGAGTCCCTAAGGCATTCTATCCGGATGCCAACCTCACGCTTCGTGTGGCATATGGACACATAAAGGGCTACAGCCCGAGCGATGCGGTATATTACATGCCTTCATCCACGATTAAGGGAATCATGCAGAAGGACAATCCTGAAATTTTCGACTACAACATCCCGCAGCGTCTGCGCGACATCTACGCAGCCCGTGACTTCGGTCCGTGGACTGACGCATCAGGTGAAGTTCCGGTCTGCTTCATCGCCACAAACCACACCACCGGGGGTAATTCTGGAAGCCCGGTAATCAATGCCGAAGGCAACCTGATAGGCCTGAATTTCGACCGCGTGTGGGAAGGGACAATGAGTGACATCGTCTTCGACCCGGAAATATGCAGGAACATAGCACTTGACATAAGGTATGTGCTGTTCATCATAGACAAGGTCGCGGATGCCGACCACCTGCTGGAAGAGATGGTCCTCGAGTAAGACATAATGGCGTGGCCCGGAAACGGACCACGCCTTCTGCATATATAGAGAGCCTTGACGGCAGCTGGCCGGACCACCGTCCGAGGACGGATGCATCATTTCAGCTTTACCATTTCAACCGGTTGCTGATTGACTTTATCCAGCGGATGCGTCTGATATCTGACTTTGGAGAAGTCAATGGCCATCAGATCTATGCATCTTATGTTACTGTTCCATGCAGTTCGGTAATAGAGCTTCATCGCCTTAAGATCGGAAGCCGCCGTAAATTGTGTAGCACTTGGCAGACCTTCCGGGATTTCTGCCTTGACATGCTGGCTGCCGATAGGGACGTCGAAGTTGTTCAATATATGAAAAGCCTGTACTACAGTGTCGAATCCTGTTGCCCAGACAGGAGAAGTGGTCTGGAAGAATGTGGCGCGGACGAACCTTGAAGGAGATGTGAAGTCTCCGGGAAGGCCATGCATGCCGCTTCCATGTCCGAGAGCAGACAAAGTGACACCAGGAGCTATGGTATCTGGGGCAACGGAGCCTGGCTGGAGACTGACATAATTGTTAAGGTTGGTCATATGCCACTTGAAACCGGGAGCATTGGTCAGAACGCCGAGTGTGTTCTCATAGAACTGAGGTACACCTCCCACGATTTCCAGGACAACCATCCTTCCGCCAGGTTCAGAGATACGCCAGTGTACAGCTCCGACCTTGTTGTCAAGAGTTATGATGGAAACCTGATCAAGCCCGTCCTTCAACTGATCAATAGTAGAGAACTGCGACAGCACCCAAGACACGAACTGCATGTCACTCAAGCTCTTGTAGCTGTCTGCCTCCTGATATGGCGCATATTCCCCATATTGAGGGAAAAAGAACAGGCCGGCCGAGAGTCCGGCCTCATTGACACCTTCAACCACAAAAGGCTCATATTCCGTATATATACCCACATAGCCATATACAGCCTTGAATTTCAGCCCGTTCTCCCCTTTTGGTGTGAAGGACTGCTGTACATGTCCGCGAGGTACGACAGAGAAGCCGCACTGCATTGGTGTAGCTGCCCATTCGACTGTCCGGGCGACCACCCTGCTGCCGTCCTGTGCAGTCAATGCTATGCCTGTGCAGGCATCTGCCTCCGATGCGTAGAACATGCATGAAAGAGCCACCGTAAAGATTGTAAGAATCCGTTTCATATGATCGTATATTAAAAATCCGCCAGTCGTAATAGCAAGGTTCAGACCAAAACACGAAAAAGACCGTCCCTGCAACAGGACGGTCTCTATGGATCATTGTGCATCGCTGAATTAATTACTTGTTGAACTGAGCTCTGAGCACCTCGTTCTTCGCATCTGCGTCAGCACCCTTGATGCCGAAGTAGAACTTGATCTTAGGCTCTGTTCCCGAAGGACGTACGGTCACCACATCTCCGGCCTCGTTATAGAACTGGAGGACATTCGATGCAGGAAGACCGGTCTCCTCAGGCTTTGTGTAGTCGATAACCTTGATCACAGGTGAACCAGCAAGTTCCTTAGGAGGATTGTTGCGGTAGTCAACCATCATGGCTGCGATTTCCTCAAGACCTGCCTTGCCTTTCTTTGTAACAGAAATGAGCGACTCCTTGTAGTAGCCGAACTCTGCATAGATGTCCTGAAGGAGCTGATAGAGGGTCTTGCCCTGTGCTGCTGCCCATGCAGCGCACTCTGCAACCATTGCGCAGGCGATAGGAGCATCCTTGTCGCGGACGAATTCACCTACATTGAATCCGTAGCTTTCCTCACCACCGCACACGAATGTAGTCTCTCCCTCGTTCTTCTTGATCACGTCAGCGATCCACTTGAAGCCAGTGAGGACATTGTAGACCTTCACACCGTACTTCTCCGCAATCGCGCGCATGAGTTCTGTGGTCACGATTGTCTTCACGATGTACTGTCTGCCGTCGAGCTTGCCAAGCTCAGACCAGCGGCGGAGGATGTAATATGTAAGGATGGATCCTGTCTGATTGCCGTTGAGAAGGACGATCTTGCCTTCATTGTCACGGACCGCAATTCCGATACGGTCCGCATCAGGGTCTGTAGCCATGACAAGGTCTGCACCCTCGCGGTCAGCAACCGCTACAGCCATTGCAAGGGCAGAGGGCTCCTCAGGGTTAGGAGACATCACTGTAGGGAAGTTTCCGTCAACGACATCCTGCTCAGGAACATGATAGATGTTCTCGAAACCGAGTTTCTGCAGGAATTCAGGAACGATCTCCACACCCGAACCGTGGATAGGAGTGTAGACGATCTTTATGTCCTTGTGGGCCTGACGCGCTTCAGGAGAAAGCATGAGGGTCATCACTGAATTGAGATAAGCCTCGTCCATTTCATGGCTCATCACCTCGATAGGAGCAGCACCTTCACCCGGCTCGAACTTCACCATTGAAGGGTCCGTGATCTTAGCTACCTCGGCAACGATGTCCTTGTCTACAGGAGAAGTGACCTGTGCTCCGTCTGACCAGAACACCTTGTAGCCGTTGTACTCCTTAGGGTTGTGTGAGGCTGTGATCATGATTCCTGCAGTAGCCTTCTTCATCCTTACAGAGTAGCTCATGAGAGCGATAGGATGGAGCTTGTCAAAGATGTAGACATGTATTCCGTTGGCAGAAAGCACATTGGCTGCAATCTGAGCGAATTCAGGGCTGTTGTTGCGGCTGTCGAAAGAGATGCACACGCTGAGAGGGCCCTCGCAGTTCTCCTTCATGTAGTTTGCAAGTCCCTGTGTCGCCATTCCGACAGTGTACTTGTTCATGCGGTTGGTGCCGACACCCATGATGCCTCGCAGACCTCCTGTACCGAACTCGAGGTTTCTGTAGAATGCATCTTCAAGGCCCACTGGGTCATTTGCCTGAAGCTCTCTGATCTGAGCTTTTGTAGCCTCATCAAAGTTTCCGTCCAGCCAGCTCTGGACAACGGTTCTGAAATCCTTTTCCATATATACTGTATTGTTAATTGTTATTCATTATGCGGCGTTCAGTTGATATTTTCACATATCCGAGCAAATATACTGATAATTATTCAACAAATAGATTATTTTTGCACAAAAATGCAGAAGATATGGGCGAACTGACTTCATTTGTTTTACAACACCTCACAGATGACACTGCAAGGCTGATTCTGGACAAGGCCAGATGGCCTGATGTGGACATGGACCTGGCTGTCAACTGCATTGAAAGCAGAAGGAAACTGAGAGGAAAGGTCCAGGAGTGGTATGATGAACCGGAGCTCATATTCCCGCTCAAGCTGTCTGCGGAGCAATGCAGCAGCAGCGGAACGGCCAGATACAAGGCGCAGCTCGCCTGCCGGATCGCAGGAAAAGGACTGAAGATAGCCGACCTCACCGGTGGATTCGGAGTGGACAGCTGGTTTTTCTCAAAAGTGGCAGACGAAGTCCTCTACAACGAAATGCTTCCAGCTCTCGCAGATGCTGCAAGGCATAATTTCTCGATTCTCGGAGCCGGAAACATAAAGGTCTGCAACAGGACGGTTTCGACAGAGGATTCCATCAGTGACATTCTGGATGGATTCGCTCCTGACATTGTCTACATGGACCCCGCAAGACGCGGCGAAGGTGGCAGGAAGGTGTTCCTCATAGAGGACTGCCAGCCCGATGTACTGGGGCTGAAGGACGGAATATTACAGCTGTCACGCCACATGCTCATAAAGCTCTCCCCTATGGCAGACATAACCATGGTCGCCGACAGGCTCGGTTCTCATTGCCGTGAAATACATATCATCGGAGCAGGAGGAGAATGTAAGGAACTCCTGGTGTGGATGGATCGTGAATGGAACGGAGAGTATTCAATCATAACTTCAGAAATACACGCAGATTCGACTGAATATCAAACTTTTAAATTCAAACCATCAGAAGAGAGGAGTTGTTCTCCCGCGATTCTTCAGATGCCGTCTGACGCCGCAGGCTGGTGGCTTTTCGAGCCTGGAAAGGCATTGATGAAATCAGGAGCGTTCAACACAGTTTCTGAACGGTTCTCGATAGGCAAGCTGGGCAGATCGACACATTATTATATGACATCCTCACCAGAGAAGGCTGAAGAGCTGAAGGCCTATGGAAAGGTCTTCAGAATCATCAGAAGCTGCCCCCTGGACAAGCGTACAATGAAGGCGGCCGGCAAGGAGTTTCCGAAGGCAGAGGTGACGGCCCGCAACATCCCCATGGACACCGACACCCTCCGCAAGAAGCTCGGCACAGCCTCCGGAGACCTCATACACATCTTCGGACTCAGATCCGACATCTCAGGAAACATTCTTCTGGTCACTGAACGCTGAGCGGCACTCTGACGGTCAATGAAACAAACTATGCCTGCTGTCCGGCGACAGCAGGCATAGTTTATAAAAGACATGTAGTCAATCAGTTCTGATGAGCCGGTCTCAGAAGGTCAAGGACAACCTTCACAGGGTTGAATGTTGCCAGTGGCACTTCAACGAAGAGTGTGTTCCAGTTGCTCATCGCTCCGTTCCAGAGGCCTGGAAGCTCGAGGGCCTTAAGTTCACGTCCCTGATAGCTCTTTGAACTTATGAAGCCCGCATCCTCGTCCACATACTTGAGAAGATCGAAGCTTTCACCCTTATAGTCATGAAGGCAGCATACGATGTCTACAGGATTGAAGTGTGTCGCAGACGCAAGGGCGTTCCTTGCGTGGTCGTCCGACATGTTGATCTGAACGCTTTCAAGAACCTGAAGAGATGTCGAGCCGTCCTTCTCGGCGATGATGAAAGGACCGCCGCCAGGCTCACCCTGGTTCTTCACCATTCCGGCGACTCTCACCGGACGGTTCAGCTTGGCGCGAAGAGCCGCTACCCTATCCTTCGGAGTCTCGGCCGCTGGCATCTCGATGCAGAGTACGTTCTTGAGGAAGGCTTCGATGTCGTCGCAGAGAGCAGCCGCCTCAGGAGTGTCGGTAAGGTCGTCGTAGAGAGGATCGTAGCCAGGCACTCCGACTGTGGTGTTTCTCGAGCCCTGGATAGGATTGCACACCAGGTCAAGTTCACGGAGATAGCCGTGGAGCGTGTCGCGAAGCTCGAGAGCCTTGCCGAGAAGTACCTTCTTCCACACAGCTGTTTCCGGAAGGAGCCTTTCGTTTGCCACGTTGTCGATGTTCTTGATCGAGACGACCTCTTCCTCTATCTTGTTGAGATTATAGATCAACGCTCCGTGACCTGCAGGACGGAAAAGAAGAGAATCGGTCTCAGTCCTGAAAGGCCTGTTCTCCACATCCACAGCCACGGTGTCAGTGGCCTTGTCCTGGAATGTGAAGGTGATGTTGTACTTCACTCCGTATCTTGCCTCATATTCCTCCTTTACCTGTGCATATGCCTCTTCAAAAAGATGCTGATGCTCCGGAGATATGGTCACGACAAGGTTTGCCGTGCCGTCTTCATTCCTCATATAGTTCTGAGCTTCAACAAGATGCTCAGCAAAAGCGGTACGGATCTCGCCATCTGAATATTTATGGAACTTGAGCACACCCTTAGGTTTCGAACCATATCCGAGGCCTTCATCTGTGAGTGTCTTCGAAAGGACGTCCTTGCGGTACTCCGGGCACCTGCATGTCTGTTCTCCGAACAGTTCCGGAGTGTAGAATGCGAATTCCTGAATCCTGTCCACGAATTTAGCTGCAGGAGCGTCATCAGCGAGTTCCTTGCCTGCCTTCAATGCATCAAGACCGCTGAAAAGGTCCTTGAACATACGTGAAGCGGCACCGGAAGCCGGAACGAACTTGCATTTTCCGTTGATGACCGCATTGTCATAGTACTTTGCCGCAGCTTCGACCGCAGCCTCGTCAAGAACCTGGATTCCTCTCTCCGGAGTTGCAGGTGCGATGATCTTCATCCATGGGAAGCCCTGCTTGAAGCGTTCCACCTGCTGCTCAACTGTCTGCACTGACGAGCCCCTCTGCTCGATCTGTGCGATGTCTTCTTTTCTAAACATAATGGTTATCAATTTGGTTATTCTAATACAATCTCTCTTCTGTACTGGTACTCGTTCCTGAGTTTCTCGAACTTGTGAGGCTCCATTCTGAAACGGAAGTCATCCGTGAATATTGGGTAGTTGTACTGGAGCACTGCAGCAATCTCTCCATGGTTCTTTCCCCTCAGGTCAAGTCTCACGGGCTGGTGGTCTTCATCCACAACTGCGGGAGTGTAATCCGCCAGTTCCTCGATGCCGAGACATTCAGCAACAGCCCTGACAGCCATTCTCGTGCCATTGACCTTCCCCTGATAGGAATATCCTGCAATATGCGGCGTCGCAATGTCCACCACATCTACCAGCTCCACGTTTACATCAGGCTCATTGTTCCATGTGTCTATGACAACGGCTCCCATCTTGGGGATCGCAGCCATAAGTGCATCTTCATCCACCACTTCACCACGTGAGGAGTTTATGAATATGGAACCCGGAGGCATCATGGTAAAGAAGGCCTCATCAGCCATGCCTCGGGTGGTCTCGTCGAGAGGGACATGAAGAGTCACCACCTGAGACTGTGTGAGAAGCTCTTCCAACGAGCAGAAGCCTTCCGGTCCTTCCTTTGCTTCACGCGGAGGATCGCAGCGCATCACATTGAAACCAAGGGACTCCGCCATTTCTGCTACACGGCTGCCCACATTTCCCACACCGATCACTCCGAAGGTGAAGTCATCCAGCTTGATCCCTTTCCGGGCTGCAATCCCGTACACTGCAGAAAAGACGTACTGCATGACTCCTCCGGCATTGCATCCGCTGGCATTCCTCACCTTTATGCCGTGAGAAGTGCAGTATTCCTTGTCTATGTGGTCTGTACCGATTGTAGCGGAAGCTACGACACGAAGCCTCGAACCTTCAAGGAGGGAGGCATCACATTGTGTCCTGGTGCGGACAAGAAGCGCGTCCGCATCGGCGACATCTTCCTTGGATATGTCAATGCCTTTCTTATAAAGCACCTCCGCATAAGGCTCGAAAACTCCTTCGAGGAAGGGGATGTCAACATCTGCTACTATCTTCATATCTATCTTAGAATCAATTTCTTAACTATATCGTCCTTGCCAGCGAAGAGTTCATCCTGGGCAAGACGTTCATTCAGACGCCGGATAAGCTCCTGCGAGCGGAAATAAAGCTGGTTACGCACCACAGAAGAGCTCAACGTGCATGTCATCACACCTCTGTCAAGCCTGACTTCAAGGGTATATGCTCCGGCGCCGCTCACGTCGTTCCACGCCGCGGCAGCACGCACCTTGTCAAGACCGGAGGACAGCTTCATATCCCTTATGAACTGATTCACAAGGTCTTCCATACCCACGGCCTCCTGCCGCCTCATCCTGTTCTGTCCTGAATCGTATGCCATTACTTATATTTGTCTGAATGTTCCTGCGACCGTGTCGAAATAGGCCCTGTCCTGAGTAAGCTTGTCCACTATGCCCGACATCCTGACCTTGTTGCTGTCAGTTATGAATATCTGTCCGAAATCATTGCTTGCCACCATCTCCAGAAGGTTCGAGATCCTGCTCATGTCAAGCTTGTCGAACACATCGTCAAGAAGAAGGATGGGAGCGAAACCGTAATTCTTCTTCATCAGCTCGTACTGTGCGAACTTCAGTGACACGAGGAAGGACTTCTGCTGGCCCTGCGAGCCGTAGCGGCGGATGGGATGTCCGTTCATCTTGAAAAGGAAATCATCCCTCTGCACACCTGCCCCCGTATATTTAAGTATCCTGTCCTTGTCGTAGGACGCGGCCAGGAGCTGGTCCAGGGAGGCCTTCGAGAGCTCGGAATCATATTCTATGCTGACCTGCTCCGAGTCTCCTGAAAGAGCCTTGTAATACTCCTGAACTATCGGAGTCAGGTCCTCGACGAACTTCCTGCGGGCCTGGAACACCGGCTCAGCCAAGGCGGACATACGCATGTCGATGACTTCCAGAAGCCCCCTGTCCACTTCCATCTCCTTGAGCATCCTGTTACGCTGCAGGAGAAGACGGTTGTACTGCTGCAGGGCTGTCATATATTCCCTGTCCATCTGTGAAAGCACGGAATTGACGAATCTGCGGCGTTCCTCGCCGGAATCGCTGACCATCGTTATGTCAGACGGAGAGACCATCACCACAGGCAGGACACCGATGTGCTCGGACACCTTTCCGTACTGCTTGCCGTCTCGCTTCATCTTCTTCTCACCCTTGGAAGTCATCCTCACCGAGAATCGGCTTGAAAGTCCGTTCTCCATCCTGTAGAGACCTGAGAGAGAAAATTCTTCCGTACCGTGACGGAAATTGAAACGGTCGGAGACGGCAAAGGCACTTTTGGTCATGGAAAGGTAGTAGACCGCATCCAGAAGATTGGTCTTTCCTTCTCCGTTGTTGCCGCTCACGCAATTGACGTTCGGAGAGAATTCCAATTCCTGAAGCTGTATGTTCCTGAAGTCTGAAATGACTATTTTTTCAAGTACGGGCATAGGTTCACATCAACTATCGTCTTTTAACGATATCTTGGCAAATATAACTAAATAAAGCGACAATTGCAACGAATATGCACTACAGGAGAATATGAAAATATTTATTGGGAATTTGGACAATTTTTCCTAAATTTGCCGCCTGTTTGAGACAACGGTCGTGTTCTCAAACATAATAGAGTATATATCAGACAAATATAAAACTACAGAAATATGGCTAAAGAAATCAAAAATGAAAATGCCGAGGCTATTGTCGAGGCTGTTTCGAAGACAGAGCAGTTTTTCGAGAAGAACGGAAAGCTCCTTGTCTCTATCCTTGTAGGTGCAGTCGTTCTCTGCGCTGCAGTATTCTGCTGGTACAAGTTTGTAAACCAGCCAAAGATCGTCGAAGCTCAGGGCCAGATGGCTCTTGCAGAGCAGAATTTCCGTGCTGGTGACTATGAGGTCGCTCTCAACGGCGACGGCAACGTGCTCGGTTTCGCACAGGTGATCGACGAGTATGGCAGGAAGGCCGGCAAGTCAGTATACTTCTACGCAGGTGTATGCGAGCTTCAGCTCGGCAACTGGGAGTCTGCAATCAAGTATCTTGAGTCTTACAACGGAAAGGACGAGATTCTCGCTGCCCGCGCAAAGGCTTGCATCGGTGACGCTTATGTAGGCCTTGAGAACTATGAGAAGGCTCTTGCATGCTTCGAGCAGGCTGCTTCTACAATCGACAACATGTTCGCTGCAGGTTACCTCCTCAAGGCAGGTGCGGTTGCAGAGAAGCTCGGTCAGAACGAGAAGGCTCTCGGATTCTACGAGCTCATCAAGGATCAGTACCCTCAGGCTGTAGAGGCTTACGACATTGACAAATATATCGGAAGAATCGAGAACAAGTAATCGTTATGGGAAGAGCATTTGAGTTCCGCAAGGAGAGAAAATTCAAGAGATGGGGTCACATGGCCCGCGTCTTCACCAAGATCGGTAAGGAAATCACCATCGCTGTAAAGCAGGGCGGTCCAGATGTTACAGGAAACCCTCGCCTTCGCGCACTTATCCAGACTGCAAGAAGCGAGAACATGCCTAAGGACAACATCGAGCGCGCAATCAAGAGGGCGACCGACAAGGATCAGGCAGATTACAAGGAGGTAGTATTCGAAGGATATGGTCCTCACGGTATCGCAGTCCTCGTGGAGGCTGCTACAGACAACAATAACCGTACTGTGGCTAACGTACGCTCATATTTTACAAAGAGCGGCGGCTCGCTCGGAACTTCAGGAAGCGTAGACTACATGTTCGACCGCAAGTGCATGTTCCGCATGAAGACAGCAAACCCTTACGATCTCGAAGAGCTTGAGCTTGAGCTCATCGACTACGGTGTGGAGGAAATCTTCGAGGAAGAGAACGACAACGAGGAGATGGAGATCGTGCTCTATGGTGAGTTCACAGCCTTCAATGCAATCCAGAAATGGATCGAGGAGAACGGCTACGAACTTGTTGCCGCTGAGTTCACCCGCCTCCCTAACGTAGATCTCAAGGAGCTTGACGACGAGGCAAAGGCTGACATCGAGAAGCTCATAGAGAGGATCGAGGAAGACGATGACGTACAGAACGTATATCACACAATGAAGCCGTAACCAGTTACGACATATCCAGAAGACCGGCAGTCACACAAGGCTGTCGGTTTTTTTATTGGCCGGATATATGTATAAGTGAAAATAAATGCTATCTTTGCTTGTTGAGGTATTATTTCTGAAAAGATTGGCCTTACACATCTTGACACATTTAATTAAGGACATTATTCTGAACTGAGCGTATGAGCATCCAACAGGAAAAAATCAAGGAACTGGTTGAGCGCAGGGCTGCTGCCAGATTGGGCGGCGGTCAGAAAAGGATCGACGCACAACATGCCAAGGGTAAACTTACAGCACGCGAGAGGCTGTCTCTCCTTCTCGATGAAGGCAGTTTTGAGGAATACGACATGTTCGTCCGGCACAGGTGCACCAACTTCGGTATGGAGAAATCCAGGTTTGACGGAGACGGTGTCGTGACTGGAATGGGAACAATAGACGGAAGGCTTGTCTATGTATATTCCCAGGATTTCACGGTGACGGGAGGAACAATGTCTGAAACCATGGCGAAAAAGATATGCAAGGTAGCCGACATGGCTGTCCGCGCAGGAGCGCCACTCATATGCCTCAATGATTCAGGTGGAGCACGCATTCAGGAGGGCATGGGAGGACTTGCCGGTCTTGGCGAGATCTTCACCAGACATATCACCGCATCCGGTGTGATACCTCAGATTTCAGGAGTATTCGGCCCGTGCGCGGGAGGAGCAGTATACTCCCCTACCCTTACCGACTTCACTGTGATGATAAAGGGCACTTCGTATATGTATCTTACAGGTCCTGATGTGGTGAAGACAGTAACAGGCGAAGATGTGGGACACGAGGAGCTCGGTGGCGCGAGCATTCACGCAGACAAGAGCGGAGTGGCCCATTTCGCAGCCGAAAACGAAGAAGAGGGCATAACGATAATGAAGGCCCTGCTGAGCTTCCTTCCTTCCAGCAACAGGGAGCAGGCGCCATTCAGGCCTACGGAGGATCCGGCAGGAAGAGTAGCCGACGAGCTTAACGACATCATTCCGGACAACCCGAACAAGGCCTACGACATGTACGGAGTCATAGGCTGCATAGTGGACGACGGGGAATTTCTTGAGATACACAGGAACTGGGCAAAGAATATAATAATCGGATTCGCCCACATGAACGGAAGGACTGTCGGCATAGTTGCCAACCAGCCTAAGATTCTCGCAGGCGTCCTCGACATCAACGCTTCACGCAAGGCAGCCCGTTTCATCCGCTTCTGCGACGCATTCAACATCCCTTTGGTCAGCCTCATTGATGTCCCGGGCTTCCTCTGCGGAACCCAGCAGGAGTACAACGGCATCATAAACCATGGGGCAAAACTTCTGTATGCATACGGAGAGGCCACGGTTCCTAAAGTTGCCGTGACACTCAGGAAATCCTATGGCGGAGCATATATCACCATGAGCTGCAAGCAGATGCGCAGCGACATCAACCTCGCATGGCCAACGGCCAGCTTTGCTGTGATGGGAGCTGAAGGAGCGGTCAGGATCCTGTATTCAAAGGAACTGGACAAGATAACGGATCCGGAAGAGCGCCAGAAGATGGAGGAGGAGAAGAAGAAGGAGTATAACGACCTGTTCTGTAACCCGTACAACGCTGCAAGTTACGGATATATCGATGACATCATAGAGCCTCGCAACACAAGATTCCGTATTATCAGAGCGCTTGAGCAGCTGGCAGACAAGAAGCTCGAGAATCCTTGGAAGAAACATGACAATCTGCCTCTATAAACGAGAAACAACAGAAAAACCTAATCTGCAACAGGATGAACACATTTGTTTTACTACAGGTATCTGAGCAGGTTGCAATTAAAAGTGCTGACATCGCTTCAAAAGACCCGCACGGCATCATCATTTCTGGTGTTTCCGTGTCGGTGGTCTTTGCTGCACTTGTAATACTGTTCTTTGCCTACACCTTCATCGGGAAATTGAGCTCCGGTCAGATAAAGACGCCTAAGCTGAAGCTGCCTTCTTTCAGGAGAAAGGCCGTGAAGCCTGCAGGAGAGCCGACATCTGAAGAAGCTGCGGCCATCGCAATGGCGCTTGAAAAGGAATATGGAGGCGAGACCTATGCTGCCATAGGCCTTGCACTTCACCAATACCTGAGTGACATGGTTCACGATAATGAAAGCTACATAATAACCATTAGGAGAAAATAAGGAGAAACAGAAAATGAAGACCTATAGATTCAAGATCAACGGCAACGAGTACAATGTTGCAATCAATTCGGTAGAAGGAAACACAGCAGACGTGACAGTCAACGGGACAGCCTATCAGGTCGAGCTCGAGAATGCTCCGGCTCAGGCCCCAGCTCCAGTTCAGGCGGTCCAGCCGGTGGCTGCTCAGGCAGGCCAGGCGGCGGTAGCCACCGCACAGGCAGCGGCTGCAAAGCCCGCAGCCCAGGGTGCAGGAAAGGCGGTCACATCGCCGCTCCCGGGAGTGATCATAGCAATGAAGGTCAATGTCGGCGACCCTGTCAAGGCAGGTCAGGAGATCGCTGTGCTTGAGGCAATGAAGATGGAGAACTCGATCGAGGCGACCCACGACGGCACAGTGACCGCAATCCATGTCGCAAAGGGAGACTCCATCCTTGAAGGAGCGCCAATCGTAACAATAGGATAACAATTCATCATGAACACCGTAATAGAAAGCCTCTACCAGTTCTGGCAGTACACCGGATTCGCCAACATGACCTATCAGCATCTGATAATGGTCATCATCGGCATTGCTTTCATCACCGTCGCCATCAAGAAGGACTGGGAGCCTCTGCTTCTTGTCCCCATCGGCTTCGGAATGATCATAGGCAACATCCCTTTTACTGAAGGACTTAATGTAGGCATATACGAGGAGGGCTCCGTCATGAACATCCTATATCAGGGTGTGCAGAAGGGCTGGTATCCTCCCCTGATATTCCTCGGCATCGGAGCCATGACGGACTTTTCCGCCCTCATATCCCAGCCAAGGCTAATGCTCATTGGCGCAGCGGCACAGATAGGTATATTCGGAGCTTACACGATAGCGCTTCATCTGGGCTTCAACCCTGCAGAAGCAGGTGCCATAGGCATAATCGGAGGAGCTGACGGCCCGACCGCCATATTCCTTTCTTCAAAGCTTGCTCCTCACCTGATGGGCGCGATCGCAGTCTCGGCATATTCATATATGGCTCTTGTCCCTGTGATCCAGCGTCCTATCATGCTGATGCTCACCACTAAGAAGGAACGTCTCATCAGGATGAAGCCGCCAAGAGCAGTGACACAGAAGGAAAAGATCATCTTCCCTATCGTGGGATTCATCCTCACTGCCATGATCGTCCCTTCAGGAATGGCCCTTCTTGGAATGTTGTTCTTCGGTAACCTCCTCAAGGAAAGCGGGGTGACGAAACGTCTTGCCGAGACAGCACGCGGACCTCTGATCGACGTGGTGACCATCCTCATCGGTCTGACGGTGGGCTGCTCGACCCAGGCGAACGTCTTCCTCACGGGAAATTCCGTAAAGATCTTTGCCCTCGGCCTCATATCCTTCATAATAGCCACAACGTGCGGAGTGCTGTTCGTCAAGCTTATGAACCTTTTCTGCAAGCCGGAAAACAAGATCAACCCTCTGATCGGAAATGCCGGAGTGTCTGCAGTGCCTGATTCAGCCCGCGTCTCGCAGAATGTAGGAAAGGAATTCGACAAGAACAACCACCTTCTCATGCACGCCATGGCACCGAATGTGGCCGGAGTGATCGGATCTGCAGTCGCAGCCGGAATCCTCTTGAGCTTCCTGGGTTAAATCATATCAAAAAATATGATTACCTTTGTGTGTTATGACCATTTTTGAAGACAACAGGATATACATACTGGACGGTGCCATGGGCACAATGATTCAGAAGGCAGGACTTACGGAGGAGGACTACCATGACGGCCCTTTTGCCGGATGCGTGAAAGAACTCAAAGGCAACAGCGAGTGTCTGAATCTCACCCGTCCTGAAATAATCAAGTCCATTCATAAGGAATATATAGCGGCCGGAGTCGACATCATCGAGACCAACACCTTCAGTGCCAATGCGATATCACAAGCAGAATATGGTTGTGAGGCCTTTGCGGCGCAGATGGCATATGAAGGTGCGCGCATCGCAAGAGAAGCAGCTTATGAGGCCGAAGCCATGGCTGCCTCAGTCGGTCTTGAGCGCAAGGTCCTCGTGGCCGGCAGCATGGGTCCGACATCAAAGTCGCTATCTCTGTCTCCTGATGTGTCTGACCCCGCGTTCAGGCCATACTCATTCGATGACATGCGCGAGGCCTACCGTCAGCAGGCCGGGGAGCTCATCCGCGGCGGCGCAGACGTCCTCCTCTTAGAGACATGCTTTGACGCACTCAACGTCAAGGCCGCACTTGCCGCCATACAGGACTGCAATGAAGCTAATGGAGCTGAGATTCCGGTAATGATATCTGTATCAGTAAGTGACAGAAGCGGAAGGACTCTGACCGGACAGACCTTGGAGGCCTTCTACACGTCCATCATGCACTACCCCATCCTTTCGTTCGGTCTTAACTGTTCTCTCGGAGCCTCCGACCTGATGCCCCTCATCGAGGATGTTGACAGATGGTGCAGATGCGCCGTCAGCTGCTACCCCAACGCCGGACTTCCGAATGAGATGGGAGGATATGACCAGAGCCCGGAGGAAATGGCATCCCAGGTCAGGGCAATGGCATCCAAGGGTCTCGTGAACATCATAGGAGGATGCTGTGGCACTACCCCGGAACATATCAGGGCAATAGCGAAAGCTGTTTCAGGCCTTCCGTCCCGGAAAGCGGCCCCAGAGCGGAACAGGCCATTGAAGGTCAGCGGCCTGGAGACAGTGACCATAGACCTTCTCAACACCAACTTCACCAATGTGGGCGAAAGGACCAATGTGGCCGGATCGAGGAAATTCGCGAGACTGATAGCTGAAGGAAAATACGAAGAAGCCCTGGAGATTGCATCAAGACAGATCGAAGACGGAGCCTCAGTCATAGACATCAACATGGACGATGCGATGCTCGACAGTGCTAAGGAGATGGAGCGCTTCGTCCGCCATATTTCCAATGACCCGGCGGTGGCAAAGGCAGCCCTGATGATAGATTCATCTCATTGGGAGACGATTCTTGCCGGTCTGAAGAACGCACAGGGAAAATGTATCGTGAACTCCATCAGCCTGAAGGAGGGCGAAGATGCCTTCGTGAAGAAGGCAAAGATCATAAAATCCTTCGGAGCAGCCATGGTCGTGATGGCTTTTGACGAAGAAGGACAGGCGACGACATATGAAAGGAAGATAGATATATGCAGAAGGGCCTACACCCGGCTGACACAGAAGGCGGGTGTCTCGCCTGAAGACATAATCTTCGATGTGAACATCCTGTCGATCGGAACAGGCATCGAAGAACATGCGAAATATGCTGTAGACTTCATCGAGGCCGTAAGATGGATAAAGGAGAACCTGCCGGGTGCACTGACTTCAGGAGGCGTTTCCAACCTTTCGTTCTCGTTCCGCGGAAACAATGCCGTACGCGAGGCAATGCATTCAGCCTTCCTCTATCACGCCATCAAGGCAGGACTGGACATGGCCATAGTCAATCCGTCCATGCTTCAGGTATATGACGACATCGAGCCGGAACTTCTTGCCTGCATCGAAGATGTCATATTCGACAGGGACAGCTGTGCCACAGAGAGACTGATTGAAAAGGCCACAAGAATGCGCGAGGAAGGTGCCGTCAGGTCTGGTGCCACTCAGGGTAATGACCGGATGCATCCGGAGGACGAACCTGTAGGGACACGCCTGAAGAAGGCTCTGGTGAAAGGCAGCTCTATGAACCTCGAAAAGGACCTTCACGAAGCGATCCATGAATTCGGAACCGCCCTGAAGGTGATAGAAGGGCCTCTGATGCAGGGAATGGAAGAGGTCGGAGCCCTGTTCGGAGATGGAAAGATGTTCCTCCCGCAAGTGGTGAAGTCAGCAAAGACAATGAAGGATGCAGTAAGCATCCTCGAACCATATATGGATGAGAGTGAATCCGGATCGGAAAAGCCTGCAGTGGTGATTGCGACTGTGAAGGGAGATGTCCACGACATAGGTAAGAACATAACAGGAATAGTACTGGCCTGCAACGGGTTCGATGTCCTCGACCTGGGTGTGATGGTAGACAGGGAGACTATTCTGGACAAAGCGGAAGAGGTCGGTGCGGACATCATAGCTGTCAGCGGACTGATCACACCTTCGCTTTATCAGATGGAGGAGCTATGCCGGGAAATGTCTGCAAGGGACATGACCACACCTCTGTTCATCGGCGGCGCCACCACGTCTGCCCTTCACACTGCAGTGAAGCTTGCCCCGCTTTACGACCATGTGTACTACGGTCCCGATGCCTCAGCCGCTGCTGTCATGGCCAAGAAATACATGATGGACAAGGTGTCTTTCGAGAAGGAGAACCACGCTGAACAGGAAAAGGTCAGGACTCTTTACAGGTCCCGCGAAGAGGTCACCACCGGATGGAAGATCAAGACTGACGGATTCTCAGCAGACACCTACTCTGAGACAGTCCCTGAAAGCATAGAATATATGGAACTCTCTGTAGAAGATGTCGTTCCGTATTTTGACTGGAAGATGCTCCACGCGATCTGGGGAGTCAGATACGGCAGTCCTGTGCCCGAAGTGGCCGAACTGATGCAGCTCAGAAGGGATGCTGAAGCGGAGCTGTCAATGGCGGACTTCACGATCAGACTCGCCGTTCAGTTCTTCAATGCCGTCTCTGACAAGGATGACATAGTCATAAAGTCAGAAGGCAGGGAAACAAGACTGCCTATGTTGAGACAGGAAGGTGGAGAGATGATGTCGCTCAGCGACTTCGTCATCCCTTCCGGAAACGGGAAGACTTCTCCGTTCGGAGTGTTCGCCATCAGCGTGAAGCCAAAGGAAGCCCACGAAGAGGGCTGCTGCTGTCCGGCATGCAGCAACAAATACGAAGACCTGGTCGGAAGGACGGTTCGTCTGACCATAGCCGAAGCGGCTTCTTCGTGGCTCGACTCACAGCTGAAGACGCAGCTTCCCGAAGGTGCAAGGCTGATCAAGCCGGCAGCCGGCTACGCAAGCTGCCCTGACCACACCCTCAAAGGGGACATCCTCAGTCTGCTTCCTAAGGGCAGGAAGCTGGAGATCAAGCTTACAGACAGTTTTGCGATGCTGCCCGAGTCGTGCATATGCGGACTCATATTCATGCATCCTGACGCAAAGTATCCTGACATAAGACGCATATCTCAGAAACAGTATGAAACATATGCGGAACGCAGAGGCATGGACGAGCTGACAGCCCGCCGCTTCCTCAGCCACCTTTTGAAATAAAACCTATAGAAGCCTTTACCCAGATGAAAGTATCCGAAATCCTGGCTCAAAGCAAGAAGGCATTCCCTTCGATCGAGATCGTTCCGCCTCTGAGAGGAATAACCAAGAACGAACTTCTCGAGAGCATAGCTCCGTTCATGGAGTTCAAGCCCAAATACATAAATGTGACAAGCCACAGAGATGAATTCGAGTTCCGCGAAGAGCCTGACGGGAGCTTCACCCGTCATCTTGTACGTAACCGCATAAACGAAACAACGGTATGCGCAGCCATCATGTCGCGCTACGACGTGGACGTCGTTCCGCACCTGATCTGCGGCGGAGCCACGGCTGAAGAGATCCAGAGCAGGCTCGACAACCTTGAGTTCCTGGGCATAAACAACATCCTGGCCCTGAGAGGAGACAGCATGACCGGAGAGAAGAGATTCTCCCCTACTCCGGGAGGCTATGCTTATGCAAGCGAGCTGGTGAAAGGCATAAGGGAGTATCAGGGAAGCGCCGTATACCAGAGGAACAGACGCGAGGACAGGTACTTCTGCATCGGAGTCGGAGCATATCCGGAAAAGCATTTCGAGGCTCCCAACATAGAGACCGACATCGCCAACCTGAAGAAGAAGGTAGACGCAGGAGCCGACTACATCATCACGCAGATGTTCTTTGACAACAAGGTATACTATGACTTCGTCGACAGGTGCAGGGCAGCCGGCATCGGCATTCCGATAATTCCGGGTCTCAAGCCCTTGTCTACCTGCCGTCAGATAAGCGCCCTTCCGGAAGCCTTCTCGCTCGACATACCGGTCGAGCTTACCGAGGCCATGAAGGCTGCCCGGGACGACAAGGAGGAGGTGTACAGGATAGGCACAGAATGGTGCACGAAGCAGTGCAAGGACCTCATAGCACACGGAGTGCCTGCCGTGCATTTCTACACGATGGGCAAATCCAGGAACATAATGGAAATATTAAGGGAGTGCTTCTGACACTCCCTTTTTCCTTTAGTTATCCTCGACTGTGGTTTCCTGATGTGTTCCCATGTAGACCCTGTCTAACTCGAAGTACTTCTCCGAGAAGTTATGTTCATGCTGGCCACAGGCTGCACATTCATAGTTGTTCTTATATACCTTCACCTTATAAAGTACCTTGTAGTCGTCGTACAGTGAAGTCCTGATGGTCTGCGTATGGTTCTGGACGTTCTCGTTTGAGGTGGATGTATGTCCGTCTGCATAGGTGGTCGTAACCTGTGTCCATGTCTTGTATTTCCTCTTCTTCTCGCTGATCAGCTTCACATATTCCGTCTCACGCATCCACTTCTGATACTCATGGTCGAACACTGAGTCTACAAAATACATGGCCTCCATTGCCCTGCATCCGATGCATCTTCCACTCGGAGCCTCCGTGAACAGAGGAGAGCAGACGTATGTGTAGAAGGCTATCGCCACGAACGGAAGCGGTATCAGGAAGAGCCACATGATGCCCCAGGCAAGAAGAAGGGCCGTCCAGCAATATACGGACACAAGGGCGACAATCAGGAAGACAGCAGACAGTGTCTTGTTGTTGAGGGGACGGAAAAGTTTAGGGAAATGCAGCAGGATTCCCAGGAGGAGGACAGGTATCATCGGCGTCGCATACAGCCAAAGAAGCACGAATACCAGATATATGATCATGACAACAAATCCCAATATCTTTATGACGAGGGAAGGGTCACCCTTGGCTGAAGGGAGGAACTCATACATGGAGCCTTCAATCAGGCTTGCTCCCATCGGGCTGTCCATTATCACACCGAGGAAAGGCCAGATCCTTGTCAGGAACTTCGCCCTTTTCATAGAAGATTCCTCCTTGTAGGACACAGCTATGCCGTCCTGACCATATTCGACGGTAGGGGTTATCCTCTCGCCCGTCGATGTGTCTACGATCCAGAAAGGATAGGTGGCATAGAGGACGCCGTTCTGTCTGACCACAAATCTTGCAGGCCTGAGCCTGTCATCGTTTTCCTCGAATGTAGAGCCGATGAATTTCTTTTCGAAGCCCTTCTTTGAAATATATGAATTGTATGAGCCGGCGCTGATGTAGCTCACCTTCCACTCTTCAGGCCATACAGGATAGACATCGTCACAGTAGAGTTCCTTGGTCGTGCCGTCCTCGAGCTCGCATATCATCTTCTCGTTTTCCGCAATTCCCTTGACCCTTACCGGCTTAAGGCCCTTGGTATCCTTGAGCTGCGCCTTGTATTCCAGATCGAAATCCAGACAGTAGATCATGCCTCGCGTACCGTCTTCCAGTTCCACGAGCAGTCTTTCCGGTGTAAGCATATCTCCGCTGCGGGCAGCAAGAATCCTGATCTCCCTGCCGGCCTTGACCTTCACCTTGACATCTTCGTCATTGATCCGGGCATGGAGGGTGGCAGGCTTTTCAAGTGTCACGGTTACCGGATCCTTCGGATAAGTGTTGTCCTTTGTCAGCTGATTGACAAGAAGAATACCGAGAAGTACGCACAATGCACACAGGCAGCTGTAGAAATGAGCTGACGCCGCCTTTGAATGGAATGTATTATTCATAGGATCAGATTTTAACTACATAAAGTTAAAATATAATTGCCGATCAGACCACCCGTAGATGTGCATTGGATAAATAAATGCTGAAATTGATTCAGTGAACAGATCTTCTCGAATATTCGCCCGGTGTCATGCCGGTCTTCTTCACGAATGCACGGTTGAATGTGGAGATGCTGTTGAACCCCGAGGCCCCAGCTATTTCCTGCATTGACTTACGCTCGTCACCCATAGAATCCATGAGTCCGCAAGCTTCGGTGATCCTGAATTCATTCACATATTCATAGAAAGTCTTCTGCAGGGCGGCATTGAGATAATTTGAGAGATAGGTCCTGTTCGTACCTATTTCAGTCGCGACATCCTGAAGCGTAAGTTTAGGATTCAGATAGAGTTTCTTCACCTTCATGCAGTCTTCAAGGTGGGCAGCTATGGTGACATAGACATCGGATGACACCGGTTCGGGATCTGTGGCTTCTGCCTGATTCTTCACCCACGGGAACACGAAGACAGGTGAAGTGACCTCCACTACCCTGTGCCTGCGGGAAAGGGCATATAGGTACAGCCACGCACCCACGCACATGAGCTGGAAGACCGCCCCGCTCAGCCAGGTTTCATTGGCAAAGGCTATGACATAAAGTGTCATGCACAGGAACATGAGCATGACGCAATTGATCGTCCAGGTCGCGTCTATATGTTCCGTATATGAATAATTGTCGCGGATGAACCGGCGGTGACGCACCATCAGAATACATACAAAGACGAAGGCAACGACTCCGGAGCCATATGCTGTGAAAAGGGCTATGTTATATATCGATTCTGTCGGGAAGATGATGAAAAGAGGTACGAAGACAGCCTGTACAGCTATGGAAACAAGCAGTCTGCGTCGGTTGACCCAGCCCGGCGAAACCACCTCTATGAAGAAATGAGAGACTATCGGAACATATAGAAGGTCAATAGTGACGGATATGCCTGACCAGTAAAGGCTTTCCCAGTAGCCGTCTACAAGGAATATGAGGTCCTTGACATTGCAGAAGGCGAAATAAGCCATGTTCAGAAGCAGCATGTACATCATGTTGCTCTGCTTCCTCAATGGCCAGATAAGCCATGTCCATACTATGAAGAAGACAGTCACTCCCCCGTGTACAAAATGTGCGAAAGCTTCTGCCGTAGGTCCCATTCCAAACATGTCAGGTCAGTTTTATATTATTATAAATCAATATCTTCTGCAAAGATAGAATATTTTCCCGACAATGCACGCAAATGCAGGAATTACAAGATTTCGGTTTTAAGACAAAATAGGTTGCTTTCTCAATAAATTATTATTATTTTTGCGAGATTGATTAACATCCGTAATTACTAGTAAATTAATTATAATTTATAACATAATACTGAACCGATATGCAGAACAAATTGCAGGAATTGACAGACAAGCTCTATAACGAGGGGCTGTCAAAAGGCAAGCAGGAAGGCGAAGAAATTCTTGCTAAAGCAAAGGCACAGGCTGAGGAAATGATCGCCAAGGCCCAGACAGAAGCTGCGCAGATCCTTGCAGCGGCACAGAAACAGGCGGAGGAAGTGAAGACAAAGACAGCTTCCGACGTCAGGATGGCTGCCAGCCAGAGCATTGCAGCTACAAAGAAGGACATCGAGACCCTCATCGTGGGCAAGATGACCGACGATGCCGTAAAGAAGGCTCTCTCAACTCCTGACTTCATCAAGGAGATCATCAAGGCTGTGGCTGAGAAGTTCACTACAGAAGGACCTGTAGAGCTTTCTCTCATTCTCCCTGAGACACTCAAGAAGGACCTCGAACCTTTCGTTACCAAGGAGCTTGCTGCCATTCTCAATGCCGGAGTCGAGGCATCATTCTCAAAGAAGGTGTCAGGCGGTTTCAAGATCGGTCCGAAAGAGGGCAGCTACTTCATCAGCTTCACTGAAGAGACATTCAACCAGCTCATTTCCGAGTACTTAAGACCAACTACCAAGAAACTCCTCTTCGGATAATGAACAATTACGTATATATAATAGCAGGTCTTCCCGACTTCACTCCTGACTGGAGACAGGGCGAGAAGAGCCTTGACGAATACCTCACCCAGGTCAGGGAGCTTCTGTCCGAAAAGGACAATGGTATTCTTGACTTCATCGTGAAGGGCTTCGACAAGGATCAGATCGGTCCCGAGCTCTACAAGGAGGCTCTGTCGCACAGGATGGGATTCATCAGGGAGTTCTTCCAGTTCGATCTCAACGTGCGCAACCAGAAGGTAAGGTACCTGAATCAGGCACTGGGAAGAGATCCGGAAAAGGATGTCCTTTCGCTCAGGGATCCTGAAGCGGAGGAGACAGGACTTGAACCGGAGGAGCCGGAATTCAAGGAGTCTGCAAAGCTGCAGAGCATCCTTGAAGGGCACGACATCCTCTCCAGGGAAAGAGGTATCGACGACCTCTACTGGGACAAGATCGATGAACTCACGCTCTTCGACTACCTCAACTTCGAGAAGGTCCTCGGAGTCGTAGTGAAGATGATGATCATCCGCAGATGGCTCATCCTCGACGAGGAGACAGGACGAGAAATGTTCAAGAAGCTTGTCGACGAGGTACGCGGCACATTCAAAGGTGTTGAATATAACGAAACAAATTAACAGCAATAAATATGAAAACAACTGGAAAAGTTACGGGTATCGTTTCTAACCTTGTGACTGTCGAGGCAGACGGACCGGTGTCGCAGAATGAGATCTGCTTCATCACCGTAGGTGACACGAAGCTCATGGCCGAGGTCATCAAAGTGAACGGTAAGAATGCCGCAGTGCAGGTGTTTGAAAGCACCCGTGGACTCAAGAACGGTGACGTAGTGGAGTTCGAGGACAGGATGCTCGAGGCAACTCTCGGTCCGGGACTCCTTTCAAGCAGCTACGACGGTCTTCAGAACGACCTCACCACAATGACAGGCGTATTCCTCCAGAAAGGAGAATACACTGACCCTCTCAATCACGAGAAACTCTGGGATTTCACACCTCTGGCAAAGCCGGGCGACAAGGTTGTCGCAGCAGACTGGCTCGGAGAAGTAAAGGAAGGATGGCTCCCTCACAAGATCATGGTTCCGTTCGCATTCAAGGGCGAGTACACTGTCAAGTCAGTGGCTGAGGCAGGACAGTACAACATCGACAAGGTGATCGCAGTCCTCACAAACGCAGAAGGCGAAGACGTGAATGTAACCATGTGGCAGAAATGGCCTGTAAAGGTGGCTGTCAAGGGCTACAAGGACAAGCCAAGGCCATCAAGAATCATGGAGACAGGTGTGCGTGCCATCGACACCCTCAATCCAATCGCCGAGGGAGGTACAGGCTTCATCCCTGGTCCTTTCGGCTGCGGAAAGACCGTGCTCCAGCACGCGATCGCAAAGCAGGGAGACGCAGACGTGATCGTGATGGCAGCCTGCGGTGAGCGTGCAAACGAGGTTGTGGAGATCTTCGCAGAGTTCCCTGAACTCATCGACCCGCACACAGGACGTCACCTGATGGAACGTACAACCATCATCTGTAACACTTCAAACATGCCTGTAGCAGCTCGTGAGGCATCAGTTTACACAGCGATGACGATCTGCGAGTACTACCGTGCAATGGGTATGAAGGTCCTTCTCCTTGCAGACTCGACTTCACGTTGGGCACAGGCACTCCGTGAGATGTCCAACCGTATGGAGGAGCTCCCGGGAGCTGACGCCTTCCCTGTGGACCTTTCAGCCATCATCTCAAACTTCTACGCACGTGCCGGAATGGTCGTTCTGAACAACGGTCAGACAGGAGCTGTAACATTCATCGGAACAGTATCTCCAGCCGGTGGTAACCTCAAGGAGCCTGTGACAGAGTCTACAAAGAAGGCAGCACGCTGCTTCTACGCTCTCGAGCAGAACCGTGCGGACCAGAAGCGCTACCCTGCCGTGAACCCTATCGACTCATATTCAAAGTATCTCGAGTATCCAGAGATCCGCGAGTACCTCAACGAAACCATCATGCCAGGTTGGGTAGAGATGGTAGAGCGTGCAAAGAACATCGTGCGCAAGGGTAAGGAGGCAAACGACCAGATCAACATCCTCGGTGACGACGGTGTACCTATGAGCTACCACGAGGTGTTCTGGAAGTCAGAGCTCCTCGACTTCGTCATCCTCCAGCAGGACGCATTCGACGACATCGACGCACTCTGTCCGCTTGAAAGGCAGAAATACATGCTCGAGCTCGTCATGGGCATCTGCGAGCGTGACTTCACTTTCGAAGACTTCGAGCAGTGCCGCAACTTCTTCAAGGAACTCATCAACGCGCTCAGACAGATGAACTACTCTGAGTTCAAGAGCGACAGATTCCACGAATATCAGGAAAAACTCAATAATCTTCTAAGCAATGGCAACTAAGGCATTTCAGAAAACCTACACACAGCTGGAGGCCATAACCAAGGCTACGGTTTCGCTTAAGGCGACAGGTGTATCAAACGACGAGCTCGCACTCGTAGACGGCCGCCTTGCTCAGGTGGTTAAGACCAAGGGAGAGCTCGTGACCCTCCAGATCTTCTCAGGAACAGAGGGCATCCCTACCAATGCAGAGGTGGTATTCCTCGGCGGTGCTCCGACACTCAACGTAAGCGACCAGCTTGCAGGTCGTTTCTTCAACGCCTACGGCGAGCCTATCGACGGCGGTCCTGCAGTTGACGGAAAGACAGTCGAGATCGGAGGTCCTTCGGTGAACCCATACAAGAGAAAGCAGCCTTCGCAGCTCATCCCTACCGGTATCGCCGGCATCGACCTGAACAACACCCTCGTGTCAGGACAGAAGATTCCTTTCTTCGCAGACCCTGACCAGCCATACAACAACGTAATGGCTCAGGTAGCTCTCCGCGCTGACGTTGACAAGATCATCCTCGGAGGTATGGGTCTTTCAAACGACGACTACCTCTACTTCAAGCATGAGTTCGAGGCAGCTGGTGCTCTGGACAAGATCATCTCATTCGTGAACACCACAGAGCAGCCACCTGTAGAGCGACTCCTCATTCCGGACATGGCCCTTACAGCGGCAGAGTACTTCGCCGTGGAGAAGAACGAGAAGGTTCTCGTGCTCCTTACCGATATGACACTCTACGCCGACGCGCTTTCTATAGTGTCTAACCGTATGGACCAGATCCCTTCAAAGGACTCTATGCCTGGTTCACTCTACTCAGACCTCGCAAAGATCTACGAGAAGGCCGTACAGCTTCCTGAGGGAGGTTCGATCACCATCATTGCAGTGACAACCCTCAACGACGGAGACATCACTCACGCGATTCCGGACAACACCGGTTACATCACAGAGGGACAGCTCTTCCTCCGCACGGACCCTGATTCAGGAAAGGTCATCATCGACCCGTTCCGTTCGCTTTCACGTCTGAAACAGCTCGTTCAGGGAAAGAAGACAAGAAAGGACCACGGACAGGTGATGAATGCATCAGTACGTCTCTACGCCGATGCTCAGAACGCAAAGACAAAGCTCGAGAACGGTTTCGACCTCAGCGACTACGACCTCAGATGTCTCGACTACGCCAAGGCATACGCGACCAGACTTCTTGCAATTGACGTAAACCTCAAGATCGACGACATGCTTGACACTGCATGGGAGCTCTTCGGAACCTACTTCACGAAGGCCGAGACCGGTATCAAGCAGGAGCTTATCGACACATATTGGAAAGGTAATTAATCATGGCAATCAAGTTTCAATATAATAAGACATCTCTGAACAACTTGAACAAACAGCTCAAGATGCGTAAGAATGCCCTCCCAACCTTGAAGAACAAGGAGTCGGCTCTGCGTGTCGAGGTGAAGAAGGCCAAGGACTATTCGGAGAAGCTTATTGAAGATCTTGACGCCTCACTGAAGAGATACGACTATCTCGCAGCCCTCTGGAACGAATTCCAGCCTAACCTGATCTCCATCGTGGATGTAGACCTCTACACCGTGAAGGTGGCAGGAGTAAAGACTCCTGCACTGGGAGAAATCAAGTACGAGATCCACGAGTTCAACGCCTTCAACTGTCCTGCATGGTATGCGGACGGAGTGGCGATACTCAAGGAACTCTCAAGACTGGGAATCGAATCTGAAGTGTATCTGGAGAAGGCCCGTATCCTGGATTTCCAGAGGAAGAAGACCACTCAGAAGGTGAACCTTTATGAGAAGGTGCAGATTCCGGGCTATCAGGAGGCAATCAGAAAGATCAAGCGATATATGGAAGACGAGGAGAACCTCTCCAAGGCAGCTTCCAAGATCGTCAAGAGCAGACACGCTATAGAAGAAGAGGAGGAGCAGAACAATGATAACTAAAATGACCAAATATTCCTTCGTTCTCCTTACAGGAGAGAAGGAGGGTTTCCTGGAGCAGCTTCAGGAGCTTGGAGTTGTGGACATCAGCCGTTCTGTAAAACCGATTGATTCCGACTCTTCCGTGATGTTCCACAAGGCCGAAAGAGCCCGCAAGACTCTTGAATTCCTTGAGAGCATCGACTACTCAAAAGATGCTGATGCTGAAGCAATTGCAAAGACTACAGCCAATATCGAAGGCGATCCTGTTGATTTCATTGAAGAGTGCAGAGCTAAAATCACCGAACTTCATATTGCGAAGGCAAATGCTGAGAAACAGCTTAACTCAAGACTCCCTTGGGGAGAATATGACAAGAAAGCCTTGGATGGACTCAAGGATCTCGGCTATGCTGTGCGCTACTATAGCGTAGATGCGAAGAAATTCGACGAGACTTGGGGTGAGCTCTACCCTCTTCAGATCGTTTCAAATGACGGAAAGAAAGTATGGTTCGTGACTATAGCTCCTAAGGGCGAGGCTTACAGATTCCCTCTTCAGGAGATTGCAGCTCCGGAAGGTACTTATGCAGAATCCGTAGCCGAGCTCGCACGTATCAAGGCTGAAACAATCGAGTGCAAAGCAGGACTCCTCAATGCAAAGGATTATATTCCTGCAATTAAGGAGGCTTGCAACAGAGATCTCGTCAATCTGGATCTCTACCTTGCCAAAGAAGCCGGGGAAGGCGCAGCTGAGGATATGATCACAGTATTCACAGGTTTTGCTCCGATCGAGAATGACGCTGAACTTGTAGAGGCATTCGACAAGATGGGAGTTCTCTACATCAAGGAAGAGGCTGTTCTTGAGGACAATCCGCCTATCAAGCTGAAGAACAACTGGTTCACACGTCAGTTTGAGGTGTTTACAGAGATGTATGGTGCACCTGTATATACAGAATTCGACCCTACACCTATTGTAGCTCCGTTCTATCTGCTCTTCTTCGCAATGTGTATGGGAGACGCAGGATATGGACTCATACTGATTCTTCTTGGAATTGCGGTCGCGAAGAAATGGATCAATATCGCTATGCTCAAGAACATCGGTCCGATCATTTCCATTCTTGGAGCTGGAACTCTCGTTATCGGACTCGTTCTGGGAACAGCATTCGGTATCGACCTTTCTGCCTCCGAATGGTATCCTGAGGCAATGAAGAAGATAATGATTACAGGAACCATCGCCGGATTCCCTGCCCAGATGATTCTTGCATTAGGTATCGGTGTATTCCATATATGCCTCGCTATGACCGTCAAGGCTATCGGCTATACAAAGAGATTCGGTTTCAGAGAAACCGTCAGCGTATGGGGATGGCTTCTCCTGATTGTAGGCGGAATAGCGACAGGAGCACTTGGAATGGCCAAACTGGTATCACCTGCAGTCATCAAGTGGATAGTGATCGTGATCGGAGTGGTATCTGCCCTTGGTATATACATATTCAATACGCCTGGCAAGAATCCGCTTTCAAACATCGGCTCAGGTCTATGGGACACTTACAATATGGTGACAGGAATCCTCGGAGACGTACTCAGTTACATACGACTCTATGCTCTCGGACTTGCCGGAGGTATGCTCGGACAGGCATTCAACATACTTGGCGGCATCATCGTCGGTGACGGAATCTCTGTAATCAACTTCCTTCCATTCGCGCTTATACTCCTTTTCGGACATTCACTCAACCTTGCGATGTCCTGCCTCGGAGCATTCGTGCATCCTCTTCGACTTACCTTCGTAGAGTATTTCAAGAATGCAGGATATGAAGGAAAGGGAAAAGAATACAATCCATTGACAAAAGAAAAGAATTATTAATAATCAACAAATAAACAACCAAAAATTATGAACGCATTTTTAGCTTATCTTGGCTGGGCTCTTATGCTCGGTCTTTCAGGAATCGGAAGCAGCTACGGTACAACTATCGCAGCAAACGCTGCTGAAGGCGCATTGAAAAAGAACCCTGAGAAGTCATCAGGCTATCTTATTCTTTCAGCGATGCCAGCTACACAGGGTCTCTACGGATTCGTAGCTTGGCTTATGTGGATGCTCCTTGGCGGAACAGAGTGGATGGTACAGAACTGCTACCTCTGCTTTGGAGTAGGACTTCTCGTCGGAGTTACCTGTATGATTTCAGCTATCCGTCAGGGTCAGGTATGTGCAAACGGTATCATCGGTATCTCACAGGGACACGACGTTCAGACCAACACAATGATCTACGCCGCTCTCCCAGAGTTCTACGCCATCCTTGCACTCCTCGGAGCACTTCTTCCGCTTTTCCTTCTCTAAAAGAATCAAGGAAAGCAATACAATAAAATTGAGGAGATGACCTAAACGGTCATCTCCTTTTTTGCATATATATGAATCATTCGATTCTAATGGTCGTGATCGTGGTCGTGGATCACATCCCTCGAAGTGTCATTTGTAAGAAGCTTTCCATTGTGTTCTCCAGTGAGGGTCTTGAGGAATGAGGTTATCTTATCAACCTCTGCATCAGCAAGTTCCACACCGCTCTGGTATATTGCCATATCCCTTACTGCCTCTTCAAGAGTCTCACGTGTTCCGTCGTGGTAGTACGGCCAGGTGTGCTCTACATTGCGAAGTCCGGGGACTTTGAAGCGGTGACGGTCGCGTTCCTGCTGTGTCTCCTTGTAGCGTCCGTTGTCCTCGACAGTCAGTTCCATGCCACGGTCGGCGAAGTAATGCCTTCTAAGTCCCATAAGCTCATAAGACTGACCTCCTAGGTTCTGACCGACGTGGCATGTCGCACAGTCATACTTCTTGAAGAGGTTATAGCCCTCAAGTTCTTCTGCGGTAAGGGCGGCATCATCTCCTCTGAGCCATTTGTCAAAACGAGAATCCGGAGTGATGAGGGTCATTTCGAATTCCTCGATTGCATCTGTTATATTCTCCTGTGTCAGGCCGTCAGGATAGACAGCCTTGAAAGCCTTGGCGAACTTCCTGTCAGCCTCCAGCTTTGCGATTATCTGATCAAATGACTCTGAAGCCATCTCCACTGGGTTGAGAGGAGGACCGGCAGCCTGATCAGCAAGGGTCTTCGCACGTCCGTCCCAGAACTGCACGAAATTATAAACCGCATTGTACACTGTAGGAGCATTGACACCGCCGAGCTGGTCATCCACTCCGTGAGAATACTGATGGTTGTCAACACCGGCTGTCTCGAGGGCATGGCAGGTCGCGCAAGAGACCGTGTTGTCGACTGAAAGCCTGGTGTCATGGAAAAGAGCATATCCGAGAGCGGCCTTTGCCTCATCCACTTCAATGTTCCGGTCAATCGGACGGACAGGCTCGCCTGCACGGTCCTCTGGAAGGTTGTCTGCATACATCTTCACACGTTCCTTGAGGATCCAGTCAAGTACGATGTCTCTCTTGGCATCGGTAAGCGAACTGCCCCAATGTACAAGATAATACTTCGGCATAGGCATCCTGTCATCCAGGACGACTTTCTCGATCTTTGCGAGATCAACAGGAGAGAATCCCGCATCTGCCTTGAGGTCATCCATGAAAGGCCTGATGTCATAGGCCCTGTAGCCTGAGTCAATATCCTTCATCACGATACTGCCTGCCACAGGAAGCTTCGCATAGAAAGGCAGCTGGGGATCGGCCGAGTGGCAGCTCAGACAGCCTCCGTCCTCAAAGATTCTGAATACCTGCTCATTCTGAGGAAGCTCCGCAGAAGGAACCCTGTTCATGGCCCTGTAGACCACAATCATTGCAGCTGCCGCTACCAGCAGCAAGGCTGCACACCATCTGAATAGTTTCATAATCGTTACCCTTTTACAAATGTCTGTCATATATCTTATCTGTTATATACATGTATGCTGTCCTGAGCCGAAGGAAGGTAGTTGACGCCCCACCAGCACATCTGGAGACAGATGAAGGAGAAGACGACAAGAAGGCACAGAAGCCTGTCCGATCCCTTTCCCAGCAGTCGCAGATGTATATACAGCATATAGAAAAGCCAGGTCACAAGTGCCCATGTCTCCTTCGGGTCCCAGCTCCAGTAATGTCCCCATGCCTCCTTTGCCCACAACGCACCCGAGAGCATGCCGAAGGTAAGGAAGGCCATACCTATATATATAAGTGTATCCGCCGCCGGCATTACATCTGTCCTGGAACTGAAAAGCCTGTACACAGCCAGAAGAAAGGCGCAGCCGAGGAAGGAATATGAAAACATATAGACCGTGACATGCGGAATGAACCAGGGGCTCTGCAGGGCAGGCATCAGCGTCTGGTCGTGTATTTCAGGACGGAAGATGTTGACCATGATGAACACGGTCGCCAGAACGGTGGAGAAGGAAAGAATCCATCTGTACCTCCAGCGCAGGTAAGTGAAAAGTCCTGCAGCCAGGGCAAAGAAAGAGTACCACAGGCGGGTCTCCCCCATTGTCTTCAACGGAGGCCTGCCAAGACTGATCCACAGACCGACGATGAACGAGGCCAGCGAAAGAAGGGCCATAAGGGCCAGTGCAACCGCCAGAGTCCTTACCCTGATGTAGCGCATGATCCTGCGTTCTTCATTGAAGGCAGACACCGCGGCAGCTGTTGCAGACAGAAGTACGGATGCCGCTCCGAACCATATGAACAAGTCCCATGTAACCATATCATTCAACTTTTCTGACCGGACCGCGCACAAACATGAGCAGGGCTCCTGCCAGCATCATGACTATTCCCGCCAATGCGGCATATTTCCATGGCTCCTTCACGATCTGAAGGATGCACACATATGAATCGTCTTTCCAGTTCCTGTCATATCCCGACAGATATATGTCCTCGCCGAAAGAAACGGCATAGGGATGGTTCACCTTCAGAGTGACAGCCTTGCCGCCCACAAGTATATCCGCCTCGTACATGGAAGGGGTACCGTCCTCATATGCCTCTGTCCTGAAATCGGTCAGTTCCACTTCGTAAGCCAGACGCGAGTACCTTCCGTCCTGACTGACAGCATCAGATGATGGCTGCCCCTGCTCCACTCTCATCATAAGGGTCGACGAGTCTGGAGCCCCCCAGAATGCAGATGAGACAGCGAGAAGGAGCCCTGCATGGTTCAGAAGAAAGCGCCAGCGGATCCTTCCCTTTCCTGACGCATGGGAGATGCGCCATCCTCTCAGAAGCACGAAGAGGAGGACGGACATGAAATAGAGCATGACGGCTGCAGCAGGCCACGAAGACATGATCTCCCTCCTGCCGGTCAGGCCTGTGGCAAGACAGAATCCCGCGAAAAGCAGGATTGCAGACACAGTGGCTGCCTTTGAGAGCATGAATGAAACAATACGCGACTTCTTTCTGTACCTCCACAGACTATATATACCTCCGGCCCAGATCAGGGCGAGGATGAGGTTCAAAGGATATGAAAACATTGATAATTGCATATCGGAACAACCTATGGAGGCAAATATAATGAATAATCACGACAAGTGGAAGGGTAATGTTTCATGGGTTATTTGATAAGCTATTAATTTTTTGCTTTGGCATTAGGATAAAAATACTATATTTGCATTTACTATAAACCTAAAGACAACTGAAATGAGTCCAGAAGTAATCGCGCATCTTGATGCGATCAAGGTCAACATGAATGAGGCGGGTATGAACACCATCAACATCGTACTCGCTTTTGTTATGTTCGGAGTAGCCCTCGGCATCAAGCCAAGAACATTTGTAGACATTGTCAGAAAGCCGAAATCAATGATATTGGGCATCATGTGCCAGATGGTTCTGCTGCCTGCACTGACATTCCTGCTCACCATCACATTCAAGAACTGGCTGTCGCCCATGATTGCATTAGGTATGATCCTGGTGGCGTCCTGCCCGGGCGGAAACATATCCAACTTCATAACATCCCTTTCACGTGGCAACACAGAGCTGTCCGTATCGCTCACGGCATTCAACACTGCAGCCTGCATATTCACCACTCCTCTCAACTTCTCGTTCTGGGGAAAGATGTATCTGAACTTTGCAGAAAAACGAATGATGCTTCCGGAGCTTGAGATTCCGTTCTGGGAGATATTCAAGACAATCGTCGTCCTGCTCGGAGTTCCCCTCCTGCTCGGAATGCTCTGCTCCCAGTACCTCCCGAAGGTAGCCCAAATGCTGAAGAAGCCTATGCAGTACCTCTCTGTGGCATTCTTCATCGCAATGGTCGTACTTACATTCGGCAATAACATCGATGCATTCATGAAATGCATCAAGTACATATTCCTCATCGTCCTGGTACATAATCTCCTCGCATTGGGAATCGGTTTCTTGACCGGCACAGTCTTCAAGGTACCGTATAAGGACAGGAGGACCATGACGATAGAAACAGGCATACAGAATTCCGGACTGGGACTTGTGCTGCTCTTCAATCCTGCCATCTTCGACCCTGCAATCTGGAGCAACAACGGCGGAATGGTGGTCATCACCGCATGGTGGGGCGTATGGCACATCATTGCAGGACTTACATTGGCCTACCTGTGGAGATTACGTGGAAGAAAAGAGGCTACAGAAGATTAAGATGAGAAGAAAGATATACGAAAAGGATCTGGGATATGACCTTCTCAAACCTCTCGTGGACCGCAGCCTGGGCTACGGCTACAGAAAGATGGAGGTCAGGGGAAAGGAGAATATTCCTAAGGATGGGGCGGTCATCATCGCTCCAAACCATTGCAACACCTTGATGGACGCCCTGGTGATCCTGCGTTCCCATAAGGACGCGACCGTGTTCGGCGCCAGAGCCGACATATTCAAGAGAGCGTTCATCGGAAAGGTCATGACCTATGTCAGGATCCTGCCTATGGTCCGTCAGAGGGACGGCCTGAGAAATGTCCTCAAGAACCTGGAGACCCAGGACATCATAGTGGAGACACTGGAAAACGAGGTTCGTTTCTGCATGTATCCTGAAGGAAAGCACAGGACGGAACATTCGCTCCAGCAGCTTGGAAAGGGAGTATTCCGCGCCGCATTGGCGGCTGACGCCAAGTTCGGCGGGGAGAAGCCTGTATACATCGTTCCGACCGGAATCGAATACGGAGACTATTTCCGGTATCGCAGCACTTCCCTTGTCAATTACGGCAAGCCTTTCAATGTCACCGAATTCGTAAGGAACAATCCGGTCGGGAACGAGGTGCAGCTGATAGAGCCTATGAGAAAGATCCTTGCATCAGAAATGTCAGAACTCATCACCTACCTGAAGGATGACGAACATCTGAAGGCGAAGTGGATGCTGACCAAGATGCTGGCGATCTACGGCAAGAAGAAGGGATATGGTGATTTCGGAACCTGCCTTTATGACTCCATGCTTGAAAACAGGAAGATAGCCGGCGCGATAGACAAGGCTCTTGAGGAGAATCCGGAAAAGATGAAGGAGATTCTCGAGGATGTAGCCGAATTCGACAGGAAGAGACGCAAGAAAGGCATATCCATCTATTCCTTCAGGAAAATCAAGCATCCTGCACTCAATGCGACAGGGAAAGGTCTCGCCGCTCTCCTGGGTCTTCCCTACTGGATATTCAGTGCAGTCGTCAGCCTCCCTATGTGGCTTACATTCAATATAATAAAGGGCAAGGTACGAGACAAGGCCTTTTCAAATACAGTGGGATTCGGTGTGAAGCTTTCACTCGGCAACATCATGTTCCTCCTTTATGGCATCCTTGCATTCTGCCTCATGCCATGGTACTGGGCGCTTGCGTTCATGCTGCTTTTCATCCCTTCATACGGCTACTTCTATGACTATATAGAGGGAATGAGACGCTACATCTCAGACCTCAGACTCATGAGGAACAAGAAGCTCAGACACTTCTTCAAGGACATTGTAAAGTCATACGGAAAGAGTTTCAGGTAAACCAAACAGTTTCGAATAATCAGTTAAAATCATATTTCATGAAACAGAGACTACTCATAGCAGCATTTTCTATTCTGCTCTGCATCCCTGCATTTGCGGCAAATGATTCTGAAAACAAGAAAGAGGTAAAATATAACGAAAAGGGCGAGATCATCAAGACAGGAACCAACTTCGGCCCTCTTCCGGTGGTGGCTTTCGATGCCGACCGAGGATTCCAGTTCGGAGCCCTTCTCAACCTCTACAACTTCGGAGACGGAAGCACATATCCGAACCCCAAGTCGACTTGGTACTTCGAGGCTTCCGCATATACAAAGGACAGCAGCATAGGAAGTTACAAGCTTATTGTAAACTACGACAACAAGACTCTCATCCCGGGAGTCCGCATGTCCATCTGCACCGGCTACTATAAGGATGCAGCCCTTGACTTCTACGGCTTCAACGGCTACCATAGCAACTATATCCCTATGGCAGAGCTGAACGAGGAAGGCTACTTCAAGTACCTGGACAATGAAGCAGGAAAGAAGCTCATGGAGAAAGGCAAGACTCCGAAGGGATTCTACCGTTTCAGCCGCGACCTGATCAAAGCTAAGGCGGATTTCACAGGAAAGATCTTTGACAACCTTTATTGGGAGGCTGGATACAACTTCTCATGGGTGAAGGCAGGTTCATTCACCCCTTCCGGCTACGAAGTCTTCGCAGGTAATGACTTCACAAAGGGCACCACACTCTTCGACCTTTACAAGGAATGGGGAATCATACCTGAGAATCAGGCAGAGGGCGGACTGACATCTGCAATCCGTGCCGGTCTCATGTACGACAGCCGCAACATCGAGAACAACCCGACAAAGGGTATATGGGCTGAAGCTCATGTCATCGCCGCTCCAAAGTGGCTCGGAACGACTGACCCTCACTACAAGTTCTGCGCGACCATGCGTCAGTACATCCCACTCGTTCCTGAGAAGCTGACCTTCGCCTACAGACTCGCCTACCAGGGTACCTTCGGAAGCAATGCGCCTTGGTACGCAATGCCATTCTACACCAACATGGGTCCTAAGGCAGACAACGACGGCTTCGGCGGCTACCGCACGGTCAGAGGTCTGATGCTCAACAGAGTGCAGGGTCAGGATGTGGGATTCTACAACATCGAGCTCCGCTGGAGGTTCATTGACTTCAAGCTCTTCAACCAGAACATCGCGTTCGCCCTTTCAGGATTCACCGACGCAGCCCACGTATTCAAGGGATATGACCTCGAGAACAGGACAGGCAAGTATATGGACCTATACAACAAGTTCATAGACATCAACAGAAAGGCTGACGGCTTCCACGGCACAGCCGGTGCAGGTCTGCGTTTCATCATGAACCAGAACTTCATCGTTGCTTTCGAGTATGCACGCTGCTTCAACAAGCAGGACGGAAACGGAGCATTCTACATCAACACAGGCTTCCTCTTCTAACGGAAGAAACAGTATAAAACGGACAACAACCAACAGACAGACACATTATGGACCAGTTTACACAAAAGTATGTTGACGGATTCATGGCTGAACTGATAGCCAGAAATCCAGGTGAAAAGGAGTTTCACCAGGCAGTTAGTGAAGTGCTTACAAGCGTAGCGCCCTACATCGTTGAACATCCCTACCTCATGGACATGAAGATTCTGGAAAGAATCGTGGAACCGGAAAGGATCATCATATTCAGAGTCCCATGGCTCAATGACGAAGGAGAGGTGTGCGTGAACAGAGGATACAGGGTACAGTGCAACAGCGCCATCGGTCCATATAAGGGAGGAATCCGTTTCCACCCTAGCGTGAACCTCAGCATAATGAAGTTCCTTGCGTTCGAGCAGACATTCAAGAACAGCCTCACCACCCTGCCTATGGGCTCTGCCAAAGGAGGCTCAGACTTCGACCCTAAGGGCAAGTCAGACAACGAGGTGATGCGCTTCTGCCAGAGCTTCATGAGCGAGCTTCAGAAGCACATCGGTGCCGACACGGATGTACCGGCAGGCGACATCGGAGTGGGCGGACGTGAGATCGGCTATATGTTCGGTCAGTACAAGAGACTTCGCGACGAATTTACAGGAGTCCTCACAGGAAAAGGACAGACCTGGGGCGGAAGCCCTCTCCGTCCGGAGGCTACAGGTTACGGAACATGCTATTTTGCAAGCGCAATGCTCGCGACAAAGGGAGACAGCTATGAAGGAAAGACCGTGGCCATCTCGGGATCCGGAAACGTTGCCCAGTTCGCAGCCCAGAAGGCTATCCAGCTTGGGGCGAAGGTTGTGACCATGTCTGATTCCAACGGCTACATCTACGATCCGGAAGGTATTGACGCAGTGAAGCTTGCACATGTCATGGAGATCAAGAACGTATACAGAGGCCGCATCAGGGAGTACCTCGAGAAGTATCCGTCTGCCGAATACCATGCTGGCGAGCGTCCTTGGGGAGTGAAATGCGACATAGCCATGCCATGCGCAACCCAGAACGAGCTCAACAAGAAAGAGGCGGAGACTCTTGTTGCAAACGGATGTATCTGCGTCGCAGAAGGTGCAAATATGCCATGTACTCCTGAAGCGATAGAGGTATTCCAGAAGAACAAGCTCCTCTACTCCCCTGGAAAGGCATCGAACGCAGGCGGTGTGGCGACATCGGGACTGGAGATGACACAGAACTCCATGAGACTCAAATGGACACGAGAGGAAGTGGACCAGCATCTGAAGGCCATCATGACGGACATCCATGAAGCATGCGTGAAGTACGGCACAGAAGAGGACGGATATGTCAACTATGTGAAGGGCGCGAACATCGCGGGATTCATAAAGGTGGCGGAGGCAATGATGTCTCAAGGACTTGTTTAGTCCCCGAAAATATATTAATTTAGCAGACTGGTTTTCCGAGCAAGGAAACCAGTCTGTTATTTATTTAATATAGAACACTCATTACCATGCATATAGGAATCGCAGGAAATATCGGTTGCGGAAAGACAACACTCACAAGAATGCTCTCCGAGCACTACGGATGGACCCCGAAATATGAGGCTGTGACATACAATCCCTACCTTGAGGACTACTATAAGGACATCGAAAGATGGTCATACAATCTTGAAACCTACTTTCTCGCCCAGAGGTTCCAGGATCTTCTGGAGATAAGCAAGTCAGAGGAGGTCATAATACAGGACAGGACCATAATGGAAGGAGTCCACATCTTTGTTGCGAACAACAAGGCCATGGGAAATCTTTCCGACCGGGATTTCGACACCTACATGCAGCTGTTCAACCTTATGATGTCCATGGTACATGAGCCTGATCTCCTCATATACCTGAAATCTTCCGTCCCTACCCTCGTGTCACAGATCCAGAAGCGTGGACGCGAGTATGAAAAGAGCATAAGCATCGAGTATCTGAGCAATCTCAACGACAGGTACGACCAGTGGATAAGCGGATACAAGGGAAAGGTGCTTGTCATTGAAGCCGACAATCTTGACTTCGAGCATCGACCTGAAGACTTTGCCGCAATCACGGACAAGATAGACGCACAGCTGTACGGACTCTTCTAAAGAAGTTCCGAAAGATGAGAGTAGTATCTCTTTGTGACAGGGATATGAAGACTCTCATTGGCATCAAGCTCCGCAAAGACAACTCCTTCCTTGTCCTTGCGGAGTACCTTTATATGGGAAGGATTGACATAATAGGAACGGTGGCATCTGACAAGACCGTTTTCCTGGCAAAGCTCCTCCAGAGACTTCATTGAACTTCGCAGGACATAGTTCCTTATCTTTTCATTTTCAGTGTAGTAGATATTGACATAGTTTTCTTCTGATGCCATATAAAGTATCGAAGAGGGTGTCAACACTATCTTGAGATTATGTCTGTCATCATAGAATTTCATCCTCTGCAACTGATTCTCGTTAGGATCTGCTGCAATCTTATGAGCTTCATAGATCCTCATGCTGAGGGCATAGATGACATACGGATATATGAGTATGAGTGAGAGATACCTGAAGGAGCTGCCGAAAACCTCAAGATAAATCATATCCCTGCCTCTGATCAGCCAGATGTAGAGTGCCACGAAGAATGATGTGAATATGATCTCGCACAGACACCAGAATATATACAGGGGATAATTGAAGCTCGAAGGCAGGAAGTAATATATCAGACGGGTGATGATGGAGGAGACAAGGATTATACACGAGATGATAGTGATATGGACTCCGTACATCTGATGCATGATGAGTTCGTCGAACCCATCCGGCCTGTAGATGAGCATGAATGAGAAGAAAAAGATCGGAAGAACGATGATCTGTATCAGCTGGGGCACAAACTGCCTGAAAACCTTCGGAAAATATCCCATATTTTTGTCACAATTAAGGTGTGACAAAATTAATAAATATAATTTTTAATCCCAAATAATTGATTTTAGTCCCAAAACACCCCCGATTATAACAATTTCATCCCAACTGTCACGCAAATTTGCCAGGGGGCGGAATCGAACCTACCTTTGCATCATAAGGTAAAGATACTAAAACCTGATTCTAAGTTAAAGTACACTGTCGTCGGAGCTGTCGTGAGATAGCTCCGATTGTTTTTCTTTTCAGACAAGGCATCAGAATCCCGGAAGGGAGAAGAATACAGTCGGGACAAGAAGGATGAATCCGAGGACAACCAGAAAAAGGATGAATTTCCAGATGTATCTCACCCATTTTTCATATGGGATCCTTGCGACAGACAGCACAGCCATCAGTACACCGGAGCAAGGAGTGATCATGTTGGTGAATCCGTCTCCGAACTGGAAAGCCAGCACAGCAGCCTGACGGGACAGACCTATCATATCGGAGAACGGAGCCATTATCGGCATTGTAACTGCCGCTTTGGCAGATGCTGAAGGTATGAAAAGGTTTATGAAGGTCTGTATTCCATACATTCCGCCAAGAGCCCCTACCCTGCCGGAGCCGTTCAAAGATCCGGCAAGCGAAGCCAGCATGGTGTCAATGACTTCCCCTTCCCTTAATATGACAATTATTCCTGCAGCGAAACCGATGACAAGGGCTGCTGAGAATATATCCTTTGCTCCCTCCATGAAGTTCTTTGCGATGTCATCTGCAGAGTAATCAGCCGAGAATCCCGCAGCTATGGCCAGGGCCATGAAGAGGGCGCAGATCTCCGAAAGATACCATCCGTAACCCATTACGCCCGCAACCATGAAGACAATGGTGAAAATCAGCAGGTTCAGGATGTATAACTTCGCTGATTTGAGCAGCGACAGCACTGAGAACACAACAAACAAAAAAGTTAAAACCCATAATAGCCAAGGAGTTGCAAAAGAATTCTGTCCTATATTTATAACACAGCCAGCCCCATAGCAAACAGAGAACAGGACAAGGGAAAGAGTGATCAGGACGAAGCAGATCCATGGTCTCAGACCAGCGCGGCGCGATTCTTCCGGAACATTTTCCACTTCGGCAAGGGGCTGGTCCAGAAGACTTTTCTTCCTTACGCCTGAGGCGTACCACAACACGAAGATTATGGCGACCGTCATCAGTATCACCCAGCAGAATATGCGGTACTCGATGCCGGAAAAGAGCGGCAAGGAGGCCATCTCCTGTGCTATCCCTATAGTAAATGGATTGAGCATGGCACCGGCGAACCCGACATGTGCAGCAAGGTAGACCATGAAGACTCCGACGAACTCATCATAGCCGAGGGACTTGGCCAGCGGAATCATCACAGCCACAAAGGCTATGGTCTCCTCACTCATCCCGAACACAGCGCCGAAGAGTCCGAAAAGAAGCATTACCGCTATTATTACTATGTTCCCCACCCCGGCTTTACGGACAAGGGCATATCTTTCAAGTTCACGTGCCTTGCGTATGAACCTGAATATCCCGTCATCCACGGCCTTTGTACTGTTCACTACCCAGAATGCGCCTCCGACCACAAGCACGAAGGCTATGATGCCTGCCTGCTGGCTGAAGCCTTCATACAGCGCGGAAAAGATCTGCCACGTCTGCGGCTTGCCGCCAGGCACGAGCCACGTGGCAACGGCGCACAACAGGATGACAAAGAATATGATCACATAAGTATTGGGAACCTTGAGCTTCACTTTGACTTATTTTATATTATGCTGGTAACATACTGAACTCTTGCGGCAGTCTGCAAGGTTGATCCTGTAGCCGTCCACGAACACGGTACCGACCTTATCCAGGAAGGCGACATAATAGCATGAACCGATATACGGGTAGGTCTTGTGGACGTTTGTGATGGTGGTCCAGCAGTACTTGTCCCAGCGGTTGGTACATTTAGTCTTCGAATCGACCTTGCATCCGTTTATCTGGATGCTTTCGCCGTCAATTGTGCGTATATCCCCGATGAGTGTCGACACGTGTCTTCCAGGAATATGATAGTAACCGAGCACGTTCAGCATGGTTGCCGCCTGTACCGGTATTATATCTGCTCCTACGTCGTCAAGACCGTAACAGTTGATCTTTGAATCGACGACATTGCAATTCTCTATGAAGGTGTTGCTGCTTACAAATCCTATCAGTCCTCCGACCTCTCCATGTGGATAGAAGGACTTGCTGGCTATCACCGCATAATCCATATACTGGAAAGAACCTGTGAACATCTCGTCAATGAAGACTTCATAGTTCTCTATATAGGACCTCTCGACCTTACAATCCGATATGCGTGAATCATCTGCACTTAGATTGGATATGAGTGTACCTATCTTCTGCACGCCAAAGACCTTGCAGTCGTATGCATTCACCTTTTCCATCTTGTATGACTTGCCTGATGCATTTGCACACACTATCGCCGCCTCAGCAGTGGAGTTCTCCTCGACTTCGGTATGCGTGCCGATCACACAGCAGTTGCGGAAATTTACATTTCTATGCTCAGTGGTCTCATTGGCTCCGAGTATGAAGGCGGTAGCCCTCGAGTTGAACTGGCATATAGCGAGATTATGGATTGTCTTTCCGTTTCCTTCGAGCAGCTGCACTCTCTTGAACGGAGGGAAAAGATTGTCGTCCTTGCTCTCATTATAGGCATCAGCGAAGTTTGCCGGAATGTTGAACATTCCGTCATATCCCTGGCCGTTCATATCCACATCAGATGCAAGATACAGAGCTCCCGGGGTCTCAGTCACTCCCCGAAGACCTATCAGGTCAGACGGAGCATAGACCATATAGTTAGCTTCACCCGGCTTCACATTTCCATCGTAGTCCGGATCGGCCTTCAACGGAGTGACTGCAGTGATTCCGTCCCATTTCGGCACAAATTCCTTGAACTGGGTCTCGACCTGATAGTTTCCGTATCTGACACGACCTCTCCAGTAGACCTGACCGCCGATAAGGTCCTCATATTCAGATGGAAGTTCATCACTGAACACACTCCTATATGTGTTGACATATCTTCCTGTAGTATTACGGGCCTTGTCATCCCGGCCTTCTCCTTTAGGCACAATCAAAGTGGCGTCATCCGCATAACAGAGCACAAAGGAAACCTTTTCATTTCTGTCATAACCGCTGAGAGTGCCTACCATGCGGCCTGAATGCAGTTCCTCCGACTGCATATATGCGGTGATCCGGCATCCCTGAAGGTCACATCTGTAGAGATTTACATCCACTTCTTCGGAGCGGTCATTATCCTTGCTGCGGCCTATATATCCGATGAGTCCACCGGCCTGACCCGAAACACCTTTCTTATATGTGGTCGCAACATTTACGGATGTAAGGTCGCAATCATTAATGGAGACATCACCGCCATAGACTGCACCTACGAGGCCTCCCACCCTACATGGTGCCGAGACCTCCGAATCAGTAACCTTTATATTCTTCAAGGTCAGGTCACCTGTCGACTTACCGACCAGGACTCCTGTACCTGACTGGTTCTCAGACTCCTGTCCGACTATGACATTCTCTATGAGCATGTTGGTAGCTTCAAAACCCCTCACATCAGCAAAGAGGCCGGCGGCTGAAGGCATCTCCATATTATATATCTTCCTTACCCCCTGAGGATTGACCTTATAATCGACCGGAACGCTTTCGCCTGCATATATGCCCGCATCAATGCATATGTCTTCGAAGACAGCCGTTCCGCCCATATCCCTTGCTATGTAAGAAGGAAGAAGGCTCATATCCATATCGTTGCATATGTGGTACCTGGCCCCTTTCTGCCCTCCACCGGCGAGAAGGGAGGCGAATTCACTGACTGATGAGATATGTATCCATCCGTCTTTCGAAGGAGTAGAAGGAAGCACATCGCCGCTCACCCCCTTCCATATCAGCTTGTCACCGTCGAATATCAGGGAAGTCACCATTCCAGCTTCTATGGTAATGACATCATCGACTCTGCTGCCGACTTTATTGCCCTGACGGTCAGTCATCGTCATGGTGACATCCACTTTGCAGGAGCCGTCTGTCGGAAGATAGCCGGATCCGGCACGGATGAATCGGGGATCATCATTATATGCCTCGTGTCCGGCAAAGCAGGAAGCATCATCCTTAAGCACATAAACAGCCTTGCCCTCAGACTGAGAGCCTTCTTCAGGACAAGGGATCTTATCTGCCAGGCCCTCAACAGTCATTTCGATTTCAGTCACATCGTCTTCAGCAAGCCTTTCCTTTGTGAAGACGAAATCTATCCTGGCTACATTGCGTTTCATTCTGATCTCAGACGGCATACCATCTGGATATGAGAATCTTGCAACGCCTGTGTAGGAATCGAACGAGGCCAGATCATCTGCCTTGAACCTGTCAGGATACTTCACTGAAGCACCCTCCTTGAGGCTGCCCGGCCTTACTGTGTAGACAGAACCTGAACTCTTCTGAGCCCAGAGATGAAGTTCATAGGAGGCACCCTCCTTGAAGGGTATGTCGATTCCCTTCTCGACGACACCATCCTTGACTTTATAGGAATATGTGCGGACGTCACGTGAGCCTGATTCGCTGACATCAATCATCAGTCTGTCCACAGCAGGCAGATCCGTAAGAGCCCGCTCAGGCATATCCTCATCAAGGAAGGTCACATTGAACAATCCGAGAACATCAGGCTCCTGTCCCTCACGTCCGTTGCATGACAGGAGGGCAAAAACGAAGGGAAGAACATAGATAAGTACAGGTCGTTTCATATCAAATGCATTTTTATTGATGCACGGCAGACTGAAGCACTTCAGTCAATGTCGGGTGTGTGTGTATTATGCTCCGGAACTGCTCCAAGGTCGTTTTACGGCTTATCAGGGCGCAGGCTTCCTGAATTATGTCAGATGAATGCGGGCCGAAGAGATGGCATCCGAGTACCAGAGAGGTTTCTTCCTCGACGACAACCTTGCAGAATCCGTCTGTCTCTCCCATGGTGACTGCCTTTCCATTGGCTCTGAAGAAGGATTTCAGACACCTGACCTTGACTCCGGCTTCCTTGCATTCGTCTTCCGTCATGCCGACAGAGGCGGCTTCAGGAGAAGTGAACACTGCCGCAGGCATGACAGACAGGTCTATGCTGTTCTTCAGACCCATTATGTGGTCAAGCGCCACGAGCCCCTGGAAGATTGCAGCATGGGCAAGCATCATCTTTCCGTTCACATCGCCGACAGCATAGATATGAGGCTGGCTTGTCTGCATGAAGTCATTCACGGCTATTCCTTTAGGTGTGAATTCGACGCCGGCTGCTGCGAGATTCAGAGAATCCACATTCGCCTTTCGGCCTACAGCCATGAGGACCTTGTCGGCGACAACTGTTTCCTGCTTTCCTTTCCGAAGGAAATTCACCCTATACTCTTCCCCATCCTGCTCTATGGACAGGACCTGAGACTGGGTGCTGATGGTTATGCCTTTCTTTCCAAGGCTCTGCTTGAGTCTCTTTGAAAGGTCAGAATCAAAACGAGGCAGGATTTCCTTGCAGTACTCGAGCACCGTCACCTCACTTGAGAAGCTGTTGAACACAGAGGCGAACTCAAGGCCGATGACACCTCCTCCGATGACGCAAAGCCTGTCTGGAACACGTTCTACATCAAGGATTTCCCTTGATGTAAGGACACCGGGAAGATCGTTTCCCGGAACCGGCAGTGAAGCAGATACAGAGCCTGTAGCCACTATTATGTGGTCGGCAGTATATTCTTCTTCACCGACAACTACTGTGTGAGGATCCTTGAATGAGGCCTTGCCTCTGACGAGAGTTATGAGCTTATGGGAAAGGAGGCTTTCGACTCCTCCCCTGAGCTGTTCCACAACATCATTCTTACGGGCGACGACCTTGGCAAAGTCAAATCCATAAGAGAGCCCGGTCACCCCGAAACTCTCCGCTTCCCCCATCTGTTCCAGCAGTTGCGCACTCCTGCAGAAGGACTTCGTAGGTATGCATCCTTCATTCAGACAGGTTCCTCCGACAGGTCCTGACTCGACAAGAACCACTTCAACTCCTCTTCCGGCAGCAGCAAGGGCGGTCTCATAACCGCCCGGGCCGGCTCCGATAATCAATATCTTCATTTTTTTCTGTTCAGCGATGTTAATTGATATCCTTATACTTCAGGACAGGCTGACGGGCAGCCGTGGTCTCGTCCAGACGGCGTACCGGCGTCGTGTGAGGAGCAGTCTTCAGCGAATCCGGATCCTCCGACGCTTCCCTGGCTATATGTTTCATGATGTCGATGAAACCGTCAAGGGTCTCCTTCGATTCCGTCTCCGTAGGCTCTATCATGATAGCCTGATGGAACAGAAGAGGGAAATATATGGTAGGAGCATGGAATCCATAGTCCAGAAGCCTCTTGGCCACATCAAGAGTAGTCACTCCGGTCGTCTGGTCGGCAAGTCCGTCAAAGACGAACTCATGCTTGCAGACAGACGGGATAGGAAGCTTGAAGCAGTCCTTGAGCGATTCCTTGATGTAGTTGGCCGCAAGCACGGCAAGAGGACCGACCATCTTCACATTCTGCCTTCCGAGCATGAGGATGTAGGTATATGCCCTGAGTATCACTCCGAAATTGCCCATGAAACCGGATATGCGTCCGCACGATCCGCCGTTTTCATTCACGAGGTCAAGGGTGCCGTCTTCAAGTTCCACGACTCGCGGCCAAGGAAGGTGCTTCACAAGATGAGCCGCGACGCCGACAGGGCCGGAACCCGGACCGCCGCCGCCGTGAGGTGTCGAGAACGACTTATGGAGATTGAGGTGGAGGACATCAAAGCCCATATCGCCAGGACGTACCTTGCCGATGAGAGGATTCATGTTCGCTCCATCATAGTAAAGCAGACCGCCGCATTCGTGGACGAGCGCAGCAATCTCCTTTATGTCCTTCTCGAAAAGGCCCAGAGTGTTGGGGTTGGTCATCATGATGCCGGCAATCGTATCGTCCAGAAGCGGCTTGAGGTCTTCCACATCGACCAGACCGTTTTCCTTTGACTTCACCTGAACTATGTCAAGGCCGCAGACAGCAGCCGAAGCTGGATTGGTTCCGTGGGCGCTGTCAGGAACAATGATCCTTGTACGCTTGAGGTCGCCGCGCGAGATGTGATACTGACGGATGACCATGAGGCCTGTGAGTTCTCCATGCGCACCCGCGAAAGGATTCAGGGTGAACTCCGCCATGCCAGTGATCTCACTGAGGGACCGTGCCAGTTCGCGATACACTTCAAGCGCACCCTGGACTGTCCTTGCCGGCTGAAGAGGATGCAGTCCGGAAAATCCCGGGTGTGCTGCAATCTCCTCATTGATCTTAGGGTTGTACTTCATCGTGCAGCTTCCCAGAGGATAGAATCCTGAATCGACTCCGAAGTTCATTTGGGAAAGGTTGGTATAGTGACGCACTACATCGAGCTCGCTCACCTGCGGAAGCTCAGGAGCCTCTTCACGAAGAAGAACTGCAGGGAGTTCATCAAGACCGGCAGTCCATTTACGTACAGGAAGCGAACAGCCTCGTCTGCCCTCTTTCGAAAGGTCAAATATAAGTTTGTCGTAATATTTCATGGCTACTCTTCCTTTTTGAACGAACTTCTCAGGACATTGACGACATCGTCGACATCCTCCTTTGAAATCTTTTCGGTTACACAGAAATTGACCAGACCGGGTCCGACCTCCACGGCTCCGAAGATGCCGAATTTTGCGAGAGCCGCCTGTATGTCGGCAGCAGGAACCTCCGCATGAAGGGTAAACTCCTTCAGGAACGGCTTGTCAAATGCCTTGGAGAAGAGCCCCGTCCCAATGAGTTCGTCATGAAGGTAGTGGGCTCCTCCATAGGAAGCCTCATTCACTTCCCTCAAGCCCTGAGGGCCCATAAGTGACATATATACTGTCACATAAAGGGCCATGAGAGACTGGTTCGAGCATATATTGCTGGTAGCCTTCTCACGACGGATATGCTGTTCACGTGCCTGGAGTGTAAGCACATACGCACGTTTGCCGTCCACATCCCTTGTCGCACCGACGATTCTTCCTGGAAGTTTGCGGACATGCTCCTTGGTACATGCAAGGAAACCCACATAAGGTCCGCCGAAGCACATCGGAATGCCTAATGACTGGGCATCACCGCAGGCAATGTCGGCTCCCCATTGTGCCGGAGTCCTGATCACCGCCAGAGACGACGGGTCAGAGTAGACGATGAAGAGTCCTTTCTGGGCATGGACCGCATCGGCAAATCCCGTCATGTCCTCTATGATTCCGTATCTGTTGATTCCAGGAACCAGCACACCAGCCACGTCACCTGCAGCAAGTTCTGCAACAAGAGCACCGTATGAAGTCACACCGTCGACGCATGGAACCATGGTGATACCGATACCGTTGAATCCGGCGTATGTACGAACCACCTCGATCACCGACGGGAGCAGGCCCTCCGAAAGAAGCACACGGGTCTTCTTCTTTGTGGAAGCCATAGCCATCATCACAGCCTCTGCAGCCGCAGTCGCGCCATCATACATAGACGCATTGGTCACATCCATGCCCGTAAGCCCGGTAATCATTGACTGATATTCGAAGATATAGCGGAGAGTTCCCTGAGAGACCTCAGGCTGATATGGAGTGTAGGCAGTCAGGAACTCGGATCTGGAAATGATGTGCGGAATGACGGCCGGAGAATAATGGTCATAAGCTCCAAGGCCGCAGAGACACATCATCTTATGGTTCCTTGACGCCAGATTGTCGAAATACTGACGGACCTCATGCTCGGACAAGGCATCCGGGAGGTCATACTCTTCACGGTAGATGACATCCTGAGGGACATCGGAGTAGAGATCGTCAAGCGACTCTGCTCCGATGCGGTCAAGCATCTGTCTTACATCATCTTCCGTATGAGGGAAATATGCGAAAGCCATAGTGCGGGAAATTATGCTTCAGCACACATTGCCTCATATGCTGCTGCATCCATAAGGCCCTCAAGCTCTGACCGGTCAGTCATCTTCACCTTGATGATCCAGTTGGCGAAAGCATCCTCGTTGAGAAGTTCAGGAGCATCCTCCAGTTCCTCGTTAACTTCGATGACCGTACCTGACACCGGGCTATAAAGGTCGCTTGCCGCCTTCACGCTCTCGACTGCACCGAACTCGTCTCCTGCTTCGAGCTCGTCATCAACCTCAGGCATATCTACATACGAGAGGTCACCCATAGAGTGCTGTGCATAATCCGTGATACCGATGACTGCCACATCACCTTCCACCTTTACCCATTCATGTGACTCGCTGTAATAGAGTCCTTCAACTGTCTTTGCCATAATCTGTGTCATTTAAATATGTTATTTCTTATAATTTGTTTCGTAAAAACGTTTCTTGCATACCGTTCCAGGGAAGACTTTCTTTCGGATGCGTACCTCCACTTCAGTTCCGAGTTCCGTGTAGGCCTTGTCGATCATTGCCACGCATACGCTCCTGTCCGTCGATATGGATCTGTATCCTGTAGTTACGATGCCCACCTGCTGTCCATTGACCTCCACAGGGTAGCCTGCTCGAGGAATAGCCTTATCATGGAGCTCGATACCCACAATCTTGCGTGCAAGACCTGCCTCCTTCTGTGCGGCAATCGCATCGCGGCCTATGAACTCTTCCTTATCCTTCACCTTGACGAACATTCCGAGTCCTGCTTCAAGCGGGGTGATCTCATCGCTGAGTTCATGTCCGTAAAGCGGAAGTCCGGCCTCGAAGCGGAGGGTGTCACGACAGCCAAGTCCGCAAGGAACCACACCCGCAGCAAGGAGCATGTCCCAGATCTCGTTCACAGCCTCGTGGCTGCAGTAGATCTCGAAGCCGTCCTCACCGGTGTAGCCTGTACGGCTTACAACCATCCTCTGTCCCTTCCACTCAGCTTCATAATATGTGTAGAATCCGAGGTCCGCAGCTGGCGCAAGCCCAAGGGTCCCGACTGCGAATTTCTCTGCCTGAGGGCCCTGAAGGGCGATTTCTCCCCAAGTGTCGGATGCGTTCACCACCTCCACGTCATAGCCTTCCTTCTGAGCGCAGATCCACTCATAGTCCTTCGCTATATTCGATGCATTCACAACGAGAAGGAAATGATCGGGCTGGAATTCCTTATATACCAGAAGGTCATCCACAACGGTACCGCTTGGATACAGCATCATTCCATAAAGTATCTTGCCCTCCGGAATACCGGTCACATTGTTTGAGAATATATGGTTTACGAACTTCTCGGCATCCGGGCCGCTTACAAAGATCTCTCCCATATGAGAAACATCGAACATTCCCGCAGCATGACGCACGGCATTGTGCTCATCAGTGATGCTCGTATACTGGATTGGCATTATAAAGCCGCCAAAAGGGCTCATCAGCGCCCCAAGGGCGACATGCTTGTCATACAGACAGGTCTTCAAAAGATTCTCTTCCATGATCGTATATAAGTTTTGTATCTGTCAATGTCATTGTGCTGTCGCAGAAATAAGCGGCAATACGCTCCTCAAGGGCTTCCACCGACGGGATCACCGAAGGATCAAGGCAGGTCTTCAGGTTCGCGACCCTCTGACGCACTGACTGCACACTATGTCTTGCCAGCTTTTCCACAGGCGGCATTATCGCTTGCTCCAAGGCATCCAGATCCGTGTCATACAGCAGAGTGCCGTGTACGATGGTCCTGTCCGGCAGCTGATGCACTGCATTTCCGCTGACCTTCCGTCCTCCGACCAGGATGTCGTTCCGCTCTGACTTCACGGCATCAAGTCCGAGAGACCTGATACATTCCGTCATTGCGGAAAGAAAGCGGTCGAAGACAGATGACGTGTCTCCTTTGGCGGAAACATACGAGATCATGATGTTTCCCATGTCGGAATATACGCACCCTCCTCCGCTCCTGCGCCTGACTATCCGGACGCCATGTTCCCGGCAGTAGTCAAGATTCACTTCTGACTCCAGATCCTGGTTGCGTCCTATTATCACGGTCGGTGCCACACGCCAGAGGAAGAAGGCATCTTCCTGAACATGTCTTGCGACATACTCCTCCATTGCAAGATAGAAGACAAGGTCTCTTTCCCTGTCATCAGGCAATAATATCCGCGTGAATCCGTGCATAAGAAGCAAGCAATACTAAAATCCTCCAAATTTATAAAAAATGAAGCAAAATGCCGAGAGTGTGAGTGAGTTTTGAAGGAAAAAAGAGACGGTTTCTGATTCTTTTTGACATAACGGCACCAAATATGCGTCAGCTGTGCTCAAAACGATATAAAATGGCACTTACACTCAGAAGCATTTTCAGATGCATGATGGAGGACGGGTTCTACCCGATCTACGAAGATTCCCACATCCTTTTCAACCTCGACGACAATCTCGCCGTACTTGAATACGAAGATGGTTTCCTGTCTGTCAGGCTGTTCTTCAGCATCGATCCGGAGACCTGCATGCTTTTCATGGAAGTCTCGAACAGCACGATGCTGACCACTGACTTAGTGAAACCGGTCATAATGGACGACAGGAAGAACATAATGTTCAGCTGCGAGACAATGTGCGACACACTGAAGGAGTTCAGAAAGTTCTTCCCAAGGGCTGTAGAATGCATCAGGGAGGCAGTGACAGAGCACAAGAGCGAGATGAAAAGGACCATCCTGTCACAGGGACTTTCAGCCAGCAGCCTCATAGGGACGGATGAAGGGATATCATCAAAGACAAAAAGAAAGCCGCTTTCATAGGAAAACGACTTTTCTGATATATCTTCCGCATATACGGACCGGATCTACTTCGATTCCGGAAGCGTCTTGTTGAGGAGAACAGCTCCGATGAGAGCAGCTATCACCGAGCCGCAGAGGACTCCGAGCTTGGCCTCATTAAGAAGCACCGCACCTGCAGCACCTGCACCTGCATACGAAAGGTCGGCAATGAACATAGACACTGTGAAGCCGATGCCGCAGATCACACAGACACTTGCAAAGGCCTTCCATGTGGTTCCCTGAGGAAGGGTCACGATCTTCATCTTCACCGCAGCCCATGAGAATGAGAACACACCTATGAACTTACCGATCACAAGTCCGAGCATGGCTGCAAGGCCTACACCTGAGAAGAGGCTGCCGATGCTCATCTGAGAAAGGTCGATACCTGCATTTGCAAATGCGAAGAGAGGGATGATTATATATCCGATCAGGAAGTGCATGTTGTCCTCAAGGTCCTGAAGAGGGCTGATCATCTTGTCGGCTGCTGATTCTATGCTCTTGAGGACATGGATCTGGCTGTGTGTAAGCACGACTGTCTTATGCCTGTCATCCACCTCTATGACAGGGAAGAGTGAGATGTTGTTACGGATGCGCTCCAGATAGTGTCCCGTACCCTTCTTGAGTGAGGCCGGAACACAGAACGCGGTGATTACACCAGCGATGGTAGCATGGATTCCTGAGTTGAGCATCATGTACCAGAGCACGAGTCCCACGCAGACATAAAACGACTTGGATCTCACCTTGAGAGTGTTTGCAAGAATCATCGCAACCACACAGAGAACTGAAAAAAGTATGTATGAAAGGTGGATTTCAGACGAATAGAAAAGGGCGATCACTATGATTCCACCAAGGTCATCAGCCACTGCGAGAGCCGCAAGGAAGACCTTCAGACCGACAGGCACACGCTTGCTGAACACTGAAAGCACACCGAGTGAAAATGCTATGTCAGTAGCCATAGGAATCGCGACACCACGCTGCATTGCCGCATCAGACGGGCACACGAGCAAGAAGACAAGGACAGGAACCAACATACCGCCACATGCTCCTATGATAGGAAGCATGGCCTTCTCCCTTGATGAAAGCTCTCCGATGAGGATCTCCCTCTTGATCTCGAGACCGACAGAGAAGAAGAAGATGGCCATCAGGAAGTCGTTGATTACATGCATGACGGTCATTGTGTGGCCGTTGTGACTGAAGAAGTTGAAGCTTCCGATTGACAGCTGTACGGGATTCTGCCACAGAGCAAAGTACCACTCCTTGAGTGCTGGTACATTGGCACATACAAGGGCAAGAACGGTAAAGAAGATCAATACCATACTCGAATTGACATGTGCTTTGAACTTGCTCATAAAACTGTAATTTGTCTGAGTTTCAGCCATGATTCTGAAAATTAGTTCAAATTAAATAAAAAACTTTAGTACTCTCTTTATTTTTCCTTGAAAAACATGCTAATCTGAAAACGGGCGCAAATATAGGCATTTTTTTCAGCCATTGTCCAGAAAGATGAAATTAATTGCTCCAAGGTCAAATATTGATGGACAGTAACTATATGATTACCTGAAATTATATCTATCTTTGCGGCGATAGCACAACTGGAGGCATGACACTTTCCGTAAATGTAAAGGCAATATCGACAAATGTCGGCAGAGCATTGCTTGTCAATGCCCTGTTCATGCTCATTTCGATCATAGTATCCATTATATATGGCTATGATGAAGCCTTCACACCTCTGACGATAAGTTTCCTGATCACAGCCATAACAGGGGCATTTCCCTTCATCTTTGCGAAAGGTTCATCGGAGATGTCGATGAAGGACAGTTATCTGACCATTGCGCTCACATGGCTGCTCTCATTCATATTCGGCATGCTTCCGTACGTGCTGTATGGCGGCGAATTCAGTCTCATAAACGCCTGGTTCGAGAGTGTCTCCGGCTACACCACGACAGGCTCGACCATCCTCACCGACATCGAAGCCCTCCCCAAGAGTCTGCTGTTCTGGAGGTCGTCCACTCATTTCATCGGAGGACTCGGAGTCATAATCTTCCTGCTGATAATCATTCCGGGATCCAATCCGCTCAAGTACAGGCTTTCCAACATCGAACTTTCATCGCTTTCAAAGGACCGCTATCACTACAGGTCAGGAACCATAGTAAGGGTGATGACATCAGTATATATAGTGCTCACAGTCCTTGAGACCCTGCTTTTATGGGCAGCAGGAATGTCTTTCTTCGATGCAGTCAACCACTCCTTCAGTACAGTGGCCACAGGAGGTTTCAGCACCAGGAACACGTCCGTGATGTACTACGATTCAGACATCATCAACATCATCCTGATGATATTCATGACCTTGTCATCGATGCATTTCGGAGTGCTGTACGCCATGGTAGTCAAAAAGTCGCTCAAGCCGCTGGATCATCCTGTGACGAAATATTATATAGGAGTCATCATTGTGATGGCAGTCCTTGTGTCATTGAGTCTGATGTCTGACGGACAAGGGACATGGGGTGAATGCCTCATGGCCGGTTCCTTCCAGACCATAAGCTACATCACCACGACTGGATTCGGACAGAGCGACAACGCAGCGTGGCCGGCCATGGCCAACGCCCTTCTGCTCCTTTGCGCATTCCACTGCGGCTGTTCCGGCTCCACGACAGGAGGTATCAAGGCTGACAGGATGCTGATCGCATTCAAGGCCCTGGTCAACGACACGAAAAAGCGTCTTCATCCCAACTCCATGTCGCGGACCAAGGTCGGAGACCATGTGATAAGCGCAGAACTCATATCATCGGCCTTCCTCTACATAGTCATATATATAGCCATTGTGCTCCTGTCTCTTGTCGCCCTGCTCCTGTGCGGAACAGAACTGTCGGAGGCTTTCTCCGGAGCCGTGGCTTCATTGGGAAATGTCGGTCCGGGAACGGGAGTCATAGGAACCATGGGCAACTTCGCCTCACAATCTGTGGCCGCAAAAATAATATACACGGTCGACATGTTCCTCGGCCGTGTAGAAATATTCCCTGTACTGATTGTGGTGTCTATGATATTCAGCAGAAAAGACAGGTTCTAAAGCATGGTGTGCTCAATCAGGATCTTCAGTCCCATGACCACCAGTATCACGCCTCCAGCCAGTTCTGCCATCGACTTGTATCTGCGCCCGAAGACATTGCCGACATAAACACCAGCTGCGGAGAAAATACCGGTCACCAACCCTATGCAAAGGACTGCAGCCCATATGTTCACCTTAAGAAATGCGAATGACACTCCGATAGCCAGAGCATCTATGCTTGTAGCGACTGCCATAGCCAGCATGGTGCCGGACGAGAAGTCGGCATCCTTGGCTGAAGTGGAATCCTTCCTGTCAAAAGATTCCTTTATCATGTCAGCACCGATCAGAGCGAGAAGCACGAAGGCTATCCAGTGATCGACAGCAGAGACAAGATCGGCGAAACTCATTCCCAGAAAGAAGCCTATCAAAGGCATCATAGCCTGGAAGCCACCGAACCAGAGTCCTGTCTTCAATGCATGGGCCGGTCTTACACGACTGACGGACAAGCCCTTGCACACAGAAACCGCAAAGGCATCCATGGACACGCCTACAGCGATGACAAGCAGTTCGATAATTCCCATCAGAAATCTACGGTAAGTCTTCCTGCATTAAGTCCCCATTTCCAGTTCTGGACGATCTTCACATCCTTTCCATCCAGATCAGGCTCATGCTGGAGCTTATGCAGAAGAGTGTGCGAATGGCCTCCGACAATCACATCCACATTACGGGTCTGCGATGCGAGCCATCGGTCTTCTTTGTAGCCGAGATGGCTCAGACATATCACCAGATCACACTTCCTTTCATTCTTCAGGTAAGCAGCAAGACGGTTGACGACTGCATCGGGCTCCTGATATGTAATGCTCTGCACGATGGAAGCATCGACCACACTCGAAACATCTGTAAGAAGTCCTATGATTCCGATTTTCTTGCCGGCCTTCCTTAGGATGACATAAGGCTTCACCAGCTTTTCAAGAGGAGTCCCGGAAAAATCGTAGTTTGCGCACACTACATCAGCCTTGAGATTCTTCAGTCTTCTGGCAAGCTCGGTCATGCCGTTGTCGAATTCGTGATTCCCCAATGTAACCACATCAAATCCCATGGCATTCATGACCCCGATCTCGATGTCACCGCCGAGTTCCGTAAAATAGGAAGTTCCCTGTCCGAAGTCACCGGCATGAAGCAGCAGCACATTCCTCTTTCCTTCCTCTGAACGCACCTGTTCAACATATGCAGCCTGCTCGACAGCTCCTCCCCTGCCCTTGTATTCTCCCGATCTCTGCGGATCTATATGGCTGTGTGTATCATTGAAATGAATTATCGTAAGGTCCTGAGCTGAAAGTGAAAAAGTCATTACAGCCGCTAGTACCGTCATATATATATGTCTCATTTCCTCTTCTTTTTATAGTCCTTAACTACGACTCTTCCATCTGTCCTGTACTCAATAGGCCTGCCGGCTGCCGTTTCAGCATAGATATACTCGAGTACTGCGTCAATGATGTCCACCTGGTCATACAGTGTCAGCGACACGGCGTTATCCCTCAAGGTCAGACCGTCTCCTCCGTCAAGGAGGAAGGATATTGTGGCCACGCCGTATATCCTGTCGTCATCTATCGGCTCACCTCCTATTTCGGCAGATATCAGCCTGCCCTGGTCCGAAACGACCCTCACACCACCGAGTACATGGAACTTATGTGCAGCCATGTCTTCCAGAATGGCACGGATCTCCCTTCCGGTATGCTCGACATAGGCCAGCTGGTTCTTGAAAGGGAACATAGACAGCATATCATCGAGAATGATGTCGCCCTGAGGCATGTCCACCCGGATTCCTCCGAAATTTGCGATGCCAATGTCGACCTTCCTGCCTGAAAGTTCCCCCACCTTGGCCATCAGGAGGTCGATGAACCAGTTCGAGAGTGCGCTTTCCGGATACTCTGCCGACATGGCCTCTGTAGAATAGCCTATGACATCCTTGACGCGGGCCATTGCAGGCTGGGCATCAATGACCAGACGTGCAGTCTTTCCCACGATGGAATTCTTACTGAATCTCTTTCCGTTTGGGGCGACATAGGTTTTTCCTTCGAAATGTCCTATTGTCTGGGCGACATTGTCCTTTGACGGAGATGTGACTCCGGTCAGGCTTCCGTCGATCTCCGCTGTTTCCCATTCATATTCCTGGGCGAAGGCAGCTGTCGCCAGCGCAAGGAACAAAGGTATGATGATGAGTCTTTTCATATATAGTTATTTCTGTTTCAACCACTTCCACAGATCCTTGAATGTGGTCTTCTTACCGAACATGAGTATTCCTATCTTGTAGATCTTTGCAGAAAGCCATCCGCAAGCCAGGAATGTGAGGGCAAGAAGCGCTATCGAAAGCACGAGCTCCCACATAGGGACACCGAACGGAATTCGCGCAAGCATGACTATAGGCGAAGTGAAAGGAATCATCGAACCCCACCAGACAAGCTGGCTGTCAGGGGCGTTGAAAGCATACATCGCAATTAGGAAGGCCAGAAGAAGAGGCACGGTCACAGGCATCTGCAGCTGGGTCGTGTCGGCTTCATTCTCCACTGCGGATCCGATGGCTGCAAAGAACGATGCATAGAGAAGGTAACCGAGGGCGAAATAGATGATGAAGGCAATGATGAGCTGGACATAATTGATGTCTTTAAGAGTGCTTATCACTGCACCCAGGCCTTCTTCCTGCGCTGCCATCTCAGTCATCTGGGCCATGTCAACACCGCCCATCGTACCGGCCATCTCCATCATCTGCTCCTGTTGTGCCGGATCTCCCATCAGGCTGTCAAGTCCGACAAAGGCAGAAACTCCGCCCACAAGGACTACTGTCAGAAGAATCCACAGGAAGAACTGTGTCAAGGCTACGCAAGCCACTCCGATGATCTTTCCGAACATGAGTTCGGTCGCCTTCACCGAAGACACCAGCACCTCGACCACTCTGCTCGCCTTCTCCTCGATGACGCTCTGCATGACCATTCCGGAGAACATCGCGATGAACATATAGATTATGATCGAAAGGACCATGGATATGATCATATACACTTCTGAAGAGGTGATCTTCTCTTCTCCAGATTCGCCAAGCGTATATGTGGCTATGGTGACGTCAGACTTCACGTCCTCCATGATCTGCTTGAGGTCAGAGATCTCATACTGGGCCAGACGGTAGTCCTCCACAGCATCGTCAATCCTTGACTGAAGTCCCTCCTTCATGGTCATGCTCATAGGCTTGTATGAATATGAAGCGACCGAAAGACCGTTTGTCTCAGGATTGATTTCCGACACGACCACAAGGGCGTCGAGGCCGAGCTGGTCGAACTGAAGCTTGAGGCTGTCGGGGCAGCTGCCGGTGTAGTCCTCATAGTCCACTTCCTCTGTATCAGCCAGATATGGCATCACTATGCCGGAATCATCCACCACAGCTATACGTTTGCCCGAATCCTTGGCCATGAACATGATTACACTCGGAAGAATGCACATTGCGGCGAAAAGGATTGGAACCAGGAATGTAGTGAGAAGGAATGATTTCTTCTTTACCCGGGTAAGATACTCTCTCGAAATGATGATGTTGATGTTTCTCAGTTTCATGGCTCTACTCCTCCTCCGTTACAAGTTTGATGAATATGTCGTTCATGCGTGGGACAAGCTCCTTGAATGAATTGATACCTGCTCCCTGTGCTATTATCTGTGCTATGGCATCGTTGGATGTCGCCCCATCCAGGATCTCGAGAACGGACGTATGTCTCTCCCCGGCTCCTTCCGCAATGTCGGAAAGCACGTTGAAGACTCCCGGTACCGGCTTGAGAGGTGATGCAGATGTATATACAAGCTCCACATTGTTGTTGCCGTATTTGTGCCTTATCTCATCTACACCGCCTGTGATGACCACATGCGACTTGTTGATCAGGGCGATGTTGTCGCAGAGTTCCTCGACAGACTCCATGTTGTGCGTCGATAGAATGATTGTCGAACCCTGGTCCTTGAGACGGAGGATCTCTTCACGGATCACCTGCGCGTTTACAGGGTCAAAACCTGAGAACGGCTCGTCAAGGATGAGGAGGGACGGCTTGTGGACCACTGTAGTGATGAACTGGACCTTCTGGGCCATACCCTTTGAAAGTTCCTCCACCTTCTTGTTCCACCAGCTCTCTATGCCGAAACGCACGAACCATTTCTTAAGTTCTGTCGCAGCCTCCATAGAGGACATTCCTTTCAGCTGGGCGAAATACATTGCCTGGTCACCGACCTTCATCTTTCTGTAGAGTCCCCTCTCCTCAGGAAGGTAACCTATCTTCTCCACGTCACTCTGGGTTATCGGACGGCCGTCGAAAAGCACCTCACCTGCATTCGGGATGGTGATCCTGTTGATTATTCGTATGAGCGTGGTCTTTCCGGCACCGTTCGGTCCGAGAAGGCCGAAGATCTTGCCCTTCGGTATGTCGATGGACACATTGTCAAGAGCCACTTTCTCTCCGAAGCTCTTGCTGACATTCTTGCATCTTATCAATTCCATAATGATATTGTTCTTTTCCGGGCCTTGCCCTATCTGTTAAGTATTCTTGCAGTAAGTTCTATCATCAGTTCGGCCGGAGTCGCCTCTCCCACATCGCCTCCCTTGCCCTTGTAGTCATATTCCTTGAGCAGGGCTATCACGGCCATGCACTTCTTCACAGGATAGTTGCGTACGGCAGTGTCATATTCGCTGAAGAAATATGGGTTCACACCAAGCACCTTTGCCTTCTGGTCATTTGCAGGACGGGGGTTCTTCATAAGCAGGGCGCCATATTTCAATATACGATAAAAATGTGTATACAAGGCACTTACAGCCATAGGCATAGCGAATTTGGCAGACGAACCCATGTAGGCGGCAATCCTGAGGGCCTTCGCGGCATTCTTCATCGACAGTTCCCTGGTCAGCTCGAATATGCTGAACTGACGGCTTATGCCTACATTCTTCTCTATGTCAGCCGCACTCACGCTGACCGCACCTTCAGGAAGGTTCTTCAGCATCTTTTCAGTTTCTATCGCTATCTTGTTGAGATCTGTTCCTGCATATTCGCCAAGAAGGGCTGAAGCATCCGGAGCTATCGCAAGCCCTTTGGACTGATAGTACATCGAGATCCATTTCGGCATTTCGTAGTCCCTCAGCACCGGAGAGTCCACCACGACTCCCATCTTGGAGACGGTCTTGTACAGGGACTTCCTCTTGTCGGCGCCTGCCCCGTGCATCGCTATGACCAGGACTGTCGACTCGAGAGGTTTCTGACAGTATATGGCCAGTTCTTCGAGCGACTTCATCATCTGAGCCTCCTTCACGACCACAAGCTGGCGTTCAGCAAACATAGGATAACGCCTTGCAGCAGAGATGACGGAATCAGCCGTCACATCGGCTCCGTAGCACACAGTCTGGTTGAAATCGCGTTCGCTCTCATCCAGACAATGCTCTATGATGGCCTCGCAGACCATGTCCACATAATACGGTTCCTCTCCCATCAGGAGATACACCGGCTTGAAGATGCCGTTCTGCGCATCCTTCACTATTCCTCTGCAAAGAGAATCGACCTCCGTAAAACCTTTCGCCATAATCCTACAAAGATACACAAAGTAAGACAAAAAATGAAGCAACCTTGCGGCTGCTTCATCATTTTTTTCATCAATCGGATCTTATTCTGCTTTTTTCTCCTTTGCCTTTACAAGTTTTTCCTTGAGAATGTCGGCGCAATCTACTATTGCGTCTTCGAAGGTCTTAGCATTCTTCTCGACCACGATGGTGCTGCCAGGGATGTGTACCTGCACCTTTACGTTCTTGTTCTCGTGATCTGGAAGCAATGAAAGCGCCACATCCACTCCTGTTACCGCATCATAGAATTTCTCAATACGGGAGAATTTCTTCTCGATAAAGTCCAACAGTTTCTGATCTGCATTGAACTTGATGCTCTGAACTCTAATCTCCATTTTTACCTCCGTTTTTTGCCCTTGGGTGGGCTGATTTATAAATATCCTTCAGTCGGGAGATACTGCTATGGGTATAGACCTGGGTTGCCGCGAGGGATGAGTGGCCGAGAAGTTCCTTAATGGAATTGAGGTCGGCGTCCCCGTCCAGAAGTCCTGTGGCGAGAGAGTGGCGCAGGACATGAGGTGATTTCTTACCTGTGATGCCCTTGACACCTCCAAGCTCGCTCTTGACTGCCTTGTCCACATAGACCGGATACAGCCTGTGTCCCCGGTGAGTGACAAGAAGCGGCTCTTTCAAAGACCTTTGCCCACCGCACATCGCCTCAACTGCTTCCAAATATAATGAAATTTCTTCACATAACACATCCAAAAGCGGAATTTCTCGCATTTTATCTCCCTTTCCTCTCACTTTAACAACTTTTCTACCAGAATCCACATCTGAGATGCTCATGCCTATCAATTCCGACCGACGCAATCCAAGGCCATACAGCATGGAGACAATGAGGCGGTTGAGCCTCCTTTTATACATTTCCTGACCGCTTTCCGTGTCATGATTATTCTTGAAGAATTCCAGTTCGTCACGGTCAAGGGCCGTTTCCCGGGTCATCTCGAAATAGCCTTCCAGAGCCTCCTTCCTGAAGAATGAGGGCAGACGTTTCTGCTGCTTCGGCTTAGGGACAAGCTTGACGGGATTCGAGCTCAGGATCTCCTTGGAGACAAGGAAGCGGCAGAATCCGCTGAGGGCAGAAAGATGCAGACCTACCGTCCTTGGGGACATGCCGGAATCCATCATCATGACCTCATATGTCCTGATCTCCGAAGGATTCATGGAGGCGGCAAGCTCATTGTCGCTGACTTTATCTGTCCCATGAATGCGGCTGACATAATCTTCAAGGACGTGACGGTACAATGACACGGTCCTATCCGAATAACGCCTCACATCCTTTATATAGGAGATATATCTGTCGATCAGATCCATCATTTCACCGGATACATGCCGATCTCGGCTGCCCTCTCACGCATGAAGGCATCGGCTGCCTCGAAGGAATTCTCTATCGTGCCGTCGAGGATGGCATTCTTTACCGCCTCCTTCAGCTGTCCGATCACATTGCTCGGCTCAATGCCGAAAAGGTCCATCACATAGTCACCAGTGATAGGATTCCTGAAGTTCCTTATCGCATCCTTCTCCTCCACTTCCACAAGCTTAGTCTTCACAAGCTCGAAATTGGACTTGAGTCTGGCTACCTTGCGTGGATTCTTTGATGTGATGTCGGCGCTGCAAAGCAGCATGAGGTCATCAATGTCGTTGCCGGCATCGAAAAGAAGACGTCTCACGGCAGAATCCGTAACCTCATCAGTGACAAGGGCTATAGGCCTGAGATGAAGGTTCACGAGCTTCTGGACATATTTCATCTTCTCGTTCAGAGGCATCTTCAGTCCCTGGAAGATCTTCGGGATCCATCTTGCCCCCACGACCTCGTGTCCGTGGAAGGTCCATCCCAAGGCGGGATCATATCTCTTGGTCGCAGGCTTGGCGATGTCATGAAGCAGGGCTGCCCAGCGGAGCCATACATTCGGCTCGGTCCTTACCTTCGCCACCTCCACCCCGTCTTCGAACACATAGTCCTTCAAGGTACCTTCCGCTATCGCTGCAATTTCGGCTTCCGCCACATTGTCAAGCACTTCAAGGGTGTGGGAGAAATTCTCCTTATGTCCCTTTCCGTCAACACTTTCCACACCCTTAAGCTTGGAAAGCTGGGGAAGGATGAAGTCCAGAAGACCTGTCTGGTCCAGAAGCTTGAATCCGATGGAAGGCTTAGGAGTCACGAGTATCTTGTTGAGTTCCTCCACTATCCTCTCCTTGGACAGTATCTCCATCCTCTGCCTGTTCCTGCTTATGGACTCGAGAGATTCCGGAACTATGGTGAATGTCTGCTCCGGTGTGGAGAGCTTGGTCGCGAACCTTATTGCACGGACCATCCTGAGGGGATCGTCACTGTAGGTAGTGTCAGGATCGAGCGGCGTGCGGATTATCCCTGCCGCAAGATCCCTGATGCCTCCGAACGGGTCCACCAGGGCTCCGAAGTCCTCCTTCTGAAGGCTGAAGGCCATGGCATTTATAGTGAAGTCCCTTCTGAGCTGGTCGTCTTCAAGAGTGCCGTCCTCTACGATAGGCTTGCGCGAATCCCTTCTGTAGGATTCCTTCCTCGCACCGACGAACTCCACTTCTATTCCCTGGAAACGGAGCATGGCAGTGCCGAAGTTACGGAAGACCGACACATTGCTGTGAACCATTCCACCCACAGCCTCGGCAAGGGCGATGCCGCTGCCTTCCACGACTATGTCTATGTCCTTGCTCGGACGGCCGAGAAAGCAGTCCCTCACATATCCTCCTATCACGAAGGCCCTGACCCCGAGAGAGGCAGCGGCTTCGGAAACTATGGCAAAGATCTTATGATCCAGAAATCCCTGTGTTATTGTTGACATATCATTTCCGTATATACCGGCAGCGTACTGACAGGGACATATTGCCTGCACCCGTCCTTTTCCGTCTGGCGGAAGATAAATGTTCCTGACCCGTTGGTTATGGCCATATACCTGACATTCAGCACCATATTGTATCTTACAGCCTGTTCCAGGACTTCTTGGGTGAGCTGCACCTCAGGCCTCTTGCACTCCACGACCATCAGCGGTCTTGCCTGACGGTCATAGACAAGTATGTCAGCCCTGAACTGCTTGTCCCCAAGCCTGAATCCGGCCTCGCTCATCATCATGTGCAGAGGCACCCCGATGTCTTCCGCAAGCCTGCCGATGAACCACTGGCGCACCCTTTCTTCGGGCGTCAGCGCGACATGCTTCCGGCGAAGCGGATCCCATATGGTCATTCTGTCATCCACAATCTGCAAATGTAGTCAAAAACAGGACGCGCACGCAGAAAAATTTAAACACTTTCTTAACTTTGCAGCCAAATCCGTCAGAAAATGAAAAAGAAAAGAAAGCGTAATGACGACCTTGAGATAGTGTATGAGGACAAGTGGCTCATCGTTGCAGACAAGCCGAGCGGACTGCTGACCATGTCGACCGGAAAACCGGGTGAAGACACTGCCTATTCGAGGATATATGACTACGCAGGAAAGATCTTCATTATCCACAGGCTTGACAGGGACACCTCGGGACTGATAGTCTTCGCCAAGGACCAGGAGACGAAGCTCTCTCTCCAGGAGAACTGGAACGAAGCTGTGCTGGAAAGGAAGTACACAGCCCTTCTGGAAGGATGGCCAGAGGATGAGGATGGATGGATCGAGAGCTGGCTCTTCGAGAACAGGAAGTCGATGAAGGTTCACTGCTATGCCCTGGCGGCAGGAGATGACCCGTCAAGGCCTCCACGCAAGGACTGGCAGTATGCATCCACACACTGCCGCACCTTGGAACGCACGGAAAGCGCTGAAGGAAGGTTCACCCTCGTGGAGTTCGAGCTGGAGACTGGGAGAAAGAACCAGATACGCGCACATTCCGCCTGGATAGGACATCCCATAGCCGGGGACAGGAAATACGGTGCCGTCAGCAATCCCATAGGGCGTCTGGCCCTGCATGCAGGCACCCTCTCCTTCATCCACCCTTGGACCGGAAAGACACTGAAATTCACTTCGCAGGCTCCGAAGCTGACAGGTACTCCATCTCTTTAGCAGCGGTAGATTTCCAGGAAATATACGAAGGAAGATCCTGGAAGACAGGAGCAGCAAGAAGGGCCGCTGCCTTTGAGGCCATGTCCATGGCAAAAGTGTCCGAGTGAGCCACAGTAAAGCCGCTGCCTATGATTTCAGGGATGCCTCCAACGTCGGAACCTACCACATTGGCCCCGCACGAGAGCGCCTCGGCACAGACCAGAGGAAGCCCCTCGTTGAGACTCGGCAGCACAAGGACATCCACACAGTTCATCAGTGAAGGCATGTCTTCAGCCTTGACATTACCCCAGAACCTGACGTCGAGGGAGGCATCCGCCGAGAAGTCGTCTTCGACGCTCCGGCGGAGCTTTCCGTCACCGATGACCCAGAATTTCACCGGACCGTCATAGCACTTCCCTATCCTGGTGAAGATCCCATATAGAGACGACACATTCTTGACCGGCACGAGATTGCCGGCGAAGGCGACCACCTTATCTCCGACTTCAAGTCCGTATTCCTTCCGGAGAGCCTCTCTGCGTTCTTGCGGAAACCTGTAAAACTGCTCCGAAGCACCGTTATAGAGGACATCCTTACGGGCCGATGTGGTGATCCTGTCAGACTCTGCCATCAGGGCCCTGCTGACAAAGAAATTACATTCGGCGCCTTCCATCAGCGAACGGGTATCCTTGAGAATCAAAGGGTTACGCCATGGATGAGTGTGTACATCCGAGCCATGCCAGGTAATATAATATGGCACAGAATATCGGGAGGAGGCCTCCTGGGCCAGAATGCCTCCGGTGAAGGAATGTGCGATGATGCAGTCGTAGCCTTCGAGCAGGCCGACACTTCCGCTTATAAAGCGGGAGAAAAAGAACGGCCGTCTGCGCAGGTACTTGACAGTGATATGGTCGGCGACAGAAAACCGGTACCAGAGAAGACGGTACCTTATGCCCTCTATCATGACCTCGTCCTTCACGCTGACTTCAGGAGTATGCCTCAGCCTGCGTGTGATGAAGCTGTCGCGGCTGTGTATGCAATACACATCCACCTCACAGCCGCCCGCATCCTTAAGATGCCTTATGCGGTTGTGTACGGCATTGAACAGGCCCTTTCTGTCAAAGGGGCTGCTCTCAAATATGACTGCGGCCCTAATCATGGAACAAAGAGGCTATTCGGGAAAAGAAACGGTAGCACCTGACAGAAAATCCGCACTTCCCTATCTTATAAAGCAATATATTGGGGATCTGGCCGAATCGCAGGGAGAAGACTCCCAGCTGGCTGTCCTTGTCCATAAGTCCGTAGAGGAAGGTGACATAGCCTTCATCCAGAAGGTCTGTTTTCCTGCATGTGAAAATGTTCAGCACACGGCACACATACCTTCCCACAAGATCCCTGTGATAAAGCGCATACAGTTTGGGGCTGGACTTGTATCTGGAAGTGAGATCCTCAAGCAGGCCGGCATATTTCGGCAGGAAACGGCGCAGCTGCATGAGATGGAAGTCCGACTTCACATCACTTCCCAATGAGCCGGGCCTTATGAAATAGCCGTACACCGGCACCGGGCAGGTGCGCACAGAGCGACACTGTGCAAGGAAACCGAACACGAAAAGCTTGTCTTCCGCATACTGGAGTTCAGTGCAGAACCGCAGGCTGCCTATCGTCTTGCGTCGGAACATCTTGGCCCACGGGGCATCGAGCATCTCGCAGTTCCTGCGTATGTTCTCCTCAAAGAAAGCCGTCATGTCCGAAGATCCATATTTACGGTCCCTTGACGGAAGGACCTCCCTGTGGGGCACGCCGCCGATGAATGATGTGAAGCCCCCTATGATCAGATCCTCCCCCGAGATTCCCTCCATCATCCTCTCCACAGCGTCCGGAAGAAGCACATCATCCGAATCGACGAACATCACGAACTCACCCTGAGCCAGGTCAAGACCTGCGTTGCGGGCGCTGCTGACGCCTCCGTTCTGCATATGGATGGTGATGAATCTCGGATCAGTCGCCGAATAGCGCTCACAAACAAGGGGCGAGGAATCCGTGCTGCCGTCGTCAACAAGAATCACCTCGTAGGAAGTGAAGCTCTGCTCCATGATGCTGACAAGGCAACGGTCCAGATACTCTTCGGCGTTGTAAACCGGAACTACTATACTTAACCTGGTCTTATCCATAAACTTAGAAACTGTTTAAATTCTTCTCCGTAAAATCACCGGTTGTAGAAAGGGCATCAATGAGGAACTTCCTGGAGCGCTCCCTGAATGAATTCATCTTATCATCTACGGTCTCCCATTCGACATCTGAAAGGAAGAACTCTCCGTCATCCTCCGGATCTATGCCGTGTACAAGACGTGCATCCAGTCCGACCATAGCCAGAAGGGACTGAAGCCTCGCCATGCCTCTGCGCGAATTTCCCACTGCAATGAACTTCTTGTGCAGCATGATGGCAAGCACGCATCCGTGGAAGGAATCCGTAACCACGAAATCCGCATCGGAAAATCCCGAAATCCACTGCTCTACAGACGGTACGACACGCTCCCTGAGAGGAATCTCACGCACATACGGATTGACAGAGGCATCATACACATCCTTCGACGCCACCCGGGAAATGAAATCCACGGCAGCAGTCTTTTCCCTTGTCGGATCAAGGATATATGTCATTATCTTTCCTTTTGCAGGATGGCTTTCAGCTCCTGCCGCAAAAGCGGCTATCTCCGACGGCTGCATCAGCATCACCGGGTCGGCCACATGCACGGCATCCTCACGACAGAACCATTCCGCGCACATCTTCACAGCAGAATCCTCCCGCACAGAGACTGCGTCAAACTCCGAAAGAAGCTTCTCACATTCCTCCAGCTGGGTGTATTCATATTCAAGCCTGTCTGTCCCGAAGGAAGCCGCATAGGCTATCCTCTTCACATCCCAGCCTTGTGCAAACTTCAGAAAGGCATCCTCTATATCCCTGAAATACAATGGCCTCCACACCTGGTCGCTTCCGACCACAAAGGCATCGTACTCTCCTTCGCGGATGTCGGCATATCTGTCTATCACACGCGGTGATATATATGTATCTACGAATTTCGATGTATTCTCAGCCACAACGGGCAGTTCGCGGGCATATCTCCTTTCGCGGAAGACTTCGGTTCCCTTGAACAGCGACGCCGCCATTCTCCGGGCATATACAAACGGAGCCTTCAGACCTTTCGGAGCAGGCATCTTGTCCTTCAGGTCTATGACCTCGGCCTCATGCCCCATGGTCTCAAGCTCATGCTTCAGCGCATAGGCCTGCAGGAGCCCTCCGTAATTGGTGTGGAGCGGCAGTGTGATTATCGCTGTCTTCATTTCATCATCCTCCTTTTCATGCCGGAAAGTGTCCGACGGATCGTTCTGTACATCCTTATATATAATGGTTTCCTCACTACGAATCCCTTCATGTACTGGATGAGATTCCTTGCGGAATGTACCCCCTTGAAAAACTCGTCTCTCCTGGGCGGCATCTGCACCTCAGCTGCGAATCCTCCGTTCTGGGTCACTGCAAGCTGCGGTTCCACAGGACGGCACACATCGGCCTGCAGAGCATCCAGGCAGTCTTTCCCAAGAGATGTGTTGACAAGAACAAGCGAGACACCTCTGTCGTCATTCAGCTCCGGAGCAGCTTCCGCGACGCTCCAAAGGTCGGCAAGGGTGATGTCGCTCCCGCTCCTTCCGTTCCTTGCCGGACACCTGTAGCAGGAAGGTCGCAAGATCATGTCCTGTCTGAAAAGTGACATGAACACGTCGTCTTCAACATTCACCGTGTGAGTTCCGAGGTCCTCGCGGCCGTCGCAGGATGTCTTGCAGTATGTCACATCATAGTGCCTCCAGCTGCGGGACTTGTCCCTGAAGCCGACTGAGCTTATTCTGCATCCCCAGGCTTCTTCCAGGGCCTTCACGTATTTCTCCCACAAGAGGGGACTTGGAACTCCGTGGCAGGCGACATCCACCGTAAGCAGGCCGGCGGGGCGGCTGCCAAGGTACTTGAGCAGGCCGGCGACCTGGCAGGGGGTACCCGAGAAGAGGACCTTCCTTCCGGACTTCAGATGATCTCTCACCTCTTCATATGCAGAATACAGCTCACTCTGGACGTATTTCGAGCCGCGGAGCCTTCCTAGTTCCTCCTTGTCATATATCTCTGTATGCTCGACCTTCATGTCGGCAGCCAAAGCCGCTCCATACACTACTCCACCCTCGTCAATCACACGGCCTGCAAGCGCAGGAAAGACCCCGCCGGATGAGCTCCCGGCAAGATGCTCCTCACAACGGACTGCAAAGGCTTCAGACGGGAGGTGCGGCTCAAGAGGATTGAGTACAGGACACACCTGCTCGCATCTGCCGCAGTTGATGCAAAGGTCGGGATTAGCCACGGGATAATAGAAACCCTCCCTGTCGTAGCGAGGTACGATGCATTGCGCAGGACATGCGTTCACACAGGCCGAACAGCCGCAGCACATGGATTTGTCGGATATCCTGATCATGACTTCCTCCTCCTCAGATAATCATACATTTCCTTACGTTCAGTCTTCGCGCAGCCCACGAACAGGACTGAGAGGCCGGCACAGCCCACACACAGCAGCACGCTGAGGCAGAAGCCCCAGAAGCCGCCAGGCATGAGGCGGACGAGCGCAAGAGGCAGCGCAAGGGCGGCAGCGGCAACAAGAGCCACATTGAGATACACCATCCTTATATGTTCCCAGGCCGGATAAGCCATTTCCCTGTTTAGCAGATAAAGACGTACGAAGAAACATATCTGTGATATGACGACTGCCACGATGACAGTGATCTGCGGACTTGCCCCACCTTTGAGAAGTATATATGACACCGGCACATTCAGAAGCTGCAGTCCTCCGACTATGATCTGATAGTTCCTTATATGTCCTGTCGCAAGCATTGCCGTTATCATCGGATTGGAAAGCGACTCGCTCAAGGCGAAGATCAGAAAGAGCTGTACAAAGGCCACAGTGCCCTGCGGCACATCCTTGAGCCATATTCCCAGCAGATATTCAGTGTTGAAGAGCACAGGAAGGGCAATCACGAAAAGGAGATAGAAGGACATCCTCGAAGACTTCCTTACCAGGGCAAAGAGGTAGCTGTAATCTCCGGCAGCATAGGACTTGGTAATCTGCGGGTTGACGGCAGTCATGAAATTTGTCACGAATCCCTGCAAGGCGGAGAACACCTGGACAGCCACTCCCCTTGCGGCATTCATTGCCGGTCCGAAGAATAGGTTCACAAGAATGTTTCCTCCATGGTCGCGGAGCACGCCCGAGCTTACCCCAATGAAGTTCCAGCCGGCGAAAGAGAACATCTCCTTCACAAGACCTGCGTCAAAGACAGGCCTGAACCTGCATTCCTCGAAATGTCGTCTGCAATAGATCCCGTATGCCATGCGGACGACGAGGACTGCAACTGCCATAAGAGCTGCATAATACACGAGACGGTCAATAGGCGACCGGAGAATGAGGAAAGCCACAGAAAGACGCAGGAAACCGTCAAGAAGGCCTATATATGCATAGGCTGACATATGTTCATGAGCAGTGATGCTGGCCATCTGCGGCACGCTGAGAAGATTGATCACAAATGACAATACGGAAAAATGCAGGACCATGACTGCAGCCGGGATCCTGTCGGGAGAAATGGTCATCTCATTTCTTATGAACCATATGCCCACAGGCTCTGCGACGGCTGCCACAATGAGCGCTATTGCGGCCTGGATCATGACCGCTGTCGAATAGACCTTGTTGAGCCGCGCTTCAGGCCCTTTTCCCAGCTCGAAGGTGATGAATCTTGATATTGCTGAATTCAGGGCACCGGAAATGACGGTGAACATTGCCACCACACCCCCTACGACATTGTAGATGCCGAAGTCGGTCTCACCCAAGGCCTCTAGGACAACACGCGAGGTGTAGAATCCGACAAGCATCAGGACAAGCATCCTGACATAAAGCATCAGGGTGTTCTTGACTATGCGTCTGCTATTTTCAGAGTGTGTGCCCATATACCGACAGACTAAGGACCTGCAAATGTTTACAACTTACAAATATAAACAATTTCCCGCAAATGTGGCCCCATATGACCTCGCCAGATTTATTTCCTTCATTTATTTGGTTATGTCAAGTATTCTTATTAATTTAGTGCTCAAATTGATTTAAATAACACTAAACACTGAACAGATATGGTAAGATATTGTGTAATGTGGAAGTTCAAGCCATCAGATGGCAGGACTCCGAAGGAACTCGCTGAAGATGTCAAGGAAAGGTATGAGTCCCTCATGGGACTTGTTCCAGGACTCACAAACATTGAAATCGGCATCAACCGCAATGACGGAAAATCTTCTTACGATGCTGTAATGATCGCAGATTTCGAAAGTTGGGAGAGCCTCGCGGCCTATAAGGCAGACACCATGAGGGACAACGTTATAGAATACGTAAAGACTATCGCCGAAATCAGGGCGAAAGTTGAATACGAAAGGTAGAAAAAAAGGGACCGCCAAGGTCCCTTTCTCATTTATATATCCTGCTGTCTTCTTATTCCGTTTACGACAAGTCCGATGACATCGGCCTTCCTGCGCTCGAGGTACTCCTTTCTGGCTGTGGAGTCGCACTCGTTCAGTGCATAGCCACGCGGAGCCACTATGAACGATGAGACGGTCAGAGACATGATATCCATCAGAAGATCGATCGGAAGCACCTCCCTTATCGTACCCTTTTCTATCTCATCAGCCACTGCCTTCTCGAACTTCTTGAAGGCACCGCTCCTGCGTTCGTCACGAAGAAAGCGGTTGCGGAAGACATCCCATCTGGCAGGATGCATGATGAGTTCGTTGACGATGAACGGAGCCAGACGGCTGTCAAGCTCGAGGATTCCGAAATAGAAATCAATGACATTCTGGATCCTTTCAAAGAAATCCTCCCCTTCCTGGAACGGAGCATCGAGATAGTCAAGTACATGCTCCATCTTAGGGGTAAAGACATCCCAGAAGAGCTTTTCCTTTGTACGGAAATAATAATGTATCAAGGCCTGGTTACATCCCACGGCCTTGGCGATCTCCGTTGTCGAGGTGCCGCTGAAGCCTTTCTCAAGAAAGAGCCTCTCAGCCACCCATAATATCCTTTTCTCGATGTTCTGATTCTTCTCCATTATCTTTGCTTGACTTTTTGTCTATAAACAGCCACAGACGCCACATCAGCCAGCCCCATGCTATGAAAAGGGTGATGTACACCCACATCGGGACCTTGTTGTTGAAGGCATCCTGATCCACTATCTTCTCGAAATCAGGTATGTCCACATAGTAGTACGCCCCGATTCCGAAATCATAGCCCTCCACAAGTCCGAGCCGGTTGAACATTATGTAGCCGGCCAAGACCAAGACAGTCACCGCCATAATCACGGTGACTGCCCCAAAGATAATGCTTTTCTTTGATTTATTCATCTTTATTTCGATTCATTGACCATCTGTGCCGCTTCTGTGATGTCAACGGTCGACCCGTCATCTACAGCCTGCACAGGGACAGGAGCGGCAACTTCCTTCTTTACCTCGGCCTTTGCGTCTGTAAAGGTCTTGATGTCAGGCTGAGGGAATATCTTTCCTGAAAGGAGGAGCCATACGACGGCAAATGTAAGTACGATGTTGAATGTCTGTCCTATGATATACAGCCAGAACACCTTTCCGCCCTGCATGCTCTTGACTATAGACTTGAAGTTTGTGTCAAGACCGATCGAAGTGAAGGCAAGGACGAAAGCCCAGTCCTTATATGTTCCAAGCACCTTGTTTATCTTGGCTGTAGCCTCAGCACCGGCAGTAGGTACAAATATGAACGAAGCAACCAGTGAGGCCACCATGAAGCCGAGGATGAACTTAGGGAAGCGTGTCCAGATCTCACCTGCGCCAACGGTAGACTTTCCTGTGTTGTCGACCTTTCTTGCGAAGAAGATGGCCACGAAGAAGGCGATGAAGCCGATGAGGACGTTCTGGATCATCTTGACAAGGGATGCGACCTGCTCAGCCACAGGACCGAGGGCGCTACCTGCAAGGACAACCGCTCCAGTGGAGTCCACTGTACCTCCGATAAGTGCACCTCCCATGAGTTCTCCCATTCCTGTCCACTCGATTATCATAGGCTCGAATATCATCATCACTATGGTACAGATGATAGAGATCGAGATTGCGACTGAGAGGTCTTCCTTCTTACATCCCGAAGCTGCACCTGTGGCAATAGCTGCCGAGGTACCGCAGACTGAAGTCGCCGCTGAAAGAGTGATAAGGAGCGGTTTGTTCCTGATCTTGAGGATCCTGTTGCCGAACCACCACATGAAGATGATGACTATAGGAGTGACACCCCATGCGATTCCGAGGCCGTAGAGGCCGAACTTTGCAATGTTAGAAAAAAGGACGGAGAAACCGAATACGACAAGACCGGTCTTGATGTAGAACTCTGTCCTGATGGCAGGCTTGAGCCATTTCGGAACACCAACGGTGTTGGCAATGAGAAGACCTATGAGAAGTGCCCAGAAGGCCCACTCGAGATAACGTTTGAGGGTGAACTCCGCGCTGACCATCCTTACGATGATGGCTATGGCAAAGAGTGCGATGAAGGCTGGAATGTACTTGCTGAGTTTCTCGCCCTGAAGCTTGACACCGGCGCCGAAGAGGACTCCGAGAGTCAGCATGGTGATGAGGCACTTCTTCCAGAAGGCCCATGAGGTCAGCTGGGTAAGAAGAGGAACGACTTTGGAGGCATCCTTGTCCGAAAGGGTCTCACCTATGGTCCATGTACTGAATTTCAAGGCTCCGAAATCGAACCAGCCTGTCAACACTGAAATGCATCCGAGTGCGATGACTATCACACCGATCCACACCGAAAGCCAATCCTCCGTGCGGATGAGATTGGAAATTTTACGATCCTTATTCATAAACATTAAGTTTTGGTACACCAAAAGGATATGGTGAATATCCTATTTAATAAGCTATTAAAGTACTTACAAAGTAAAACATTGTTTTCTTAAAAAGCAAGAAAACAATGTTAAAACTTATTTAGCCCTATACTTGGCTGTATGTTCCTGAATGAGAGCCTCGTCGCCGAAATAATCTATCTTCATCGCCTTGCGGACCTGGTCCAGCGTCCTTGCAGCTTCAGCGCGGGCAGTTTCGGATCCTTTACGGAGAATCTCATATACTCCCGGAATGTCCTGCTCGTATCTGCTGCGTCTTTCACGCATAGGCTGGAGCATCTCTTCGAGGATGTTGAGAAGGAACTTCTTGCATGTTCCGTCACCGAGGCCACCGCGGCGGTAATGTGCCTTCATGGCATCAAGATCCTCGTATTCAGGAAGATATTTTGCAAAATGCTCCTTCTTGCAGAAGGCGTCAAGGTAGGTGAACACAACATTTCCCTCTACTGTACCGGGATCCTCTATCTGAAGATGGTTCGGATCCGTGAACATGCTGTTTACTGCCTTCTTGAGCTCTTTAGGAGTGCTTGAAAGGTAGACGCAGTTGCCAAGGGACTTGCTCATCTTCGCCTTTCCGTCAGTACCTGGAAGACGGCAGCACACTGTATTCTCCGGCAGCATCATCTCAGGCATGACGAGGGTCTCGCCATAGACTGAATTGAACTTATGGACAATCTCCCTGGTCTGCTCGATCATGGGAGCCTGGTCCACTCCCACAGGAACTGTGGTCGCCTTGAACGCAGTGATGTCAGATGCCTGGCTTATCGGATATGTAAAGAAACCGACAGGGGTTCCCTTCTTGTTCTGGTCCTCATCCTCATTGTCGCAGAATCCGCGAAGCTGGATCTCCTGCTTGACGGTTGGATTGCGCTGCAGACGCTGCACAGTCACAAGGTTCATGTAATAGAACGCCAGCTCGCACAGCTCAGGGACCTGAGACTGTATGAAGATGGTCACCTTTTCGGGGTCAAGACCTGCCGAAAGATAGTCAAGAGCCACCTCTATGATGTTCTGACGGATCTTCTCCGGATTGTCCGCGTTGTCTGTAAGAGCCTGCGCGTCAGCGATCATGATGAATATCTTTTCGAATTCGCCTGAATTCTGAAGTTCCACTCTTCTTCTGAGGGAGCCTACATAATGTCCGAGATGGAGCTTGCCTGTAGGACGGTCACCTGTCAAAATGATTTTTCCCATAATGTATTTTCTTATTATGTACAGAATACAAATATAATGAAAAAAATGTCCGGAAGGACTTTATTCGCCTGTATATTGCGATTTTTCGAGGATAATCCTGTAGAGATTGCATCCTATGAGATTACCCAGGACTATGCAGACATATACCGCAAGTATCTCAAGTGCATGGGCCTTCCAGAACGCGAGCGGAGCGGCGAGGTAGTAGAAGGCGTCGGCAACGCAGTGGGTGAAGCCGCAGACGATGAAGAGAGGGACCCCGAAAAGAAGCGGAAGATAGTTCTTCTCCCTGGCGAAGGTCACTGCAGTGGTCATGAGCAGGCCGCAGCCAATGCCGAGCAGGCCGCAGTTCAGGGCTCCTGTACGCAGGCGCATTTCAAGGATGTTCTGAGCGGCCGACTGCATGTCCAGAGGAGACACCCTCGAGAGAAGGGCCACAAGAAGGCATCCAAGAATGTTTCCCGCAAGGATGAGGAAGAGTTCACCGGTTTCATTCCTGGTGATATATCCGGCGGTCCCGGTATAGAGCTTCAGCCTGTAGCCGACCACAGCCAGAAGTCCGAGGCAGAAGAGGACTGAGCCGACAAGGGAACCATACACCTGGCTCTGCAGTCCGGAAGCCAGGAAACCGAAACCGGCCACACCTATATATATACCGGCAAAAACGGATGAGCGTAACAGTTTTATCATATTCTACAAAGGATTGGCATTTTCATTTTAAGCGAAGGCTATGTCCGTAACAGTCAGGACGCCGTCAGCAACTGTAAACCTCACATTATAGCCGGCATACAGCATTCCGTACACGCGCTCAGGGTCGTCATGGTAGGAAGGACGGGGGTCCAGTGCAAGGGTGTCGAGCAGAGGGCCGAAGAAAGGTTCGTCACCGAACCTGAGACGGATGTCTTCATGAACTTCCACCCTGACAGTCCTCTCAGGAAGAACATCCACATAGCCGCATACAGATTCCGGATGGGAATCCGCATAACGGATGTAAGGCTTGATGTCATATATGGGCGTACCGTCCATCAGATCTGCCCCCCGCACGACAAGAACAGGTCCTTCATGGCGGTCGTGAACAACCTTTTCCAGCTTCACGCAGGATAGGCCTATGGGATTCGGACGGTAGGGAGACCTGGTCGCGAAGACTCCCATGTAGCGGTTGCCGCCAAGCCGCGGCGGGCGCACGGCCGGCTGCCAGCGGGCCGACGGGCGGTTGGCGGAGAACTCCCAGAGAAGCCATATGTGCGAGAAACCGTCCAGGCCTTCGACTGCCTGAGGATCCCGGAACTCCTCTTCAAAGACCACGACACCTGTCAGATCGGGAGAGAGCCCGCTCTGGCGTGGGATGCCGAACTTTTCGGGAAAATCCGTGCGTATATGTGCTACCGGTCTGATCTCCATACTGACAAGAATCAAAAAAGGACACGGCACAATGCGTGGACGTGTCCTTGAGCGGAGCCAGCTATGGGATTCGAACCCACGACCTTCGCGTTACGAATGCGATGCTCTACCGACTAAGCTAAACTGGCAACGGAACTCCTTTAGCAAAGGGACTGCAAATATAGAATATTTTCAATAAATTTGCACAATAATCGTAAACAGTTTCTTATGCATGACATAATAATCATAGGAGGCGGAGCGGCCGGACTTATGGCGGCGGCCGGAGCAGGACAGACCTTGGCTCAGACATCGGACAGCGGAAAGGTCCTCGTCCTGGAAAAGATGGCAAGACCGGGAAGAAAGATAATGATCACAGGCAAGGGACGCTGCAACTTCACCAATGTGAAGCCATGGAACGAATTCTCCGGACACATCTATCCGAAGCCGAATTTCGTGAAGCCGTCATTCTACAACCTCTCTCCGGAGAAGATGATAGACTTCCTTGAAGACAACGGCATGGAAGCGGTCGTGGAACGCGGCGACAGGGCCTTTCCTTCTTCACATCTGGCATCAGAAGTCGTGGATTCCCTGCTCAGGGCGGCACAGAAGGCCGGGGCCGAAGTCATCTGCGGCAAGGAGGTGAGGGCTGTCGGGAGTCGCGACGGGATGTTTTCATTGACGTGTTCAGACGGTTCCTCATACACATGCAGAAGGCTTGTCATAGCCACGGGAGGACTATCCTATCCCAAGACAGGCTCGACAGGAGACGGCTACGGATGGGCTGAAGATTTCGGGCACACCATCAGGCCTCTTTTCCCTTCGCTCACTGCCATTGTCCCTAAGGGCTACAAGGACTCCCCCATTGAAAAAGGTCACATAGACAGAAGCTGTCCTCTCACGGAGACAGGAGAGGCCCTCTGCGGCAACCAGCTCAAGAACGTGACCCTCAACATTTACATAGACGGCAATCTGGCACAGAGCGAATTCGGTGACCTGGACTTCACTGACGGAGGAATCGAAGGTCCTGTCGGCTTCAAGGTGAGCCGCAAATGCGTCAACGCCCTGATCAACGGATCGAAGGTCCGCGCGGAAATAGACCTGAAACCGGCAGTCGAGCCTGAAGACCTGACAGTACGCATAAACACTCTGTGGAATGAAATCGCGAAAGACAAGAGAAGCGCGGACAAGACCTACAGGGAGCGTTTCAGGATCCTCCTGACCAAGGTCCTCCCTATGTCGTTGATTCCCGGATTCCTGAGGGCCTCTCCTGAAATGGACCATAAGTCGTTGCCTAAGGCCTTGAAGACATGGAGCATGGCAATTGCCGGCTATGTCGGTTACGAAAGATCTGTGGTCACTGCCGGAGGAGTCTCTCTCGACGAGGTGACGGCAAAGACACTGGAGTCGAAGATGACCCCGGGACTGTATTTCGCAGGAGAAGTCCTGGACCTTGACGCTGACACAGGTGGCTACAACCTCCAGACAGCCTTCTCCACAGGCTTCCTTGCAGGGATCTCGGCGGCGAAAAGCCTTTAGATGACTCCCGAGCCGAGCATCTCTTCCCCATCGTACCAGACGGCGAACTGTCCCGGCGTGATGCCTCTCTGAGGTGAATCGAAGAGAATATAGAGTCCGTTGTCCCTCATTATCACGGCAGCATCCTGAAGCGGCTGGCGGTAGCGTATGCGCACGCGGTAGCGGCGGATCTCGCCAGGGACCATCGCAAGGTCACGGCGAATCCAGTGGATTTCGGAAGGCGCGATGCGCAGGCAGCTTCTTGAAAGTCCCTTGTGAGTGTGACCTTCACCTACATATATTATATTCTTCGTAATGTCGGTCTCTATCACAAACACCGAATCCTTGTGACCGCCGATGTTAAGTCCTTTTCTCTGGCCTATGGTGTAAAACTGGGCGCCATCGTGCTTTCCCACAATCTTACCGAAAGGATTTTCCTTGTAGCGAGTCTTCTTGATGTGCTTCTTTCCGCTTCTGTATGTCTCGGTCCTAAACTCTATGTCGTAGCTAACCGGTTGAGCAAGTCTGTACAGCTCTTCATCCGACAGGGCAGAGATCTTCTCCTGCGAAAACGGACATGTGCAGGAAAGTGTCGGGGAGGCTTTGTCTTCAGAGACATAGTCAGTGATCATCTTCACCTCTTCAGACTCGTCTGACAGGAGAGATGCAAGGGTATCTCTCATATATGCATACTGCTCATTGTCAGAATAATATGCATCATACACCTCTACGACGTCACCCTCACATGGCTTCAGCTTCTGCTGGAGGAAAGTCGGAAGGTCCACCTTGCCGACAAAGCATATGCCCTGCGAATCCTTCTTGTCTGCAGACGGAAGGTCAGCCTCATGGGCAAGACGCCTTACCTCCGGCTTGACGATGTCACCTATAGGGAACATGGCACGGGAGAGCTGCTCCTGAGTGAGCTGGCAGAGGAAGTAGCTCTGGTCCTTGTTCGGGTCACTTCCGGCGAGGATGCGGTATATCGTGTTGCCTTCTTCATCAAGGAGGGGCTCTCCGGAAGGAGTCCGGGCTTCGGTCTTCTGACAGTAGTGACCGGTAGCGACATAATCTGCACCGAGCCTGCGTGCGCATTTCATGAAGGCATCGAACTTGATCTCTCTGTTGCACAGAACATCAGGATTCGGCGTGCGGCCCTTCTCATATTCGTCGAACATATAGTCAACCACCCTCTGACGATACTCCTCGCTCAGATCAACGAAATAAAACGGTATGCCTATCTTTCTGGCCACCATCTCTGCCACAAAACGGTCCTCCTCCCATTCGCAGTCTCCATGGAGAGTGGTGGAGGCATCGTGCCAGTTCTGCATGAACAGAGCGAACACATCATAGCCCTGCTGCTTGAGAAGAAGAGCCGCAACACTCGAATCCACACCTCCCGAGAGGCCTATGCACACCTTTATTCCGCTGTTATCCTTCATAAAATGACGTATTATGTTCAAACACCTGTCTTTTATTGACAAAAAGTATTATATTTGTGAGGTTTGCAAAGATAACTTAATTGATCTGTTATGACAAACAAAGAAATAAAAATCGCCTTCAAGGAATATGATTCGCTCCAGCAGCTCGATCCTTCGGAGAGAGAAGTCGCGGAGGCTGCCATAGAAGCGACTGGCCTCTCATATGCCCCCTATTCAGGCTTCAATGTAGGCGCGGCTGTCAGACTTGAAGACGGGACGATCGTAAAAGGTGCCAATCAGGAGAATGCAGCCTACCCTTCCGGTCTTTGTGCGGAAAGGACTGCCATGTTCTATGCAGGGGCGAACTATCCGGACAAGGCAATGACGGTTCTTGCCATTGCAGCCGGGCAGAACGGGGTGCTTTGCGGAACACCGGCCACTCCTTGCGGAGCATGCAGACAGGTCATGGCTCAGTACCAGACAAAGGGAGGCAAGCCGATAGTGACTTTGCTTATAGGAGCGGACAAGATCTGGAGATTCTCCAAAGTCGAAGACCTTCTTCCGCTGATCTTTGACAGCATATAGACTCATACGGTTCACTTTTTTTTGCAACAAATAAAAAAAAGCGTACCTTTGCACTTGGGAAAGTCATACACGACCAGCTCCCTCCAAATCCCCCCAGGGCTTGACCGCAGCAAGGGTAGGAGGTCGTAGCGGTGCGATGTATCAAGCTTTCCCTTTTTTTGTTTCCGGACGTTCTTATTTTATCTGGAACTCTATCATTCTTGAAATCGCCCTCTGGCAGACGGGACAGAAGGCTTCTGCAGAATTAGTCTTCATGCGACAGTCCGGATATGGGCGGTACACGCCTTTCGACTGATAACCGGCTCCTTCATAGACCCCGATGAACCCGTCGGCTGGCTTTCCTTCCTTCAGGGACTTCCACAGGTCGTCTACCGGAGCTGACGGGATGACAACCTCCTTAGGCAGCATGTCGTCCCATTTGGACCGGAAATCAAAAAGTGTGGTTATGTTCTGTTCCCACGGCTCACAATCGGGATAGTAGTATTCAGAATACTGGTCGTCATAATAATACTCATCGGCAAGGCCGGCAAAGCTGTGGCCGAACTCATGGACCACAACAGGCCTGAAGGATGGATGATGAGCTGTCGTCAGGGTGTAGGAATTAAATATGCCGCCTCCTCCGTAAGTGTCTGTGTTAGCGAGGATTACAATATGTTCATACGGGATGCCGGCAAGCTTGTCATGGAGATTTTTCAGACGCAGGGTCGTCAGGTAGCGGTCCATGTAGAAGGTACTGAAATGGGACTTGACGGCCGTGTTCTTCCAGTCGCCTTCGCATGGTACACTCACTCCGCTGTCCTCTGACGGCAGTGCGACTGCCACGAAATTGAAGCAGTCCCTGTATGAAGAGAAAGGTTCATGAGAGAGGATGGCCTCGACTGCCTTGCGCGCATCTTCATAGAACAGCTGCAACTCTCCGGCAGTGTATCCTTCAGCCACTATGGCCACATCTATCTTATCCTCCATGCCGCCGCTCCTGAGAATGTATTCATGAGGGGGCGGCACAGGCTTCACCTGTCGTATCAGGACATCGCACGGATCGACGATATGCCTCAGCGATGAGGCTACATTTCCCTTGACATCATATAATTCTATATAGACATAGGCCTTGTCCAAAGGCATAGGCAGGAGGAAGACGTTCTCGAATGCCCTGCTGACCCTCGTAGCTTCCTCTGTCGTCTGCCACTCCTGGAAGAGTGTCGAGAAACTCTGGCAATAGAGGACCTTTCCAGTCGAGGCGTCTGTCAGCGAGATCCGGCCGTTGCCGCGGACGGCGACGCTGTCAGTGTTGACGCGCCGTCCGGCCCAGCCGTCGTAGCAGGACAACTCATCCAGGGAGATGGTCTGACTCCTGGCTGTTCCGGAAAAAATGTAATCGACTCTCAGGGTCTTCTCCTGGGCGAACAGGCCCAATGACAGAAGAAGACAGGCAAAAGCCAAAATAAACTGATGCATAATTATATGTATCTTAATATTTTACAATACCCCGACCAATGAATGGCCATCATACATGTCAGATCCTTGCGGCGCAGTTGATGCCGTCAAGGGCAGATGATACTATACCACCTGCGTATCCCGCTCCTTCGCCACAAGGGAAGAGTCCCGGCACCTGTGTGTGTTCCAGAGTCTCAGGATCACGAGGGATGCGCACCGGAGAAGATGTACGTGATTCGACTCCGAGAAGAAGAGCGTCATTGGTGTAGTAGCCATGCATCTTCTTGTTTCCTATCTCAGGGAATGCATACTTGAGCCTGAGGGAAACGTGTTCTGGAAGGAGCTCATGGAGCGGTGCATTCACAGCCCCCGGATGGTAGGAGGTCTGTGGAAGACCGGCAGAAGGGATTCTTCTGCAGAAGTCCATCATCCTCTGGGCAGGAGCTTTGAGGGAGCCTGTGTATTCGAACATTCTTTTCTCTACATCCTTCTGGAACTGAAGAAGCGCCAGCGGACCATACTTCGCATATTCAGGAAAATCTTCAGGCTCAATCTGCACGACGACTCCGGAATTGGCCCACTTGGAGTTGCGCTGAGAGTTTGACATGCCGTTGAGAACAAGTTCTCCGGACGAAGTCGCAGCTGGCACCAGGATTCCTCCCGGGCACATGCAGAAAGAGAAGACTCCCCTTCCCTCGATCTGGGTCACGAAAGAATATTCGGCGGTCGGCATGAAAGGCTGATACTTGCCGTGGTACTGGATCCTGTTGATCAGCGACTGAGGATGCTCCACACGTACTCCGAGGGCAAACCCCTTTGCCTGGATCTCCCAGCCCTTCCTGTCGAACATCTCATATATGTCTCTGGCTGAATGGCCCGTAGCGAGGATGACCTTGCGTGACTGGTAAAGGGCGCCGTCGGCTGTGGTTACATCAAACGAGCCGTCGCCCTTTCTGACAATGTCGGTGACACGTGAGTCGAAGTGGTATTCTCCTCCATGCTCGACAATGCATTTCCTTATGTTCTCCACCACTGTCGGGAGCTTGTCGCTGCCGATATGCGGATGGGCATCTATCAATATTGACGGATCGGCACCGAAGCGCACAAGCTGGTGAAGGACCTCACGGATGTCTCCCCTCTTGGAAGAGCGGGTATACAGCTTTCCGTCTGAAAAGGTACCGGCTCCACCCTCGCCGAAGCAGTAGTTGGAGTCCTCGTTCACGAGGCCTTCCCTCGAGAGCTTTGCCATGTCGTATTTGCGGGCATGCACGTCCTTTCCCCTTTCAAGGATGACAGGCTTGAGCCCGTTCATCAGGAGACGAAGCGCAGCAAACATTCCGGCAGGGCCGGCTCCTACGATTATAACAGGCTCTGCAGCAGAGACTTCCTTATATTCAGGAAGTACAAATTCCCTCATGGTCTCGTCAGGCTTGTACACCTCCACCCTGTAACGGTACAATATGTCATTACGGGCATCGATGGAACGCCTCGTGATGCGGTATCTGATCTGAGTCCTGATCTTTGGGGAGACGCCGAGCGCCTTCACCGCTGCAGTCTGTATCTCATCTGCCGAAAGCTCGAGACCGAGCTTGCATGTCATCTCTATCTCTTTCATAAGTCATTAAAATTCAGCGATTCTGCTTACAGGAGCCACATCGAGAGCAGTTCTTGTTCCGTTCTTGTAATGGAACCACCCTGCCACTGCGATCATAGCTGCATTGTCTGTCGTGAACTTGAATTCCGGAAGGAAGGTGGTCCATCCGCGTTTCTTTCCTTCCTCTACGATGCGTGACCTCAAGCCGCTGTTGGCAGACACGCCTCCGCCGATGGTTATCTGCCTTATGCCTGTTGCCTTGGCCGCCTTGATCAGCTTGTCCATGAGTATGTCGATGAGGGCCTTCTGAAAGCTGGCGCATATGTCGGCCTTGTTCTTTTCCATGAATTCGGGATCTTCCGCCATCATGTCGCGGACGAAATACAGCAGCGAAGTCTTGATGCCGCTGAAGCTGTAGTCGAACCCGGGAACATGAGGCTTCGAGAACCTGTACTTGAGAGGATCGCCTTCTTTCGCAAGACGGTCCACTATCGGTCCGCCCGGGTAGCCGAGTCCCATCATCTTGGAACATTTGTCAAAAGCCTCACCCACGGCATCATCTATGGTCTGACCGAGGATCTCATATTCAAGAGGACTGTTCACCTTGACGATCTGCGAGTTACCGCCTGACACGAGAAGACAGAGATAGGGAAATTCCGGCTGCCTGTTTTCGCTGCCATGCTGCTTTATGAAATTGGCCAGTACATGTCCCTGGAGGTGATTCACTTCCACAAGGGGCTTGTCCAGGGCCATAGCCAGTCCCTTGGCGAATGAGGTACCGACAAGAAGCGAGCCAAGGAGTCCGGGGCCGCGCGTGAAGGCTATCGCAGTGATGTCCTCCGGCTTGATTCCGGCACGGGTAATCGCCTCACTCACGACCGGTACTATATTGAGCTGATGCGCCCTCGAAGCGAGTTCCGGGATCACGCCTCCATATGCCTTGTGGACATCCTGGCTGGCCAGGACATTGGACAGAAGGTAGCCGTCTGAGATGACTGCTGCCGACGTGTCGTCGCACGAAGATTCTATTCCAAGAATTATATCTGCCATAAACGATGTATTCAGCACAGAATATGCTATAATTTCAGCGGGCAAAAATACGAAAATCATCCGATATTTTACTATTTTTGCAGATTGGAATAAAATAAAAGGTAAGAATTATCAAAAAGGCTCTTGACATAGTCCGGCTTGTCCTGGTGTCGGTCATCGCAGCGGTCATTGCCGTCGGTCTGCTCATCCAGCTTCCGGCGGTGCAGACACGTATGGCTGACAGGGTGGTCAGAAAGCTCAGCCAGAGCATGGATGCCGACATCCATATGGAGAAGATACACTTCCAGCCGTTCAAGACACTCATGCTGAAGAACGTGGAGATAATAGACCGTGAGCCCGTCACCGACCCCTTAGATTCCACACACGCGCCTGTCGACACATTCTTCCGCGCCGGCTACATCATAGCCAAATTCTCACTTGAAGGTCTTCTCGGCAAAGGGGGGATACATCTGAATTCCGTCACCATATCTGACGCACAGATGAACCTCGTCCTGGAAGACAGGAAGGTCCCGGTAGACGGTGACACTACGACAGACAACCTTTCACGCATATTCCGTCTGAAGAAGCCTCAGGAAAAAAAAGAGAAGAGTGACAAGGAGCTGTTCCACATCAGGCATGTGGCCATAGACGGAATGGGCTTCTCGATGAAGGACTATGACAGCAGCAGGATTCCGTACAATGGAGGCATTAACTGGAACGACCTGGACATCAAGGGAATACAGCTGACAGCTGACGACCTTAAATTCAAGGGAGGAGTGATGTACGGCCAGGCACATCACCTGTCGTTCAGCGAAAGAACGGGATTCACCGCTGAAGACATGTCCGGCAAGGTGCAGGTCGGAAACGGAAAGACCGTAATAGAGGACATGTCCATCAAGGATGGCAACTCGGACTTGAGCCTTCCGCTTTTCATGATGAGCTATGAAAACGCAAAGGCCTTCCAGGACTTCATGAAGAAGGTAAAGCTCGATGCGAAGATTAGCGAGAGTCAGCTGACACTCAAGACATTGTCATATTTTATCCCAGAACTCGAAGGCAAGGATCTCGCTCTTGCTGTTTCTGGAAACATCAGCGGCACAGTTGCGGACTTCACTGTTGCTGACCTGCGCTTCGCCAGCGGAAATGACCAGGTGGCTGGAAGAGTGAACGGAGTAGTCAGAGGCCTGCCGGAAGTCAGGAACACGAGTCTGGACATCGCCCTTGAAGGTCTGAGATTCACGACACAAGGCATAAGCGGGATAGCCGGACAGTTCTCTAAAGGAGCCATCATTCCTGAATACATAGCCAGAGGCATAGGATTCGACGCGGACGTGCGGGCATACGGAAGATTCAGCCATATGAATGTCAGCACCCAAGTGAGGACGACAAAAGGAAATGCCGATGCAGATGTCCTGATCGAGAACATCCTGTCGGGGCACACACCTCTCAGGATCTCCGGAAGCGCTTCCACCGAAGGCCTTGACCTCAGGAGCATGACGGGCAAGCTTCCGATAGGACCTGTCACGATGAGGGCAGATGCCAGCGCCACGTTTGGCGAGGAACTTCAGGTCAATGTTGATACCCTCAGTATAGACCGGCTGAATTTCAACGGATATGACTACTCGGGAATCAAGGCTCTCGGGCATCTGAACAAGGGAGTTGCAGACGGAGGTCTGTCAGTCAGCGACCCTAATCTCAACCTCTTTGTCAGGGGTACTTTCTCTTTGTCTAAGAAGGCGAACCGCAGGCTTACCCTCAATGGAACTGTTGCACACGCAGACCTCCATGCCCTGAACCTGGACAAGAGGGGCAAGTCGGAACTGGCCTTCAGAATGAATGCCGATGTCAGGACATCTCAGGACGGGACGACTAACGGAGATCTGAGTCTGAACGACATAAGGATGTACAATGAGGACGGAACACATAGCGTCAATTCCATAATCATCACGCCTCACATCAGCAGAGGCGTTCACAAGCTGCGCCTCAGGTCGGACTTTGCCGACGCCATGTATTCGGGATCTGCCCCTGTGACTGAATTCATAAAGGACCTCAGCGACTTGACAGCCAGAGACCAGCTGCCGTCGCTGTTCAGCGACCCTTCCTTCGAATGGAGCGGGGATAATTATGAGTTCCATCTGCTTACCCACAACACTTCGGACATTCTCGCCTTCCTCGCTCCAGGAATGTTCATTCACGAGAACACGGAACTGATGGTGGCGGTAAAGGAAGACGGAAGACTGGACGGTTCCCTCGTATCCAACAGAATCGCAAAAGGGAACAACTATGCAAAAGGGATCAAGGCAGCAGTTGACAACGCGGACAGCACACTGACGGCTGACATAAGCATAGAAACCATAGAACTCGCAAAGATTACAGTAAGTGACAACACGTTAGAAGTCAGTGCACGGCAAGACACACTGAACGTGCATCTTGCGTATGGAGGTGACTCGGCCAACCGCGGAAATATCTTCCTCACCGGCAATCTTGAAAGGATCGAGGAAAAGATACGCACAGGAATCGACATCCTTCCGTCATCGGTATATATAAACGGCGAGAAATGGAGCCTTCCTAAGTCATCCATCGGCCTGAACGGTGACACTATCGAGATTGACTCATTTGAAATCAACAGCGGATCACAGAAGATATGGGCAGACGGCAAGATTTCCGAAAAGACGGACACCCTTGCTGTCGGACTCGAAAGATTCGACATATCCATCCTGGAGAGACTTCTGAAATCAGACATAGGCATCAAGGGCAAACTGACAGGAAACATGCATCTGCTCTCCCCTCTGAAATCAAATGAGATCTTCGTGGACATGCTCTGCGACTCCACCTTCCTGGCAGGAGAGCCGCTCGGCACCCTGGCATTAGGGACGAGGTGGAATGACGACCTCATGAGCTATGACATATCCGTCAGCAACGACCTTGAAGGCATGAAGAATCTGGATATAAATGCAAGATTCTCACCATCAAGCAGATACCTGAATGCAGAAATGGACCTCGACAGGCTGCAGATCAAGCATGCCGAGCCTTTCCTCAAAGATGTGTTCAGCCGGATGAGCGGATATGCATCCGGAAAGATCGTGGCCGAAGGACCGGTCAACATGCTTGACATAAGCAGCGAGGGGACCAAGCTGGAAGACGCAGGGCTGACAGTGGCATTCACGAATGTGCCATATTCCGCAGACGGAGCATTCCATATCGACAACACCGGGGTGTATTTCGACGACATTGCGCTCAGGGACGCCTACGACGGCATAGGTGAGGTGAGCGGAAGCATCAACTGGGACAGATTCAGGGACATGGAGTTCAACACAAGGATAAGGACCAGCGCCATAGAAGCCATAAACATTCCTAAAGAAGGAAACGAAGGATTCTACGGCAACCTCTTCGCCACCGGAAACATATCGATAACCGGCCCGATGAACAACATCCTCCTGTCTGTGGATGCCGTCACTGCGAAAACGGGCAGTCTTCACATACCGATGACAAATGCAGCCACGGCCTCCTCAACCACCAACCTCCTGATTTTCAAGGAGCCTGAGAAGGAAGTAGTGATAGATCCATATGACCTGATGAGGGCTGAGATTGCCCAAAAGGAGACCAAGGCCAGCGATTTCAATGTCAATGTGAGAGTAAACGCATCACCTGATGTCACAGTGTTCGTGGAGCTGGACGAATCCGGCAGCAACATGCTCACCGGAACAGGAAGCGGAATCATCGAGCTCGAAGTCGGGAAGGACATATTCAACATAAACGGAGACTACACCCTCTCCGGAGGAAAATATGATTTCTCTGCATTGGGAATCGTGAACAAGACCTTCGAGATCATAGACGGAAGCAACATACACTTCAACGGAGACATCATGCAGAGCAGCCTCGACATTGACGCCGTGTACAAGTGCAAGGCGACTCTGTCCAACCTCCTGTCAGACCTGAATTCCGTGGACAACAGACGAGAGGTGAACTGTGGCATAGAGATAACAGGAAGGCTGAGCAATCCGGAGATAGACTTCAACATCGAGGTCCCTGACCTCAACCCGATAATGCAGTCGAGGGTTGAGAGCGCCCTGAACACAGACGACAAGGAACAGAGACAGATGCTCTCCCTCCTCCTCACCAACAGCTTCCTCCCTGACGAACAGTCGGGAATCGTAAACAACTCATCGATGCTGTACTCCAACGTCACAGAGGCGATGGCCAATCAGCTGAACAACATCCTCCACAAGCTCGACATTCCTCTTGACCTCGGTCTGAACTACCAGCCGACGGAACAGGGAACGGATCTTTTTGACTTTGCGGTATCCACCCAGCTGTTCAACAACAGGGTGATCCTCAACGGAAACATCGGTAACAGACAGACAACCATGGGAGGAACACAGAATGACGTTGTCGGAGATGTGGACCTGGAAATCAAGATAAATAATCCCGGTACACTTCGCATAAACCTGTTCTCACATTCGGCCGACGCGTATTCGAACTACCTTGACAACACTCAGAGGAACGGCGTCGGTTTCACGATCCAGACGGAGTTCAACAGTCTGAAGAAGGCGATAAAGGATCTTTTTTCTAAGAGAGAGAAAAGGAAGGCTGCAAAACTGGAAAATGAGCAGAGGGCGCTCAACGCAGAGAACGTAACGCTTGAAATAAAGAAAGAGGATTACAATAAAAAGGATAAAGATGGCGGAAAATAAAGGCAAACTATACCTGATCCCTTCACCGCTCGGAGAGAATGACCCGTCCGAGGTCATTCCGGAGCCGGTACTGAGGTCTTTGGAAGGGTTCAGGACTTTCGTTGTGGAGGAAATAAGGACGGCGCGCCGTTATCTCTCGAAGGCTGGTCTGAAAGGAAGAATAGGAGAACTTGAGTTCCTTGAACTGAACGAACACACGGACCAGGCTGTCATAGAAGGATATATAAGGCTGTTCGACAACGGCAACGACGTAGCGCTGATCTCTGAGGCAGGGCTGCCTGCCGTGGCAGACCCGGGGGCCCAGCTTGTCGCCCTCGCGCACAGGAACGGGATCCAGGTGATCCCGGCTGTGGGACCGTCATCACTTATGCTTGCCCTCATGGCTTCAGGACTGAACGGCCAGTCGTTCGCATTCTGCGGCTACATACCGGCAAAAAGCGACGAAAGGAAGAACAGGCTCCGCACTTTGGAAAAGGTGTCCGGCCAGCTCAGACAGACACAGATCATGATCGAGACGCCTTACAGAAATGACTCCCTTTTCGCGGACATACTTTCCGTGTGCGCAGGATCGACAAAGGTGTGCGTGGCAGCAAACATAACGATGCCGGACGCATACATAATGACAAAGAAGGTGTCGGAATGGAAGAAGGATAGGCTTACCATAGGCAAGAGGCCATGTGTATTCCTTATTCTGGCCTGACACATAATAACAAGACAGAAAAATGGATAGAATCGGTAAGATAGAACTCGAAGGAATGGAGTTCAAGGCATACCACGGATGCCTTGAGCAGGAAAAGGTCAGAGGCAACCTGTTTGTAGTGGATTTCGAAGGAGACCTGGACCTGAGTGCAGCAGCTGAAAGCGACAATCTGAGAGACACACTCAATTATGCAGAAATATACGACATCGTTGCAGAAGAGATGTCCATACCGTCGGAACTGCTTGAAAACGTGGCGGGAAGAATCCTGAAGGCTATTGTGAAGGCCTGCCCTCAACTCATAAGGTTCTCTGTGAGGGTCTCCAAGAAGAGACCTCCTGTGGAAGGTGTGGCCCAGTGGTCAAGAGTGACATTGTATCACACAAAATAGACCGTCATGGGAAAGACCATAGGATTCATAACTCTCGGATGCAAGCTGAACTATGCCGAGACCTCCACTTACGAAAGAGCCCTTCTCAAGAAGGGTTTCGAGGCAGTGCCATGGAGCAAGGGAGCCGATGTCTTCCTCGTGAACACATGCACGGTGACCGAGCACTCGGACAAGAAATGCCGCAACATCATCAGAAAGCTGCACAGGCAGAATCCAGAAGCGATGATCTTCGTGACAGGATGCTATGCCCAGCTCAAGAAGGCCGAGATAGAAGCGATAGAAGGTGTCAGATGCGTATTCGGAGCAGATGAGAAGAGTCTCGTGGTGCCGACAATAATCGACACATGCAACGGATGTGAGGTATGTACATATACGGCAGAGACCTTCTTTCCTGCATATTCATCAGGAGAGAGGACACGCTCATTCCTCAAGGTCCAGGACGGATGCGACTACAAATGTCACTACTGCACAGTACCTTACGCAAGAGGAGAGAGCCGCAACATCCCGATTTCAGAGATCATCGCTCAGGCCGGGGAGATTGCAGCTGAAGGCATCAGGGAGGTCGTCATAACAGGCGTCAACACCGGAGACTTCGGACGCTCTACCGGGGAGACTTTCTTCGGACTCATCAAGGCCCTGAACGAGGTGGAGGGAATAGAACGCTACCGTATCTCCTCTATCGAGCCTAACCTCCTTACCGAGGAGATGGTGGACTGGATCGCATCCGGCACAAAGTTCCTGCCCCACTTCCACATCCCGCTCCAGAGTGGCTGCGACACCATACTCAAAGAGATGGGAAGGCGTTACGACACGGCGGCTTTTGCCGGAAAGATTGAATATATCCGTTCGAAGATGGAAAGGGCCGGAAGTCCTCGCGTGTTCTTCGGCATAGATGTGATAGTCGGATTCCCGGGCGAGACTGACGAACTGTTCGAGGAGACTTACACTTTCCTCCGTGATGTGGTCAGACCTGCCTTCATACATATATTCCCGTACTCAAGACGCGCAGGCACACCTGCAGCCGCCAGGAAGGACCAGGTGCAGGATGCCGTCAAGACCCTCAGAGTACAGAGGCTGGAGGAACTCAGTGCAGCACTTCATGAGGAATTCGTTTCGTCGCACGAAGGAGTAATCGGGAAAGTGCTCTTTGAAAGCACGGAAAAGAACGGAATGATGTCAGGATACACGGAGAACTACATCCGTGTAGAGAGGCCGTTCGATCAGGAACTCATAGGTAAAATTACAGAAGTGACGATCTGACATGGGAAAGGCAAGACTTACTTTTCTGGGGACGGGCACCTCGCAGGGGGTGCCGATGATCGGCTGCACCTGCGAGGTCTGCCGCTCTGAGGATCCCCGGGACAAGAGGCTGAGGGCAAGCGTGCTTGTTGAATACGATGGAATGGACATCCTTGTGGATGCCGGGCCGGACTTCAGGCAGCAGATGCTGCGCGCAGGAGTCTCCCATCTCGACGCCATCCTCCTGACACACAACCACAAGGACCACACAGGCGGCCTGGACGACATCCGTGCGTTCAACTATCTGGAAAAGAAGGCTACTGAAATCTACTGTGAGAAATATGTAGAGGAATCGCTTCGCAAGGAGTACTCCTATGCCTTTGACGAACAGAAGTACCCCGGAGCACCGGAATGGCACATCCACGACATCGATGAAAATCCGTTCAGGATAAAGGAGGACACAGCTGAAATAATTCCCATCAGAGGCAGGCACTACAAGCTGCCCGTCCTTGGCTACCGTTTCGGGAACATAGCCTACTGCACGGACATGAACCACATAGCCGACGAGGAATTCGAAAAGCTGGAAGGGCTTGACCATTTCATAATCAACTGCGTGAGATACGGAAGACACATCTCACATTTCTCACTTGAACAGGCCGTGGAAGTGGCACAGAGAGTGAATGCAGAACATTCCTGGCTCACGCACCTGTCCCATCAGCTTCCGCGCTACGATGTCCTGAAGGCAGAACTCCCTGAAGGGATACTCCCGGCCTACGACGGACTTACAATAGAATAAAAGTCTTACTCAAGTTTCGCAAGTGGAAAATCATTGATTTATTGAAGGTTGGTGATACTTGCGAAAGTTAAAAAGTCTTATTTCAGAAGCCGCAGGCCGATACGCATCCTGTCCATGTCGACTGACAGGACGGTCACCCTCACCTGCTGGCGAAGTTTCAGTACCTTGGAAGGATCCGCCATGCCCTTCACCCCCATCTGACTGGCATGGATAAGGCCGTTCTGCTTGATTCCTATATCAACGAAAGCACCAAAGGCGGTTATATTGGTAACTATGCCCGGAAGCTCCATTCCGGCCTTGAGGTCTTCTATTGTCCTTATGTCATGGGCGAACTCGAATTCCTGAGCGGATGCACGCGGGTCAAGTCCAGGCTTGCGGAGTTCCTTGATTATGTCGTTGACTGTCGGCAGGCCGAAATCACCGTCAACATATCTTGAAGGTTCTATACGTGAACACAGATCCGCATTGCCCACAAGTTCCTTTGCCGTCACACCGAGGTCGCGAGCCATCCTGTCCACAATGTGATAGGCTTCAGGATGTACTGCAGAGTTGTCAAGCGGATTCTCCGCTTCACGGATCCTGAGGAAGCCTGCACACTGTTCAAAGGCCTTTGCTCCCAATCGCTTGACATTCAACAGATCCTTACGTGACTTATATGGTCCGTTCTGCGAACGGTATTCCACTATATTGCCGGCAAGCGCAGGACCTATGCCCGAAACATAGCTCAGAAGATAGCTGCTGGCTGTATTGAGGTTCACTCCCACATTATTCACGCAGCTGACAACAGTGTTGTCGAGCTTCTCCTTCAGAAGAGACTGATCCACATCATGCTGGTACTGCCCTACTCCGAGCGACTTAGGGTCAATCTTCACAAGCTCGGCAAGAGGGTCCATGAGGCGGCGTCCGATTGATACCGCTCCCCTCACTGTAACATCATATTCCGGGAATTCCTCTCGCGCCACCTCAGATGCGGAATAGATGGAAGCTCCGTCTTCACTGACCGAGAACACCCTTACCTCCTTCGGCATAGGCACCCTTCTGATGAATTCCTCCGTTTCACGGCCGGCCGTGCCGTTTCCTATCGCTATGACCTCGATGTCATATTTCCTTATCATCTCCGACACAGCCTGGATGGCCTTTATCTTCTCACTTACCGGAGGATGCGGGAATATGGCTTCATTATGAAGGAGGTTTCCCTGACTGTCCAGGCAGACCACCTTGCATCCTGTCCTGAAGCCCGGATCTATGGCAAGCACGCGCTTCTGTCCTATAGGAGCCGCCAAGAGAAGCTGACGGAGGTTTTCTCCGAATATCCTTATTGATTCAATGTCAGCCTTTTCCTTCGCCTCCCTGATGACTTCATTGGAGATGGAAGGCTCCAGAAGACGCTTATATGCATCGTCGAAGGCCATATGAATCTGCTCCGCCAGAGGCTGCGCCGGATAGCGCCTTTCCTGACAGAAATCATAATATATCTTCTTTCCGCATTTCTCCGGATCGGCATCTATCTTCAGGCTGAGGAATCCTTCCTCTTCAGCACGAAGCATGGCAAGGAGCCTGTGCGGAGCTATACGGTCTATAGACTCGGAATAGTCGAAATAAGACCTGTACTTCATCGCTTCCGGCCCGACCGCCTTCTTTGTTGCCTTCGAGACTATCCTTCTGGTCTTGAAGATCTGTCTGACAGTCTCGCGCACGGATGCCGTCTCGCTCAGCCTTTCGGCGATTATGTCCCTTGCACCGGCAAGCGCCTCATCCACAGAGGCGACCTTGTCGCCGACAAATGAGGCAGCCTCGCGTGCCGGATCCGAGATGGAGACATCGTACATCCTGTCTGCAAGCGGTTCCAGACCGGCTTCCTTGGCCACGACCGCCCTTGTACGTCTCTTCGGACGGTACGGCAGATAGAGATCCTCAAGTTCCCTCGCCTCGACACAGTTCTCTATCCTTGTCTTAAGCTCCGGAGTCAGGGCTCCTGCCTGTGATATGGTCTCGATCACAGTCTCCTTCCTCTTCTCCATTTCAGTGAAGACGTCGTTCCAATGTCTGATCTCGGCCACAGCGACCTCATCCAGACCTCCTGTTCTTTCTTTCCTGTATCTGCTTATGAAAGGAATGGTGGCACCTTCATCGAACAAGGTGATGCAATTCTCGACCTGCCACTCGCGCACACCGACGCGATGAGCGATATTCTTGATATATATTTGCTTCATCATCAGATAGATTAATCATGAGACACCTGTCTCAGCTGTTCGCGATATGCAGAGAAGATCTTGGACTTGGACACAAAACCCACATAGGTCCTGTCCTGCTCGATCACAGGCAGGTTCCATGCACCTGTCTGCTCGAACTTGATCATCACGCTGTCCATCTTTTCATCCACATATACATAGGCCGGAGCCGAACGCATGAAATTATAGACATGAAGGGTCTCATGCTGCTCGTACTTGAACATGTCCCTTCTTATGTCTTCAAGGGACACGAAGCCCTGGAAATGATTCCTGGAGTCGACCACAGGGAAGATGTTTCTTTTAGATTCGGACACGACCTGCACAAGCTCGCCCAGAGTCGCATCTATCCTCACCGTCGAGAAATCGGACTCCACAAGATCCCCTGTCTTCAGAAGGGTAAGCACGGCCTGATCGCTGTCGTGGGTGAGAAGCTCACCCTTCTTGGCGATACGCTTCGTATAGATCGAATAAGGCTCTATCTCCCTTGTCACCGCATATGAAACTGTAGAGGTGAGGATGAGAGGGATGAGAAGCTCATAGCCTCCTGTCATGTCAGCGATAAGGAAGATGGCTGTCATCGGTGCCTGCATCACTCCGGCCATGAGTCCGGCCATGCCCACAAGCACGAAATTCTGTTCCGGAACATAGCCGGCACCCACTATCAGATTTATGGTCCTCGAGAGTACGAATCCGGCGATTGCTCCTATGAACAGAGTAGGTCCGAATGTTCCTCCGACTCCGCCTCCGGCATTTGTAAGCGACATGGAGAACACCTTCAGAAGCAGGACGAGCATGAAGAACACAGGCACAAGCCAGGCGCTTCTGAGGAAGAATGCAAGGATGGTCTGGCCCTCAAGGTCGATGGTTCCTCCGTTAAGGAGTTCGTGAAGATACTCGTATCCCTCACCGAAAAGCGGCGGGAAGAGGAATATGAGAAGACCCAGACACGAAGCCGAAACAGCCCATCTGACATATGGCCTCTGCATGCTCTTTATCTTGTCCTCAAGCCACAGCGTCATGCGTGTGAAATAAACTGAACAAGCTGCCGAGAAGAGGCCCAGAAGCAGATAGAACGGTATATTATGCATCGCGAAAGGCGATATGGTGCACTCGAAGGCAGGCTGGTCACCGAAGAAGATATAGGCGACTACGGTCGCAGATATGGTGGACAGCAGAAGCGGAAGTATGGAGCTCATCGATATGTTGAAGAGCAGGATCTCAAGTGTGAAGAGAACACCTGCAAGAGGTGCCTTGAAGATGCCGGCGACAGCTCCTGCAGCTCCGCAGCCCAGAAGGATGGTCATGTTCTTATAGGACAGTCCCATGTATCTTGCCACATTGGAACCGATGGCCGCACCGGTGTAGACTATCGGCGCCTCTGCTCCGACTGATCCTCCGAAGCCGATGGTCACGGAAGATGCCACCATTGAAGACCACATGTTGTGCTTCCTGATCTTGGAATCATTCTTCGAGACTGCGACGAGGACCTTGGTGACTCCGTGTCCGATGTTGTCCTTGACGACATAGCGGACAAAGAGCATGGCCACAAGCATACCTATGCCGGGATAGATGAGATATAGGAAGCTGTACTCCACTCCGTCAAACCATGATGTGAGCGAGTGATGGATGAGTTCGATGGAGGACTTCAGCAGGACTGCGGCAAGTCCGCAGCAGATTCCGACAACCAGAGACAGAATCATCATCACGTCACGCTCGGACATCTTCTTGAGAAGACGCCGCAGAGGTGAAAGTATGTCCTTGACAAAAAATCTTGAAGCCATGAGATGTGACTGTCGCTATAGCTGGGCAAAGATAATAATTTAGGGTATGATATACAAGTTTACACCTATAATGAAAATTAGACTTATGTGTATAGAGACACCTCAATCCGCTTCGCTATGGTGATATGACAACAAGGCGCAGACCCGGTCTGTATGGGAACAGGTGCAAGAGTGAGATGAACGCACCCGGGGGTGCTATGGTGGCACACCTAGGTGCGGCATGTGGACTTGTGGTGGCCTGAGAAGACGATGAGTGCACCCGGGTGTGGAAGGAAATGACACCCGGGTGCACTTTTGCAGGTGATCCTTAAACGAGGGACTACCATAAAAAAAGTGACTGCCAGTCATCAGACCTTCAGTCACCGTAATTATTTGGGGTTTCCTTATTCTCCGTCTACAGAATCGTCGTCTCCGTTGGAGTACTGTGAGATGTTGTCGTCAGGAAGGCTGTCACTGTCATTTCCGTCTCCATCGTCGCCGTCCTCGCCATCGAGCCAACGTTCCAGATCCTCGGCATCATCTGTCTTGACCTTGATCTTCACCAGATAGATGGCATCCGGAATCTCCACTGTCACAGCATAGAAGTTGGTTCCGTCCGGCTTGTCATATTTCACGAGATCGGGAAAATAGTCACTATATCCTCTAGGATATTTTTCAACAAATGCGGCTGCCAGTTCGTCTGACATATTCTCATAACTTACCACCGCTCTTCTTTTAACTGTTGTAGTCATATTTTCTATTTGCTTTTCTTTCGTTTGGAAATACGGTGCAAGTGTAGGACATTTTTTTGAATTGAGCAACATCAGGAATACTTTTTTATCAAAAATAATCAGTTTCCCCACCACAGTTTCGATCCGTATCGTAAAACTATCTTCGGAAGAAGAAGGACTTCTGCTCCTTCTTGCGGTCCACGTCACGTTCGACGAAGATTTTCGTAAGGTCCTTCGGGTCAAGACCAGTGTAGAACATCACTGAAGAAGTCGTCATGGGAGTAGGAGTGAAATCCTGCACCTGGTCCATCCATATTCCCTTCAGGGCAGGATGTCTGGAGAGTCTCTGCATCTCCCTCATGCCGCATCCCGGATGGCCTGAGATGAAATACGGGACAAGTTCGCATTTCTTCCTGCCGGAAGCGACTATGCTGTCAAACTCCTTGCGCAGCCGTTCGAACAGCCGGAACGAAGGCTTTGCCATAAGCTTGAGGACTGCATCCTCCGTGTGTTCCGGTGCGACCTTCAGACGTCCGGACGTATGTGAAAGTATGAGTTCACGCAGATATGGATAAGATGTATCGTCCACATATCCCTTCTCATCCAGGAAGAGGTCATACCTAATGCCGCTTCCTATATATGCATGGCGTATGCCCTTGACCTTTGCAATCCGCTCATACAGCCTGAGAAGTCTCTCGTGGGAGCGGTCCATATTCCTGCATGGAGATGGGAAGAGACATGACTTGCGGCGGCATTTCGCACACAGGGACTGGTCCTTTCCCCGCATTCCGTACATGTTGGCAGTCGGCGCGCCGACATCGGAGATGTTGCCTGCAAAGCCCTCTAGAGCGTTCAACGCCTTTATCTCGGAGAGGATCGACTCCTCGCTGCGCGACTGGATGAACTTTCCCTGATGCGCGGCTATCGTACAGAAGTTACACCCTCCGAAACAGCCTCTATGCGTGTTTATGGAGAACTTGATCATCTCGAATGCCGGTATGTGCTTTCCACGGTATCTCGGGTGGGGCCTCTTTGTGAAAGGAAGATCCCAGAAGGAATCCATCTCACTCTCCGTTGCCGGAGGGAAAGGTGGATTGATCTGGACATAGCCGTTCCCTACAGGCTCCACAAGCACGGGGGGATTCATCATGTTCGCATAAGTCTCGATGACATGGAAGTTCTCCGCAAAGGCAGGCTTGTCCTTGCAGCATCTCTCAAAGGAATTGAGTATTACCGCATCGGAGACCTTGCAGCGTCCGTCCATATAGAAACCTATCTGCGGGATCCTGCGTATGTCAGAGACGTTTCTTCCCGCCTCGATGGCGCGTGTAAGCTCCAGCATCGGTCTCTCCCCCATTCCGTAGCAGAGCCAGTCGGCTCCGCTGCCCACAAGGATGGAAGGCATGAGTTCGTCCTTCCAGTAGTCATAGTGAGTGACTCGTCTGAGAGAAGCCTCGATGCCGCCGATCACGACCGGCACATCGGGCCATAGCTGTTTCAGGATCTTAGTATAGACGGTCACGGCATAATCCGGTCTCTGCCCGGCCTTTCCCTCCGGGGTGTAGGCATCGTCGCTGCGTAGACGCTTGGCTGCAGTGTAGTGGTTGACCATAGAGTCCATTGCGCCGGCATTGACTCCGAAATAGAGCCTTGGGGCTCCCAGCTTGCGGAAGTCACGCAGGTCGTCGCGCCAGTTCGGCTGAGGCACCACAGCCACCCTGTAGCCGTATTTCTGAAGCCATCTGGCTATTACCGCCGTACCGAAAGAAGGATGGTCGACAAAGGCGTCACCGGTAAATATGATGACATCGATGTAGTCCCATCCCAAGGCCTTGACCTCTTTTGCCGAGGTCGGAAACATATATGAATTATCCACTTTATTCATCGGATTTCGTGACGTGAATTATATTAACCGACGGTAAAATGTCCGTCATCAGGATGCAAATGTAATAAAAATTCACGAGGCACTCGCATCAACTGCGAACGCCCCGCTACTTAACCTAAACTTAAACTATGAAAAACTTCAATGCAAAGATACGGATTATTCATTATTTTGCAATATCAACGACCCTAATTTTTGCATATTTCAACAACAAGATCTTTTCTCCATGTTCATCGAAGGTGATGGAGGCTTTCAGATCCGCAGCACTTCCGCTTATCGAATTGATGACTCCGAAGCCGAAACGGTTGTGCTCCACACGCTGGCCGGCACGCAGCTGCAGGATAGGAGTGGGCTCGAAATCTGCCGCAGCGGCACGAGAAGGCACTGTCTGATGCCTGCGGACCGGAGCCGGCGAAGACTGAGGTCTGGAGGCGGATGAAGGCTGTGGCCTGGAGGCGGATGAAGGCTGTGGCCTGCCTGAATATGAAGGCTCAGGCCTGCGGACGGTCTCAGGTCTTGAGGACTGGCCGTAGGTATTACGCCTTGCAGAGGCTCCGGCATCCTTCTTCCAGATCCCGAAAGACTGGCGCGATATCTCCCCGTCATCCTCGCGTTCCCTTGTCAGTGGATTCATTATATATACAGGATCTATCTCACGCACAAACCTGCTCGGAGAGTTGGTCTCTGTCTTTCCGTTTCTCAACCTCGTCTGTGCAAACGACAGTGACAAAGTCTTCTTTGCACGGGTCATCGCCACATAGAAAAGACGTCTTTCCTCTTCAATCTCGACCTCTGAGGCAAGATAACCCCCAGAGGGGAAGATGTTCTCTTCCATTCCTGTGACATATACGTTCGGGAACTCCAGGCCTTTTGAAGAGTGGGCAGTCATGAGGGCTATACGGTTGGAGCCGTTTTCCTCATCATTGACATCCACAGCACTGAGAAGGGAGACGTTCTCAAGGTAGTCTCCAAGAGTCACTACAGGGAGGTCGGCCTGGGTAAGCTCGACACCCTCTCCTATAGATCCGTCCGCTTGCATTTCCTCGAAGATCTCATTATGCCTTTCATCTATATAGCTCTTCACGCTGTTGAGAAGCTCTTCGACATTGGCCGTACGCGACTGGCCTTCAATACTCGTGTCGCTCTTATAGAACAGGAGAAGACCTGACTCCATGGCGATGGCGGCCGCCACGTCGTAGGCATCATCCTTATTGGAGCGAAGACACAGCCTGGCTATCATGTCGCAGAAAGCGCGGATCTTCTGAACGGCTGCATTCTTGAGGCCGAACTCTTCCAGATTGTCAAGGTAGGCGGCCTTGAACAAAGGCACCCCATGCCTGCCTGCAGCTGCGGCAAGTGCGGAAAGAGAGGTATCACCTATCCCGCGAGACGGCTTGTTGACTATCCTCTTGAACGATTCGTCATCATTGACATTGACCACGAGCTTGAAATATGCCATCATATCCTTCACCTCCGCACGTTCGAAGAATGAATTGCCCGAGTAGATCATATAGGGAAGATTGCGTCTTCTCAAGGCCTCCTCGAGAGCCCTGGACTGGGCATTTGTCCTGTACAGGATGGCAAAATCCTGATATTCCGAGTGTTGGGAATTGATCTTGGAAACAATGGACGATGCGATGAGCATCGCCTCCTCCTGTTCCGTATATGCCTGTATCAGCCTTATCTTCTCGCCTTCCTCTCCCATCGAGTAACATTCCTTCGGGATGCGGGCTGAATTTCTTGCAATGAGGGAGTTGGCTGCATCCACTATAACCTTGGTCGAACGGTAGTTCTGCTCAAGCCTGAAGATGTGGTGGTCCGGATAGTCCTTCTTGAAGTTCAGGATGTTCTCGATCTTGGCTCCGCGGAAGGCATATATCGACTGGGAGTCATCGCCGACCACACAGATGTTGTTATGCCTCTGACTGAGCTTCTTCAGAATCAGGTACTGGGCGAAGTTCGTGTCCTGGTACTCGTCGACCATGAGGTAGTCGAAACGTCCGGATATAGATTCGAGAGCTTCCAGGTTGTCACGAAGCAATATATTCATGTTCAGCAATATATCATCGAAGTCCATGACACCTGCCTGCTTGCATTTATGGGCATAGAGTTCATATATGTCCACCACACGCGGTTTCTTTGCGGCCGCATCGTTCTGCTGCGCCACGGCATTGCGTCTGTACGCCGAAGCCGTCACAAGATTGTTCTTCGCCATGGAGATACGCGAAAGCACATCCTTCGGCTTATATACCTTTTCATCTAGCTGGAGCTCCTTCAGACAGGTCTTTATCGCACTGACCGAATCGCTCGTGTCGTAGATTGTAAATGCGGACGGGTAGCCCAACGATTCCGCATATTCCCTCAGAAATCTGATGAAAACAGAGTGGAAGGTGCCCATATAGAGCCTCCTAGCCTTCTTCTCACCGACCATCAAGGCTATTCTCTCCTTCATTTCGGAAGCCGCCTTCTTAGTAAATGTCAAGGCAAGAATCCTCGACGGATCACATCCCTTTTCAAGGATGTAGGCAATCCTGCTCGTCAAGACCCTTGTCTTTCCCGATCCCGCACCTGCCACTATGAGCACCGGTCCGTCAACACAACTGACAGCCTTTTTCTGTTCGCTGTTCAGTCCCTCCAATATAGTACTGCATTTGTTTTCCATAACGGGGCAAAATTACAAAAAAATGTGTAACTTCGCGGGCGCATTTTGAATTATACTCACAAACTGTTTTATATAATGTCAAACAACATCTATTTGAAAAAGGGTCTTGACCTTCCGATCAATGGAACGGCAGCCCAGAACACCAAGAAGGTGATTGTTCCTGACGTTGTGGCAGTCAAACCTACCGATTTCAGAGGTCTCGTTCCGAAACTTCTGGTAAGGGAGGGTGACAAGGTCCTCGCAGGTACCCCTGTCTTGGCAGACAAGATGTCTCAGAACATCCTCTTTGCTTCTCCGGTAAGCGGAACAGTGCTCGAGGTTGTCAGAGGCGAAAAGAGAAAGTTGCTTGAGGTTCGCATCAAGGCTGATGCAAATCAGGAGTATGTCGACTTCGGAGTGAAGAAGGTTTCGAGCCTCACAGCCGGACAGGTGAAGGAGTCTCTCCTTGCTGCCGGTCTCTGGTCGGCTCTCATTCAGAGACCTTACGGCATCATCGCCGACCCTGAGACAAAGCCAAAGGCGATTTTCGTTTCAGCATTCTCGACCGCTCCTCTCGCAGCCAACGTCGAGTACGCACTCAACAACCAGCTGGCCAACATCCAGGCAGCTGTGGACGCTCTCGGCAAGATCGCCAAGGTGCATGTCTGTGTGAACGCAGCAAATGAGTCTGCCACACTTTTCGGCAAGCTCCAGAACGTCACCATCCACACCGTCAGTGGAAAGCACCCTGCAGGTAATGTAGGAGTACAGATCCACCACATCGCTCCGATACAGAAGGGCGAGCTCGTGTGGACAATTTCACCAGTCATGCTCGCAGCTGTCGGAAAGCTCTTCACAACAGGTAAGTACGACGTCAAGAGAAAGATTGCCGTGACCGGACCGAAAGCAGTCGCTCCAGCATATGTCGAAGGCTATCCGGGAATCAGCATCAAGGATCTCAAGGAGTTCTACAACGAGGGTGAGAACCTCCGCTTCATCAGCGGCGACGTCCTCACAGGAGCAAATGTAGGAGCAGAAGGATTCCTCGGCTTCTTCGACAACCAGGTGACAATCCTTGAGGAAGGTGACAAGTACGAGCTTCTCGGATGGGCGAAGCCATTCAGATGCAAGCTCTTCAGCGCATCACACACCTACTTCTCATGGCTCACCCCTAACAAGAAGTACGACATGGACACCAACCTCCACGGAGGTCCTCGCGCATTCGTAGCGAACGATGTCTATGGAAAGGTGCTCCCTATGGACCTTTATCCTGTATATCTCCTGAAGGCATGTCTTGCAAACGACATCGACAAGATGGAGAAATTCGGTATCTATGAAGTGATCGAGGAAGACCTCGCACTCTGCGAATATGTATGTCCTTCGAAGATCGACATCCAGCAGATCATCACTGACGGTATAGCTCTTATGTTGAAAGAAATGTGCTAAAAGCTAAGAATATGAGTGGATTAAGAAATTTTGTAGACAAGATCAAGCCTACCTTTGAGAAAGGTGGCAAGCTCGGATTCCTTCATTCGACATTCGACGCTTTTGAGACATTCCTCTTTGTCCCTAACACAGTGACACGCCGCGGCGCTCATGTAAGGGACTGCGTCGACTTGAAGAGAATTATGATTATGGTTGTGATCGCCCTTCTTCCGGCTATGCTCTTCGGAGTCTGGAACACAGGTTACCAGCACAGCCTCGCTTTCGGCCTCGACTGGGGCTTCTGGAACATCGTATGGTACGGCCTTGTAAAGGTAATTCCTCTCTACCTTGTTTCATATATTGTAGGTTTGGGCATTGAGTTCGTTTCTGCTCAGATCAAGGGACACGAAGTCAATGAGGGTTACCTCGTTTCAGGTATGCTCATTCCGCTCATCGTACCGGTGGACGTTCCTCTCTGGATGCTTGCAATCGCAGTTGCTTTTGCAGTCATCATCGGTAAGGAGGTATTCGGCGGCACAGGTATGAACATCTGGAACCCGGCTCTCCTCACACGTGCATTCCTCTTCTTCTCTTACCCAAGCAAGATGTCCGGTGACCTCGTTTGGATCGGCGGTATGTCAAGAGGTGCAGAGGCTTGGCAGGCAGGCAACGGCCTCGTGGACGGTTTCTCAGGAGCGACTCCACTCGCTGACGCTACTCTCAGCAACCTCCAGCCTAAGCTCTGGGATATGATCGTAGGTACAATCCCTGGATCAGTAGGTGAGACTTCAGTAATCGCTATCCTTATCGGAGCAGTCATTCTCCTCTGGACAGGTGTAGCAAGCTGGAAGATTATGTTCTCTTCAGTTCTCGGTGGACTTGCAATCGGTTACCTCGGCTATGCAACAGGTGCAACCGACCTCCCAGGCTACTATCAGCTCGTGATGGGTGGTTTCCTCTTCGGTACAGTGTTTATGGCTACTGACCCTGTGACTTCAGCTCAGACTGAGTGCGGTAAGTGGATCTACGGTTTCCTCGTGGGTGCCCTTGCAGTGACAGTACGTATCTGGAACCCTGGTTACCCGGAAGGAATGATGCTCGCCATCCTCCTTATGAACACATTCGCACCTCTTATCGACCACTACGTGGTGGAAGGTTCGATCAAGAGAAGAGCCAAGAAAGTAAAAACCGCTTAATATATATAAGGTATGAATACAAACAGTAATACATATACAGTAATATATTCGATTATCCTCGTTGTGGTAGTCGCTGCGGTTCTTGCATTCGCTGCTATGTTCCTCAAGCCTACCCAGGACGCTAACGTAAAGAAGGACACCATCAGCCAGATCCTTACAGCAGCAACATTCCCGGGAGTAGAGGATGCGAAAATCCTTGACACTTACAGACAGGAGATTGAATCAGCAATCCTCGTTGACATGGAAGGAAACAAGGTTGATGACCTTGACATTCAGGATTGCGAAGTTTATGGAACTGCAGATCTCAAGAGACAGATTGCCGCAGAACAGAAGGCTCTTCCGGTTTATATTTTCAAGAACGGCATCACAGTGGTTC
>SUYN01000030.1 GCA_015060405.1 Bacteroidales bacterium
CTCCGGGCCACGTTGACTTCACCGTTGAGGTGGAGCGTTCACTCCGTGTGCTCGACGGTACAGTCGCTACCTTCTGTGCGGTAGGACGTGTACAGCCGCAGTCTGAGACCGTATGGCGTCAGGCTGATAAATATGGCGTTCCAAAGATCGCATATGTAAACAAGATGGACCGTGTAGGTGCTGACTTCTTCGCTGTGATCGATGAGATGAAGGAGAAGCTCGGTGCACGCGCAGTTCCGATCTGTATTCCTATCGGTGCTGAAGACAAGTTCGACGGTATCATCGACCTCGTTGCAATGAAGGCGATGGTATATGACCACAACTCTGATGCACTCGTGAACTATCAGATTACAGACATTCCTGAGAAGTATGTGGATGAGGCCAATGCTTGGAGAGAGAAGCTCGTTGAGGCTGCTGCCGAGTATGATGAGAACCTCATGGAGAAGTTCTTCGAGGACCCTGACTCAATCACCGAGGAGGAGGTTATCGCAGCTCTCCGTGCAGCTACCATCGACATGGCCATCGTTCCTGCATGCTGCGGTTCATCATTCAAGAACAAGGGCGTTCAGTTCCTTCTCAACGCTGTAATGCGTTACCTTCCATCACCGCTCGACAAGGGTGCTGTAAAGGGTACAAACCCTAACACAGGTGATGAGGAAGTACGCCAGCCTAGCGCCAAGGAGCCTTTCGCAGCCCTCGTGTTCAAGATTGCAACTGACCCGTTCGTAGGTCGTCTTGCATTCATGAGAGCATATTCAGGAAAGCTTGATGCAGGTTCATATGTACTCAATACACGTACAGGCAAGAAGGAGCGTGTTTCACGTCTCTTCCAGATGCACTCAAACAAGCAGAACCCTATCGAGTTCGTTGAGGCAGGTGACATCTGTGCAGCTGTAGGTTTCAAGGATCTCCGTACCGGTGATACAATCTGCTTCGAGCAGGCACCTGTCACCCTCGAGTCAATGGAATTCCCTGATCCGGTTATCGGTCTTGCAGTTGAGCCTAAGACCCAGAAGGACCTTGACAAGCTCGGCATCGCTCTTGCGAAGCTCGCAGAGGAGGACCCTACATTTACAGTGAAGACAGACCATGATACAGGTCAGACTGTCATCAGCGGTATGGGTGAGCTCCACCTCGACATCATCGTTGACCGTCTTCGTCGTGAGTTCGGTGTAGACATCAACCAGGGTGCACCTCAGGTTAACTACAAAGAAGCTATCACTCAGACCGTTCAGCATCGTGAGGTGTTCAAGAAGCAGACCGGTGGTCGCGGTAAGTTCGCTGATATCATCGTTGAGATCGGACCTGCTGATGAGGGCGTTAACGGCCTCCAGTTCATCGACGAGGTGAAGGGTGGTAACGTTCCTAAGGAATTCATCCCATCAGTTGAGAAGGGATTCAAGTCAGCAATGTCAAACGGTGTTCTCGCAGGTTACGAGGTTCCGTCACTCAAGGTTACCCTCAAGGACGGTTCATTCCACCCTGTAGACTCAGACCAGCTTTCATTCGAGCTCGCTGCACGCCTTGCATTCCGTCACGCCTGCCCTAAGGCCAAGCCGGTTCTCCTCGAGCCTATCATGAGCCTTGAAGTCGTTACTCCAGAGGACTACATGGGAGATATCGTAGGTGACCTCAACCGCCGTCGTGGACAGATCAACGCAATGGACTCGACTCTCGGTGCACGTATCGTAAAGGCATACGTTCCGCTTGCAGAGCAGTTCGGTTACGTGACTATCCTCCGTACAATCTCTTCAGGTCGTGCTACTAGCACAATGACCTTCGATCACTACGCAGAAGTTCCTGCAGGACTTGCTAAGGAAGTTATCGAGAAGAGCGGTTACAAGGCCGATGACGATGAATAATTGTTTAACTGAATTCAACGAAATTTGATATGAGCCAGATAATTAGAATTAAACTCAAATCATTCGATCACATGCTTGTTGACAAGTCAGCAAAGAAGATCGTTGAGACAGTATCTGCTACAGGTGCTCGTGTGAACGGACCTATTCCGCTTCCAACTCACAAGAAGATCTTCACTGTCAACCGCTCGACTTTCGTAAACAAGAAGTCACGTGAGCAGTTCGAGCTCAACTCATTCTGCCGTCTTCTTGACATTTACGATTCAACTCCTAAGACTGTAGACGCTCTCATGAAGCTCGAACTTTCTTCAGGTGTTGAGGTTGAAATCAAGCTCAACTAATCGAAATTATTGAAAAAAGTATTATATTTGCATTGTGGTTCGGAGCCACTCCGAACCACAGCAAATAAAGTTCTTTTATAAGTCTGGTCCCATAGCTCAGTTGGTTAGTAGCACCTGACTCATAATCAGGGGGTCGCAGGATCATGCCCTGCTGGGACCACAGAAAAGCACTTGCGAAGTCTCGCAGGTGCTTTTTGCGTATTTGTGAAATAAAAAAACGCAATACGGGCTTGTACGACTATACCCATATCGCGTTGTGGAGTTCCTGGACTCCACGGTGTCCAGACTTGTATAGACAAAGATAGCCTTATCTTTCTGCAGTCAGCTATCTCTTTCTTCTTTTCATTGCGTATCTGCGCCTTCTGTATCTTTTCTTTGCGTATTTGAAGATTACTGCGAAGATCAGGGATGCGAAGACTATACATATAAGAATGTATGTCCATGCGGATGCGCTGTCGCCTTTTATGCGTGACCACATCTTCAGAAGGTCTTCCGTACCTCTGTCATGCATCATTCCGCAGCGTTCGACTATCGCTTTATCCGGATACATTACAGGATTTACGCATGCACTGTCCGCCTGAGGGCCGAAGAAGTAGCTCACATCAATAGGGCCGTACTCTTCGGAATCGCTCATTTCTTCAAGTATTTCCTGACCTCCTATCGCACTCACATAACCTGTCATATCCATGTTTCTCAGGGCATTTTCCGGCTTGCAGAGGAAGTTGATGAAGTATCTTGCCGCCTTGATGTTCTTTGCGTATTTAGGTATCACCCATCCGTCAAACCAGACTGAGCTTCCTGTTTCCGGAATCCTGTATCGGAGGTCGACACCTATCTCTGCTGCTTCGTCGATCGCCCATTGGGCATCTCCACTCCATGAAAGGTTGATCCAGGCAAGCTCCTTGGTCATCTGTTCCTTTCCGAAGTCCGCTTCCCAGCCGCACACCGACTCCTTGAATGAATTCAGATAGTCCTCCACGAGCTGTATTGATTCTGCAGATGTGTCGAATGTCAATGTGTTCAGGTCCTTCTCACCCGCGTCTATAGCATCCTTGTTGAGGGCAATGAGGAGTGAACTGTACACATCTCTGAAGGCGTCCTTCATCAGCACCTTTCCTGCATAGGCCGGATTCCTGAGCACATCCCAGCTCATTACTTCTTCATCAGGAATGTATTTCGGATTGTAGATCAGACCTACTGTTCCCCACATGTAAGCTACACTGTAGTCGTTGGCATTCTTCCCGTTACCATCCACCTGGTCAAGCTTTTCTATGATGTAAGGTGCTACGTTCCTGGTGTAGTCCGGTGTGTCTCCGAAATCCCTGTCAAACGGGATGAGCAGGTCATTTGTCAGCATCCTCTCGATGATGTAGTCGGAAGGACATACTACGTCATAGTCTTCGTGGCCGAGCTCTATCTTGGAAAGCATGGTCTCGTTGATGTCGAAGGTCTGGTAGATGATCTCCACCGGTTCTCCGGTCTGTTCTTCGTACCACACCTCGAATTCGTCGATGAGTTCTTCATCGATGTAGTCGGCCCAGTTGTAGACCTTCAGAATGTGCTCTCTGTCTTCGGAGCAGCCGGCCATGATCATGGCAGAGGCAACAAGGTACAGTATCTTTTTCATCTTATTCAGCTTCGTTATCGGAATTGCGGATCTTACGGATGTTGATCACAATCAGCAGGATAAGTATTCCCACAAACATGAGGGTGATGAGCGGACGCAGTTCCGGAGTGAGACCTCCCTTTCTGGCATCAGTGTATATGTAGGTGGAAAGGGTGTCGAGTCCGATGGTTCCTCTCGTGAAGAAGGTGACTGCGAAATCATCCAGAGACATGGTGAATGCAAGGATGAATCCGGAGATCATGCCCGGCTTGAGCAGAGGCAGCAGCACCTTTCTCAGTGCCTGGAAAGGCGTTGCTCCGAGGTCTAAGGCCGCTTCATATATGTTAGGATTCATCTGTGTGAGCCTTGGCAGCACATTGAGCACGACGTATGGCGTGCAGAATGTGATATGTGCCAGAACGACTGTGGCATAGCCCTGGCTTATGTGCAGGAACACGAAGAGCAGGAAGAGAGACACACCCGTGATGATGTCCGGATTGAGCATAGGGATGTTGTTCATGAATGTGATGGCCTGCTTGGTCTTGCCCCTCATGTTGTGGATGCCGATGGCTGCTATGGAGCCGAGGACAGTGGACACTACCGCTGCGATCAGGGCTATGATCAGGGTGTTCTCGATCGCCTGCATGAGCGATCCTGTGCCCTGCATATCACCTGTGAAGAGGTTCTGGTAGAGTTTTGTCGAGAAGCCTGTCCAGTTGCCCAGAACCTTGCTTTCTGTGAAAGAGAAGATTGCTATGAACACGATAGGCGCATAGAGCACTATGAGCAGCAACCATATATAACACTGTGCGATAAATCTTTTCATGGCTACACTATCCCTCCGCTTACGTCTTCCTTCTTATTGTCCTGCAATAAGGATGTTATACCTATGATTACGAGCATTACCAGAGACAAGGCAGCTCCGTAGTTCCACATCGAAGAGTTGATGTTCTCCTGAATGATGGTACCGAAAAGCTTTATCTTGTTGTTGGTAAGGAACTCAGAGATCGCGAATGTGCTGACCGTAGGCATGAATACCATCATGACTCCGCTGATGACTCCCGGCATCGAGAGAGGCACCTGTACCTTCCAGAACACCTGCCAAGGCGTGGCTCCGAGGTCGGCGGCCGCTTCCGAGTAGGACTTGTCCATCTTGTTCAGGATGTTGTAGATCGGATAGATCATGAACGGCAGGTAGTCATACACCATACCGACAAGCAGGGTGCCTTTGCCGAGCTGTATCCCGAGCATGTGGAAAAGCTCAGCAGTCGCAAGGGTCCTCATGAGGGCGTTGATCCACATCGGCATGATGAACAGGACGATAGTCACAGCGCTGCGGTTAAGTTTCTTGTTTGCAAGGATCCATGCTGCGGGGTAGCCGAGCAGGATGCATATGAGGGTGTTCTCTATCGCCACCTCAAGCGAGAGGGCGAAGGTGCCGATAGCATCTGCGTCAGTAAAGAACTTGGTGAAATTGCCGAGAGTGAAGTTGCCTGAGCCGTCCTGAAAAGCATAGAAGATGATCAGAATCAGAGGCAGAGCGACAAAAAGCACCAGGAAAATCGCGTAGGGCAGAGCCCAGGAGCTTCTTTTAGTCATCTCACTTTACAATCTTAATGTCCTGAGGAGCGATGTTAATACCTACAAGGTCTCCCTTGTCCCAAATGTCGTTTGTGTCGACCCATATATGGTCTCCGTCGTCGGTCATGATGGTCAGGTGATAGTGGTCTCCCTTGTAAAGAAGGAAATATACATCACCGGAAAGCATGCCTTCTTCGGGGTGGTCTATGAGGTCTATCTTTGAGAATGCGACCTCGACCTTGACCTTGTCTCCGGCTGCGAAGCCCTCCTGCTGCAGACATTCGAAGGTCTCTCCGAGGAATCTGACATGTGTCTCGTCCACTATTTCGCCCTCAAATGTATTGCATGTCCTTTCCTTGTGCATGACCTGGATGTCTGCAGGCCTGATCAGAAGGCCGACCTCCGAATCCGGCTCGAACGCATTGTAGTCCTGGACCATGAGTTCGTAGTTCTTGTCCGTGTCCACGAACATCTCATAGTGCACTCCCTTGAAAGTGCAGGACTTGACCTTGCCGGTGAACTGTGCTCCTTCGAGCCTGTTCATGATGTAGATGTCTTCAGGGCGTACCACCACGTCGACGTCCACATTTTCGCCGAATCCTTCGTCCACGCATTCGAATTCATGTCCGACGAATTCCACGACCCTGTCCTTTATCATCTTGCCGTTGAGGATGTTGGACTCGCCGATGAAGTCAGCCACGAATGAGTTCTGAGGCTCGTTGTATATGTCTGTAGGAGTGCCGATCTGCTGGATCTTGCCTTCGTTCATGACTATGATGGTGTCGGAAAGGGTAAGAGCCTCCTCCTGGTCATGAGTCACATAGATGAATGTGATTCCGAGCTTTCTGTGCATCTCCTTGAGCTCGATCTGCATGTCCTTGCGCATCTTCAGGTCGAGGGCTGCAAGAGGCTCGTCCAGGAGCAGCACCTTTGGCTGGTTGGCAATCGCGCGGGCGATTGCGACACGCTGCTGCTGTCCTCCTGAGAGCGACTCGACATCTCTGTCCTCATAGTCTGTCATGCTCACCATCTTGAGAACCTTCATCACACGCTTGTCGATCTCTTCTGCAGGCACCTTCTGGAGCTTGAGGCCGAAGGCGATGTTCTCATAGACGTCCAGATGAGGGAAGAGGGCATAGCGCTGGAACACGGTGTTCACAGGGCGCTGGTGCGGCGGCACGTTGGTGATGTCCTCGCCGTTTATGCGGATCTCTCCCTTGTCTGCCTGCCCGAATCCCGCCAGGAGGCGGAGCATGGTGGTCTTGCCGCAGCCTGAAGGGCCGAGGATCGTGACGAACTCGCCCTTCTTGACATTGATGCTGACATCGTCAAGGATGCACTTGTCACCGAAGCTCTTCGAGATGTTCTTTATCTCGATTATATAGTCGTTGCTGTTCATTTCAGGAAAGTTTTAAGTTTGTTTGTAAGGTCGAGTTTCCATGTCAGGCCGATGTTCAATGTGTGGCCGTACATATAGTCGTTGTATGCCCAGGCGGCATGGAGCCTTATGTTTCTGTCCTCCTTAAGCGGGAAATACTCGAATCCGGCACCTCCGAAGACATTCTCGTTGCTCTCCCATCCCGCCTTCACGAATACGCGTCCCCAGTCTGATATCTCATATGAAGGGGCGAGGATGACTGCACTTCCGCTGAGCGGTTCAGGAAGATCTCCTAATCTCGCCATGAGATCGAGGTCCACGGTAAAGCTTCCGAGGTAGAATCTGTTTCCGAGATTCACGGACTTTATGAAATCAGTCCTGTCATACTGCCAGAGATTGGCTGTCCAGTAGGATTCGTAGCAGTCCCAAGCACCTCTCCATCCGAGTGCATATGCAAACCGGTCCGTATCATACGAGAACGGTGAGTCCGCCATCTGTATCAGGACTTCCTGATCCTCCGCAGGATACCATGCGGCTGATACTCCCCATTGCCAGCAGTCGAACTCGTTGTAGAATGACGAATTCATGTCGTAGTAGCTGTCCAGATCGTATGCGTCATACTCGAAGCTACCCATCAGCAAGGCGTCCTTGCCGGCGGTGACTGCAAAGGTCTCTGTTTCGTAAGTGAGTGTAAGCCAGTTCGTCCCGTTGAATCCGGAGTTGTCCTCGTAGTATGTGGAGGCTATCCTGTGATTCAGGCTGTATGAGAAATGCGGACTGAGGTTTCCGTTTATGTCCAGATAAAGTCCGTCACCCTCAAAGCGGCCGCCTCCGTCCGTGAAATGATGACCATACCCAAAACGCGTATCCAGAGAAACCTCCGGAATGAAATCAATAATCTCTTTAATTTCCTGCGCCTTGACCGCAGAACAGATTGACGTAAAGACAATCCCTAAAAAGACCAAAAATATCCTCATCTATGTATATATAAATTAGTTCATCCGCATTTATGAGAAAAAATCGTCCAAAAATATAAAAAAGTTCTCATATCTTCCCCCTTATCATACAAGAACTTTAATAGTTTTTATCGGATAAAAGTTTCGCAATATGTAAATCGTCGGTTTATCGGGGTGTGGCGGGGCTCGCGTCACAAATGAGGATAAGGGTCAGAAGTTGATTCCTATGGAAATTACGGGGGTGAGACTCCGGAATGATATTGATGACAGACCTGCGCCGAATGTGACGCTCTTCCATGATGCGAGGACGCCTGCTTCAAGGCATATGCCGCTGATTCCGCTGCCTGCAGCCGCCCAGTTTCCGTCGATGTCCTGCAGAAGGCTCTGGTGCCTTCCATAGCCGAGACCTCCGTAGACATCAAGGTGTCCGTTCATCTCATATAGCGCTCCGGTAGTGATCTGAAGGGTCTTTCCTGCGCTTTTTCCGTTGGGCCAAATGGAACCTCCGTTTTCCAGAGTCCCGTCATCAGAGCATGAATATGAAGGGACGGTGCCGTTGAAGCTGCCCGTGAACCTTGCATATCCTCCCCATCTGTTCATCTTCACTCCGGCCATGAGGCCATAAGACGCAGGATACATCGTCAATGCCGGCATTATGTATACGGTCCTCTCCGTAAGGGAGGCCGGTCTGTCATATGAAGGATCGGCAGGACGTTTCAGGATGCAGCTCTCAGAAAGTGCAAAGGCCCTGGCTTCAGGTAATCTTACAGAAGCACTCTTCAATGGCTCATGGTCCAGCACGGCCGGCTTTTCCCCCGTCTTGAACCAGCTTCCGATGGCGTCGAATCTTACTTTCTGTCTGCTGTTCAGCTCCGGCTCCATGCCCTTGAGCAGCCGGTGGAGATTCAGGAAGCTCTGAACCATGTATTCTGCCTGATCCTTTGAGATCTTTTCGCCAGAATCCAACCTTTCACGCAGATTCAGGCAATCCTCGCATGACTGCTCATATCTTGCAAGAAACGTATCAAGGCTCTTCTCACTGTCTATGCTGCCCTGTGCCTTGGCGGCCAAGGCGGCAGAAACAATGAAAAAAACGCAGATGATATGTTTAAGGTGGACGTTCATATCATACAAATATATACAGAACTTGCGTAATAATGGCAGGATGAGGGTGAAATTTGATAAGTGGTTGGTACATATACCATTTTTGTGTTACCTCACCATATTGTTAATTTCGGCAGAAGGAGCCGTATATGGTGGGTATTAGAG
>SUYN01000018.1 GCA_015060405.1 Bacteroidales bacterium
GCTCCTACTTACGATGATTAAAAACTATTGATATGAAACGCATTCTTTTACTCATTGCCGCAGCGGCGCTGTTAGTGCCCTGCGCAGCTCAGAACAAGGCTCTTGAGAAGACTCTTGGCGACAAATTCGCTTTTGCCGGACTGGAAAGCGACCAGCTCGTCCCGGACTTCGCCACCGAACTGAGCGAACTTGAGACGGATCCCCGTTCAGAGAGCAAGCCCATGAAAGATGAGGTCTTCTTCTACACCGGAGCGGATATCACCGCCATCCCTGCCGCAAAGGTACAGACATATCTGCAGAATGTTTATTCAACAATAAAGAAAGCTGCTGACGGCGGCGTAATTTACAAGGCAAAAGGCATCTCCGGAGATCAACTTGGCGAACAGATCACCACTCCTCCCACAACCGACAAACCGGCCGCTACAATCATGTACCTCTATCAGCATGGCGGAACCTGGTTCAATATTACCGTCGGCCACAAAGCCCACTTCCGCAAGTTCAAGAAAGACTACGGCGAGAAATTCATCGGCGTCGGCATCACCGTAAAAGAGATGCTTGGAGAGGTGAATTAACTGAATTTACGCATAATTGGTGCTATATCATCTTATACAGAGATGAACTCGACTTAACTATTTGCGCTTTGTATCAAACAATTATAATACTCCACCAAACCCTGTTAAACGCTAAAAAAGGACTTCCCATAACCATAAATTTTCAAACTGTCACATATTTTTACGTTTATAAAAATTTCTGAGAGTTTGATAGCCGTTCGCTATCGCTCACTCTCACGATGAAAATCATTTGATACCACTTTCAGCGATTATATATAAAAAATTTTCATGTTCGGTTCAACGTGTTTTACATAATAAAAGCCATGGCAATCCGAGAACTGACATGGCAAATTAAACAGGTTGTTTTGGAAGCGCAAAATTATACGAGTATTTTGCCGAGTTTACGAATTTTCAGACTGAAAACTTATGAAATTTCAGACTTGGGACAATTTATTCCAGACTTGTGACAATTGCAAAATTTTGTCGATTAAGACACTTTTCAAACAATTTCCCCGATTCCCCCGATATTTTACCAGGCGTTTTCCCCGGTTTCCCCGAGATTTATGAAGAGCTCTCCGGGAATTTCAGACGTTTTACTAAATTTGCCGGAAAGAAAACGACAGAAAAACGATATGATGAGAAATATTGCAGCTATACTTTGCGTCTTGCTCGGCATGGGCATGGCATCGGCACAGACAAGTTCATTACGCAGACACGGCGATGCCGTCCAGCTCATGGTGGAGGGCAGGCCTTTCATCATATTGGGAGGCGAACTGGGCAACTCTTCCGCAGCCTGTCCCCAGGATATCGTGCATAACTTCGCAAAACTGCGCAGGATGGGACTGAATACGGTTCTGGTTCCGGCATACTGGGACCTGACCGAACCGGTTGAGGGGGAGTTCGACTTCTCTCTGACTGACAAGGTGCTGGAAGAGGCAAGGGCCAATGACCTCAAGGTGGTATTCCTGTGGTTCGGAGCATGGAAGAACTCGATGAGCTGCTACGCACCGCTATGGTTCAAGCGGGACTACAGGAAATATCCCCGTGCCCGCACCCGCGACGGAAAACCTCTGGAGATAGCAAGCGCCTTCTCGGAAAATGTGTTCAGGGCCGACAACAAGGCTTTTGCCGCATGGCTGGAGCACATTGCGGAAAAGGACAGGGACCACGGGACCGTCATTATGATCCAGATAGAGAATGAGATCGGAATGCTCGAGGACGCACGTGACCATTCGAAGGAAGCCGACAGGCTGTTCCGTTCGTCTGTTCCCGAGGAACTGACCGCCTATCTGAAGAATATGGGAGACATGCTGCATCCCTACATGAAGGACAGATGGGAGGCGAACGGCTCCAGGACAAGGGGGACATGGACCGAAGTGTTCGGAGAGAGCATATACACCGATGAAATATTCATGGCATGGCATTATGCCGGATATGTCGAAAGGATGGCACGCACAGCCAGGAATATATATGACGTGCCGCTATATGTCAATGCTGCCATGAACAGCCGTGGACGCAAGCCGGGAGAATATCCGTCCGCAGGTCCTCTCGCGCATCTGACTGACATATGGCATTGCGCCGCACCTTCGCTGGACTTCCTTTCCCCTGACCTTTACGACAACGGGTTCAAGGACTGGGTGGCGAAATACGACCTTCATAACAATCCCCTCTTCATCCCTGAGACGAAACACATGCAGAACAACGGGGTCCGGGCATTCTATGTGCTCGGAGAGCATGACGCGTTAGGCATCAGCCCGTTTGCCATCGAAGACGGCTCTGACGAGCAAGGCACTCCTTTCGTGGAAGGATATGAAAAACTGCGCGAGATGATGCCTCTGATTACGGAATGGCAAGGTCAGGGAGCTATGTGGGGTCTCCTGTTCGACCAGACAGACAAGGAACGCATCATCACTGACGGTGACCTCACCTTGACCTGCAGACACAACTTCACACTTCCATGGGATCCCCGAGCCACTGACGGCAGCATATGGCCCGAAGGCGGAGGTCTCATAATAAGGCTCGCTGACGATGAATACATAGTGGCCGGCAACGGCATCGTCGTGGAGTTTGCTAAGACGAGTGAGAAAAGCATGACCGCATCCCGGAAGGACCTCGGCGAGGACGGATTTGCCGCAGCCGGAGCCGGGGAGGCCTCTGCAGTGAAGTCAATGAAATGGGACAGTCCGCGGTGCGGATTAGGTTCCGTGGATGAAGTCGAAGTCCTTCCAGACGGTTCGTTCAGAACCATCCGCCGCCTGAACGGTGACCAGGACCATCAGGGCAGACATGTCCGCATATCTGTCGGCGACTACAAGATCCTTCACGTCAAGCTGTACGAATACAGATAACGGCCCCGGGCATCAGGAAATCAAAAGATGCAGCCCCGAGGGAGAATCATCTGCCGAGGACGAGGCGGGAGATGGTGAGAGTGAGGTCGCCCTCTTCGTTGTCACCGGAGTATTCCCAGTACATTCCGCCAAGGAGGCCTTGGTCGAGGAGGTAGCTGCATTTTTCGGTGATTGAACGTACGTTCTCGAAGCCGAGGTGGAGGGTGCCGTCCTGGGCGGCGTAATATGGTACCCGGGCGATCTCATCCCATATCTCGGTGTATCCCGGGAGGGGTCCTGCCAATTCGTTATAGTCGAGGCCGCCGCCGTAGGTCTCACTGTTGCCTCTGCCATATAACGGCATGCCCATCACGAGCTTGCAGGCCGGGACTCCTGCCGCCAGATGGGCCTTGACAGCCTCATCGGCAGTGTGTTCTCCGACAATCGGCGACACGTTTCCGTCTGCATCCGCACGGTAGAGAGGAGCATTGTGCTTCGGTGCCCATCCCATATCGTACGACATGATGTTCACGAAATCCACATATGGCATTATCGCAGGGAAATCAATATAGCGGGCCGAGCACACTGATGCCAGTGTCAGGAGCTTGTCCTGACCGAGAGCCTCCCTGAGGTCGCGCATCAGAAGGGTGAAGTTTTCCGTGTCGGCAGGAGAGGAGGATATGCCGGCTGCTGAGCTGGTCGGGTACTCCCAGTCTATGTCTATGCCGTCCAGACCGAATTCCTTTACCAGCCTTGCACAGTCGCGGGCAAAAGAGATGCGGGAAGCCTCATCTGAGGCCATCTCGCTGAATCTGCCGCTGCCCCAGCCTCCGACGGAGACAAGGACATTCAGTGCGGGATCCTGAGCCTTGAGGGCAACGATGCTCCTGAGCCTGTCCTCATTGTCCACCCTGACCCCGTCAAAGGAGTCGGTAACATGACCGAAGGCATAGTTGACGTGTGTCACCCTGCCCGGGTCAGGCATCACTTCAGTCCATGATGTGACATAGGCCACGACTACTTTTTCAACATCGGGTTTCTGTGCGCAGCCGGCTGCCAGTAGCGCCACGGCTGCAAGAGCATGAATAATTCGTTTCATAGCGGTTGGGTCAATGAGTGTTTCTTCTGCAAATATATACAATCGGCTGATATAATTACTTGCAGAACCTGAGTAATGACTATCTTTACAGAAAATTTGAGCCATGAACGAAACCCTGTTTTCAAAGCGCAATGCGGCTATAGACATGTTGAGAGGCCTGACCATGCTTCTCATGGTCTTTGTCAATGATTTCTGGAGCATAGGCGGAGTGCCTCACTTTCTGGAACACTTCGGTACATATGAGGACGGAATGGGAGTGTCCGACGTCGTGTTCCCGATGTTCCTCTTTGCCATGGGCATGTCGATACCATATGCCCTGGAAAGACGTTTTGCCAAAGGCTGTCCGGGGGAATCCACACTCGGACACATCCTGTCCCGCACCCTCGCCCTTGTGCTTATGGGAGTGTTCATCGTGAACACTGAAGGAGGTTTCGATTCCACCTTAGGCTACAGCAAGGGATTCTACCGGGTGCTGATGGTCACCGCATTCTTCCTGATATGGAACACCTATCCGGCAGGAATGCGCGGAAAGATGTGGCTTCAGGCCTTGGGAGCAGCTGTCCTGGCCTTTCTCGCCTTTACATTCCGCACTCCGGAAGGAGGCTATTTCAAGGCTGGATGGTGGGGCATCCTCGGACTGATCGGCTGGGCCTACTGCTTCTGTGCCGTCGCATATCTGCTTGCCAGAAAAAGACCGGTCTATCTGTTGGCGACGTGGGTCATCCTGCTGATTGTCAACATGCTGCTGACCGGATTGAGAGACGGAGGAAGGATTATCGAAGGAGCCAGCTTCATAGGTGACATGGCCGGTGCCCTGCGACTTGGCAACGCCTCTTCTGCCATCATGGCCATGGGAGGTGTCCTGCTGTCTCTTGCAGAAAGGAAGCTCCAGGACAAATCAGCAGCCGTGCGGGCAGGAAGCGCACTTGCGGTTTCTGCAGTCCTCGCAGTCGCGGCCGCCATATCCCACAACTGGTGGATCGTATCCAAAGACATAGGGACCCTGCCTTGGTGCCTGTATGTGTCGGCTCTTTCAATCGTTGTCTACACCCTGCTCCGGAGTCTGGAGGCCTGTGGCAGGACAGGATGGTTCCGTCCTCTAAGCCCGGCCGGCACAGCCACACTCACCGTATATATGATGCCGTACCTTCTCTACAGCGTATGCGGATTCATCGGTCTGCACACGCCACAATGGCTTTCAGGAGTCCCGGGACTCCTGAAATGTGCTCTATTCTCTCTGCTTTGCGTGTGGATTACCGGTCTTCTGGGCAAGGCCGGGCTCAAACTGAAGATCTAGAATTCAGCTGTCAGGGACAGCCATTTTCCTGCAGATGTCGTCCAGACTTCCTTATAGCACGCATTGTTCACTGCGGGCCAGAACGGGATGTCCTCATCTCCATAAGAACGGATGCCGACAGGTATCTCGCCTGTGATCTCGCCGCTGGAGAAACTGCTCATGGACGGATAGTCATAGCCTTCTTCGTATATGAGGGACTGGCCGAAAGGATTCTTGCCGACAGTCCAGTAAAGCTGTTCCAATGCAATCTGCAGAAGTTCCTCATCTGCGAGGTACTTTCCGCATATGGCTGCCGCCTTGCCTGCGGAAAGGTGGATGGCCGTGTTGCCGTTGAATATGTTGAACCACACCGGGAAGCGCTTCACATAATGCGAGCTGTCGATCTTGACGCCTTTGGTCACCTGTGCGACATATCTTTCCTCCGCATCTTCCGGCGCGAAGATATGAAGTGAGGCAAAGGCCTCGCTGTCCTTCCATTCATCTATATGATAGACGCCGCCGGGAATCATTCCATAAGGTTCGCAGTAACGTGCAAGATTCCTTATGTACTCTCCGTAAAGTCTGATTGATTCCTCCCACAGGTGCCTGTCCGGATGCTCAGGCTGGGTCCTGCAGAGGATTTCCATCGCCTGCATATATACCTGTTCGCGGGACTGATGGATATAGTGGACTATGGAAGTGCGCTCCCTGTTCCTGTAGAACCAGCCCCTCAATCCTCCAGGAAGAGCCTCCATGCGCTGACAATCAAGCGTATATCTTATATGCTCAGCTGCGGCTTCGGCATATTCCTTCCTGCCTGTAAGGCTGTAAAGCTGGCTTGCAGCCCAGGAAACCGTAGCCATATACTGGCTTTCTGAAGTGTTGTAGCTGTGTTCGTACATGAACAGGAACCTGTCGAAGCCCTCCTTCCTGAACTTGTCCATGGCGAAGCCGAAGTCTTCCTCAGCGGCTCTGGTCAGAAGCTTCTTCATTTCAGGATCATCGGGAATGTTCATGGCTGCAAAGGCCTCATAACCCGACAGCAGGAAATTGTCGAAGGCGAGATCATGTTTCCTGACGGTAGTTATGTCGTCCGGCGTTCCGACGACTCCGTCCGTCCAGTGAAGAAGTCCCATGCTGCTGGCCCTCCAGCCGTCGCCGAAGCGGCTGTTGAGGATGAAGTCCAGGCCCCAGCGTGCTTCCTCCATAAGCCTTCCGGCAAGCAGAGGGTTGTCGTCCCTGGCGTTAAGATAGGCTTCTATAAGACTATAGGTGACATCACCGGTCTGAAGTGTCTGCTGGGAGAGGTCGCCGGCATCATGCCATCCTCCTCCGTAGGATATCTTCTTTCCGTCATGGACGGCAAAAAGGTCCTTGTGACATTCGTCGTGTATGCCCGGCACCGCGTATCCGCATCTCTGGCAGAATATGTAGTTCAGCACCCTCCATCTGGAATCCTCCCACACCTTGTCGGAAATACGGAAAGGCCGGGATGCAAGGCCGCCTGTCCTGATGATGTATTCTCCCGGTTCCTTAAGACCGGAGAAATCCATTATCCCGAATCTACCTACACTGCTTTCCGTTTCTCTGACCCGGCCTCTGTATCTGACTTTTCCATCAATGGTCTCGACACTGAACCTTGGTCCATAATCCGCATCAGCATTGAGCAAGGCAGTCTTCCTGCCTTCGGGCATATATCCTGAATATGAGATGATTATCCTGTCTTCGGACGGCGTCCATCCCGCCTGGCTTTCCTGTTTTTCAAGATTCTGAAGCCTTATGTCGCGGATGATGAATACCGCCTTCACCGCATCCGGCCTTCCTCCTCCCTTGATGGTCGTATGCAGGCTTATGTTCCCCACAGACGAACACTCAAGTTCATCCAGGGGCAGAACACATCTGTTCCATTCATGGTTTTTGAGATTCATCAGGTGAGATGCGTTTCCGTCCACGGTCAGATTGAGTCCTGTGACATATGTGCCTTCGCAGTCGGGGTATATATCCAGAACTATCCTGTCATAGCCGCTAAGGTCCCTTCCATGCATGTCACATATGACCCGCGCCTCTCCATAGGTGGCATAATCCGGGTCGTCAGGAGGGCCGGCAGCCCTTGTGCCTGTCCTGACCGGATGTTCCATAAACACGCTTATGCCGCCGTCGCCATCTTCTTCAAAATCAAGGTTTCCTATGCCTCTGAAACTCCAGTCCTCCCTGTCGCAACATATCTTCTCCTCATGCAGGACCTTCATAGCCAGAGAGGCCTCCTCATACGAATCACCGCTACACACGGGAAGTGGCGAACGAAGGATTCCGCTCTGTCTGATCTGCTGCCCGAGGAAGGTACTTTCCGTAATATAAGGCTGTGGGGAAAGGATCCACATAATCGCATTCTCCAACATCCTGGTAAAGTCCGGATTCTCGATAAGCTTCGGACTGTGCCCCATCTGGATATAGAGATTCTTTCCCTTCACGGTCTCATTTGTCCACACCACCGGGTGGTCTCCCATCCTGATGTCCGTATCTGCCGTGTAACTGTCTTCATCCACACTCGCGAGGACACGCACCCTGCCACGAGGGGACTTGTCATAGATGTAGAACTCATCGTCGGGAATAAGGACGGACGGGCTGACACCTTTCATCACAGGATGCCCGGAATCCTCGACAATCATGGTCCCGTCTGTCAGTCCGGCTATATAGTTCATGTAGGTGATGCCTCCCATAAGCTCACGGAACCACTCCCAGATGGGATAGCCCTCCCTGAACTCTCCGATGAGGGTGGCATGATGGAAACCGATCCAGCCTCCTTTTCCTTCTTCTATATACTCCCGGAATGCGGTCTGTGCCTCATCAGACCATCCGAACGGCGGATAGTCAAGCTGAATCACTCCGTCAAATCTTTCCAGGAACTCCCGACATATCGGCTCCGCAGTGTTGATCTCGGTTATCGTGTAACCGTTTTCTTCTCCATTTGCCCGGAGCCACTCTAAGGCCGAATCCGTGAAAGGGCCATGCTGTCCGCCTCTTTCCGTAAGTACTAGTATGTCATTCCGTTCCGGTGAACAGGCTGCCGCAAGAGACAGTGCCAAGGCGGCCAAGAGCAATCTTATCATAATCTGATTATCAGTCGATGGTCTTGTCTATCGAGAATCTTGTGATCTTTCTCGAGGTGTTCTTCTGGAATTCCGCATCCCTGAGCTTCACGCGCTTGACGGCCTTGTACGGAGCCATCCTTGCATTGAGGAGCCTGACCTGATCCTCAAAGTATCCCTGCATGTCGGTAATTCCCTTGTCTGCAAGGAGTTCCGCATCCGGGAAGATCTCCGCAACAATGGTGATCCTGTCCTTCTGCACCCTGCTTTCTCCGGCATACACGACCACTTCGCTGACTCCCTCTACCTTCTGGAGGTCAGCCTCTATCTCTTCCGGATAGACGTTCTTTCCGTTTGACAGGATGATGAGGTTCTTCTTTCTTCCGGTGATATATATCCATCCTTCCTCATCCAGTTTTCCGTAATCTCCCGTGTGGAAGAATCCGTCCTTGTCAAAGACTTCCGCTGTCGCCTCAGGGTTGTTGTAGTAGCCGAGCATCACATTAGGACCCTTCACACAGATCTCTCCTTCTCCGTTCTCATCCGGATTGTCGATCTTCACGCGGCATGCAAGGATAGGTGTTCCCACACTGCCGGGCTTGCGGTACCGGTTTCTATTGGCTGAAATAAGAGGTGCACATTCAGTGATTCCATATCCGTTCAGGATGGTGATTCCAAGGGAGTCGAAGGTATTGATGATCTCCTCATCAAGCTTGGCACCTCCGCAGATTACAAGCTCAAGCTTGCCCCCGAAGGCCTGGAGAACGCTGCCGAAGAGTTTCCTTCTAAGGTCGATTCCCACCTTCCTGAGGCAGTTGCTCACCTTCATCATTACCTTCAGGAGGCCCTCCTTGCCGCCTTTGCGCGCTGTCGCCCATATCTTTCTGTTCATTACCTCGAGAAAGGCCGGAACCAGGATGAGGTGGGTCGGCTGCTGCTCCCGGATCTCATCGCTCACATGCTTGAGACCGCTTGAAATGTAGACCTCGCAGCCCTGGGCAAGGTGTCCCACATAATTGACAGTGGAGCCGAAGGTATGATGGGGAGGAAGCACATGAAGAGTCTTTCTGGTGATGTCGAAATTGTACATTCCCAAGGTCATGTCCAGACATATGTTAGCCTGTGAGAGCATCACGCCCTTGCCCTTTCCCGTCGTACCCGAGGTGAACACGATGGATGCGAGCTTGTTTACATCTATCTTGTAGTCGTAATAGGAATTGTCGCCGTTCCTGAAGAGTTCCGCACCCTTTTCCTGAAAAAGGGAGACAGAAGTGCATGTACGTCCGCCGAGGAGAGACCCGTCGAGCGAGCTGTCCGGAGCTATGGACACAAGCATCTCCACCGTCTTGAGCCCTCCGGACCTGAAGATATCCTTGATCTTGTCCTCAGCGCTTTTTCCATATATCACAGCCTTGCATCCCGTGGTCGTGATGATGCCGTCGATGTCCTCTGACGGAAGTTCCTTGTCCACCGGCACCGTGACGGAGCCTATGGCCATGACAGCAAAGAAAGAGCAGCACCAGCCGTAGGAGTTCTCACCCACGATGGCTATCTTTTCTTCCCTCAATCCGGCTGATATCAGCGCCGTACCGAGGTGCCTCACATCATCGCGCCACTGAGGGAAGGACACCTTCTTTACTTCCTTGTCAGTATATTTCTCCTTGTAGGAAATCGCCGTGCTGTCGGGAAAATTCTGAGCTGCCTCCTCCACAAGCGCACGCATGTCGTCAATGAAGGTGGTCTTATAAATTGGGTAATTCTTATTCATCGATTCAGGTTTTAGTAATTTTAGCTATCAAAGGTAATGTTTTTTTGAGAAAAGGTCCCGTCAATTATTGCAAGTTTCTCCACCATAACAATAATCTGGGCATATAGACGTCATTTCCAAATAATAATCATATATTTGTAAGAACCACATCATAATGACAACACCAGACTATGAAACTGATCTTCAGGCTTCTGCCAGCCATCTTTCTATGCATGGCAGCCTGTCCTGCATCCGCGCAAAACGAGGCAGACAAGGCAAGACTCCTCGATGAAATCGAAAAGGACCTTACTGAAAACATCCTTCCGTTCTGGATGGACAGAACCACAGACCCTCGCGGAGGATTCTACGGACTCATAAGCAGCTCCGGAGTTCCGGCTGAAGAGGCTCCTAAGGGCGGCGTACTTAATGCCCGCATCCTGTGGACCTTCTCCAATGCCTACGGAATCTATGGGCTTAAAGAATACCGCGAGGCAGCCGACCGTGCCCGGAATGAGCTCACGGACAAGTTCATCGACTCCGAATATGGAGGCCTGTACTGGCAGATAACCTCAGACGGAAGCATCTTCGACGGCACAAAGCAGACTTACTGCCAGGCCTACGGAATCTACGGCCTGTCAGAACATTTCCACGCTACGGGCGACACCGGGAGCCTTGACGCTGCCATAGACCTGTTCCGTACCTTGGAGGACAAGGCACATGACAAGGAGAAAGGAGGCTACATCGAGGTCTTCTCCCGCGACTGGAAAAACGCGGGACGCAAGGGAGTTGACGGAAAAGAAGGAGCAGTCAAGACCATGAACACCCACATCCACATCCTTGAAGCCTACACCTCTCTTTATAAGGTGTGGCCGGATGAGGAAGTGAAGGAGTGCATAGTCGAGCTCATCGGCATCCTTCAGAACAGGCTGTACGACCCGCAGAGCGGACATCTGATCCTGTTCTGCGACAAAGACTGGAATCCTCTGGAGGAAGTCCATTCATACGGTCACGACATCGAGACCTCGTGGCTCCTGTGCGAAGCGGCGGAGGCCATAGCCGACAGCGGGCTGCGCGAAGCCACGAGGCAGCAGGCCGTGAAGATGACCGACACCGCCCTCGCAGAAGGATGGAACGAAGCCGGATACATGATATACGAGAAGAGCGGCAAGGGCTACAGGAATCACCTGTCATGGTGGCCGCAGTGCGAAACCGTGATAGGATGCCTCAACGCATGGGAACTTACGGGAGACAGGAAGTACTTCGATGCCGCACAGAAGACCTGGGACTACATAAAGGAAAATTTCATTGACAAGGAAAACGGAGGCTGGCACAAAAGGCTGAGCGCGGAAGGTGTACCGTCCGCTCGCGAGCCTAAGGTAAGCGACTGGAACTGTCCATACCACAACAGCCGTATGGGATTCGAGGCCCTGGAACGCCTCGCACCCGCAAGAGTTCACACGGAAGTGATGGCCTGGAGCAACATCACCGGAGTGAGGATGAACGGAGAGCTCGTGGATTTCGAATCAACCCTGAGGGTAGGCAATCCTGACACCTATGTGGAGAAGACAGGAAGAGAGAGACAGAACAATGTACGCTATCACCGTGAGGGTGCCTCGCAGATTGTGGACATACCTCTTCATGGAGCGCACTTCACCCAGAAGGTGACGGACATCGACACAGAGACGGTACATCTGGAATGGACGGCCGAAGCGGACGAGACACTGGATGAAGGGGCATACTTCTGCATGACATTCAGCGGAGAGAACTACACGGATGCATCCTTCAGGATCAGGCCGCGCGAGATAAGCGCCACTTCTTCGACCAGAAAGGTGTCGCTGAAATTTGACAGGAAGGTCAAGGCCTTCATCAGGAATGAAAGAGAGGGCACGACCATATATGTGACCCTGCTGCCTTCACTTCGCAAGGGCGAAAAGAAGGAACTCACTGCAGTCATGAAGACCGGATGCACCCGAAGCGAAGAAAAGGCCGAGATTGCCGTCAACCTCGGACAACCGGGACATAGATTCATAGGATTCGGAGGAAACTTCCGTCTTCAGAATCCGAAGAACGACCCGGCCGTCATAGACTATTGCCTTGACAATATGAGGGTTGCGATGGGAAGAGTAGAGCTTCCTTGGAGACACTGGCATCCGGAGGAGGACATGGATCCGACCGCGTCAGAACTTCACCCTCATGTAAGACAGAGCCTTGAGATGGCCGGCCGTCTTGAGGCGATGGGCATGCCTGTAGCCCTCGCCTGCTGGTTCCCTCCGCAATGGGCGCTCGAACCAGGTTCTGTGAGAAAGAGCGGAGGGGTCGCCGCCCTCAGACTGGACGATAATAAGAAAGAAGCCATCTACAGGTCTCTCTGCTCATACATAAAGTTCGCGAAGGAAAGATATGGAGTCGAGTTCGACTATTTCTCATTCAACGAATCTGACATAGGAATCGACGTGCTGCACACGGCCGAAGAACACAGGGACTTCATCAAGGAGTTCGGCGCAGTGATGGCGCAGGAGGGACTCCCGTGCAAGATGTTCCTCGGAGACAACTCTGACGCGACAACCATAGACTTCATAAAGCCATCCCTGGCAGATCCGGAAACGCATAAATATATCGGAGCCGTCTCGTTCCATTCATGGAGAGGCTGTGACGACAAGACCCTCATGGAATGGGCTCAGGCGGCGGAAAGCATCAACGTGCCGCTGATTGTAGGAGAGGGCAGCACGGATGCGGCAGCGCACAGATATCCTCAGATATTCAACGAATCCACCTTCGCCCTGTATGAGATCAACCTGTACACAAGGATATGTGCCATATGCCAGCCGATGACCATACTTCAGTGGCAGCTCACATCCGACTATTCGCCTCTCTGGGGAGACGGAATATATCGTTCAGAGGGGCCTCTGAGACCTACCCAGAGATTCTGGAACCTCAGGCAGCTGTCTCTTACCCCTGAAAACTCATATGCAGTCCCGTCCTCATGCAGCAAGGGCAACATGAACATTGCAGCATTCGCGAATATAGCCAGAGGCGAAACAGCCATACATATAGTCAACAACGGAGCCGCCTGCAAGGCAGAAATAACCGGATTGTCCGAAAAGGCTTCGCGGGCCGTAGTCCATGTCACCAACTCGGGCACGAACTCCCTGGCCCAGGCCCTCGAACCATCCGGAGGCACCCTCTCCCTCACCCTTCCTGCAGAAAGTTTCATAACGATATTGATACAGTAATATGAAAAACCTCATCAGACTTGCAGCTGCGGTCATCCTTTGCGCAGCGTCACTTCATTCTGTGCACGCACAGGACTTTGAACTCACAGAAACCGGCTACTTCCGCAATCATGGAGTAGACGCCATGTCATTCAATGACTACTATCCTGAGGGGCATCAGGGCGGAGTCTCAGTGATAATGCACGGAAAAAGAGTCGTGACCAATGGTGACATCAGGTTCGAGCCCACACCAGGCCAGTGGCAGCCTGTACCCAAGCAGATCAGCCGCGAAGTCAAGGACGGAAAGATAATAACCCGTCTCGCCTATCCTGATTCATCCAGACATGCGACAGGATTCAACCCCATGTTCTATCCCGATGTGCAGATGACCTATTCCGTAACTCTGGAGGCAGAGGGAAAGTCGCTTGTGGTGACTGTGGACCTGGACCAGCCTGTTCCTGAAGAATTCCTGGGCAAGGCAGGCTTCAACCTCGAGTTCTTTCCTGGGGAGCTTTTCGGAAAACCTTGGCTGATGGATGATGCCGGAGGCATATTTCCTCAGCAGGCAAACGCGCCGCTGGAGTACTCCGACACCTATCTGAGGCATCAGGGCGACTTCCATGACCCGAAACGTCCTCTCGCCGACATAGAGCGTCTGAACGGCGAAGGCTACAGCCCGCTTACGGCAGATGGCATAGTGGCGGCGCCATATGCAGAAGGCAGATGCTTTGTCTCATGCCCTGACGATCCGTATGCAAGACTGAAGATAACATCGGACACAGCGCCCCTCAAGCTTTATGACGGAAGAATGAACCACAACAACGGATGGTTCGTCCTCAGAAGCGAAATCCCTGCCGGGGCTACAAAGGGGGCAATCAGATGGGTCATCGAGCCTAACGTGGTGGAGGAATGGATGTATAAGCCTGTCGTGCAGACTTCACAGGTCGGCTACCTGCCTTCACAGCAGAAATTTGCTGTAATCGAGCTTGACCGCAGGGACAATCTACTCGCACAGGCAAGGCTGGTAAAGCTCACTGCAGATGGAGAGGAAGTGGTGAAGGAGCTTGTCACATCACCTTGGGAAGGAGATTTCCTACGCTACCGCTACCTCAAGGCCGACTTCTCGGATGTAGACGAGGCAGGACTCTACAAAATCCGCTACAGGGACAGCGTGTCCCCTACCTTCAGAATAGGCAGCGATGTGCTGGACAGAGGAGTCTGGCAGCCGGTCCTGGAATACTTCCTTCCGGTGCAGATGTGCCATATGAGGGTCAGCGAGAAATACCGCATCTGGCACGACGCCTGCCATCTTGATGACGCCCAGATGGCCGAGAGCGGCAACCACATCGACGGCTACGACCAGAAGGAAGGCATACCTTGCAGGCTGGAGGTCCATGAAACCGGACACTCCCTGAATGTCGGAGGATGGCACGATGCAGGCGACTTTGACCTCAGGGTGGAATCGCAGGCCGGAGAATGTTACATCCTTGCCCTCGCCTGGGAAGAATTCAGGCCGGAAATAGACGTGACCTCAATCGACCAGCACAACAGGAAGGTGGAGATACATGAGGCCGACGGCCGCAACGACCTGCTTCAACAGGTGGAGCACGGAGCCCTGAGCGTCGTGAACGGCTACCTCACATTGGGAAGGCTGTATAGGGGCATCATCTGCCCTACCCTCCGCCAGTACGTGCTTCTTGGAGATGCGGCAGCCATGACCGACAACATCCCGGGAAACCAGGACGACAGATGGGTCTTCACTGAAAACAATCCGGGAAGGGAGATAAATACGGCAGCAAATCTCGCAGCGACAGCCAGAGTGCTGAAAGGGTTCAACGACACCCTCGCCGTACATTGTGAGAACATCGCAAAGGAAATATTCGGGGTCACACCTGAGACCAGACCCGGAATGAAGCTGCAGGCAGCTGCAGAGCTCTACCTCACCACCGGTTCATCTTCATATCTGGACTACATCACGGACAACTGGAAGATCGTGACAGGCAATGTGGACAGGAACGGCTGGTTCATGGCACGAGTGGCAAAGATGATGGAAGGTCAGAAGAAATACCGCAAGCTGACATCCGAATGGAAGGATGCGCTTGAGGCATATAGGGAAAGACTTGAAATGCAGACTGGCGCGACACCGTACGGAGTGCCTTACACTCCTGACATCTGGGGAGCAGGCTGGAGCATACAGAACTTCGGATTCAACCACTACTTCCTTGTGTCCGACTATCCGGAAATATTCTCAGCCGACCCTGTGACAAATTCAATGAACTTCGTGCTCGGCTGCCATCCGGGCTCAAACCAGGCATCATTCGCATCCGGAATCGGAGCTGAGTCGGCAACAGTAGGCTACGGCCTGAACCGCGCTGACTGGTCATATATCCCTGGCGGCGTAATCTCCGGAACCGCCTTGATCAGGCCGGACTTCCCGGAGCTTCTTGAGTGGCCATACCTCTGGCAGCAGACGGAATATGTGCTCGGAGGCGGTTCCTCACACTACATGTTCCTTGTGCTGGCCGTACAGAGCCTCCTGAAATAGGGACTACTTGACAGTAACCTTGACGCGCTGGTCCGAAAAGGCCTCCCTGTGGACTCCCCTGATCTTGAAGTCCACCTTTTCCTTCGTGAAATCCGGCACATTGAAAGTGAACAGGGTTCCGTGATAGAACTCATAAGGGTTCTTCTGCGGGAGAAGGAAAGGCTTGGATGCGTTGCCGTCTTCATCTATCTGAGCTATATAGATGCAGGAATACAGGCTGTCCCCACGGCGGCTGGCAAAGAGAATCCAGTGTGAATCAGAGCTCCAGTTGTGGAAACTCTCACAGTAAGATGAATTCGCTTTATCAAGCGGATGCGTGCTGCCGTCCTTCAGGTCCATCAGCCACAGGTCGGCTTCCTTATGATTGATTGGGAAACATCCGAAATCTGCGTATGAATACAGGAGCCATCTGCCATCATACGAAGGACGAGGGAAGGTAACGCTCTTGCCAAGCTCCACGGCATTGATGAGGGTGTCGACCTTACTGCCGAACGTCTCGGTCTCCTTATCGAAAGAGATGGAGCACAGGTTATAATGGAGATCCTCTGCACGGGCCGGAACGTCCACCTTAGGCGCAGAACAGAAATATAAGGTCCTTCCATCACTCGAGAATGCCGGATAGGTCTCGAAATCGTCAGTCCTGAGCAGCGGCGAAAGGATATACTGGTCTGTCCTGACATTGTGGACAATGACATCAGAGACAGAATCATATACCTCTATGTATCTCTCATTGTTTCCAGTCCAGAAAAGCTGGTGGATCTTATTGTTGGAATGGGCCACATAGTCTCCCGAAGGGTGCCAATAGGAATATACAGCCTTGGCTATGGTGCTGTCTGTCTTGGTCTCAAGCCATTTCCTGTTTCCTTCGGTCTGCACCACGGTCGCGCCGTGCTTTCCCCTCACATGGAAGAGGAACTGCTCCGGACTTGTGGCATTGGCCGTGTGGCAGCCCATGCACTGTCCCGGAAGCAGAGTTCCTTCCAGGATAGGGTCCTCATCAAAGTTGTGGATATTCCTCTGATATATGCCGATCTTGCTATAGGTCTCATAACCTGGCGCAAACTTGCGGTAAGTGACGCCATAATCCTCCAACGGATACTCACTTACGAAAATAATAAATGGCTTGAACTGTTCCCACCTTCCATCCTTGTATCCGGCCACCGTGACAGACAGTGTCCCACCGGCATTCGCCTTTGTGAGTTCATGCCACTCCTTCACATTGAAGCCCGCATAACTGCCCTTGGCTGTGATGCTGTTGCCGCGACTGTCGCTGACCTTCGCAAACACCTTGGAATACTCCTCAGGAAGATTGAAGTTCAAAGGTGCGATACCCGCAGGTATGGTCACACCGATATAGTCCGGAAAGATCTCAGGAAGTTCTTCCCGAAGCATTGTTTCCCGGCTGCAGGAAACCAGAACGAGGCTAATTGCCGTGAGCGTTGCCAGTATATGTCTCATTGTCTTTTGATTCATTTTTCTTTAATGCAGTCCAGGCCTGATAGTACCAGGCTGCCATGATGTTGTTCCTGTTCTGGTGATAGAGTATCGCCAGCATCTTGTCCATCTCAGGATAATAATAAAGGAAGTCATTCTGATGACGTGCAGAGCGTAGATAGGCATATATCGGATCTGCTGCTATCGCCGCATCATTCCTCAGATACTGTCTTTGACTCTCTGCCCATTCCCTGTAGAACAGGCTGTGACTGAGGATGTCCAGATACTTCTCGGCCACATCATAGCGTCCGTTGAGGATCTGGCACTGGGCCATTCTGCTCATCCAGCGGCCGCTCTTGCGGTTGTTGATGAGGGATTCCTGGGTGTCAAAGGCATAACGCAGGGATTCATTGATCATACCTAACCTCCAGAACACCTCGCAAGAGGAGGAATTTGAGATGAGGTCCCTGATATTGGGCAGAATCAGGCCTCTCGTACCATACTGCTTGAATGACGGGAGTTCACTTCCCCTTCCGCTCATAAAGAGTGCCAGATTGACACTTACACTTCCAAGTTCGGAATCCGGCTGATATTTTTCCGCACGCTTCAATATGCCTTCCCAGTCCTCGTTCCTCACCATCTGGTCATATGCGACAAGTTCCACAGTATCTCTCTGGTAGCTGAAATAACATCCCGAAACTGCACCTATAAACAATCCGACAAGAATACCTGCGGAATTCTTTGGCGAAGGAAGAATGCCGGTAAGTGCGGGAAGAAAAGCAGTGATTATGACTATGATAAGCTGAAATGCAGGGACAGTCAAAGGAATCCTGTAATAGTTTATGCCGAAGAATACCGTCTTCCATGGATACTGCTGAAGATAGGTCAATCGCGAAGCCACCACCGTCAGGATCGCCAGAGCAATCAGCATAATGGATTTAAGGTTTTTCTCCCTTACGGACACATATATCGTGAATATGAATATTGCCGGACCTATAAGCCAATAGCCAAGAACTGTAGCTATGGCAGCCCAGATGGTTCCCGGATGTCTGCGATACAATGCGCATAGCAGCACAGCGGCAATCAAGGCTACCAGATAGCTGAGCATCACATAAAAGTCGCTCATATAGACCAGCAGCATCACAGGGGCGACGAAACTCAAGGCATACCATTCATCCTTCTCGAGCGTCAGGGCTATAGACCTCTGAAAGATGACAAGGAGAACAGCAAGCAGGGCTTCACCCACATAAGGGATATAACTGAACTGGGTTATGAATTCGGCGATATAGTCGGCAAGTCCGCCGGAGACACTCATCCTTTCCACAAGAAAATCCCAGGTGAACAGGAAGAGCTGGTTCTGCTCCTGAAAGCCTGCCATGCCGGGATAGAAGAACCATCGGAAAAGGAAGACCGCGACAGCAAAAGCAACGGAGCCCAAGTATTGAAAAGTCTTATTCATCTTAAATGATCATTCTTTTGAGCAGAATTACAAATATATGAAAAAAGGCGGTCGCATCAAAGCGACCGCCTTATATTCAAGAGCAAGAGATATTATTCAGCCTTGCGTACGAAGCTCCAGTGAGTGATCTCACCCCAGTCACCTGCGCTACCGCCCTTAGTGTAAACGAGGGTCATGTTGTTAGCATCGTAGTACATGATGTCGTATGATGTAACACCCACACCGCCTTCGTTGATTGACCAAGGGAAGAGGAGAGCAGGCTCAGAAGTGTTGAGCTTACCGAGCTCCCAACCTGCAGCACCACGTCCAGCGCCATCAGCGAAGTCATTCATGATTGCTTCCCATGTACCGCCACGAACTACTGTTCCGTCAGGAGCATAAGTAGTGACATTGCTGCCTTCGAATACCATGTAGGCACCCTCAGCCTCGTCGCCGTATGCAGTACCACCTGTGTGAGCAAGCTGACCTGAAAGATCTGCAGGGTTGGCACCCCACCATTTTCCGTCAACTACGCCAGGAGCGTTGAATGCTGCACCTGCACCAGAGTTACCTGCATTACCATAAGTGCTCTCTGCTGCATAAGTCCAGGTTCCCTCCATTGTGAGTGGGTCTGGTGAACCGCCGATAAAGCTCCAGTGAGTGATCTCACCCCAGGCACCTGAAGCCTGACCGTTTGTATAAACGAGGGTCATTGCCTGAGGAGTAAGGTACATGATGTCATACTCAGTAACAGCAGTACCGTTACCATTTATCATCCATGGGAAGAGGAGAGCAGGCTCAGAAGTAATGAGCTTACCGATCTCCCAACCGCTTGCGCGTGAAGGGTCATAGTTCTTAACCTCGAACTTACCGCCACGGATAGCCTTTCCTGTAGGGTCGTATGTAGTAACTACACCGTCCTCAGAGAATACCATATATGCACCGTTAGCCTCGTCACCGTAAGCTGTACCGCCTGAATGTGCGAGCTGGTCCATAAGGGCATCAGCCGACTCACAGCCCCACCAAATTCCGTCAACTGCGCCAGGAGCGTTGAATGCATCACCTGCACCAGTGTGACCAGCATTACCGTAAACAGCAGCTGAAGCCCACTTCCAAACCTTCTGACCATTGTCACTTGCAAGGATAAGCATCTCTGGTGCGAGCTCTGTAGGAGGAGTAACCTTTACAGTCTTGACTGCATCAGTGAAAGTACCGTCACCGTTGACGATACGGAAGATGAGATTTGCGTTTGGATCCTGACCACGTTTTACAGGGATCTTCACAACTCCACCTGCACCTGTGTAAAGAGGAGAGTCGTTACCCTCGAGGAAAACCTGAACCACACCTGCAGTACAGTTGAACTTCAAGAAGTTACCAGCCTCGTCAGGCTGTGTACAAGCCTCGTCGGCAAACTGCTGGAATGTGATTCCTTCAGCGAGGACAGTTTCAGTTACCGGTGCGAATGGCTCCGGTCCGTCAATGAGAGAAGGCTCGCAGGCTGCGAAGGCCATTCCCACCACGGCTGTCATTGCGATTAATTTTATATTTTTCATAAGTAATCAAATTTTATTGCCAACCTGCGAATTCTGAATCAGTTGATCCCCAGCCTTCATTCTGCTGATACTTGTACTGCTCACCGGCAGAAGCAGAGAGAGAGATCTGGGCTGAAGGAAGAGCGACAAAGCCTTTGGTCTTCGAGTAACGCTGGCCGTAACCGCCATTGAACTGAGCGGCATGGTTTGTACCCTGAACACCTGAATTGTAGCAAGCTACACCTTCCTGCTTGTCAAGAGCTGCAACAGCGTAAGCCTCGCCGTAACGACGCATGTCACCGTAGCGGACACCCTCGAATGCAAGCTCCCAACGGCGCTCGTTGCGGATGTTCTCCTCAGTAATAGGCTTTGAAGGGAGACCGGCACGTGCACGAACTGCATCAAAGCTTGCCTGATTGTTGTTGAGCTCGGCATCCATAAGGAGAACCTCAGCAAAACGGATCATCACCATGTCGTCGATGAGGTTGAGCTGGAAGTTGTCCTCATTACCCTCTGACCATGTAAGACCAGGATACATCTCGTTTACATAAGATTTCCAGAATCCTGAACCGTCTGCCTTACGGCCGATCACAGGCATAGTCTTGGTCTGATAGTAACCTGTCTCCTGAATGTTGGAGTCACCGCCGTATTTGTAGTTCCATTTGTCTACCGAGATGATAGACGCATCAAGACGTGGGTCATTTGGCTCTGTTGCCTTCCAGTCTGCTACGAGACTTGGGTTAACCGGACACATACCCCAACCTGTTCCGAATGGGAAGTGATCCTGGTCAGCTGACTGACCGCGGACACCCATGAAGAGGGCTGTCTGGTTAGAGTAACCGATTGTTGTACCCCATGAAGGCTGAGTGTTGAACTTGATAATGAACATAGCCTCAGGGTTCACACCGCCGTCATTGTTCACATACTCATAACCGTTGCCCTTCCAAGGAGAAAGATCATCCTCTACACAAATTCTGTTGGTGTAAGACCAAAGATTGTGGTATTCAGGAACAAGGCTGTAGCCGGAGTTGTTCACACAGTCAGTAATGGCTGCCTGTACGTCTGCCTTTGTAAGAGTCTCGCCGTTAGGAAGAGTCACATCCTCATCACCATAGAAACCCGAGTAGAAGAGGTATGCACGACCGAGGAGAGCCTCAGCGCAATACTTGTCGACATGGCCGTTTCCACGGTCTGTAACAGTTGAAGGCATGATGTCAGCAGCTGTCTTTGCATCCTGAAGAATCTGTCCCCAGAGAGCCTCACCGCTGATCTGCGGCTGAGTTGCGTCTGCACTTGAAGTCACAGGGCAAGGGATGTTGCCGAACATAGAAGCGAGTTCATAGTAGTACCATGCACGGAGGAAGTAAGCCTCACCAAGGTACTGGTTGAGTGTAGCCTCGTCAAGACCGCAGTTCTTGAAAGTCTCGATAGCCACGTTGGCACGTGCGATACCTGTGTAACGGTCCTTGTAGAAACCCTCGTACAGGTTGGCACCGAAGTTGAGAAGGAGGTCGTGAGCCTGCATTGCCTGGTCGTTGGCACCACCACCGCCGAGGCAGTCATCAGAAGCTGCAAGAGACCACAGGAAGTGGTTCTGGTGCACGTTGTTTCCGATAGATACGTTAAGGTTGTTGTAGATACCGGTCAGAATCTGCTCTGCGTCCGCCTGATTTGCAGGGAAGTCCTCAGTAGTCTTTGACCAGTAGTTGGTTGTATCAAGGAAGCTCTCGCAAGAAACGAGCGATGCACATACAGCGACTGCTGCGAAATATAATATCTTTTTCATATCAGTCACTAAAATTAGAATTTGAGATTAACACCGAGAATCATTGTGCGAGCCTGTGGATAGTATCCCATATCGAGACCCTTTGCCCAATTGTTTCCTGAACCGCCGTCTGAACCGACCTCAGGGTCCATACCCTTGTAATTTGTGATCACGAAAGGATTCTGAGCCTGAACATAGAGACGAAGCTGTCCGAATGGAGAGCTCTTCCATACTCTGTTGAAGTCGTATCCGAGGCTGATGGTCTGGATTCTGAAGAAGTCAGCATTCTCAACGAAGAGGTCTGAGTTCTGCATGTAGTTGTAGTTTGTACCAGGTACTACGCGTGGGTATTTGTTTGATGTACCCTCACCGTGCCAGTAGTTGAAGATCTCAGTAGTGTAGTTGTTGTACTGTGAGTCTGAATATCTTCTGTAAGCACGGAATACCTGCTGACCGAAGTTACCGTAACCGCTCATTGCGAAGTCGAAACCGTAGAGATAGAAGCTCAGGTTAAGACCAAGGATGAAGTCAGGGTTAGGGTCACCGACCATTGTCTTGTCAGTTACATCAAGGATGCCGTCACCGTTGTAGTCGACGAACTTGAGGTCACCTGGCTGAGCAGGGCTACCCATTGTAGGCTTGCCGGCAGCAACCCACTCGTCGATCTCCGCCTGATTCTGGAATACACCGTCAGTCTTGTATGCCCAGAAGTAGCCGATAGGATAACCTACCTGTGCACGGTAGATCTCGTCGATACCCTGAACTACGCTACCAGGACCGTGGATGATACCCTCGTCATTTGCGATACGTGTGATGACGTTCTTGTTGAATGAACCGTTCACGCCGAATGAGTAAGAGAAATCCTTGCTGATGCTGTCGCTCCAGTCGAGAGAGAGTTCGACACCTGTGTTGCGTACATCACCACCATTGATATAAGGAGCACCTGTTCCGAAGTGACCCATTACCGGTGCGTTTACGAGCCAGTCCTTGGTGTTCTTCTGGTACCAGTCGAATGTCATATGGAGTCTGTTCTGGAGGAAACGTGCATCGAAACCGAGGTCGATCTGCTCTGAAGTCTCCCAAGAGATATCACCATTTGCAAGCTTGTCTGCATATGAACCGGTCTGCCAGTTCTGGAGAGCACCGTGTCCGAATGCGTAACCACCGTTATCAGGACCGATAGCCACTGTTGCAAGATACTGGAAGTTATCCACTGCACAGTTACCGTTCTGACCCCATGATGCACGGAGTTTCAAATAATCAAGAACGTTCTTAGCACCTTCCATCCATGGCTCGCTTGAAACAACCCAACCTGCAGCTACTGAAGGGAACACGCCCCAACGGTGACCGCGTGCGAAGTTAGACGAACCATCGGCACGTACGATAGCAGAGAGCATGTACTTCTCATCGTAGTCGTAGTTGATACGGCCGAAGAAAGAAGCGAGACCTGAGTCACCCCAAGTGCTTCCGCCGACGCCTGAAGGGTCGATCGTGCCGATCATGTTACCTACATATGCGTGAGTGTAGTCATCAGGCCATGCACCGCCTGCACGTGCAGCGTTTACGCTTTCACCGAAACCTGAATGCTCGAGAGTAGAACCTGCGAGAACATCGAAGTGATTCTTCTCGGCAACATTGAACTTGTAGTTCAAGGTGTTCTCCCAAGACCAGTTCCAGCCTGCAGATGCGCTCTGTGAAACGCTGTCAGTCTCTTTGAATGCATAGTTGCTTGTCTTGTAAGTCATGTCGTACTGACGATATGTGCTTGCAGACATTCTGTAGTTCACCTGGCTGCGGAATACGAGATCCTTGATCGGCTGGATACGGAGGTTTGCAGAGAGGTTGAGAGCGTGGTTCTGGCTCTTGTTGTTACCTCTTGAGCTTCTTACCATCGCTACTACAGGGTTAGCCACATAGCTGTCGAGGGTCCAGAGGCCTGTTGCCTCAGTCTCGTCAAAGTCTGTGTACTCACCTGCCTCATTGTACATAGGGAGGATAGGGTTGGCAACGAGCATGTTGAAGATATCGTTCCAGTAGTGGTTGCCGATACCGATACCGCTCTTTGTGTTGTAGGTGTAAGTCATGTTCTGACCGAAGGTAATCACGTCAAGGGCACCCTTGCGGAGGATCACGTGATCAGAGTTGATACGTACGGTTGTACGGTCGTACTTTGACTGTACAGGATAACCGAAGATACCTTCCTGAGAAGTGTTGGATACACCCATTGAAACCTTTGTCCTGTCAGAACCACCTACGATGTTCACAGCGTGATTTGAGTAAGGCGCATTCTGATTGCGGATAGCGTCAAGCCAGTTTGTACCGGTGAAGCTGCCGTCCATGATGCTGCCGTAAAGATCTGCATTAAGGATGTTAGCCCAGTCGATCGGAGCGCCACCTGCATTGACAGTCAGCATGTTCTGAACGTCCATGTACTGCTTTGCATTGAGCATCTCAGGCATTCTCTGTACGTTCTGCATACCATAGAAACCGTCATATGTAACGGTGTACTTACCTGCCTTTGCCTGCTTTGTAGTCACGAGAACGACACCGTTCGCACCACGTGCACCGTAGATTGCGCAGGATGCTGCGTCCTTGAGGACGTCGATGCTCTCGATGTCTGAAGGGTTGAGGGCGTTGATGTCACCACCTGCAACACCGTCGATAACGTAGAGAGGCTGGTAAGAACCGATGGTACCCATACCACGGATAGAAACCTTGAATCCCTCACCTGGCTGGCCTGATGATGAAGTGATCTGCATACCTGGAGTAGATGCCTGCATCGCTCCAAGAGCACTTGTAGTGTTGAGTTTTACAAGGGCATCACCTTTCACCTGAACGGTAGAACCGGTAACGAGCTTCTTCTTCTGAGTACCGTAACCTACGACCACGGTCTCTTCAAGAAGTTCTGTGTCCTCGTCAAGGATGATTGTCAGATAGGTCTGATTACCTACTGCAACTACCTTTGTAGCATAACCGATCGAAGACACGATGAGCTCTGATCCTGCCGGAACAAAGATCTCAAAGTTTCCATCCAGATCGGTAACGACACCATTAGTGGTGTTTCCCTGCTCCACGACCGAAGCCGAGATTACTGAATTGCCTGCATTGTCAGTGACGACACCATTCACCTTCACAGGTGACTGAGCCATCATTGAAACACACGCAAAGATCAGCATGAGAGAAGTAAACAATTTACTTTTCATAATGGTTAAATAGTTAATTAGTTATGGTTGTTGACAATAGTATGTCGAATGTCCGTCGTCATCGGACAGGGGTAAATTATGTGTACGTTATAGTGTCTATGTGGTGAATCAAACAACAAATTTAGGATTAAATTCCTATAAAAAAATACTTATTTGAATTTTTTTCGCTTTTTCTGTCAAGGGGAAAAGGCAGTCCTACGCCGTCAGAAGGCTAAAAAGGTGCATATCTGACATCCTTATCCATAGTGACAGCGACACATTCCATCTCTATCAGCCAGCCCGGACGGCACACCGGCGCCTGCACGAAGACAGGGTCAAGCATAGGCCATCTCTCCTTGAACAGGCGGGAAATCACGGCATAATCCGACGCATCACGAAGGTACAGTATTGCGGACCTGATGTCTCCCGTAGCCGCTCCTGCCTCAGAAAGCAGCGCCGAAATGTTTTCCATCATCCTTATGGCCTGGCTTCTGACATCACCCTCATGCAGGATCCTGCCCTTGTTGTCTATGCTTGCTGTGCCGCTTATGAAGATGTGTTTCCTGTCTCCGTAGCTTATGCTTGTTCCCCTCTCGAAGGTCACCCCGTATTCATATGTAGGATTGAGGTGATCCTTTGCCTGAAGGTATCTCACCTGGGCCGGCTTCAGGCCTTTGACGGCATAGGCATCCATCACCACGACCTTGCGATAGTCCGGATGGGCACCCTGGATGCCGGTACTTGCGATATAATGAGTTTCGGGAGTAAGGCCGATGGTACCGAAATAATTGCGTCTGCCGGCAACTACACCTGCGTAGTTGGTGTCGACATCGCGAACGAAGATCCAGGTGCGGACACAGTTATCCGCCACTGTCATATTCTCTTCCGACAAAGAAGTTCCGTATTCAGAGAATATATCCTCCATCTGTCCCAACGAATCCGGAGCGCTGCCGATGAGGCCATATGACACCTTATGTGTATATATAGGATTGAGATCACCTTCCACTGTCCAGAGCCAGGCGGCTATCTTGCTGCCGTCAAGAGGGGGCTGCTGGATTATCGAAGCCTGGCCTATCGCCCTCTCCCGGAGAACCTCCGATAACATTTCCTGCTGATTGGCGGCATCCGATATGAAGAAGCGCAGGAAGAAGATCTTCCTGCCCTCAGATATGGTCTCCACATGGTCCAGGACCTCAGTGAGCTGGTCCCGGAAAGCGGCCCCCGGGTCGCTGACTCTGATTATGTGGTGATATTCCTTTACTCCTGTATTCATATGCTATTGAAAGATTTCAGCTTCTGTTTCCCTGACCATGCGTCCTATTGTCTCTGCATCAAAGTTCACCGGTCCGTCAGAAAGATCCGGTATGTTGAATGAGCGGAGGGTGTTTTCGTAATGCCATGGATCTTCCTGAGGAAGCACGAATGGTTTGGTAAGACGGCCGTGCGCGTCTACGTGGCAGAAATATGGCTTTCCGTATTTTCCGTCTCCCCTCTTGCTGGCGAAGACAAACCAGCGGCTGTCTGATGACCAGCTGTGGTAGGTGTCCGAACGGTCGGAATTGGCGGCATCCATCCTGACGGTCTCTCCTGTCTGAAGATTCATCATCTCCAGCTGACACTCGGTGTGCCATATAGGGAAGGTGCCGTAGTCAGCCACCGTGTACATTATCCATTTCCCGTCAGGCGAACATTTCGGATGACACACGCTGCCTTCATGCTCTTCGGCATCCCATATGACTTCCACCTCCCGACCTGTCCGGCCTGTGGCTTCGTCGAAACTCACCTTCATCAGGGAGTAGCGCAGTCTCTCTATGTCGCGTGGCAACGGCAGGGTGTCTGCGGCGCAATAATAAATGCTCCTGCCGTCTGCTGAGAACACAGGGAAGGTCTCGAGGACATCCTTGCGGGCCAATGCAGGCGGCACTGTCATCTCGTTCTTATCGAAATCGGCTATCGCCAGGTCTGATTCCGTGTCATATACCTCCAGTCTCCTGCTTCCCTGGGTGTGGAAGCCCGGAATGATTATGTTCGAGGAGAACACGCCATATCTGCCCGAAGGATGGATCTCACCATACACGGTTCCTGAAACCATGTCCTTCGCCTTGAGGGAAAGTTTGCGGAGCTCACCGTTCCTGTTCAGGAAGGCTCCTCCGTTCCTGCCTCGGACATAGAACATGGACAGATCTGCACGGGCCTGGCTGTGAATATGGCAGTTCATGCAGGAATTGCCTGTATGGCGCCAGTCGGAAAGTACCCTCTCTCCGAAGTCTTCAAGACATCTCTCACGGATCTCCACCTCGTGCCAGACCTCGTAGCCCGGCTCGATGAGACGGTAGGAAAGGTAGGGGTCTATCCTGTCGGCGGACACGTATACTTCCCATTCAAGGGCCACCTTGCGGCCTTTTTTCAGACTGATTTCAGAGGAGAAGAACGGGGTGTCTCCTTCAGCAGAGGCAAGAAGATCCTTCCACTGCTGAAGATCCCAGACGACTTCCCTGCCGTCAAACTGATGACTCGCATCATTGCAGCTTACCGTCGTCAGGGCCTTTCTTATGCCTTCTGCTGTGTAATGGAAATTGAGAGGGGCTATATTAGAAGGAACAGTCACCCCCATATAATCCGGATATATGGCTGTGTCCGTGTTCGTCGCCACTTCGACGCTCTTCGTGCCGCAGGCTGCGCAGAGGCATAGTCCTGACACGGCGATCAATATATTATTTAACGTTTCTCTTAGCATATTGATAGAAGAACCAGTAGGTCTTGCCGTATTTCTTCTGCATAGGCTCCATTTCCCCCTGGTTGAATATTACCATATTGTTATAATCCGTGAATTCCTGGAGTATTTCCGGCGACAGGCGGAAGTGCGCGACATTCTCCGGAGTCATGGCGCCCCGCTGTGCCAGGAAGATGAGGACGGCCTCATCGTAGAGACGCGACCTGTCTCTTGATGGGTCGTAATCCTCGATGAAGTGTCCCAGGTCCTTTACTATGATGTCAAGACAAAGCAGGTACTCTCTTGCAAGCTGATTATCCGGATTGGAGGCCAGGAGGCTTTTAAGCACCCCTCTGTAGTCCGTCGGCCTGTGGACCATGTCCGACCTGTGGGCAAAAGACCTCAGGAGGGAGATCTCCTCCCTTACCTTCCTCGATTCCTGTCCGGGCAGCCTGTCCTCGACCCATTCCGCACAGCCATCCTCTGCGGACAGCAGGCGCAGGTACTTAAGGGCAGCCTCATCCTGACCGTTGACAAGGTTTATCTCCGCAAGGCGCTTGAGGTAGGGAACACCGAAGTGCTCAGGAGAAAAGATCTGGGCCAGCATGGCGCTGTGCTCCGCCATTGTCATCTCGCCGAGACGGTACCAGACCTCCGACGATGCGGCTATCCTCATCTGTCCGGACTTTTCATCCACAGGGAGGAAGAGACCTCTTTCAAAGGGCTGATAATAGTACATGAGACTGTCGGCCAGATGGCCTTCCATCGCCATGGCCAGATTGTGGTAATATGCGAACAGGTCAGAAGGACGGGAACCTTCGGTCAGAAGCCTGACCTTGTCCCAGTTGCCCTCGACTGCCTCCAGTGCAGCTCCGAAGAGCTTGTCCATGTTCTCGGACGGTTCCCCATAGACAGCAGTCATCCGGGCATCGTCCAGATGATGGGCTTTCTGCCAGATCTGACGATAGTCAGGATCCTCTTCCGAGCAGGAGGCAAACAGGAGTGTTATGATGATTAGATAAAAAATCTTGTCCGGTCTCATTTTGAGAACTTCTTTTTGCAAAGATATTCATATTTTTGATAACTTTGTTGATTATTGATTTTATTATTCCCGATGAATCGAAGACAGAAAACAATATGTTCAGCCCAGTCAATAACAGTAATTCTGCTGGTCTTTGCATTCTTTAACTTCATATATCCCTACCATGTACACTATCAGGAACAGATGCAGCTGTTCCGTTTCAGCGCGGATTATTTCCGCGATAGTGTGGCCGTACCCGGCGGATTCGGAGACTGGCTGGGAGGCTTCCTGGTGCAGTTCTTCTACTATGCACCGGTGGGCGCGATGATCCTTGCCGCACTGCTCGGACTCATCCAGCTGCTCACATGGAAGAACATGGAGAAAGGTTCCTTCGCGTCCTATCCCCTGAGTTTCCTTCCTGCGATGGCCATGTTCCTCTTCTTCTGTGACGAGAACGCCCTTGTGACCGCAGCAATCGCTCTGGCCGCATCCCTGGCAGCCGCCTTCATGCTCATGAAGGTACGCAGGACAGGGCTCCGCAGCGTCGTCACGATCCTGCTCATGCCGGTGATGTACATGCTTTTCGGAAGCATAAGCGTACTTGTCCCTGTCATCGTGGCCGTCAACTCTTTCATACGCAAGGAAAGCAGGAAGACGATCCTCATCTTCTGTGCTGCTGCTCTTGCGGTTGCGGTCGCGCTCCCTCTGGCAGCACGCGGATTCTGCCATTATCCCCTGGACAGACTTGTCTTCGGCGTCCATTATCATCGCTATCACAATGCCATCCCTCTGATGGTATGGATCGCCGTCCTGCTCGTCCCTGCAGTGATGCTTCTGGCGACAGTGGTCAGGAGAGACCGGATGGTACTGGCAAGCCTTGCCCTTGCGATCCTGTCCGTAGCCTGTCTTGCCCCCGTATTCACTGACATGGAAAAGGAAAGACTCTTCGGATACGACTTCATGACAAGGATGAGCCAGTGGAACAAGATCCTGGAGACATCACACAGGCGAGCGCCGGATTCCCCTATTGCCGTTGAGTGTACCAACCTCGCACTTGCGAAGACGAAACATATGTCCAGCGACATGTTCACATTCTTCCAGAACGGTCCCGCCGGCCTGATACCGGAATTCACAAGAGACCACTTTTCACCTATTCCGACAGGAATGGTGTACTACCATCTGGGAATGATAAACACCGCCCAGACCTTCTTCTTCGAGGCACAGGAAGGAATCCCTGATTTCCAGAAGAGCGCAAGACTCACCCAGGCCCTTGCCAAGACGAACCTGATAAACGGAGACTATGAGGTCGCACGAAAATATGTCGGAGCACTCAAGCAGACCGTCTTCTACAGGAAATGGGCAAAAGAGACAGAGAAACTTCTTGATGACCCTGAGCAGATTGAAAAAGTTCCAGAATATGCATGGATGCGTTCTGTCAGGATGAAGGAGCACGACTTCATGTTCAGCCAGGAGGAAATGGATTCGATGCTGGGTCTTCTCTATGTAGAGAACAATGCAAATGTCATGGCAATGGACTACCTCCTTGCCTGGTGCCTGCTCCGCAAGGACCTTCCCCGCTTCTTCGAGTGCCACAAGCTCCTGCAGCAGGGCTATGATGCCCGTCACTATCAGGAGGCTGTCGTGCTTTATTGGGCCCTCACCCACGACGGGCCGGAAGGCATGCCCGACTTCATAACAAGAAACACCGCATCAGGCTTTGCAAGATTCATCTCCGCACTCCAGTCGGGAAGGGATGAGGCAAGCATGATGAAGGAATTCGGAAACACTTACTGGTTCTACTATTATTACCGCTTCAAATGATGAAAAGGATTATATATATGGTATTGTGCATCCTGACGGTCAGCTCCTGCTACAGGTTTGACCCTGCGGAAGCACGCTATACGGACGGCCCTGTATGGCCTGATTATATGGACGTGACCGTTCCCGTGGGAATAGCGCCGCTCAATTTCTGCTACACGGCAGAAGACGGTCCTGTGCCGGTGACGACCTTCAGCCATGGCGACATGGAAGTCTCCATCAAGGGACGCGAAGTCGTGTGGAAGGACAGGGAATGGAAGAAGATGCTCGATGCCGCAAAGGGAGGGGACATCATTGTGAAGAGCAGCGTACTTCCTGATGCATGGACCATCCATGTGTCCGAAGATGAGATCGACTACGGCATCAACTACCGTCTCATCGCCCCGGGATACGAGGTGTACAGCAAGATGGGAATATATGAAAGATCGCTTTCGGACTATAAGGAAAAGGCCCTGATCGAAAACACCCAGTTCGACGGATGCGTCAACTGTCACGCCTACAACAGAGGCAATCCGGACAATTACAGCCTGCACATCAGAGGCAGTCACGGAGCCACCCTTCTCAACCTCGAAGGAGAAATGGCCGCATACAACACAAAGACAGACAGCACTCTGGGCTTCTGCGTCTATCCTTACTGGCATCCGGAGGGAGATTACATAGCCTACTCTTCCAACAACACCCGCCAAGGATTCCATGTCCTTGCCGACAAGCTCATAGAGGTGTTCGACCTTGACTCCGACCTTCAGGTCTACGATGTCAGGAACAACAGCCTGATCAGTTCGACTTCAATAAAGAAGAAAGATGTCTGGGAGACCTTCCCTGCATTCTCCGCCGACGGAAAGACCTTGTATTTCTGCGCTGCGACCCCGAGACCGATTCCTGCTGAAGCCGATCAGATCAGATACAATCTCTGCAAGGTTGACTTTGACCCTTCGACCGGCACCATCGGCCCGAAGGTAGACACCCTGATCTTTGCCGAAGGAATGGGCAAGAGCATATCCTTCCCGAAGCCGTCATATGACGGAAGATTCCTCGTGTACACACTCTCTGACTACGGCAACTTCAGCATCTGGCATCACGAGGCCGACCTGTGGATCCTGGATCTTGCAACCGGAGAATCCCGTCCGATGCACAAGATCAACAGCAGCGACACAGAGTCCTACCACAGCTGGTCATCCAACAGCCGCTGGATGATGTTCAGCAGTCGCAGGGACGACGGCCTGTACACACGTCTGTTCTTCACCCACATCGATGAAGACGGCCAGGAAAGCAAGCCTTTCATGCTTCCTCAGAAGCACCCTCTGCATTACTACAGCTACCTGAACAGATCCTACAACGTCCCTGAATTCGTCACCGGCCCCGTAAAGCTCGACAGAACGGACGCCGAAAAGAAGATAAACTCAACCGAACGCATCCAGTTCGGGTTCAGGATGTCGGAATAGGTTACTGTTCTACGGCAAGCACTGCAGCGATCTTCCCATACAGGCCAGGCTGGATCTTGTAGGAGACGTTGGCGGAGAAGAGGGCCTGCTGGGCTTTGGCGAAGTCGGCATCTGCCTGATTCATAAGGTCGAAGGTCTTGGCTACATAGTTCCCTATGCGGTGCTGTTCGAGGCGGAAGCCGGCGCGTTCGCGCAGGGCCTTCAGTGCCCGGCGACGCGCGAAGATTCCGGCCGTCTGCCATGTCTGGAAGGTCTCTTTGGCGAATTCATGAAGACTGGCCGCAGCGGCAGCCCTGAAACGGGCATCGCTGCATGCCTTCTCCAATGGCTCAAGCATCTTTGCAGCCTCATTCTTCAAGGCGCTTTCATCAAATGACTCCGAAAGGATGGCTGCATAGTGGCCGTATGTCGCCGAATATGCTGCGGCACAGTCCCGGTCGACAGTCAGGATGCCGTCATCTGCATCTTCGAGCAAGGAAGACAGAAGGTCATAGGCCCTTACCTGAGCCTCTATGTTATATTTTCCGGCTGCCTTGATCGCTTCCATATCCGCGATGCAGGCGGCTATCGCTGTCTTGTAGTCCATAAGTCAGATCGTTAAAGAGACACAAAGATATATAAAAAAGGCCGATGTCCGACGGACACCGGCCTTTCGTATGACAATGTAATGTGATTACAATTTGCGGAAGTCAATTGTACAGTTGAACTTGCTGTCGCCGTCGAGAGGTGTACAGTCAGTAACTGTCATGACATAAGTTGCGCCGAGTTCGAGCGGGTAACGTGTCTCCCAACCTGAATCGTCAGCCTTTCTGTCCTTACCGAGGAGCTCTACGTTGCCGTATACTCCGAGCCACTTCTGAGCCTCCGGAGTAAGGGTTACTGTGCCCCACTCTGCACCCCAGCCAGCCTGGCCGAAGAACTTGAATGAAAGCTCCGAATCATACTGCCAGCGCTCACCCATTGTAGTTGAAGTGCCTTCTCCTGCAACACCTGTGAACTGGTAGACACCGTCTTCAACCTCGGCAAGAGTGATGAACTGTCCGCTATCCCATGCAAGTGGATTTGCGTTGTATGGGTTACCTACACCCCAGCCCATGAATGTGATGGCGCCTTCATCGGCATAAGTTGCAGCCTTACCGTCTTCCTTCACCCTTCTTACAGTAACATACTGCTCTGCGAGATTGAGCTCGAATGAATAGAAGCCTGAAACAGCCTTGAACTTGAGGCCCTCGCCTGTGAGTTCGAAGTGGTCAGGATCCACATACCAATCCTGTGGATTGTCAATACCTGAGAATGATATAATGCTGTTCTGCTCCACGCTTGCAGCCATGACCTTGTAGACTTCGTTAGAAAGCTTCATCGCTGCAACTCCGTTCACCTGGATGTCGAGCATGTTCACAGGGATTACAACCTCCTCGTATGAAACCTTCGCAGCCTTAACACCGCCTGTAAGGTCGAGGGTGATCTTATAGCTCTTTCCTCCTTCGAGACCCTTGCCCTGGATGTTACCGCTGTCGGTCATGTCGAATGCAGGAGCGAGGTTGATCTCAGCGTAGTCCGGCTTGAGGAACTCGCCACCCCAGCCCTTCTGGTGGAAGAACTTGAAGTCCGCACCTGAAACAGCGAGCTGACCAGGAGCAGTAAGAGTGAACTGGTACACCTTGTCAGAGATCTGTGCCATAGGATAAGCACCTTCAGTGGTGTTCCAGCCCGGACCGATCACCGGCTTACCGATCTGTGCACCGATAACCCATGGAGCACCCTCACCGGCCTCATTGAGAGAAAGAAGGTTGCCCTCTGCATCGACAGGCTCTACCTTTACATAGAGATTGTCCTTGTCGTAAGAAATAAGATAATGACCGTCAACAGCACGGAACTTCACCTCTGTGAAATCCTCGTTCACGATGAAGTAGTCATAATCCACTGTCCAGTTGTTGAGGTCCACAACACCGCCGAAGTCCATTACCTGACCCTGCTTGAGTTCATATACTGAAACCACGTTAGCCGATCCCATAGGCGTAGCCTGAAGGGTCATGAGGTCAGCAGTGATGGTGTACTTACCTGCAACACCTGCAGAATATGGGATGGACTCCTTCTTTGAAGCGCTGAGAGCAGATCCGTCCCATCCGATGGTGATCACCTCGCCTTCATCATTGATAGCCGGAGTCACAAGGACACCCTTCACCTTTGCAGGGAAGTTGTCAGTCACCTCATACTTATAGCCTTCGTCACCTACTTTTGCAAGCTCGTACTCCTCGCCTTCCTCTGTCTTGAGAGTGAGGGTCGGGAAGTCAGGACGCTTGAGGGCCACATAAGTAGTGTCGTATGAAAGACCCATTCCCACGTTCTGAGCTGCAAACACGAGAGTTGCTATTCCATTAGGTACATCCTTGAAAAGAGGTGCCTGGATGGTTCCTTCGAAAGTACCGTTCTCCTTGGTCCTTATGGTGATGTTGTTCACTTCGGTCTCATCGTAGAGAAGCTTTGCCTTCAGTGTGGAAAGCGCAAATTCCTTGTCCTCGATGCTTACAGAGAACTTGATGTCAGCACCCATGTAAGTGTTGTCTGTCCAGCTGTTCACTGTCATGTCCGGACCGACATCAGTAAGCTTGAGCACTGGCTCTTCCTGGCAAGACGCGAATGCCAGTGTTCCGGCAAGAGCTAATGTTGCTAATTTGAATATCTTGTTCATTTTTCGTTTGTTTTTAATTTCACTTACTCCTGCCAGAGAAGAGATGCGATACTTCTGGCCGGCACTTTATATTTGACTGTCTGCTTTGTGCTTGCAAAGACGAAATCCTGCTCCTTGCTGCTGTTGTTGCAGATAAGCACACCCACAGTATTGTCAGTGTTGAGGTACATCTGGACCTCAAGTCCTGAAGGCAGGTCGAATGTGTCGATCTTCATTCTTCTTGCACCTGGTTTGAGGGCTACAGAAGCGTGAGCGCAATCGAACCAATGGCTGTTCTTCACGATAGTCTTGTAATCTGCAGAATTGATGGTCACACCACCGTAGCAGGTCTTGCAAGAACCGTCGTGTCTGCTGTACGGACCTCTCTTGTCGTCAAGCATGAGGTTCCAGAGCACCGAACCTCTTCCGCCACGTGAAAGCACGCCGAGGAACATTGTAGAGAAGTCAGGAACGACACAGTTTGAAAGGAAGTTGAAGTCCCATCTGTTCTCCCAGCCTCCGATCCATTCACCGATTGAAGCCTCTGTGAAGTAGATCTTCTTCTCAGGGTTGGTGGCATAGACCTCGTTGAGTTCTGTGACGCTTCCGCCGTAGTTGTGCCATGCAGAGCCGTCAGCCCATTTGTATGCTTCAGGATCGGCATAGATGTTAAGCGGATAATTGTCCTGACCTTCCTTGCCGTCATAGTTGAAGTTATGATCGAAAAGAAGGATCTCAACATCTGCAAGACCGGTCTTGTCCATTGCCGGACCAAGGACCTTCACGAACTCCTTCTGGTCCTGCCAAGGCATTACCAGGGACATCGAGTTGCCCGGATTGAGAGGCTCGTTCTGCATGGTTATCGCATGGATGTCGAAGCCTTCCTTCTCCATGGTCTGGATCCACTTCACGAAGTACTCTGCATAGTCATCGTAGCATGACGGCTTGAGACGGCCGCCTGTCCACGAATTGTATGTGGTCTCGTCAGTCACGGGAACATTGAACTGAGACACTACCCAGCTGTTTCCTCCCGGCATGTTGCACTTCATCCACAGAGGGCAGGACCAAGGGGAACCGATGATCTTGACGTCAGGGTTGATCGCATATATCTCCTTGAGAACAGGGAAGAGATAGTTCTTGTCCTCTGAATGGACAGCGAAGTTCTCAAGTCCTGGAGTGTCACACCATGTGTAGTTGTCATCAAGACAGAAGTCTGAAGCTCCGATAGCCACACGGATGAGGCTCATGCCGGCACCCTTCTCGCGGGAGAATGTCTCTTCCAGGAAGGCTGTCCTGTCGGCCTGGTCCATCTTGAGGAGGTTGTACGCCGCAGCTGTAGTCACAGCAAGTCCGAAACCGTCCACCGGCTCGGCGGCAAGAGACGTCTTGTCATAAGTCACCTGATAAGGAGACATGCTTCCCGGCTTGCCGAAGTTGAATGTGCTTCTCTCGAACTGATGTCTGCTGTCGGCAGAAGTCACATAGGCCACGACGTCCTTTGTCACGACCTCAGGCTTGGGTGTCGGAGTGTCAGGAGTATCAGGTGTGTTCTGGCCGTCATCCGGCTTGTCTGTGGTGCAGTTGCATGCACACAGACAGGCGAGGATGCCGGATAAGAATATTTTAGATATCTTCATATTGATGATCTGTTAATAGCCAGGGTTCTGAACAAGGCTCGGGTTGTTGTCAAGAACGATCTGAGGGATCGGCATATAGACAGTCTCCTCTGTAAGAGGGAATCTTGGCTGCCAGTATGAATCCTTCTCAGGCATTGCATCGTGGATGGCCTTAGCTTTGTCAAAGTCATGACGGAGAAGGTCGAAGAAACGGAATCCCTCGAATGCAAGTTCAAGACGGCGTTCGTGGAGAATAGCGTCTATCATAGCCTCCTGTGATGAAGGAGTTGAAATCTCCTTAAGACCTGCACGTGTACGGATCTTGTTCACGTAATTTGTTGCTTCAGCCAGGTTACCCTGCATTGCAAGAGCCTCTGCATGAAGGAGATAGATTTCGCCAAGACGCATGAGAATGATAGATGATGCATTTGTAGGAACCTTGTGCATGAACGGATATGCATCGCCAGGATAGTAGTTAGACCAGATGGCCTCATCATAAACGATGCAGGCATTCTTTCTCTCTGTATCACCTTCCGCATCATAAGCCGCAATAAGGTCACGTGAAGGAGTGATCCACTTGATCCATGAATAGCTGTCATCCGGATTGTAAGCATTTCTATGGAACATCATCCATACCCAGTTACCGTTTGACTTGGTCCATGAGATCTCAAAGATTGACTCTGAAGTGTTGCGGACGGCGTCAGCCTCATCATAAGCCCACATCTGACCATAGTCATCGACGAGCTTGTAGCCGTAGGACTCAACTGCAGCGCAATGCTCAGCTACCTTGTTCCAATCCTGGAGCCCGGCCTTAGGCTCAGCATAGATTCTTGCAAGCATACCGTGAGCGAAAGCCTTGGTAAAGAGGTGTTTGTTGGCAGGATCAGTGTCAGGGGCATTCTGGCAAGCGAACTCAAGCTCCTCAATGATCTGAGCGTGTACTTCCGCGATAGGTGTTCTTCCCGGATAATAGAGGTGATACACTTCCTCGATGTTCTCTGAAGTAATTGCAGGCGGAATGGTATTGACAAGCGGAATGTCACCCCAGAGATATGACATCTGGAAGAGGTTCCATGCTCTCCAGCAGTAAGCCTCAGACTTCCACTCCTTATACTCCTTGTCTGTCATGGAAGGATCTGCTTCCTTGATGCGGTCGATATTGCAGATGATGTTGTTGCAGTTGCTCACCTGAGTCTGATACCAGTCCCAGTCACGGACAACGTTCTTGTTTTCACCGTCCTGTCTGTTGGCTTCGATAGCCATCAGCTCACCGGTTCCGGGGTTTCCGCCGTATGCATTGTCTGCACGGCACTCTGCATATACAAGCCAGTCAAGGTAGCCTTTCTCCTGGATGTCCTTGGTCCAGCTGCTGTAGATTGCGTCTCTGAGACCCTTCATATCCTCTCTTATAGAGTACTGTGACTCTCCTGCCTCTTCATCTACTTCCACATTTCCCTCGTTGTAGCCTGTTTCAGGGAAGAGAAGCAAATCGCAAGAAGAAAAGACAATAAGGGAAGCGAGAGCTAAAGTTGTATATATCTTTTTCATTTTCTTTCCTTATTTAAAATTAGAACTCAACGTTAACACCAAAAAGCACTGTCTTCACGCAAGGATAAGTACCCCAGTCGATACCCATTGATGTTGCACTTGTATACTGGCTCATTTCAGGGTCGTAGCCTGAGTAGTTTGTGAAGGTGATCATATTATCAAGAGTTATATATGGCTGAACTCTGTTGATGTTCGCCTTCTTGAGAGCCGGATGAGTGATGTCGTATGATAGGGTGATGTTCTTCACCTTGAGGTACGAGCCGTCCTCGATCCATCTTGTAGACGCCCTGAGGTTGTCAAGCTCGTTAGCCTTTGGAATATCTGTGATCTGTCCTGGGATTCTCCAACGTCTTACAACATCCTTGATCTGGTTTGCACCTGAGTACATGCCGATCATCTCGATCTTTGATGCATTGTAGATGTCGTTTCCAACTGAAGAAGTGAGGAGGATGCTGAGGTTGAGACCCTTCCAGCTTACAGTGTTTGTAAGACCGGCTGTGAAGAGAGGGTTGGCATCACCGATGTAATGTTTGTCTGCAGAAGTGATCTTGCCATCGTTGTTGTAGTCCTCATAGATGATCATACCGGTCTCAGGATCCACACCCTTTGAGGTGTAGCCCCAGAAACGGGAGAGCGGCTGACCAGGAGTCATACGCACTACGTACTCGCTGAGAGCCTCTGAAGTCTGTGTAAAGTAATATACAGGCTGAAGGTTGAGTTTCTCAAGCTTGTTGCGGTTCATAGAGATGTTGAAGTCCGTAGTCCATCTCCAGTCACCCTTCTCTACATTTACAGAATTGATTGCCATCTCGAGACCCCAGTTCGACATCTCACCCTCGTTACGATAGAGATTTGGATATGGAGGAGGAAGAGGAACGCTCAAAAGAAGGTTCTTTGTATACTTGTAGTAACCGTCGAGAGTTACAACGAGTTTACTGTTGAACATTGACCAGTCGATACCGATATTGGTCTGCGTGGTTGTCTCCCAGGTAAGTTCCTTGTTACCGATGTTGCTCTTTGTTCCACGGGTAGGAGTTGCATCTGCAAACTCCCCCTTGGTCCAGTCATAATAGTTTATATTGTAGTTCTGAACCCACGCGTAATCGCCAAGACCTGACTGGTTACCCTGCTGTCCCCATCCTGCACGGAGCTTGAGGTCGTTGATCCAGGTGACACCGCTCATGAAGTCTTCACCCGAAATACGCCATGCAACCGATGCTGAAGGGAAGTAGCCCCAACGGTTGCCCGGAGCGAGCTTTGAAGAACCGTCCGCACGGAAGTTCACTGTCACATAGTACTTGCTGTCATAGTTGTAAGCCACACGACCGAGATATGACATGATAGCCCACTCTGAAAAGCCCTGGCTCTGTCCTCTGAGACCGCCCTTGTTACCTCCGTTGAGACCGAAGATCACATTGTTGTAGTCAGGTGAGAAGTGGCTTCTTGAGCCATAGAGGTTCTCCCAACGTGAAGTTGTTGCAGATGTACCTGCCATAGCCTCGAGGTTGTGCTTTGCATTCCAGGTATTGTTATATGTGAAGATGTTGTCATACACCATTCTCAGATCATCACTTCTTTCAGAAGATGCCTCACCATGCTGTGTACGGCCGTAAGAAGTCTTGATCGGGTCGAGGAAATAGAAGCTGTGTACCCATCTGCGGTCCATAGATACTGTAGACTTGAATCTCAGGTTCTTTGAGAAGTTGATCTGAGCATATCCTGTGAGGAGGAGACGGTCAGTCTCAGTGTAGTTGTTCTCTGTTCTGGCAAGGTTTTCTGAAGGAGTAGTGAGGTTGGCTCCATAGAACTCTGTCCAATACCAGTTAGGGTTGGTCTCGCTCCAAGGCTTTGCATATGTAGGAGTGTTGACAACTGAAAGCACGACACCCGCACGGTTAGAACCTGTACCTGAGATGATGCCGTTGTTCTTGTAGTGTGAGAATGCGATGTCTGTTCCGACATTCAGCCAGTCATAAAGGTCTGAGTCAAAGCTTGCCTTTACGTTGAAACGCTTGTTGTAAGCCACTGGAAGGATACCCTCTTCATCCGAGTAACCACCGCTGATGTAGTATCTCATGTCTTCGTTTGCATTAGACACAGAAAGCTGGTAGTTCTGGTTGACACCTGTCTTGTAAGTCTCCTCGAACCAGTCTGTCTCATCCTTGAGACCTTCCGGAAGCTTCACTGCTCCGATCTCGTCCATGAGTTCCTTGTACTCGGCTACATTCAGCACATCATAAGTCTTTGCCACATTTGCAAGACCTACTGAAGCGTTGAAGCTTACCTGAGGGCCCTTGCTCTTCTTACCCTGCTTGGTCGTGATGAGAACCACACCGTTTGCAGCGCGTGATCCGTAGATCGCAGCTGAAGATGCATCCTTGAGGATCTGCATTGTCTCGATGTCCTGTGGAGAGAGATATGCGATCGCATAGTTACCTGTTCCTACTGGAACGCCGTCCACAACATAGAGAGGGTCGTTTGAAGAGGCGATTGAAGAAGCACCGCGGACGCGGACTGTCATACCTGCTCCTGGAAGACCGCTGGTCTGCTGTACGGTCACACCGGCAACCTTACCCTGGATGAATCCTGAAGCCTCAGTTACAGGACGGAGCTTCATGTCGTCAGTAGAGACTGTCGAAACGGCTGTGGTGAGGTCTTTCTTGCGGACCGTACCATAACCGATGGCTACGACTGCGTCGAGGACCATAGCCTCTTCAGCAGATGTGACGTCGATGACGGCGCGGTTGTTCACGGCCTCAACAACTGTCTGATAGCCAAGTGCGGTGAATTCCAGCATAGCGGCTCCCGAAGAAACTGCGATCTGATAATTACCATCAATGTCAGTGGTTGTACCATTCTGGGTACCTTGTTCCATAACTGTCATTCCGATGATCGGAAAACCGTTCTGGTCCACCACCGTACCCTTTACAGAATGCTGCTGAGCGTAAGTTGCCACGCTGATGAGAAGCAGCACCACCATAGTCAGATATTTTCTCATACGGTAGAAATTAGTTGTTTGTATTAATTGGTTAGTATGTGTATATTTTGGTTTCAGTGTGTCTGTGTGCCCCACCAGGGGGCATTCCATCAAAGCAAATGTACTAATTATATATGAAATAAAAGCCATCCGGCTGAAGTTTTAGCCTGGATAATATAAAAAAAGCCCCATATCTATGATATGGAGCACGGGACTGACTTATAAAAGCCTATTCCTCCTCGGATTGTCCGGCCTGAGCATCCCATCCGGCCACGGTCTGGTCATCCACATGTCTGAACACATATTTGCCCATGAAGGCTTCCGGCGACATCACAGGTGAGAACACTTCACCATAGCACACCATTTCCTCTTCGTTGATGGAAGCTACGGTAAATACGGTTTCGCTGCCGCTTGTTCCGATGACAAGAGAGTTGGCATCCCAGAAGAAGCAGAAAGCCTTCGGCTTGAGCTCCATACGTGAAGGATCGTCCTTGGAAGCGACGTATTCCACAAGCTGGTCATCCGACTTGACGGCATATCTGCGATGCCTGTAATCCTCGATCTTGGACAGGATGTCCTCGCCATGCTTTCCTCCCGGGAAGACATCGTAGACCGCCTCTTCCTGCCAGCCTCCCTGTGAGAACATGTGCATGAAGACATCACGGGGGATAAGGTCGAAGACAAGGTTCTCTCCAAGGTTGACATTGTCAGGGATGGCAGGGTCACCGACCTCCGGACGCATCGGTCCTTCTATCATGCCGTCCAGCTGGCCTCCCGGCCCCTCTACATCACCCATGGTGACCAGGGGTTCACAGGACATGAGGGCGGGAGCGACGGCGGCGAGGCCGAGGGAGACGCCGACCAGGCGGGTCGCACGGCCGGCAACGCGACGGCGCGCAAGCTGGGATTCAAGGTAGCGGACCTCGGCCTCACATTTAGGGCAGGTGCCGGCACAGTCACCCTTGTGACTACATTCAGAGGTAATGAATTCTATTCCGTTTTCGTCTGCGATCTGTCTTCTGATGTCCTTCAGAATCTTACAGATCTGTTTTCCACGTTCCATAATTGTTTATTTGTTAATTTTCGTTATGTATTCAAACACATCAAAGCGGGTGAAACCCATGTTGCGGAGCATATCGATGCTGTGCCGCCTGTCTTCCTCCGAGTTGTAGCCGGGAATCAGCGGAATCCTTATCCGGCATCTGTCCGCCATGCCTTCAGAAACGATGAGCATGAGGTTGCTGATGACCTGGTCATTGTCCTTTCCGGTATATTCACTGTATATGGACGGGTTCATGTCCTTGATGTCGATCAGGAATTCGTCTGTCAGCGGAATCAGCCTCCTGACATGCTCCTGAGGCACATTCAGAGAAGTCTCGATGTTTATCTTCCACTCCTTGGGACACATCCGTCGGAACTCCTCGATGAACCTGCTCCGGAGCGCCGGCTCCCCTCCTCCGAAGGTTACGCCGCCACCGGTAGCCTGGAAATAAAGGTCGTCTGCCCGGACTCCCATCAGCAGCTGAGCGGGAGTCATTTCCGTGTAGACCGAACCCTCGCGCCAGGTCTGAGGATTCAGGCACCAGCGGCAGCGGAGCGGGCAGGCATGAAACACCACCAGGGTGGTCACACCCATGCCGTCCGTCGCGATTCTGTGGCGCGACACAGCCGTTACCGGAGCCTTTATTTCATGATTCTGTTCCATATTCCGTAAAAATAACGCAACCTGTCCGACAATACTTCCGCCTTCATATCGACAATCGCCACAATAGATTCGCTTTTGTCCTCAACCGTTGCACAGAAATTGAAATATGACCTGAAAAAAGATATGACATATGACAAAGATTGTAAAATGGCTGGATGATCTTCTGATCAACCGACTGCACATCGAGGCCGAGACAGCCGACTTTATAAACACGACATTGCTTATAATCGCCATGCTGCTGATAGCCGTAGGAGTGAACTGGCTGATTCAGGCCCTCTTCCGGTGGTTCGTCAGACGTAGCACAAGGCTGAAGGGTTCAAGATGGCACAACGCTCTGGTCAAACGGAAACTCGGGCATCATCTCATTCTCCTCATCCCGGGATTTCTTCTTTACGTCATGCCGTACCTGGTCTTCGAACGGGGCAGCGACCTGATCCGGAACCTGCACAGGATGGACGTCATCTTCATCATCGTCATCACGATCATGATCCTGAACTCAATGCTCCTGGCCTTCCTCGACTTCTACATGACCACGGACAAGAATCGTATCAGACCTCTCCATGGCCTGGTTCAGGTCCTTCAGGTGATCCTGTACTTCATCGGAGGAATCATAACAGTATCCATCATCATAGACAAGTCACCGGTCGTCCTGCTGACCGGACTCGGCGCCTCGGCAGCTGTGCTGATGCTAATATTCAAGGACAGCATACTCGGCTTTGTCGCGGGAGTCCAGCTCTCGCAGAACGACATGATCAAGCTCGGGGACTGGATACAGATGCCAGACGGCAGCGCCAACGGCAATGTCGAGGAAATAACCCTGAACACCGTCAAGGTACGCAACTGGGACAACACCATCACGATGATACCGCCATATACGCTTGTCACCACCCCATTCAAGAACTGGCGGGGGATGCAGGAGAGCAGAGGGCGCAGGGCGGACAAATGCATATTTGTAGACCTCAACACACTCGAAGTCTGCACGGAGGAGATGATATCGGACATTGTCAAGGCGGTGCCTCAGATCAGCGGGGCCATGGAAAAGCTGCAGGCCGAAGGCGGAAGGATGCCTTCAACCAATGCAGGGATATATCTGATATATATCGAGAACTATCTCCGCTCACATCCAGACGTGAACCCGGACCTTGACATCATAGTCACCCAGAAGGAAGTCACACCTTACGGACTTCCTATATATGTCTATTTCTTCACTATGGACAAGGCCTGGGCCGGACATGAACGCAAGCAGTCGGACATCTTCGGCCATCTGATGACAATGGCTGTCGAATTCGGTCTGAAGCTCTATCAGAGGCCTTGACGGCGGTGCTGCACTATCTGCTGTACTCCTTCCAGAGCCTCTTTATGTCTGAGGAAATCAGGGCTACGGCAGGAGCAAGGACGCTTACATGGTTGAAGCCCTGCATCTCATAGAGCACCGAGTCGTGCTTGAAATGCTGGAGAAGTGACTGAAGATGAGCATTTTCCTCATAGCGGGCAAGCATCTCGAGGCTGCGGTCTCCCGAGATCAGGATCATAGGAGCTCCGCCCCTTGAGGCATGACTCATAGGGGCATATTCATCTATCACCGGTATGCCGTCCGGAAGTCCCCTTTCCTTACGGATGGTGTAGTGGGTCACCGTCTGGCCGCTTACAGGATAGGCCTTTGCAATCTTGTCCGCATCAGCTCCGTACTTTGCCATATATTCCTTTGCAAGTGCCACCATAAGGGTCAGATAACCTCCCGCCGAATGGCCTGAAACATAGATCTGCTCTTTTGTGCCGCCATATTTCTCAATGTTCGCGAAGGTCCACGCGACTGCCATTGCTGCATCGTCCAGATAGTCCGGACATTTGCATTTAGGGAAGAGGCGGTAGTTGACGCTTACCACGGCAAAGCCCTGCCTGCGGAATCCCTCAAGGAGTTCCTTGCTGCCGCCTTCCAGACCGCCGCCATGGAACCACACGAGGGTGGCAAAACCTTTGTCTGTGTCAGGGTAGTATATATCGAGGACACAGCGTTCCTTTCTGTATGCATCTGTTTCATCCTCAGATGTATAGGATATGTTCTGGACATAGTTGTAGCCTTTGTCCTGAGAATGAGGCTGAGCTGAAGCTCCAAGAGCGGCTATGAAGATAAGGACTGTTGTAAGGAATGTCTGTTTCATGGTTTTTCAAGTTTCATTATTACTGATTCAACAGGACAAGGTCGGCTAAAGCTATCGCTGTCATGGCTTCCACGACCACCGGGACACGGAGTGCGAAGCACACGTCGTGGCGGCCCGGGATCTCAAGAGTACCCGTCTCACCGGTCACGAAGTTGAACGTCTCCTGAGGCTTCCTTATGCTGGAGGTCGGTTTGAATGCCACACGGAACACGACAGGGGCACCATTGGTTATGCCACCGTTCACTCCGCCGGCTCCATTCTTCGTCGGACGTCCGTCCGGACCAATAGGGTCATTATGCTCGGAGCCCTTCATCGCAGATGCCTTGAAACCGTCTCCGAACTCCATTCCCCTTACTCCGGGGATGGAAAAGACAGCATGGGCGATCACCGATTCGACACTGTCCCAGAACGGCTCGCCATAGCCCGGATCCAAGTCCGGAACCGTGCATTCCACTATAGCTCCGAGGCTGTCCCCCGCCTCTGCGGCCTGTTCTATTGCTGCTTTCCATGCTTCCGGCATTTCCGATCCGTCCGCCGGGATCCCTCCAAGCTCCACAATCCTGGCATCAACGGATGTGAACGGAGTGTCATCAAGCATAGTCGCATCTGCCAGGATCTTCTTGGCCACGACTCCGGCAGCCACTACCGGCAAGGTCAGCCTTCCGGAGAAATGTCCTCCGCCACGAGGGTCCTGACAGTCAGCCCATTTCAGCGCTGCGGTAAGGTCCGCATGTCCGGGGCGGGGCATGGCTGCAAACAGCTCATAGTCAGACGAACGGACATTGCCGTTACGGAAGGTTATCGTCAGAGGAGCTCCTGTGGTGTGTCCCTCGAAGACTCCGCTCACGATTGCCGGCTGATCCGCCTCGATGCGCGGTGTCGTACCCTTTGCCCCGCTCTTTCTGCGAAGGATATCATGTCCGAAATCCTCCTCCGACAATTCCAGCCCTGCCGGAACCCCATCCAGCACCACTCCGATGAGCTCTCCGTGGGATTCTCCGAAGATGCTCACTCTGAATTTTCTTCCTATATCATTCATACGCTTTGAACTTTATCTAATTATCAATCAGTCGCTTACGCTGAATCACCTGCTCCAGATGCCGCAGGTGATTCAGCGTAACGGCTTATATGTCAACACTTTGCGCCGCACACATTTCTGCGAATATGTCGTGGAACTGCGGGAAGGATTTCGCCACACATTCCTCATCGTCTATGATGACAGGGCCGTCGGCTCCGAGCGCCGCCACCTTCAGGGCCATGACCATGCGGTGGTCATGGTGTGAGGTGTACGAGCCTCCTTTAAGGAGTCCCGGGGCAGAACCTTCGGTGGAGCCTGACAGGAGGCGGCTGGTGAGACTATGACCCTCGATGAGCATCACGTCGCCTTCTGTCGATGCCTTGACTCCCATCTGATGGAGCATCTCCATTATGGCCCCGGCTCTGTCGCTTTCCTTATTGGCAAGACGGCCGACACCTGCCAGACGGCTTGTGCCCTGGCAGAAGGCCGCAAGAACCGCTATGACCGGAAACAGGTCCGGGCAGTTCGAGGCATCCACCTCAAAGGCCTTCAACGGAGCACGCTGTACAGTGATGTCCCCGGTGTCTCCGTCAAGCTGGGAGAGGCTTGCCCCGGCATCCATCAATATATCCATTATGGACAGGTCCGCCTGGAGGGATGTCGTATCAAGTCCCTGAATCACAGTCTTTCCGAAGAGTGCCCCTGCAACCAGGAAGTTGGCCGCGGCACTCCAGTCTCCTTCAAGACTGATGTCTGTCGCCTTATATTTCTGACCTCCCTTGACCTTGAAGACCATCTCCGTGCAGAGCGACCAGTCGCCGTCGGACTCAAGGAAGTCACGTCCTCCGAGCATATCATTGCCGACCTTGATGCCGAACTTCTTCAGCACTTCAAGGGTTATGAACATATACGGAATGCTCTTGGGCTCGCGGACGATAAGCGAAGTGTTATTCTCCGAGAACGGAAGAGCCATAAGCAGACCGGAAATCAGCTGTGAGCCGTGCCTGCCTGATATTTCTGCACGTCCCGCCTTGAGAGGTCCCCTGACTGTCAGCGGGACACGGACCGGGGTGAGAGGCCCCTCGACTTCGCTCGGGGTGACAGAGGGGTGGCCCGAGGTGACAGAGGCGGCAAAGGCATCCATGATTTCGCGGGCTCCTGTAAGAGGACGCCCGAGGAGGGTCTTCTCCCCCGTGAACCTCACCGGCTTCCGGCTCAGCTGTGCCATAACCGGGATCATCATCCTTGTCAGAAGTCCGGACTCCCCGACATGAAGTGTCAGGCCATCGTCCTCGGCTACATCTGTTTCTTCTGAGGATGCCCTGTCGGAACACGATGTGACATTCTGAGAAGCGATCCGCTCCAACGAGCCCAGCTGAGCCGATATTCCTTTTATTATCAATGTATTACCATCCCGCCTCACATCAGCACCCAGGCTTTGGGCGACCTGTATTGCGGCCTCATTGTCACCGCATGGGGTGTAGCCGCTTAGGCGAGAGGTACCGTCGGCAAGAGCAGCCGCTATGATGGCACGCTGGGCGAAACTCTTGGACACAGGCATGACAGACCTCACGCATTTTTCTTCAGAGGTCCCTATGAAACGGAAATCCCCATATATCGCTTTATACATTGCAGACGTGCTCCATTGGCCCGGTGCTGCGATCTCCTCGTCATTCAGTGCTGCATAGGTGTACGGAGCACCATATTTCAGACAATCCAGACGCGACTGTCTTCCATCCTCGCCCATACAGAAGGCTATGAGCCCGCCTTCTGCCAGAGCTCCGATCCTCTCATTGCCGGAAGCCTTTTCCTGGCGGCACCACTCATATAATGCCATCACCTTTTCCGCATCAGCGGCAGAATGGGCCGTGGTGACGATCTTCACCATATCCGCACCATGATATACGCATTTCTCCACCATGGCCTTCAGGGCTTCAAACGAGTCGGTGCCCTCAAAATCGTGGTAGGACCTGATGAAGACGGTTCCGTTTTCGTGAGCGGCCTGGCGCACCCTCTTGGACATCTGCTTCTGTGCTTCGATCTCCACGTCAACATATCGCGCACCGGCCTCGATTGCACGGATGAGGCGCTTTTCCGCCATCTGCATCGCCTTTATGTCACGGCTCGGCTGAGCGAGTTCCCGCAGCGACGGCTCAGTGGCAGCGACCTCGCTTATGCGGCATGTCGCCACCAGCGGGATGTCAGACATAAAGAGTTCCTGAGTCTCCCTCGCGGTCAGTGCACATCTGTCCAGACGGATCTCCGCCATCTCGCACTGCTCCAGGGCCTCATATATCTGTTCAAGATTCCTGTTCTGTATTGTCGTACAAATCATATCATTCCTTTTAACGGTACTACGCCATAAGCCTGCATACCTCCTCAACCGTCAGCGCGACAGTCTCGACTTCACCGACCGCCTTCGGCAGCACGAAATGCACCTTGCCGCCCTCGGCCTTCTTGTCCTTGCTCATTATTGCCGCCATCTCCTCAATGGAATATGGGCAGAAACAAGGGATATTGCAGTCCCACAGGTCTGTGCTTATCCTGTCCTCCAGCTCTGTCGGATCGTTACGGTCGTTCCTATAATACCTGTCAGCAAGCCTTGCCGCCAGCACCATGCCCATTGCAACGGCTTCCCCATGGGTAACCCCATCCATATTGAAACGTCCTGATCCCTCTCTCTGCACCAGCGTCTCTATCGCGTGGGCAAACGTATGCCCGAGGTTGAGCTTCCTGCGTTCGCCGTTCTCGAACTGGTCGCGTGAGACGATTCCCGCCTTGACCCTGGCCGCCGCACCTATGAGTTCGGTCAGTGTCCTGCTGTGTTTCCTGACGATGTCTCCCCACACTTTCCTCTCATCCTTTCCGTACATCATGACCTCCACATGGTACTCGCCCGACATGTCGAAAAACAGGTCTGCGGCCTTACGGTAGTTACCCCCGTCCTCGATGACGAAAGTCTTCAGCATTTCAGCCGCTCCGGAACAGAAATCCCTTTCCGGGAGGCTCTCCAGCACCTGAGGACATATATAGGTGAAGACCGGCTGACGAATGACGCCAAGGATGTTCTTATATTTCTCGAAATTGACGCCGGTCTTGCCTCCGATCGCGGCATCCACCTGCGCCAGAAGGGTTGTCGGGACGTAACCGAACCTCACCCCCCTCTTGTATATGCTCGCCGCGAAGCCCACCATATCCGTAGTGATCCCGCCTCCGACAGCCAGCAGCATCGCATCCCTGTCCGCCCCATTCTCGAGCAGCCACGAACATATCCCCATCACCGTATCAAGAGTCTTATGCTCCTCAGAGGGCTCCAGGGACATCATTTCAACCTTGTTCCTCCTCAAGCCGTCCATCAGCTGCGACACGGCCGGACACTTCTGCGCGACATTACTGTCAACGACTGCAAATATGTGCCTGTACGGCTTCAGACACGCGTCCAGGTCCTTGAGAGTGCCGCCCGTCACGACACGGCTGACCGGTTTGTTACCGGAATATATGTTTATCTGCCCCATACGATATGGTTGAATGTGGTTACATCCTACAAATATAACATATTTCCGGATATACATAAACACCTGAGCCCCATCATATCACACCCGTCTCACCCTGCGGCAGCCCACAAAGCCACTATTTATTTTGCAATTTCCGAAAAATCCAATACCTTTGTGCTCCTGATGCGGAAATCACTCCCATCACACCAGCCCGGATGGCGGAATCGGTAGACGCGCTGGTCTCAAACACCAGTGGAGCAATCCGTGCCGGTTCGATCCCGGCTCCGGGTACGATACAATCCTGTAAGCATTGATAACCAATCGCTTACAGGATTGTCTTTTTATCAAAACCTCAAAAATGGTCACTTTTGCTCACCACAATGCAAAAGGTGACCTCAAAACACCTCAAAATCGCCTGTTCCTCTTCTCCGTGGAGGATAGTAATGTTGTGTTTTTCAGTCGGAATGCATAACTTTATACCGACAATTCGGAATTTATATGAACTCTAATAATTGGAAACTTCGGCTGAAATATGGGAGGGAGAAGACTCCTTTTCATCATTACACCGTTTTGATAGATGGTAGCACTACAGCAGATACGACCATTGATTGCCCCATTG
>SUYN01000019.1 GCA_015060405.1 Bacteroidales bacterium
GCTTCAACGGGCATTTTATTGGCTTTTCGTGGCTTCGCCTTATTTCGCCAATATACGATAAATCGCTCGCAGACAACTATTATTCCCCGATTTTCCCTGTCTTTCGATTTTTCTTACTATCTTTGCAAACGAAAATAAATTATTCAAGGTTATGAAACAGGATATGATTGTAATTCTCGACTTGGGAAGTCACGAGAACACAGTTCTCGCAAGAGCCGTACGCGCCCTCGGAGTGTACAGCGAAATTCACCCTCACGACATCACAGCCAGCGAGCTGAAGGCCCTTCCGAACGTCAAGGGCATCATCATCAATGGCGGCCCCAACAACATAGTTGATTCAGTTGCAATCGATGTGCTCCCTGAAATCTATCAGTGCGGCATCCCTGTAATGGCTGCAGGTCACGAAAAGGCTCTGTGCGAGGTCAAGCTCGAGCAGTTCGGCAATGATGAGAACGCCATCAAGGAGGAGATCAGATCATTCATCTTCGACACCTGCAAGGCTGAGGCCAACTGGAACATGAAGAACTTCGTTGCAGATCAGGTTGAACTCATCCGCCAGCAGGTGGGCGACAAGAAGGTCCTCCTTGCCCTTTCGGGCGGTGTGGACAGTTCTGTACTTGCCGCGCTTCTTCTCAAAGCCATCGGTGACAGACTCTATTGTGTTCATGTAAATCACGGACTCATGCGCAAGGGCGAGTCTGAGAATGTAGTGGAGGTGTTCAGAAACCAGCTCAGCGCAAACCTGATCTATGTTGACGCAACCGACCGTTTCCTCGGCCTTCTCGAGGGAGTGGCTGATCCTGAGAAGAAGAGAAAGATCATCGGAGGAGAGTTCATCCGTGTCTTCGAAGAGGAAGCACGCAAGCTTGACGGCATAGACTTCCTCGGACAGGGAACCATCTACCCGGACATCGCGGAAAGCGGAACAAAGACAGCGAAAGTAGTGAAGTCACACCATAATGTAGGCGGTCTTCCTGACGACCTCAAGTTCGAGCTCGTGGAGCCTCTCAAGCAGCTCTTCAAGGATGAAGTCCGTGCCTGCGGCGTGGAACTCGGACTTCCTTATGAAATGGTTTACCGCCAGCCGTTCCCAGGACCGGGACTCGGAGTCCGCTGTCTCGGAGCCATCACACGCGACCGCCTCGAGGCTCTCCGTGAGTCTGATGCCATCCTCCGTGAGGAATTTGCAAAGGCAGGTCTCGACAAGAAGGTATGGCAGTACTTCACTATAGTTCCTGACTTCAAGTCAGTGGGTGTACGCAACAACGCACGTTCTTATGACTGGCCGGTCATCATCCGCGCCGTCAACACGGTTGATGCCATGACAGCCACAATAGAGCAGATCGAGTGGCCGGTCCTCATGAAGATCACAGACCGCATCCTCGCCGAGGTCCCTACGGTGAACCGCGTATGCTACGACCTTTCTCCAAAGCCATCAGCAACAATCGAGTGGGAGTAATCCTCCCCTCCTTACCATAAGACGACACTCCCGAAAGCCGCAAGACTTTCGGGAGTGCTGTCTTATATATCGGCAGGGCGCAAAGCCCTGCCATCTTAATTATTCATTGAAGAAGATGTTCATACCCCAGATGACCACGCGTGGGTCGTAAGTGTTGCCAGCCTGGTCAGCTGTTGTTGTAGAAAGGGTAACAGCAAGCTGTGCCGCTCTGATCTCCGGAAGGAGCATCTCGATGATAGGAATGTACTGCTCTATTGATGCGAGGTCCACTCCAAAAGACTCAAGGATAGGTCCGAGAGTTTCGATGATGTCGCCTTCGCCATTGATGAGGGCTCTGAGATCATCTACAGAAAGGCCTGTCGATGCTACCATCTCATTGAGCTCATCCTCTGTGATGCCATAGTAGTGAAGCTCCTCATCAAGGATTGTAAGATTGTGGTTCTTATAATCATCGTCGTTGAACATACCTGCAGGAACCGGCTTGAACATGAGCTTGTCCATGTCGATCTCCTGACCTGACTGCTCTGCGATCATCGCTGCGATCTCCTCAGCTGTCATCACGAGGTCCGCACCAAGAAGTGAAGAACGCATTCCTCCTTCAGGGAACTTGACTGCTACCTGAGCAATTGTAAGAGCTCCCTGCCTGCCTGTCCATGAGGCAGCGAAGAATCCCATCTCCTTCATGTTGATGAAATCCTTGAGGGATCCCTTGAGAATGATTGAACCTGTATTCTCTTCGGTACCCACCTTCACTATGTAGCTTGTCGCTACGCCGTTGATCTTACCACGGTTGTTGGTCACGGTGTAGTCACCTGCCACAAGATGGTTTGACTTGATAGTTGATGATGTGCTGAGCTCGTGCTGGATCGGGTCTACAGTCACGTTGATGGTCTTGATCTTGCCAGCCTTGAACTCTGTAGTCTCAGGGAGTGTGATGCTCTTGCGGCTTCCGTTCACATAGACTGTGAGCCTTGACTCTGCCTCAGCTGTGAAAGGCTTCACTGCAAGATAGAACTTTGCTGAAGCTCCGGCTTCGATGCTCTCTCCGCCGACAACCTCAAGGTTAGCCACTTTAGATACATACTCGTCACCTGACGGAGTGTAGACCACTTCTTCACCTGTGAAGTCCATGTAATATGTACCCACGATGTCTTCAGAGGCTCCGAGGCCCGCTGACACCACGTTCATAGGTGCATCAGTGTTGTTGATCACATTGATGGCTACAAGTGCCGACATGTGTTTCATCTCACCTGCAGGGGTCTCTTCTGCCGCCACATTCTTTACCACAGCACACATAGGATAGTTCACACCAGCGATGTGGGCCATATTGCTGTTACCCTTCTGAGTCTGGGTCTTTCCAGCGAGAGTAACAACTGCGTCACCTGCAGGGGTCTTCATACCTATTGTATAAGGGTAGAAGAAGTACCAGTCGTAAGCAGATGCTGTAAGAGGCTGCTTGAGTGCACCCAGGAAAAGTCCGTCAGCAAGATTCTGCTTATAAATCGCGAAAACGCCATCGTTTACATACGAAGCTGCACCAGCCTCAGCGTGGAATACATTGATCTGGTCATTCTCAACCCACACTGTAGACATACCGTCGTTAGCGGTCTTTGTCTGCGCTGCAGGAGCGTAGATCTCGAACTGGACCTCACCTGCAGGCTCGTTGAAGTCAGGAGCCGGCTGGGCGATTTCCTCAGAACAGTTTGTTAGGGCGAATGCCGATGCGAGCATAAGGCCCATCATGAATATTCTCTTCATAACAATCATCATTTTTTTAGAAATCCAAAGAACCATCATCCTCCCAATCGCCGACGCCGAGACCGGCACCGCTCTGACAAAGGACACCCTCGCTCTGGATGTCGATCACTGTAACTGCTGGAGTTTCGTAAGACTCCTCAAAAAACATTACCTTTTTCATTGAATAAATTTTTTCCGTTAAACTTTTACACACAATCAATCCATAATTGAAAGATTCTGCAAAAATAGAATATTATTCTTAATTATCAAATACATAACAACATCCGGCAGCAAAAAATCATCGCACCCGGATACGGCGTCCGATACGGAGAGTGGTGGTGCGGGTGATGCCGTTCAGACGGCACAGTTCGCTGACTGTCGTGTTGTTGTTGATGGCGATACGGCCAAGTGTGTCCCCTGACTTTATGGTATAATACCTCTTGGCCGCCTCCTCGGCGTCCTCCTTCTGATCCTCTTCATGATTCTTCATCTCATCCTCGAAGTCCTGCTCGTAATTGCTGTATATGCTGAAGTACTTCTGCTTGAGCACAAAGAGGCGGTGACGGAGGATGCCGTTCTCGAAGTCTATGAGCCACTGGGGATCGAAGGCATAGCCTTTATAGCGCGTCTCGAAATGAAGATGAGGCCCGGTGGAGCGTCCTGTAGATCCTCCAAGACCGATGACATCCCCGGCATTCACCCAGTCCCCCACCTCGACATGCCGCTTGGAAAGATGGGCATAGAAGGTCTCCAGGCCGTTGTCGTGGCGGAGCACGATTACATTTCCATATGCGCCGAGGTATTTTGACATCCTCACCTTTCCGGTAAATGTAGCATACACGGGGTCACCTGTCTTGAGCGGAAGGTCGACCCCCTGGTGACGGCGTCCTCGACGAGGTCCGAACTTGCCTCTGTGATGTACCTTTGTCTGATAAGGACATCTGTACTGGTCAAGGCTGTCCACCAACCATATGGTCCACTGAGAAGGAAGCGAGTCCCTCGGTATTGACATATACGGGTTTACTGCGGACGTGTCCCAGTACTCGTCATAGACGCCGGCAACCTGCTGGAAACCAGGTGTCTTATAGTACTGCCACGTGTTGTCCCCATAGAGGATCACCTTGATGAATTCGTTCGCTGTGTCCAAGGTATCTATCGGATCCGACGGTGAGGTGATGAATGACTTCACCGGCTCCAGTGCAGGACGAGGGATGACCAAACGGGTTGTGGTCGTATCTATCCGGACCGGATTATGAGCATCGAGACCGACGGCGACAAGAAGTAACGCTGCGGCTGCAAAGAAATTTCTGATGTTCCCTGTCATTATTCTGCCCCGAATTGTGTGGTAAGGATCTCCCTTACCTTAGCGACCTTCTCGTCGAGCAGTTCCTTGGATGTAGCCTCACAGAGGAAACGAAGATAAGGTTCTGTATTTGAAGGCCTTATATTAAACCACCATTGAGGAAACTCCACACGGTAGCCGTCAAAGTCCATATAGGCGGAAGCCTTCTCCGACTGCATGAAGAAATCACGCACCGCATCCATCGCACCCCTCTTGTCCTCAAGGCGGAAGTTGATCTCGCCCGAGTTCTGGTACTTTTCTATGCGTGCTATGAGCTGGCTGAGAGAAACGCCCTGAGCCTTCATCTTCGCCACGACATTGAGGATGAGGATCGAAGCCAGAAGTCCGCTGTCCGAATAGAAGAAGTCACGGAAATAGTAGTGGCCGGCCAGTTCTCCGCCATAGATCCCGTCGATCTCGCGGAGCTTGTGGGCAGCGAAAGCACGGCCGACCTTCCAGGTCTGCATCTGCCCGCCCATAGGTGCCAGGTATTCACCTACTGCCTTCGAGCTCCTGATGTCCTGGATGACATAGCCCTTCTCGCCCCTTTCCTCAAGGAAGTAATGCCCGAGGACGGCAATCATAAGGTCAGGAGATATGAACCTGCTGTCCTCATCCACAAACATGACACGGTCAGCATCACCGTCATATATCACTCCTATGTCGGCCCCTGTCTCGGCCACAAGCTCTTTCAGTGCCTGTACATTCTTCTGTACCAAAGGGTTAGGCTCGTGATTAGGGAAACTTCCGTCCATCTCTTCATATATATAGGCCGGCTGGCCGCCGAATATGTCACGCACGAAGAGCGAAGCCATTCCGTTCGATACATCCATGGCTATCTTCAGGCCCGACCAGTCACCTTTATATTTGAGAAGGAAGTCCAGATAGTCCTTCTTTATATCCATAGGATGCACCTGTCCTCTGACAGCGGCCGGCACACATTCCCGTCCCTGCTCTATCCATTCCTTTATCTGTCCCAGACCTGTGTCCAGGCCTACCGGAAGGGCATTTTCACGAGACACCTTCATTCCATTGTATTCAGCCGGATTGTGAGAGGCTGTGATCTGGACAGACGCCTTGAATCCATAGTTCGCCGTGCCGAAATACACCATTGGCGTGGTGCTGAGACCTATGTCATAGACATCAGCTCCGGCATCGGTGATGCCCTTGAGCAGATGTTCATGAATCTCCGGAGACGAGACCCTTGCATCGCGGCCGACCAGGACCTTGTCGGCCGAAAGGAGTTCAGGAAGGAAGTAGCCCACCTTGTAGGCCACCTCCTTGTCGAAATCTACGTTGTAGATTCCCCTGATGTCGTAAGCGTGAAATGCTCCCATTATTTTTTCGATTTATATCTTGTCTGTACTGTTCCCTTGGAGATGGCCTGCAGCTTGCGCATGATCATCTTGCGGCGTATAGGCGACACCTTGTCCACAAAGAGGCTGCCCTCGAGGTGCGACAGCTCGTGCTGCACCATACGGCAGGCGAAACGGTCAAATTCCTCGACCACCTTCTCCAGATCTTCATTGTAGTACTCCACCTTTATCCTGGACGGACGTGTGACCTCGGCATAGATGCCGGGTACGCTGAGACATCCCTCCGAATACTCGCAGGTCTGCTCACTCTCCTCGAGGACCACCGGGTTGATCATCGTCCTGCGGAAGTCCTTGAGATAATCATAAGTGTCGGAAAGATCCGAGCCGTCCACGATGACGACACGGAGGTTGACTCCCACCTGAGGAGCCGCAAGACCGCAGCCGTCGGCTTCCTTCAGGGTCTCCTTCATATCTGAAATCAGCTTTGCAAGCTCTTCCTTCTTCTGAAGATCCGCGTCGACATTCTCTGCGCGGAGCTTCTCGGAACCGTATAAATATATAGGTAATATCATATCGTTGGTTTTTATTTTCTCCTTTTCTTTGTCACTTTGGAAGACAGCGAATCCGGCACAAGCATAGGGTCGAATGCAATTTGCGGACCTCCGGCGGTCTTGTCGATGTAGCTCTGAAGGATGATGGCTGCACTTATCTTGTCCACCGACTCCTTGTCCCTGCGGTCCTTGGCCTTCATGCCTCCGTCAATCATCGCCCTGTGTGCGAGAACCGAGGTGAACCTCTCGTCCTCAAGAGTGACCGGCACATCCGGAAAGGCCTTTGCCAGATGCTTCAGGAAGACATCCACATCCTTTGCAGCTTCGGAAGGAGCCCCATCCATATTCACCGGATAACCGACCACAAAGCGCACTACATTCTCATTTTCAGCATATTTTTTGAGATATTCTATTATCTTTGCAGATTGTACCGTTTCAAGGGCGGAGGCAAAGATGCCGAGGGGATCGCTCACAGCGACACCCACACGTTTCCTTCCGTAATCTATGCCTATGATTCTGTCCATACGGGCACAAAGTTATAAAAAATATGAGCAAAGTCAATAAAAGCCGCAGACCGACCAAATTCCGCATAGCCCTGATCGACCACTATACACATCAGCAGCTGGCGTCTGTAAAGATAAGCAAGACAGGATTATTCATAGCCATCGTCACCATAGTGGTGGCGTTCAGCGCAGTGATATATTCAGTGATAGCCTTCACCCCTGTCAGGGAGTTCATCCCTGGCTATCCTGACGCTCACTCAAAGAGAGCGGCAATCCATAATGCAATGCGCATAGACTCGCTGGAGACGGTCATCTACAGATGGGAACTTTATTCGGAGAACCTCAGGAGAGTAGTCGAGGGAAGGGAACCTCTGAAGATCGACAGCCTCATCAGCGCAAGGCAGAAGGCAAGCGCCACTAAGGAGGAACTCGCCCAGTTCGCGCTCAAGGATTCGCTCCTCCGAAAGCAGGTGAAGGAAGAGGAACAGTTCGACATATCCGAAAGGAACAAGCGCAACCTCCCTATCGACGGCCTGCTGTTCTTCACTCCTCTCAAAGGCGTGATCTCACAGGGATATGACCCTGCGATGCATCCGTATGTGGACATCACGGCCCCATCCGGCTCGGTGGTGAAGGCCACACTCGACGGGACCGTCATCTATGACGGATGGAGCGACGAGGACGGATACACCATCCAGATACAGCACGACGGAGACATAATCTCCATCTACAAACATAACGAGAAGCTGCTGAAAAAGACCGGGGACAAGGTTTCCGCAGGCATGCCTGTCGCCCTTGTCGGCAACACCGGAAGCCTCTCGACCGGAGACCATCTGCATTTCGAGCTGTGGCACAAGGGAGAGACAGTGGACCCTACCAAATATATCAGTTTCTAACCGGGGAATGATGGAGAAGAGACACATCGCCATATTGGGATCCACGGGATCGATCGGAAGACAGGCCCTCGACGTGATAAGGCAGCACCGCGACCTCTTTGAAGTGGAGCTGCTCACGGCGAACAACAGCACGGACCTCCTCATACAGCAGGCCATCGAATTCGATGCGAATGCAGTGGTCATATGCAATGAAGGCAGATATGGTGAAGTCGCCGCTGCCCTCCAGCCTCATTATATAAAGGTATTCGCCGGAATGCAGTCCGTCTGCGACCTTGTGGCCGGGGACAACATTGACATCGTGCTGACTTCCATGGTAGGCTTCAGCGGCCTGTCTTCGACAGTGGCAGCCGTCAAGGCCGGCAAGACCATAGCGCTCGCCAACAAGGAAACCCTGGTGGCTGCAGGAGAGATCGTGATGAAACTGGCTGAGGAACACCATGCCCGCATCCTTCCGGTAGATTCGGAGCACTCGGCGATCTTCCAGTGCCTCATGGGTTCTGCCGGTGCGGCAATCGAGAAGATCCACCTGACAGCCTCGGGAGGGCCGTTCCGCACATGGACACGCGAAGACATCGCCAAGGCCACGCCTGCCCAGGCGCTCAACCATCCGAACTGGAGCATGGGAAGCAAGATCACCATAGACTCGGCCACCATGATGAACAAAGGGCTTGAGATTATAGAGGCAAGATGGCTCTTCGGCACGGAAGGCAGCAGGATAAACGTCGTGGTACATCCGGAATCCATAATACATTCGATGGTGGAATATGCAGACGGCTCCGTCATCGCACAGATGGGACACCCGGACATGAGGGAGGCCATACAGTTTGCATTCAGCTATCCCTTCAGACTTACCCTGGCCAACAGAAAACTGGATTTCGCCCAGATCGGCGGACTCTCGTTCTTCGCACCGGACATGAAGAAGTTCCCGGCTCTGGGACTGGCTTATGAAGCCCTGGAAAAGGGAGGAAACATGGCATGCATAATGAATGCAGCCAATGAAGCGGCGGTAGCTGCATATCTCCGGGAAGAGATCGGTTTCTACGACATCACGGACATAGTCGCGGAATGCATGAATGGTGCGGAATTTGTAGCGTCCCCCGACCTTGAAACGATATTCAGAACCAACGAAGCCGCTTTCGAAAAAGCCACAGAGCTGATAGCAGAAAGACGGAAATCATTCTAACATACGACACAGATGACCATACTCATAAAGGCACTCCAAGTAATACTGGCGCTCTCAACTCTTATCGTCATACACGAATTCGGCCATTTCTTCTTCGCCAAGCTCTTCGGGGTCAGGGTTGACAAGTTCTACCTTTTCTTTGACGCATATGACAGGAAACTGCTCAGCACGAAGTCAGGATGGTTCAGCAGACTTTTCCCGAAGGCCAAGGAATGGGAAACCGAATACGGGATAGGCTGGCTTCCTGTCGGAGGCTACTGCAAGATTGCGGGAATGATAGACGAATCCATGGACACGGAGCATCTGAAGAATGAGCCTCAGCCATGGGAGTTCAGGACAAAGCCGGCATGGCAGAGGCTTCTGGTGATGGCAGGAGGCGTTCTTTTCAACTTCATCTTCGCCATCCTCATGTATTCGTCCATACTGGCAATATGGGGTGAAAGCTACATCGCCAACAAGGGAAACAAGATATATGTCAACGACCTTGCCTACGAAATGGGATTCCGCAACGGAGACGAGATCCTCAGCTATGACGACTACGTGCCCGAGAATTTCGGCATGCTTCAGGCTGACCTTGCGAGGCAGACTGCAAGAAAGGCCACTGTCCTCAGAGATGGGGACACCCTGGACATATACATAGACCACAACATGATAGGAAAGGTGCTCAACACCCCGGGGATGTTCGACCTTGCAGTACCGTTCAATATAAAGGAAGTGGCGGAGAATTCGCCCAATGCCGGTGCCGACATACGCCAGGGCGACAGGATCGGTTCGATAGGCGGCGAGGAAGTGAGCTTTGTCCAGGAGGCCTGGCCGATACTCGAGGCCCACAAGGGAGAAACCATTCCTGTCACCATACTAAGGGAGGGCGACACCCTTGAGATTGCGATGGCGGTCGACACAGCCGGCCGTCTTGGAGTACACCTGATGCCTCCCGAAGTCCAGCAGAGGGAATACAGCCTGCTGACCTCGATCCCGGCAGGATTCCGGAAGACATTCTCCACCATCGGCGGCTACATGAAGGACCTTAAGCTCGTGGCCACTCCGAGCACGGAAGCATATAAATCCGTCGGCAGCTTCATAGCCATAGGACAGGTGTTCCCTGCAACATGGGACTGGTACAGCTTCCTCAGCATCATCGCCCTGCTGTCTGTAATGCTCGGAGTGATGAATCTGCTCCCGATTCCGGCGCTGGACGGAGGACACATAGTCTTCACCCTTTATGAAATGATAACGGGAAGAAAGCCGAGCGACGGTTTCCTCTACATAGCCCAGCTCATAGGCATGCTGCTTCTCTTCGGACTTATGATACTGGCCTTCGGCAACGACATAATCAGAATAATCAAATAACACATCCATATCATGAAACGACTTTTTACATATCTGCTTCTTGCTGCCATGACAGTCATGACTCTTGTTTCCTGCAGCGAGGAGAAAAGAAAGAAGGCTCTGCTCCCCAACATCAGCGGCAAGGCCGGCGAGGTGATCATCGTCATCGACAAGGGGGCATGGGAAGGAGCGGTGGGAACCACCCTGCGCGACACCCTGGCGGCAGACTGTCCTTATCTGCCGCAGCGCGAACCTATGTACACCCTTGTGGACGTTATCCCTAACGGATTCAACAACATGTTCCAGATCCACAGGAACATCATCATCGTCAACATCAGCAGCAGCGTGACCGAGCCGGGCGTGACCATCCGTCAGAACGTATGGGCGGCTCCGCAGTGCGTGATAGGGATCAACGCACCGGACAGCGAGACTGCGGTGGAACTGATAAAGGACAACAGCCAGAAGATCATCACGACTCTGGAACAGGCTGAAAGAGACAGAGTGATCGCCAACACCAAGAGGTATGAAGAACTCGCCATTGCACCGGCGGTGGCCGAAGTCCTTGGAGGTTCCCCACATTATCCTTCAGGCTACAGGCTCAAGATGAGGACCAACGACTTCACATGGGTCACCTATGAGCCTCAGTACACTCAGCAGAGCATCCTGGGATTCAAGTACCCTGTGGTACCCGGCGAAGAGATGATGAGCCGTGAGAATCTCATCAAGGACATCAACGCGATGCTTCAGAAGAATGTGCCGGGCATGTTCGAGAACACATATATGACCATAGCATCCAGCGTGACTCCTTCAGTAAAATATATGAACTACAAGGGACATGCATTTGCGGAGATCCGCGGTCTTTGGGACGTGCACAACGATTATATGGGAGGTCCTTTTGTGGCACACGCATTCTACAGTCAGGACGGAAAGGACATGATAGTGCTTCTTGCCTTCGTATATGCTCCAAAATATGATAAGAGGCAGTACCTCAGACAGGTAGAGTCTGTCCTGTACTCTTTCGAGTGGGACAAACCTAAAAATAATGACGGAAAAGAATAAAAATATTTTGGTGATTCCGAAATAATTTATACCTTTGCACTCCCATTTGTAAAAAATGGTCAGTTCGGTCGGTTCGTCTATCGGTTAGGACTCGAGATTTTCATTCTCGCAAGAGGGGTTCGATTCCCCTACCGACTACAAGAAATATAAAAAATAAAAATAATGGCAAACCACGCATCAGCAGACAAGCGCTATCGCCAGAGCGAGAGGCGCAGGTTGCATAACAAGTATTATGCAAAGACTACAAGAAACGCGATCCGCGCGATCAGAAAGACAACAGACAAAGCAGCAGCAGAGGCTAACGCACCAAAGGTCTACGCAATGATTGACAAGCTTGCAAAGATCGGCGTGATCCACAAGAACAAGGCTGCAAACCTCAAGAGCGGTATCGCTGTCTACATCAACAAACTTTCATAAGGAATCTCACCTTTTAAAGGTATTTTCTAATAGCTAAAAGAGGGAACGACAGAAAAGTCGTTCCCTTTTTGTCTATTTCCCCCGACCCAGCCACCTGGCTCTGTCAGGGATATATAGACAAAGGAGGGTCATGACCATAAACAGCCACGACCCTCCTGCTCTTTCTGCCCGGACGGGATTACATCATTCCTCCCATGCCGCCGCCCGCAGGCATTGCCGGTGCGACCGGTTCAGGTATATCCACAATCGCGCACTCTGTAGTCAGGAACATTCCGGCTACTGATGCTGCATTCTCCAGGGCCACGCGTGAAACCTTTGTAGGGTCGATGACGCCTTCCTCGAACATGTTCACATATTCACCGGTGCGCGCGTTATAACCGAAGTCAGCCTTGCCTTCGCGGATCTTGTTGATGATCACGCTTCCCTCTACTCCTGCATTTGCAGCGATCTGACGCAGAGGCTCTTCTATGGCGCGTGCCACGATCCTTATTCCTGTGGTCTCATCCTCATTGTCTCCGACGAGATCCCTGATAGCCTCGGATGCACGGATGTATGCGACTCCACCACCAGGCACGATACCTTCCTCTACTGCGGCCCTTGTAGCGCTGAGGGCGTCCTCCACCCTGTCCTTCTTCTCCTTCATCTCGACCTCTGTGGCTGCACCTACGTAAAGCACGGCAACACCGCCTGCGAGCTTGCCGAGGCGCTCGAGAAGCTTCTCACGGTCGTAGTCTGAAGTCGTGGTTTCAATCTGCTTGCGGATAAGGTCAGCTCTTTCCTGGATGGCCTCTGCCGCTCCTGCACCGTTGACAACTGTAGTACTGTCCTTAGTCACGACCACCTTCTCTGCCTTTCCAAGCATGTCTGGAGTCATGTTCTCAAGAGTGAAGCCACGCTCCTCAGAAATCACCATGCCTCCTGTGAGGATAGCTATGTCCTGAAGCATCTCCTTGCGGCGGTCACCGAAGCCCGGAGCCTTTACTGCGGCTATCTTGAGCGTACCGCGGAGCTTGTTCACGACAAGAGTCGTAAGAGCCTCGCCGTCAACATCCTCTGCGATGATGAGGAGTGATTTTCCTTCACGTGCGATAGGTTCGAGCACAGGAAGAAGGTCCTTCATTGTCGAGATCTTCTTGTCTGTGATAAGGATGAAAGGATTGTCAAGGACGGCCTCCATCTTGTCGCCGTTGGTCATAAAGTAAGGAGATATGTAACCTCTGTCGAACTGCATACCCTCAACGACCTTCACCTCGGTCTCTGTGCCCTTGGCTTCCTCAACAGTGATGACACCGTCCTTCTTCACCTTTGACATTGCATCAGCGATAAGCTTGCCGATGTAGCTGTCATTGTTTGCGGAGATGGTTCCGACCTGCTCGATCTTGGCATAGTCCTCACCCACTTCCTGGCTCTGTGCACGAAGGCTTTCAACGACAGCTGCCACTGCCTTGTCGATACCTCTCTTGAGGTCCATAGGGTTTGCGCCGGCTGTCACATTCTTGAGACCGACATTGATGATGGCCTGAGCCAGGACGGTTGCTGTCGTGGTACCGTCTCCCGCCTGGTCATTGGTCTTGGAAGCGACTTCCTTGACCATCTGTGCACCCATGTTAGCTATCCTGTCCTCGAGTTCGATCTCTTTTGCAACGGTCACTCCGTCCTTGGTCACCTGAGGGGCGCCGAACTTCTTCTCGATCACCACATTGCGTCCTTTTGGACCGAGTGTCACCTTCACCGCATCCGCCAATGCATCCGCACCTTCCTTCATCTTGGAACGTGCATCCATATTGAATCTTATATCTTTTGCCATATATCTTTTTATTTACAGATCCCCGATCAGGTCGGGGATGACGTTGGTATATTACTATAGTATTGCCAATATGTCAGACTGCTTCATTATGAGGTAGTCCTTGCCGTCCACAGACACTTCCGTACCTGCATATTTGCCATATATTACGACATCCCCCACCTTCACTTCCATAGGCTCGTCCTTCTTTCCGGGTCCTGCCGCCACTACTGTGCCCTGCTGTGGTTTTTCCTTTGCTGTGTCAGGAATATAAAGTCCTGACGCTGTCTGAGTCTCGGCCGCCTTCGGCTCGATCACGACTCTGTCTGCTAATGGTTTGATCATGATAAATATGTTATTGTTAATTACTCGTTCTGACGCCGGGCATCAGATCCCGACGGCTCCCATCAGGACAAAATGGATGCCATCACAGAAATACTGACAATTTGTCAGATTCCAGAGGCCATGAATGCTGCAGATGCAGACAGAGAGGTTTTTGGCAGGGACCCGGACTCACCCCCGTAAAAAGGCAAGACGGAAATGCCAGAGAATGACGCCCACGGTAACTGACACATTGAGCGAATGTTTGGTTCCGAACTGTGGCACTTCCAGAGAAAAATCAGAAGCGTCCACAACATCCTGAGCTACGCCAGAGACCTCGTTTCCGAATATAAGGGCATATTTCTTTCCCTTTTCAGGAGTGAACCTGTCGAGCATCACTGATTTCGTCGTCTGTTCGATGCTGACAATGGTATATCCCTGTTCCTTAAGGCGCGCGACCGCCTCCATCGTGTCGTCCACGTGTTCCCAAGCGACGCTGTCCTCCGCGCCGAGAGCTGACTTGTGGATCTCCGCCGACGGGGGCACGGCACAGATTCCGCACAGCCACACCTTGTCGATCTTGAAGGAGTCGGCCGTACGGAAGGCAGCCCCCACATTGTGTGCGCTGCGGACATTGTCAAGCACAACGACCACCCCTGAATCAGGAAGTTCCTTATATTCCTGAACAGACACGCGGCCGAGTTCTATATTCAAAAGCTTGCGATTACCCATATAAACAGAAAAAGTTTTCAACACAAAGGTAATAAAAATAAAAAAATGAGTATTTTTGTGTTATTATAAATCAAGAAGTTTATGAAACAGGATCTCCAAATTTTCAATCTCATCAAGCTGGAAGAGGAAAGACAGACTTCGGGCATCGAACTTATCGCATCTGAAAACTATGTTAGCCAGCAGGTACTCACAGCCCTGGGCTCAATCTGCACAAACAAGTACGCAGAGGGTTACCCTGGAGCAAGGTACTACGGCGGATGTGAAGTGGTGGACCAGATCGAGCAGCTCGCCATCGACCGTCTCTGCGAGATTTATGAGGCAGAGTATGCCAATGTACAGCCGCACTCAGGCGCACAGGCCAACATGGCGGTGATGATGGCATGCCTCAGACCAGGAGACACTTTCATGGGACTTGATCTGGCGCATGGCGGTCACCTGACCCACGGTTCTCCTGTCAACATGTCAGGTATCCTGTACAATGCCGTCGCCTATGGTCTGAGCGAAGCGACAGGAATGATCGACTATGAGCAGATGGAGCAGAGGGCCCTCGAATTCAAGCCTAAGCTCATCATCGGCGGTGCATCAGCATACTCAAGAGAGTGGGACTATGCAAGGATGCGTGAGATTGCAGACAAGGTCGGAGCCATCCTCTGGATCGACATGGCCCACACAGCCGGGCTCATCGCTGCAGGTCTTCTCAGCAACCCTGTCAAATATGCCCACATCGTGACATCGACCACTCACAAGACGCTTCGCGGCCCTCGCGGAGGCATCATCCTCATGGGCAAGGACTTCGACAACCCATGGGGTCTGAAGACACCTAAGGGAGTTGTCAAGAAGATGTCTCAGATCCTGAACTCAAGCGTATTCCCAGGAGTGCAGGGAGGCCCGCTCGAGCATTGCATAGCTGCAAAGGCCGTTTCATTCTACGAAGCCCTCCAGCCGGAATTCAAGGAGTACCAGAGGCAGGTAGTTTCCAATGCGGCAGCAATGGCGGAAGCTTTCGCCAGCCGCGGCTACAAGATAGTTTCAGGTGGCACAGACAACCACCTCATGCTCATCGATCTCCGCACCAAGTTCCCTGAACTTACAGGAAAGGTCGCAGAGAAGGAGCTCGGAAAGGCAGACATCACAGTCAACAAGAACATGGTTCCGTTTGACTCACGCACACCGTTCCAGACATCAGGTATCCGTGTCGGCACCCCTGCCATCACTTCGAGAGGCTTTGTCGAGAAAGACATGGAATTCATCGTCAACCTCATCGACCAGGTGCTTACCAACGCAGCAGCCAACCTCGACCTCATCGCAGGAAAGACAGAGGAAGGACGCGAGGCATATGAGGAAGTACTTGCAAATGTCAGGAAGATGGTACGCATGAAGACCAACGGCATGCCGCTCAACCGCTACTGATAGAAATCACCAGACAATTGATATTCAGCATGATAAATAAAGATTGGTGGGCACGTTTGCCCACCAATCTTTATTTATACGCCCAAGTGTCAGGAGGAAAACCTCTGCGACCTTGGTATTTTTAAGGAAAAATCATACCTTTATATGTTATTTGGATGACAGCTGATCAATCACAAAACTATATACCAAGATATGGAAAGAATCATCGAGTGCGTGCCTAATTTCAGTGAAGGACGCAACAAAGAAGTAATCGGCTCGATTGTGAGTTCAATCGAGAAAGCCGGGGGGGTCAAGGTGCTGGACGTCGATCCGGGCGAAGCGACCAACCGCACGGTCGTAACATTTGTCGGAACACCCGAGGCTGTACTGGAAGCCGCATTCCAGGGCGTGAAGCGGGCAGGAGAGCTCATCGACATGCGTCAGCATCACGGAGCTCATCCACGCTCGGGAGCTACGGATGTGCTGCCGCTCATTCCGATCTCCGGAGTCACTCTCGAGGAATGTGCGGAAATGGCCCGCGGACTCGCTGAACGCATATACAATGAACTTGAGATCCCTTGCTACTGCTATGAAGCTGCAGCAAGGAAGCCAGAACGCAAGAACCTTGCAGTCTGCCGCGCTGGAGAATACGAGGCTCTCCCGGAGAAGATGGCAGACCCTGACCGTCAGCCGGACTTCGGCCCGGGCCGCTACACGGAGCGCGCAGCACAGGCCGGCGCCACCAATGTGGGAGCCCGCGACTTCCTCATCGCTGTGAACTACAACCTCAACACGACATCTACCAGACGCGCCAACGCCATCGCATTCGATGTCCGTGAGAAAGGCCGCCCGAAACGTGAGGGCAACCCTATCACCGGAAAGATCGTGAAGGATGAGAACGGAAAGAACGTGATGATTCCGGGCACCCTCAAAGGATGCAAGGCCATAGGATGGTTCATAGACGAATACGGCATCGCCCAGGTGTCAATGAACATAACGGACATCAACACGACACCTCTCCATGTGGCCTTCGACGAAGTGTGCAGGGCAGCGGCAGCCAGAGGCGTACGCGTGACCGGAGCCGAGATCGTGGGCCTCGTGCCGAAACGCACTCTCATTGAAGCCGGAAAATACTATCTGACAAAACAGCAGCGTTCGAGCGGTGTCGCTGAGGAGGAAATCATCAAGATAGCAGTCAAGTCCATGGGGCTGGATGACCTCAAGCCTTTCGAGCCGAAGGAGAAGGTGATCGAGTACCTCATCGAGAGCGAGGAAGAGGCAGCTGCCCGCGAAAGACTCGTACGCATGACATGCAAAGGTTTCGCGTATGAGACAGCATCCGAATCACCTGCTCCGGGCGGCGGCTCGATCTCCGCATATATGGGTGCCCTTGGAGCGGCCCTCGGCACAATGGTAGCCAACCTCTCTTCACACAAGCCGGGATGGGATGCACGCTGGCAGGAGTTCTCGGACTGGGCAGAAAAGGGCCAGGCTTCCCTCAAGGAGCTCGTTGCCCTTGTAGATGAGGACACGGCAGCCTTCAACAGGATCATGGCGGCCATCGGCATGCCGAAGGGGTCCGATGAAGAGAAAGCGGCACGAGCAGCAGCTATGGAGGCGGCTACCCTGTATGCCACAGAAGTCCCTCTCAAGACCATGAAGGCAGCATATGCGACCTTCCCTCTCATCAGGGCCATGGCAGAAGAAGGCAATCCTAACTCCGTTTCTGATGCAGGCGTGGGCGCACTTGCAGCCCGCTCAGCCGTTCTCGGAGCGCAGCTCAATGTCAGGATCAATGCCGCAGGGCTCAGCGACAGGGCGGCTGCCGACAGACTTTGCGCTGAGGCAGCGGAGATAGCAGCAAAGGCGGCAGCTGAAGAAGCCGCAGTGCTCGAAATCGTGAACAGTAAAATCCAATAAACCAGCAGCTTAGGCTGAATCACCTGCGGCAGATGGAGCAGGCGATTCAGCTCTAAGTGCTGACAATCAATATTTTAAGATGCAGAACAGATTTCAGGAAGATATATTGGCAGGCATTCCGGCAGTGCTTCCGGAGCCTAAGCCATACGACACTACCATAAACCATGCTCCAAAGCGCAAGGAGATCCTCAGCCCGGAAGAGAAGGTGCTGGCGATAAGGAACGCCCTCCGCTATTTTCCTAAGGAACACCATGAGATGCTTGCAAAGGAGTTCGCAAAGGAACTGAAGGACTACGGACGCATATATATGTACCGTCTTCGTCCTGACTATGAGATGTATGCCCGTCCTATCGACGAGTACCCTGCACAGTCAAGGCAGGCGGCAGCCATCATGGCCATGATCCAGAACAACCTGGACTATCGCGTAGCCCAGCATCCTCATGAGCTCATCACTTATGGAGGCAACGGAGCCGTGTTCCAGAACTGGGCACAGTATCGTCTTGTGATGCAGTACCTCGCGACAATGACGGACGAGCAGACTCTCGTGATGTATTCCGGACATCCGCTCGGTCTCTTCCCGAGCCACAAGGATGCGCCGAGGGTGATAGTCACCAACGGAATGGTGATACCGAACTACTCGAAGCCTGACCATTGGGAGAAGTTCAATGCTCTGGGAGTGTCGCAGTACGGTCAGATGACTGCAGGTTCATATATGTACATCGGCCCTCAGGGCATAGTGCATGGCACGACGATCACTGTGATGAATGCCGCGCGCAAGCAGCTCAAGGCAAGAGGACTGGCCGGTACTGAAGAGAATATGAAGGGAATGCTTTTCGTCACCGCAGGTCTGGGAGGCATGTCAGGAGCACAGCCTAAGGCCGGTGTCATCTCCGGAGTCGTGAGCGTGGTGGCGGAGGTCAACCCGCATGCCGCCCACAAGAGATACGAGCAGGGATGGGTGGATGAAATCCACGACGATCTCGACAAGCTCATACCTCGAATCAGGAAGGCCACAGCCGAGAAGGAAGTCGTTTCCATAGCCTATCAGGGCAATGTCGTGGACCTTTGGGAAAGACTTGCTGATGAGGATATATTCGTAGATCTCGGTTCGGACCAGACATCGCTTCACAATCCTTGGGCAGGAGGCTACTACCCTGTCGGCTACACCTACGAGGAGTCCAACACGATGATGGCTGAAGAACCTGAAAGGTTCAGGGAATGTGTACAGGAATCACTCCGCAGACATGCGGCTGCAGTGAACAGGCTCGCCGACAAGGGAATGTACTTCTTTGACTATGGCAACGCCTTCCTCCTGGAGTCTTCCCGCGCCGGAGCGGACGTGCTTCTTGAAGACGGAAAGTTCCGCTATCCTTCTTATGTCCAGGACATCATGGGACCTCTCTTCTTCGACTACGGATTCGGGCCTTTCCGCTGGGTCTGCATGTCGGAGGATCCGAAGGACCTCGCAAAGTCAGACGCCATTGCAGCTGAAGTCCTCAAGGAGATCATGAAGGAATCGCCTGAGGAGATCCAGGGACAGATGCTCGACAACATAAGGTGGATCGAGGAAGCCGGCAGAAACAATCTCGTGGTCGGTTCGCAGGCGCGCATCCTTTACGCCGACTGCGAAGGACGTACGAAGATAGCCCTCGCATTCAATGAGGCCATACGCAAGGGAGAGATCACAGCCCCTATCGTGCTCGGACGCGACCACCACGACGTATCTGGAACCGACTCGCCTTTCCGCGAGACATCAAACATCTACGACGGCTCCCAGTTCTGTGCAGACATGGCTGTCCATAATGTCATCGGCGACGGATTCCGCGGCGCCACATGGGTGTCCATCCACAACGGCGGAGGAGTCGGCTGGGGCGAGGTGATGAACGGAGGATTCGGAATGGTGATAGACGGATCCGAAGACTCGGACAGACACATCCGCGAGATGCTTCTCTGGGATGTGAACAACGGCATCGCACGCCGAAGCTGGGCCCGCAACGAAGGTGCGGTCTTTGCAATCAAGCGCGAGATGGAGCGCACACCGGGACTGAAGGTCACCCTTCCTAATCTTGCAGACGAGGAAACCATCCTGAAGGCCCTCGAGTAACAAGGTCATGAACGAAAGGACCTCAGATGAAAAAGGCTCAGGTCCGGAGGGGAACAGAGACTATGAACAGGAACGACATGCATATCAAGGATTCAGGCGGCAGCTCAATGCCGCCTGATTTTCCTGTTGACATCGTCCTGCCCTGGGTCAACGGCGACGACCCGGCCCATAAAGCCCGGCTGAAGGCATATATCACATCAGAAAGAGAAGATGACAGACCGGATGTTGGAGGCGAAGGAAGATTCAGCGATATGGGAGAAATACGGCACTGCGTCGCATCCATCAACCGCTACGCACCATTCATTCGCACCATTCATATAGTCACCGACGGCCAGGACCCTGATCTGGAGGAATATATGAGGGATCTTTTCCCGCAGGGACATATACCTATGAACATCATCAGCCATCAGGACATATTCAAGGGATATGAAGAATTCCTGCCCACCTTCAATTCAAGGGCTATAGAGACAATGATATGGAGGATTCCCGGATTGAGCGAACACTTCATCCTGATGAATGACGACTTCTTCATCACCTCCCCGCTGACACCGCAGGATTTCTTCCTTGGCGAAGACACCATCTGCTATGCATCCTGGTACAGCACCCTGGCCGCGAAGACTTTGTGGGCCCTCAAGCTGAAGAGGAAGGGTCGCAGAAGGATAAGCTTCAAGCATTCGATGGTAAACGCCCTCGACCTGCTCGGCGGCGGAAGGAGGTTCCTCTATCTCGGACACACGCCAAGGGCACTGAAAAGAAGTTTCTTCGAAGACTTCTTCAGCAGGCGCGAAGACCTCATAGTCAGAAACATAAGACACAGGTTCCGCCATGAGGAGCAGTTCAATTCCCAGGAGCTGTTCTACATAAGCGAGGCAAGACAGGGCAGATGCGTGGTGATCCCTCCGAAGGACAAGGCCATATTCATCATGCCTTCAAAAGGGAGGAAGCATATCGAACGGAAGATCAAGGCCTTCGGCAATGGGGAGGGATACAAGTTCGGATGCATAAACACATTGAGCGAAGCATCCGTGGCAGACAGGGAGAGGGTGCTTGAATGGCTTAAAGATTTCGAGACACGGAATAGTCCACCTTCAAGGTAATGCCGAAGGAATCCGGATAGAGCCTGCCTATATCCGAATATACTCCCACCATGAACCCCGCAGGAAGACCGGTGAGTTTCCGTGACAGGCCGACCTCCACAGCCATGGAAAGCTGCCATGGAGCATTCGCGTATAGGGATGATTCCGGCTGGTCATATCTTCCATAGTTCCTGCTGTAAGTTGCCTTGAACATATATGGGAGATCCTCGGCAAGGTTGCCTCCCGCACCTATGTGAAGAGCCCTGACCCTGTTGCACAATATTCCGGCGACAGTGCCGTCATCTTCATACGCAAGCCCCCCTATGAGAGGCAGTCCGATCACACGGCCATGATATGTCCATCCCGACCTGTACATGCTGTTGTTGAAATAATTATCCCTTCCCCGGAGGATCACACGGCCGTAATACGGATCCGTCGGATCCTGGCCGCTCATCTCCTCCTCCGTCGCAGGCCTGTCATGCAGTGGGCCCGACTGCCATGTCGTATTTATGAATTCACACACAAGGTCGGTCAGAAATGCCTTTCTGTCATTGAAAGCCATCTTCATTGTCCACACCCCGTCAGGGAAATTCTGCATCCTCAGACCGGAACCGTCTTCGAAAGGCTTGTCATACTGGAAGACAAGTGAGGTCTTGTCCATAGTCCAGTCCATACGGATATATTCACGTCCAAGATGGTTGCCAAGTACATTTATCCTGTCGGATGAGCTAGCCCCTTCTCCCCCGCCCTGAGCAAAGAACACACGCATATAGTCCCTCAATGACGAGGGTTGCGGACCATACGAGGCAGACACGCCGCCCCACTGGGCTATATGCTCCAGTCCTCCCGAAAGAGAGATGGTTTCGGTGAGTCTGAGCTTGATTTCCAAGGACTTATCGTGCAGCATCGCACCAGCTACGGATCTCCTGTCAGTCATCTGATAATGGGCAATATTACCTCGGAAGGCCAGCCGTTCGAGAGGATATATCCAGTCCGTCCTCACATTCAGTCCCGGGATGTTACGTGCATTCAATGTCCACATCATATTACCGCCGGTTATGGAAAGGTCGCCGAGCTCCCTCTGACGCGGCAGCATGCCGACATCAGCGCGCAACATCTTCCAGCCCGCACTGACGTACAGACGGTCCACTATTCCATGAGCCTCCGCTCTTCTCACGGACGGATTCTCCGCTACGAATCCCGCGACATCAGCAGCGCCCTCAAGGAAAAAGCCGTCTGTCCAGACATACTCCATCTCGGCAGCGAGTGTCACAGTTGCAGCAGATGTAGCCGGAAGGACGCCGTTTCTGCCCGTATAAGCCCAGAACGGCAACACCTCTTCAGAGCCTCCGCTCATGAAGGCAGCCCCTTTCCAGATGACATTCCACCCCTGCGCAAATGCATCTGACACCGCACAAAGACATAATAGAAGGGTTATGAAACTTTTCAATCTCATAGGGGCAAAGATAAGTATATATTTCATATCTTTGTAAGACATACAAACATCAAACATGTCATGAACCACATAATTTCCCACAAGAAACTTACAATCGAGCAGGTCAAGGCCATCGTGACTGAGGGCACACATCTGGAACTTGGCAAGGAAGCCGAAGCAGCCATCGTGAAATGCCGCAGATTCCTGGACACGAAGATGGAGGACATCGGCAGGCCGGTGTACGGTGTGACCACAGGATTCGGCTCACTCTGCAACATCACGATTCCTGCAGAAGATCTCTCACAGCTCCAGCACAACCTGGTGATGTCTCATGCCTGCGGCACTGGCGAGACAGTCCGTCCGGAGATAGTCAGGCTGATGCTTCTTCTGAAGATCCAGTCTTTGTCTTACGGATATTCGGGTGTACAGCTGATTACGGTACAGCGCCTGATCGACATGTTCAACAATGACATCCTTCCTGTCGTGTACCAGCAGGGGTCGCTCGGCGCATCCGGAGACCTCGCGCCTCTTGCCCACCTCTGCCTCCCGCTGATCGGTCTCGGAGAAGTCCTGTACAAAGGTGAGATCCGCAAGGCTGAAGAACTCTGGAAGGAAATGGGCTGGGAAGCGATACGTCTCCAGTCAAAGGAGGGACTTGCTCTCCTGAACGGAACCCAGTTCATGAGTGCTCATGCAGTGTGGTCGCTCATCCAGGCTGAAAGGCTTTCCGACTGGGCAGACAAGATCGGAGCAATGTCGCTTGAAGCATACGACGGCCGTATCGAGCCTTTCTATCCGCAGGTCCATGAAGTCAGGGCGCACAAGGGACAGATCGAGACGGCAGCGAGATTCCGCGAGCTTCTTGAAGGAAGCGAAATCATAAAGCAGAAGAAGGTTCACGTACAGGATCCATATTCGTTCCGCTGCATCCCTCAGGTCCACGGAGCATCCAAGGACACTATCCGCTATGTAAAGTCAGTCATAGAAATTGAGATCAACAGCGCCACAGACAATCCTACCGTATTCCCTGATGAAGACCTCATCATTTCAGCTGGCAACTTCCACGGACAGCCGATAGCAATTCCTATGGACATGCTGACCATCGCATTGTCAGAGCTTGCAAACATATCTGAAAGACGCATATACAAACTTATCTCAGGCCAGAGAGGACTTCCTAACTTCCTCGTGGCAAAACCGGGGCTTAACAGCGGCTTCATGATTCCTCAGTACACAGCCGCATCCATCGTCAGCCAGAGCAAGGGTCTCTGCATGCCTGCATCTGCCGACTCCATCCCGTCTTCACAGGGTCAGGAAGACCATGTCAGCATGGGTGCAAATGCCGCCACAAAGCTTGTAAGGGTTGTGGACAACACGGAAAGGGTACTTGCGATAGAGCTTTTCAATGCTGCCCAGGCATTCGAGTTCAGAAGACCTCTGCGCTCGTCATGGGAGATAGAGAAGATCTTTGCGAAGTTCCGCAAAGTCGTTCCGTTCATCGAAGACGACCGCTACATGCATCCTCTGATCGAGAAATCAATCGAATTCCTCAGATAGGATTCAGGACAAGATGAAGACAATAATATATAATATAGGAACCCTGGCAGGAATTCTGCCGGAGGGCGTCAGGATGCTGAAGGGTGAAGAGATGAACCATGTGGAGTGCATCCAGGACGCCTATCTGGTGATTGAGGACGGGATCATCGCAGAGTTCGGCAGTATGGAAGCCCTCGGCTGGAGCGGTGCAGAATATATCGACGCCAAGGACGGATTCGTGATACCTGCTTTCTGTGACGCACATACACATATCGTATATGCCGGATGCCGCGACGGAGAGTTCAGGGACAAGATTGCCGGACTTTCATATGAAGAGATAGCAGCTCGCGGAGGAGGAATCCTGAACTCTGCAGACCTTCTCCACGAAACATCCGAAGATGATCTCTACCGCCAGTCAATGGAACGTGTAAACGAGGTCATGGCCATGGGAACGGGCGCAGTGGAGATCAAGAGCGGCTACGGGCTCACGCTTGAAGATGAACTCAAGATGCTGCGCGTAATACGCAGAATAAAGGAGACAACACCTCTGACGGTCAAATCCACATTCCTGGGAGCACATGCCGTAGGAAGGGCATATAAAGGCCGTCAGGACGATTATGTCGACCACATATGCAAAGACATGCTTCCAGCCGTTGCAGCCGAAGATCTGGCTGATTTTGTGGATGTCTTTACAGACAAGGGATTCTTCACGGTCGAGCAGACAGACAAGATCCTGTCGGAAGCCGCGAAATACGGGATCAAGCCCAAGATTCATGCTAACGAACTTGCAGTCAGCGGAGGCGTACAGGTCGGTGTGAAGCATAAAGCTCAGTCGGTTGATCATCTTGAAGCCACTACAGATGCCGAGATAGAATGTCTCAGGGATTCCGGCACAATGCCTACGATGCTGCCCGGATGTTCTTTCTTCCTGGGCATTGAATTCGGAAGGGCGAAGGACTACATCGATGCCGGACTTCCCGTCGCCCTGTCATCCGACTACAACCCTGGCTCGAGCCCGAGCGGAAACATGCGCTTTGTAATGGCGCTTGGATGCATAAGAATGCGTCTCACACCAGAGCAATCCTTCAATGCATGTACAATCAATTCCGCCTATGCAATGGGAGTAAGCGACCTCGTCGGATCGATCACAAAAGGCAAGAAAGCCAATCTCATCATAACCAGGCCGATTCCATCGCTCGCCTTCATCCCATACAGTCACCAGACTCCGGTCATAGAACGAGTGATCATCTCAAAATAGAAAATCAAAAGACTCCGGACTTCAATTCAAAGAAAGGTCCGGAGTCTTATTTATAATGTGCATTATACGGAAAAGGGTGGCCACCGGCCACCCTATTTCTTGGATTGTGATTACAAGTAGAGAGTCACATCTGTAACTGAAACACCTGAACCGCCAATCATTATTTTTTCGGTGGAAAGGTTTGATAAGAATTCCTCATCGATCACGATATCGAATTTGTCTTTCTTACCAGCAGTTGAATTCAGATTAGTCTCAGCAAGTACGGTTACGCCATCTACATCATAGACATGGAGGCAAGCCGGACCGTCACTAAGGACGTTGTACTCGATTGAGATTGTCTGACCTTCAGCGAGACCGTCAAACCATGTAGCTGATTCATCAACTAAAGAGATGACAGGATTGGTCGCTGCGTCAACTTCGCCGTCCCACACATTGAGAGTTCACTTGTACTCAACCTCAGAGTTAACTGCGAGAACGATGTCGCTAACTGACCAGTAAGTTGTGAATGTGTAGCTCCAGTCAGTGTCATACTCATCAATCTCACCTACGAGACCGTTGAATGTACAAGGACCGGCAACACCCATGTTGTTAGTAGCAACTACAGTCTTCTCTGAAATACCGTGGTAACCCTTGCTCTCAAGTGCTGCCTTGGTGAGGATCTTTCTGTTAGGAACGCTGAGGTAACCCATGTACATATCCTCGCAAAGAGTTACAGTCTCATCCTGACCCTTGACAAGAGTGATAGCCTCAGTCTCTACAACTGCACCATTCTTGATAACCTCTGGAGTGAAGATCTCAGGGTTTGCACCTGATACGAAGTTCACATACTCAGTTGAGCGGATGTTGTTGCCATCGTTGAGTACGAGAGCAGCGCTGTAAGATATAAGACCAGTCTTGCCGAACTTGTCGAAGAACTGCTCAGCTGCACCATAGAGGAATGAGTCCTCAAGTACATATGTGAGGTAGAAACGATAGTTGAAGTTCTGTGGGAGAACAGTTACATGGAGCTCATCACCCTTAGCGACAACGTTAGTGATTTCAAGACCTGGAGCGGCAGCGCGTACGTCTACAGCCTCAACGTCATATGAAAGTACGTCCTTCCAGTTAGCAGCGATGTTAGCAGCTACAGCAGCAGCGTTCTGTGCCTGAACCTTGTATCTGATTACAGACTCCTTAGTCATCACTGCAGTGTTCTCAAGGATCTTAGCCTCGAGCTTCTTAGCTACAGAGAACATCTTTGAAAGGAGAGACTTGAACTCAGCGTTGTTGAGCTGACCAAGGATGTCACCTACTGATACGCTCTGGAGGAGGTCGATAAGCTCTCTTGCAGTCTTAACGCCTACAGCCTTCATTGAGCTGAGGAGACCCTTTACAGTGTCAGTAAGGTTGAAGTCACCAAGCTGGAATGCGCCGATGATGTCAGCCATGATCTTAGATGCGATCTTGTCAGCCTCAGCCTCGAGGTCGCCGTCGAAGTCAGGAAGAACGAAATCACCCTCGATAGTACCATTTGCTGTACCCTCACCTGGAGCTGTCCAACCAGATCCAAGATCTACATCAACATTTACATCAAGGTTAACGTCAGCCTTGATCTTAGTGTCCTGGAGGATCTTGTAGATCTCAGCAGCTGCAAGGTTCTGAATCTGCTCGAACATCTCTGCAAGAGCGCCCTCGAGTGCATCCTCGTTAACGAGGTTTGCAAGGAACTCGTCGATAGAAGCCTCAAGGCCTTCTGTCTGGTTAACGATAACGTTCTTAACCTTAGCGATGTACTCCTTAACAAGGTTCTTGAATGCGTTGATGTTGCCAGGAGTTACGATTCTGTTGAGAAGGAAGTTCACAGCTGAATCGTTGTCGATGAGGAGACCCCACTCGATAGTAGCCTTACCGTCTGAATACTCAGGGATGAATACAAGGCTCTGTACGCGAGCTGCAAGTTCCTCAACCTCACCAGCGAGGTCGTTGAGATAGTTGTTGATGTTTGTGATTACGCGGCTGAGCTCGTCCTTAGTCTCCATGATGAGAGCGAGAAGCTCCTGGTCAGCAAGCTCGTAATTATTGATGATAGTTGTACAGAACTCCTCAAGAGTGTTGACCTTTGCATAAAGATCGTTCTGGAAAGTAGTGAGGTCATCAATCTGGAGCTGAGTTGCATTCATGAGCTGAGTAAGGTTCTCCTGCATTGCCTCGTCAGCAAGATAGAGCTCATTGACATAGTCTTTGAGAACCTCGAGAGCAGCGATCTGAGCAGCTACATCAACTGTAACGATGTTATTGAGAGCTGAGAGAGCAGACTCTACTACATCAATCTTCTGGTAAACCTCTACAACCTCCTGATCGTGCTTTGCCTCAAGGTCAGCAAGAAGGTTGTTCAATGCAGTGAAAGAAGTCTCGAGAGTTGTGATACGGCCCTCGATACCTGCCTCCATAGTCTTTACATACTCGTCGAGAGCTGCGAGCTGAGCCGCAATCTCTTCACACTGGCAAGCTGCCTCAAGAGCAGCAAGACGAGCGTCAAGACCAGCAAGGTCAGTGCTTAGGCCTGCAAGAGCGGCCTCGAAATCAGCCTTAGCTGTAGAAAGTGCATCGTTAAGTTCTGCCTTAGCTGCATCTACAGCTGCCTGTGCTGCAGCTATAGCGGCCTCGTCACCTGCCTCCTGAGCAGCCTTGAGAGCTGCAAGCTCAGTCTCAAGATCAGCATTGAGAGCAGCAAGCTCAGCCTCAAGAGCAGCCTTCTCATCAGCAAGCTGCTTCCTTACAGTCTCAAGCTCTGACTTAAGAGCATAGTTAGCCTCAAGCTCTGCCTTAAGATCATCAAGAGCCTCCTGGTTGTTTGTATCAACCAACTTGATGTCTGAATGAAGATCAGTACATCCAATCATAGCAACTACAGCTCCGCAGAGAAGCGCCTTGCCAAGATTTGTGAAAAATGATTTCATAATAATAAATAGATTTGTTAAATATTAATAAAAATTATCATCCAATTACTCGAGTTCACAGATTACAACACGGTTCTTAGCGTTTTCAGCAAATGGCTGAACTGTGTCACCCTTGAAGAATGTCATGATTCGGTCAGCTGGTACACCAAGCTTGATGAGTCTGTCCTTAACGGCGTTAGCACGACGCTCAGAGATTCTCTGGTTGATCTCATAAGTACCTGTCTTCTTGTCAGCGTAACCTACGAGAGTTACTGTAAAGTCTGGATTCTCCTTCATCCATGCAGCAAGCTTCTCAAGCTTCTTGCCCTCATTTACGCGGATATAGTAAGAATCGATTGTGAAGAATACATCCTCTGAATGCTCGGCAGCGATAGCAGCCTTCTCAGCGGCAGCCTTCTCGGCAGCAGCCTTCTCGGCAGCAGCCTTCTCAGCGGCAGCCTTCTCGGCAGCAGCCTTCTCAGCGGCAGCCTTTTCAGCGGCAGCCTTTTCAGCAGCAGCCTTCTCAGCAGCAAGAGCGGCAGCAGCAGCGGCAGCAGCCTCTGCAGCAGCAACCTGAGCAGCATATACCTCAGATGGACGGGTGTTGTCACCGAGACGGAACTTCACACCTGCGAGGAGGTTGAACTGCCAGTCAGCGAGGAGACCCTTTCCAGCTTCCTTAGAGTTAAGTTTGTCAGAGAACATATTGGCATTTCCCTCGAGACCAAGAGCAATCGCCTTGGTTACCCAAAAGTCAACACCAGCGCCAAGACGGCCTACGACAAAAGCCTTAGTGTCCCAAAGATAAGGGAAAGCCGCACCATAGTTTGTTGCAAGGGCAGCTGCCTCCTCATTGTTGAAACCGTAAGCTCCGCCGATACCGGCAAAAAGATAAGGGCTGAAGACTCTCTGGTGATCGAAGCCTGAAATGAGGCTTGCGAGATCTACAGTGAAGTCTGCGCTAAGCTGGCCGTAACGGAATCTGTAGATGTCTTCAGATACCACGAGACCACCTTTACCCTGCCAACCACTGATACCAGCGCGTACTCCGAACGCGTGGTGGAAGTGGTAAGTTGCTGACAGCTGAGCTGCTGGAGAGAGGAGTTTTGCGAAAGATGCCTCACCGAGAGTGTAGGCTGCTCCACCCTGCACACCAAGGCTCCAATGAGGACGGAACTCAAGAGACTCGTCGCTCATGCTCTGCTGCGCATTCGCAACGCTACCCAATGCGAGCAGCGCTACGGCAATCATAAACAGTCGTTTCATCATTAAATAAATAGTATAGTTGTTAAACAATTTGCTGGTTATCAATCAATCACACACACTTGACCTCACACATTTGCAAACTAACACGGGATTGGGAAAGGCAAGCTACCCCTCACAATCAGCCATATTAGATTGCAAAATTAGATATTTATTTTGAACTGGACAACAAAAATCAGTAAAAACGACGTGTAAGCATCATAATTCATCGACACTTAGCACGCCATCACGGGTCATGGCTATCTTGAAGTGTCGGAACTCAGTCTCAGAATCGTGTTTGAGATTGAATATCACATTGATGTAATACACCTTGTCGACAAGGACAGTCCTTATGTTTCCATCCGGATCCAGAGTGTCGATCGGGACCTCAGGATTGTCCATTTTCAGCGAAAAACGTGTCAGATGGAGACGCATTATTTCATTGATTCCGCGCATAGGATAGTCGTCATTCGAAGACAGGGCCTCATCATCTATGGAAAGGCGCTTGCGATATAGCATGACCTTCTCTTCAAGTATGTTGGCTTCCTCGTCTATGCCGGCTGCAGAATCGCGGAGTCCTCTGACCTCGGCAGGAAGCTTGTCAGAAGATATGAAGTCGAAACCTTCCTTGATCTCACCGACCAGTTTCCGGCCGATGGTAATGGTCGCCTTGTTGTCATAGTACTTGTTCCCGAGCTTATGGGCGAAGTAGTACCTCATCAGTTCCTTGATGCGGTCCTTGAGCATGTAGCTGATGACCAGAGCGACAAACAGGGGCCATGTGATGTTCCCGAAACGCGTCTGGGTGACCCAGGCCACGGCAGTCGCGAATATCATGGCTATACCGGCAGCTATACTGTAATATATCTGCTGCACGGCCACTCCATCCTTCTTCTTGTCAAGCCGGATGTATAATTCGCTCTCTATGAACTTCTTCAACATTCCGCGATGATAGACCAGACGACGGTTATGGACATTGTCGTCCGTAAGGATCCCGTATCCGCGGCAATCCTTATATTCCTGCTCCCTGAATATAAGGGAGGCAAGCCTTTCCCTCACGTGCGGGGAGCCGGAATCCGCAGGCGCGGAATCTATCTGCTTGACTATGCGTATTGTCTGGATGGTGACGACATGGCTCATGAACTCATCGCACATCCTGAAATATGCCCGTATCCTGTCAGGGACAGTCGGAACATCAATGATGCGGTACATCGACCTGAACCTCCGGAGCACTGCATCGGCACTTTCCACATAGTCATCCACCAGATATCTGTCTGAGCCGATGTTGCCGGCACCTCTTATATGCTGTGACTGATTGCGGATGGAACTCTTGAAGATTGCGGCAAACATCTTGAGGTGATATTCGTATGAATCCACGTCAGCCTGCGCCCCGCTCCTCAGAAGAGTTTCCATGGCATTGCGGAGTGAGACAAGCGGAAGGGAGTCTTCCTGCGCAATCTCACTCAGGAGATAGACAGGTGTTATCAGGCGCACATTGGACTTGACGTCACGATAGAACTGATTCTTTCCGTAGTTTTCCGCATTGACACCCAGACTGTTGGGCACAAAGATCCAGGCGTTGACGGAAAAGTCATCGCATTTGCGGCCCTCACTGCAGTTGAATCCGAACTTGAATTCAACCGAATAGTTGTCGTGTTTCTTAGCCTGGATGGAGATCATTCGGGACGATAGCTTTTAGAATAATCCCGGGGTGTATCCCAGCCAGTGGAGGACGGTCTCTCCCCACACCAGGATCATAACCCATGCTATGAGCATCATGGTGATACCGAACTTGAAGGTATCGCTCCAGCTGTAATGATTTGTTGTATAGAGCAGCGCTGCCGGCTTGCTGTTGAACGGCAGCACGTAGACATGTTCGATCAGAAGTGACACAGGGAAGGAGAGGCTGAGCGGCGGAAGGCCGAACTGCTGCTCCACACCTATGGCTATCGGCACAAAGACCAGTGCCCTCATGTTCTTCGACTGGAAGATCAGCGCGCTGAAGAGCATGAGTCCGGTAAGAAGGATATAAAGGACTATGAAAGGGGTCTGAGCGGTGATGCCCAGCGCGTCCATTCCTGCGCCGACCATCATTGCCGGCAGATCGGTGGCATTGAGGCCGGATCCGATCACATAAGCACCCGCCGAGAAAAGCATGAGATGCCAAGGTATGTCGACATCATTCCATTTCACGACACCGATTCCTGGCATAAGGGCGATTATGGCTCCGATAAGGACCACCACCTCTGCTGAAACTCCGTGCCAGTTTTCAGTGACCCACATCACAAGTACGCCTACGAAGATAGCCACGGACTTGAATTCGTCCTTTGTCATCCTGCCCATGGCGTCGAGTTCCTGACGGAGACGCTGCATGCCGCCCTCGATCTGAGGTTTCTTCTCTTCGGGCTTGAGAGGGAATATCAACTTGACTCCAACGAACCAGCCGATAAGGAGCAGGATCATCGCGAGAGGGAAGGCTGCCGCCAGCCAGTCCGAATAGATCATTGAAACAGAGCTGTACGCTCCGGTAAGAAGTGATATGGCGAGAAGGTTGGCGCCCGAACCGGTCATGAAGGCGCTCGCACCTACATTTATCTGAAACAGATTCTGGAGCACGAGATTGCGTCCGAAATTGTTGCGGTTGCCCTGACTTGCTCCGAATATGGCAGCCACGACCATGAATATCGGGAGAAGGATGGTCGCCTTCACCGTGGTAGCCGAGATGAACATGGACAGGACCACATTAATGACAAGGAAACTGAAGAATATGCCGCTGGCGCTCTTGCCGAACCTGAGCACAAACCATAGGGCGAACCTCTTGGCCACCTTTGTCTTGACAAGCATACTTGCAAGGACGAAGGACAGGATGTTGAGCCACATCACAGGGTGTCCCAGCTGGGCAAAGGCATCTTTCTGGGTGGTCACTCCGCAAAGGATCACGGCCATGATCACCATAAGCGAGGTCAGATAGCTCTGGACGGCCTCGGTGATCCACAGCACAATGGATGCACAGAAGATGGCGAGCATGGCGTAGCATGCCCTGATGAAGGAGGCTTCACCGATGACGGCAAGTCTTGCCTGCGCCTTGGCGGAAAGTCCCGAGAAGTCGAGGTTGTCGAATAGAGGGATGTCGATCACCCAATATATGAGGATGAACACAAGTGCCGCTATAGGTCCTCCGAGGCGGGCCATCCACTTCTCGAAGCCGGATTTTTCCATCTTCGGAAGTTTCTCCACCTTGTAGTTGTTCATGTCCAGCGGGTCGAAGACCTGCTCCTTTTCCAGTTCTGTATTCTTGTCGGTCATTGTTTTGTTTGTTTAAAGATCCCCGGTCAAGCCGGGGATGACGTAATGTCATTGCCGGCTTGATCGGCAATCTCAAATTATTTCACCCAGTTCTTATACGGGTTCTTCATAAGCATGGAGTTGTAGTACTTCACATCTCCGGTCACCTCCTCGCCGAGCCACTCAGGCTTTGCGAAAGCCTCGTCCTCAGAAGAAAGCTCCACCTCGGCCACTGTAAGGCCTTCGTTGTCACCGTAGAATTCGTCTACTTCATAAGTGTGCTCGCCGGCCTCGACAAGATAACGTGTCTTGTCGATTACTCCCGGCTCACAGATCTTGAGAAGTTCCTGCACTTCAGCTACAGGAATCTCCTTCTCCCACTCAAAACGGCTTGCACCGCTCTCTGAGCCTATACCTTTGATGGTGATGAATCCCTTCTCACCCTTTACGCGTACGCGCACGGTGCGCTCAGGAACTGAGCTGAGGTAACCCTGAGTAATGCGGGTAGCCTTCTTTGCAAACGGCTTGAAGTCGCCTGCGACCAAGAATTTTCTTTCGATTTCCTGTGCCATGGTACTACTCGTTTGCAAGCGGTTTGTCAGACATTCCGATCACTCGCTTGATTGCCTGGAGGTAGTTGATGTTCTCAACACCCTCGAGACCGCAGTCAGCGATGGTCTTCTTGATGTCCTCGATTTCTGTAGACTCCGAATTGATGGTAACCACCTTGGCTCCGTTGATAAGGACGTTGCCCACCTCGCAGATGGTGTCGTTTACCATATAGCCGAAACGCTGCTTGTGCACACGTACTGCCGCGAGATCAGGGTTTGCCTTCACCATGGCGATGAATTCGTCATAAGTGTACTCGTCCTTGTCAAGTGCCGGCATTTCAACCATGAATGCAGGGAACACCTCATTTTCAAGAACTGCACGGGAGATAGGGAACTCACCCTTCATGAGAGGGTTCCACTGCTCGAGACCGTCAACAGTCTGGACATAAGTCTTGATGTCCATCTTGCCATTGCGGATCTTTGTGTTGTTGATGTCGTTCTTGCGTGAGATGATGTAGATTTCGTCGCTTTCGCGTTCCCATACCTTTTCAGGTACAGGAACGGAAAGACGGGCCATTCTCTTGTGTGCCTCACAGAAGCACTGTCCGAAAGAGCGGAACTCGAAGCGTGGCTTCGAGATCTCGCCTATCTTCAATTCTGCCATAGTCCTTTAACTATATGCGGTTATTACATTTCAGGAGCCTGCTCGATGTCAGCAACCTTTGCACCGTTTGCAGCACCCTTGGTAGGATCAGCGTAAACGAACTCACCAGTTCCGTCCGGTACGCGTGAGAAAGTGTGCTTCTTGTCATTGTTGAAGCCCGAAACCTGGTTCCAGCCAGCACCCTCGTCACCACGCTTGAACTCGCTGAGTACCTTGTCATCAGAGCCGTAGAGCTCGATGAATACGTTCTTCTTTCCTGAAAGACCACCCTTGAACACGTGGTTTGCGCTCTCATAAGCATAGTTAGGATCGCCACCCTCAGCCTCGTCAGCAAGGTCCGAGCTCTCAAGAACAACAAAACCCTTTGCAGCGATCTTCATGCCTGCCTTACCAGTCCATGTCGTGCTCTTTCCACCTTCCTTTGAGCTGTCATACTTCACGAGGTAGCAGCCTTCAAGAGAGATCTCCTTATCAGTTGTGTTGTAAAGCTCGATGAACTTGTCAGCGCCTGAAAGCTCGTTGAGAACGAGACCTGCAACGCCCTGCTGGTTGTCCTTGTCACCGCTACCCTCTACCTGAGGATCGTTCTTGTCACATGCACAAAGTGCGAGTGCAGCCGCAGCTGCGAATACGAAAAACTTTTTCATGATTGTCTGAAAATTTATGAATGAATAATTAAATGATTAGAATGCAACCTGGAAACGGCATGCGAGCATATGATAGTCGATACCCTTGCTCTTGCTGTCGGCAGCGATGTCTCCCGGATAGTAAGTGACTTTGCCTGATGCATCGTAACCTGTTCTGTACGGACCCTTTGAAGTCTTGTCAGTTCCGTCCTGGGCGCCCTTGCCATTAGCGAAGATGTCGTTGTCGTTGTACTGATAGTTGATGACGAACTTCACATTACGTGTCACATGATAGTTGATGCCGAGAGAGTAGGCGTATGCAGAACCTCCCATGATATACTTTGAGATGTTGAGGTCACAGTACTCTACGCGTGCGCAAAGCTCGATGTCTCCCCACTCCCTGCCGTTGTTTGTACGGGTGTATTTAGCTCCGCCGGCATCGTAGTTCTGCGTTCCGCCGAAGAGGAGGTAACCTGCCTGGGCATACCAGCCCCATGCCTGCTGCATGTTCGGAGCCTCGCCGTTCTTGTCGATATACTTCTGCTCATCCACGTAAGGCTTGCGTGCAATGTATGCAGCCTCCCAACGGAGACCCTTGTGGTGTCCTGCGAGCTCGAATGTGTAGGCGAGCTCGTGATCGAGGTACTGGATGGCATCAGTGTCAAGGAACTTCTTGCGGTTCACGCCTGTAGTGTTACGTGTGCTGTAACGGACTGCATTGTAACCGTCTGTCGAAGATGTCTTAGGATTTCTGTAAGAAGCTGCCGCACCGATGTGGAGGGATGTATTCTTGTTGTTGACAGGACGATAGACGAGCTTACCTGTGTAAGAGAGACCGCAGTTAAGACCGTAGTCCTTGTTGCCGTCCTGAAAAGCAGTCATTGCCTCAGCATCCTCGAGAGCAGGACCGAAGACACCGGCACTCGCCCATATGTGAGGAAGGGCATACTTGAAGTTGATACCCATGTGGCGTGACGGTGAAAGATATGTCACCATAGGACGCTCCATGAACTGAAGGTAACGTGAGGTCGTGTTTCTCTGGATAGAGAAGTTCTCCTTGAAGTTACCCATCTTGATCTCAAGGTTGTCAACTCCTGTGAAGCCGAGGTAGGCATCCTTGATTTCAGGAGTACCGCTGGTCCAGTCGGTGTCAAGCTCACCGTACCAGTTCTTGTCAAGCTGAGCCTTCACTGCGAAACGCGAACGGCGCATGAGCATGCCGTTACCGATCTGGGTGAGGTTCTTGTCATATCCGAAGAACACTGCAGCATCTCCCTGAACGCGTACGTCAAACCACATCTTGTAGTTTGCCTCCTTGTTCTGGAACACAAGGATACCATCCTGCACCGTAGCATCTATCGGGAGGGCGGTAACCTTCTGTCCGTACTGGTTTACCTCAGTCTTCTGAGCAAACGCCGCGATCGACATCAAAGCCAAAAGCGAAGCTATAAATACCTTTTTCATTTTTGTAAGGGTTAATGGTTAATATTGAGTGTTGTCAATTATATCGGAAATTAAGCAACAAATATAATGTTTTTGATCGTAGTAGTAGCATTTTCTATAGATATTTTGTTAAATTTGCGAAGCTATGAAAACACGAAACAATGAATATCAGTCTCCGCAAATGGAGATAATAAGCCTGGAGACCGAGCAATACCTGCTTGTACAGAGCGGTTCCACAGAAGACATGTTCGAGGACCTGGACGATTTCACTGATTTCTTTGAATAAAAGGAGGGCCCGGTCATGAGGAATTTCATTCTGAATCTGCCAATGCTTTTTCTACTGCTTTCCTGCTCCCACAAAGAGGAGGGTGAGCCGGTATCTATGCACCAGCACATAACTGCAACAATCTACGAGAACACTTCCACAAAGACGGTCCTCAGCCCTGATGATGAGGGCAGCATCAGAAAGGTTCTCTGGTCAAACGGGGACAGGATAGTCCTGTCCGGCTCTTCAGACAAGGTCTACATCACCAATAATGATGGGACAGCTTCTGCGACTTTTTTTCCGGAGGACGGCATCATGCCGCTTGATCTGTCAAGGGGAATAATAGCGGCATATCCCGCAGAGGGCACATACATGAGCGGACCGGATGCAGAAAAAGAGATATACCTCACCATTCCTGCCACCCAGTATTATAAGAAGGGAACATTTGCCGACGGCACCATGCCGATGGTCAGCGATGTCTCGTTCAACGACGAACTCTCTTTCAGAAACGCCGCCGGAGTGCTGAGGCTGCTCATCAGCACAAACTTTATGGATGTAAACGTATCCTCCATTCTGATACAGGCCAATGAGGTGATTGCCAGCGACACAGGTGGCGACATGTGCTATATCCCGGCCACGCGGCAGTACAACCTGGACCCTGAGTTCACATATGGAGGGAACACCATCAGGCTCGAGTGTGGCGAGGGGGTGCATATCGACTCTGCCGGAACACCGTTCCACGTGGTTGTGCCGCATCAGACCTACACCGGAATGACAATTACAGTGAACACCACAGACGGAGAGAAGCAGATGTTCACACTGAAAGAGGGGAAGGAAATAACGGTGAAGCGCTCAGGGATCTCCACAATACCGCTAAGCATTGACGGACTTGCAAGGCCTGCGGTCAGCATTGAACAGACTTACTCCACCTTCAAGAGCATCATGGTGAGGATAGAGATGGAGAACGTGTCTTCGTTCTACTGCGGAATCGCCCCCAAGGAGACATTTGAAAAAGCTCTTGACTCGGGGAACCTTGCAGAGGAAGCAAAATACTCAACATTATACACTAATTCATCTGACAAGGTAGTATATGAGGGATCTGCATTGCGTTTCCAGAAGGAACTTGCAGACATGATATTGCTGGAGCCCGGACAGAGCTATATGATGTGGATCCTTCCATATAAGGACAGCGGCACATACACTTCGGCGGATTTCTCTTATTCAGAGATATTCACGCAGGAATTAAGGCCCGGCGGAAACATCGAGGTATCCTATTCCGACCTGGTCATCGACCAGACCAGCATTTCCATGACGCTCACTGCCAAAGATGCGTCCCTCATGTATGCGGCTATGTTCGACGAGAAGACGATGTCACGGTTCAGCACAGACGAAGAACTGATTGAATACCTGATCTCACCGGAAGGGCCGGCTGTAATCCTTGAGAACAGTACGGAAATACTCGTAAGGAAACAGCTGGATCCTGACACCGACATGACGGTTGTTGTTCTCCCCGTAGATATAACGGGAGTCTATGGAAGATTATTCACACACAGATTCAGGACTCTGGCCATTCCATACAACGATCTTTCTGTTGTCATAGAAGAAGCCGTCGTGAAGGAGAATGGCACAGACCGCATCAGATGGCATGTAAATGACGAAGACGCAGTCAGTTACAGGTATATTCTGAAAGAGACAGACAGCTACATGTGGACAAACACACTCAAGAGTTCGGTACTTAAGGCACAAGAAATCATGTATCTTTCACCCGGAATGTACTATATCAACAAGACCCGGGACAACTATGTGCCACTCGAGAATCTTGCCAAAGGAGTGGAGTATATTCTTATTGTTGCTGCAGTTGATGAGAATGACGCATCCTCAATAGCCGACAGCTGGACCTTCACATATTAAAGATCAGAAAGTGAAACGCAGACCTGCACGGGCTGAGAACATCACAGGATTCTCGGTCCTGTATGTCTCAAGGGTACCTTCATTCAGACTAAAAGTAAGATCCGGCTCTATATAAAGGCCGGTGCGCCTTGTAAGGGCCCACTGAATACCCGCCGCACCACCTGCAGACCAGAGAACCTCTTTCTCAGAAAGCCTTTCGCCACCCACGGAGGCATAGATGCACCTGTCTGCCTGTATTCCTGCACCGAGGTACACCAGGAAGTCCTTCCTGTCCAGCACCTTCCAGTCAAGTCTGACAGGGACGCCCAGATAGTGGACTCTCTGACGTTCCGAGACACGATACCCGTCGTGATATATCCTGTCACGTAACGATGAATAGCATGTATAGTTCAGGCCAGTATTTACGGACATATTCTCAGTCACCTGAAGCCGCATCGAGATGCCGAAAGACACAGGCATGCTGTGGGTATACGAGTCTGTATAAGAACCTCTTGCTCTCATCATAACTGGGACAGGGACTGATTTCGTCACCGCCGAAGAATCGGAGGTTTCAGGGTAATCAAGCAGGGGAGGTTCCGGTTCGAGGCCCCCGTCATCAGATGGTGGAGCATCAGGTGACACCACACAATCAAATGAACGCAGACCGTCATAGCGCGTACCGAAGAGGCCACCGGAACCGGCCACTGACAACGCGACCTTCCTTTCAGGCTTCCGTGGGACTTCGTCGTACAGGTCTTCAAACAGCAGGGTCCCTGCGGCCACCTCATCGGAGGCATCCGAAAGGAGTCTGTCCTTCGGAGACACGGCTGTGTCCCTTATCACATCAATCTCACCCGGATCATCAGCTTCTGCAAGAAGCATATGACTGTCCTCCGGCATATCCTTCCGGACTGACGCCCCCTGCTGAACCGCGACATTTTCAGGCGCAGTAAGACTTTCCGTCACAGGGAATTCGGTCTGTACAATGGATTCGGTCTGCACAGTGCTTTCAGCTACCGGAACATCCTCTGCCAGAAGGGATTCCGGAAGTTCCGGAGAAGCATCCGGGCGGCTCACGAGCAGGAAGAACGCAAGGGCGGCAGCAACCGAAACTGCGCTTCCCGTCCATGCAAGCACAACGGCCCTTTTTCTCTTTCCCGAAGAGGTTTGTTTCTGCTGAAGGACACTCCAGTCGTCAGCCGGGAGAGGCTCCTCAAGATTCCTGAGTTCCTCACCTATGAGATCTGTCCAGTCTTTCATCATAATCCGTTGTTCCTTATATATTCCTTTACTTTTGCCGCCAGTTGTTCACGTGCCTTGAAGAGAAGCGAAGAGGAGGTCTTTTCCTTTATGTCCAGCATCTTAGCTATATCCTTATGGGAATATCCCTCGATGCAGAACAGGTTGAAGATGATCCTCTTTGTTTCGGGAAGGGCCCCTACCATCTTCATCAGGTCGGACTTCGGTATCTTCAGCACTTCCTCCTTTGAAGGCTCCGGAATCTTCTCCTGACATTCATCCAGGGAAACCATCCTCAGCTTCTTCTGTTTTCTCAGGTGGTCGATCACATGATTCACAGTAACTCTCGAGCACCAGGACCTGAGGGTTCCGACTGGTCTGTACTTCCCTATCGTATCAAAGATCCTGATCATGGAGTCGTGCATCAGGTCGCGGGCTTCTTCCCTGTCGCCTACATATCTGATACAGAGCGCATAGAGGGAGGCCGCATACCTTGTATACAGCTCTTTCCTGGCCTTTTCATCCCCACGGGCACACAAAGCCGCCAGTTCCGAATCCATTATGTCAGTCTTTTCCTCCAATTGGCGTCAGTCGAATATATAACGAAAGAATAACCTCTATACTTCCGGACGGTGCGTAAATATAGAGGTTACATCGGATTTTTCAAAGAAGGTCTGTCAGAATCTGTAGACAACTCCTATGGACAGGTCGTCTCCCAGAGAGATCAGGTCATCTCCGCCTGCTGCTCCGGAGAAGATGAAGTCACCGTTGGTTCCAGCCTGGACAGCCAGTCCGGCAAAATCAAGACTCGTCTTCAGGATGAAATGATCGTTGAGACTGTAGGTCAGCAGCGGAGTGACATAGGCTCCGAAGCTCACATAGTCCGCTCCCCTCTGCGCGGGAGACATTTCTACACCGAACTCAACCCAAAGCGAGAAGCCCTTATAGCTGACAGGAGAATATGCTGCATATGGATTGATGGTGAACAGGCTTATCTCCAAGTCTGTCTCCTTGAGGTACGGGCTGTCGGTCACAGACTCTGTCTTTCCGTATGATATGCGGCCTCCGACGGCCCATTTCTCATTGAATGAGTATCCGACTTCCGGATTGAGGCTGATTGCGGATGCCTTCACACTCGTACTTGGGGAATTTGCATATGCGCCTGCGACAGAGCCTCCGACATAAAACTGTGCGGATGCCGCAAATGAGATTGTCAGAAAAAGAGAAACCGTCAGGATTCTGCTGATAAATGTCTTCATGATGTCGAATGAATTAGTTATGTTGATATATAATGGTCATATGTCCGTCCTGCCAGTCCGAGGTCGCCCAGTCGTAGAATGACGTGTCCGCCTCAAAATAGATGCAGTCATCCTCGATACGTATCTTTACATCTGTCAGGGTCCCTCCATCTCCGCTCAACTGACGGTCGGTGATATTGCTCAGGATCACATAGCCGCGTGAATCCACCCTGTAGTGGAACTGATAAGGGAATATATCCACAGAGCAGCGACCTGTCTTCTGGAGACGTTGAGTATTGCCTATGCCGAATTCAGGGAACGGTGCAAAGAGGTTGATCTGGGTGATCCATTCAGGGGATGTGGGCTCAAGGACTTGAGAACGTCTGAGGACACTGACGAATTCTTCTTCATCCGGGTACTTCCACGACTGCTGCCCACCCCAACCGTACATCTGCAGCTGCATCAGGATGTCATCGGAGACATAGCCGTCACCGGAAAGGTCTATTGGAGCGCTCCAACGGGCAGATACCATGGAGTACTCACCGGTGATGGCTGCAATCGTAGCGTATGAAGCCTCACTCCAGAAATCATTGCTTATATCTATCGACGCATATTCGCAGCCGTATAGGCCAAGCGCAGCTAGAATAGTCAGAATCCGTTTCATTTTCATGTTTTTATCATTGAGACGTGATTCCTGCAGAAAAGTACTATCGGTGTGATAATAAATCTTCAGTCATCAGTATGTAAGCTTGATTCCCATGAAGAAGGAGCGTGGCAGAGTCGGGCCATAGATATATCCCGAATCGCGGTCTGCACCGGAGTCAAAGTCCTTCTGGAAGGAATTCAGCATATTCTGCACACCGGCATTGATCTGGAGGGAGAAGCTGCGGTATACCTTGAGTTCGTAAGCGGCCTTGAATCCCATATCCCAGAAATCCGGGGTCTCCATGGTGACATTCTGTGCGATCATTCCTGCATGATGCTCGACAAGCATGCTTCCGGTGTAGGTTCCGGACAAGGCCAGGGTAAGCTGTCTGGTCGGATTGCAGGAAGCTGTCATATATCCATAAAGGTCAGGCGTCCTGAACATCTTCCTTGTCGGAGTCACGTCGTCGCTCCATGCCCATGCTTCCTTGTATCTTGAATTCTGTGCAGTGACTCCGAGCTGCAGCTGGAAGAGGTTCTTCCATGCGACCTTGCCTTCAAGGTTTCCACCGACAACCCTCGCTCCCGACTCATTGTGTCTTTCCTTTATAAGTATGCCGTTCTCGAATCCGATTTCCTTCAAGGCGAACACGTCATCAAGATCGGTGTAGAAGACTTCAGCAAGCACATTTCCCTGCCAGTCACCCCAGCTGTGATAGAGATCGGCCGAGAAGCTGAGGCTCTGGGATTTCTCCACGGTCAGGTCATCTGAAAGACGGATCATGGACACCGTGCCGCCGACATTGTCTATATGCAGGTCCTCGTCAAAGGCCTGCGGTGCACGGAAGCCGTAGGAATAGCTCATCCTGAAGTTCACATTTTCCGTAGGATTATATCTCAGGTTTGCACGAGGGCTGAAGATAAGGCCGTCTATGAGATTGTGCTTGTCGAGGCGGCCTCCGATCAGGATGCCCCACTTCCTGTTCTTCCATTCATTCTGTGCATATGCGCTCGCAATCCTCACGGTCTGGTCGGTAATCCTGTCGTAGCCCCACATGTTGTCACGGAGGTAGTCCTCATTGTATTCCACACCGAGGGTAAGGTCGGAAGGCATGAAGAGGCATCTTTCCGCCTTATACACATACTGCGCTCCGCCCACCCATGTCAGGTCGGTGGTCTTTCCATAGGCATTCGGATCCTGTCCTGCACCGTAGTAACTGTCTCTGTCGATATGCTGCACCGAAGCGAAGGCATTCAGGCGATGCTTCTGGTCCTTCGAGAACCAGTCGAACTTCACTCCTCCCGTGTTGATCCCGTGCTTTGTCTGTTCTGCGATCATGGCCTCATGAGGCGGCAGGTCTATGTTGTCTCCGCCTCTGCGGAATTCCTGAAGATGATGGTACTCTGCCGTCACCTTGGTATATAGGCCCGTCTTCACATATCCCCTGAAGCCCAGGGTCTGGCCTGATATTCTTGAAAGCTCGGTAAAACCGTCTCCGTTTGCATCCCAGCCGTCCTTGGATGTTTTCTGCCCGAAGACGGCAAGACCCAGCTTGTTGTCTTCCGAAACAATGGAGGCATTGATATCCGTCGTGTTATGCAACGCAGATGTCCCTCCTATCGATGTGAGCGTGTGCGAGACGCTGGAAGAGTTCCTGACAGGTTCCTTTGTTATTATGTTGATGGTTCCGGCTATGGCAGAGGATCCGAACAATGCCGAACCGCCTCCCCTCATCACTTCAACCCTGTCAACCATGTTCGCAGGCAGCTGTTCTATGCCATAGACGCCTGCCAGGGCGCTGAAGATCGGACGGGAATCAATGAGGATCTGGGTGTACTGGCCGTCGAGACCGTTGATCCTGACTTGCTGGAAGCCGCAGTTCTGGCAGTTGTTCTCGACTCTCACTCCGGGCTGGAAGGCCAGTCCCTGAGCCACTGTCGTGCTGTTGGTCCTGTTATATATGTCCATTCCGACCACATTCACAAGGGTCGGGGACATCCTTCTTGTGGTCTCGCTTCTTGTCGCAGAGACTATGACTCCCTCGATCTGCACAAGGTCTTCTTCGAGGACGAAGTTCACTTCATAGGAGCGTCCTCTCTTCACATCGATCTCATAGGTCTGGGTCTTGTAGCCTACAGCGGACACCTCCAGGACAAAATTTCCTTCAGGGACGTGTCTTATGATATAGTGTCCCGTGTTTTCCGTAGTTACTCCGATGGTAGTTCCTTTCAGGATCACTACTATATATGGAAGGCGTTCTCCGGTCTTGCTGTCTATCACATGACCGTATATATGGGCATCTGTGTGCCTGGCTTCCATGGACAGCATCATGCACAATGCCGCCACAAAAGCTGAAAGTATTCTTTTCATCTTTATGGTATTGGGGTTATTGTTGTTTGAATCTATGGTTTAAGGGCTGAGAGGCTATGCCTGCGGCGGTCCCCTGAGCGTAAGGACTGACGATGGCTCTGAATGATGGAAAGAGACATCGCGTCCTGCATAAGATTCAAGCAACTGAAGGAACGGAGACGCCACACCATGGAAAGATGCCGCACATTCCGACTGGAAGTGCGAAAGGATGTCGATCACTGCATATTGGGAATCACTATGCTCGTGCTCTGATCCTCCTCCGAGATGTGAATGGACCACAGAGGATCCGTTGACTATATGGACATGTGAGAACATGCTGATACCTGAATAGTAGCAGCAGAACAGAAGCAGCAGAATGGCCGCCCTATATGTTCTCATGTGTTTCATCCGCCCGATTGAGGCGGCAAATATAGGGATTTTTTTCCTATCTAATAGTTATACTGTTCAACAAATCCAGTTTTCCGTCACCGATGAGTTTCAGGATCAGTTCACCGAACAGGCCGTTCTGCCAGGCGAACCATTCACGGGTAAAGCGCTGAGGATCATCCACATGGAAGGACTCATGCATAAAGCCGGTTCCTGCATCCGTCTTCATCAGAAGTTCGATGCACCATTTGATTTCAGCGTCATCCTGACTGGTAAACGCCTTCATCATGATGCTCATCGGCCAGGCCATGTCGTATCCGACATGCGGGCCTCCGATGCCTTCTCCGGCCTTCCCTCTGAAGAAGTACGGGTTGCTTTCGCTCCAGACAAAGCGGCGCGTGTTCTGATATACGGGATCATTTATGTCGACATCGCCGAGATATGGCATTGCCAGAAGGCTCGGCACATTTGCATCATCCATCAGAAGACGGTTGCCGAAGCCGTCGACTTCGTAGGCATATATGGTTCCGAATTCAGGATGATCATAGGTCGCATATTTCTTCAGGGCGGTCTCGACCTCAGCTGCGAGCTCAAGGCATCGGTCAGCGAGGTCCTTGCGTCCGTTGACAGTCTCAAGGATTTCGGCTGCCTTCCTCAACGAAGTGACAGCAAAGAAGTTGGATGGAATCAGGAACTGGAAGGTGGTAGCATCATCGGAAGGACGGAAGGACGACACGATGAGGCCTACCGGATTGACAGGAGTACCTTTTCCGTAGTTTGGAAGGGTGTCATAAGCCGCTGTCGTATTGCGCTGGAACCGGTACGGTCCTATGCCGTTCTTCCTCTGCTGTTCTCTGAAGGTCTGAAGGGTGAGCTCAACAGCCTGCAGCCACACATCGGAAAAGACTGATGTATCTCCTGTAATCTTCCAGTATTCATACGCCAGCCTTATAGGATAACAATGCGAATCTATCTCCCATTTCCTCTCGTGGATGCCTGGTTTCATGTCAGTATAGTCCGACTTCCAGTATCCTTCCTTGTCAGGTTCCTTGTAGAATGCATTGGCATAAGGGTCAAGACATATGCACTTGAACTGACGGATGATCAGGCCGGCAATCATCTTTCGCAGGTCCTCGTCTTCGTTCATAAAAGGGAGGTAGGGCCACACCTGGGCTCCGGAATCCCTGAGCCACATGGCGTGTATGTCTCCGGTATATACAAAGGTGTCATACTCCCCTGCAGGATGTACTGTCGTGTCCAGGGTGTTCGGGAAGCAGTTGGAAAACATCCATGCGAGCCTTTCATTAGTCAGCAGACCTACGACTTCGTCAATCCTGGCTTCGACAGCCTGTGAGACAAAGAGCCTTTCCTGTGGAGCCGGCCTTCCGGATTCATAAGCTGAGGTCTGGGCAGAAGCTGCAAAGGCAGTGAAAGCAAGGACGATAATCGGCAGAATACGTTTCATGGTGTATGGGATTGATGATTATGGCAAATGTACGGAATTTGACTGTAGAAGACAAGGGCGGACCCTTCGTCTGTTGCGGAGTGTCTTCTCACATTATCTTATCGGTCCCACTTCGGTGCAACTTTTTTATAGCAAAAATGCACCAAAAATCCCCATATTCTCACCTGCCTAAATCACTGATAGCCAATAAATAATTATTATCTAACTAATAGACGCTTTTCCCTTTTGAACACTTCTTCTCAATTTCTCATAATTACTTTTCCAACAAGACTAATTCCCCATCTACAAAACCAACACCTATACCTTTCTTACTTAGCAATACAGATGCGTATCTTCCATTTATCAAGTATTGTCTTACAACTCCCTCAACACAGGTTTGTGTCTCTTTCCACGACTTGTTGCTTTTCCATTTTAAAGGTTCTTCTCTGTTTGTGAATACCTCATCACAAGCCCAATCGCTATTTTCCTTGTCAAACGAACCTGCCCCAATCAATTCAATGGAATATCTGCCACTTCCATCTTCATATATGTTGATACAGAACGCTTCAATGTTATTCGGTATGTTAGCGGATAGTGTTCTGTCTATCCATTTTTCAAATGACGAATAACTTAACTCCTTGCCGAATATGCCTAAAAATGCCATACAGATTGTAGTTATCAATGAAATCTTACACATATAGATTAGTTTTCTGGTATTATTTGAAATCCATTTGCAATCACCTCAAATCTTCCACTGCAAGTTATAAAGGTGTATTTCTTTATTTCATATTCCTTATTGTAATTTACGACCTTTACGACTTCCTCATTTGCTTCAACTATTGTGTCTTTTCCGCTATACCATCCGTTCAATTTAAAATTAACCGAGTAGTATCCTTCAAAAACTATCACGAGATTCATCCCGTCAGGACAAGAAACTTTGATTTTGAAAACTCTTTCGTCCGAGTGTAAGGATGCTCCGAAGGTTATTTCCTCCAAATAGGAGTCGTGCCAATAGATGTCATTAAAGTTCATAATCTCGCTGTTTTATATTATCTTCAATTCTTTGGGGATGAACTCCGCACCTGCTAATCTTTCAAAGAAAGATGCTCCTTTGTAGTCATCATAGACATTCGGTATATCCATCCATCGCCCTGTGCGTATCCTATTAACCACACTCATAGGTGCTAATAAAGCACCCTTGCTTGCCTTCACATATTTCTTTGGTAGTGTCTTATAATGCTTGACTTCTTGCCGTGCTCTCCATATCCTCCATCCTCCGTGTATTATGTCCTTTTGCTTGAAGACTATGTTGTCAAAACTTCCGAGTTCTTTTGACTTTCCTGCCTTCGTCCATAATTCATCAAGAACCCCGTGTCCAATTGCATAAGTCAAGCAATAGAAATCCACCTTATCAGATATGACATCTTCCATATCGGGTTTATCTTCTGAGGCGTATTCCTTTTTGAAAACTCTGATACACCATCCTCCCAAGCAAGAAGAATCAACGAGTATAAACTGCATATATCGTTTAATCCGTGGCGTTATAGGGATTTCAAATATATCTCCTACACGAGTTTGAGGTGCTCTCATAGTATTAAATTGATTTTTACAAAGATATGATTTTTAATTTTCCCCACATTTTTTTATCAGAAATATCAATATGAATACACTTTTTTATACCTGTAATTCAGGAATAAAGAAGGCTCGGTAATCTGAACTGAAATCCACAATAATCTTTTTGTCGCAAAAAGAACAGCCACCATAATTGGCGGCTGCATATGAAGATAGTTATATGTATTGAAGGAGGTTATTCCTCTTCTTCGGGTTCTACTCCTCGTTCGTGCTCATCAACGAATGAGTGTATGTAGTCTTCGCTGATTTTCATATAGTCCTTCACCGACTTGACCTTATTAAATGGTTTCTTCCTGTCTTTTTTTATCTATAAAAACAAAAAACTCAAATTTTATTTATCCTTACTCGTTTTACATCAACATACATATCTATGCAATAATTCATATCTTTGTAAAGATTCAAATTTCAAGATATGAAACTGCCTGAAAACCCATCAAAAATTGTAGGCAAGACCTATACTGGCCAGAAGGATGACGAGGGCCGTCCTCACGGACATGGCATCATGGAATATTTTACCAGTGGCGAAAAGAAATACAAGTATGAGGGACATTTCGAGCACGGAGTGCGTTCCGGCTATGGAATATGGCATGAGACCCTCCAGCTAATCCGCGAATATGAGCCATGGGAGTGGGCGCAGATGGGAGATTATGACAGTGCCGGCAGATTGATTCATCCGAACACGAAACCAGGCCCTCGTAAGGAGGTCGTCAACTGTTGGGATGAAAAGTTCAGAGGATGGTGGAAGAACGACGATGCTGTCCACAGTCTGAAACACCAGAAATACGCAAACTGGCAGCTTGACCATCTTGAAGATGAAAAGATTCTGAATGATCTGCTCGATTTCAAGGCTGTCAGAATGTTGCCGCAATCGATGGTTAGGAGCAGCGATAATCCGTATGAAAGATATGCATACGGATTACGGCTTTGGTCATGCCACAAAGACAGCAAATCTCTAAGAACAGCCTTCAGGATTTTTGAGGAATCAGCGGACAAAGGCATTGCAGATGCCCTGCAGATGATGTCCAGAATGTACTATCTTGGAGAGGCATATGACGAAGAGACAGGAAAGTTTGTGATGGATCGCAAACTTTCTCAGGAACTGGCAGCTAAGGCAATTGAGAAAGGCAGTATTCTTGCCAAGCTCAGGCGTAACAGAGATCTCTTCTTTGGCACAACAGAGGTCTCGGAGGATAGGGCTTCCGCCATTGCAGAAGCTGAACGTGAGTCATCGGCGATCTTCAGTGAATCGATTCTCTGGACAGAGCAACTCGGATGCTTTTACGAAATCGAAGGAGAGAGAGAAAAAGCCATCAAGGCATACGAGAAGTGTATCATCAACGGATATTATGCTCCGATCTACGACCTTGCTCTGATATATCTGGAAGCTGGAGATGAGGGTTACTATGAGACCTTGATGAAATTAGGAATGGAACTAAGAGTCCCGGACTGCAGGGTTCTTGGAATGGAGAATGAGCACAGATGGGAGTCTCTCAGCGGTGACGAAAGGCTGAACATATACCGTCAGTTAGAGAGAAACCTGCCTGAAGGTATTGAACAGGGCAGCTGCGTCTGTGCATATATGCTAGCAGATGCCTTGCTGAACGGCAAGTTTGGATACGACATAGATCTGGATTGGGGTAAGGAATATGCAGACCGTGCATTGACCTATGGTTTCTGTTCGGGTGCTTCTCTGGTTATTGATGCTGCAGAGACCCTTCAGGATCCTGAATTCATATCAGATGATAATCTGATGAAACTCAGGTATGATGCATTGCGTTATGGCAATGAAGATCAACTGGACTATGTAATCAGAAATAAGGAGACTTACATTGAAATGGGCTACGGTGACCAGATTGAAAAGGTCTGGATGCCTTTGTGGAAGAAGAATCATCCGGAGGCGAAGACCCAGGTCTCCCCTTCTGCCATCATCATTCAGCCATCAGGAATAGCTTCCGTAGTTGAAGCAGACATATTCTGCATGTCATATCGCGAGATGGCTCAGCTCATTGGTGCAGAAGGACTTGATGCAGTCCATTTCTCGGAACCTTTGAATCAGATCACGAAGGCTTGCGCATTCAGAGGGTATCAGATTGCAATGTATGCAGACAGGAACGGATATGCAAAGGACCTTCCGGACAACGCAATCGGTACTATGCTTTATGGAACCGGTGCCGAAATACGAGGTGCCGTAATCATTGCCCTTGAAGACAACAAGTACGACACCCATTCGTTCCATTTCAAGGAAGATCTTGAATCGGTATTATCGAAAATTTCCACAATCACTGGAAATCTGTTGAGAATGGATTGACAGCGCCCCAATAGACGATAACACCAATGATGAT
>SUYN01000020.1 GCA_015060405.1 Bacteroidales bacterium
TTGCTGACGAGCCTTCATTTGCCGAGGCATTCGTAGGAAAGCAGGTAGGAACCGGTGACATCCTTTTCGAAGTTGCAAAACCGGCAAACCGTCAGACCGAGAACAATGGCGTAGATGCCATCTCAGGTGCTACAATCACATCACAGGCTCTCGGCAAGACCCTCAACCAGTGGTTCGGCTTCTATCAGAACTACTTTGCAAAGAATGGTGCAGGATGCAGCAGCCAGCCTTGCGGTGAGTTCGTCATAGGAGAGATCACCATAGAGTCAGAGGGAGAACCATTTATCATTGAGGAGGAATAACGTTATGGGAAACATTAAAGAAACATTCTTGAACCCGATCTTCAAGGGCAACCCTATTTCTGTCCTTGTCCTCGGTATCTGTTCTTCACTTGCAGTTACAGTTCAGCTGAAGGGCGCATTCGTGATGGGTCTGTCAGTGATCATCGTAACAGGTCTTTCAAGCCTTGTATGCTCACTTCTGAGAAACACCATTCCTAACCGTATCCGTATCATCGTGCAGCTAGTTGTAGTTGCGATGATGGTAATCCTCGTAGATCAGGTTCTCAAGGCATATGCGTACAGCGTCAGCAAGACTCTCTCCGTATATATCGGCCTTATCATCACCAACTGTATCGTTATGGGTCGTATCGAGGCTTTCGCTCTCGGCAACAAGCCTTTCGCTTCGCTCGTAGACGGTATCGGAAACGGTGTGGGTTACGCAATGATTCTCGTTATCGTTGCCTTCTTCCGTGAGCTTCTCGGAAGCGGTACCCTCTTCGGATTCCAGGTGATCCCACAGGCAGTGTACGATTTCGGATATATGAACAACGGTCTTATGATCCTCCCTCCAATGGCCCTCATCCTCCTGGGATGTATCATCTGGGTACAGAGAGCAGTTCAGAAGGACCTTCAGGAGAAATAACACATAACTAAAGAATACTATGGCAGATTATATTAGCTTATTTGTAAAGTCGATCTTCATCGACAATATGATATTCGCCTACTTCCTTGGTATGTGTTCATACCTGGCGGTATCTAAGAACGTGAAGACAGCCAACGGTCTCGGTATTGCCGTTATCGCTGTGCTTCTTATCACTCTTCCTGTAAACTATCTCCTCAACGAGTACGTGCTCAAGCCAGGCGCACTTGTATGGCTTGGCGAGAAGTTCGCGAATGTAGACCTGAGCTTCCTCAGCTTCATCATCTTCATCGCGGTCATCGCAGCTATCGTACAGATCGTAGAGATGGTTGTGGAGAAGTTCTCACCATCACTTTACTCACAGCTCGGAATCTTCCTTCCGCTCATCGCCGTTAACTGTGCGATCCTCGGAGGTTCACTCTTTATGCAGGAGAGAGATTTCGTGACTATCGGTGAGCCTATCGTATATGCACTCGGTTCAGGTATCGGCTGGTGGCTCGCTATCGTAGCTCTTGCAGCTATCCGCGAGAAACTCTCGTACTCACACGTACCTGCACCACTCAAGGGTCTCGGTATCACTTTCATCACCGTAGGTCTCATGGGTATCGCATTTATGACATTTATGGGTATTCAGCTTTAATATAGGAGGACAAGCTATGCTACAGACAACAATACTTTTTGCTGTGATCGTCTTCGTGATCGTCACACTCATTCTGGTGGCGCTTCTCCTCTTCGTAAAGACGAAGCTGACACCTTCAGGAACAGTAAAGATCAACATCAATGAGGGAAGCAAGATCGTCGAGGTGACTCCTGGCGGAAACCTTCTCTCGACACTCGCAGAGCAGAAGATCTTCCTTCCTTCTGCATGTGGCGGAAAGGGAGCCTGCGGACAGTGCAAGTGCCGTGTGACCGAGGGTGGCGGAGAGATCCTCCCTACCGAGGTCGGTTTCTTCAACCGCAAGCAGATCGCGGCTAACTGGCGTCTCGGATGTCAGGTGAAGATCAAGGAAGACCTGTCGATCGAGGTTCCTGCTTCTGCACTCAGCGTAAAGAAATGGGAGTGCGAAGTCGTTTCCAACCACAATGTGGCTACATTCATCAAGGAATTCGTGGTGAAGCTTCCTGAAGGCGAGCACCTTAACTTCCAGTCCGGCGGTTACATCCAGATCGACGTTCCTGCAGTCACAGTAGACTACAAGGACATCGATGTAGATGACCAGTACAAGGAAGATTGGGAGAAGATGGGACTCAGGACCCTCAAGATGGTCAATCCTACTCCTACCGTACGTGCATACTCTATGGCATGCTACCCTGCAGAGGGCGACATCATCAAGCTCAACGTACGTATCGCAACTCCTCCATTCGACAGGGCTGCGGGCAAGTGGGTAGACGTGAACCCAGGTATCTGTTCTTCATACATCTATTCTCTCAAGCCAGGAGACAAGATCACCATCTCAGGTCCGTACGGCGAGTTCTTCCTTCCAAAGGATCTCCCTGCAGACCAGGAGCTTATCTTCGTCGGCGGTGGTGCAGGTATGGCTCCTATGAGAAGCCACATCATGCATCTGTTCAAGACAGAGAAGACAGACCGCAAGGTGAACTTCTTCTACGGTGCACGTGCGCTTAAGGAGGCATTCTATCTTGATGACTATCACGCTATCGAGAAGGAATTCCCTAACTTCAAGTTCCATCTTGCACTCGACAGGCCGGATCCTGAGGCTGATGCTGCAGGCGTTCCATACGTTGCAGGTTTCGTACACAACGTAATGTTCGAGACTTACCTCAAGCAGCATGAGAATCCTGAGGATGCACTTTACCTCATGTGCGGACCTCCTATGATGGTCGGCGCAGTCGTAAACCTCCTCGACTCCCTCGGAGTTCCACCGGAGAACATCCTTTACGACAACTTCGGAGCGTAATCATAGAAGTGGCTGGAGATGATCCAGCCGCTTTTTTTATATACGCACACACTCAATAAATTGCATTATCCGTTGTATTTCTGCAAAAGTATTCGTTACTTTACCGCTTATTTAATAGCTTATTAAAGGATATTGAACGGCAGAGATCTATGGGAAGATTAAAAGATATGCTGAATGAGGACTACCGCATCAAGGAAGGGCTGAAGTCCTGCATAAACTGCGGCACATGCACAGCGATATGTCCTGCAGCTGAATTCTATAAATATGATCCCCGCAGGATCGTGGACACAGTGCAGAAGGGAGACGAAGCCGAGATAGAGGAGCTCCTGAAGAGCGACACGATATGGTACTGCGGCGAATGCATGTCATGTCTTACCAGATGCCCGAAAAAGAACGGACCTGGTCTGGTGATAATGGCACTGAGGAATCTCTCCGCCAGACTCGGATATTTCACTCACAGTGAAAAGGGAAGACAGCTCTATCCTCTGACAAAGATAATGACGGATAACATCCTGAAGTACGGCTACTGCATCCATCCTGAGACCTTCAGCTGGGAGGACCACACCGAATCAGGTCCTGTGTGGAAATGGCACATGGAGCACTACAGGGACAATTTCGAAAGGCTTGGAGCCAATTATATGGGAAAGGGTCCCGGAATACTTAGAGCAATTCCACAGGAGTCGCTTGACGAGCTGAAAAGCATATTCGATGTGACCGGAGGAACAGAAAGAATCGAATGTGTGGAGAAATACTCCGGGATGAAGGCAAAGGAAATGGGAATGACTATGGAGGAATATTACCGCCATACATTCGAGACCTGCTCGGACAAACACTTCAACGAATAAAGAACGGACATGATATATCAAGGCAAACAGAAGATATGGCAGGATTATCAGAAGGAGATTCCTGATGACCATTGGTTCTATGTGAGAAGCTGCATCAGACAGAATTTCTTCCCGGGATCGGAAAGGATGTTCCTGGAAATATGCAGGAACCGTCTCGGCAAGGACTTCTACGAGACCGAACATCACACGACCTGCGGCGGGATCGCATACCACTGCGACACACTTCCGCAGGAGACCGCCATGACCATAGTGGCGCGTCAGTTCGCGCTCATGACGGAAGCCGGATATAAGAACTACGTGGCTTCCTGCATAACCTCATTCGGCAACTATTCAGAGATCATGGAGACCTGGAGGGAGTTCCCGGAGCTGGAGACCAGGATCAGAGAAATGCTCTGGAAGGCCTGCAGAAAGGAATTCCAGGTTCCGGAGCACCTGGCACATTCCAGCGACCTGATCTACAAGTTCAGGAACCAGATTGCAGAAAAGGCCGAATTCCATCTGGTCAACAAGGAGACGGGTGAGCCGCTTCGCGTGGTGGAGCACATCGGCTGCCACTATGCCAAGATGTTCCCGTCAAAGGGCATCGGCGGAGCGGAATATCCGTATGTACTTGCAGGAATGATAGAGTCCTGGGGAGGTGAAGTCATTGATTATCCGGAAAGAAGGCACTGCTGCGGCTACGGATTCCGCCAGTACCATGTCAAGGCTAACAGGGGCTACAGCCTTTCAAACACCTACAAGAAATTCGAATCGATGGAGCCGTACAAGCCTGACATGATAATAACCAACTGTCCCGGCTGCCCGTATTTCCTTGACAGATGGCAATATGTGATTGCCGAGACAGAGGGTAAGACCTATGGTCAGAACGGTTTCGGAATCCCGGTGCTCACCTATGAGGAGGTAGCTGGACTCGTGCTCGGCTACGACCCATGGGACCTGGGACTTCAGCTGCACCAGGTAGCTGTGGAGCCGCTTCTTGACAAGATAGGCATAGAATACAGACCAGAAGACAAATACAAGGGTCTGAACAAGAAAGACATCCTGCGTCCGGGACTTCCGGAGCACATGAAATGCTTCTAGATCATGAATGAGATAATATTGATAGTAGGCGGAGGTATCGCCGGACTGGAGGCGGCAGGAAAGCTGCTGCAGCTGGGCTACACTCCCATCATCGTGGAAAAGGGAGACAGACTGGGAGGAAACGTCGCCAGATGGCACAGGCTTTTCCCGGACATGACTCCGGCAAGCGAAGTGGTCGATCCCCTGATCGAGAATGCCAAAGGGGCAAACATATTCCTCAACACGGAGATATCATTCATAAACCGCCTCAAGGACAAGTATAACGTCATGTTGTCCAGCGGAATATCGATCATATGCCGCTACATCCTGCTCACCACGGGCTTCGAGCTGTTCGATGCCAGGAAGAAGGAGGAATACGGTTATGGCATATACGACCAGGTCATCACGAACAGCGACCTCGAAGCATGGTTCAACACCGGGGCTGACCCCAGAGTCGGCAAGGTCCATGACGGAGGAGCAGTAGGATTCGTACACTGCGTGGGTTCGAGAGATGAGAAGGCCCTTAACCCGCAATGCTCGAAAGTCTGCTGCATCACAGCCATCAAGCAGGCGATCGAGATGAAGGAAAGGTACCCGGACCTTCAGGTGTACTGCTTCTATATGGACCTTCGCCTCTTCGGCAAGAAATACGAGGACTTCTACGCAAAGGCACAGAAGGACTACGGAATCAGATTCATCCGAGGACGAGTGTCCGAAGTCTGTGAAAACATAGAGGGCAAGGTCATCATCAAGGCAGAAGACACCCTGTCAGGCAAGCCTGTAAGGGTGACTCTGGACCTTCTGGTCCTGATGGCTGGAATGAAGTGCAACCAGGACGGAGCCAAGATCGGCAACATGATCTACCTCCCGATCGACACAGACGGTTTCCTTCAGAGCAAGGACAACATATCACGGATCAACACCTCCCCTACCCGAGGTTTCTATTATGCAGGAGCCTGCACTGGGCCTAAGACCGTACCGGAAACACTTGCGGAAGCACGTGCAGCTGCATTGGAGATCCACACCGACATCATCAATTCAAGGAAATGAGCATTTTCGGATTCAAGATATCACCAAGTTCCGCCATCAATCTCAGCGAGCTGGACACCCGCAGATGGGACGAACTGTGCAGGAAGGCGCCCGACGCCCGCAGGTGCATGGCCTGCGGGTCGTGCAGCGCGACATGCCCGGCAGCGCAGTTCTCAGGCATGAGTCTGAGGAAGGTGCTCCTGGACCTGCAGAGAGGAAGGGAGAAAGAAGCCTACAGGATGATGAGCAACTGCATGCTGTGCGGAAAATGCCTCATGGTCTGTCCCCGAGGCATAAACACCCGCGAGCTTATCCTGAAGATAAGCCAGATATATAAGGAGGAGGACAGATGAGAGAGATCACGGCACTGGGCTACAGCCACTTCATCCTGCCTTTCATGGCTGGAATGACATTCGTTCTTGGCTACTGCATCATCAGCATGGTCAAGGTCTTCATAGAGATCACTCCTGCAGACCGCAGGAAGTTCCTCCTGTCGCTGGTCAACCCCAGGATAATGCTGAAGAACATCCGGGACATCTTTGCAGACTGTCTTCTTCATGTCAAGCTGTGGAAGAGGAACAAGCTTCTTGGATTCATGCACTCGAGCATAGCGTTCGGCTGGTTCATGATCATTCTCATAGGACATATAGAGGTGTTCATCTACACTCCTGACAGGGTCAACAGGATGTGGTATCCGATATTCTTCCGCTATTTCGTGGCCGTGGCCGATGAGACAATGAGGGGCTCGCTCTTCTTCTTCCTCATGGACTTCTTCCTGCTGATGATCCTTATAGGAATCATCCTCGCCATGGTCAAGAGAGTACGTTCACTTATGTTCGGCATGAGGAGGACCACGAGGAATACCCTTCTCGACACGATAGCCATGCTGGCTCTCTGGGCTATCTTCCCGTTGAGACTGCTTGCCGAAGGATTCACGGCAGACATCAGCGGCGGTTCCTTCCTGACCAAGTCCCTCAACAGCGTGCTGCACAACTTCATATCCAATGCAGAGATAAATGCGGACCCGACCTGGTGGGCCTACTCCATAGCACTTGGAGTCTTCATGTTCCTGCTTCCTTTCACAAGATACATGCACATCCCTGCAGAGATAATGCTCATACCTATGAGGAATGCAGGTCTTAAGATCAGGCACGCAAGAAAAGGCTTTTCGAGACTGCAGGTATATTCGTGCCCGAGTTGCGGAGTCTGCATCGACGCCTGCCCTATGAGCGTGACCAAGGCTCACACAAAGGATGCGACGGTCTACCTCAACAGACAGATAAAGCGCAGAAACGGAAAGAGGATAGAAGAGATAAGCGACAAATGTCTGCTTTGCGGAAAGTGTTCCGCCCTCTGCCCGGTCGGGGTCCAGGGTGACAAGCTCAGGATAGCCCAGCGTTCTGTCCGGAAATATGGACTCGAGCCCCACTACGACAACATACAGCTGCCGTCTGCCGCGATGAGCGGAGAAGGGGAAAAGGTTCTATATTTCGCAGGCTGCATGAGTTCCGTGACCCCATCCATAGGCAAGTCGCTTACAGCCATATTGGAGAAGGCCGGAGTCAATTACGAGCAGATGGACAAGGACGGCGGCCTGTGCTGCGGCCGTCCGATGTGGACTGCCGGCAGATTCAACGCAGCGCGCGAGATGATAGCAAGGAACAAGGATATAATTGAGAAATCCGGAGCAGACACCTTGCTCGTAAGCTGTCCGATATGCTACAGGATATTCGTGGAAAGATACAGGCTGGAAAACATCAGAGTGGTGCACCACACCGTGTTCATAGAAGAACTTCTCAGGCAAGGCAGGATAAGCATCGGAGCCGACAAGAAGAAATATGTCTTCCATGACCCTTGCGAACTGGGAAGAGGAACAGGAATATATGAGCAGCCACGCCAGGTGCTCAGGATTGCAGGTGAGCTGGTGGAAGCTCGCAAGAGCGGCCAGCAGAGCATCTGCTGCGGAGGAAGCCTGGGCTCGCTAAGCCTGGACTTCAACAGGAGGAAGCCTATCATAAACAGCTCCATCGAGAATCTCACAGCCATGTCTCCTGACACGATCGTGACCGCCTGTCCTCTGTGTTTGAACACATTCTCACGCTACAGCACGACTCCGGTGAAGGACATCGCTCAGGTTGTTGCAGATAAGCTTTGAATTCTCGGATATTTTTGCAATATTTGAAGAATGTCCGGAAAACACGGCATACACTGACTAATAACAACTTTCGAGACTCTATTCACTTATGCGAAAAACGCTTATCCTACTAAGCCTCTCCCTGCTCGCAGCATGCAAGGGAGCAGACTCGACAGACTGTGCCTGCTCATCAGCCTGCAAAGAAAAGCTTGACAGCCTGACATCAACATTCGAACAGCGTACCGAGGAGCTTCTCTCCCAGCTGACAATTGAAGAAAAGGCATCACTGATGATGAATTCATCCCCGGCGATACCGAGGCTGGGAATCAGGCAGTATGACTGGTGGAACGAAGCGCTGCACGGAGTTGCGCGCAACGGCTCGGCTACAGTGTTCCCTCAGGCCATCGGTATGGCTGCAGCCTTTGACGACGAACTTCTTCTGGAAGTCTTCACTGCAGTCAGCGACGAGGCACGCGTAAAGAACAGGCTGGCCGTACAGAGCGGAGACATAAGGCGCTACCAGGGTCTCACATTCTGGACTCCTAACATCAACATATTCCGTGACCCGCGCTGGGGAAGAGGTATGGAGACATATGGAGAGGACCCTTATCTGACAGGAGTCCTCGGAACAGCGGTAGTGAAGGGCCTTCAGGGAGACGACGCCTCCCCTATCCGCAAGGCCCACGCATGTGCAAAGCACTACGCAGTTCATTCTGGCCCTGAATCCACACGTCACTCCTACGATGCGCGTGTAAGCGAAAGAGACCTCCGCGAGACTTATCTTCCTGCATTCAAGGACCTTGTGATCAAGGGAGGTGTAGAAGAGGTCATGACAGCCTACAACCGCGTGGACGGCGTTCCGGCAGGAGCCAATGACAGGCTCATCAATGAGATCCTTCGTGGAGAATGGGGCTATCAGGGCATCATAACATCCGACTGCTGGGCGGTTCCAGACTTCTATGTACCGGGCAGACATGGCTACAGCCCTGATGCAGCGACTGCAGCAGCAACAGCCGTGAAGGTCGGCATGGACACAGAATGTGGCGAATCATTCGCCTACCTTCCGGAAGCTGTGGAGAGAGGACTGATCACTGAAGAAGAGATAGACGTGAACCTGCGTCGCCTCCTCCTTGAAAGGTTCAGACTCGGTGAGATGGACGGAATCTCACTGTGGGACCATCTTTCCGACGACATCGTAGAAGGAGATGAACATAAGTCACTTGCCCTGAAGATGGCACACGAGACAATAGTACTCCTACAGAACAATGACGGGATACTGCCTCTGAATACCGACAGCAGGATTGCAGTAGTTGGTCCTAATGCTGACGACGAAGCGATGATGTGGGGCAACTACAACCCGATTCCGAAAGAGACAGTGACTCTGCTTGAAGCCTTGCGTGAACGCATTCCTGACGTGAAATACGTACGCGGCTGCGGCATCCTCGGCAACGAATATGCACCGAAGCCGGACCCTAAGTCTCCTTTTGCCAGGTTCCTCGACATGAATATGGAAGAAATCGACGCTCTTGCAGCAAGATATGCAATCGACAAGAACACCCTCAGACAGTATGTGGAAAGGGAGAAGAGACTCAGAAGAAACTTCGAACCTGCCCTCGACGTGGCTGACATCCTCTATCAGCTCAAGGATGTGGACATCGTGGTCTTCGCCGGCGGTATTTCACCGGAATTCGAAGGCGAGGAGATGCCTGTCAATGTCCCTGGCTTCAGCGGAGGCGACAGGACCGACATCCAGCTGCCTCAGGTGCAGAGAGACCTGATCGAGGCTCTCCATGATGACGGAAAGAAGGTAATCCTCGTGAACTTCTCGGGAAGTGCTGTAGGACTGGTTCCGGAAACCGGCAACTGCGAGGCGATACTTCAGGCATGGTATCCCGGACAGATGGGAGGAACTGCAATTGCAGATGTCCTCTTCGGAGACGTGAATCCTTCCGGCAAGCTTCCTCTCACGTTCTACAGGTCAGTGGACCAGCTGCCTGATTTCGAGAACTATGATATGGCAGGACACACCTACAGATACTTCACAGGCGACCCGCTCTACGAGTTCGGTTATGGACTGAGTTACACCACATTCGAGTACGGCAGGGCGAAGATAAGAAAAGACAGGATCATCATTCCTGTCAAGAATACAGGTACTGTAGAAGGAACGGAAGTAGTCCAGCTCTACCTGAGAAAGCCTGATGACGCCCAGGGACCTCTCAAGACCCTCAGGGGCTTCCAGCGTGTGACTGTGGCACCGGGAAAGACCGTCAAGGTGGAGATTCCTCTTAACGAAGAGACCTTCAACTGGTGGGACGAGACAACACAGAACGTCCACCCGCTCCACGGCAGCTACGAACTCCTTTACGGAGGATCATCGGCTGACGAAGCACTGACAGCAGTTCCATATATGTACTAAACCATAAGTACATAGTGACGAGAGAGGATGACCTTTCGGTCATCCTCTCTCGTCACTATATGAGCAGGACTTCTACGCAAGAAGAAGGTCTGCTGTTGCTTTCATGTCGCATTTCTCGCGGGTGTAGGCCTGAGGGAAGGAAAGACCAGCCCCCAGAATCTCGAAGCCCATAGATTCTGCAAGGGCATTGAGCTGGTTGACGCTGGCGCCTGACCATGTGTAGGAGCCGAAGGCATAGAAACGTCTTCCCTTGATCAGACGGGCCTGCAGGGCACGCATGAAGGTCTCCACCGGAGGGAAGATGCCGTTGTTATATGTAGGAGAACCCACCACTATAGTGTCGTATCTGAACACATCGCGCAGGGCGCCTGAAACTCCAAGCTCACCTGCATTGTTGCATGCAAGGTCGTGGATGGCATAAGGGACCCCGCGTCTGTCGAGTTCCATGGCCAGGGCATCAGCGGCAGCTGCTGTGTTGCCGTACATGGATCCGTACACTATGCACACTCCCCTTTCGACTTCGTAGCGGCTCATCTTGTCGTACAAGGCCACAACCTGAGGAATGCAGGTCTCCCAGACCGGACCGTGGGTAGAACATATCCTCTTGATGTCCAGTTTGCTGAGCTTCTTGAGAGCCGACTGGACAGGAGTGCCGTATTTTCCCACTATGTTGGAGTAGTATCTTATCATCTCGTCCCGGTATTCGTCAAAGGTCGTCTCATTGTCCACTACTTCATCTGCAGCCTTGAATGTTCCGAATGCATCTCCGGAGAAAAGTGTTCCCTCTTCTGCAAGCCAGGTCACCATTGTCTCAGGCCAATGCACCATAGGGGTCATATGGAAACTGAGATTGCAGCCGCCAAGGCTGATCGTTTCACCCTCAGCCACGACCTGTACCCTGTCAGCCGGAACTCCGTAATATCCTCCGAGCATCGGAAGGGTCTTCGCGTTAGCGACAATCCTGAGGGCAGGGTATCTGTCAAGCATATAGGTGATCAGAGACGAATGGTCAGGCTCCATGTGATTCACTACCAGATAGTCTATCTGACGTTCGCCTACTGCCTCATATATATTCTGTAAAAACTCCTCTTCAAAGCCGCTTTCCACTGTGTCGATCAACGCAACCTTCTCATCTGCTACAATATATGAATTATAGCTGACTCCATAAGGAAGAGGCCACAGCCCCTCAAAAAGCACCTTGTCGAAATCGTTCACTCCGACATAGAAAATCTTATCGCTTATCTTTATCATAATATTCTCTGATTTGCTTATATTGTTCCTTTACACTTGTCATGCCGGGCGTGCCGGGACACGTTACAATCATCCTACATACTTCCGGAGTAGGCAGTGGGATAGTTCTGCTGTTTCTTAGTGTTATAGAAGCCTAACGAGAATTCCAGGGTCTCCTCAGTAAGACTGCCATGCAGGTCGTCTACACGAAAGGTATCATACGGTCCTCCAAGAGCCCAGGGGGTGATTCCGTCTGCAGAGAAGGTCCAGCCGCCGTCTGTCATCTCCATCACAGGGACATCCATTATGGTCACATCTATCCTTATCGGCATTGCCGGAACGAACTTGACCTTGAGAAGCTTGATGTCGACTGCAGTCTTCTCATCGTTGAAGGCCACCTGGACCTGGATGCCGGACTGGTCGAAATCCTCTCCTTCATATACAACGGTCATGTCACCGGAAAACTTTGGGGTGTCGACTGTGATGTCTGTATCAGGCTTTTCGCATGAGCAGAAAAGCACAAAGGCCGAAGCCAGGAAAACAAATATATTCTTCATCATATTTCTATTGATATACCTGCAGTCAGTCTGAACGGCTTTCCCCTCTGGAAGAAGCTGTTGCCTACCGACTTGAAATAAAACACATTGAAGTCCTCGTCAAGAAGATTGTCAAACCTTACCCTGAAGTCCAGCAGTCTGAAATCCAGGACCATATCCGCTCCTATCTGGAAAACCACCGGCTCCTTGAGGGTGTTGGCCTCGTCCCACCATATATTTCCGACAGCGCTGCAGTCTGCGTTTAGAGAAAGGGAACGGACAGCGCTGGAGTCGAATGTGAAGCTGTATCCTGTCCTTGCATTAAGTGTATGGGCCGGAGAATATGGGATCCTGTTGCCGCTGTAATCGTGATTGCCGTCGTCATAGGACAGGAAACGGGCGTCAGTATAACCGTAACTTGCTGAAAAGGAAAGGCCTTTATATTCATATAAGGCTGATGCCTCGGCTCCTATGCTTCTTGAACGTCCGACATTAGCCATCATGCGTCCAGTAGATTTTCCGGGAGGGAAAAGGGTTATCTGCTGGTCACGGCACAATATGTAGAAGACAGATGCAGAGCCTGAGAACCTATGGTCACCTCTGCTCAGGTCCGTACCTGCACCTAACTCGAAATTCCAGCTCTTTTCCGGACGGTAGGCCGTGTCATCGGCAGTGACTGCAGTACCCGGATCGTCAAGATAGACACCCAGGTCGGCCATCATCCCGTTCATCATCATGTTCTGAAGTATGTCGGAGAAGATCTGTGTGTTGAAGCCGCCGCTTCTGTATCCCTTGGACACGACGGCAAAAACGCGGGCGTCGCCGATGTTATAGAGAGCGGAGAACTTCGGAAGCAGTTCGAAATAATGATCGCTGACCTTACCTTCATAAAGTGTCTCGAAACGTTTCCAGTCTGCCATGGTCGGCAGGAAGCGGTAATGTACGGCCGCATCGCTGCAGTAGTTCATCATATTCCCCTCATAGTCAAGCCTGAGTCCGGCTGTAAGGAGCCAGCGGTCAAGGGTGAAATAGGATTCATGATAGAGTGCAGCGCCGAAGGTGCTGATGCCGAACTCGCTGCCGATCATGAAGTTGCTCTCCCTGATGGCGAGTGGGGCATCAAGTCCTCCCGAGACATCTTCCGGTATGCTGGCATTGGCATTCCCGAGAATCAGGTCATTGATGCCATCCTGCTTGAAATTGACCGGAGCTGACATCCTGTTGTACTTCCAGAAGGTGAAGAAACCGCTCTGCCAGTCCCACACTTCACTCTTCCATTCTTCCTTAGGACGAAGGACAAGTTCCTGGGTCAGAGCGCCTTCCCTCTGTATCTGGGCGAGAGTGAACATGGAACGGTCAGTGAAGTCCTGGTCCATGTCCATCCTGTCGAAAAGCAACTGAAAGGCTGAAATGCTGTTCAGGGAGAAACGGTCTGAATCCAGACGCAGCTTGACTGCATCTGTCACAGTAAGACGCTTGTACGCACACTTGTCATTATAGGAGGTCTCAAGCAAGGACGAGGTCTGAGGGTCGTACAGGCGGTATGGCCATCCACCCTGTGAGAGGGCGCCGGCAGAAAGTATGTTCTCGAAGTACAGGTCGGGCCTGAGCCTCTTTTCAAGACGCAGTCTCAAGGACAGGGACTCGGAAGGGTCGCACATCTGCCCGTCATAGGAATTCCTGTAAAATCCGTCGGAATGCCTCAATCCTATCGAGAGGCCGCTTGAAAGTCCGTCCGGCCTGCTCGTAAAGACTGATGTCCTGGCAACTGCCAGACCTCCGGAACCGAATTCGACACCGGTCCGCACACCATGATAGGATGAGGGTGAAATGGTACTCAACGAGAGCACTCCGCACATGGAATTCCTTCCGTAGAGGGTTCCCTGAGGGCCTCTGAAGAGGTCAGCACGGCGGATGTCCAGCATGTCTATGTCGTATGCATTCTTGTTCAGCACCGGCACATCGTCCACATACAATCCGAGAACCGGATTCTCCATCCTGGAGCCGAAGCCTCGGAGATATATGGTGGAAGTCATGGCTGAACCGTAGTCAGGAATATGAAGATTAGGAACTATGGCAGAGAGCTTCTTCGGAGAGTCTATCATACGCTCTTCAAGCTCATCGAGATAGACTACCGACACAGGCGAGGCAAGCCTCTCAAGAGGCAGCGACTGCTTGGCTGAACTCTCCACAAAAGAATATGACAACGTGTCCTTCAACTCCTCTTCCTGAATGGGAGAAGCGAGAAGAAGCGATATGATGGTTGTCAAAAGCACAAGAATGCAAAGATAGCATTATTCGGAAAAATAGCATCATTTTCTTTTAAATGTCCATCTGCAGTTGTCGCTGGCAAAGTCGTACTCGGCAAGTGTTGGTGTGCTGTCTGCTATTGATGTCAGGACATAGCCGCCTGTCCTTCCGGGAACAGCCTTCGGCATGATCCGGAAGGTGCCGTCGGTCAGCTGTTCGATACGCCAGAGCTGTTCTGGAGCCCCGGTATATGCAGGAACTGTGGTCACCTCCGCGTCCTGCGTGGCTGCAAGGACCCTTTCCGTGCCTTCGATCTGTATCTTGAAGTACTGCCCTCCCAGATAACCGCCGGCTTCAGGGACTGCAACGACTGACCATCTCTGATGCGGCCGGTTCATCCAGTCACCGATGCGAGCCGGTATCTCCCCCTCCGGCCATGTCGCCAACACGTCATCAAGGGTCTGATTCGGATAGGACACTTCAGGCTCGTCAGTTGCCTCCCACCAGCCTCGTCGCGGAAGGTTCTGTCTCACGAAGTCCACTGCCAGTTCAAGGGCATAACCCCTTCTTACAGAAGATATTTCATAGACTCCCTCCTTGAAGGCATCACCTGCCGAAGGCCAGTCATTCTCCCATATAAGAGGACGGATCGCGAGTACGCTGCGTGCGCTTCGGTCAAGATCCGCTTCCCAATGGAAGGACATCTTCTCGACACCTTCATCCACTACATACCTGCCGAAATGGCCGGCACCGAACTGACGGTCATCCCCGTCCACGACCATCCTGCCACCTCCGGCAAGCATGTCGCGTCCCATATTGTCCAGATAAGGGCCGGTGACTTCACGTGAACGTCCTGCGACTATGTTATATGTGGAATTCACCCCGTCACAGCAGGTGCCGTGAGTACCGAGAAGGTAGTACCATCCGTTGCGCCAGGTGATGGTGGTCGCTTCACAGTCTATGGCTATGTTCACAGCCTCATTGCCTTCCATGCGTGCTCCTGTAGCAGGATCGAGCTCGACTATACGGATGAAGCCGAAATATGTCCCGTATGTACACCAGAGGCGTCCGGTCGTCGGATCCAGGAAGAGACCCGCATCTATGGCATCGCAGTCTTCATCAACCTCGGAATATGCCACCTGTACCGCTTCCGTGAAGGCGAAATCCGGTGAGTCCGGATCAAGTGTCCTGTTCCACATCGTGAGGATGGTTCCTGAATGGCCGCCTCCAAGTCCTCCTCCTGTCGAGCTGTAAGCTATCAGGTAGCGGTCACCAATCTTGAGGGCGTCCGGAGCAGCGCCCCCTCCGGGGCGTTCCGCTCCGGGGTACCAGTTCCAGCCGTCTTCGGAGATGAGTCCTCCGCCTCCGGTCCCGAAGGTATAATACTTTCCGTCACATTCCATTATTGTGGAAGGGTCATGGATCCATGGCTTTCCCTCCTGTGCATCCGCATTGAGAGTCATGAGCAGAGATGCCGCTACAGATAAAAGAAATACTGATGTCTTCATTGCCCTTACTTGTCAAGAATGTTGTAGTTTATTACAGGATTGCCCTTTTCGTCGATGAAGCGGACACAGAAGTCACTCATTCCCGGACCGTTGATCACAGCTCCTGTAAGAATGTGACGTCCCTTCCTGAGTGTAAGTCTTCTTGACGCGGCATCATCCATCACCATGCGTCTGTCACCCGAAAGGATGAGGACTTCCTCGCCATCGATCCACCACATGGATGCGGAGTTGGAGCCGACTGCAAGACGGACATCCGTGAGGTCCTCGGGCACATCAATGACGGTCGCCGCACGGCATATGATTCCGTAACGTCCTGTCTCTGTGCCGACTGCGAAACGATAGAGCTTGACATTGAAGAGCCTGCTGTCAAGCGCATGCCAGGTCAGCCTTGCATCTCCCACCTTCACCTTCTGGCCGTCCTTCGGCAAGGTGAAGTCTCCTGTGTTCCAGCCGGTGTCGAGATTCTCCCTGATGTAGCTGTCCACAAACACGGTGTTGCCCCTGTTGGGCTTGCTTATCGGCTCAAGAAGGAGCCAGCGGCGTATGAAGCCGAGCTCGTCAGGCCGCATCGGTCCGTCAGCAGGAACGGTGAAATACGGAGCCAGTGCCGGATGTTTTTCCATAAGACCGGCACCCTTCCTCCTTGCATCCAAGGAAAGGGGAATTGCCAGCAAAGCGATGGCAATCAATATATTGAATATACGTCTCATGATTATACAGGAAATATGATCTGATACTTTCCGCTAAGGTGCATGAAGGCAAAGAGGCGGAGGAGACCGTCGTAGTAGGCATCGAAATAGCCATCTTCATACGGAACGTTTCTGGAATTCCAGAGTGCATCCACAAACTCACGGTTGATGTCGTGTCCGGTCAGAAGAGTGGCGGCGGCAAGAGTCGAGACAAGACCTGTAGAATGACGGAGCACCTTGGTCCAGCTGCCGGCAGGGAGGATCTCATCTTCCGACGGAAGTGAGCCGTCGATGCGGTATTGGTCGACATAGTCATCTATCCCCTGAGAATAGAAGAAGCGCTGGATCCTCTCGCCATATTCCTTCTGCCATGCGGCATCGGCGCAGGACCACGAATAGTCCAGGGCGACATTCATAGGGACACGCCACGAATCATAGCGAAAATTTCCTGTACCATGATGACTTCCGCCATACATCCTCAACGAGCCGTCGTAGTTGCAGAAGTCCGGGTTGAGACCGGTCTGAGGATGGGTCGCCTTATGGAGAAACTCTCTTGAGGCTGCCGCACATTCATTCCAGAAGTCCTCACGGCCGTCATCTGCCCACCTTGCCCAGACTTCATAGAATGCAGGGACGTGGTAGGACGGATCAGTGAAAGTGTAGCCGAAACGGTCAGGAGTGAAGGTTATGAGCTTGTGTTCTGTATTGATGAAGTTGTTCATTCCTGTCGAGCCGTCCTTTGCAAAGGCGCAGTCAAGGATATATCGGGCCTCAGCCTTATAGTCTATGCCGGTGTCGTTTCCCCATCTGTTCGAGGCGAAAAGGAGAGAGGTGACATAATAGAGCTCTCCGTCCGACGCCGGTCCCTGTGCGTTGCGGGTTCCGTCGGTCCTGCAGCTCCATGCGAAATAGCCCTTGAGAGGTCCTTCCGAATGCTGCATATATTTCCTGCACCATCTGAACAGCTTGTCGAATATGTCCTTGCGGTCCATCTGGACAGCCGCCATCATTCCGTAGGACATGCCTTCGGTGCGGACATCATTGTTCTTGATGTCAGATATGTATGCAAGGCTGTCATCCACTTCGAAATAGACCTTGTCAGGTCCGAAGAAGACCTCATCAAAGACTTCATCCACCTTGGCGTCCACAGATTCCGGAGCATATCCCGCCTCAACGAACACGTTCCTGTATCTGCGGGTCTTGAATGCCCCCTTGTCAGACGGCACGAGTTTCTTGATTCCGGCCCTTGTCTGTATCACAGGGCGTATGGTACCGTCTGGATTGTAGAAGAGTTCGTCCACACAGACGCTACGCCGTCCTGTCGCAGGACCATATCCGTCGAGAGAGAGGATGGAATTGTGGTAGAAGAGGTAGGACCGGCCCTTGTAGTCGATCACACCGGGGTGGATGGTGAAGCTGTCCTTCGCCATGCCGGTGAGCTCACCCATGAATGTCCACGGGCCCTCGACATTCTCGGCCATTGCATAGGATATGGTCTCAAGTCCCTGGCCCATAGATGCATAAACATTATAATAATGGCCGTCACGCTTGTACAGCCATGGACCTTCGACATAGTTCTCCATAGGCAGAACCTGGATCTCCCCGTCGAGTTCGGTCATGTTCCTTTTCAGCTTCACCAGGAAACATGTGCCGTTGCCCCAGCTCATCCAGGGTGTCCCGTCGTCATCAATCATGACTGTCGGGTCGAAATCGTTCCACCAGCCCCTCGGGCCGTTGTCCGTCATGGAATCCACAATGAGAGGCTTGCCGATGGCATCTGCATAAGGTCCTTCCGGCCTGTCGGAAACAGCCACGCCCACTGCCTTGCAGTAAGGTTCCCCGCACTGGGTGGAGACGAAGAAATAGAATCGGCCGTCTTCGCCTTCTATAGCCTGCGAAGCCCAGGCCTCACCTACCGCCCAGCTGAAGTCGGTCGGTTTCATGACCACGCCATGATCTGTCCAGGTGTGCATGTCCTCAGTGGAATAGCAGAGCCATTCGGTTATGTTGAAGCCATACTGGCCTTCGTAGCCTGGCCTGTCCTCAAAACACTCGTCATGGCCGCAGAAGAGATAGAGCCTTCCGTCTGATGCGACCATAGGGGCAGGATCGGCCGTGTACTTGTCACGCACCAGAGGGTTTCCTTCGTAAACAAAAGTGTTCTTCTGGCTGCAGCACGCAAGACAGAAACACATGATGATCAGAGCAACATTATTTTTCATAGGATAAAGATTTTCATTTTATCTGAAGGTTATCCAGTCGACCTCGACACAGGTTCCGGCAACAAGTTCCAGCTCAAGGTCGTGCATCTTCCTCGCCTTGAAAGGCATAGGGCAGACGACCTCAGCCCATTCCGATGATGCCGGGATGTCGAACTCAGCCATCGCTCCCGCAGTCAGTGACAGACGGCCTCCCTGTGGTGCCTTCACACAGAAGACGACTTTTCGCGGAGCCCTGTTTCCGAAATCCAGGTCACAGAAGGTCACCTTGTCACCCGCGTCGGTGAAGACTGTCTTCCAGCCCTTGAAGAAGTCGGCAGTGTCCACATATTCGACAACCGCGCCATCTATGCTGCTGTAGCGGTCTGGCTCCACCCTGGCAGAGGCCTTCACGGGGCCGACCCCTCTCAGAGTAGGAATCACCTCGTTGATGGTGCCGTCTTCATTGAAGGTGACCCTGTCGATACGTGCCGAACGGTTCTTGTCGAAATGAGGTGAATAATCGTTATGATGATAGAAGAGGTACCACTCCCCCTTATATTCCACAAGCGAATGGTGGTTGGTCCAGCATCCCACAGGCGATTCCTTCATTATCAGGCCCTTATATTCAAACGGGCCGAGAGGGCTGTCGCTCATCGCATAGGCAAGGGTCTCTGTGTCCTTTCTCACCCAAGGATAGGTCAGGTAGTATTTTCCGTTGCGCTTGAAGGCAAAAGGTCCCTCCTTGAATCCGGCAGGAAGCGGCTCGTCAAGACGGACCGGCTCGCCGTCAAGGGCGAGCATGTCGTCCGTCAGCCTGCAGCCGCTCAGGCCCATGCCGGACCAATATATATATGAAGCCCCGTCGTCATCCACAAGGACACAGGGGTCTATTCCTATGACACCTTTCATAGGCTCCTGCTGCGGAGTGAAAGGGCCGCAGGGTTTTTCTGCGACAGCGACTCCGATGCCGAATCCCCAGCCTGAAGCCGGAGCGTCAGGAAAATAGAAATAGTATTTTCCATCCTTGAAGACACAGTCCGGCGCCCACATGGCATAGGCATCAGGTTTTCCCCACGGCACATCCTCCTGACGAAGGATGACTCCATGGTCCGTCCACGCTGTCAGGTCCTCCGAAGAGAACACATGATAGTCCGGCATGCTGAACCATGCAGAGCCGTCGTGATGGGTAATGACGCTCGGGATGTCATGGGAGGGATACATATAGATCTTTCCCTCGAACACCCTCGCCGTCGGATCGGCGGTGAACTGTCCGCTGATGATAGGGTTCGTGCCTGTCACGATCGTGTCAGGACAGTTTGTCTGGCAGCCCACGGCCAGAAGCAGAATCGGAAGCAGTCTTTTCATATCGTCAGGTCATTGGAGAAATACATGTCAGCAAACCAAGCGGTTCCACGTATGGCCACCATGGCAACCATTCCGGACTGCCATACGGAGCCGTAACGGGAACCCACCCAAAGTGCAGCCAGCACCACGAGCAGCTGAATGATCATTTCTAAAGCCATATTCCTTTAGCCTGTTAATGTTTGTAAAGTTATTGCTTTATCGGCTCATTTACAACAAACCATCTATAAAAAATCACCTGCGCCGTTCATAGTGGCGCAGGTGATTCTTTCTGGTCCTGGATTTCCTCTATTTTCACCCTCCCCTCTTGCTTTTAAGTCTACTTCTTACGTAATTTGCATACAAATCGGAAACTCGTATGAAACGACTGACCTATATCATAATATCCTTGCTGACGCTGCTCTCATGCAGCACATTCGACCATACGGAAATCCTCGAGCAGCTGCGTGACCACGAAGAGCGTATTCAGGAGCTGGAGGCCCTGTGCATCAAGCTGAACAGCAACATTGAAGCTATGCAGACTCTTCTTGCCGCCCTTGAGGACAATGACTACATCACCGACATCACCAGGATTACAGAAGGAGGAATTGAGATAGGATATGCTGTGACATTTGCCAGATACGGCACGATAAGCATCTTCCACGGGACGAATGGCGAAGACGGAGCTGCGCCGAAGGTCAGCATCAGAAAGGCAGCTGATGGAGAATACTATTGGACATCTGACGGCGAGTGGCTGACAGATGAGGACGGCTCCATGATACCGGCGACCGTTTCTGAGGATGCTGACGGGGAATACATCACACCTGAGTTCAGAGTTGCCGAGGGCAGATGGTATGTCTCCTATGACAACGGCAACACATGGAGGCCTGCAGATGCCGTCGGTGGAGACATCTTCATTGATGCAGCCTACGACAGTGAATTCCTGTATGTAATCCTCGCTGACGGGACAGAACTGAAACTACCGAGAAGCATGGACAACCGCGAAGTAGACCTGTTCATATTCATGGGGCAGTCGAACATGGCAGGATGCGGCAATGCCGCTGAAGCCCCGAAGGTTCCTGAAGGATGGGGATATGAATATAAGGCCATATCAGACCCGGGCAAGCTGCTCCATATGGTCGAGCCATTCGGCCTGAATGAGGATAATCCGGCCAGCGGAGTGGTGTATTCAAGAAGAGGCTCCCTGGTTTCTGCCTTCACAAATGCATATTACAGACAGACTGAGACGCCGGTTGTAGGTGTGTCCTGCTCTAAAGGCAGCACATCCACGGAATTCTGGATGCCGGGAGGAGCTCCCCTGAATGATGCCATTCAGAGACATCGTTCTGCGGAAAGATGGCTGGTTGAAAACGGCTACACGATCAGAAACAACTTCATGGTCTGGCTTCAGGGAGAACGCGATGCTTCGACCGGTGTCACCCCTGAAGAATACTCCTCAAATCTGAAATCCATTCTGAGGACAATGATAAACCACACCGGAGTTGAAAAATGCGTCATCATAAGAATAGGAAAGTTCGTCGGCTACTCCCCTACCATCTGCGACACGATAATCCAGACTCAGACAGAACTGTGCCAGACATACAAAGAATTCATCCTTGGCTCCGCTCTTGCAGCCGGATTTGTGGAGGACGACCTGATGAATGATCCATGGCATTACACCCAGGAGGGTTATAATATCTTAGGAGAGGATGTCGGCATCAACCTGGCGTTTTATGTCAACAACCGCATTGAGCCTTACATGTACGACCCGCACACCCGCAGCACATATTTCCCTGTCAACAAATACAAGTCGATCTTTGATGAGCAAGGCAGTGAGGCCGAGGGAAACGGAGCATCGCCATATGTTTTTCCTATGGATCTCGAATATGAGGTACTGCGTCCTGTCAGACAGGTTACGGGCTATGTTACAGATTGCGTGACAGGCATGCAGGAAGTGTCTGCTGACGATTATTATCATGAATATGATGTGGATCCTTCCTGGTCTCTGTACGCCACAGGACATGCACCAGCCGCACACGCATCCAATGCTGCAGTCACCTACCTTGACGCAGCCGGACAGCTGATCGGATTCGAGGCTGTCGACTTCGTGTCATACAACTACAGGAATCTTCCGCTTAACCTCCCGGCCGGGACGGCCAAAGTCCAGGTTGCCTCTACCGCTGCCGGCGGCAAGCTGGTTCCGGTTCTCAAAAGAGCCATAAACCTTATCGACAGTTCGACAAGGATAGACTACGACACGGCACTGGATGAATACGGGACTGCCACAAGTCGTGACGGCTGGGCAGTCGCATACGATATTCCGGTTGAAAGTGGCCGGGAATACTATGCTCCATATGCGTCAAGAGCCTGGTGCTATGATAAGTCCGGCAATCCTGCAGGTTCCATCGACTGCGAAGATGGCGGAACCGGCCAGAAGGCGTTCTGTTTCAAGACACCGGAGGATGTCAATGCCATCAGGCTCTCTTACAACCTGTCAGGCTCTGAAGTCATTTATCCGGGTGTCTATACACTGATAGATGAAGATGCCGAAGGCAGCAGGCTCCGGATAACTGAGTTCAGCCAAAACACCGGAGGTTTCATAAATGTCTTCACAGGAGAGATAACCGTTCCTTCATCCAGCCCGATCGGCAAACAATGTCTCAATTATTATGTAATACCGGAGGGAGCGACGCAGGTTGACTATCCGTGCTACAAGACATCCAAGGTGTACGGCTCCGGCTTCCTCAACGCAGAAGGTGAATGGATATCCGGATATTCAAATGTCACCCCTGGAGTCAACAGACACACCATGGACATTCCGGCTGATGCCCACACATTCGTTTTAGGCTACCCGGACAACACATACGCCGCAGAACTCAACATACCGGCGTTTGACTACCTGGAGTTCATATCATTCTGACCTACGGCGAAAGACCGGCCAAAGCGCAGGTCGTGACACGCAATCCATTTGAATTAAGCACATTACAGAAAGTCACCTGCTCCAAATGGAGCAGGTGATTCAGCTTGGCGACGGGAGCGCAAAGGTCAGGATTCGGGCCAGATGAAGCGGGAGCTGATGGATTCTCCGCCGTCGACGATGATGCTCTGGCCGGTGCAGAAGCGGTTTTCCACTGTAAGGAAATAGGCCCAGGAGGCGATTTCTGCCGGAGTCGCCCATCTCTTGAGAGGGGTCTGCTGCATGATCTGCGACCATAGAGCCGGATCATTTACCACACAGTCGTTCAAGGGTGTCAGGACCCCGCCAGGGTCAAGGCTGTTGCAGGTGGCTCCGAAGGGTGCGATCCTCAGCGCGACAGGACGTCGCAGATGATGTGGGTGTAATGTTCGTCTGATATTGAGGAAGCCTGCCTGTCGAGTCCGACGACTTCATGTCCCTTGTCGAGATATAATTCCGCCAAAGCCTTTCCAATGCCTTGCGAGGTGCCTGTGATGAGTACTTTCATATATGCCTGTGTTATCTCTGCAAATATATTCATTTTTCAGGAATGGCACAATTTGTGACCTGCCGGGCAAGTAGATAACAATTTATAATAATTATAAACTATGAAATTTAACAGAAAGAATGAGTCATCCGACATATTCGGTTCGGATGCAATGAGGAAGCCGGCGCCTAAGGAGTTCATCCCGAAGCACAGGACTCCGGCAGAGACAGCATATCAGATGGTGAAGGACGAGACCTTCCCGCAGACACAGCCGAGGCTGAACCTGGCTACATTCGTCACCACATATATGGACGACTATGGTACGCGTCTGATGAACGAGGCGGTGGGAATCAACTATATTGATGAAACCGAATATCCCCGCGTGGCTGTGATGTGCGGAAGATGCATCAATATGGTCGCAAACATGTGGAACTCCCCTGAACAGAGCGAGTGGAAGACGGGAGCGGTGGGCATAGGTTCGTCTGAGGCCTGCATGCTGGGCGGAGTAGCCGCATGGCTGCGATGGCGCGAGCGCAGAAAGGCCGAAGGCAAGGCATATGACAAGCCGAACCTTGTGATGAGTTCCGCCTATCAGGTGGTATGGGAGAAATTCTGCCAGCTCTGGCAGATCGAAATGCGTACGGTGCCCCTCACACAAGATCACCCTACCCTCAACATCGAGGAGGCAATCAGGATGTGTGACGAAAACACTATATGCATAGTACCGATAGAGGGTGTTACCTGGACCGGTCTGAATGACGATGTGGAAGCCTTGGATGCTGCACTTGATGCATATAACAAGAAGACAGGCTACGACATCCCTATCCATGTGGATGCAGCCTCAGGCGGCTTCATACTCCCGTTCCTCAATCCGGGAAAGAAATGGGACTTCCGCCTGAAATGGGTTTGTTCCATCTCTACTTCGGGACATAAATACGGTCTGGTCTATCCGGGACTCGGCTGGATCATATGGCGCGACAAGAACTATCTCCCTAAAGACATGTCATTCAGCGTCAACTATCTGGGAGCCAGTATAACACAGGTGGGACTGAACTTCTCACGTCCCGCGGCCCAGATCCTGGCCCAGTACTACAACTTCATCCATCTCGGCATGGAGGGCTACCGTGACATCCACGAAAATTCCATGGATGTTGCAGCCTATTGTCACAAGGAGATTGGCAGCATGCCATGCTTCAGGAACTACTCCGGCAGGCTCGAGAACCCGCTCTTCGTCTGGTACATGGACGAGGAATACGACAAGACCGCAAAGTGGACCCTGTTCGACCTCCAGGACAGCCTCATGCAGAAAGGATGGATGGTTCCCGCATACACGATGCCGAAGGACATAGAGGACATGGTGGTGATGAGGATAGTCGTGCGCCAGGGCATGTCACGCGACATGGCAGACATGCTGGTCCAGGACATCAAGGACTCGGTTGCGGAACTCGAGAAGCTTCAGTACCCCACCCCTACAAGGATAGCTGCAGAAAAGGAGTCGAGTCAGAAAGGCAAGGTCTACACCCATTAGCGCCTCGACTGGCAATCGTACAATATAAACAGGACTTACTATGGACACGAAAAAAGGAAACACCGGCAAGGCATTCAGACTCAGCGTGACGACCCTTGCCATAATGAACATAACAGCAGTCGTAAGCCTCAGAGGACTACCCTCTGAGGCAATATACGGCCCTTCTTCAGCATTCTACTATCTGTTTGCGGCCATCGTCTTTCTGATTCCTACAGCCATGGTAGCCGCAGAGCTGGCGGCGATGTTCTCGGACAGACAGGGAGGAGTCTTCCGCTGGGTGGGAGAAGCCTTCGGTCCGCGCACCGGCTTTCTGGCGATATGGCTGCAATGGATAGAATCTACGATATGGTACCCGACGGTGCTGACCTTCGGCGCTGTGTCTCTGGCCTATATAGGATTCAATGACGTCTCCGACGCCGTCCTGGCCTCCAACAAGATATTCACCCTGATCACAGTTCTTGCCATATACTGGGTCGCGACAGTCATCGCCCTCAAAGGCCTGGGCTGGGTCGGAAAGATAAGCAGATGGGGAGGAATGATAGGCACGATCATCCCGGCAGGGCTTCTCATCGTGCTGGGCATAGTGTATCTGGCCACAGGAGGACACAACTATATGGACATGTCGCAGGGATTCTTCCCGAACCTCACAAAGCTGGACAACATCGTGCTGGCAAGCAGCATATTCCTGTTCTATGCCGGTATGGAGATGATGGGCGTACATGTGATGGAGGTGAACAATCCGTCGAAGAACTATCCCAAGGCAATAATCATAGGCTCACTTGCGACAGTCTGCATATTTGTCCTGGGAACCTTCTCTTTGGGATTCATCATTCCCGCCAAGGACATCAACCTCACACAGTCACTCCTGATCGGCTTTGACAACTACTTCAGGCATTTCCACATATCCTGGGCCGGTCCGGTGATTGCAGTAGCCCTCATGACAGGAGTGCTTGCAAGCGTGCTGACATGGGTTGCAGGCCCATCCAAAGGCATATTCACAGTCGGGAAGGCAGGCTACCTGCCACCTTTCTTCCAGAAGACCAACAAGAACGGAGTCCAGCGCAACATCCTTCTGGTCCAGGGCGGCATCGTTACCCTGCTGTCGCTTCTGTTCGTGGTCATGCCTTCAGTGCAGTCCTTCTACCAGATACTCTCACAGCTGACCATACTCCTGTACCTGATCATGTATATGCTCATGTTCTCTGCAGCGATAGTGCTGCGCTACAAGATGAAGGATGCTCCCCGCCCCTTCCGCCTCGGCAAGGGGAATGTCCTCATGTGGATAATTGGGAGTGTAGGTTTCGCAGGGTCCCTGCTCGCCTTCATCCTGAGCTTCATCCCACCGGGACAGATCCAGACAGGAAGCGATACAGTATGGTACTCTGTACTGGTGATAGGCTGCATAGTCATGGTGGTGATTCCGTTCATCATCTACGCCCTCCGCAAGCCGTCATGGCGCGATCCTTCGGCTGAATTCGCACCTTTCCATTGGGAGAAACCTGAAAAACAGTGATGATAGGAATGACAGGCGCCCGGGAAAGGCACCATAAAAAGAACGCTGCCCGATCTGTGACGGGCAGCGTTCTTCTTATATTCGATGTTCATCATTAAAGCTCAGTCTTCCAGAGTCCGTGAAGATTGCAGTACTCGTAGACTGCGACAGCCTTCTCGTCTCCCAGTGAGATGACGGCCTCCGGCTTGTCCTTGAGATCCACACGGATGCCTCCGTTCTCAGTCTCCACATATACAAATGCGATGTGGTGCTCAGGGAGCATCGGATGTGCCACACTTCCGACCTCTACCTTGATGGTCTTGTCATCTATGAATGTGACAACAGGAAGATGCTTCTCCACACTTGCCTCTACCGTACCCGGCACGAGTTCCTCCATCTTTTCACCGCAGCATACCACAGGCACCTTGCTGTCTACAACCTTCTGTATAACATTACCGCAATGGCGGCACTTAAAAAATCTTGTTGCCATATTGACCTCCTTGTTTTATATTGTTATTTTGAATTATTCTAATTTACTGCAAAGGTAACCATTATTTTGAATATTCAAACAAATTTAATGAAAAATCGCATCATACATGAATATTTCCGTAAATAAATTCAAGCACATCCTTCCATACACGCTCCTTCCCTATCTCATTGAGGACCTCGTGACGCATGGAAGGATAGTTCCTTGAGCTTATGTTCATATATCCGGCCTCATGCATCGCTGCAAGAGCACGGTCAATGCCATCCGCTCCCCTTGTACAAGGATCATCCTCCCCATAGAGAAACATCACCGGCAGTCGAGGATTGCCTGCAAGATGAGCGCTGTCATGATAGGTCCTTATCAGAAGATCCAGCAGGACCTTGTCTGCATTTACAGTAAAAAGGAAGCCGGTCATCGGATCCGCCTTATAACTCTCCCTCACCTGCGGATCCGAGCATATCCATGCCATAGGCCCTTCGGAAGCGAAATCATGATTGTATATACCTGACGTGAGATGATGTACTACTGAAGGACGCCACCTGTCAAGCCCTATGGCAGACAGGAAGGACAGCATGGCATAGCCGAAAGGGGCGAGGGAGGTATATCCCGGACTCCCGCATATGATGACGCCGCTTAGCTGTGAGTCATCTTCACGACTGTAAACTCGGACCGCAAGCGAGCCCATGCTGTGACCCAGAAGAAACACGGGGGCGTCCGGATATTCATATCTTATTGCCTCAGTGACTCCCCTCATGTCATCAATCAGTGCCTCGCGGCCGCCCTCGTACATATATCCGAGGTCCTTCCTATCCTTGACACTGCCTCCGTGCCCCCTGTGGTCATTGGCGACGCAGACCACCCCGTGATCCGCCATGAACTCCATGAAAGGCAGGAACCTCTCCTTGCAGCCGCTCATTCCGTGAGACAGCTGCAGCACGGCATCGGGCTTCCTTTGCGGACGGACCACCGCCACGCTGATGTCCAGACCGTCAAACCGCGAACTTAATGTAGCTTCTTCAACCATATAATCCGATTCAATATACTTTTTCCTTCCATATCACGTCGTCTTTCACCGGAATCCCCTCCTCGGAAAGATGACGGGGCAGTCACCTGACCAGCTGGCATCGGTTCAACATCCGTGCTACATCATAAGGTCTGTTCCAAAATCCGACATCTATATTCAAAAAGTAGGAAGAATATGCCACAGACATGCGTAGGGAAAGATATTTGTATGGGAAAGAAGCAAAATACGAACAAGAAATGCCGTTGCTCACATTGAATGAACTGGAAAAGAGTGTCCCTATGTTTCGCGGACGCTGCGGGAATGCAGTCTGCCGCGGACTTATGCGCACTCTGTCAATAGACAAGGCCAACGACCTGTACGACCGCAACTCGAGCCATATAGGACCGGAATTCGCCGATGCCGTACTGAAGGACATAGGGGTGGAATATGAAATATATAATCGCGAAGTGCTGGACAGGTTGCCCGACGGGCCCTTCATCACCATCAGCAACCATCCCTACGGAAGCATTGACGGAATCATGCTTGTCGACATCTTCGGGCATATAAGGCCGGACTACAAGGTCATGGTGAACAGGTTCCTCTCACGTATCGTGACACTTTCTGACAATTTCATATGCGTCACTCCCACAGGCACCGAGCGCAGCGCCCCCACAAATGACAGCATACAGGGAATAAAGGACGCGGTCGCGCATGTACGCTCCGGCTGTCCGCTGGGGATATTCCCCTCAGGAGCAGTTTCCGACCTGAAGCTCAGGGAGAGGCAGATAGCGGACAGGGAGTGGCAGGAGCCGGTCATCCGACTCATCAGAAAGCTTAATGTACCGGTCGTTCCGGTGCACTTCCTTGACAGGAATTCCAACTTCTACTATTCCCTGGGCCTGATCGACTGGAAGGTAAGGCTGCTGCGCCTCCCTTCGGAAATATTCAACAAGAGAGGGAAAAGAACGAGAATTGCTATCGGTGAGATCATAACCCCGGAGCAGCAGAATGAATTCAAGGACATGGGATCATTCAGAGACTTTTTAAGAAACAAGGTATATAATCAGTATTGACATGGAACAGAACAAGGCAGATGCGGTAAGGATACAGACATCGGTTCTGAACGCGCTTGAAAAGAAGGTGCTGGTGTGGCTTGCAGAACGCCAGCCGAAATGGATGACATCAGACATCCTTACATATATAGGAACATTCGGAGCCGCTGTGATAGCTGCGGGGTACATCCTTTCTGCACGCAACATCAACTTCCTGTGGCTCAGTTCCCTGGGTTTCCTCATCAACTGGTACGGCGACTCCCTGGACGGCACCCTCGCCAGAGTGCGCCACACCCAGCGGCCGATATATGGCTACTACCTCGACCACACCATAGATGCGATAAACGAAGTGATGATCTTTGTCGGAGTCGGACTTTCAGGACTCATGCACCTTGAAATAGCACTCGTTGCCCTGGTGATGTACCTTCTCATCACCATAAACGTCAGCATCAACGCCCATCTGAAGAAGGAATTCAAGCTGACATATGCCAGCATGGGCCCGACAGAATTCAGGATAATAATGATAATCATCAACACCCTCTTCGCACTGATACAGCCATTGAGGGAATTCTCCCACAGCTTTGCAGTCTTCGGTCACGAATTCACCTTCAAGGCACTGGACTACATCGGAGCAGTCATAATCATGGTGCTGGCACTGATGCACCTTACCACTGTCCGCAAAGACATCAAGGGATATGCAGAAATGGACCCGCTGCCTAAGAAAGGCTGACGGGTCCTCTCGTCAGACAAAGAGTCCGGAACTATTCTGCAGTGTCGTCTAAACGGCTGCGAATGTAGCGGACTAAGGCAAGAAGTACGGGCTTCCACTGCTGCCCTGAATCGGGGCCCTCGTCCTCCATGGCCCCGAACAAGTTTGCAAACATATTGACAAACAGCCTCTTACGCAGCAGAAAGACTATAAGGAAGATAAACACATATAGTCCCGCAACGATGAGAGCACCGTTTCCCCAGCCTCCTGCTGCATTTCCGATGATTACCGTAAGAGCTATGGAAACGACGAACAGGATGAGCATCAGGAGCATTGCCATGATCAATATGCACAAGGCACGTCCTAAAGCGACAGAAAGTCCCGTCAGGGACTTCCTTCTTATGCCATCTGTCTTCAGTTCAAGGTATTCCCCTATCACGGAAGACAGCATGTCATACAGACCGGGTCCCTCCTTCATCACTTCTCCTCCAGAGCATTTTCGATGATTTCGAGTCCCTCCTCGATCTTGCCACGGGCCCTGTCCTTCATGTCAGCGACCCCACGCTTGATTCTTGCGCGCGTATTCTCTCCCGAATCCGGTGCAAGAAGTACAGCGCCTGCAGCTCCGGCGAGCACACCCGCCATAAAGCATAACAATGAACTACCTGTTTTCATGTCTTCCGTATCTATATGTTAATATTCGTCCTGCCCTTCCGGGCATCCATTGACATTTCAGAAAACATACCAATGACAGGGAATCCGGTCACAATCGGTCATTGCAAACCGGTATATCATAATTATATTGGGGAACGATATATGTGTTTACACTATGCTGTCATATCGCATCAGGTGAAAGAGAAAAAAATCTTCTCCTAAAGTAAAACAAAACAAGAAGAGCTTCGTGAATAAATGATTCAATCAAAGCAAACATCTTGATTTTAGGATAGACATTCGGCAATAATTGGGTTTATTGCCGAATGTACCCTATGTGGTGTGATCTCTAGAATACTATTTTAGCACGAGCTGAAAATTGTTTTGGGATTCATTTTGAATGTGGTTTGCAAAAATCTAGGAAAGGTGTAAAATGCCTGTTGGTAAAAATCTAGGAAAGGTGAATATGAAAAGGAAGATATACGATAAGCTTCTTCAGTGGAAGAATGAGAAAGACGGAACGACAGCCCTTATGATCGAGGGTGCTCGACGTATTGGAAAGAGTTATATCGTAGAGAGATTTGCAGAAAAGGAGTATGAATCATATATCCTTATTGATTTCAGCAAGGCGCCAGCTCGTGTGCGTGGATGGTTTGATGAGTATCTGGAGGATATTGATACACTTCTCCAGAACATACAGTTGCATTATAAGAAGAAACTTACTCCACGTAAATCACTGATCATCTTTGACGAAGTGCAGAAATGTCCGCGTGCACGTGAAGCTATCAAGGCATTGGTGGAAGATCATCGTTTCGATTATATTGAAACAGGTTCGCTTATATCCATAAAGAAAAATGTGGATGATATACTTATCCCTTCCGAAGAAGACGGCATCGAGATGTATCCGATGGACTTTGAAGAGTTTATGTGGGCTATGGGGGATGAGGTTATGTATCCGTACATCCGAAAGTGCTTTGAGACAAATAAACCAATGGGAGATTTTCATCGTGAAGCTATGAGATATTTCCGTCAGTATCTTATCGTGGGTGGAATGCCACAGGCTGTCAAGGAGTATGTCAACTCAAGAGATTTCACTAAAGTAGATGCTGTCAAGAGACAGATATTGAGGTTGTATAGGAATGACATCAAGAAATATGCGGGTTCTGCAAAAACTAAAGTGTCATCTATATTCGAGGCCATACCAGGCCAGCTGCAGAAGAATGAAAAGAAGTTTAAGCTTGCCGACCTTAATGATGAAGCCAGGATGAGGGATTATGATTCTGCGTTCTTCTGGCTTAATGACGCTCGCTTGGCGAATATATGTTATAACACTACTGCTCCGAATATCGGTTTGCAGCTTAACGAGATACGAACTACGCTCAAATGCTATTTCTGCGATACCGGACTGCTGATCTCGATGGTATTCAACGCCAGAGGAATAGTCCAGAATGAGATATATCAGAAGCTGATGTTTGACAAACTGGAGATAAATGAGGGTATGCTTGTGGAAAACATTGTTGCTCAGATGCTCAGGACAGCCGGGCACAGCCTTTTCTTCTACAGTAATTATGACAAGGAAGACGCCAGTAACAGAATGAAGATCGATTTCCTGATACAGAAAGAGACTGTAACCTCAAGACATAACATCTCGCCTATTGAAGTCAAGAGTGGAACCAATTATACACTAAACTCATTGACTAAGTGTATCAATAAGTTCGGTCAGTACCTTTCGACTCCATATGTACTTCATTCAAAAGATCTGGAGATTGAAAACGGTATCACATACTTGCCATTGTATATGACGCCATTGTTGTAAGGGAATAATGGCGGCTCTATTGGAATAATAGTTTTAGAAGCATTATATTAAATTTATCCTTACGTAAAATTATGAATGCCAAAATTCATTATGCTGATATAGAAAAGACTTATCAGAACTTGAACAAAAAAGATATTAATCATTTCGAATTAATGGGAAATGAGATTATCAAAAGTATTAAAGCTCACGGTCTAGGGGGCCTCCCAGAATCAGATATAGAGGGGCTGATATTTCATTGCATATGTATATAATTGCAGAGTAAAAGAGCCTCATTACTCTGCAATTATTTTATATTGGCTTCATATGTTAGGATGAAGATACGTCTTTTGACAAACTGATTACATTATTTGTGTTACATATCAGCCATTGATAATCCCTTCTGTACGACTATGTAATTATTGAATTCTCCAGTGGCACGGGTGAATGCTGCGACTTTGCTGCTTAATACATCAGGATGAAAATTGTCAATCTTGCGTTTGACTTCTATAAAGAGAGCCTGTTCCTCCAATTCATTTTCAGCGACAATGTCTATTTCGTTTTCGCCTTTACGGTCCCACCAGCTGCCGATGCGAGTGTATTGCTTGCTTTCGATGAGTACACGCTTGAAGTAGCGTTCGAGCATCAGTCCGGAGAATGTCTCGTAGTCGCGATTGATGATGGTCTTTACAGCGTCGTAGTTCTCGATTTCAAGCATATAGTTGTACTTGTATATGAAGCGGAACCAGAATGTGAAGAAGTTGTCTTCAATCGTATAGCGGACATTCTTGGTCGAACTTTTTTCAAAGATTGGCTGTTTCTTGCTGATCACCTCATATTCATTCTCCAGTTTTGTAAGGTAGCCCCCGATTTCCTTGCCGACTATATTCTCAATCTCTGAACGTGAAGTCTTGCCGCGTGCAATTGCTGAAAGGATTGAGAAGTAGATGCCATAGTCTTTGCCGAACTCTTCAATGAGAATCGCCTTGCCTTCGCCCAGGAAAATCGAGTCTGACTTGATGATCTGATTGAGCATCTTGGTCTTTGTTGTGGCTCCTGCATCTATGAGCAACTGGACATATTTCGCTACTCCACCTGTAAATGAATAGAGCGCGAGAAGGTCTTCTGATGTGTACTCCGGGTTATATTCTGCCATTATCTCCTTCAATACAGCAGGAGTAAACGGTTTTATTGACATAAAACGTGTCTGACGATTGTACAGAGGCTCTTTCTTGTCTTTGAAGATCTTGGTCATCATTGAGTAGATGGAACCACAGACTATGAGATTAATATGGGCCACAGTGTGGTACTTGTCCCATATGCGTTGCATGTCGCTATAGACAGATTTATTTACCTTGAAGAACTCCTGGAACTCATCAATGAAGAGCGTGATCGGGCGTTCGACGGAGAGTTTCATCAGATATTCAAAGATCTCAGGAAAGCGCTCTGCTTTACCCATTGTCGGTATGCCTAATTTGGTTTCAATTTCAAGAAGGTAGTCAGAGCATAAGTCGCTTTCGGCTTTGCGCGCCACAAAAAAGTAAAGTATTGGCTGGTCTTCGTATGCTTTCCATACAAGATGTGTCTTACCGATACGACGACGGCCGGTGACTACTGTGAATTGAGCATTGCTTTTAGATAGCTCCTGAATCTCTTTGAGAGATGCTATTTCTTCTGTTCTGTCAAAAAATCTCATATTAATTAACTTTAGTTCCGAAACGGCCATTTCCGAAACGGCGGTTTCGCAAGTGCAAATATAATGCTTTTTTCTTTCTGACAAAATTATTAGGGTAAATTCGCCAAGTATATATTACGTATAACATCTTAGAAGAGGTTGGGTTTGTGGTTAAAAGATTTTCGCTATATTTGCAGAGTTCGAAAGTGAATAGATAGAACAAACAGAACATATTATACAGAATAATAACCGCGTTATTGCTGTTATACTCGATCCTCTAATCTCGACAATTAATTTTCCGATACGAGTACAACGTGCATTGGCGCCTACGTTTAGCGTGGGCGCTTCCGTTGTACCATCGGAAGGGAGTCGAGCCTAGAGGATGTGCATAGGAAGCATCCGCGCTTCCTTCTTTTTACTTCTCTCCCTCTCGAAAATACTAGAGCCTAATATGTGTAGATAAATCTATTTGAGCTTCACGATATGAGGAAGATTTTCGGCGCATACCGATTCAACCTCATCTATGATAGACTCACAGGTAGATTTAGGGATCCTGATCTTAGTGCCAGCCTTGATGACAAGAGCCCTTGCAGGATTGCCGTCGTAGAACAGCGAGGTGGCATGCTGACCGTTCGATCCTTCCGGCGAATAGGTTATGTCGTAAGCCGGTGCAAGGCTCCATACGCCAGCTCTGCAGATGAAACTGAAGTTCTTGGCGTGGTCATCCTTGTTGTCGCATACAAGATTGAACACCATCCTTCGATACATCTCCTCGACTTGAAGCGGATCCTGAGTCAGATATCCTGTCAGGGCAAGAAGATTTGTGTAGTCAACGTCCTGATTCCTGAAATCTGACTTCAGAAGAGCAGCTGCTGTCACCACATGCACACCCTTTCCGTTTTCTATGTCAAACCGTTCTATCGCAAAGTACCTGTCCTTAAGCAGCCTTGTACGCGGAACATTGATGCCACATTGTGCCGCAGTATTCATATACAGAAACTCTTCCCTACCGATCTCCGCAGAGTCATAGGTATGGCGGAACTTGACCAGCCAATGCGATCCGTCCGAATCCGCCATCACAATCTTCGGTCTTGCTCCTCCCGAGTTGGCGCTGTTGTAATATAGCAGAGACTCATCTCCCTCTCCCTTTTCGGAAAGAATCTCGAGAGCCTTTCTCTGAATGTCGTCCAGTTCCTCAATGCTCACACCGGTCCTGACACGGTCAAGATTGACTGCCGGTTCATATCTGAGGGCCCCCATCCCCGAAGAACCGACGATGGCAAGCCTCTGAAGCGGAGTGAGATTCCTGAGCTGGAATCCTGACTTTCGAAGCATCCTGTCGATAAGGTAGAGTCCGTACCCGTCAGGCATGCTGTCCTCGAATACGGCAAAGTTCCTGTCGAACTTGTCAGGCTCTGAGAAGATCATATCCGATGTCATCGGAAGCTCGAGGGGTGAAAGTGCAAAGCCTCTTGCAAGCCACTCACGCGAATACTCGAACGCACACGAACGTCCGTCCGGAGTCATCTGAAGGGTTCCCACAAGGTCGCTGTTGTGGAATACCGTAATCTTGTTTACCTGTGGTATCATCTTCCCTTGATTCTATTCTTGTTCCTGTTGATGGTCTCCAGCTCGCTGCCGGTGGTGTATTTGGGCTTGGAAAGGATCTCGGACATTTCCTGGAAGTAGTCGAACTCCACGGCAATGGCGCAGAAGGATTCGAGGGAGATCTTGCCTGTCTTCTCAAATCTTTCTATAGTAGGTGCCGGAACGCCTGTTCTCTCGGAAAGCGTTCTTCTGCTATATCCTCTCTCTAGTCTCCTATCCTTGCAGTTTTTGGCCATCATTGTCATCAGCAGCTCGGGTTGCCTGGCATAAATATCCAAAGTGTATTCCATAATATAATGTGTTATATATTACTATATCAAGGTATATTCCATAATATTATATGGCAAATATAGTCATTATATCTGAAAATACAAGCTAATCCGGACAACTCCCAATTGACAGCGGTATTATCAAACCAATACCCCAGAAGATCCTGACATCTTTCCATAATGGAAATGTTGTTGGGGTTTGGGAGAAATTCGTTATATTTGCAGAGTTCGACAAGTGAATAGAAAGAACATTACATAAAATAATTGCGTTAATGCTGTTATACTCGATCCTCTAATCTCGACAATTAAGTTCCGATACGGGTACAACGAGCACTGGCGCCTGCGTTTGCGTGGGCGAGTCTTGTTGTATTATCGGAGGCAGTCGAGAGCCCGAGGTTGTACACTGGAAGCGTTCACGCTTTCTATTGCACCGAGGCCCCAGCATCTTATGCTTAAGAGAAACAATAGAGATAAAACTGGACTCAAATACAATGAATCATACAACATCATTAAACTATAAGGCACTTTGCAAGATTTTGAGCAATTTTGCGAAGTGTAATTTGTTGAGTAACAACCATTTCTTAATAGCAGTTGTAAGTTAATTTGTTTGAAGTTGAAACTATCGTCGTGTAATTTTGCTCTCAAAACGAGAACATATATGAGATACATTTACTCAATCTTGATCTTCCTCTTGATGCTGTGCGCTTGCAACAAAGATGCGAGTGAAATCGGCAGTCTTCTGAATGGCATAGAGGCATACATTGAAGAACATCCCGAGGAAGCATTGAAGGTACTTGAGAGCGTCAATAGAGAAGAAATGACAACCAGGAAACTCAAGGCAAAGCATTCGCTGCTGTATTCAATGGCCCTGGATAAGAATTACATTGATGTTACTACGGATAGCATTATTGCGCCGGCTGTCAGATACTATGAGAACCATGGAACCGCCAAGGATAAGTTGCTGACATATTATTATAATGGTGTGATATCGTTAAATGCCGGCGATACCGAGCGCGCGATGGAAAACTATGTGGAGGCGGAGCGTTATGTAGGTGAATGTGGAGATAAAAAAGCAATAGCTATATTATATAAAGCCAAGATGGCTATATATAGTGACTTGTATGAACACGATAAGGCAATATTGCAAGGAAAGTTGGCTGCACAATACTTTCTGGATGATTGTGATACTCTTCGATATATAAATACAATTAATGACATTACTGCTCAATATGATTTACTGGATGACAGTTTGTCCGTAGTTACTAATCTTGAAGCTATTCGTGGCCATTGGGATATAATGACAGATGCTCAGAAGAGTAATTATTACGCAATTTCTTTATCGAATGCATTAAAGCATCCTGTATATTTAGAGATAGCGTCTTTATTGCAAGATTATCAGGACCATATATCTGACCCTAGATACATCAAGTGGATGGTAGTTGCTAATGCGTATTTGACGATCAATGATTATAAAGGGGCATCTTATGCTTTGGAACAATACGACAGATATGATGGTAGAGTTCAACTTCCATACTTTTGGATAAAAGCATCTATTCAAGAACATAATGGATTATATACAGATGCTATAGAAATATACAAGCAATATATCTCGTATATGGATAGCGATAAGCTATCTGTAATTGAAGGTGATACAAAATTTATAGAAGAACGATATAAGTCAGAGTTAAAAGTCCTTAAGCAGTCGTTGTATATTATTGTTATTACATTTACTTTACTTATAATTATTCTCATCCTTATCATTCTTTCTCAAAGAATGAAGAAGGTGAAGGCGGAGAAGCGTATTCAAAAAATCGAATTCGACAAAGAGCGTAAAGTTATTGTGGGAGCAAAAGAACAGGTTGAAGCTAAGTATGTTCTTCTGAAAGAGGAGAAGGAGGAAACTGAAAGAATGTTTGCTTCTCTCAAAGCTGAAATTGCGCAGTTGAAGAAGATCCGCAAAGACAAGTCAATAGATAAGGATATTATTGCTTCTGTAGAACAGCGATTGAATGTCCTTAATATGTTTATTCTAGCTGAACTGTCCGACTCATTCGAAAAGATCGCATATGCTGAGCTCGGAAAACTGATGGAAGACAGGGAGGGATTCCTTGAATCTACAAGGAAGACGTTTATGGTATCGCATCCTAAGTTTATGTCATATCTTCAGAAGAAGAATCTCACAGAATGGGAGATAGGATGCTGCTGTCTGTACTGCATTGGCTTTAATGGTGCAGAGCTCTCGGAGTATCTTAACCGTAAAGCAATCTATAATGTCAACAGTATTATTCGTCAAAAACTGGATATTCCTAAAGGCGGAACGCAGATAGATGTATTTCTTAAGCAGAAAATGCAGGAATTTCATTCGTGGTAGTCTCACTTTGAGATAGGCAAGTCTCACCTTTGTAACACCCCGATAATCAAGCGGTTATCGGGGAGTTTTTATGTATGCTCTTATCATCTTGAAAATTAGTTGGGAGGGCAAAGTGTTGGTTATCAATGTGTTATCTTAAAATATAAGTGAGACTAAAAATTTGCAGGTGAGAATCAAGTCGGGATACTTTTGCAGCACAAACCAAATAAAACAAAATGAAAAAATCAATTCTTACAATTATTGCAGCGGTGATGTGCTGCTTTACCGTTTTTGCAACAGACTCTAATGAGTCAGGAAAGACATCAATTTATATTAAAGAACTTATAGGTTCCAATGTGGAAGTTGGTCGTGAAAGAGACTTGTTCATATCTGTCTCTGCCGTACTAGATCATACAGATAATATCATTGAAATTGAATTGAACGACGTCGGTTCAGGTGATGTATACATAGTTGATTCTAACAACGGAGTAGTAGATTCTGTGCCAGTAATATCTGGAACAACGGATGTCATTATGCCAGCTCCTACAGTTGACGGATATTATATTTTAGTCATTTCATGTTCACACTATTATGGTGAAGGGGTATTCTCAATACGATAAATCTCATTTCAATCGAATCTTCAAATTACTTCTTTCGACGCATATATATTGACCTATTATCACTAATGTTTAAATAACAGGTGTTATTTGCGACTTAATTAGATCTTATGCCTTTCCCTTACTACAAACAACTAGACTCTATGGACTGCGGCCCTACGTGCCTGCGTATGATTGCGAGGCATTACGGCAGGAGCTACAGTCTCCAGAACCTCCGCGAGCGATGCCACATCACCCGTGAAGGGGTGTCGATGCTGGGGATAAGCGATGCGGCGGAGAGCATCGGCTTCCGTGCGACGGGCGTGAAGATCACCTGGGAGCAGCTCCGCGACGAGATGCCTCTGCCGTGCATCGTCCACTGGAACCAGAGGCACTTCGTTGTTGTCTATGAGATAAGGAAGAAGCGCGGCGGTTATATTGTCAAGGTAGCCGATCCGGCATCCGGACTCCTGACTTATACCGAGGAGGCGTTCTGCAGGTCCTGGCTCCAGGCAGGGAAAGACAATGAAGGTGATGATTCCGTATCAGCAAATACCCACGGCATAGCTCTGATGCTGGAGACGACTCCGAAGTTCTATGAGGAGAAGGGAGACGATGAGAAGAAGTTTGGCTTCGGATACATACTCGGCTATCTCCGTCCTTACAGGTCGTTCATCGTGCAGATACTTCTGGCGATGCTCGTGACCAGCGTCATCAGCCTGATACTGCCGTTCATCACTCAGTCCGTGGTGGACACCGGTATCGGCACGGGCAACCTCTCATTCGTGGTGATGCTGCTGATAGCACAGCTGGTGTTGACGATCGGACAGATGGCCAACAACCTCATCCGCAGCTGGCTGATGCTTCACACAACCTCCAGAGTGAGCATATCGCTCATCTCCGACTTCCTGTGCAAGCTGATGAAACTTCCGATAGCGTTCTTTGACTCGAAGATGGTCGGTGACATAATGCAGCGCATCGGTGACTACAACAGGATCCAGACCTTCCTTACCGGTTCTCTCCTGAGCATCGTCATCGCTGCCGTGACGTTCATCATCTACGGAGGCATAATGGCAGGATATAACATCGGAGTGTTCCTTGTGTTCTTCGCAGGAGCCGCTCTCTACATCGGATGGGTGCTCCTGTTCCTCAGGAGAAGGCGCAAGCTCGACTATATGAGGTTCCAGGAGGCATCTGCCAACCAGAGCAACATCGTGCAGCTGATCGGAGGAATGCAGGACATCAAGCTGAACAACTGCGAGAAGCAGAAGCGCTGGGACTGGGAGAGGATACAGGCACGCCTGTTCAAGGTGAGCGTCAAGAGCCTCTCGCTGGGACAGGCGCAGGAGGTGGGAGGCACGTTCATAGATCAGACGAAGAATATCCTCATATCGTTTCTCGCAGCAAAGTCCGTCATCAGTGGTGATATGACCCTCGGTATGATGATGTCCCTGCAGTACATAATGGGACAGCTCAATGCCCCGATATCTCAGTTCATCTCGTTCGTGCAGACCACTCAGGATGCATCCATATCTCTTGAGAGACTCGGAGAAATCCACGACATGAAGGACGAGGAACCGGAGGACGAGCAGAAGATCGGGGAGATTCCTCAGGATGCTGATATTGTGTTTGACGATGTGACCTTTCAGTACGACGGTCCTCACTCTGCCAAGGTGCTTGACGGAATATCATTGCGGATACCTGCCAACAAGGTGACCGCGATCGTCGGAGCCTCCGGCAGCGGAAAGACCACGATGCTGAAGATGATGCTTGGCTTCTACAGGCCGGTCAGCGGAGAGGTGCGCCTCGGTGGAGCATCGATCTCTGCCTACAGCGAGAGGGTCTGGAGGTCGCAGTGCGGAAGCGTGATGCAGGAGGGCTACATCTTCTCCGACAGCATATCGGGCAATATAGGAGTGTCGGATGAGACTCCGGATATGGCAAGAGTACGCAAGGCAGCAGATGTGTCAAACATCCGGGAGTGGATCGAAAGACTTCCGCTTGGATACAACACCAAGATCGGAGCGGACGGACACGGACTCAGCACCGGACAGAAGCAGAGGATCCTCATAGCGAGAGCCGCGTATAAGGATGCGAAGTTCCTGTTCTTCGACGAGGCGACCAACTCGCTCGACGCGAACAACGAGAAGGCCATAATGGAGAACCTTGACAGGCTGTTTGAAAATAAGACGGTCGTTATAGTGGCACACAGGCTCAGTACAGTACGCAATGCAGACAACATCATCGTGCTGGACAACGGAAGGATCGCGGAGGAAGGAACGCACGAACAACTTACGGCAAGAAGAGGAAAGTACTATGAACTGGTCAAGAACCAGCTTGAACTTGGAAACTAGAGAAATTAGAAAGTAAGAAATATACCTTGGCCAAGGCGGAGTAACCGAAAATCCGATAAAGAGTAGGACATAATTAATCCAATTTAATGTATGAAAACATTTAAAGTAATCGAAAATGGTACATTGAACAAAAAAGATATGTCTAATATCGTAGGCGGAGGCTTGACATGTTCTTCAGATGGTACCACGATCTATGATCAGGACACTGGTGGTGGAAACGTGTCGTGTCCAATCAAGTACAAGAGTTGTTCGGGAGTTTCCAACAAACTTACTTGTAATCTGGATGGCGGCTATAATGGTGCGCCTGGCAGTGCCGGTATTATCATAGCAGATAATGACATTGTACTGAATCCTTAAGCAAAATGAGAGGCTGACTCAGCCCTTTCGTTGCTTACCGTTTGGGAGCAAGGAGAAGAGTCAGCTTCTTTAATATATATTAAAACACAATGAGAAGATTATATTGTCTATTGATATCGGTTCCTTTATCAATTTCCTGTATTTATGCTAACACTAGGATTTTTGTCAATGAGTGTCAGGAGCTTTCTGCGATTACTTGGAGGTTAGCAGGATGTGAGGAATATAATACCCGCTTGAATTCACATTATTTAAGAGAGATAGAGACATACTTTGCAGATTTCAAAGAACATCCAGTAATGGATTTTATCAGAGATATGCGTGCAGGAAAGGACACATTGAGCGTGGTTGCCTATAATTCTGTTCCTATGTCAGGAGCAGCTATGTTGATTCACAAAGGTAAAGTCAGGTTAAATCCTGACGTAAATATATCTGAATATATTCAGAATAATGATTCTCGCTGGAGCGACGAGAATTTCAGAAAATATGTAAAGCTGCTGGATGACTTCTATCGTAAATCCAACTTCAGAAAATTCTATGAAGGACAGTCTGAGTTGTACGCCTCATATATTGAGGATATGGAAACATTGTGTCAGAACATTATAGAAGAAGAGTGGTTCCAGCAGTTCTATGGTATGGAACTTCCAGAAATCAGTGTTATTGTCAGTCCTGCAAGCGGCATAAACAATTATGCTTTGAATGAAGACATGATGATGGCAATGGGAAAGAGTGGCATAGGAGCGTTGATAGGAGTTACGTATAATCCACAAAAGAGTGGAATCAACCAAGGAAGCACTACCCAGATCTTGATTCATGAGATTTCCCATTACTTCACTAATAAGATTTTCTTCCCGGAATATACTGAACGCTTGACGGCTGCAGGAACAAAGATATTCGAACATCTTTCAGAGCCTTTAACGGCTGTAGGTTATGGAGCACCACAAATCATCTGTCCGGAGTATCTCAATGATTTGTGTATGATGATGTACAGCAAGGAGGTATTAGGTAGCAGCCTCATCAAGGAGGTAAGGGAATGCTATAGGCGTGGCTTTATATGGGCAGAAGAAGGTGTAAGATATATGGAGAACTTTTCGGAAAATCGAGATCAATATGCTTCATTCAGCGATTTCATGCCTCAGTTAGTTGGCCTTATGGAAGGTATTGCTGATAATATCGTAGCAATGAAAAATAATTTCTATACACCTCCGTATATTGTAACCGCATATCCTGCCAATGGTTCTACGGTGTCAGCAGACATTTCGGAAATCGTTTTCCGTTTCTCTCAACCGATGGAAACCGGGGTTACCGCAATGGAACTGAATGAAGAGGCAGAACTGTTCATTGATGATACCTGGTACGATACTCATGATGACGAACCGGAATACTGGAAGGATGAATACACTTATGTTATACGAGTTGGCAAGGATCTCGAGTCAGGAAAGAAATATGGGGTTGTTGTTACGGCTACACTATATAACGGTTACGGCGTCAATCTGAATAAGGATTACGTTTATTCATTTAATGTTAAGTAGAATATGAAACTTTCTAATTATACTATTCTATTTGAAGCATCAAATAAGTACTATATGTACAACACCTTATCTAGTGCTTTAATCGAAATAAATGAAGAAATATTCAAGTACATAAAACTCTCTGTTTCGGAAGATTTCGAAATCGATGCAAATACGATAGGATTTGATTTATGGTCAACTTTAAGAGATCGGTATTTTATTTCAGAGAATCCCAAAGATGATTTTCTGCAATATAAATCGATGATGATGAAGATACGTAACCAGAAGAGTTTTATGCATTTGACGATGGCTCCAACAATGGAGTGTAACTTCAATTGCTTTTATTGCTTTGAAACGAATAAGCCCAAGGGAAAGATGACTCCTGAAGTTATGGACTCCATAATCAAATATATAGAGGCAATGCCTTCATTAGAAAAGATATATCTCACGTGGTTTGGAGGTGAGCCATTACTGGCTATTGAACATATGGAGCTATTCTATGCGAAGCTCACGCAACGTTCTTTCAAGTCATTTGATTCAAATGTAATCACTACAGGCTACCATCTCTCTGAAAGTGTGATTAGAACTTTACAGAAAATCAAAATTAGTTCCATCCAAATTACATTAGATGGCAATAAGGATAGGCATAATAAAGTTAAAAGAACGGATGAATGTGACGATGTATTTAGCAGGATCTTACATAATGTAGATTTAGTCACTCAATTAGCGCCAGAGATTAACGTAGTATTTCGAGTAAATACCACAAAGCAGAATATGACCGAATTCCCTGAATTATATAAATTGCTTGTGATGCGTTATAAAGGGAAAAATGTATCAATATCTCCAGGTATAGTTCAAGATAGATCATCGAAAACACATAGTTCATCCTGTTTTCTAAATAATAAGGAAACATATGATTTTATTTTGGATTTATGGCAGAACCATAAAATATATACTCCTTGGATCAGATATCCTCAGAATACATGTTCGGAATGTGCTATACGAGACAATCAAGCTATATCATTTGATGCTGAGGGGTATGCATACAAATGCTGGGAAATGATAGGTCAGCGGAAATATTCAATTGGAAAAATTAATAAAGATGGTATTGTTGAAAATGTTAATCGCATAGTTCTCAACAGGCAACTCTATGGAGCAGATGCACTATCTGATCCACAATGTATTGAATGCAAATTCCTACCAATATGCACTGGAGGATGCCCTATTCAGCGTATTCAAAATGAATTTGAAGACCATTCCAACGAAGTCTGCACAATTTATAAAGAGAATATTGAGGAATTTCTAAAAATACATCTAGGATTAAAAGAATCCGGATACGAGAATCACTGAGAAGTGACACACATATGCCACGTATAGGAGACATAAACTATCACAGCGAACCCGTCCAGGAGATAATGGGTACAATCCCTTCGTGGATCACACGATGGGGCGTGACCGTGATCTTCGCGGTCTTCGCACTCATCGTCCTCGGATGCTGCATCATCAGGTATCCGCAGACAGTTGATGCGGGCATCTCGATCACCTCTTCCTGCCCTCCGTCAGAACTGACAGCCAGATATGACGGCCTCATCGACAGGGTGTGCGTCATCGACGGACAGAAGGTGCAGACAGGCGAACTCATAGCCCTGCTCTCCACCCCGGCAAGATACGAGGATGTCATCTCGATGAACGAGTATCTCTCGATGTCTGACACACTGGGATTGAACAGGATGTCACAGATGCCTGTTCTCACAGCGGATCTCCAGCTTGGTGGACTGCAGAGCCAATGGAGCACATTGCAGAAGGCGTTCCGCGACTACTCGCATTACCTTGAGACTGATCAGGTTTCCGTAAAAAAAGGACTTCTCAGACAGCAGATAGAAGGACAAAGGTCTCATCACGCTACGCTTCTGAGGCAGAAGGCACTGCTCGACAGCGAGGTGGAGATGGAACGCAAGACTCTTGAACGTGACTCTCTGCTATATGCAAGAAAGGCCATTTCGCAGGCAGAGTACGAGACCTCACGCAAGGGCTTCCTGGCCAAGATGAATACTGTGGCAGGGTTCGAGGCGAGCCTAGAGGCTACAGTCCTTGGCATACTCCAGCTGGAGCAGCAGCTGGTGGAGCTTGACCTGCAGAGAGTGACAGAGACAGAAACACACGAGTCGCAGATCAGCCAGCAGATATACCAGCTGAAGGCGCAGGTAGCCACGTGGCTGGACACATACGCGATCATAGCTCCGTCTGAGGGCATAGTGTCCCTGCAGGACTACTGGAGCCCGGGGCAGCACGTCAACATCGGAGACGTGATAGCCAACATCACCCCGGAAGACCCGTCCGAAGTTACCGGAAGAATGAAGGTGTCATCCGTCGGCTTCGGCAAGGTGTCCCTCGGCCAGACAGTCAATGTGCGTCTGAACGGGTTCCCGTATATGGAGTACGGCATCCTGAAGGGTGTGGTGGCGAACGTCGCATCCGTGCCGGAAAGGATGCAGGACGGCAGCGTGGCATACACTGTTGCAGTGGACTTTCCTGACGGACTGGAAAGCACATATCACAAGGAGTTCCCGCTGATCCAGCAGATGGACGGCGAGGCCCAGATCATCACCAGGGACAGAAGGCTCATCGAGCAGTTCATAGACCCTATTGTGTCACTCTTCAGGAACAGATAGTTATGCGTACGATGACGGTCATACTGGCAATGCTTGCCACAGGAACGCTCTGCGCCCAGACCACTTCCAAGGTCTGGACACTTGATGAGTGCGTCGGCTACGCCCTTGAGCATAACATAGAGATCAAGAGGCAGGAACTGGGAGTGTCAAACTCTGAAATTGGACTCTCGGAGAGCAGGTGGAGCTACGCTCCCTCTCTGTCGGCAGGATCTTCATACAGCATCTCCTCCGGAAGGGTGCTTGACCAGACCACATACGAGTTTATCGAGAACAACGTGGTGGGAAGCAGCAGCGCATCCGTGTCAGGAAGCATGCAGGTCTTCTCGGGAATGAGACGGCATTACGCGCTCAAGAAGGCAAAGGCATCGATGAAGGCATCGCTTGCGGATCTGGAGAGCGTCAGACAGAATATAGAGATGAACGTCACGGCAGCCTATCTTCAGATACTCTGCGATCAGGAGAACCTGTCTTCGGCAAGGGAGATGGCTTCGATGCTGGAGTCACAGATGGAGAGGATACAGACGATGGTGGAACTTGGCCGTGTGACCGAGGCAGACCTGCTTCAGATAAGGTCTCAGCACTATGCGGCGCTCAATGATGTCGCAGCAGCAGAGGGGCAGTGCAGGCTGTCGAGGATGGAACTTTGCCAGCTGCTGGAGATACAGGACTGGAAGGACTTCGCGATAGAACCGATGGAGGTCAATGATTCTGACGGAATGCAACTGTTCCCAATAACGGACTCACTCGCAGTAGAATCAAGACCGGAATACCGCTCAGCGGAGGCCGGTGTGGAAGTGGCCAGGAGGAACCTCCAGATCGCAAGGTCAGCATACTATCCGACCCTGTCGCTGTCGGCGGGATATGGTACTAGCTACTCGGGTGCAAGGCAGAAGGCCGTGCAGAACTCTGACGGCACATACCGTTACGAGGCCTACCCGTTCTTCAGGCAATACCTTGACAACGGCAGTTCGTACCTCTCACTAAGTCTGAACATACCCATCTTCTCGGGAATGTCCACAAGGAACAGCGTCAGGAGAGCAAAGAATGCCAGCCTTGATGAACAGTACGCACTCCAGTCAGTTAGGGAGCAGCTGTCAAGGGAGTATGAGCAGGCGCTGATAGAGTACCAGACATCGTACAGACAGTACGAGACTGCAAGGGAACAGCTCGCATATGCAGAAGAGGCAGTAAGGATGATGACTGAGAAGTATAACCTCGGAAAGATCGACTTCACCTCCTGGAACACAGCGATGACCGACCTGGCGAAGGCAAAGTATGACCTGGGCAACACTGTATACAGAAATGAGATGGCAAAAAGGACAATCAATATAATGCGATGCTTATGAAAAAGATTTTATATGCACTTGCTTTAATCGCTATCATATCCTCAGTACTTCTGGGCGTGCATTATACGAAGAATGTTAAACTGAGAGATGAAGTGACTATGTCACTAAGCAAAGTACACGAGCTTGAAATGGCCTATAAGGAAATGTTCGGTCATTATACTGACAATCTTTATGTGCTCGTCTTTATTCAAGATACCCTTGTCACTGAAGGAGGTGAAGCAAATTACCTGATTTCTTTATTAGAAGCGACGGACTCCACCTTTGTTGCTACGGCTGTCTCTGTTGTTGATTTTGATAGGGACGGTAAATTCAATACGTGGATAGTGGATGAGACGGGTGTTATAACTGAATTAGTCGAAGACTAAAAAAAATATAATGAGTTGCGCAGCTCAAAAGGAGGGTGCCGAAAATCCTAAAATTGAAAGAGTAGGCGTTGTTATTATTTTTGTTATGCGAAGAATAATTGTATTTCTAGTTATGGCAATATTAGCCATAGGGTGTCAGGAAAAGATGAACCTAGATGTTACTGAATCAGAACACAAGTTTGATCATAGTCACAAAGAGTATTTCGCTCAAGTATTGTCAAAAGCAGTTATGGACAATGAAAATCTACGCAAGTTTATCAAGGCAGAAGCTCTAAAACAGTTTGATAAGGATTATGATGTGTTTTATCCTTTTGTGAAAGATCAGGTAGTGGAAGATGGAAGAACATTCCGTCAAATTCTTTTGAATTACATTTCGGAGAATGATTTGAACTCAATTGAGAATCAATTGCCTATGCTGAATATATTGGTTCCTGATTGGGAATGGATAGATGCTTTTAGTATTAAAACATGGAATATATCCGATACTGATATTGTGGTGAGTGTTGACGGAAAGAGTGGTCATCCTATATATTATAACGGAGTATTGCTCGGCGAACTGGAAAACGGTATTTTCCCTGAATATCCAGTACTCATTGTGAAAGAGAATGAAAGGATGAAGTTAGTGTCTCCAGAAACAAAAGTGTCTGCTTATTCATATGAGTTTGCTAATGACGCTTTTAATCCGGCTATCATGACCAAAGGAACCCCATCAACCTCATATAGATATTTTGAAACTAACCCTGGTGTTAATGCATTATCTAAAACAGAATTGAAATCACTTGCTCCAGAGGCAGTTCAGGCATGGAATGAATATGGCGATGATCCATATGAAGCTCAACGTCAATATGTGTATTTTAATATGCGAAAGGGGGAAAGTGCAGGCACCCTAAACCCGAAGATTCGCGAAAGTGTTCTTGCTATTCGTTTACATAGTACAAATTGTATTGATGATACTACAAATGATCCGACACTTGAAGAGGCTATGAAAAAGACGGAGGATTATGATGCAGATTCCACACTGATAAACGACTTATGGGGAGAGGGTCAATTGGAAATCCAGTTATATGCAACAACCTTGGATGCAAATGATAATATTGTTGTTCTAAATGAAAATGCGATTCCTGTTAAGGGGTCTGAAATATTTGACATCGACAAAGCTAAAAGAGATTTTTACCATAAAACGTGGTTTACTAAAAGTAAATTATAGGGTATTTTCACCCATTTTCTAAGATTTGCTAATGATATGCAAAACATTGTGTTTTAGCGTATTCTGGCAAATTTTCTTTTCTTGCGATTTGCAAAATTTGCCGATAATATCTA
>SUYN01000021.1 GCA_015060405.1 Bacteroidales bacterium
GTAGCGGGACGCAGGATTGAACTGCGGACCTCATGATTATGAATCATGCGCTCTAACCAGCTGAGCTATCCCGCCATGACTTATGTCAAAATGTTGTTGAGATAGAAGGACTCGAACCCTCACTGACAGAGCCAGAATCTGTAGTGCTACCATTACACCATATCTCAATTTGGCTTCCCTTTTTTGAATTGGGACTGCAAAGGTATGAATGTTTTATTAAAATGCAAAACTTTTTTCAAAAAAATTCATGTTAGGCTGTTACCCGACGGTCGTTCATGGAAATTCATGGACGCTCATGGCCATTAGGTAACAAGGGACCGCCCGACTCACTCCTGGATTGCCCGACCAACCCAGAGGCCTCCCAGTTGCTGTGGGGTCAGAGCCTGTCTATATACAGGATGCCGTCGAGGTGGTCGATTTCATGCTGGAAGATCACGGCAGTGAAGCCTCGGACGGTGTCGCGGACTGTCTGCAGGCTGCCTTCTTCAGAACCTCTGGCTGTTGAGGTGTATTCGATCACGATCTCCTGTGAGCGGAGGACATCGCCGCGGCGGTCCGGGACGGACAGGCACCCTTCGGGGCCGAGGGCGAGGGAGTCCGACGCGTGGACTATGCGGATGTTGGGGTAGACCTCGAAAGGTTCACCGGGCCTGTCGAATCTTTGTACGGCCACGACCCTGCGGTTGAGTCCGACCTGTGGGCCGGCTATCCCGACTCCGTCTTGTGAGGGGTGGGAGACTGTGGCTATCATCAGCTTCGCCAGACGGGCGTAGTCTTCGGAGCGGAGCGCTGCCTCAGAGAGGTCGGTGCTCTGCGCACGGAGGACCTTGAGGTCGAGGCTGTCGTCTATGGTCAGCACACGGAGCAGGCTGTCCGAACTGTGTATGATACGGATCTCTTCGGCTGTGAGATCCGAAGGGACTTGCGTCTGTCCGGACTCTTTCATGTTCATGACGAAGATAATGGACATCACGGCCAGGCAGGCTGCTGACAGGAGTATGGCTGTTTTGCGGGACATATTGATTTCCGTTAGAGTGAACCAGTTTCAGGACCGGCCAGCAGGGCAACGGCGTAGACTTCGCAGCCTTCCCCGCGACCGACGAAGCCGAGCTTCTCTGTCGTGGTCGCCTTGACCGAGACATTCCCGACCGGGATCTGCATGATCTCTGCCAGACATTCGCGCATGGGAATTATATAGGGAGCAAGTTTAGGCCTCTGCATGGCGATGGTTATGTCCGCATTGACCACTGTCCATCCTTTCGACCTGATCAGCTCCATCACTCTGCCGAGAAGGATCTTGCTGTCGATTCCGGCAAATTCGTCCGAAGTGTCAGGGAAGTGTTTCCCTATGTCTCCCAGGGCAAGGGCTCCAAGCAGGGAATCACAAAGCGCGTGTATGGCGACGTCGCCGTCTGAATGTGCGATGCAGCCGACAGGGCTGTCGATCCTTACGCCTCCGAGCCACAGCGGAAGCCCTTCTGCCAGAGCATGCACGTCATATCCGTTTCCTATCCTGATGTTCATGATACTCGAGTTTCGATAAGTAATTCAAATAATATCCGCAAATGTAAATAAAAAACCTTAATTTTGCTCTTTGGCGGTGCTGCACGTGCCGCCGATGATAGTATAAAATAAAACAGAATATACAAAGGATATGGGATTCAGTTTCAACTTTTTCGGAACGCAGGAGGTGCGCAAGTTCAGCTACAAGCCGCGTTTCTACGACCCTGAGGCAGAGGAGAGAAGGAAGAAATATGGTGATTTCACAAAGCCGAAGGAGGAGGGATATGTCCCCGGCAAGCATGTCAGGGGCAGTTTCCGTGACGGCAACTATCAGAGGACACAGGAAATAGGACGGAATCAGAAGATTGTGGGAGTAGTCACTATGATCCTGCTCTTTGCTGTGGTCTTCCTGCTTTTAAAATATTTCCCTGTCCTGGTGGATTCCCTTACAAAGTAGGAAATGGATATAAGGATATTACCAAGCAATATTGCGAATATGATTGCCGCGGGAGAGGTCGTGCAGAGACCTGCGTCCGTGGTGAAGGAGCTTATGGAGAATGCGGTGGATGCCGGTGCAGATCAGGTCACGGTCGTGATCCAGGATGCCGGCAGGACCATGATTCAAGTTATAGACAACGGATGCGGAATGTCTCCTGACCAGGCCGTCCTGTGCTTCGAGCGTCATGCGACATCAAAGCTCTCGTCGGCAGAAGACCTCCAGAACATCCTGACCTTCGGTTTTCGCGGCGAGGCGTTGGCGTCGATTGCGGCTGTGGCCGAAGTGACGCTCAAGACCCGCAGGGAGGAGGACGAGGTCGGATGCATGGTAGAGTTCGCTGACTCGCAGCATGTCTCTACAGAATTGACGGCTTCTCCGAGAGGGGCCAACTTCATGGTGCGCAACCTTTTCTACAATGTTCCGGCACGAAGGAAGTTTCTCAAGTCGGACAATGTGGAGTTCAAGCATATAGTTTCAGAGTTCACCAGGGTGGCTCTGACACGCCCTGACATAGGGTTCACCCTCACTCACAACAACAGGGACGTGTTTGTCCTGAGACCGGCCAAATCATTGAAGTTCAGGATCCAGGACGTGCTCGGATCCAATGTGGTGAATGACGTTGTGGACATACAGGCGCAGACTTCTGTAGTGGGCATATCAGGCTATGTCGGAAGGCCGGCCTCTGCAAAGAAAGGACTGGGCAACCAGTATTTCTTTGTGAACGGCCGCTATTTCCGCAGTCCCTATCTTCATAAGGCGGTGATGAAGGCATATGAGAACCTTATTCCCGAGGGAGTCACACCTTCATATTTCATCTACCTTGACATCGACCCTCAGTCTGTGGATGTGAACATCCATCCGACCAAGACGGAGATCAAGTTCGAGGACGACAGCGTGATCTTCCAGATCCTCTTCGCATGCATCAAGGAGTCGCTCGGAAAGAATTCCTTCGGCGACAGTATAGACTTCGACCGGGAGGGAGTGCCTGACATACCGGTGTTCAGCAAGGGCTTTGAGGAATTCCGTCCTGTGAACGAGCCGCAGCCGGGTGTGGATTCGTCGTATAATCCTTTCGACAATGACGGATTCCCGTCCGAATCGAATTCTTTCGATAATTTCATAGACCTCGGAGGTTCAGGCCGCGCTGCTTCCGTGGCACCTCGTCAGTCCTCCTTCACAGACGACTGGGCTTCGGCAGGACAGGGCTTCGAGGAAGCTGCCTCCCGTCCGGTACCAGGCTATGATGTGGGAAGATTCATCGAGAAGCGTGACGACTACGGAAAGCTGTTCGAGGACAAGCTCACTCCCGGCAGGTCGATACTGACCGTCCAGGGCAGGTACATCGTGACCAACAGCCGTTCCGGCCTTATGGTGGTGAACATAGCGAGGGCGATGGAGAGGATTCTCTTTGACCGTTTCCTTGCCGCCATATCAAGAAACGGCCATGTGACCCAGACTTCACTCTTCCCTGTGACAGTGCAGGTCGGTGTGGAGAACATGTGCCTTTTTGAAGAACATTCCCAGCTTCTTGCAAGTCTGGGATTTGACATAGCTCCTTTCGGAACAGACACGATAGTTGTCAACGGAGTGCCTGAGGGCTATAGCGCGGAGGCAGGAAAGGTCGTGTCCATGATAGGTGACATCCTGCTCATACTGTCGGAGGACCACAATGCGCTTCCGGAGATGATGGCTGCCAATATGGCTGCAAAATTTGCCCATCTGGGTTCTTTGAGCGGCGAGTCTGTCACAAATCCGGCTGAGGCACAAAGATTGATTGACCAGTTGTTCGCCTGTGAAAACGCAGAATATACAAGTACGGGGCGCCGTATAATGGCACTTATCCCGATAGAGGAAATCGACAAGAAATTCTGATGATATGAGTTATTATTCGTACGACAGCGGCCGCCGCGGCTTCATGAGCAATGTCCCGGTTGCAGTCAAGAACCTGATTATAATCAATACGCTCATCATGGTGATGACAGCATTGAATGAGCAGTTCATGTATGCGAACTTCGCGCTGTTCTATCCTACCTCACCTTTCTTCCACTGGTGGCAGCCGGTTACGCATATGTTCATGCATGGTGGATTCTGGCATCTCTTCTTCAACATGTACACCCTGTTCATATTCGGAAGTGCGCTGGAGCGTATATGGGGCCCCAAGAAGTTCCTGATCTTCTATTTTGTTACAGGTCTCGGGGCCGCCTTCATCCACACAGGTGTGGAATGGCTCCAGATGCAGCACTGGATGACTCAGGCTGCGGAAGGCTCGATGGCCGCCCAGGTTTCGATCCATGCTCTCAAGATGACTCCGACCGTGGGAGCTTCAGGAGCCATCTACGGAATCCTCATGGGATACGCGATGCTTTATCCGGATGCCGTCCTCACCCTTCTGTTCCCTCCGGTGTCCATGAAGGCCAAATGGTTTGTCCTTGTCTTTGCGGCGATAGAACTCTTTACAGGCATTACAGGTGTCGGGGGAGGAATCGCCCACTTCGCACACCTTGGAGGACTGATATTCGGATTCCTTCTCATATGGTACTGGAAGAGGAAAAGGATGTTGTACAGCAGGATGGACTAAAGGTTCCGCTATATGGCAAAGGCTAAGAAAAAGGGAAAGGAAAAGAAGCACAACCGCCTTTTCGGTGTGACCTCCAGAGTGCTGATGCTCATAGTGGCGGCGCTTCTGGCGTTGTCCTATGTGTCGATTGTCATAAATCCTGCAAAGGTCTGGCCGGTCTCTCTTTCCGGAATACTTTTCGTGCCGCTGATGACACTGAACATCATCCTCCTTCTCTGGGCTGTCAAACGTCTTTCAGGATCCTTCGTGATTCCGCTTCTTGCCCTGATCCCTTCTTTCTTCTTCATCGGACGTTATGTCCAGCTGGGAACTGATGACGAAGGCGGAGCCGGACCTGAAGACCGGACCGTGAAGGTGATGACCTGGAATGTCGGGCGTTTCGCCCTTCAGGATGAGGAATCAGGCATAATGAATATGGAACAATGCGCAGATTCCATCTTTGATTTCATCCTGGCACAGGATCCGGACATAGTCTGCCTTCAGGAGTTCAAGATCCGTAACGAGCAGAAAGTCAGAGAGTATCTCCAGAGCAGGATGAAGGGATATGCGGTGGAATACTATATGTTTCCAAGCGCGGGAGGCTCTTTCGGAAATGTCACGTTGAGCCGTATCCCTGTCAGGGACAAGGGCAAGATAAAGTTCGATCAGAGTGCCAACCTCGCCATCTACACCGACCACGAAGTGGGGGACAGGCAGTTCCGTGTATACAACTGCCATTTTGAAAGTTACAACATATCCTTCACCGGCTTTGCGAAGGCAGTCCTTCAGCGCGACAATGACATCATAAATGAGACCGGCACAAAGGTCAAGCGTTCGATAACCCGCCGTCCGAAGCAGGTGGACCAGGTCTTTTCCCACATAGAGGACTGTCCTGTCGAATCGTTCGTATGCGGAGACTTCAATGACAACCCGATGTCATATACCTATTATCGCATGACCCGCGACAGAGAGGATTCGTTTGTGGAAGCCGGAAGAGGCTTCGGTGCGACCTATGCCCTTCTGTGGCCTATGCTCAGGATTGATTACATCCTTTATCCGTCAAGATATGACGCCGTCACCAACGAGATCCCGAGGGTGGAGCTTTCGGACCATTATCCCGTCATATCCGAAATAGAATTGTAGAAATATCAGGGTGTTATCTTTTAACCTTCAATTAATCAATAATTTATTACTTGCGAAACTTGAGTGATATGAAAGAAGAAATCAGCAAGGCTCTGGACGTGCTCCGCAAGGGAGGCGTCATCCTGTATCCGACAGACACGGTGTGGGGCATCGGCTGCGATGCGACCAATCAGGAGGCTGTGGCCCGAGTCTATGAAATAAAGAAGCGGGAAGACTCGAAGTCGCTTGTGCTGCTTGCAGCCGACATTGACATGATATGCCGATATGTGAAGGAAATCCCGGAGATGGCTGTCCAGCTGGTCGAGGTCAATGACAAGCCGATGACTATCATATATCCGGGCGCCCAAGGCCTTCCTGCGAATGCGGTGGCAGAGGACGGGACGGTGGCTATGAGGATTCCTATGATGGATTTCTGCCGTCAGCTTGCATCCAGGCTCGGCCGCCCGCTCGTGTCCACTTCGGCAAACATATCTGGTGAGCCGACTCCGAAGAAGTTCTCCGAGATCCCGCAGGAGATAAAGGGGGCCGTGGACCACATCGTGGATCCTTCTCTTGAAGCCGGCGCGACAGGCCGGGCCTCCTCCATCATAAAGGTGGGACTTGACTATTCGATACAGATAATAAGGAAATAAGATTATTCCATATATCGGAGATATACAGCGGAGACTGCCGTGAGAGCGGCGGTCTCTGTGCGCAGACGGGAGGCTCCCAGATGAACCGGTATGAATCCGTGCTGTAACGCGAGCTCGGCTTCCGCTTTGGAGAAATCCCCTTCAGGCCCGATCATGACGGTGATCTCGCTCCCCTGATATCCCTTCAGCATCTCCTTGATGCTCCTGCGCGGTATGTCTTCGTCCTCGAAGCAGTATGCGATCAGCTTGAGGGAATCCTCTTGTCCTCCCTGTCCGGTTATGAATTCCTTTACTGACACAGGCTCGTTGACCACAGGAACGGCTGCCTTCAGGGACTGCTTGGTGGCGCTGATCAGTATCTTCTCCACACGCGACGTCTTCAGTATCTTCCTTTCCGAATGCTCTCCGATCACAGGAGACAGCTCGTCGAATCCCATCTCGCAGGCCTTTTCGGCGAACCACTCGAACCTGTCGTTGTTCTTGGTGGGGCAGACCGCCATGTGGAGCCTGTACGGATGTGATCCCCAGTCTCTCAAGCTCTCCAAGACCTGTGCGGTGACTTCCTTGTGGCTGTCTGAAACAATCCTGCACCTGTGTAGTGTACCGCCCCCGTCGATTACCGAGATCTCGTCTCCGCATCTGTGTCTGAGGACCTTTATGCAGTGGCCGGATTCGTCATGGTCAAGACGGCAGACCCCGCCTTCTATGTCTTTGGAGTAAAAGAGTTCCATCGTAGTGAAAGTTTTGAAGGACAAATATAAGAGTTTCTGGTCAAAATGCTAAATTTGCACGCGAATCAGATACTCGACCGATATGAAACGATATGTCTCCCTCGATGTGCTTCGAGGAATCACTGTGGCCATGATGATCGTCGTGAACAATCCGGGATCATGGTCGGCCATATATCCCATGCTCAGACATGCACAATGGAACGGATGTACGCCGTGTGACCTGGTGTTCCCCTTCTTCCTCTTCTGTGTGGGAGTCTCGATGGCCTTTGCTCTGGCCAGATATGATTCCCTGAACGCCGGTGCGCTGGGAAAGATATTCAGGAGGGGAGGCCTGCTCTATCTTGTGGGGCTCTTCCTTGCCGGCTTCCCTTTCTACAACACCGATCCGGATCCTTCGCTGACCTTCTGGCAGAACTGGCTCGTGTGGCTGAGGGATGTGCGTCTTGTGGGAGTGCTCCCAAGGATCGCCCTGTGCTATGTCTCGGCATCCTGCCTGGCTCTCTGGCTGAGATCGACCCGGAAGCTGGCATGGACGATAGGCATACTTTCAGCCCTCCATGTCGGCCTGCTTCTGCTCTTCGCCGGCCCCGAAGGTGCCTTCACCCTTGAAGGGAACTTCGCAAGGAAACTTGATCTGGCTGTCTTCGGAGAAGGCCACATATACCATGGCTATGGAATTCCGTTCGACCCAGAGGGACTTCTGGGCGTGCTCACGGGCACATGTACCGTACTTATAGGTTACATCACAGGACAGGGCATACGCAAGTCCTCAAAAGAGGGTCAGACGGTGGAGGACTCTCCGGTCGGACTCTCAGCCCGCATATTCGTACAGTCGGCAGCCTTGCTTCTCGGCGGCCTGATCCTCAGCATCTGGATTCCGATAAACAAGCCTCTGTGGTCGGTGTCGTATGTGTTTTATTCGGCCGGATGGGCGTCTTTCGTGCTTGCCCTGATGATTTACCTCATAGACTATAAGGGATGGGAAAAGGTGTTCTTCCCTTTCAAGGCTCTGGGTATGAATGCCTTGGCTCTTTTCTTCCTTTCGGGCCTGCTCGTGATCATAAACTGGACCTACATCGGCTGGGACTATGGTGCCGTCTTCGGCGACACGGAACTGAAGTCCCTGCTCTTTGCCGTCATGTACATGCTTCTGCACCTGGCAATAGCCGTCGTCATGTATAAGAAGAAGATATTCATTAAGTTATAAGACGGACCGGCATGAAGTACATAGGCCTGATATCAGACACCCACGGAGTCTTCAGCGATGAGTTCAGGGAGTTCTTCTCTCCTGTGGACGAGATCTGGCATGCGGGGGACTTCGGAGGCGGGCTTGAACTTGCCGCCCAGATCGCTGCCTTCAAGCCGCTTGTCGGCGTGGCGGGCAACTGCGACAATTACGACCTCCGCTTCACCCATCCGCTCCACCGCTTCTTTGAATGTGAGGGCATGAAGGTGCTCATGACCCATATCGGGGGCTATCCGGGAAGATACGACGTACGTGCCAGGAAACTGATTGACGAGCTTCGTCCTGACATTTTCATATGCGGACATTCGCATATCCTCAAGGTGATGCGGGACACAAGGCGCGACATGATGGTGATAAACCCCGGGGCGGCCGGCATTCAGGGCTTCCATGTCGTGCGCACGGCCCTGCGCTTCCGCATGGATCAGGGCCGCATCTTCGACATGGAGGTCTTCGAACTAGACAGATGATGAAGATTTTAGGCTGACTATGACGGATATTCGATGATTTTCATTATTTTTGCTGAATAAGAACTAAAAAACAATAGATTATGAAGAAGGTATTTATGGCATTGGCAGTTGCTGCCGCTATGTTCGCAGCTTCATCATGCTGCTGCAGCAACAACAAGGCTGCCGAGGAAGCAGCTTGCACAAAGGATTGTACAACATGCACCAAGGACTGCGCAGACAAGGAGGAATGCTGCGGTGAGGCGCATGAAGGATGTGAGAAATCAGAGGCTTGTTCAGACTGCAAGGGTTGCGACAGCACAGCTGTAGACTGCTGCAAGGGAGAGTAATCCGACATAAGTCGGGACATTGACGGATATTGTCCTTTATCGGGCAATATCTTTTTTTGTGTCAACGGGTTTTGTATCTTTGCCCAAGATAAGAATGATGCTATGGCTAATGTGAAGACAAAGACCGTGTGGTTCTGCAGGTCCTGCGGTAACGAGAGTCCTAAATGGATGGGAAGGTGTCCTGCATGTGGGGAATGGAACACTATGGTGGAAGAGACCGTGGCGACGGGTCGGAAGCCGGCGGCAGCCGAGAGAGTGCCCGGAGCCGGCCGTAAGCCTATGCCGCTATCCGAGATAGACTCATCGGTGGAGAACCGCATATCCCTGAACAACGATGAGGTCGACCGTATATTGGGAGGCGGTCTTGTCGAAGGTTCATTGGTGCTTATCGGTGGAGAGCCAGGCATAGGAAAGTCCACCTTGTCTCTGCAGATCCCTCTGCATTGTCCTCAGCTGAAGACTCTGTATGTGACCGGAGAAGAAAGCGCAAGACAGGTGAAGCTCCGTGCGAAGCGGATAGGGGGAGATGATGCCAGCTGTCTGATCTACAGTGAGACCCTTATGGAGAATATCATTGCGGAAGCGAGGGAAATGATGCCGGACCTTATGGTCGTGGATTCGGTCCAGACCATGTTTTCACAGAATGTGGACTCTTCTCCCGGTTCTGTCACACAGATCAAGGAGACTGCAGCCATGCTTCTGCGTTTTGCAAAGGAGACAGGTCTGCCGGTGATATTGATAGGTCATATTACAAAGGAAGGAAGCATCGCCGGTCCGAAGATACTTGAACATATAGTCGATGTCGTGCTCCAGTTCGAAGGCGACAGCAGAGGCGCCTACCGCCTGCTCAGAAGCATCAAGAACCGTTTCGGATCCACATCGGAACTGGCAGTCTTCGAGATGACAGGCAAGGGACTTCGCGAGGTCAGCAATCCCTCTGAAATGCTCATACCTATGCACGAGGACGGCCTGAGCGGAGTGGCTGTCAGTGCCATGCTGGACGGCACAAGACCTTTCCTCATAGAAGTCCAGTCCCTTGTCAGCACAGCTGCCTATGGTACGCCTCAGCGAAGCGCGACAGGCTTCGATGCCCGCCGTCTGAACATGCTTCTGGCAGTGCTGGAGAAGAGGGCCGGATTCAAGCTCAGTGTCAAGGATGTCTTCCTGAACATGGCAGGAGGTCTGAAGGTGAACGATCCTGCATGCGATCTTGCTGTAGTGTCTGCTGTCCTGTCATCCAATTTCGATTTCGCCATCCCTTCCGATGTGTGCTTTGCAGGAGAGGTCGGCCTGAGCGGAGAGATAAGGCCTGTAGCACAGACCGACAGGAGGATAATCGAGGCGGCACGTCTGGGATTCAAGAGGATATTCGTATCCAGCTTCACAGCTCTTGACGGGCTGGAGGAACAGGGCGTGAAAGGAATAGAGGTTGTGAAGGTGGCCGATGTTCCGGCCCTATGCCGCAGTCTCTTCAAAGGCAACTAGTTGGTCTCGGCCAGTGTGGCCATGATCTTGTCAAGCAGCGGGCGCACCTTCCAGGTCGGTGAGGTGCAGTTGTTCACCATTATGGAAAATATGATCGTGTCCTCCTTGATTCCCGATGAGGGGAGGATGTATCCGCTGTAGCATCTCACTCCGTTCATGGATCCGCTCTTGGCCTTAATTCTTGACTTTACGGATGCCGGAGAGGACTTCATATTGTACTCGAGGGTGCCTTTCGAGCCCGGTGAAGGAAGTGAGGACAGGAAATCCTCGTACGAAGGCGACGACATCATCCCCGAGAGGAATCTGCAGAAGAAATCCGAGGACATGTAGTTCTGGCGTGACAGTCCGCTTCCGTCGGCAATCCCGGCACCACGCGCCGTGCTGACGCCCAGGCTTCGGATTATCTGGTCCAGGGCGAAATATGATGAATCATAGCATGCGCTTTGAGTCATGCTCTTGCCCAAGGTACGGAACAATGTCTCTGCGTAGAGATTGTTGCTGGCGTGGTTGGTTTCGAATACTATCCTTTTCAATGACGGTGATGCTGTCGAATCCAGCACATGAATCTCACCCATGTCTTCCACATCCCTGCCCAATCTGAAGTCTGCCGCACCGCCTTCGCAGACGATGCCGTTCCTGCGGAGATGTTCTGAAAAATAATGTGCGCAGGTGTATTCCGGATATTTGTTGCTGCAGTCGACCCTTTTTCTGCCTCTGTCCACACCGAAGGTGCCCCTGATCTCCGCCACCGGTGCCAGTTCGCTGGTGTACATGTAGAGCTGGTCTCCTGTGCCGGCTGCTCCGGTGCTGCAGTTGTGCCTGACCTCCAGCCAAGGGCATACAGGATAATAAGGGTCTATGTTAACGGCGTCGCCGGCCTTTTCGCCTCCGGCCACGGAGAATGACAGCATGTTCTCATAGAACATCAGTCCGGTGGCTCCGGAACCGTAGTAGGTGCCGATGTCGCTCCATTGCCATGTCGGATGCTCCATCATCCCGTCAAAATGCCTTCCGTCGCCGATTATCCGTCCTCTGATATGCTTTACTCCGGCATTGCGGACTATCATTTCCCATTGCCGGAAAGTCTCTTCCGCAGGTGTGGCTATGGAATCCTTGGAGCATGTCGTAGGGTCTCCTCCGCCGATTATGTAGAGGTCTCCTTCCAGCACTCCGTCCCTGATGTCTCCGGTGTAACCTATCTTTGTGAAGAACCGATGGCCGCCTCCTAACCTGTGCAGAGCACTTCCCGTGCTTATGAGCTTCATGTTGGATGCAGGCACAAGCATGTTGTCAGAATCTATATCGACCAGGGTCTTTCCGTCTGCTCTCCTTGCGCATATGCTGACCACAGCCTGATTCAACGCAGGATCCTCCGCGAGTGCGGCGACCTTCGACTGCAAGGCGGATATGGTTGAGTCTGCAGTACTCTGTGCCAGGGCGGGAAGGCAGGCGCAGCACAACAGGAATATATGTGTGATAATCTTTTTCATACGTTTTTTATCGAGGTTGACAGAACAAAATTAGCATAAAAACCATAACTTTGTATGATAAAGGATATAATTATGGCTGAAAGAGTACTTGTTTCCGGCGGTGCCGGATATATCGGAAGCCACGTGACAGTGGAACTGATCAATTCGGGATATGAGGTTGTCGTGGCTGACAATATGTCGAATTGCGACATGACATGCTTTGAAGGGGTGAGGAAGATCACAGGAAAGGACGACATCCCGTTCTATCAGATAGATTGCTGTGACTATGCTTCCGTGGCTGCCCTCTTTGATGAGCAGCATATAGATGCGGTGATCCATTTTGCGGCATACAAGGCAGTGGGTGAGTCGGTTGCGAAGCCGATAATGTACTATCGCAACAACCTTGTGTCCTTCCTCAACATATTGGAGGCCGCAAAGAACCATGGCGGATGCAATGTTCTCTTCTCGTCTTCGGCAACAGTCTACGGCGAAGCGGAAAGCCTCCCTGTGACCGAGCAGACTCCTCGTCTTCCGGCGACTTCCCCTTACGGAAACACCAAGCAGATGTGCGAAGACATCCTTCGCGATGTGGTTCATGCGACTTCCGGTCTTTCAGGAGCGGAGTCCGGCGAAGGAGCTGTGAAGGGAATAGCCCTCCGCTACTTCAATCCTATCGGTGCCCATCCGTCTGCGCTGATAGGTGAGCTTCCTCGCGGAGTTCCGAACAATCTGGTTCCTTTCATCACCCAGACAGCTGTGGGCAAGCGTGAGTGCCTGAGCATATTCGGAAACGACTATCCGACAGAAGACGGCACATGCCTTCGCGACTACATCGACATCGTGGATTTGGCGAAAGCCCATGTCGCTGCGGTGTCAAGAATGCTTGACGGAAGGATGAAGGAGGAATATGAGGTGTTCAATGTAGGCACAGGCCGTCCGGTTTCAGTATATGAACTTGTGACCGTGTTCGAGAAGGTGAATGACCTCAAGCTCAACTATAAGTTCGCGCCTCGCCGCCCAGGTGACGTGGTGGCTATCTGGGCTGACACGAAGCTTGCGAACGAGGAGCTGGGCTGGAAGGCTGAGCGCTCCCTTGAGGAGACTCTCGCCTCTGCATGGGCCTGGGAGAAACATCTTGCCGGAAAATAGAGGGCAGGGAATATAAATACGACACCCGTCTTTTCAACATCGGTTGAGGAAGACGGGTGTCGTTTATTTACTGTCAGGCCTTTCCGGCCAAGGGATGTTACTCCTGCTTTGACACTACTGCACTGAGTTTCTCGCAGAGCTCGTCGAGCTTCTCGAACATCTCCTTTGTGAGACCGTTGTAGAAAGCTCTCTTGTTGCCTTCAGGATGATTTGCTCTTGCCTTGAGGTCGTTGTAGAGGTCTACAGCCTCGTCGATTATCTGTGCGATCTCGTCAGCGTCCTTGTGTGGGTTGAGCGCAACGAAAAGTGCGCAGTCATCAATGAATTCAGCTACGAAATACTCGATGTCTTTCTTGAAAACTCTAAGGTTCATAATAATTCGAATTAATTAAGGTTTGTGTTATAACCCCGCAAAGGTAATAAATTTTATTTATAAACTGCCCTAATTCATTATTTTCTGCTACAGCCTTGTCGCGGCCACCAGCCTATGGGAATTCTCGTAGTAGTCCGCATCACCTGGAATGAGAGAGTTGATGCGCACCCGGTGAGACGAATGGATCATCCTGTTGCCGCCCAGGTATATTCCGACATGGGTGATCCTCATCGGCCTGTCATCTGTCGCAGGAGTCCCGAAGTACACAAGGTCTCCACGCTGAAGATTCTTCACAGCCTCCAGCGCCGCCTCCCGGTCATATTCCATCTTCCTCACCTCCTCACTGTCATGCCTCACTCCCTCATTGTCATTTCGGGCTTGTCGAGGAATCTCCACCCTCTCCCCGCAGAAAACCTGCTGCGAAGCATTCCTCGGCAGGAGTATCCCGTTCAAGATATGGCATATGCGCACAAGCCCGCTGCAGTCCGTCCCCTTCGCCGACATCCCGCCCCAGAGATAAGGCACGCCGAGAAGCTTCTCAGCCTCTGCGATGATCTTCTCGGTCTGCTCCGATGATATGCTCTCCGCCGAACCCTCTCCCATGGCTATCGAGGTGAAACCCTCATGCCTCCTCAGCTCCTTCGAAGGGACATAGCCAGTCTTTCCTGAAGGCAGCATGACCTGTGTCCACCTGCCCTTGAGAGCTCGGTCTGCGCTCTTTCTTGACAGACGTGCCTGCGGCCCGGGCCTGAGCACGTCGCCGCCGACAAGGTCGCATACCGTCGCCGACCTGAACGACGGTTCCACATATATATGACCGTATAATCCCGTATACATGAGCTTCGGCGCTTCCTCATATGCCTTCAGCCCTTCTGCACTCATCTCGACGAGTCCCTGGTCGGTGCACCATGCGCGGTAGGGCTGAGGTGTCACCACTTCCTTCCAGTAGCTCTGCTCTCCGACGATCTCCACCACAGTACCCATCAGCTCCTGTGTCTCCAGCGGAGATTCATAATCCGGCTGGAGTCTGAGATAGGCCGTTGAAAATTCCACTACCGCCATCCTCTTTTCCTGTGCGGAAGCGGCTGCTGCAATCATCAGCATCAATAATAAGCTTAAACTCCTTTTCATGATGTCAATATTCGGTTTCGTCACGGCAAAAATATGAATAATGTTCCGTTTTCTGCTATCTTTGCGCAGGAAAACGATTGATATGGATTTCGAAAGACTTATACTGACCCGTCAGAGCGACAGGAAATATGCGTCCGATCCGGTGGACCGCGAAGATATTCTCAAGTGCCTTGAGGCGGCAAGGATGTCACCTTCAGCATGCAATTCCCAGCCGTGGAAGTTCATAGTTGTAGACGACAAGGCCAAGCTGGCTGAGATGGCGGATGCCGCTGGAGAAAATGTCATCATGGAATTCATATTGACCTTGTCAGAACTGACCTGAACCCTTTATGACGGAAAATCTTGAAAGCTGTGGTTTCCCGGACGGGAAAAGATACAATTCCTTTGTCGGCTATTTCAAAAGGAAATATGGAGAGCGTCTGCAGAAGATAGTGCTGGACGCCGGCTTCACCTGTCCCAACCGCGACGGGAAAGTGGGAAGGGGAGGGTGCACCTATTGCGACAATGCCGCCTTCCACCCTGCCTACAGCACGGCAGGAAAAAGTCTTCACACCCAGATGGATGAAGGGATTGAGTTCCATAAGGTCCGTTACCGTACCACCGAGCATTATCTCGGCTATTTCCAGTCGTTTTCAAACACTTATGCACCGCTGGAAAGGCTCATGCAGCTTTATGAGGAGGCACTTCGGCACCCGCAGGTGGTGGGCATCGTCATCGGTACGAGGCCGGACTGTGTCGACCCGCAGAAGCTGGACTATCTGGCGGAACTCTCCAGAGGCAATGTGCTGAAAGGCTGGAGAAGATCCCTGTCGGATGGCCAGGTGAGGACCGCCCCCATTGTAATCGTTGAATATGGCATCGAATCCTGCAATGACGACACCCTTGTCCGCATCAACCGCGGGCATGATTTCCAGACCGCCCGCAAGGCCGTGATGATGACGGCGGAGAGAGGGCTGGATGTCGGAGCCCATTTCATACTGGGACTGCCGGGGGAGACCAGGAAGATGATGCTCGATTCGTGCAGGATGATAAATGAACTGCCGGTACGTTCGGCCAAGTTCCATCAGCTTCAGATAGTCAAAGGGACAAGGATGGAAAAGGAATATGCGGAATCTCCTCAGGATTTCGAGAGATTCACCCTGGATGAGTATCTGGATTTCTTTGTCGACATGCTGGAGCGTCTCCGGCCGGACCTGTTCATCGAACGGTTTGTCGGTGAGGTGCCTCCGCGCTTTGTCAATGAGACCCCGTGGGGGCTCATCCGCAATGTCGAGCTCCTGCGCCTGCTGGAAAAGCGGCTTGAGGAACGGCAGACATGGCAGGGACGGCTGCTTTCTCTTTGACGGACACATTGAAAAACCGCTAAAGGTCTTTACAGTTTCGGAAAATATTGTTACATTTGCCAAATTTTAGACATAAGATGCAGACTTTTACAAACTCTCCGATTATTGAAGGACTGACCTTCGATGACGTTTTGTTGATTCCGGCACATTCCGAAGTGCTGCCAAGAACGGTGGATGTATCTACAAGATTCACCAGAGAGATCACTCTCCAGACCCCGATCGTATCTGCCGCAATGGACACCGTGACCGAGGCCGAGCTGGCCATAGCCATGGCCCGTGCAGGTGGTATAGGCGTGATTCATAAGAATATGACTATCGAGGAACAGATGAACCAGGTACGTCGTGTCAAGAGGGCTGAGAACGGAATGATCTATGATCCTGTGACAATCCATCCGGATGCTACGGTAGGTCAGGTTCTCGGAATGATGGCACAGCACCACATCGGCGGTATCCCTGTAGTCGATGACAACGGTTTCCTCGTAGGTATCGTGACCAACCGCGATCTCCGCTTCCAGAGAGATCCTAAGATGCCTGTATCTGAAATCATGACAAAGGAGAATCTTGTGACAGCGCAGAAAGGCATCAGCCTCCCTGCTGCGACAGACATTCTCCGTCAGTACAAGATAGAAAAGCTTCCTGTAGTCGATGCGGACGGCAAGCTCGTCGGCCTCATCACCTACAAGGACCTCATGAAGATAAAGGACAATCCTATCGCATCGAAAGACAGCAAGGGCCGTCTCCTCGTGGCTGCTGCAGTAGGAGTGAAGTCAGACACCATCGAGCGTATCGAGATGCTTGTGAGCGCAGGTGCGGATGCTGTCGTGGTTGACACGGCTCATGGTCACTCCCAGGGCGTTCTCAATGTGATCAAGAGTGCGTGCGAGGCTCTTCCGGATGTTCAGATCGTGGCAGGTAACGTCGCGACTGCCGAGGGTGCCAAGGCGCTTGCTGATGCAGGTGTGAGCGCAGTCAAGGTCGGTATCGGACCTGGATCGATCTGTACCACCCGCGTGATAGCCGGAGTAGGTATGCCTCAGCTTTCTGCAGTGATGATGGCATCAGAGGCCCTCAAGGGTACGGGCGTCCCAGTGATCGCCGACGGCGGTATCCGTTATTCAGGTGATGTCGTAAAGGCTCTCGCTGCCGGTGCAAGCACAATCATGGCGGGATCCCTCTTCGCAGGTGTGGAGGAGTCTCCAGGAGAGACAATCATCCTCAACGGCCGTAAGTACAAGTCTTACCGTGGCATGGGATCGCTCGAGGCCATGCAGCAGGGCTCGAAGGACCGCTACTTCCAGGACATGGAGGAAGACATCAAGAAACTCGTGCCGGAGGGAATCGTGGCTCAGGTGCCTTACAAGGGAACCCTCAATGAGGTGGTGTACCAGCTCGTAGGAGGTCTCCGTGCAGGTATGGGCTATGTAGGTGCTCCGAACATCGAGAAGCTTCGTGACGCCAAGTTCGTGCGTATCACCAACGCGGGCTACCTTGAGGGACATCCGCACGATGTGACCATCACCCGTGAGGCTCCGAACTATTCAAGATAGCAGGTGTATGAGGCGCATTGTTCTCATATTCATCATAGGGATCGTCTTGCCGGCATTTTCGTCGTGCAGGGCGATTTCCTCCTTTTTAAGTAAAGATGAGGCTGTGGCTGAAGTAGGAACTGCCCGTCTGTACAGGAGTGATCTTAACATGGTGATTCCCAAGGGAATACCCTATGATGACAGCGTGCGTCTTGCAAAGGGCTACATAAACACCTGGGCACTTGACCAGGTCTTCCTGTCCATAGCGGAGCAGCAGCTTTCAAAGTCAGAGAAGGATGTGACCAAGGAGCTCGAGGACTACAGGACCTCGCTTCTGAAGTACCGCTATGAACAGCTCTATGTCAACGAACGTCTCGACACCGCAGTGTCAGATGACAAGGTGGAGGAGTACTACAACATGCATCAGGACAAGTTCGTTCTGAGGCGTCCGCTGGTCAAGGCCCGTTTCCTGAAGATATCTTCGGAGTCTCCGACGCTGGGCCAGCTGAAGAAGAAGATGTCGTCGGAAGAGGTGAATGACCTTTTTGAAGCAGACAGCCTGGCATATTCATCTGCATTGAAGTTTGAGATCTGGCAGAACAACTGGGTTGACATAGCCTTGGTTGCCAGTGAGTTAGGAATGGACTATACTTCTGTTCTGGCATCGATGAGAGGCCATTGGGTGGAAAGGACGGACACAACAGGCATAGTGAGCATCGCGTATATTCCGGAAATGATAACCGAAGGTCACACCGCCCCGATGGAGCATGTGATTCCATCGATCAAGGACATGATAATAAGTGCCAGAAAGCAGCAGCTTGTCTCCACTTTGGAACGGGATTTGCTGAATGAGGCGCGCGAAAACGGACAATTTGTAATTTTAAAATAATATGACGCTAACCCGCATACATAGGTTTATGGCGGCTGCTGTGGCATTGTGTGCCGCAGCATTTTCCGCATCTGCACAGAAATATAACAACGGCTTGATCGACAAGACTATAGCTGTAGTCGGCAATGAGTACATCATGCTTTCTGAACTTGAAGAGGAGATGAAGGCTCAGGGGTTCGGCTACATGTCGGACAAGACGGGCAGATGCGGGCTCCTTGAAAACATGATGACCACCAAGCTCTTCCTCATGCAGGCAAGGGTGGACTCTCTCGAGGTGAACAAGGACATGGTGGAGAGCAATCTCGACGACTATATGGCTAACATACTCACATATTACGGCGGCGAGGAAGGAGTCGAGAAGCAGTACGGCAAGCCAATATACAAGCTTCGCCAGGAGCTCCGTGCGGACCTGCAGGACAAGACCCTTGCAGAACAGATGCAGCAGGAGATAGCAAGGAAGATTCCTGACCTTACTCCTTATGATGTGCAGAAGTACGTTGATGCCACAGACCCTGAAGATCTGCCGCTTGTGCCTGTAATGTACCAACTCAGCCAGATATGCATATATCCGGACAGAGAGGCTGCAAACATTGCGGTGAAGGAGCGTCTTCTGGCCATCCGTGAGCGTATCATCAACGGTGAGAAGTTCTCGACATTGGCACGTATATATTCCCAGGACCCGGGCAGTGCAAGAAAGGGAGGAGAGCTCGGAATGGCATCCAAGGATATCTTCTGGCCTGCATTCTCGGATGCGGCCATGTCCCTGAAGCCTGGCGTCGTCTCGCAGATCGTCGAGACTCCGGACGGATTCCACATCATCGAGGTGCTTGAGAAGAAGGGAAATATGTTCAATGCACGCCACATCCTTCTCAAGCCGGAATACACTACCGAGGACATGGAGAAGGGCTTCAAGGTTCTTGACAGTCTCAAGACCGAGCTTGCAAACGAAGCCGTGACCTTCGAGCTTGCGGCTCGTTTCTATTCGGAGGATCCGGCGACAAGAACCAACGGAGGCCAGATGGCCGACCCTTCCTCAGGCTCGTCCTATTTCGAGATAGACCAGCTCAAGCCACAGGATTATGCGGCCATCAAGGATCTCAAGGAAGGTGAGATCTCCCAGCCGTTCTCATCGCTCGACAATGAGGGAAGAAACGGAAACACCGTCTACAAGATCATAAGAGTCGACAAGATCATCCCTTCACACCCGGCGTCATTCTCCAAGGACTACACGCTTCTTCTCGGCTATGCCAGGAACGAGCTTCAGATGAAGGCCATCAATGACTTCATAGACTCGAAGATCAAGTCTACATACATCATAATCGACCCTCTCTTCAAGGACTGCGCGTTCGAGCGTGACGGATGGGAGGAGAAGTTCCGCAAATAAGATCTTTCCCGACCGTCAGCCTATGTCTTTTCTGAGGAAACTATTACTTTCGGCAGTTGCCCTGACCGCCTGCCTCTGTCTTGCTGCCCAGGACAGGAACAGCGGGGAGAAGGACAGCCTCGTGGTGCTTCTCAGCTCCAAGTCTGCACAGATGGTGGACATAGAGGGCGCACGCTACAGGAAGGTCGTGGGCCCTGCGCGTTTCCTGCACAACAACACCTACCTCATCTGCGACACGGCACTATGGAATGTCGAGACCAGGATCATCGACGCCTGGGGTAATGTCAGTGTGCTTCAGGAAGAGACGGTGCTGACCAGCGAGAACCTCAAGTATCTCATAGACGAGGATCTCGTCCAGTTCCGAGGCTCTGTCGTTCAGCTCACCGACAAGGATCACAACACATTGAGGACCAGACATCTGGACTACAACACCAAGGACTCGGTGGCTGTGTTCATGAATGGAGGTGCAATGCGCGACAAGGACGGCCAGATCATAGAGAGCCGCACAGGTACATACGATTCCAAGGTCAAGACGTTTACATTCAATAATGATGTGAACATGTTTACGGATTCAGTCTTCGTCAAGACCAGGGAACTGGTGTATGAGTCGGACCTTGACCTTGCCACTTTCGGAAAGGCGACCGATGTATGGAAGGATGACAACATGCTTTCTTCAGACAAGGGCTGGTATGACAGGGGACGTGAACTCTTCTTCTTCTCTGATAATGTCCATGTGATGTCGGAGGATCAGGAAGGATGGTGTGACAGCCTCTTCTTCCACAGGATGACTTCGGATGTCGAAATGCTTGGAAACACCCAGATCACAGACACTACACGCAATGTGTTCTCATTGGCGGGAAGAGTAGAGTATATTGATTCGCTTTCCAAGGTGACCCTCACCCGCAAGCCGGCAGTGATCTCCCAGACCGAGGAGCAGGACGGTTCCATAGACACCGTCTATCTTGGTGCAGACAAGCTGGTATATTACACCCGGATGATGTTCGAGATCGACGAATCCGTAAAGAAGGATGCAGAAAAGAGGCTGAAGTCTCTTGAAGTGGACCCTGTGGGTGAATTCCGCAAGAAGGCAGCCGAAGCGGCAGCAAAGGCGGCGGAAGAAGCGGCGAAGAACGATCCCAATTATCGTCCCAAGGCTCAGAGACCTAAGGGTAATGCGGCACCTCCTGATTCTGTTGCAAGACCTCAGAGGTCAGTCAGACCAGACATACCTCCTATGACAGGTTCCCTTTCAAGGGCGGGGTCCGTACCTCAGGACGGTTCTCTTGCAGTGGCAGATACACTTGCATCTCCTGATGCCATGGTTGCACGGGATTCCCTCGCCGTGTCGGATTCTCTTGCCGTTTCCGATTCCCTCGCAGTGGCTGACAGCCTGGACATGGTCCCGAAGGATTCCACCAGGATGGGCTTCCTGCAGGCTGTGGGAAAGGTGAAGATCTACAAGAAGGACATCCAGGTGGCCTGTGACTCTCTTCTTTATTGTGACCTTGACTCTCTGGCCCGTCTTTACAAGGAACCGCTCATATGGCAGGAGATAACCCGGCAGTATTCGGCTGACAGCGTGACACTTGTCCTGAGGAACGGCAAGATGCAGAAGGCGAGCCTGATGTCAAATGCCTTCATCCTGATAAAGGAAGACGAGAAGAGCTACGATCAGATCAAAGGAGCTGAAATGCTGGCCTTCTTCGGTGATAATGGAGAACTTGTCCGTTTTGATGTGCTTGGAGGCGCTTCAGCCTTGTTCTATCTTGAAGAGAACGGAGTGCTTGCAACAGTCAACAAACCGGAGTCGAAGATGCTTTCTGCAGTCCTTAAGGACGGCGAGATTCAGAGGATATATTATTTTGAACAGGCAAAGAACGACGGCTATCCTGTAGTCCAGCTTTCTGCTGAGGAAAAGCAGCTTAAGGGATTCAACTGGCTGCCTGACAGACGTCCGGCGGACAGGAACGCAGTGACTCCGCTGTCCCTGCGGCCGAGTGAAAGGCTGAAATATGCAGCTCACCCTCGCGCTCAATACAGGCAGACAGACATATACTTCCCTGGATATATGAATGATGTATATCGTCAGATAGAAGTGCGCGACTCTCTCCGAAGAGTCCGTGAATGGGAAAGGCGTGTCGCAGAGCAGGAAGCTGAAGAAAAGGCAAGGCTTGACAGCCTTGCTGCTGCAGACTCCCTTGCGGGTCTCACCTCTGCGGCAGATTCTTTATTTACAGGTCCTGACGGACCGGAGGTTTCGGATTCCCTTTCTGTAAGTCGTGACTCGTTGTCGGTGAGCCGGGACTCCCTTATGGTATCACGTGACTCGCTTGCTGTGGCCGATTCGCTTGCAGCTGCCGGTTCTGTAGTTATGACAGAACCGACAAAAGAAGAGCTTAAGGCTGCCGCGAAGGCTGAAAAGGCAAGGATAAGGGCAGAGAAGAAGGCTGCACGTGAGGCAAGACGTGAGGCAAGAAAGGCCGCCAAGGAAGCCCGGTGGGCAGAACTGGACAAGAGGGATGCCGAAAAGGCAGCCGCTAAGGAGGCCAAGCTGAAGGCCAAGGAGCGTGAGCGCAAGCGCAAGGCTCTCGAAGACGCAGCCCGCCAGGCCGAAAAAGACGCCCAGACCCTCGAAAAATACAGAAAAAAATTCGAAGAGCAGAAAGCCAACGAAGCCGCCAAGGCAGCCAGCAGCAAATCTGCGAAAAAATAAAACAAACATCCACGAAGTACATAGGCACTTCGTGGATGTTTTGGTAAGGAAGGCAGAAAGGATGGCAAAAAGCCGTGTTTTAAACTTGTTATCATAAGAAATCTGCCTTCCTTATGTCGTATAATATAAAAGAGGTGCAGTCCGGCCCACACCTCTCTAAGCTTACCACGGCTCGATTGATAGATATGTCGTCCTGCACCAAAGGCACAAGACCACCTATCGCCCTATCAATCATTCGTTTGTGGTAATTTAGAGAGGTGACGATAGGGGTAAAATATGTCTATTATATTGTTGGTATAAAACTCAACTTACTGATTGCAAAGTTAATCAATTTTCTGTATCTTAGTACATATAATGTTCTATACTATGAATAAAGTGTTTTGTAGAATCGTATTTCTTTTTTGTGGGCTCGTTTCCCTGATTTCGTGTGGGGTGTCAGAAGTCAGAGATATGCTGAATGATGTGGAATCGTATATAATGGAGCGCCCAGACAGCGCTTTGGCAGTGCTGGATTCTATGGATCGTGCCATTCTTACTACAGACCGTCTGAAGGCCCATCATTCTCTTTTGCTCGCGATGGCTCTGGATAAGAACTATATAGATGTGAGTGATGACTCTCTGACAAGAGTGGCACTTGACTACTATTCCCGTAAAGGTCCTGCGAAATATAAAGCACGTTCACAGTATTATCTGGCACTGTCATATTATTATTCAGGCAACTTGAATAAGGCCATTCTGGAAACAACGAAAGCTGAGACTCTGGCTGATGAGAGTGACAGCCTGTATTTAGGCTTCGCTAAAGTTCTTCAGGCCGATATCTATGCAAAGACGCATAATGATGTAGAAGAGCTCAAAGCATTGAAGGACGCTGTAGATATATATAAAGCAATCAATTCAGATTATTACTTGGTGATTGCGGAGTTACGATTAGCTCAAGCCTTATTGAATCAAAATAGTTATTTAGAAGGAGAATCGATTTTACAAAGATTGATTTATGCTGATCAGATCAATGAAAATATAAGACTATCTTCCATCGTGACTTATGCTTTTCTGAAAGTTACTCAAAATAATCCAGATTATACAATGGCCTCAGAGCTCTATAATGAGATTTGTAGTCAATATGATGGGCGCTTTATGAAGACCCAGGATTATTGGGCTTACGCTTATGCTTTAGGGCAGATTGGCAGATATGAGGAATCAGAATCTATTATTTCTCAGTTGTCTCAAATAGATTCTTCAGCCACTGCATTCTATTGGCTTTATAGAATAGAGAAAGGATATGGAAATTATTGCGAGGCGTTGACGAAACTTGAGAATTCAGTAACTCAGAATAATATTGAAGTTACAGACGCCTTGAAACAGTCATTAGCTCGTACCCAAAGAGAATATTACGAGTCCCAATACCGTGAAGCCTCATTGCAGGTCAGGGTAAAGAATCAGATGATAATCCTTACTGTGTCTTTGGCAGCAGTTCTTCTATTGCTGATTCTGTATTTTGTTCATAGGCGAATCACAAGTCAGCAAGCTGAAAAGGAAAAACTGATGGTCTATGTTGACGAAATCAAGCGCCAGCTTGTTCAGGCCAAAGAGGAGAATTATCCTTTACTGAAGAAACGCTTCATAGATCTGTATAAATCTCGTTTCGATACAATCGGAATGTTGTGTGACCAGTACCTCCAGAACAAGGATAGGTCAGATGTCGAGAAGGTGATGTATCAGAAGATGCTTCTGATGATAGAGGAAATCCGTAACGACAAGGTCAGAAAAGTAAAGTTTGAATCTTTGCTAAATTCAGAATTGGACGGAATCATCCAGAACTTCCGCACAGAAATGCCGAAATCAAAAGAATGGGAAGTAACGATGTTCAGCTATCTGGTAGCAGGTTTCGACGCAACGACTATTTCCAGACTGATGGATATGCCTTTAAATAATGTCTATGCCTACAAAAGACGCCTCAAACTCAAGATCGAGGAGAAAAACCCCGAACATTCCTCTCAATTCCTCGAAATGATAACCCACTGATACATACCGATTTATAAAAAGTGTAAGATTTAATTTTCTTACACTTTTTTATTTACCTGATTATCAGCATGATACAATAATACTTTCGGTGATTTTGTAAGTTTTTAACACTCCAGAAATTAGCCTAAAGCAGAGAAACCCCCATACCTTTATGGCGTTTTAAACTTATATTATCATGAGAAAATTTCTATTATTGATGGCCGTGCTGCTGCCTCTGTCATTGTTCGGGAAGAATGATGATAATGAAAATGCAGTAATGAAAATCCCGTTGAAATTTGGGCAGGGTATAAAAAACAATCGCAGTATTATCGTAGAGCAGATAGAGGCTTATTATTATGGTCTGATGAACACAATTGTTACCAACGTAGCCGACTGTGATGGACGTGTATCGCTTGCCATATTCAATTGCTCTACCGGTGAAGTGTGGCATGACACTATTGATTGCGCAGTCCAGCAACAGATTATTACTCAACTCTCCGGAACTCCCGGAGTGTATGAGGTCGTCTATACGACAGCCTCTGGTGATACTTATCGTGGATTATTTGAGATCAAGTAATTTAATATTAACAAAAATTATGAAATACATTAAGTTGATAGTTTTTCTGGCATTGTCTATTGTGTCGTGTCAGTATCAAGAGATTATTCCGGATAAATTGGCGGATTACAATGCTGAAGATGTTGATTATTATTCAATTATTGAGTCTATGGGATATCCTGTAGAAGACATCGTGGAATATGAAAATCTTTTCATTGTTTCAGGTGAAACTTTTTTTTATAAAGACGATTTGTCTGAATACGCGAGGATGCATCCTCAGACCAAAATCAATGCACTGGGGACCTTGCCTGCTGATTCGCAAACGATATATATAAATGATCAATATATAGATGCGGCTTATGTTTCATTGCTTGAAGAGGCAATTGATAAGTGGAATAGCTTAGAGGATTGTAATCTGAATTTTATCTATCCGTATGAACTATGCGATGATTGTGTCATTTTAGAAATCAGTGATACTCCGACTAAACTTACTCAAAGTAATGCTATGATAAGGGAGAGTGTGATGGAAGGAGTCATACCGACTGTCTCAATTAATACATCTCACAACACCTGGCTTTCTCTTCCGGGAGATCAACAAGTATATGCAATAATGCATGCTATAGGTCATTTAATAGGACTAAAAGATAGTGATGAAACGGAATATCATATTGATGAAACGTCTATGGAACCTTATTTTACTATTATGAGGCCTGCAGATGAAATTACTCCAGCGGATTATTTTAGCTATTGGAACGGTTTCGGATATAGCGATATAGAGGCTTTGGCCAAAATGTACCCATTACTTGTTACATCAGTATCAATTTCGGCTGATTCTCAGATCTTATATTCTGTTTATCGTTACTCACTAATTTGCTCATATGAAGCACGTAAAGATATTCCTAACGTAAATTACAAATTTTCAGTTATTTCAATGCCGGAAAGCGCATCTAATCCAATTGTCTCTGCAGATGGTAATAAGTGTGTTGTAGAGTTTAATGTACCTGGGATTTATACTATAAAAGCCGAAGTGCTAGGTGGGGATGATCAAACTATAAGAGGTACTTATACGAAAACTTTACTAGTCGTTGGACTTGATAGGTTTATATATCCAAAAATAACTGAAGTTAGAATAAATACGCCATTTGAGATTATATGGGATAAGTATGTTGATGGGAAAAAGGCAGATGTTACAATGACCGGTATTGAATCTTGTTTTGATGGGGGGAACTCATCCAATTTGGAGATATCGAATCCGTCAATAGGGCAGTTCAATGTTATCTTGAAGGAATATGGCTCCTATACATTAACAATGGAAGCGAGGTTGGAGGAATTCGTGGAAAGAAAGGTAATAAAAATTGATAAATTTTATAAGCCACTGAGAATGGTGATGGATTCACTTAACATTAATTTGGAGGAGGATATAGATTATCGACAGGAACCTTTTATTATAGGTAATTATTGTCAAAAAGTTGATACCACCAATCATATATGTGCTAGAAAGCCTTATTCTACTAAGTTGTCTCAGTCTGGGACGTTAGAGGGAAGACTGTTCTGTAAAGTATATAAAAAATATTATAAAGAGTCTTTTCCTGTGGCAGCTAGGGCTGTGCAACGACGTCCGATAACAGATACTACATTTGTACGCACAGTTATCAGGTATCCAGGTGATGACGTTACATATACTCCGAACTTTGAATTGCACGATATTGAGGTGTATTACACTTCTCCTGTCTATAGTGACTATGGACCGGTTATGTACGAAAGATATAGAGGATATTATGGAATTGTTGTTCCAGAATCTCGAATATATATTCAGGAATAGTAATGTATGTGAATAAATCTGTATATTGTAGGAAAATTGACTGACACTTATTGAAGTGAGATGAAAATGATGGTAATATGTATCTTATGAAATCGAATTATTTACTTTTTCTATCATTAATGCTGTTGCTTCTCTCTGGCTGTGAGAAGAATGAACTCTTTATCTCCATCCCTGACTTTGAACTTAAATCAAACAGGCAGAACACAGATAGAAGGGATTTTACTGCTAACTGCCACGAATGCAATGATGCGTATGTCCTGACAGTTGTTTTGTTTTATAATTCTCAGGATGCGCATTTTTGGGAGCAGAAATGGAAAATCACAGTAGACTCAAACGATGGGGTGAGATTATATTTTCAGGATGACTCAATTCAGTATATGACTACATTCTATGAAGAAGGTGGGAATCCATATTCAAAGTGGTCTATAGCCTCGGGGGAGTCTAAGTTTCCTCCTTATGATGAAATGCGTGCTTTCCGATTTCATTTCCCGACTTCAGTCGAGGAAAAGATATTCCGTCTCAAATTAGAACATTCTGAAACGGGCCAGATTCTTTATAGTGATGATTTCATTTTGCAGACTGACATATGCAATGATCCGGACTGTACTCTGAAACCATTAGGACGAGACCATAAATACCACATAAATCATCTGATATCAAGAAAAAATAAAATGATGTAACAAGAAACCTTCACGAAGTTTTTATTGCTTCGTGGAGGTTTTGTGATGCTTATCTGAGCATAAATATCACAGGAAAGTTGTAGCTTACTGCAACTGCGCGGTCGCGTTGTTTTCCAGGTGTCCACTTAGGGGAAGAGTTGATTACTCGTAATGCCTCACGGTCGATGTCCGGGTGTACTCCTCTCACTACTTTTGCGTCTGCCAGTGTGCCGTCTTTTCTGATTGTAAAAGACAGTACGACACGTCCTGAGATTCCGTTCTCTTTGCAAGTTTCCGGATAGACAAGTCTCTGGTTGACCCATTTGCTGAATGCATTGGCATCACCTCCGTTGAACAGAGGCTTCTGCTCCACTAACATAAATGGAATGTCAGCTTCTTCAACCTCCTCCTCAATCACTTCTATATAATCGTATAATACGATTCCTTCTGTAGGATTATCCTCGATGGAGATAAACTTGTCATCAACTATGATATCATCTTCGATGATGTCTATCACATCTGACAGAACAGGAATCTTTGGTGCTGCCGGAGGTGGCGGTGGAGTGTCAAATGTGATAGGTATGAGGTCTTCTACCTCCATTATCACGTTTGTGTCTTCGAGTGATGTTGTCCTGATCTTTCCTGTGGTGAATTCAAAACAGAAGTAAACTAATGCCAGTGCTACTATGCAGCCGATTTCTGTAAAGAGGAGCCTCTTGTTTTGGAGGTCCGCCTTTTCGCTTTTTCTGATTTCCATAATAAGAGATTTTTAGGGTTGGTACTTTGCATTTTGCTTGGTGCAAAGTTACGTTCATATAATACCCTGAAACAAATTTTCGGGCTTGCAAAATCTCTCCTGTTTATATGGTAAGTGGTTGCAGATCAGGTATTTACGCAATGCCGAATCTGCAAAATCTCTCTGTTTTTGTAAGGTGGTGATTATCAAGAATTTATAGCTTCGATAAATTCTTCCTTATCTGGTGCTTCTGACGATGAAATTTTACCCTTCAGACGCCAGATGCGATTGTAGATGATGCCTTTGTCTTTCTCTAGAATTGTTGATATTGTGGTGCTGGAAAAGCCGGATGCTGCGAATATGAACAGTTTCAAGTCTTCAGCCTTCAGCTTGGGCATTTGTTCGCGTAGTCTTGCCACAAGGCTGTTACAGTTCCTGTCAAGCATCATCTCCAGCCCTTTGATTGCCTTCGGGTCTTCTCTCAGTCCCTCAATCGCGGATTTGACCTCCTTGAGTATCTTGGATTGCAGATTGTCTGTCCCTTCGTATACATAGTACTGTTCGCAGAGTCTTTCAAGAAGGTCGAACCTGGCTATTGACATATGCTTTTCTGACGGAAGCCTTTTTGAGGCGGCTTTCAGCCTGATCTGCAGGTCTTCTGCGATGGTCATATATCTCTCTGTTTCTGCTTTTTCTTCAGCCAGTGCCTTTGCAGTTTCCAGACGGCGGTAACGGATGAAGCCCGTAAGGGCGAATACGATAGCCAGAGCTGTGAGAATTATGAAGGCTACTGCAAGTCGTGTGGTACGCAGACGTTGCTGAGATATTTCCAGCTGATGAGCCTTATACTCTTTGCGGGCTGATTCTACGGAACGCTGCAAGGTGACTGATTCCACTGAGTTGATGTGATCCATAACCTCTTCCAGTGCCGCGAGGGCCGAAGCTGTGTCGCCTGACCTGCTTGCTACCTGGTATTCTCTGAATTTCACCTGTGCCTTTTCTGCTGGAGTTTCAGCGGTCTGCAATGCCTTGGCTATCCATTCTGATGCTTCGGCCGTGTTTCCAGTCAGTGCATAGGCGTATGCAAGCATTCCGCGGTCTTCGCAAGTGAGAGGGCATTTGAGTTCGTTTGCTTTGCGTGCAAGCATACTGATCGCGAGCTCCGGATCTTGTCTTGAGGTCTCCAGGCATAAGGCCGCATAGGCTTCAAGGCAGGCGGCCTCCAAAAGGGTGTCAGCCGCCTGATGAGCCTGAAACATTGTGTTGCGGAAAATCTTCTCCGCAGATGCATAGTCTTGAAAATTATAGCGGGCGAGGCCGCCTTCGAGATAGACATACAGTGAATTATATGGCTTGCCAGCTTTTTCAAAGGCCTCTAGCGCCTTGTCCAGATAGGCGATTTCTTCTGTATGGCCTCCAGTTGCGTTATAGGTGTGAGCTATTTTCTGGTAAATTATGCCGAGACTATGGTAGTCTTCCGCATTCAGTGCCATTGTTTCAGCTTTGGAGTAGACCTCCATAGCTTCGCTGTAGCGTCTTTCTTCATACAATGCGTGTCCATTACCAATCTCTTCCTGAAGGTCAGTATCCTTGTGCTTTGTGCAGGATGCTGACACAACAGAAAGTAACAGTATCAGTATGGCTGTGTGTCTGAACACTTACTCAGCGTATAAACTTATGATGTTGAGGATTACCTTGCTGGCCTTCTCCATGCTTTCGAGCGGAACGTATTCCATCTTGCCGTGGAAATTATGTCCTCCTGCGAAGATGTTAGGGCAAGGGAGTCCCATGAACGAGAGGTTGGCTCCGTCTGTGCCTCCGCGGATAGGCTGGATCTTAGGAGTGATCCCTTCCATTTCCATCGCCTTCATGGCTTTCTCCACGATGTGATAGTGAGGCTCTACCTCCTTGCGCATGTTGTAGTACTGGTGCTTCATGTCAAGGAGAGCCGTACCTTCTCCGTATTTCGCGTTGATGAAGTCGACGCATCTCTGCATATATGCCTTCTTCTGCTCGTAAAGGTCCATGTCATGGTCGCGGATGATATAGGAGAATGTCGCTGTCTCGACCTCTCCCTTGAAGCTTATCAGGTGGAAGAATCCTTCATATCCGCTTGTGTATTCAGGGCGCTGCTCCACAGGAAGCATGGCGTTGAGTTCCATTCCTATGAGGATGGCATTCTTCATCTTTCCCTTTGCGGTGCCCGGATGTACGTTTCGTCCCTGGATGCGGATGGTTGCGCCTGCGGCGTTGAAGTTCTCATATTCAAGTTCGCCGATCTGACCGCCGTCAAGGGTATATGCGTATTTCGCGCCGAATCTCTTCACGTCAAACTTGACTACTCCGCGGCCTATCTCTTCATCCGGTGTGAAGCCGATCCTGATGTCTCCGTGCTTGAATTCAGGGTGTTCCATGATGTACTGGACGGCATCCATGATCTCGGCGATGCCGGCCTTGTCGTCGGCTCCGAGAAGTGTGGTTCCGTCAGTAGTGATTAGGGTCTGTCCCTTGTAGAGCTCCAGCTCCGGGAATTCGCACGGCTTCAGGCTGAGGCCGGGAACACCCTTGAGAGGAATCTCCCCTCCGTCGTAGTTCTCGATAATCTGCGGCCTGATGTCTGCTCCGGAAGTATCCGGCGCGGTGTCGGCATGTGCGATGAACCCGACTGCCGGAACATCTTTTCCGCAGTTTGACGGGATAGAGGCCATCACGTAGCCGTACTCGTCAAGAGAGGCTTCCACTCCCATGGCGAGAAGCTCGTCACGGAGCATCTTCAGGAGGTTCAGCTCCTTTGCCGCACTTGGCTGCGAGTCCGACTCAGGATCCGACTGTGTGTCGACAGCCACATATCTCAAAAATCTGTCTAAAATCTTTTCCATTATGATTACTGTTGTTGATTTTCCGAATCTATAGTCTTTTCCGGGAATTCAGGCTCTGCAGACTTGAATCCCGCCACCTCAAGGAACCAGTTGGCCATCTCGACACAGTTGCCCGAGGTCTCGTTGGTACATGCCAGCCGGAAATATTCTGTGGACGCATCTCCCAGAATCAGGAACTTGTGCTGCCTTGCGTATTCCTTAATCGCTATCATCTGGGCGTCTCTCTGGTTCTTGGTGAACTTGATGAGGAAGGTGTTTGTCTTTCCGAGGATTTCGCCAGCCTCGTCCCTATACATATGGTTGGAATACACCAGACCGGGGACAGACTTCAGGTTTCCGTATCCATGTACGGTGAGTGCGACGCATTTTGACAGTTCCTCTACAGTGTACTCCTCTGAAGTGTAGTATATCCATCTGTATGGTTCTGTCGTGACTTCAAAGCCGGCAGTCTCAAGATGTGCCAAAGCTTTACTCATCTCCTTCTCCTTGATGATAAGGAAACTGTCGCTGAAGATCTTCTCCAGCCCGTACTGCTTCTTTGCAGAGACATAGCAGTCATCGTGGAAGTCATAATTCTCCTGCTTTTCAGGCTCCGGCCCGTTCTTCTCGCATGCGCAGCAGAGCAGGATAAGTGCAAATGCTAAAAATCTATTCATATATCAAATTTTCTTGTGTCCGTGTTACATCAGAAGCAGGCTTACTGCCATTATCGCCATACCGGCCACCACTCCTGCTATCGCAATATGGTGTTTCCCGTACTTTTCTGCAGTCGGAAGCAGTTCATCGAGGGATATGTATATCATGATGCCTGCGACTGCCGAAAGGATCAGAGGGAATATGACGCCACCGCCGCTGAGTTCAATACCGAATGTCGCGGTCACAGCCAGGCAGAGCAGGGCTCCTATCACCTCGCTGAAGCCTGAAAGGGTGGCGTAGATCAGGGCCTTGCCTTTGCTCCTGGTTGCATAATATATAGGTATGGCTACAGCGATGCCCTCCGGAATGTTGTGTATGGCAATGGCAAAGGTGATTCCCGCTCCCACTTCCGGATTGTTAAGAGCTCCGATGAAGGTCGCTATTCCTTCCGGGAAATTGTGGATGGCGATCGCCAGGGCAGACATCAGCCCCAGTCTGTGCAAGGCCTTCTCATTTCCTGTCTGCTCCAGCATTCCTACTGCCGGAGTCCGGGCCTCCAAAGTAAGACCGGGCGCCTCGTGAGGGTTCTCATATTCCGGAATCAGGAAGTCGATCAGGGTGATGATTCCCATTCCTATGAAGAATGCAACAAGCACCCATGTCTCCGCGAACTTTCCTGATGTCGATGTCATGATCTCCGCCTGAGCTTCGGGATAGAGTTCCGCCAGCGATATGAATATCATCACTCCCGCACTCAGTCCCAATGCTCCTGCCAGGAAATTGCTGCTGATCTTCTTCTTGAACAACACAAGCGCGCCGCCGATGCCGGTCGCAGAACCTGCGATCAGCGTCATCAACAGTGCGCTTATGATACCGTTCATTTCCTATATATTGTTTATGTCTGTTCCTTTATGCCTTCTTTGTCTTCAATGCAGCATATATCATATAAATGATTATGGCTGCGTAAGGAATGATGGCAACAGGCTCTGTCCAAGGCGACGGCTCCATGAACGCATCGACCTTCGCAAACCTGAGGATGGCACTTACCACTCCCATAAGGGCACCGCCTGCGATGAATCCGGAAGCAATGAGCGTACCTTTCTCTGTGCGTGCCTCGTTAAGCTCCTTGTCCTTGCTGCGGCTTCCGACAAACCATGAGACTGCGCCACCGATGAGCATCGGCATGTTCAGATCTATAGGGATGAACATACCCAGGGCAAACGGCAGGGCAGGGACCTTGAAGAAGTTAAGGACGAGGGCGAGGGCGGCTCCGATTCCATAAAGTAGCCAAGGTGCTCCGCCACCGTTCATCATAGGCTCTATCACAGCTGCCATGGCATTTGCCTGAGGGGCTACGAGGGCATTCTCGCCAGTGAATCCGTACGTCTTGTTGAGGATGAGCATCACTCCTCCTACAGTGGCTGCCGCCACCAGTGTGCCGAGGAACTTCCATCCTTCCTGCTTCTTAGGTGTGGATCCTATCCAGTAACCGATCTTGAGGTCGGTGATGAATGCTCCTGCAACTGAGAGTGCCGTACATACGACGCCACCGATGATGAGCGCCGCAGTCATGCCTGCGGTGCCGTCCAGGCCCACAGCCACCATTATGAGCGAAGCGAGGATGAGGGTCATGAGTGTCATTCCGCTGACAGGGTTCGAACCGACGATGGCGATTGCGTTGGCGGCTACAGTCGTGAACAGGAATGCTATGATGCCCACCACGAGCAGGCCTACCACGGCGTGCCAGATGTTATGGACCACACCGAAGAGGAAGAACAGGAACACCGCCACGAGAGCGACTGCGATTCCTATCACGATGATCTTCATCGAGATGTCCTTCTGAGTCCTGATCACTTCAGCTTCAGAATCGCTCTTCTTTCTCTTGAACTCGCTGGCTGCAAGTCCGAGGGCTGACCTGATGACGCCGAAAGACTTGACGATTCCTATGATGCCGGCTGTAGCTATGCCTCCGATGCCGATATGTCTTGCATATTCCTTGAATATCTGGTCTGCCGACATCTCTCCTATGGTCTGTGTTATGCCGGTGTTCATCAGGTCAATGACCTGTCCTCCCCATATCAGGTTCATCAGAGGAATGATCACCAGCCACACGAGAAACGAGCCGCAGCAGATGATGAATGCATATTTGAGACCTACTATATATCCCAGACCGAGTACGGCAGCTCCGGTGTTCACCTTGAGGAGCACCTTTGCCTTGTCAGCGATCGCCGCTCCCCATGGGAGGATCTTTGTAGTGATGGTATCGCTCCACAGACCGAAAGTCGAGACGATGAAGTCATAGAGCCCTCCGATGAGTCCGCTGACAAGGAGAGTCTTAGCGCCTGTGCTGCCGCCTTCGCCGCTGACAAGCACCTGTGTTGTCGCAGTCGCTTCAGGGAAAGGATATTTTCCGTGCTGCTCCTTTACGAAATACTTCCTGAACGGAATCAGGAACAGGATGCCGAGGATTCCGCCGAGAAGCGATGACAGGAACACCTTGCTGAAATTTACCGTCAGTTCAGGATATTTGTCCTGTAATATATATAGGGCAGGCAGGGTGAATATGGCTCCGGCGACGATTGCTCCCGAGCATGAGCCGATGGACTGGATCATCACGTTCTCTCCAAGTGCATTCTTTCTGCCGAGGGCTCCTGATACGCCGACAGCGATGATGGCGATTGGAATGGCTGCCTCAAACACCTGTCCTACCTTGAGACCGAGGAAAGCCGCGGCTGCTGAGAATATGACCGTCATCAGCAGACCCATACCCACAGAATAAGGAGTTACCTCCGGGTAGTTCTTCTGCGGGGAAAGAAGAGGCTGGTATTCTTCGCCAGGCTTCAGTTCCCTATGGGCGTTGTCCGGCAGTTGTGTCTTTTTCTGTTCTTCCATATTTATAAGTCGTTAGTATTATATATAAGAATACAAAAATAAGAAATCTATTTCAGATATAAAACAACATCGAGGGGTCTAAGATTGTTTGTTAATGGCAAGTGTTTGATGTTCAGTCGTTTAAGCGGTGTGTCTGGCGTTTCTGCAGATTGGGCAGAGTGGTTAAGTGGCTGATTGCTAGTGATTTGTGCGTTTTAATGCGCGGGTGTAAAATTTTTTCAGGGGGCAAATATCTGAAATATAAGTGGTTAACCCCATTGAGATGAAAACAAGTGAAAATTTTTGTAAAAAATATTGCAGAAAAATTTGGAGGTTAAAAAAAAGTCCGTATCTTTGCAGCCCATTTGAGAAAGAACGGTGCCAGACACCAAGTATCAAATGCAAGTTCATTGACAAGTTTGAGAGAGATAACGAGGTAAAGTAAAGAAGATAGAAATTAATTAGTCTGTAACGAGAAACGATAGAGAGTCTGTCGTCGAGTTGTGGACTGCAATTTCAAGGCAACGAGTA
>SUYN01000022.1 GCA_015060405.1 Bacteroidales bacterium
CGAGGGCCACAAGACGGCTGAAGAGTTTCTTCATAATATGGTTGGAATGCTTGATTATCAACTTAGTTGGAATAAATTGACGAATTTACTACAAATGCGCTGTATTTCAAAATGCAAGAAGACAAATCTTTATCAACCGGATGTCAGAAAAGGCCCCTTTTGCAAAAGCATGAAGGCCAGCGAAGACAATAAGCCCGAGGCAGCGGTGGAAGCCTGGATGGCATGGCCACCCTCGGCCATGTCAGAGGGAGGGACCCGACGGAGACAAGTGGTCGAAGACCACGCAGGATACGTTGGGAGGGATGAAGTCGGAACTTGTTCCGACGGAACCAATCCAGGCTTCCGCCGCTGCCTCGGGCGACAATAGCCCCATCACGGATTAGAAGTAATCCGGAGAAACAGATCAGTTATTCACCGGCCTCAGCACAAGGCGGAAGGTGCGGGCCTGAGGGAGGATGCGGTGCTCCGGTCTTGGCCAGGCACCCCAGGAGTTGATGCAGCCGAGGCCCTGCTGCTGGAGGTCGACATTGACCCAGGTCTTGCCGAGGGCGCGGTCGTTCTCGTGAGCAAGCGACTTGAGCTCAAGGGAGTGGGCCTGGTTGTTGCCGAGCCGGCGCACATCCATCTCCTCCCAGCTGAACGGCAGGGCGGATGCTGAGAACCTGACATCGGACCTGATCTCGAAACCGGCTCCGTTGTCATCCAGCACCTTCATCCACCTGACAGCCGTCCTGGTGCCGGACTCCTGCGGACGGACATAGCCGTAATGGTACTGATCCTCAACCCTCTGCACAAAGTGTCCCATCAGAGCGGAGCTGCACCTGTCGATGTAGTTCTCGTGAGGGCCATATCCGAAATACTCGAAATTCGAGAAGAGTCCAGGCATGGCGAAACGGACTCCGAAACGCGGAAGCATAGGAGCCTCTGCAAGCTTTCCGGCATCGGTCATGGTCTCGACAACTTCCACAGTGCCGTCCGCATACACATTATAAGTCATGGCAACGGCCGCCGCCGCCCCTATAGGGGCATAGGACACAGCCACCACATAGCTGGAATCGGTCGCGGTCACATCGAAAGAAGCCACCTCGAAGGAAGCCGAACGCCACACATCCTGAAGCCTGTCGAAACCTGCTCCGAGATCATTCTCCGTAGCCGCCCTCGCGAAACAAGGCTCAAGAGGCTCATCCAGAAGCTGGCGGCCGCCGAGGGTGTAGCGTACAAGAGAACCCGTCCTTGAATCAAAGGCAGCCTCCCACTCACTGATACGAGGATGAGAAGCCCCCTCATATGCCATCTCGCCAGAGAACACATACAGATCACCGTCCTGCTCCATGGCCGGAACACCGGAGCCTGAAGGCAGCGCGCCAAGGGCTGCCTCATTGATAAGAATCTGATCATAAGCCACTTCAGAGCCTGCCTCAAGAAGCCCGTCAGCCCTCTTCAGGACATAAGACACATTGAGACAGACATCGTGAGCCGAAAGATCGGAAACACCCGCAGCCTCGCATATGCTCTTGTGGTCAAAGCCGAGATCACACACGGCCGTCTGCTGAGGAGCTACCTCCAAAGAAGGCACAACACCCGAAAGGACAGGATAACCGTCCACCTCGACAGTCCAGTTCATCATATACCTCGAAAGGTCGATGAAGTAATATTCGTTATATACGCTTACGCTGCCCTTCAGCGCCTCTTCTGCTGTCGCAGAAGTAAGGATGGAACGGTACTGGTAGGCGACCTCGTACGCATGCGGATGAAGGGTGCGGTCAGCAGCGATTATACCGTTGCAGCAGAACGAATTGTCCGAAGGATCATAATCATTGAAATCACCGCCGAAGACAAATATATGGTCTGTACCGTACTTCGATGCATCAGCGGGCCACCGGAGAGCCTGATCCACAAAATCCCAGATGAAGCCTCCCTGATAGGAAGGGTACTTGCGGACAAGGTCCCAGTACTCTTTCAGGCCACCCATGGAGTTGCCCATCGCATGTGCATACTCGCACTGGATGAGCGGTCTTTCAGGATTGGAAGCCGCATACTTCTCGCACCACTCATGATCCCAGTACATAGGACACATGATGTCGGTCTCGGGAGCATACTCAGCTCTCTCGTACTGGACCGGACGAAGCGGATCCATAGACTTCACCAGCTGATAGCCTTCCACGAAGTTCTGTCCGTGGCCTGCCTCATTTCCCATACTCCAGATGATGACAGAAGGATGGTTGTAGTCCCTCTGCACAGCCCTGCGTATCCTTTCCAGATGGGCCTCGCGGAAGTCCTCCCTCTTTGCCAGAGTCTCCTCTCCGTATCCCATGCCGTGGGATTCGATGTTGGCCTCAGCCACAACATAGAGTCCGTAGCGGTCACAGAGCGAATACCAGAGAGGGTCATCAGGATAGTGACACGTACGCACAGCGTTGATATTCAACCTTTTCATTATCTGGATATCCTGGATCATATCCGCTTCCGACACGGTGTATCCCTTATACGGATTCATCTCATGGCGGTTGGCGCCCTTGATCAGGACAGGCTGTCCGTTGACAAGGAGCTGCCCGCCCTTGATACACACATCCCTGAATCCGATCTGAATGGCTGTAGTCTCTGTGACGCCCGTCCTGTTTGAGACAGCCACCTCAAGGTCATAGAGCTCAGGAGTCTCCGCAGACCATAGACGAGGGTTCTCAACCACAAGGGAGTTCTCTATGAAGTAGCCTCCCCTATCATTCCTGAAGGCAGCCTTCCTGACCACCGGCTGGGTGATCTCCACTGCGAAAGCGGGATTCTTTGGGTCTGTAAGCCTTATGTCTACTGCAGAAACGCACTTGCTCACATCCACGCGCACCTTGGCGACACCGTCTGCAGAAGCTGTCACCTTTATGTCCTCGATGCGGTCCTTCTCGCGGGAAAAGATATATACATCACGTGCAATACCCGAAAGCCTCCAGAAATCCTGGTCCTCCAGATACGAGCCGTCGCACCAGCGGAAGATCTCCAGGGCAATGAGGTTCTCGCCCGTCTTCACAAAACGGGTGATGTCAAAACGGGCCTCCAGCTTGCTGTCCTCGCTGTAACCCACCTCTTTCCCGTTCACCCACACGCGTACGTTCGATGTGGCTGAACCGATATGCAGGAATATATCCTTGCCACTCCAGGACTCGTCGAGATCGAAGGTGCGCCTGTACTGGCCCACATAGTTGTGCCAGTCCGCCGGAAAAGGAGGATTGTTGACATAATGTCCTTTCCATGCATAACCTATGTTCACATACACAGGCGCTCCATAGCCATTAAGTTCCCAAAGTCCGGGAACCGGGATCTCATCCCAGGCACTGTCGTCATAAGAGAGCGAATGGAAATCCATAGGACGAGCATTCATGTCCTCATTCCACTTGAAGTTCCATAACCCATTGAGCATGAGCTTCATGCCATCAGTCTCAAAATACGAAGACATCGGCACCCTGTTCTTCTGGAACACTCGAGGATCCTGCCAGTGCGGCAAGTCAGATTCAGGCGTTGCTGCAAAAGCGGCAACAGCTGTCCCCATCGCAAGCGCGAAGAGAACAGCTGAGAAAAAACGTTTCATATCAAGTCTTGTGTTAGATTACTTCTATATCTTCCGAATGGAGCCATCCCTGGCGTCCGTCCGCAAGCTCGATGTTCTTCCATGCTCCGACCTCGTCGATTATCTTCACCTTAGTGCCCTCGTGCAGGATGAAGAGGTCCTTGGACACTTCGGATGAAGGCGAACTCTTGACCGAAGTCACGGGACGCATCACGATGGCATCATCCGCAGTCATATATTCATTCTTCTGCCAGATCGAGAAGGTCAGACAGGCGGCTGAAATCATAAGCGTGACTATGCCGGCGAAAAAACCCGTCCTCCTGCCTGCCACAGACGGTGAAAGCACGAACAGAAGAGCCAGTCCCAGAGTGAGTGCAAGGAACACAAGGAACAGCACAGCAAGTGAATCGGAATCCATGGCATAGCATAGTTTTCTTGCCCATGCCTTCAGAACGAATTCCGGCACAGGGACTATCCTGTCCTGTATGGTGCCCGAGAGCAGTTCGAGATTGTATCTTGCATCCGCATATGAAGGATCTATCTTGAGAGCCCTCTCATAATAGAGGATGGCCTTAGGGATGTTCCCGTCCTTGAAATATGCGTCACCTGTGTTGCAGTACAGCGGAGCGGACTCAAGCCCCATTGACGATATGAGTTCGTAATCAGAAGCCGCATCCATCCAGCGGCCCTCCGCATATGCGGCATTGGCCGCGTTCCAGAGGGAATCCTGATATTCCGACTGCGCCGAAGCGGCAAAAGGGAGGGCTGCGAAAAGCAGCAGCGCCATTGCACCTTTCGGCGATGATTTCCTTGCCTTCATACTTGAATCTATTGAAGATATGACATCGAGGGCAGCCTCATAGTGGGCGGCCATGGCATCATGTCCTGCAGAAGGAGAATAACGTGCAAACTCGCAGGCGTCGAGCAGGCCGATGAATGAGGTTATATATTCCTCTCCCACATTGCCTTCCTTCAGGGATTCTGTGATACGGTCACGCGAGAAGTCTGCTGCAGATATGTTCAGTTTGTCGGAGATGAAGCCGACCAAAGCCTTGTGGAGTTCCTCGTAGAATGCGGTATAGAGGTTCTGCTTCAGGAAGGTCTCGGCAAGAGCGAGACGCTTGAGAGCCATCTTGGTCGCCTTGCGGTTCTTGGTGCCGACCACATCGGCCTTTCTCGCCGCAATCTTCCTCAATGCCATCCAGGTCACGAACGCAATCACAAGGAGGAGGACCACAAGAATCCAGAACAGGGCCGAGCCCACGAAGAACACGCCCTTGGCCTTAAGGTCAGGAGACTTCACCGAAATGAACCTGATGTCGCTTCCAAGATTCTTCACATCCTTCTGTGAAGGGGCTGTGATCACTATGCCGCCGTTGTCGACTTCATTGCCGCGGGCCACATTCAGGCTTATAGGTTCTGTCTCAAGGGTGACATATTCCTTGCGGTTCACATCGTAGAACGAATACTTTATCGGTTCTATCACAAAGTCGCCATGACTGCGAGGAATGAAAGGATACTCGTAATACTTGCTGCCCGAGACTCCTCCCTTGTCTATCTTTTCAGACACCTTGGTGTCATAGACCTCCATGTCAGGAGGGAAGTTCACCTTCGGAGCCTCAAGGAGAGAGACATTGCCGTTACCGGTGATGGTGACAAGAAGCGAAGCCGCCTCATGAGTCTTGAGCGAATCCTTGCTGACAGACGCCGAGATTCTGAAGTCTCCCACTCCGCCTGCAAATGACGCCGGAGCTCCGGAAGGGAGAGGGGCCACATTCACTGTTACCGGCCTTGAGGTCACCTTCTTCCTGACAGTCCTATAGTCATCGAAGAAGCCGTCGAATATGCTTGATCCTCCGGAAGAGACCCTGATGTTGACAAGGCAGACTATTTCCGAAGGGTCTATGGTAACGGCACCCTGACGCTGCGGAATGAGGATGAATTTCCTCAACAGTGCGGAATTGTAGATCTGTCCGTCATATGTTTCACGAGTGAATTCGATGTTGGTCGGAGCCTGGAGTTCCTGACTCCAGAAGCCGTTGAACGAAGGGAATGTAACGCCCTCAAAGCCGACCACATTGACGCGTTGATAAAGCTTGATGGTGGCTGTAATCGGCTCACCTACAACCACATTGCTACGGCTGAGGCTGACAGTCAGGAATATATCGTCATCAGGAATGGTCCCTGTTGCGGAACGGGTCGGCTGCTGTGTCTGGCCTGCTGACGAGGATCCGGAAGACTGGCTGCGCGAAGAGCCCGACGACGAAGAGCCGGAAGCCACGACCTCGATTGCAGCCGGCTTGGAATATATGCTCTGTCCCTTCACCTTGGCGCTGGCACGAGGAAGGGTGAACTTACCCTGACGTACGGGACGCAGGACATATGAATATGTCGTCTGCACTGACCTGGTGGTCTTGCCGTTAATTATCTGCATGCTGGTCGAACGGCCCTGCTGCGGTCCCCATAGCAGCTGGAAATCATCGCCCGGCTGCCATTCGAAGTCAGTCGTCTTGGCCTCCCCCTCTATGATGAAAGTGACATTGAACTGCTCATCAGCCGCAACCACATTATGCACCTGCACCTTGATGTCAGTCTGCGCCGCGGCCATCACCGCAGCCAATGCCATAAGTACGGTCAAAAATAATTTCTTCATATATCGTTACTGTCTTTTACCAATTCTTTTCCTTCTGCCTTGACTTCAGGGCTTCAGCCTTCTCCTTCTGGACCTTGTCCTGGGTCTCCTTCTCCTTCGCCTGGATGGCCTGGAGCATCTGCTGGGCAGCCTGCGGGGTTATCTTCGGCTGCTCGTTCTGCTGAGGCTCCTGCTGAGGTTCCTCCTCCTTCTTCTCCTGATTCTGGTCCGGCTTCTGTTCCTGCTCCTTGTCCTGATCGTTCTGATCCTGGTCATCCTGATCGTTTTGCTGGTTCTGGTCGTTGTTCTGCTGCTGGTTCTGCTGGTCCTCGAGCTTCTTCTTAGCATATATGAAGTTCTCCTTCGCAGCAAGGTCGTCAGGCCTTCTTATCAGCGACTGCATGAAGGCATCCACTGCCGTCTTGTAATCCTGTCTTGCCAGGGCGACATCTCCCATGTTGTAGAAATAGTCGGCTGCAGCCGGCGTCATCGGAGCTATGTCCTTCAGCCTTTCCAGGGCCTTGTGAGCCTCTTCATAGCTGCCCTCACGGTACAGAGCCGACGCAAGATTGTAGTTTCCCGCAAGAGAAAGCGAATCCTTCACCAGAGCCTTCCTGTAGTCGATCTCCGCCTCCCTCCAGTTGCCGTCCTTGTAGTCCCTGTTGCCGCTGCGGACCTCACGTCTGTCCACCTGGGCACAGAGGTCGCCCGCCGTGAGCAAGGTCACAAGCATGAAACCAAATATATATATGAACTTTTTCATATCCTTCTATCCTATCTTCTGAACAAATGTCTCTTTGACTTCCTGTCCCCTATCAGCATCTCCAGCACGAAGAAGAAGAGGGCTATGCCGAGGAAATACATGAATTGTTCGTCATACTCCTCAAACACTATCGAATTGTATTTCTCATCCTCCATCTTCCTTATGTCGTCAATGATGGGATTGAGGCCGAATTCGTTGTTACCGGCCCTTACATATGCTCCGTTGCCGACAGCAGCCACTTCTTTGAGCACATCCTCATCCAGTCTGGTGACCACGATGTTGCCATCCTTGTCCTTAAGGAGCTCTCCGTCCATTGGGATGGGCTTTCCTTCCGGAGAACCGACTCCGATTGTGAACACCCTCGCTCCGGCCTCCGCCGCTATACGGGCAGCCTCCACAGGGTCATCCTCATGATTCTCTCCATCTGTTATGACTATCACGGCGCGGCTCTTCTCGCTCTGCGGGCTGAAGCTTCGCATCGCAGTGCTTATCGCCTCGCCTATCGCAGTTCCCTGCACGGGAACCGACTCCGTGGATATGGAGTTGAGGAACATCTTGGCAGACACGTAATCCGTGGTGATCGGAAGCTGCACAAAGGCATTTCCGGCAAACACTATCAGTCCTATACGGTCCTCACGGAGCTTGTCCACAAGACGGGAAATCGCCAGTTTGGCACGCTCCAGCCTGTTTGGAGAATAATCCTCCGCAAGCATCGAGTTCGACACGTCCAGAACTATCATTATCTCCGCTCCCCTTGTCTCGTGTTCCTTCAGCTTGGCTCCGATCTGAGGCCTTGAAAGTCCTATGACAAAGAAGAGGAATCCTATCGAGAAGAGGGTCAGACGCACCCACACCCTGCCTTTTGCATATGAAGGCATCAGTCCGGCCACGAGTTCCTCGTCTCCGAACCTGCGTATCCTGCGGCGTCTGAGCTTCAGCATCACCGTCTGGATGATGAAGAAGAACGGTATCAGAAGAAGCAGGAAAAGATATTGAGCCTGTGCAAAATGTATCATGGTAACCTCCTGATTACAAACCAGTTCAACATAAGTTCAAGAAGGATGGCAAGCAGGGCCAGAAGTGCATACATGCCGAAGAGCTCCTTGTATATAGGGAAGCTGTCCACTGTAGTACGCGCTTTCTCCATCTTGTTGATCTCGCTGTAGATCTCCGCAAGCTTGGTGTTGTCGGTAGCCCTGAAATAGCGTCCTCCTGTGGATTCGGCTATGTCTGCAAGCAGGGCCTCATCGATCTCCACCTTCACATTCTGGATCTCCACACCCCAAGGGGTCATCACCGGATATGGAGCGGTGTCCTCATCTGTTCCCACTCCGATGGTATATACTCGTATTCCGTAGGTCCTGGCTATCTCTGCCGCCATCTGCGGAGAGATCTCTCCCCTGTTGTTCACACCGTCAGTCAGAAGTATCACCACACGGCTCTTGGCGTCGGAATCCTTCATCCTTGCCACAGCCGTGGCAAGACCGTTTCCGATCGCAGTTCCGTCCTCGATGAGGTCGGTCTGCACCTCCTTCATGAGGTTGATGAGGGTGGCGCGGTCGGTAGTGAGAGGACACTGGGTGAAGCTCTCGCCTGCAAAGACCACGATTCCCATACGGTCGGTCGGACGCTGGGAGATGAATTCAATGGCTATATCCTTCGATGCATTCAGACGGTCCGGAACAAGGTCACGGGCAAGCATGGATGTGGATACGTCCATTGCAAGGACTATGTCAATTCCCTCGGTGTCAATCCTTTCCATCTCTTCCGAAGACCTCGGACGTGCAATTGCCACGACAATCATCGACAAGGCGGACACCCTCAGCACAAACGGGATATGTCTGACTACTGACATGGCCGACCTGCCTTTGAGTGTCCATGGGACTATTGTCGACACTCTCAGATGCGGACGCTTGCCCGAGAGCTCGACATATATGTAATGCAACACCAGCAGCACCGGTATCGCAAGAAGCCACAATAATTTCGGATATTCAAAAAACATTATTCAGCCCCTCCTTCTTCTTTATCAGCGACAGTCTCTATCTCCGCCTGGTAGGTCTCGGTCACGAACCTGACTGCCAGCGGCAAGGTCGCGGCATTCTCTTCTTCAGATGCCACATATTTGGCGAATTTGACGAAGTCCGCCCTGTCAAAGAGTTCCTTCGCATCCTTCTGAAGCTGCTCCGGCACATCCGTACCTTTCATCTGGTCGAAGATCTCAGCTGTGGTCATCTCCATCGCACATATCCCATATCTCCCGGCCATATATTCCCTAAGGGCGTCAGTCACTCCGGAGTAGAACACCTTCTGCTTCTCCGGAACCCACATCTGGTTTCCACGGTACTTGTCAAGTTCCCTGAGCGCTACGATATGGGCAGGATCCTTCTTCGTATATTCAGGGTTGTCCTTCCTCCTGTGCATCATCAGCAGGCAGACGGTGAGGATCACCAGCACCGCCACAAGCCAGAAGAGTCCCAGCCATGGAAGCACTTCCTGAACTGTCACCGGATAGCGGATCTGGCCCTTGATGTCATGAGGCTGGAAAGTGGCCGTGTCCACCGGCATGGTCCTCACATCCAGACGCACAGGATCGAAGACCAGTGTATCGAGGACTCCGTCAGAACTCATCCTCTGTACAGCTATCTGCGGCAGGTCGTAAAGGCCTTCCTCAAAAGATGTGATCACCACGCTTCCCGCCACATCCAGCAGAGCCGGCTGTCCGTCCCTGGACCTGCTCACCTTCAGCGTGTCCATCACCCACGGGGTCAGGAACACAAGCCTGTGGTCCTGCTCCTGCGGAATTTCCGGCAGCATCAGCTGCGTGCCTTCCGCAACGCCATCCAGCCTGAAGCCGTACAGCAGCTGGTCGGCCACAAGGACAGAGTCCCTCTCCTGCATCTGCTTCAGGAACGCCCCCTTTACAGGAATGACGGTCCCTTGAGCGGAGAGAGCCACGGAAGAAACTATCAACAATATATATATCAATGCCTTACGCATATTCTATCTGTTTTTGAACAATGTCATCAGCCCCTTGACATAATCCTCATCCACGGCTATGCTGACCTTGTCCACATTGTATTTCATAAAGAGTCTTGAAGACGTCTGACCGACATTGCGGAACCACTCCTCATAGGCGAGCCTCATCTTCCTGTCCGAAGTGTTCACCCATGCAGACCGGCCCGTCTCGGAGTCCTTGATGTTGATCATGCCCACATCAGGGATGCTTCTTTCGCGAGGGTCGTACACCTCGATGACCGACAGGTCGTGACGGTTGACCGCAACCTTCAGAGCCTCTTCATACCGCGGAGTACCGTCGCTGTTCACATCGATCATGTCAGAAAGAAGGAAGGCAGTACACTTCTTCTTGATTGCGTTGGTGAGATAGCGCAGCGCCTCGGAAATGTCGGTCCCGTCCGTCGTAGGCTGGAACTCGATTATTTCCCTGATGATATGGAGCAGGTGGCTGCGGCCCTTCTTCGGAGGGATGAATTTCTCGACCTTGTCGCTGAAGAAAAGCGCTCCGACCTTGTCGTTGTTGATGATTGCGGAAAAGGACAGGACGGCCGCGATCTCTGCAAGGATGTCCCTCCTGTTGGCGCCTGCCGTACCGAAAAGACGTGAGCGGCTGACATCCACAAGAAGAACCACGGTCATCTCCCTTTCCTCCTCGAACACCTTCACATACGGCGAACGCAGACGCGCGGTGACATTCCAGTCCATATTACGCACGTCGTCACCGTACTGGTACTCACGCACTTCGCTGAAAGCCATTCCGCGTCCCTTGAATGCGGAATGGTACTCTCCTGCAAAGATCTGGTGCGAGAGCGCACGGGTCTTTATCTCTATCTTCCTGACCTTCTTCAGAAGATCGTTTGCACTCATTCCGTCCATCCTATGGAACCTCTACTGCATTGATTATTTCAGAAATGATCTGGTCTGTCGTCATGTTCTCGGCCTCTGCCTCGTAGGTAAGGCCGATACGGTGGCGGAGAACCTCGTAGCACACGGCGCGGACATCCTCAGGGATGACATAGCCTCTTCTCTTGATGAAGGCATAGGCCTTTGCGGCCATCGCGAGCGAGATGCTGGCACGAGGCGACGCACCATATGAAATCATGTTAGCAAGCTTGCCCAGGCCATAATCCTGAGGTGTACGTGTAGCATATACGATGTCGACGATGTATCTCTCGATCTTCTCGTCCATGTACACATCCTTCACGACCTCACGCGCCCTGACGATGTCTTCCGGCTTGAGGACAGGCTGTGCCTTAGGGAAGTTTCCGCTGTTGTTCATGCGGATGATCTGGCGCTCCTCCTCCTTCTTTGGATAGGTGACTACAACCTTGAGCATGAATCGGTCGAGCTGCGCTTCAGGAAGCGGATATGTTCCTTCCTGCTCGATCGGGTTCTGTGTCGCCATCACCAGGAAAGGCTCCGGAAGCGGGAAGGTCTCGTCTCCGATGGTCACCTGACGCTCCTGCATGGCCTCGAGCAATGCCGACTGCACCTTTGCAGGGGAACGGTTGATCTCATCCGCGAGCACGAAATTAGCGAAGACCGGACCTTTCTTGATCTGGAACTGCTCGCTCTTCTGCGAGTAGATCAGAGTACCGATAAGGTCGGCAGGAAGAAGGTCCGGAGTAAACTGGATGCGGCTGAACTTTGAATCCACCGCCTGTGACAGTGTGTTGATGGCCAAGGTCTTGGCAAGGCCGGGCACACCTTCAAGCAATATGTGGCCGTTGGCGAGGAGACCGATGAGAAGGTTCTCCACAAGATGTTTCTGGCCCACGATGACCTTGTTCATCTCCATTGTAAGGATGTCCACAAAAGAGCTTTCCTTCTGGATGCGGTCGTTCAATTCTTTGATGTTTATGCTCTCCATAAATATGTTTTTAATATTTTTGCAAAAGAAATTACAAATTTACTCATTTTTTCACAATATGCGACATATTATCAGGTTATCATACGACGGAAGCGCATTCTGCGGCTGGCAGATCCAGAACAACGCCAGAACCGTCCAGGGCGAACTGGAGAATGCACTCGGCACCTTGCTCGGAACACCCGTCCAGGTGGTCGGGGCAGGACGCACGGACAGCGAAGTAAATGCGGTAAATTACATCGCACACTTCGACATGCCTGACAGTGTCAGCATCAATGCGGAGCAACTCTGCTACAAATTAAATGCCATCCTGCCCCGTGAAATGGCCGTTGCAGAAGTTTCTGCTGCAAGTGAGGACTTTCACGCAAGATTCGACGCCAGGATGAGGGAATATCATTACTTCATCCATTTCAGAAAGGATCCTTTCTGCGAAAAATATTCGTACAGGATGAGATATCCCCTGGACATGGACAAGATGAACGAGGCCGCCGCCCACCTTCTGGGAGAGCACGACTTCAGCTGTTTCGAGAAGGTCGGAGGCAACAACGCGACCTCCATCTGCACCATCACGGAGGCAGGATGGAGCACATACACACCCACCCATGCCGGTCTTCTGGGCGCCCCTTGCAAGGAAGGTGAATACATCGTGTTCAAGGTCCGCGCAAACAGGTTCCTCCGCAACATGGTAAGGGCGATCGTGGGCTCCCTGATCGAGGTCGGACGCGGAAAGAAGGACCCGGCCTGGATAGCGGAGCTCATAGAGAAGGGCTCACGTTCCGACGCAGGCAGCTCGGTGCCCGGAAAGGCCCTGTTCTTCACCGGGGCGGAATACTGATCCGGACCGTTCCGAAACCACGAAGACAGGGATCGTAAATCCTAATAAAATAAATTTTATTATTACCGAAATAATGACTACTTTTGCACGATTATGCGCTCGTCGCATGGTCGTGTTTGTTTTGATAATCAAAAAGACTTTATAATTATGCTTTTCAATCTTTTACAGGCAGCCGTAGACACAACGGCACTCGCACCTGCCGCAATGGCGGCGGAAGAGAAACTGTCACTTATCGACCTTGCAAGCAAGGGAGGCTGGCTCATGATAGTCCTCCTCATCCTTTCGGTCATCGCTATCTACATCTTCGGAAACAAGTGGTGGATGATCAGACAGGCAGGAAAGATCGACAAGAACTTCATCAAGGACATACGCGACCTCATCCACGACGGCAGGATCCAGTCGGCGATCGCGCTCTGCCAGAAGTACGACTCCCCTATCGCAAGACTCGTGGAGAAGGGCATCGAGAGGATAGGAAGACCGCTCAATGACATCCAGGCTGCTGTAGAGAACACAGGCAACGTGGAAGTGGCGAGACTCGAGAAGAACCTGCCTATACTCGCGACCATCTCGGGAGGTGCGCCTATGATCGGATTCCTCGGCACCGTGACAGGTATGATCCAGGCCTTCTTCAGGATGTCCACTGCAGGAAACAACATCGACATCACCCTTCTTTCGGGAGGTATCTACGAGGCGATGGTGACGACCGTGGGAGGTCTCTTCGTCGGCATCATCGCATACTTCGGCTACAACTTCCTCACCTCCCAGATCTCGAACCTCGTGTTCAAGATGGAGAGGACCACAATCGAATTCATTGACATGCTCCAGGAGCCTGCCGACAACTAACCAAGACACTGAAAATGGCAATCAAGAGGACAACCAAGATAGATTCAAGTTTCTCGATGTCGTCAATGACCGACATCGTGTTCCTGCTGCTGATCTTCTTCCTGGTGACTTCGACGCTGATCAATCCCAATGCGCTGAAGCTTCTCCTTCCGAAGAGCACAGGACAGGTGTCTGCAAAGGCAACGGTAAGCGTGTCCATCAAGCACTGGCAGGACACAGACACATTCTCCTACCACATCAACGGCGAGGAGACTCCGATAAGGTTCGACCTCATAGAGGACGAGCTCATCAACCTGCTCCAGACCGAGGAGGACCCTACGTTCTCGATCTATGCAGACGAGACAGTTCCGATCAGGGAAGTGGTCCAGGTGATGAACATAGCCAAGAGAAACCACTACAAGGTAATAATGGCGACTTCGCCGGAATAGGAAAAGTATGAAGCAGTATCTGGCAGAACGGGAAAAACGGGAAAAGACATCAAGGGTGGCGGGAGTCGCCCTTACGGTGGTTCTGCACTGTATATTGTTCGGATGCTGTTTCCTCATGGGCTTCTCCTACCTGTATCCGCCACCTCCAGAAAAGGAGCAGATCCTGATAGACTTCAGCGAATTCGAGGTGGAGACTCCGCGCCAGACCCTTGACGGCTCAAGGCCGAGTGCGGTGAGACCAAGGCCGGAAGAGGACATCAACCTCGTCCAGAAGTCTGAGGCGCAGAATGTCGGTACGGAAAGCAATGAGGCTCCCGAGGCGACGGTCGATGATTTCGGCGACGTGGAGACACCGGAGCCGGAGCGCAAGAAGGAGATAGACAGGAGGGCTCTCTTCTCTGCAGCGAACAACAAGACCAAGAAGGACACCCTGGCCGCACAGACTGCCGACCGCGTAAGCGAGGCCCTTACTGAAGGACATGCACAGGGAAATCTGGTCACCGGCGAGTCATCGGGAGAGCCTAACGCCAAGGTGGCAGGAAGAAAGGTTGTGGGATCACTGCTCAAACCCACATACGCGACCCAGGCTTCAGGCATAGTTGTGGTAAAGATATGGGTGGATAATTATGGAACTGTCCAGAAAGCTGTGCCGGGAGCGGAAGGAACCACCGCCAATGACAATGCCCTCTGGCAGGCAGCAAGAAAAGCGGCGATGGGAACCCACTTCAACATGGATGGCGACGCGCCTGCCATGCAGGAAGGAACCATAACATACATATTCAAGCTGAACTAAATTACATATTGGCGTGAGCCAAAATATTTATTAACATAAAACGGTCGGGAAGACCACAGAAAAAATGGAAGACAACAGAAGAGGCGGCGGAAATGGCCGCAGAACAGAAGGCCGTAGAGAGTACGGTGAAAGAAGAAACGGACCTGGTAACGGCGAAAGGAGATCATTCGGTGACAGACCGCGCAGATCGGCCGGCAGCAGCGACAGAAGGTCATTCGGAACAGGTGAAAGAAGAAGTTTCGGCGACAGAAAGCCTTTCGATGGCGAAAGAAGAGGCTTCAGGTCATCTGACAACAATGGAGAAAGAAGATCTTTCGGAGACAGGAAGCCGTTTGACGGCGAAAGAAGGTCATTCGGCAACGGCGAGAGAAGACAGTTCGGAGCCGGTGAGAGAAGATCATTCGGCGAAGGCGGCGAAAGAAGACCTTACGGCAACAGCGAGAGAAGGTCATTCGGCGGCAACGGCGAGAGAAAGTCGTTCGGTGACAGACCGCGCAGACCAATCGGTGAAGGCGGCGAAAGAAGAAGCTTCGGCGGAAGAAAGCCTTTCGGAGCAGGAAGGAATGACAACAGGGGCAGAAAGCCATTCGGAAAAGGCGGTGACTTCAACCATTTCCGTAACGAGGAGGAGAGCGGAATCAACAAGATGATCAGCAGAAGGCCTGTACTTGACAACAGCGCATTCTCTGACAACGACATGGTCGAGACTCCTATCAAGGACGAAGTACGCCTCAACAAGTTCATCGCAAACTCAGGCGTATGCTCCAGAAGAGAGGCCGACAACTTCATCCTTGCAGGTGTGGTGACAGTTAACGGCGAAGTTGTGACCGAACTCGGAACAAAGGTGAACATCTACACCGACGATGTAAGATTCAACGGTGAGAGGCTCAAGGGCGAGGAGAAGGTGTACATCGTGATGAACAAGCCTAAGGGATATGTGACCACAGCCAGCGACCCTCACGCAGACAAGACCGTGATGGACCTGCTCAAGGGATGCCACACAAGAGTGTTCCCTGTAGGACGTCTTGACAAGAACACCACAGGTGTGCTCATGTTCACAAATGACGGAGAGATTGCAGAGAAGCTCACACACCCTTCATACGACAAGAAGAAGATCTACCAGGTTTCGCTTGACAGCAAGCTCAAGCAGGAGGACTATGAGAAGATCCTTAGCGGAATCGAACTTTCAGACGGCGTGATCGCGGCAGACGAGCTCGAGTACATCGAGGAGGACGACCACCGCAAGCTCGGCATCGAGATCCACTCTGGAAAGAACCGCATCGTGAGAAGGATATTCGAGTCCCTCGGCTACGAGGTGAAGGCTCTCGACAGAGTGTATTTCGCAGGACTGACCAAGAAAGGCCTCAAGAGAGGAGAGTGGAGATTCCTTTCCGAAGGAGAGACCAACCTCCTGAAGATGGGTGCATACCTTTAATAATATATATGAGCGGAAGCAACATCAGACATCGCGCGGGATTTGTCAACATCATCGGTAATCCGAATGTCGGCAAATCCACGCTTATGAATGCCCTCGTGGGCGAGAAGCTGTCCATCGTGACGGCCAAGGCACAGACGACAAGGCACAGGATAATGGGAATCGTGAACGGAGAAGACTACCAGATAGTCTATTCCGACACTCCGGGTATCCTGAAGCCTAACTACAGGCTGCAGCAGAGCATGATGAACTTCGTGGACACCGCAATCGGTGACGCAGACATCATCCTCTATGTGACCGACACTGTCGAGAAAGGCGACAAGAACGAGGAGTACATAGCCAAGCTCAAGAACATCCAGTGCCCTGTCATCCTGGTTATCAACAAGATAGACATAAGCAGCCAGGAGCAGGTGATGGAGCTCATGAAATGGTGGAAGGAGCAGATTCCTAACGCCATCATATTCCCTGCCTCAGCCCAGGAGAAGTTCAACCTCGACAACATCTTCGACGCCATCGTGGGGAACCTCCCTGTTGCACCGGCATGGTACGACAAGGATGTCTTCACCGACAAGAACCTCAGGTTCTTCGCCTCGGAAATCGTAAGGGAAAAGATCTTCCTCAACTACAAGGAGGAGATTCCTTACAGCTGCGAGGTCGTCGTGGAAGAATTCAAGGAAGGGGCAGAAAGATATGACATCAGTGCCGTCATCTATGTGATGCGTGAAACGCAGAAGGGGATCATCATCGGCAAGGGCGGACAGTCACTCAAGAAGGTCGGCACACAGGCCCGCATCGACATGGAGGATTTCTTCCAGAAGAAGGTGTTCCTCCGTCTCTATGTGAAGGTGGATGCCGACTGGAGGGAGAGCAAGAAGGAGCTGAGAAGATTCGGCTACGAGTATTAACATGCGGCGGAACAGCCGTCAACATACAAAACCAGTAAGTTCAATATGAGTATTGACGACATCGACATCCCGGAAGAGGATCTTGGCATCGGTCAGGATTCTGACGACGAGAGCCCGATAGAAAGCGCTCCGGGCAAGTTTGACAAACTTTTCGGTGAGAACAGCAGGAAGCACAAGCTCTCCCGCATGTTCAAGGATTGGTACATAGACTACGCATCATACACGGTTCTATACAGAGCCGTTCCGCACCTCGTGGACGGACTCAAGCCTGTTCAGAGACGTGTCCTCCATGCGATGTGGCGCATAGACGACGGAAGCTACACCAAGGTGGCGAACATTGTCGGACAGGCCATGCAGTTCCACCCTCACGGAGACCAGTCCATCCTGGGAGCCCTTGTGTGGATAGGCCAGAGAAACTATCTGGTCGACTGCCAGGGTAACTGGGGTAACATCCTCACAGGAGACGCCAATGCTGCACCTCGTTACATCGAGGCAAGGTTGAGCAAGCTCGCCAAGGAGATAATGTTCAATCCTAAGATCACCAACTGGATGACCTCCTACGACGGCCGCAATCAGGAGCCGGTGGAGCTTCCGGTGAAGTTCCCTATCCTGCTTGCACAGGGTACCGAAGGTATCGGAACAGGATTCGCCTCGAAGATTCTCCCGCACAACTTCAACGAACTCATCGACGCTTCCGTGAGCGTGCTTGAAGGCAAGGACTTCGAGATCTTCCCGGACTTCCTTACAGGAGGCTCGGCAGACTGCTCCAAATACAGCAGCAAGAAGAAGGGCGGAAAGATAAAGGTGCGCGCAAAGATAGAGAAGATCGACAAGAACACGCTGGCAATCACCGAAATACCTTTCAGCAAGACCACTGACGCCGTCAAGGAGTCGATCGTGGAGGCCAAGGAAAGCGGCAAGATAAAGATCAAGAAGATCGACGACCTCACCAGTGCCACAGCCAACATCCTCATCCACCTCCCTAACGACGTCTCTCCGGACAAGACAATAGATGCCCTCTATGCGTTCACAGCCTGCGAGGTGTCAGTGACACCGAACACCTGCGTAATCCACGAGAACAAGCCGCAGGTGCTCAGCGTTAATGAGATCCTCCGCCACAGCACCTACCACACCAGGGACCTGCTCGGACAGGAGCTGGAGATAAGGCTGGGAGAGCTGGAGAACGAATGGCACTACAACTCACTTGAAAAGATCTTCTTCGAAAACAAGGTCTACAAGATTCTCGAAGGAGACGCCAAGACCTGGGAAGACCAGCTCCAGGAGGTCTATGACAAGATGCTCACCTACCAGGACTGCCTCAAGAGGCCTATCCTTATGGAGGACATCAACAGACTCGTGGAGAAGCCTGTAAGAAAGATCTCCAAGTTCGACACAAAGGCCGTCGACGAGAAGCTCAAGGGCATCGAGGCGGAGATGGACGAAGTGAAGAACCACCTCGCACATCTTACCGAGTACACCATCAGGTACTTCAAGAACCTCAAGAAGAAATACGGCAAGGCCTACCCGAGACTTACCGAGATCGTGGAATTCGAGTCGATCGAAAGCACAAGAGTAGTGAGCAACAATGCTAAGCTCTATGCCAACAAGGCTGAAGGATTTGTCGGCACCAACCTCAAGAAGGAGGACAATGCAGAATTCATATGCGAGTGCTCGGACCTTTCTGAGATCATCGTCATCCACAAGAACGGCAAGTACATGGTGACCAAGGTAAGCGAGAAGGCCTTCCTTGGAAAGGACATCCTCTATGTCGGAATCTTCAACAGGAACGACCAGAGGACGATCTACAACGTGATCTATCGTGAGGGAAAGACATCCGTAAGCTACGCAAAGAGATTTGCTGTGACAGGAATCACCAGGGACAAGGAATATGACATCACCCAGGGCACACCGGGCTCGACCATCCTCTGGTTCACCGTGAACGGCAACGGCGAGGCGGAGACAGTGAAGATCTACCTCCGTCCGCGTCCGAAGCTGAAGAAGCTGATAGATGAATACGACTTCTCCACCCTCGGAATCAAGGGAAGGGCGTCAAGAGGTAACCTCGTGTCAAAGAACCCTATCCAGAAGATTTCCCTCAAGTCAAAAGGAATATCGACAATAGGCGGAAAGGACATATGGTTCGACGAGGACATCCAGAGGCTGAACGAGGACGGAAGAGGTCTGCACCTCGGTCAGTTCAACACCGGGGACCACATACTCGCCATATTCAAGGACGGAACCTATTACACGACAACCTTCGACCTCAGCAACAGATACCAGGGCAACCTCCTCAAGATCGAGAAGCTCGACATCAACAAGGTCTACACGGCCCTCTACTACGACAAGGCTGTGGGAGCATTCTACATCAAGAGGTTCTCATTCGACGTGAGTGACAACACTCCTGTCAACTTCATATCGGATTCCAAGGGTTCGTATCTGGTGGCCTTGTCGGATGACAGGCATCCTCAGGCAGAGGTGACCTTCGGAGGAAAGAACGAGAACAGGCTTCCTGAACTCATAGATGCCGAGGAATTCATCGCCAAGAAGGGAATCCAGGCCAAGGGTAAGAAGGTGAGCCAGTATGACGTCAGCAAGGTGGAATTCGTGGAGCCTCTGCACAAGCCGGAGGACGACATCAGGCCTGAAGAGTCCGAAGCTGAGAACCAGGCAGGCGAGATCGACAATTCCGAAGTTGAGGATCCCGTGGACCTCGACCTTCCGGAGGATGACATCCAGCTGACATTGTTCTAAAGACATAAGTCATGACAATATCACTGACAGGATTCATGGGATGCGGGAAAAGCAGCGTCGGGAAAGAGCTCTCGAAGCTGCTTTCCTGGCATTTCATCGATCTTGATCAGGCTGTAGAGACGCATACCGGGCGAAAGATCCCTGAGATTTTCTCATCAGACGGCGAAGCCGCATTCCGCAGGATGGAGCTTGAAGTCCTGAAGTCCGTGCCGGCAGAGCCCGGCAACATCATTCTTGCTTTGGGAGGCGGGACTGTGACGACACCTGAATGTGCCGCAATAATCCGCCAGAACACCTTATGTATATATATGAGAGCAACTGCAGACACCCTGAAGGACCGCCTTGCAGGTCAGACCGAAGGACGTCCGCTTCTTCAGGGAGAGGAGCTTGACATAAGGCTTGCCCGGCTGATGGCCATGCGGAGCCATATATACGAAAAGACCGCCCATATCATCATTGATACAGACGGCAAGACTATCTCTGAAATCGCTCAGGAAATCATCATATCATCTCATCACGTTCGTTGATGTCCTTGACGCGAAGCTGTATGTTCGCTGAACCGCGATAATAATTCTCCACAATCGTATAGCACACATCGATCGGATTACCGAGCTTTATATGGTCGAAGAACTCAGCCATATTGAAGGCTATCGCCGATATGTGATGGTAAGGATGCGACTCCTGTATGAGCTCGAGCTTGAGGTGGCCTCCTTCCGCTCCGACCTTGCGGCCGTTGCCGTTGTCATAGACATTCTCTGTCAGGAAGATCGGCGCACTGTTGCCCGGTCCGAAAGGCTGGAACTGCTTGAGGATGCGAAGGAACTTCGGGGTCATCTGCGAGAAGTTCAGCCGGGCGTCGATGTTGACCACCGGGGTCTGCATGGCAGGGATGATAGCCTGCGAGATGAACTTTTCTATCCTTTCACAGAATACGGGAAGATTCTCTTCCTTCAATGTGAGTCCCGCCGCATACAGGTGTCCTCCAAAATTTTCCAGAAGGTCCGAGCAGCTCTCGATGGCATCATACAGGTCGAAGCCATGAACGCTGCGGGCCGAACCTGTCACAAGTCCCTCCTGAGACTTCGTGAAGACTATCGTCGGCTTATAGAAGGCTTCCACAAGACGTGAAGCCACGATGCCTACGACTCCCTTGTGCCACTCGGGATTATATACTATGGTCGCATTGCCCGACGAGAGGCAGTTGCCGGAACGCACCATTTCGAGTGCCTCCTGCGTAATGCGCCTGTCTATGTTCTTCCTTTCGTTGTTATGCTCGTTGATCTCCGTACCTATGCGGATCGCCTCTTCCGAGTCCTTTGCAGTCAGAAGCTCGACCGCTATCCTGCCCGACTCCATCCTGCCCGCAGCATTGATGCGGGGTCCGATCTTGAAGACGATGTCATCTATCGAAATATGATTAGGTTCGATACCGGAAAGCTGGATCATGGCCATGAGTCCCACACGAGGCCTCTCGTTGAGCTGCTTGAGTCCGAAATGTGCGAGAATACGGTTCTCGTCCGTCACTGAAACAAGGTCTGACGCTATGCTGACCACAAGAAGGTCAAGAAGCGGAATCAGGGTCTCGAACGGGATGTCATATCTCTGCGAATAAGCCTGCACGAGCTTGAATCCCACACCGCAACCTGAGAGATCGTCGAAAGGATAGTGGCAGTCCTCCCTCTTAGGGTCCAGGACGGCTACAGCCCTCGGAAGTTCGTTTTCAGGAAGATGGTGGTCACATATGATCATGTCAATGCCTTTTTCACGGGCATATTCCACCTTTTCGTTCGCCTTGATGCCGCAGTCGAGGGTGATGATGAGCCTGAATCCGTTCTCTGCCGCCCAGTCTATGCCCTTGTATGACACACCGTAGCCCTCGTCATATCTTTCAGGAATATAGAAGTCGATCTGTGAGGTAAGCCTCCTGAGGAAGGAATAGACCAATGAGACCGCTGTCGTTCCGTCCACATCATAGTCTCCATAGACAAGGATCTTCTCCGAGCCGGTCACAGCCTGACGCACACGCTCCACCGCCTTGTCCATGTCTGTCATGAGGAAAGGGTCGTACAGATTGTCCAGACTCGGTCGGAAGAATGAACGCGCCTGTGAAAAAGTGGTGACGCCTCTCAGAACCAGGAGTTCCGCAAGGACGGGATCCACTCCGAGTTCCGATGACAGCTGCCCTACGGTCTGTGGGTCAGCGCTTTCACGTAAAATCCATTTCTTTTCCACAAGCATAGCATACAAAGATATGGATTTTGTTTCAAATTCAGAATTATTTATGCTATTTTTGTGCTTTATTTTAATATAGAAGACTATAATATAAAACAATAAGAAGATTATGAGCAATATGGACCTCAATGAGCAGGAGCTGTTCCGAAGAGAATCGCTCGCCAAGCTCAGAGAACTTGGCATCGAGCCATATCCGGCAGCCCTCTACCCTGTGAACACATCGGCCAAGGAGATCAAGGAAGGATATGACGAGGCAGCCGGCAATTTCCAGGAAGTGGTCATCGCCGGACGAATCATGTCACGCCGGATCATGGGTGCGGCATCCTTCGGAGAACTCCAGGACGAGACCGGACGTATCCAGGTGTACCTCAACCGTGATGAGATCTGCCCTGGTGAAGACAAGACAATGTATAACACCGTGTGGAAGAAACTCCTCGACATCGGAGACATCATCGGCATCAAGGGTTTCGCATTCATCACCAAGACAGGCCAGCTCTCGGTTCATGCCAAGGAGCTCACCCTCCTCAGCAAGTCTCTCCGGGTGCTTCCTATCGTGAAGGAGAAGGATGGAGAAGTGTTCGACGCATTCTCTGACCCTGAGCTCAAGTACAGACAGCGCTATGTGGACCTCATCGTGAATCCGCAGGTCCGCGAGACATTCATAAAGAGAAGTCAGATCGTGGCCACCATGCGCGAGTACTTCAACGAAGCCGGCTGCCTTGAGGTGGAGACCCCTATCCTCCAGAGCATCCCTGGCGGTGCGACGGCACGTCCGTTCATCACTCACCATAACGCTCTCGACATTCCTCTCTACCTCCGAATCGCAAACGAGCTCTACCTCAAGAGGCTCATCGTCGGCGGTTACCACGGAGTGTACGAGTTCGCGAAGGATTTCCGCAACGAGGGTATGGACAAGACCCACAACCCTGAGTTCACCTGCATGGAGATCTATGTAGCCTACAAGGACTACATCTGGATGATGGAATTCGTGGAGAACCTTCTCGAGAAGATCGCACTCAAGCTCCACAACCAGACAGTAGTCACAATCGGAGAGAACCAGGTGGACTTCAAGCCGCCGTTCCGCCGCCTCCCTATCCTCGAGGCAATCAAGGAATATGCAGGAGTGGATGTGGCAGGAATGTCGGAGGACGAGCTCCGCGAAACATGCAAGAAGCTTCATGTTGAGATCGACCCTTCGTTCGGAAAGGGAAAGCTCATCGATGCGATCTTCGGAGAGTACTGCGAAAAGCACCTCGTACAGCCTACATTCATCACAGACTATCCTGTGGAGATGTCGCCGCTGACAAAGCGTCACCGCACAAATCCTGAGCTTACAGAGCGTTTCGAGCTCTTCGTATGCGGCAAGGAGCTGGCAAATGCCTACAGCGAGCTCAACGACCCTATCGACCAGTACGAGCGTTTCCAGGATCAGCTCAAGCTCAAGGACAAGGGAGATGACGAGGCTATGTTCATCGACATGGACTTCGTACGCGCACTTGAGTACGGCATGCCTCCTACATCAGGACTCGGAATGGGAATCGACCGTCTGACAATGTTCATGACCAACTCCCCTACCATCCAGGACGTCCTCTTCTTCCCGCAGATGAGACCTAAGAGCAATTAACATGTCAGCATAAAAAAATGTGCCTGCGTTGTTTCGCAGGCACATTTTTCATATTGTCCTTTCTTATATTCCCACTCCTGAATCAGGGTCTTCCAACTCAGGTTCCTCACCGGGAGCCAGAGTCGTGAACTCCTCAATATAGACAGAAGATGTGCGTTTGGCATAGGCATTCAGACCATAAAGGTAAACGACATAGCCGGTGGAAGGTGTCAGCCCCCCGATGGTATACTCCTCATTCTTTCCCCTCTGAGGGCTCTTCTTGATGTTGAAGATTCCGTCAAGATACTCTTCTATGGTCTTCCCTTCAGCATCGGCAGCCTCCTGATAGCGGGCGATATCGTACTGATATATTTCCTCGTCAGTCCATTTCGGATTGTAAGCGTCCTTCTCTATCACTCCGCATGACCATGTGTACTTTCCGTCGTTCGCATAGACAGACAGGACTGCCTTGTCATTATAGATGATCCTGTCAGTCAGATATACTGGAGCCACCCAGAATGTCTGGGACACGCTTATGTCGATTGTAGGAAGGTCGGCATAAGAAAGTGTCACGGTCGCTTCACGTCCTATGGTGTCGGTAACATTCTTTTCCGCGATGATGGCCACAGCGGATTCTTCTTCCAGGACCTCCACCTTGAGCCAGTCCCTGTTGGTGGCTGCGAATATGGTGTCGACGACTACATACACGGAATCGAATTCATCGATCATCGTGTCGGTCTGGATTTCATAACGTTCGGGATGGATGATACGGTACTTCACTTCTTCACCGTCATACGGATTCACAAGCCTGTAAGAAACCAGCGCAGTGTCGCCCTTCGACGAGATCTGAACGACTTTACGGTTCACCCTGAAGGAGGTAACCTTTCTTGCCAGCTCATCCTCACAGGCAAGCAGCATGGCAGAAGCCATGACAATCACACACAATATATTCAAAAGATTCCTTTTACACATAAAGCTATATTTTTTCAACTATGCCGCGAAGATAATCCATTCCTCGGAGTTTCGCAAATCTGAAAAATACTATCTTTGCATATTATGGCGATAATCAAGGAACTCAAGGGGTATGTCCCTGTCATCGGGGAGGGTACATATCTCGCTGAAACAGCGACGGTCATAGGAGAAGTCGAGACCGGAAGGGACTGCAGCATATGGTACGGGGCAGTCCTGCGTGGTGATGTGGGTGCCATACGCATAGGAAACCGCGTGAACATACAGGACAACGCAGTCCTCCACGCCACCAACAAAGTGTCGGAATGCATAATCGGGAACGACGTGTCGGTAGGTCACGGGGCAAATGTCCATGGTGCCGTCATCGGGAATGACGTCATCATAGGCATGGGAGCCATAGTGATGGACAACACAATCGTTCCTGACGGGACCATAATAGCAGCCGGCGCCGTCGTGACGGCAGGCCAGAGGCTTGAAAGCGGCATATGGGCAGGCATCCCGGCACGAAGGATCAGGGAAGGCTCGAAGGAGATCCTTGAAAAGGCCCATGCCAACGCAGAGCATTACCTCGAATACAAGAAATGGTACGAATGATATGAGAAAGGAGACAATCACTTCCGGTCAGAACCCGAAGATAAAGATGCTTCTGGCGCTTCAGGAGAAGTCGAAGACAAGGCGCAGGGAAGGACTTTTCGTTGTCGAAGGACGACGCGAGCTGGAGCACTGCATCAACACCGGCTTCCGTGTCAGGACGCTGTTCGTCTGCACGGAGATAATAAGTCCCGAGGACTGGGAGTACATATACGACAAGGCCGGTGCGGAGGCCGGGCCCTCTGTGATCGAGGTCCCTGCAGAGCTTTATGACAAGATAGCATACAGAGGCGGTACGGAGGGCGTGATTGCGGAAATAGAATATGTCGAAAGAGGGCTTTCTTCATTGAAGGTCAAGGAGAATCCCCTGGTGGTGGTCCTGGAATCTGTCGAGAAGCCGGGCAACCTTGGCGCAGTGCTGCGCAGTGCAGACGCATCCGGGGCTGACGCCGTTATAATCTGCGATCCTCAGACGGATCTCTACAACCCGAACCTCATACGCTCGAGCATCGGAGCCATATTCACTGTTCCGGTTGCGACAGCATCGTCCGAAGACACGATCAGATGGCTGAAAGACAACAGAATAAAGATATACACGGCCCAGCTCCAGGACTCCGGATGGTACTACGACACCGACATGACCGGAGGTACGGCCATCATTATGGGGACCGAAGCCACAGGTCTGACGGAGATATGGAGAAAGGCCGCGGACGCACACATCAGGATCCCCATGCTGGGAAGGCTGGACTCTCTGAATGTCTCGGTCTCGGCAGCCATCCTGCTCTATGAAGCCGTACGTCAGAGAAACAGCCGGTGACATGAAGGAGAAAAAGAGATTCGGGCTCATAGGCCACCCTATAGCGCATTCGCTGTCCCCTGCCCTGTTCAAGGCAGGCTATGACGGCTCATATCAGTACGACCTTATCGAAGAAAGCGACTTTGAAAGGGCATATGCAAGATTCATCAAAGACTACGACGGCATCAATGTCACCGCCCCATTCAAGGAGAAGGCCTATGCCATGGCCGACATCATATCGGAGGAATGTATGGCCATAGGTGCGGCAAACATCCTGATAAAGACGCCTGAAGGGATCAAGGCCCACAATTCCGACTTTCTCGGAGTAAGGAAATGGATCCAGGAATTCTTTGACGGCGACAGTCCCGGGACTGCACTCATAGCAGGGACCGGCGGAGCCGGAAAGGCTGCTGCCGCGGCGGCGGCATCACTCGGTCTGAAGACGACTATTATCAACAGGACAATGGACAAGGCAGTCCTATGGGCGGAAAGACAGGGCATCTATGAATTTACGGTGAAGCCTGTCGAGGACTTCGTCCAGGAGTTCAGGCGCAATGACATCGTCATCTACACGATTCCCGCTGCGATTCCGCAGATCATGCAGCTGGACAGGCGGGAAATAGAAGACAAGAGCGGCCTGATGGAGGCCAATTACAGGGACCCCGTCCTGAAAGGGAACGGGAAAATATGGCTTTTGTACCAGGCTGTGACAGGATATGAACTTTTCACAGGCGAAAAGCCGAATTTAACAGCAATGTCCGATGTAATATGAGAAATATTCATTAACTTGCGAAGTTTTTGGACCGGAGTATAAACCATACAAAATATATAGATATGTCTTTAAACAAAGCAATGCTGATCGGTAACGTTGGAAGAGACCCTGAGGTACGTTATCTTGATGGAAATTCGGGAAATGCAAAAGTGGCGACCTTCACATTGGCCACAACCGAGAGGTACAGGGACCGCAACGGTGAAACTCGTGAAAACACGGAATGGCACAACATCGTAGCCTGGAGAAACACAGCCGATGTCGTGGAGAAATATGTAAGAAAAGGCACCCAGCTGTACATCGAAGGCCGCATCCGCACAAGATCATGGGATGACCAGACAGGCAACAAGAGGTACACGACAGAGATCATCGCCGACACTCTTCAGCTCCTGGGCAAGAAGTCAGACAATCCTGCAGCACAGCAGGGCGGCTATCAGGCTCCGGCTCCTCAGCAGACACAGGCCTATGCGCCACAGCCTGCCCAGAGCTACGCACCGCAGCCTGCTGCAAGACCGGCAGCTCCGGCTGTTCCAGAGACCGACATTCCGGATGACGACCTCCCGTTCTAACCATAAGTAATTAACCCGCAACAGAATATCAAAATGAAACTCGACGTTGTACTCGGCCTCCAGTGGGGAGACGAAGGAAAAGGTAAGATTGTAGATGTCCTCGCAGGACGCTACCCTGTAGTAGCACGCTTCCAGGGCGGTCCCAACGCAGGACACTCGCTCCATTTTGAAGGAAAGAGCTTCGTGCTCAGATCAGTTCCTTCAGGCATATTCAGGAAGGACGCAATCAACATAGTCGGAAACGGCGTAGTACTCGACCCCATAACTTTCAGAGGAGAGTGCGAAAACATCGCAAAGACAGGCATTCCGGTAAACGAACGCATCGTGATTGCCAAGAAGGCACACCTCATTCTTCCTACACACAGACTGCTTGATGCGGCAAACGAAGCTGCGATGGGCAAAGGAAAGATAGGTTCGACCCTCAAGGGAATCGGCCCTACATACACAGACAAGATAAGCAGAAACGGACTTCGTGTAGGAGACATCCTGGCATCCGATTTTGCAGACAGATACGCCAGACTCAAGGCAAAGCATGTGAAGCAGCTCCAGCAGATGGGATTCGAGTGTGACCCGGATGCAGAGGAAGCGGAATTCATGGCAGCAGTGGAATTCCTCAAGACATTCAGGCTTGTGGACTGCGAGTACTACATCAACGGGCTCCTCAAGGAGAACGACATCCTCGCGGAAGGAGCTCAGGGCTCCATGCTTGACATCGACTACGGTTCCTATCCGTTCGTCACTTCGTCCTCGACAGCATGCGCAGGCGCCTGCGTCGGACTTGGCGTGAACCCGCACCTCATCGGACACGTCTACGGAATCTTCAAGGCCTACTGCACACGCGTGGGCAGCGGTCCTTTCCCTACAGAACTCTTTGATGAGACGGGAGAAAAGATCCGCGCCATCGGCCATGAGTTCGGAGCTGTGACAGGACGACCTCGCCGCTGCGGCTGGCTCGATCTCGTAGCCCTCAGATATGCCGTGATGATCAGCGGTGTGACCGACCTCATCATGATGAAGTCAGACTGTCTTGACTCTTTCGAGACCATAAAGGTCTGCACATCCTACATAGTTGACGGCCAGCCTTCCGACCAGTGGCCATTCGACACCCATGCGGACATCCAGCCTGTGTACACTGAGTTCAAGGGATGGAACACAGACCTCACCCATTGCCGCACAGAAGAGGAGCTGCCACAGGAGTTCCGCGATTACATAGCATTCATGGAAAATTATCTCGGGGTACCTATCAAGATCATTTCAGTAGGTCCTGACAGGGAAGCTACCATCATGAGATAGTCCGGCTCCACGGACATGCAGAAAGCCAGGGACTCTTCGTCAGAATCCCTGGCTTTCTGCATTGATATTTACTTGTTTGCGGGAAGGTCGAGTCCGAGATCCGGATTCCTGCGGGAAGACCTCATGAGCATGACGGCCACAGCGACCGCGAGTATTCCGAGACCTATGAATATATATTCGGCATTCACCGCCGCCACCGCTTCCTGCGCGGCAGTACGGGTGCCGCCCTTGTCAAGTACGCGTCCCACAAATATTGGCACCGCCATAAGACCCATGTTCTGGAACCAGTATATCAGCGAATATGCCGTTCCCAGATTCTTCTCTGGGATGATCTTAGGTACGGACGGCCACATTGCCGAAGGCACAAGGGAATAACCGATTCCAAGGAGGGATATGGCCAGGTAGCCGTAGAACGGCACACCCTCGGGTGCGAAAGCTATCATAAGATGGGAGAACAGCACCAGGCACGAGCCCACTATCATCCATCTGGTCCCCTTTCCTACCCTGTCCACAAAGGCTCCGAACAGAGGGGTGAACACGACCGTGAAGAACGGAATGAGGGAAAGCATCCAGCGGGCCGAATCGGGATCCAGGTTGAAACGGGGAAGAAGGATGGCCGAACCGAATTTCTTGAACGATATGATGCAGCAATAGAAGAACACGCAAAGGAGCGCTATCATCACGAAGCGAGGGTTGGTCAGCACCTTGATGATGTCTGAGAAACGGAATTTCTCGTCCTCTCCTGTCTCATGTCTGTCAGTTGTGCCTGCACTTGCATCGAACCTCGCATCCATGGCCACGAAGACAGCCCAGAGGATTCCCCCTGCGAGAAGTATGGCCAGGCCGACCAGCGCAGGCGTAGCGGTCTCGCCAAGGCTGTAGACCTGTCCCGCCGCCTTCTGCGCGACAAGCATCGGAGAAAGGATGAGGGCTGCGGCAGTTCCAAGACGGGCTATCGCCAGCTGGAGTCCCATGGCAAAGGCCATATTCCTGTGCCTGAACCACTTTGCGATCGAGCGTGTCACTGCGACCCCGGCGATCTCACTTCCAAGTCCGAACAGCGTTCTTCCCACAAAAGCTATCACAAGGGAAGTCCTCGGATCATAGCCGCTGAGCAGGGCAAATGCTACCAGTCCGGCTCCAATCACCATCATGCTGACAAAAACAGAGCCTATTATTCTGACGCCGAAGGCATCAAGCAGGACACCGCAGATTATGAGTCCTCCCCATACGCACAGGAAGGAATAACCGCTGAGGTAGAAGCCGTAGTCCGTCGAATTCCAGCCGAGCTCCAGGAGCTCCGGATTCTTGAACAGGTGCGACAGGGACGAAAACATATCGTCAAAGAAGTATGAGGCGAACATAGGAACAACAAGGCATGCCAGCGCAAGCCAGCATGCCCATCTGTTGTCCCTGACAGTTTTTTTCAGGGCTGACATTATTTCTTGATGTTTGGAAGTTCAAGTCCGTAGCCTTTCCTGCGGTCCTCGACCTTGAGGAGGAAGGACATCACGAAGGCAACCACTCCGAATGATGCGAATATGATCATAGGAACCATATAGCCGCCTGTAGCCTTGAGGGCGTTACCGATGATGAGCGGAACGAAGCAGAGGCCCACATTCTGGATCCAGAAGATGAGTGAATATGCACTTCCGAGGATCACCGGATCGATGATCTTAGGAACCGAAGGCCAGAGGGCGGCAGGTACCAGCGAGAACGACACTCCGAGAACCACGATCAGCAGAAGCGCGAACCACTTCTGCGGATAGACAGGAAGGAGGAATGCGAAGCTGAGATGGCATGCGATCATGATGATTGCGCCGAGCATGAGCATTGTCGCGCCCCTGCCCTTGTTGTCAAGGAAGGCACCCAGGAACGGAGTAAGCACCATTGCAAGTATCGGGAACCACCTGAACAGGTCGGCAGCCTCAGATGCCGGGATCTGGAGAGTGACCTCCAGGAAGTTGGTTGCATATCTCTGGAACGGGAAGATTGCGGAATAATAGAGGACGCAGAGAAGGGCCACAAGCCAGAACATCTTGCTTCTGAAGATCTTGCCGAGGTCGCTGACCTTGAACTCCTCGCTGCTCTCACCACCTGCAGTCACACCCATCTGTCTGTCGAGTCTGCTGTCCATCACAGAGAACACGATGAAGTTGATCAGTCCTATCAGGAGAAGGATCACACAGAAAAGGATAGGCGCCTCGACGTTGCCGAACTTGTCCGCAAGACGTGGAGAAGCGGAAAGCACAGCAAACACGCCGAGACGGGCAATCGCCATCTCAAGTCCCATTGCAAGAGCCATCTCCTTGCCGTTGAACCACTTGGCGATGGCCTTTGAGACTGTGATGCCGGCCATCTCGCAGCCGCATCCGAAGATCATGAAGCCGAGTGAAGCCATCTTGGCGCTGCCGGGGAGTGCAGTCCACCATGAGCCGAGCCACTCGCAGAATGCAGTAGCCTGGAACCAGTCGGTTATTCCGACATATTTGATGGAAGCTCCCACGACCATCAGCGCGGTCGAAAGGATACCGGTGAAACGCACGCCCATCTTATCGAGGATGATACCTGCGAGGATGAGGAAACCACACACATTGAGAATATACTCGGATGCGGCGTATGTTCCGAACACAGAGCTGTCCCAACCTCTTGAAGACTCGACGAGAGACTGAAGAGGCGACATCACATCGACAAACATGTATGCAAAGAACATGGCGAGCGCGATAAGGATAAGCGCAGCCCATCTTGCAGCGAAGCTGTCGTTAAGATACTTTTTTAATGTTTCTGCCATAGTATTTGATATTAGAATTTTCCGAACACGCGAAGATAGGGCTTTTTAAGCTAATCGGCAAAACAGATTTCAGATTATCCGAATAAAGTCGTAACTTCGCAGGTTGTAAGAAATGATATGGAATCAGGAAACATGACATACAGGCTTCTGGAAAAGGTCGATTCGCCATCGGACATCAAGGGATTCACTATGGACCAGCTGCGTGAGCTGTGTGCGGAGATCCGCCGCTACATGATAGAATGCTGTTCCGTCAATCCGGGCCACCTCGGCTCAAGCCTCGGTGCAGTCGAACTGATAATCGGCATGCACTATGTCTACAACGCTCCCTCTGACAAACTCGTGTTCGATGTCGGTCATCAGGCCTATGCCCACAAGATCATAACCGGCCGCCGCGAAGCTTTCAGGAAGAACAGGATGAAGGACGGGATCAGCGGCTTTCCCAAAAGGTCCGAAAGCCCTTATGACGCCTTCGGAGCCGGACATTCGTCCACTTCCATATCAGCCGCACTCGGATTTGCGGAAGCTTCCAAGCTCCAGAGACTCGAAGAGAAGGTAGTGGCCCTCATAGGCGACGGCTCCCTGACCGGAGGTCTCGCCCTCGAAGGGCTGAACAACGCCGGAGCGGCGAAATCCGACATCCTGGTGATTCTCAACGACAACAACATATCCATTGACAGAAACATCGGAGCCCTTCACGAATATCTCCTGAAGATCACGACCGACCCAAGATACAACCGTGCCAAGAAGCATGTGTGGGACAGTCTCGGAGACGGATGGTTCAGAAAACGGATCCAGAAATTCGTGGTGAACACCAAATCTTCGATAGTCCGCCACAGCGGAGGCGACCTGTTCGAATCCATGGGATTCCGTTATTTCGGTCCCATCGACGGTAACGACATAGAGCAGGTCATAGACACATTGAGCAAGCTCAAGGACATCGAAGGTCCCAAACTGCTTCACACCCTCACGACCAAGGGAAAGGGCTATGCACCGGCAGAAGAAGACCAGACCGTATGGCATGCCCCTGGAATATTCGATCCCGAAACAGGAGAAAGAATAAAGAGTCCGAAAGGAGAAAGCAGATATCAGGACGTATTCGGTGCCGTGCTTCTTGAACTCGCACAGATGAATCCTAAGGTTGTAGGTATAACACCGGCCATGGCTTCGGGTTGCGGAATGAACCTGCTTGCCGAAAGGATGCCGGAACGCTTCTACGATGTGGGGATCGAGGAAGAACATGCAGTGACCTTTGCGGCAGGTCTTGCAGCCGGAGGCATGAAGCCTTTCTGCAACATCTACTCGTCATTCTCGCACAGGGCCTTCGACCAGGTCTTCCACGACATAGCCCTGCAGGATCTTCCTGTGGTCCTGTGCCTGGACAGAGGAGGCATTGTGGGACAGGACGGAGCCACTCATCACGGATGCTACGACATGGCCATATACAGGAGCATACCGGGGGCTGTCATTGCCGCCCCTAAAGACGAGACCGAGCTGAAGGACATGATGTATTCGGCAATGCTGCATCCGGGCGGTCCTTATATAATAAGGTACCCACGCGGATACGGGGAAGGAACTGACTGGAAGGAGCACGAGTTCAGCAGGATGGATGAAGGCAAGGGAGAGAAGCTCGTTGACGGCAGCGGGATCGCAGTTATCGCGGCAGGCCCGGTCGCAAACAGAGCAGTCGAAGCCGCGGTGGCGACACGTGAAAGGACAGGATGGAACCCGTCCATATATAATATAAGGTATATAAAGCCGCTGGACACGACATTGCTGTCAGAGATCTGCCGGGATAACTCCAGGATCATCACGGTAGAAGAAGGATGCATCACAGGAGGCCTGTACGGAGCCGTCGCCGAATTCGCATCTTCACAGGAGTATCCGAAGCCGATAAAGGCTGTCGCCATCCCGGACCGCTACCTCAGCCAGGGAACACAGCAGGAACTAAGGGAAGAGTGCGGTCTCACCACGGAAGAGCTGGAGAAGGTTTTCGAGAGCGAATTTGAAAAAATCTCAAAAAAAGACCGAAAAGTTTTGGAGAATTAAAAATAATGTCTACCTTTGCAATCCCTTTGAGAAACAAACCTCTCAAGAGGAAACAAAAAACATTGCCGATGTAGCTCAGTTGGCCAGAGCACGTGATTTGTAATCTCGGGGTCGTGGGTTCGATTCCCTCCATCGGCTCAAAAGTTCTTAATCGAATTTTGGGAGAATACCAGAGTGGCCAAATGGGGCAGACTGTAAATCTGCTGGTTTTTACCTTCGGTGGTTCGAATCCATCTTCTCCCACTAAAAGCCCGAAAGCAAAAACGATCGGGCTTTTACTTTGAAAAGTGGAGTTTTCGCGTAAGCCGTGAAACTGCACATTCAAAGAAGACTTGCGGAAGTAGCTCAGTCGGTAGAGCATCAGCCTTCCAAGCTGAGGGTCGCGGGTTCGAACCTCGTCTTCCGCTCAAACTACGCCAGTGTAGCTCAGGGGTAGAGCGCTTCCTTGGTAAGGAAGAG
>SUYN01000005.1 GCA_015060405.1 Bacteroidales bacterium
ATAGCATCATTTCAGACATCAGAATATTCATGGACACATACAAAAATTACTTACTTCTACCTATTGCTGGATGTGCTATTTCTTTAAGTCTGATTATAGGAAGGCAACAAGCGATTATATAGCTTATAACTCGCTTCGCTCGATTAAACAAACAGCGGTCTGGAGACTTAAGCCTTTTCCGCTCCGCTCCAAAGTCAAAAGACTCCAGCTTCGCTGGCATTTAAGGCTGCGCCTCGGAAATGTAAGCAAGCTTCCATTCCTCTCGACTTGCACTTAAATTAACATAATCCCCTCAATATTTTGCAATTCCAATCAAAATAGCATAAATTCACACAACTAAATCGGAATTTGGCGATATTATATAAATTATGAACATTAGATTAGAACAACCCGAAGACTACCGAGAGGTAGAGAACCTCACACGAGAAGCATTTTGGAACGTATATCGTCCAGGCTGTACAGAGCATTATGTGCTAAATCAGTATCGAGGCAATCCTGACTTCATCCCTGAGTTGGACTTCGTGATGGAAGAGGATGACAAAATTATTGGTCACGTCATGTTCTCAAAAGCAGAGATTATTCTTGACGATGGACCCCATTTTCCCTCGTGGACATTTGGCCCCATCAGTATTCACCCCGACTACAAGAGCAAGGGCTACGGTTTGAAACTGTTGAACTATGCAATCGGAAAAGCCCGCGAGATGGGCATCGGCATTCTCTGTATGGAGGGCAACATCGACTTCTACAAACACGCAGGCTTCGACCTCGCAAGCAAACTCAATATCCATTACCATGATATGCCACGGGATGAAGAAGTGCCTTTCTTCCTCGCCCAAGAGTTAAAATCTGGCTATTTCAATGGTCTTGCGGGAACTTATTGCCCGCCTAAAGGCTATTTCGTTGCCGATGAGAACCAAGATGCATTAGAAGCCTTCGATAAGATTTTTCCCAAGAAGGTCAAGGAGTACAACGAGAGCCAACTGCCCCCATTCGCAGAAAAAGCTAAGTGGTTGAGAGAACATGGATATTCATTAGAATTGAAGTAAATTCGAATTTAATCTTTAGTAGCTGTGACATTTTTTCAGGTTTTTGAGACACAGCTCTATTGATTTTCGGCGTTTTTGAACTGATTTCGCCATAGCTGTGTCACTTTTTGCTTAAAATCTGTCACAGCTCTCAGCAGAGCGATCTTTATGGTAAATCGGAATCAAAGTACTTGTTATGTCATGCCCGATCTCCTCCATATCATTAATTATGTTTTAGATCCCCGATCAAGTCGGGGATGACGGTAAATCGGGATTTGTCGACATTAAACAATCTGACAATGAATTTGGAAGAGAGAATACATAGACGCCTAGATAGTTTATATTGGGCTAGGCGCACGCATGAAATCGTCAAATATCCGCCTGAGGGATATGACGATAATGGCGTGTATTGCAGGGAAGAGTGGACGGATTTCAGCGATATCGGGAAATCATTTGGCGGTGTTGTCCTTACCCGGGAAGAGTATCTTGAGGTTGAGAACCGCTATGTCGAGTGCGCTGTCGAAATCGTGGAGACATCGCAGTGTAAGTATATGACAATTGGTTATGTCGAGGATTATCAAAATAAAGGATACCGCTACAAAGACAGGATCAATGGAGATCAATTGCGCGATGTGTTAAGGGACATCCTGCGAAACGAGACCTGGTGCGTGCTGGTAAACCTGAAGCACAAGGTGCAGATCGACTTCGGTTGGGACTACTACATGCATGTCATCTGCCCTCTTGAAGAAACCCGTTTAAGACGTATTGTGGAATCACACAATCTTTATCTGAACCCTCGATCGAACGCAAAAAGCATATTAAGAATCGAAGAATAATTTGAGTCCAGTGTCAAGACTGACAGCAAAATTCCAATTCTATGAGATTCATGCCTGATACACTGTGCCGGGCTTCGTTTTATATATAAATCGGCACTTGCCCACTTCCCTCCGGTCAGTCGGCAACCTTCTATACCCACCGCACAGGCGAGAATATGAGGACTGCAAGCAGATCTTCAAACTCTCGCTGAACCCAACGCACAAATAAAACGCCCGGCAAGACTCCAGCTGGTCTATGCCCCCTCACCACAGGGGAAGGATGATCGCTTTCGCTACCGTCGTCCGTAGTGGACCGTCAGCACTCCGTGGCCCGCTAGATTCCAGCTTCGCTGGCATTTAAGGCTGCGCCTCGGAAATGTAAGCAGGCTTCCATTCCTCTCAGCTTGCACTTAAATTAACATAATCCCCTCAGTATTTTGCAATTCCAATCAAAATTGCATATCTTTATGCTCATAAGTCGTGATTCTCTAACTGATGAAATTCAAGATGGAATAACTATGAAAACTTTGAAAATATGCCGTATAGCTTCATTTGTGCCGATGATGGCGTTTTTAATTGTGTTTTTTGTCTATAGAACCTTGGATAAAGGATTTGACGGAATCTTGGCAACGACATTTGGCGTAATCATCATCTTCGGTTCGGTAAGCCTTTATACACGTATTAAAAACGAGAACAATCCGGCATATCTTGCCAGGACCGAGAAGGGAATGATAATAGCCAACTTCGTCTCTACCGTACTCATGACAGCTTTGTCAATAGTCGGATTCTGTTTGGGACCGGGAGGATATTTCAACTGGCTTTATCTGGCTGTTACAGCAGCTGTAATTTATTCAACAACTAACAATATCATTCTATACAAGTATAAGAAGGCATACGATATTGAGAACAATATTAAAAACTCATAACTATTGTCATGTTTAACTATGAAACATACGACCTCTAGCATAAAAAACAAGAAAATTATGTTGACATCTACACTTGCAGCAATATTGATAACTGTTGGTGCCGTCCTGTTGGTACTTGGCACACTTCCTATGGAAAACAAAGTCGAAGGAAAGAACCTTGTTGTAAAGTTTGTTATTGGCAAAAAGGTGATTGACGTATCTGATGCCGTAGTCATGCCAGTGCCTGATGAAGTGAATCATAATATCATCCGAGTCGGGGGCACTAGTATAGGTAAGAAACATTCCGGCAACTTCATAAACACCAAGACCAAAACGAAGTATAAGTTCTATCTGACAGGAAAGGGCGAAAGAACTTACTTTGAGATAGGTAGTGACAAATATCTTATTGACGGTATTTCTATACAGTAAAGCCGATAAGGTGATTCTCTACTTTTAACGGAGGACTAACCTTCAGATTTCAAGGAAACTTATAAATCGTGATTTACCGTCATCCCCGGCTTGACCGGGGATCTGACATAATAAGGGAAGGACATGGAGGAGATTGGTTGAAACCATCAATCCAGAATGGCTTGATTTGTCAGAGTCTGTTATCACTGATCCTGATAAATTATAGATGCCCGGTCAAGCCGGGCATGACGTAACCGGTAACTAAATTCGAATTCCCAGAATGTCGTTGCGATGATATAAAAAACAAACAGACTGGATTATGAGAAGAATTCATATATTTTTGTTTGCAACACTGACTATCATCGGATGCAGCAGTCCGAATGAGACATACGTTCGTAATGCTATCCAACAGATGGACAGGAAAGGGCTTTATGCTGAGGGAGAGGAATGGGAAGCGATGAAAAAAGAGGCGCTTTCACAGGAGCCTGAAACCTTGGAAGAGGCTCAGGAGATAATAAACAAGGCAGCAAAGGTCGCAGGCGGCAAACATTCCTATCTTATGCCGGCAGATAAGGCTCAGGCTCGTGAAAAGAGGTCCAATGAAGAGGTCTCGCCGAGTGTCACAATGATTGAAGACAGCATCTGCATGATTCATCTTCCGGCTTTTGCAGGGGATGATGAAAACTGTCTCAGATACGCAAGGACAGTTCTGGATTCAATTCCCGATACAGTAAAGGGCGTATGCATCGACCTCAGAGGCAATCATGGAGGCAACATGTATCCGATGATTGCAGCAGTCCACCGCTTTCTGCCTGATGACATATTCCTGAAATTCAAGATGAGAAGGCGGTTCCAGAGTGTGATGCCTATCAATAAGGAATTCGTGGCAAAGATCGTCGGCATAGATATAGAACCCCGCATCAATTGTCCTGTAGCTATTCTGACAGATGAAGCGACAGCAAGTTCAGGAGAGGCGGTACTGCTCAGTTTCAGAGGTCTGGACAATGCCCGGGTCTTCGGCTCCCCTACCGCCGGATATGCTTCCGCCAATGAAAGCATCATCTTTTATAACGGCTCCATCCTTGCCCTGACAGTCAGCTGCGACATTGCCCGAACCGGTGAAGTATTCTGCAACGACCCGATAGTTCCTGATGTCGAGACAGGATCACCGGAAGAAGATGCGATATCCTGGTTGAAGGATAGAATTAAATGATTATTTCTGTAGTTTTTTGACCGGTTTGTTGTTTAATGGTCAGAAACATTTCAGGAAACCCTAAATATGGACAACAAAGAAAGAGAATTTGCGCAAATCGTTCTGGAGAACAAGAGGCGGATCTACACGGTCTGCTACATGTTTTCCAAGGATGCAGACGAGGTGAACGATCTGTTTCAGGAGATACTTGTCAACCTTTGGAAAGGCCTGCAGTCTTATGAGGGAGACAAGTTCATCAGCACCTGGGTATGGAGAGTGAGCCTTAACACCTGCATCAACTATTCAAAGAAACAGAAACGAGCCCTGGAGAAAGTTCCGCTTGATGTCAACATCAACCTCTTCGAGGATATGGACGAAGACTCGATGCAGATCCGCCAGCTCTATGACCGCATCAACAAGCTCGGTTATATCAACCGAAGCATAATCCTGATGTGGCTGGAGAACCTGAGCTATGACGAGATTGGATCGATTCTCGGAATCACGGCCAACAATGTCTCTGTAAAACTTGTCCGTATAAGGGAGAAACTGAAATCAATGTAGAACCGTCAAAAAGCGAAAGAAATGGAAAGAGATAATTTCGAGATTTCACAGGAACTGGAGCAGATGCGCGAGCAGTTCAAGGTTCTCACTGAGAAGGTGGAGAAGCAGAAGATCGTGAACGAAAGGCTGCTGGAATCGTCTGTAAAAAGCAAGGTAGACAAATATACCGGAGGCAAGAAAGGTTGGATATCTATCATCATAATAGCTTATATCGTCTATATCGATATAGAATACTGCATCAAATACAACCTACCGCTGTGGTGCACCATAGTTGTCGGAGTCGGCTTCAGCATAATGGTACTTATATCAATACTCAATAAGTTGAAATGGCAGAAAGACCTTGATTTCAAGGGCGATGTAAATGAGTTTGCAGTTAAGGTCAGATCTGTGAAAAAGCTCGACATCATCACATCGATTGTGTCCAGGCTTATCGGATATTCTGTATTGGCTGTATTCTTCTACCAGTTCATCACCATTCAGTCAAACCATGTAAGAGAAGACAGCGTTCTGGTCATATCAGCCTTTCTGCTGATCATGCTCATCCTTGTAGCAATAAAGGACATCCATAGATTCCGAATCCTCGATGACATACTTAAAGACATAGAAGAATAATTATGAAACGAATCTTGACAATCCTGGCACTCTCCCTTCTGTGCCTCACTTCCAACGCACAGCTCGTGTGGAAGATCAGCGGTAACGGCATAAAGAAGCCGTCGTACATTCTCGGAACCCATCACGGATGCCCTTTCACCTACTGTGACAGTATCCCGGGGCTTATGATGGCCTTTGACAAGGTGGACAACATAATCGGCGAGATCAATATGATAGAGTTTGACCAGATGAGTCCGGAGCGGATGCAGAAGATGCAGGCTATGATGATGATGCCTGCTGACACCTCCCTGCTCTCTCTTTTCTCAACGGAAGAGGCTGCAAAGGTGAATGAATGGCTTGGTAAGAAAATGGGAGCAAGCCTGGAAATGCTCTCCGTGATGAAGCCGATGACAATAATGGTGACAGTCCAGAACAAGGAGATGATGGAAGTGATGCCGGAAATTGCCACCATGACAACGATCGACAAGTATATGCAGACGCTCGGTCAGCGGAAGGGCAAAACAATCGGAGAACTTGAGACTGCAGACTATCAGATGGAACTCCTGTACGGAAACTCTCTTGAGGAACAGGCAGATGCACTTCTGGAAATGATTGACCATGCAGACAGCAAAGGACTTCTGCAGCAATTGACGAATGCATACAAATCACAGAACCTTGACACGCTTTGGAAGGTTTTTCAGGAGCAGATGACCGGTTATGAATATGACGCCATTGTCAAGGTCCGCAATCTCAACTGGGAGAAACAGATGAAGGAAATCCTTCCGAAGCAGACCACCCTCTTTGTGGTCGGTGCGGGTCATCTGCCGGGAGAATACGGCATGATCAATCTGCTTCGTGAGGCCGGATATAAGATTAAACCTGTGAAGAAGTAACAAAGGAATAACAACATAAAGCTGATGAATCCTCTATATCCAATCTTTAAGAGATTGATTATTGTCCTTTTATTCCTTACCGCAGACGAGTTGCAAAAGTATAAAACGATATGATCTGGATTTCGAACCGGCCTGTCACATCAGTGCAGTCTTCTGCATCTATGAACATGAAATACTGATCATATGAAAAAATTCGTCACCCTATTGATTCTCACATTTTCAAGCGGAGCAATATACGCACAAACGCAGTCTGACTCTGAGGACTCCCGTTCAATTCCTGTAAAGCAGTGGGAGTTTGATTACTATAACTATGGCGTTTCCGCTGGGCAGGAGGCAGTATATCTGATTTTCACGATGGCCCTGAGATATAACCTTGACACTCTGCCAGTCGATGTAGGAGGAGAATTTTCAATAGGAGCCACACCTCATACGCGCTATGACCCTCTGGAAATGAGCGAAGGTGCCATAATAGGGAGACTTTACATAACGCTGTCACCAGTTGCACACTACAATTTCCGGAGAGGAAAGAACGTTTCGTATTATGCCGGAGCCGGCATCGGATTCGGACTTGGTACACGACAGGTTTTTGAGGGATGCACAGTCGGTCCTGAAGGAAATATTCTCGAGGAATCAGATACACAGCATTTTTTTGTTGCTGCCCTTACACCAAGAGCCGGCGTGGAGCTGTTCCGGCATTTCAGGGTAGGATTGCAGCTCCGGATCCCGACAGACGGAAAAGTGACGGCAGGCCCATCCGTAAGTATCACATTCGGAGGAGGAAGGAAAGACAAATGACATAAACTGATGATAATATGAAAAAAGTATTGCTTGTATTCATTACGCTGCTTTCATCTGCAGCGTTATCTTTTGCACAGTATGCAGTGAAACCGTCTGAAGACATCACATTGACAAAGGAATATAAGGTCGCTGCAAACACCAAGACAGCAGGTATTGTAGCTGCCGGTACGGGAGCGGCCGCCTGGCTATGCGGAAGCGTAATGTGTGCAGTAGAGGAAAACCGCTACATAAACATCCATTCCACTTCTGGAAGCATTGAAGAAATCTACACCCTGAAGCAGGAAGCCAGGAAGCAGGCAGGCTACAGGAAAGGTCAGGCTGTGGAGATAACAGGATATGTGATGATGCTGGCCGGTGCAGGCACGATATGGCTCGGACAGAGCAAGATAAAGAAACTCAAGAGCTCCGCGGGTCCGGCTGCAGCCACTCTGGATTACGGAGTAAATGGAGCCGGGCTTGCATTGGCTCTCAAATTCTGACAGCATGACTGACTGATTCATGTTGCAACTTTTCTATGCATTTTGCCGGACATCAGAACTATTTTAACTATATTATTGCGTATATGACACTGACAACCATGAAAAGACTGCTTTCTTCAATTGCCTTACTGATAATTTCAGGCTTTGTATGTCTTGCCCAGACTGATGAATCAAGACATGAGATTTCTGTAAGCTATGGCTACATCACTCTACCTCAAGCTGTTGACCTCATTGGCGCAGGTGGAGGAACAGTGCTGGGCGGATTATTAGCAGGAATAGTAGATGTAATTGCTCCAGGAGATCAGGAGTCTCCCAAAAGAATCGATAATGGTGGTACCGGTGGTTTCAGTTTTCAGTATCTGTATTCTCTTAACAGGACAATAAAACTGGGAGGCACTGTTTGCTATGAAAGCACCTGGGGCGAATGGAATAACGGAAGTGACTACATTGTGCATTATCCTGCAATAATGGCAACCTCAAAGTTCATATGGTTCAATCATGAGCATTTCGGAATGTACTCCAAACTTTCTTTAGGTATGATGCTGGTCCTTGACGGCAAGAATGAAGACAAGCCGATTCCGATGCCAGCAGGCCAGGTGTCATCCGTATGTATGGAGTTCGGAGGAAAGGCATTACGTGGCTTCCTTGAAACTGGTTGGGGTAATCAAGGCCTATTAAATTTTGGAGTGAAGTTCAGTTTCTGAATATTCCACTTTAACTTCCGGTATGGAAGCATTGAAAGTATTATTACGTTGTTTTATATGAAAAGGATAATTTCCATTTTGGCTGCCATTGCCGTTGCATCAGTATTCCACGCATGTACTCCAGAGTATTTCGAATGTACCGTCATGTCGCCACAGACCGATGACATTCTTCCTCAAAAGGGTTGTGCCCTGAAGGTTCCATTCAGGCATTATCCGGTGACACGCTTTCAACCAGGCGAGGCATATCAGTACTTCCGTTTTCAGGCCAAGGTCAATGGTGAGGTCTATTCGTATGCACTCAACCCAGGTAGCATCAATGAGGATATGAGGGATTTGCAGTATTTCACGACCGTAGTGCCATGGAATGACAGTTTTGAACAGCGCACCGTCAGCATAGAGATTTCTTATGACAGAGATTATTCCGGAAAACATTGGACCGAGTGGGAGGAGATATACTCCTGCAACCAGCTCGGCTTGAGCAATGGACAGGCTCCGGTCCTCGAAGATCTGAAAAACCGGACAGTCGCATTGAAGTCCAAAGGAAAGACCTTCAAGATGGATGTCGCAGACAATGCCTCTGGACAGGCTCTGAAACTATTGCTTATGGAAGGCGACTTGAACTTTGAGATGTTTGTAGCAGATAATTGCATGTCTTCAATGTCAGGAGACGCAACCAGACTTCTCAGTGAGCGGATCCCTTTGAATCATAAGGAGTATAAATCCATTTCGGTGGGTGAGGTACACATGTATGATCATGGATTCTTCGTTATAGAAAACGAAAACAGGAAAAGAGGAATCAGCGGCCGTGACACCTTGCTGGGAGGAATCGCCAAGGAGGATCGGGATAGTTTCAACCATTTCTGTCTGGATGAATCAGATGGTCTGATTATCACGCTGACCCTCCTTCCTTGACATGACCCGGAATAATTCCATCTGCAAGTGAACCAAAGATTATCTTTGGCATATTCAATCTTCAGGAGATCGATCTTCGCCCTTTCATGCATCGGCATTGTAAATGCGGCTGCAGGATGTGAAGATATTGACGAGTTCACCTATCAGGTTGAGGGTAACAATGGGGGTGAAAACACATGGAAACAGACGCAGTAAAACGGCATACAGTCAATCTATACTCTGACTGCAAAAAGTTTTGACTGAATCCATTTCTACCGCTTGAAAGACCGTAACATACAGACATTCCGTGCCATAGCCATCATCGCTGTGGTCATGATCCATACCACACCCTCAGGACAATGGCAGATATTCTTCAAGCCAGTCATAAATTTCGCGGTTGCGACATTCATTTTTCTGTCTGGCTATCTCACCGGAACCGGCTGTGACAACTGGCATAGATTCTATCGCAGACGCATTACGCGGGTGATTGTGCCATACTTTATATGGACAGTCATATACAGCATTCCGGACATCCGGTCAGCAGGTCCGGCAGCATTGGTGAAGAACCTGCTTTGCGCCAATGCCACCACTACGTTGTACTACATCTTCGTCTATATTCAGTTCGTCCTCCTGACTCCTCTGCTGGGCAGACTGGCAGAATCTCCGTACAGACCTCTTGGATGGCTGGTGACGCCGCTGTCTGTGATCATTTTCAAATATATCCCTGTTTTTGGAGGCATGCACCCGGACAGATATATGGTGCTCTTCTGGAATGACGCCTGTCTCGGATGGTTTACATTCTATTATCTCGGGCTGGTTCTCGGCAACAAGATTATAGACCGGAAATTCAACATCTGGAACCTGACGGTCCTGTATTGCGCTTCTCTGCTTCTGCAGATGACCGAGGGATATATATGGTCTGCTGTGGATCCGGCCGGATGCGGCTCACAGCTCAAGCTGACATCCATCCTGTCCAGCTCGATCTTCATGCTGATGATATATTACATTCTTGACGGCAGCCATAATGAGCCAAGGGGCAGATTCCTCAGCACGATCGGAGACTGTTCATCCGGAATATTCTTCGTTCATATGATGATCCTGAAAGGGCTCGAACCTCTGACATTCTATAAAGCCCTTCCTTATCCGGTAAATTCTGTTGTTGTTCTGACCATCAGCTTTATCTTCTGCTACATATTATCAGCAGCATCGGGTAAAAAGGCAGGGCGTTGGGTCGGATTGACATAAAGAACTGATAAAATACGGATTTTCGACGCAGTATTTAAAGAATATTGCATCTATAAAGAATAAGTTGGATTCAGATGGACCTCAAAGGCATAGTCAACGGATGCAGATCATCAGAGCCTGAAAGCATCAGGGCTCTGTATGACCTGTATTCGGACACGCTGATGAAGCAGTGTATGTTCTATGTCAGATCCAGGAATGAAGCCTATGACCTGTTCCACGATGCATTCCTGATAATCATCTCCAAGATCGGCCAGCTGAGGAATCCTCTTAAACTCGAATCCTGGATGACAAGCATTGTAAGGAACCTCGCCTTGCAGCACATCAAGGAACGTAAAAGGCATCTGCCTGAAACAGAAATGGCAGATGTCATAGATGAGGTTGACTCTCCATATTACCAGCCCGTACCCCTCGATGTCCTGATGTCCATGATAGACAGACTCCCGGAACAATATGGGAATGTATTCAGGATGTCTGTCCTGGACGGTCTCTCGCATAAGGAGATCGGTGCAATCCTGGGGATAGAGGAAAGGACGTCGTCATCTGACCTTTTCAGAGCCAGGGCAATACTGAAAGAAGCCATCAGGAAGTACTGGGCAGGTGGGCTTGCCCTGTTATTCATAGCCCTGACTCCCCTCTTATGGAAAGAAACGCGAGAGGCTTCCGATCATATTCCATCCGACATCCGCATAGTCCGCATGGAGGATCCTGCAGCCCGTATCGATATAGTCATCCCGGATCCGCAGGTTCCGCAGCTCATACCTCTGACGGCCGGATGTAAGGAAGCATCTGCCATTGAATGCAAGGACAGCACCGAAGTGATCGGCAGTCAGGAAATCTTTGAGAATGACACAGTTACACACATCCCACGGGACATCAGGAATTATGCCTGGGAGGGCGTCGACTGGGAGGAAGATGAGAAACCGTCATATAGAAGGAAGGCATCCATCCGTCTCCAGTTCTCGAACATGCCTGGCTCAATGTCCAGAAACATACCGATGAATCCGAACAGCGGCCTGCTGGCAGATCTTCTTCCTAAGAACGACTATGTAAGTACCGAAACAAAGATTGATTCGTGGAGCGATCTGGAAAGGCTCCTGGCCGATCTGGCTCAGAACTATCCAGACTCCACGATGTATTCATCCTTACATTCAATAGCCGTTGGCAATGCTCATGCAGGCAACAATAGGCTCGAGGAGGAACGTGAATATGCCCGTCCTTTTACTGTCGGGATCACCGTCGGCCTGGAGATCAATCGCCAATGGAGTGTGATCACCGGACTGGAATACTCGAGATTGTCATCCCGTGCCAGATCAGGAATTGACACGGTTGCGGTGAGCAACAGGCAGACCATCCATTATCTGGGAGTGCCTGTCGGAGCATCATATGCACTATGGAACAGAAGACACATCAACATATCAGCATCTGCATACGGACGTCTTGACATCCCTGTTGCGGCCTCAAATGTCATAGAGCATCACAATGGAAGCGTCATGACCTACAGCCAGGCTCTGCCTATGAGAGTCCCTCTCCAGTGGTCTTTGGGGGCAGGATTATGCTTCCGGTACACATTGGGATCTGACATAAGCATATATGCAGAACCACAGATACAGTACCATTTCGGCCCGGGCGGCAACGTGCGTACGATCTGGACAGAAAGACCTCTCGATCTTGCTGTACCGATAGGAATCCGCTTCACCTGGTAGAATCTGACGCAGTATCTGCCTGTGCAGTCAATCTATAAGACAGACACCATAAGGCAGAGTGTGAATGAAAGACAGATATACAGACAGGAGGATATATTTTGAGGAACTTGCCCGGACCTCAACGGAGTACATCTCAAGATACATATCGGCATATAAAGAGATAAGGTCAGGTCATCATGTCATTGAGATAGGATGCGGCGAGGGCGGCAATCTGGTGCCGTTTGCCGGGCTCGGGTGCGATGTGTGCGGAATAGACATCTCCAAGGGGAAGATTTCCGATGCGCGGACATTCTTTCAGGAGAAAGGGTTAAAAGGAGAATTCATCTGTTCCGATTTCATCCGATTCGACATAGGGCCGCACATCGGAAAATATGACATCGTGATCATGCACGATGTCATAGAACACATCAGTCCGGCAGACAAGCATGCATTCATGTCAAGGGCCAAGGCATTATTGAGACCCTCCGGGGTGATGATGTCAGCATTCCCAGCGTGGAATATGCCATTCGGAGGACATCAGCAGATATGCAGGAGCCGTCTATGCCGCCTGCCCTTCATACACCTGTTGCCTGAAAGATGGTATAGAGGGTATCTGAAGACATGCAATGAGAAGGAAGACAGGATAGATGAGCTTATGAGCATCAGAAGAGCGGGGATGAGCATCGAAAGCTTTGAAGAGCTATGCAGCAGGTCGGGGCTGAAGATCCAGGACAGGACACTATGGCTGGTCAATCCTCATTATAAGGCAAAGTTCAGCTTGAGGCCGGTCAGGCTGCATATGCCATGGTGCAGATGGCTTAGAAACCACCTGTCGACATCATGTTTCCATATCCTCACAATCAAATAAGTGAACACATTAATTTATAATACTTTGACCATGAAACGGATCATGACAATTCTGGCAGCACTGGCCTGCCTGTGTGCTTGTAAAAAGCATGAACACCCTCATTGGCTGCACGACACGTGGAGCGGGACATACGACATCATCCTGACCAATAATGACACAGGAGAGAGCGAGGCACATGTGGCTGAGATCACGCTGACATTTTCAGATGACAGATCTGAATGTGTCGTAGAAAAAGGGATCCAGGGGCTGATGGCTGTTACAAGAAAGACCTACAAGATCTACATGAATGAGAATGTCTTCATTCTGAATGAAGGCATCTATGATTCGAGGATTCTTTATAGCGGAGAGCTCACAGATGAGGGTAGGCTCACTCTTACATGGTACACCGGAGCAGAGGTGTTCTCTGCTGAACTTGTAGCTCAAATCCGTACCCGATGAAACACATCATTATGATCTGCACCGCCCTGATTTCAATATCAGCGATGAACGGCTGCCAGAAGCTGTCCGACGGAACAGGAATCTTGAAAGTAGAGGTCCCGGTATTCTATTTCGAATCCGAGGTCCGCGTCTATCCCTATGGATCCGAAGACAGCATGAAGCCTCTCCACACAGTGATGGCAGTGGAAGGCAAGCCTCAATCCTTCACCTTCAGACTCAATGTCGGAAATTATATTGTCAATCATTACGGCGTAAGCAAGACCGTACAGATACAGGAAGGAGAAGAAGTAACCGTACATTTCCACGGTCATAATGACTGCCATTCAGCCCGGACAAATTAAGAGAAGACAGCCTTGGAGTCATAAAGGACATCCGCAGGTTCCGAATCCTCGATGACATACTTAAGGACATGGAGGAATAAGTCTGCAGCAGGACAAAAAGTGAGATATTTCAAATGAACGTCGAACGAAATGACGTCTGAATGCATCTATATAGGGATGCAAGGTGTGGGAAACTCTGTTCAGGCCATGCATTCAATGGATATATCACCGGATCAAGCCGGCGATTCTGAAACTACAAAGGATTATGAAACGGTTTCTCTTATTATTATCTGTCATTTTATCGGCAACCCCTCTTCATGCACAGAAGGACCTCGAGAACAACGAGGTCTTTGTCACAGTCGGAGCTGATGTCCCCATGTACAACGGCATTGAAAGCGATGTGATCATCGGCATCCATTAAAGCATATAAGGTGGTTCTTCACCTTCAGCAGAGGACTGGCGTTCAGATTCTGACAGGGAATCCTGTTTTTCTCAACAGATCGAATAGTACTATGAGGCTGTTTCGTCGTCTTATATATGAACATCTTAACAAGTATACGACATGAAAACGAAAATCATATTTATACTCACGGCTGTAATGGCATTGTCATCATGTTCACTCATCAGGCATTATCCTGTAGAGCCGGAGTACAACAAGAACTGGAAAGGCAGGAGTCATTCTGAAATCGTGATCAGTTTCGGAGCTCCGGACCGGGTGGAATCTGACGGCAACGGGGGAAGCATACTTGTATATGAGCAGCTCACCACAACAACCACTACGGACGTAGACACCCATTTCGGCAATTTCGACCCGGACTACACTACAAAGGTCAAAACCCACAAACTATATACGCATTTCTTCATCGGACCTGACAATATCTGCTACCATGTCAAGAGCAACAAGTCGGCAATGGATCCCCGAAGCAGGAAGATCATCAACACCGGCGCGAAGGTATGGGTGGGCACATTAGGACTGTCAATCCTGCTTGTGCCTATGCTGCTTGCGCTGTAGACACATCCGCCAATAATTATCCAAATGATACAGACACAGAAGATATGAAAGCAATCTACAGATTTTTAGTTGCCCTGCTTATGGTCATGACGGCACTGCCTCTGGCTGCGCAGGGCGAAAGGACAATCAAAAGAAAGGTGGCTATAGGCCGGTTCTCCAACGAGACACAGTACGCAAAGGGAGTGTTCTATGACAAGGAGAACGACCCTATGAGAAAGCAGGCTCTTGACATCCTTTCCACCAGGCTTGCATCGACAGGAAAGTTCATTCTTCTTGAAAGGGAGGACCTGGACATTCTCTTGAGTGAGGCAGGCGAAGGCATGAACAAGATCGGAGCCGACTACATCATTCTCGGATCCATCACCGAATTCGGCCGCAAGACAGAGGGAGAGCAGAAGGTGTTCTCATCTACAAAGACACAGACAGTAGAAGCCGCAGTAAGCATCCGTCTGGTCGAGGCAGCCACAGGACTGATCATCTATTCGGACGAGGCCAAGGGTTTTGCAGAGACATCGAGCAAGCAGACCATGGGCATCGGCGGCACTGCAGGTTATGATGCCACACTCAGCGACAAAGCCATATCGGCAGCATTGTCGCAGCTTGTCGAGAACATCATAAACAAGTGTATGGACAAGCCTTGGAGATCATTTATCCTTTCAGTGGAAGACGGCGCATACATCATCTCCGGAGGAACATCGCAGGGACTCGTTGCCGGTGACAGCTTCACCGTGTACAGAAAGGGCAAGGTCGTGAAGAATCCTCAGACCGGGATGAATGTGGAGCTTCCGGGGACCAGGACCGGAGTGATCACAATCCAGTCTTCATTCGGCGACACTCCTGAGACAGAACTTTCGTTCTGCAGCTATGAGGGAGAGGCACTGGATGTGGATAATCTCATGAATTATTACATAATGGACAAATAGACATGCAGAAGACATTGATAATCGCAGCCTTCACCCTATTGCTGACAGGCTGCGGAGTGGGAAACTACTCGGTACAGTCAGGCGTGGAGGATGCGGCCTACATCTCCTTCACCGATGACGTAAAACAGGATATCACGGTCACTGTCGACGACAGGACCTATCACATCAGGACTGTAAGGCAGAAGGCCTACAAGAGCGGAAGAAACATCAGGCAGACTGCACTGAACACGATAAAGACCACACCGGGAGAACACGAAGTCAAGGTGTCGGGCAACGGTGCCGTGCAGGAGTTTGACAAGAAGATATTCCTCTCTTCAGGGGAACATAAGATCATCGGATTATGAAACACATTCTGACCCTGGCCCTGGTTTCATTCATCCTGGCCTCATGCGGAATGAGTTCTTCTCTTTACTACTGGGGAGGTCTGCAGAATGGAGCTACAACCTACGAGAATCTTACATACATGAACTATGACAGACAGACCCCCGAGAGTCTCTGCAAGCTCATATGCCTTTATGAAGAGATCGTCACCCATCCTGGAGGGGTCCGCAAGATGCCCCCTCCAGGCATTTGTGCAGAATACGGCTACATGTTGCTGATTCCGGATAATGCCTCCATCTTCGCACAGTATGCGACTGCGGCGCAGCGGAAGAGCTTCACCACTGCGGACTATGCCTCCTTCTTCCCTCAAAAAGGAAAGGAGCTTCTTGAAAAAGAGATCGAGCTCTATCCTGAATCCGCGAAGTTCATCGCGCCTCTTATCGAAAGACTCTGTAAATGACCGGCGACATGAAACCTGACATGAAAAGACTGATATGCTTAATGGCTGTATGCCTCATTGCCGCATCATGCGGCGTGACCGGCACGGTGACCAGAGGGACACAATATGCGAAGATGTATGAAGAAAAGCCCGTGACCCTGCTTGTGATGCCTCCGATCAACAAGTCGGCCAACGTGGAAGCTAAAGACCTTCTGTATACATCCATCAGCCGTCCCCTGATAGAGGCCGGCTACTATGTGTTATCTCCCCTTCTTGCAATGGATGTCCTGAAGTCTGAAAGCGCATACGACTCGGAAGTGTTCTTCGAGGCCCCGCTTTCCACATTCAACAGCTATTTCGGAGCCGACGCCGTGGTCTTCTCTGTGATCGAGACATGGGCGAAGAAAGGGCTTGGAATCCAGACAAAGATCAGATATGTCATCAAGTCAGCCTACACTGACGAGACCTTGTTCGACAGGAGCTGCGACCTCTTCCTGGACCTGTCTGTGGACTCAGGATCCGAAACACTTCTGGGTGCCCTGGTCGAACTGGCTGCCGCTGCCATCAGCACAGCCTCCACCGATCACATCGTAGCAGCAAGAAAGGCCAACTACTACATCCTCAGGGACATTCCTCAGGGAAAATACAGTCCTCAGCACATGCAGGACAAGGATGTCGCAGCCGAGCCGAAGGATGTGGTTGCAAGAGTGAAATAATTAATTAACTTTGAAGGTTGATACATAATTATTTTCACTAAACAATCCGATCAGAAATGAAAAAGACAATCTTGATGGCGTGCATAGCGGCAATTGTCGCGGCAGCCTGCACAACCGGATCCGGCAATGAGGGATGGGTAAAGGTAGAGGGCAACAGGTTCATTGACCCTCAGGGAAATGAGATCATATTCAGAGGCCTGTGCTTCTCCGATCCGGTCAAGCTGGTGAGGGACGGCCAGTGGACAGAGCGTTATTTCGCTGAAGCCGCTGACTGGGGAGCCAACATCGTAAGGTTTGCAGTCCACCCTACCAACCTCAACAGCATGGGATGGGACGAGACATTCGCTGCCATGGACCAGGGAATAGAGTGGGCGAAGAAACATGGGCTGTATGTCATCATGGACTGGCACTCAATCGGAAACCTCAAGGATGCGAAATACACAAATCCTATGTATGACACAGACCTTGAAGAGACACTGAAGTTCTGGAGCACGGTTGCAGAGCGTTATAAGGATGAACCGGCTGTGGCTCTTTATGAGGTGTTCAACGAGCCGACTGTGACTGGTGAAGACACAGGAGAATGTACATGGGAAGAATGGAAAGAACTGCAGGAAAAGATCATCGACACCATCCGCAGATACAATCCGAACGCCGTGTGTCTGTGTGCCGGCTTCAACTGGGCCTACGACCTTACTCCTGTCGCCTACGCTCCGATTGAGCGTCCTAATGTCGCCTATGTCTCACATCCTTATCCGATGAAGCGCGAACAACCTTGGGAAGAGCAGTGGGAGGCGGACTTCGGCTTCGTGGCCGACACCTATCCTGTCATCTGCACTGAGATCGGTTTCTGTCTTGAAAATGAAAAAGGTGCCCATATCCCTGTCATTTCGACAGACGTATATGGCCATCATATCACAGAGTATTTCGAGAAGAAGGGTATTTCATTTACCGTATGGTGCTTTGACACAGACTGGTCTCCGACATTGATCGAGGACTGGAACTTCACTCCTTCGACCCAGGGCAGATTCTTCAAGGAGTACCTTCAGAAGAAGGCATTGTAAGAGGAGGAGAACTATTTGCAGACTATCGTGACATCAAGAGCGGACTCGATAAGCTCGATTATCAGATCCAGGTCATCAGTACCGAATTCTCCGCTGAGCCTCTTGGAAAGGTCGTTTGCAACGAATGACACATGATAGTACTCTGAAAGGCACTGGAGGACATCCTTGAGAGGAGTGTTTTCAAAGATAAACGAGCCTCGCTGCCATGCAATGGAATTTATGTCGGGCGTCTCATCGAGAACGGGTGCATCAGCACCCTCCACGATGCTGGCGCCCATTCCTTTTGTCAGGACGACTCCTTCGGAATCCGGATTCTTCGCAAAGAACACCTTTCCGTCCTCCACATAGACCTTTGCTGCGGCATCACCCGAAGCATCTACCATGAATTCCGTTCCGAGGACCTTCACGAATGCTCCGTCAGCATCTATTTCAAACGGGCGGGTCTCGTCACGGGCTACATCAAAGAAGACCTTTCCATCCATCCTGACCTCCCTGGTGTCCTTCATCCTGTAGCTTATCGAAGCGCCGGAAGCAAGGGTGACTTCCGTTCCATCCGGAAGCACAGCTATCTGGTGAGATGATGAAGCTGTGATTTCTGTCCATTTGCGTGAGTCATGTCCCATGAACAGGAAGACTCCGAGAAGGAGCGCAGCGGCGGCAGGCACGGCGAAAGCCGCAGGATGCAGGCGCCGGCGCTGTGGAGAACCGATGCCCTGAGCCGTCTTGAAGCGCTCGATAGCCTTCTTCGTATCGAATGCTCCTTCCTTATAATGCTTCAGCACAAAGTCCAGATGTCTGTCTTCAAATTGTGACATAACCCTTGATAATATTCCTTTTCCGTAGTAACGACGTAATTATTGTCAAATAGTACTACTGTATTTTAAAAAATCATGCAAAAAAGAACATGAATATCTTTACAGCTCCTTCCTTCAGCATCTTCAGCGCCTTGCTTATCTGATTTCTCACCGTGTTGACGGAAAGGCCGAGTTCATCCGCTATTTCCTCATATTTCAGACCGTCACGCTTGCTGAGGATGAAGACTTCCCTGCACTTCGGCGGCAAGGAATCTATGGCAGTCCACAGTCGGGCTTCCGTCTGGGCCCTCTCCACAGCATCATCGTCATCTATGATCCCGTAGGTGTCATATGGTTTGAGAGATTCCGTCTTGAGTCCTTTCTTCCTGAGCTGGTCGAGACATCGGTTGCGGACCGTCATGTACAGATAGGCCCTTCTGTTGCCTACCTCCGTACCCTGCTGAATCTTTTCCCACAACTTCATAAAGCACTCCTGGACAATGTCTTCAGCCGTTTCCGTATCGCCCATGTAATGTAGGGCATACAGACAGAGAGGCCTGAAATTGAACTGAAACAGGCTCTCGAAATCCATGGGGCTATTGAATGTTCTGACAGTCATAACATACAAAGATACTAAGAATAACCGGAAAAGCAACCGTCAGGGCTCCTCAAATCGATTTCGGATCGGCTGAATGACAGTTCAGCCACAGAAGTCAATTGACTGGCATGTCATCAAACATTTACGGCACAGTCTTTGATGGACACGGCGCCGTCATTATTAATCAAACTAACATATATGAAACGAATTCTTTCAATCATTCTGGCGGCATTCGCCCTGCTCTCATGTGATCCTGCAGAAAAGACCAACGACTCCTTCAGTGCCGACAACATTCTTGACACACGATGGAAGGGCACATGGAGAAGCCTCCAGGGATCCATAATCAAGGAACAGTCGGAAGTTACACTCAAGTTCACATCAGCCGACAAAGGCACATTCATCCAGAAAAGATCCTCTTCCCCATCAAAAGAATCATACGAGATGCAATATGCGGTGTCAGGAAAAAACATTACCTTTGACTGTCCTGTCATAAACGGAACCTGGGCAGTGTCGGACTACACTGAAAAGACCATGACGCTCACCCTGCTTCCGGACAAGAACGGGATAATGATTCTGGTAAAGGAATAAGAATACACACAACCCTATGAAAGCACTACCTCTGATGATCGCGGTCCTGGCCCTATTGACAGGATGCAAGGAAGAGAGCAAGGTCATTGCTCTGACATTCGACGACGGTCCCAATGTGACCACAACAGTAAAGATGCTGGATATGATCGAGAAACACGGGATCACAGCATCATTCTTCGTGAACGGAATGCACATCGACGAAGAAAGCGCCAAGGTCATGAAACGAGCCCACGACATGGGATGCGACATCGGGAACCACTCATATTCTCATCACGCGATGAGCAGCCTCAGCGACGAGGACATCATCTCAGAGGTGGAAAGCACATCGGCACTCATAGAGAAATACACCGGAGAGGCCCCGCAGTTCTTCCGTCCTCCGTACATAGACTACAACCGGAAGATGATGGATCTCATTCCTCTCACCTTCATATGCGGAAACGGCTGCGAGGACTGGCTTCCGGAAGTTTCACCTCAGGAAAGGGCACGCAGACAGATCGAGGCGGCAGTCGACGGAGGCATCATACTCCTTCATGACTTCGAAGGCAATGAAAGCACGGTGGAAGCCCTCGACATCCTCATTCCTGAACTCAAGAAACAGGGCTACCGCTTCGTTACGGTCACAGAACTCTTCAAGATAAAGAACGAGCCTCTGACACCGCACAACGGGACAATCTACACGACAGTCCCTTCCGTCACACAATAGACTGGTCTCCGACATTCTCACCACGTTTACGTAGGAGACATCCTCTGAAAAATTGAACCTCCGGCATTTCTGCAAGGAAAATGTCGGAGGTATCTTTACGAAGTGACGGAATCCGGCAGACTGTGTTCTATATTCTGAACAGGAGGGTCACCACCTGCTGGCAGCCGCTGTAGCGGAAGGAATTGAAATGGAAGCGGGCGTCGATCCTGAGGGAAAGATGCGGACCGGAGAACGGTTCGTAATATATGTCGACGCGGTCATATATTCCTGTCTTCTTGTAGCCATGATCGAAGACGCGGTAGAAGGGATCTCCAAAATATAACCTTGTGCCGTATTTGTCACCGGCGGCATCAGTGCTGTTGTAGTACGGCATCATGTCGGTACCGATGAAGGTCTTGTTGCGTATGCCGACATTCCACTGACGTACATCCAGATCCAGTTCGGCGCCGCATGGAAACACATAGTGTCCCACATAGACACGGTCGTGCTGCATCCCCTGAAGCCATCCCAGGCGGGCACCGAACTTCTGGAGAGAAAGCTTTCCGCTCAGGTCGAGGCGCACATATGGATTCATCAATATATTGTCGACCACTCCCCTCGCCTTCTGCGAACCTGCAAAATGGTACATGTATGCGGCATAGCCAAGATGAAACATGTCTGTAATCCTTGCCTCAGCGGCAGAAAAGACCATGAACTTCTCCTTGCGTGCGATGCCCTGCTTTCCCATCCAGTCACAGCCGATCTCGAAATATGCCTTCGGTCTGGAGACCTTGAGAAGGATTCCTTCAAGATTGTTGTCGTAGAATTTGAGCGAATCCGAGAAGAAGGCCTCGGAGTAGGAACCTTCTGTCATGGTGCGGGGAAAGATTCCGGCATAGAGACCGAGGGTGGTCCCTGGCGAACGCTTCTCGAGCCTGTAATACATGATGACTTCACGCAGAAGGTCAAGATTGTGCTGCCTTCCGAGAGTCTCCGGCGAGCCTGCTCCGGCAAGTCCTTCCGGAACTGCCGAGGCACCGAAATCCTTCATGACGTCGATTCCGAGCATCAGACGGTGCGACATCCCCTTTGCAGGCTGTTCCAGATCAAGGCCGACAGACGGAGTCAGACGGGCCCCGAAGATGGTCATCGAACGGGAGAAGGCGCTGCGGTACAGTTCCCTGTTGTCAAATTTCATCTGATAGTCAAGACCGTATGCAAAGCGGACTTTGGTGGAATCAGCAGCATGGGCGGAAAGGCATGAGGCGAGCATGGAAACCGCCGATATGAGGAATGATTTTACAGCTGTACGAACAGTATTCATAGGGATATAAACATAAATCGGTCAAAGATAATTCTTTTACAGGATTTTTGATACCTTTGCGTGACAGAAAATCCAGACCACCATGCTACGACTTCAGACTCCGGTAACAGACGAAAGATGCAGGACAGGCATCTCCTACAACGACAGGATAATGATGCTGGGAAGCTGTTTCACCGAAAATATCGGGATCCAGCTCAGGAATTTCGGCTTTGAAGTCTGCATAAATCCCTTCGGGACTCTCTACAATCCGGCCTCGATCCTGAACAGTGTGGAAAGGATGCTGGACAGACGTCCATTCGGAATTCAGGACTGCATCCGCATAGGAGCCGGCGACACACGTTTCTGTTCGTTCAGCCACCACACATCCTTCGCACGCGGGACCGAGGAAGAATTCATATCCTCTGCAAACGCAGCACTGGAGAAGGCCGCAGATGATTTCCACAGATGCACCAAGGTAATCATAACCCTCGGCACAAGCTGGTGCTTCAGGCATACGGAAAAAGACATGATAGTGTCCAACTGCCTCAAGCGCCCGGCCGGCGAATTCAGACACGAACGCCTTTCCGTGCAGGAAACAGCTGATGCGCTCGAGAGGATAATCACGCTTTGCAGGGAGAGAAGCCTCTCCGATCCGGATTTCGCACCAAAGGAATTCATATTCACCGTCAGCCCGATACGTCATTTCAAGGACGGCGCACACGGCAACCAGATCAGCAAGGCGACCCTCCTGCTCGGCATCGAAGAAGTGATCTCCCGCATGGACAAAGAAGATGTGCTCTCCCGCGTGGACACAAGTGAAGACGGCACGGCGAAAGGATGCGCTGACTATTTCCCTGCATATGAGATCGTGATGGACGAGCTCCGCGACTACCGCTTCTATGCCGAAGACATGTGCCACCCTTCTTCCCAGGCAGTTGACTACATCAGAGAGAGATTCCTCTCATGGGCCCTCCCGGAAGATGAACACGCCCGTCTCGAAGAAAACATCCGCCTCTTCAGACACTCACAGCACCGCCAGACAGCATCCGCATCCCCCGCATCATCAAAATAATCCGGCGCCATAATTTTGGCGAGGGACATTCCTGTTTACACCTATAATGAAAATGGTGTTCATTGGTCATTACGAGCATGAAGAAAGCGCGACCTGTGTCATGACGAGCACGAGGAGAATAGCAAAGGGTAGACTCGTATATCACATTTTTTTCAAAAAAGTATTGGAGTTTCAGATTATGTCATTATATTTGCAGTGTATTAATTCACTAATACACTATAACAAATAGACATAACACGTATTATTATGGTCACAATCAACAATTTAGGTTTTCGTTACGGGGAGAAGCCCGTACTGAAAAACATCACGATGACTCTGGAAGAAGGCCGCATCTACGGACTTCTCGGAGAGAACGGAGTGGGCAAGACGACCCTCCTCACCCTTTTATGCGGCTTGAAGAAGCCGTCTGCCGGAACAATCACCACAGATGGTCACACTCCCTTCGACAGAGAGCCCGACTTCCTGTCGGAGCAGTACTACCTCAGCGATGACAATGCCCCGGTACACATGAAGGCGATCGACTACGCAGAGAGCTACGGAAAGTTCTGGGAAAGATTCGACATCGGCAGATTCAAGGAACTGATGGAGCTCTTTGAGACAGATCCCCAGCAGATGATGAACAAGATGTCCACAGGCCAGCTCAAGAAGACCTACATCAGCTTCGCTCTCGCATGCGACACCCGCTACCTTCTCATGGACGAGCCTACAAACGGCCTGGACATCCCTTCCAAAGCGCAGTTCAGGAAGGCTGTGACAAAATACACGAGGGAGGAGTCTGTGATCCTGATCTCTACACATCAGGTGCGCGACCTTGAGAACATCATCGATCCTATCGTCATCCTCGACCGTCAGGATGTGCTCCTGAACGCCTCCGTGCAGGAAGTGTCCGAGAAGCTTTATTTCGACTACAGCAACGAGATAAAGGAAGGCGCCCTCTACAGCGAGATCATCCCCGGAGGATGCATCCAGGTCTTCAGGAACACCACCGGAGAGGAAAGCAAGGTAAACATCGAAGCCCTTTTCAACACAGTGCATAAGCACAAGGACCTCGTCAAGGAATTATTCATGAAACAGAACTAAAGGAGGACACCATGAAAACAGACAACATATTCAATTTCAGCAGATTCGGAAAATATCTCGTGTCGGACATCAGAAGATGCGCCGCAAATTTCGGAATCTCCTTCCTCGTCATAGTATTGACAGGCCTCTTCCTGTATCTTATAGTGGGGACCATGTCGCTGGTCACCGGAGAGGGATGGCTGGCATCCAACGCATTGGCAAGAACCATATATCTCCTTATCTCCTTCGCTGTGCTGATCGTAAGCATGCCCGTAAAATGCTACGGATTCATCACCGACAGGAAGGCCGGATCGAACTGGCTCATGCTGCCGGTATCGACAACCGAGAAATTCGTCTCAATGCTCATCAACTGCCTCATCATACTGCCGGCCGCATTCTTCGCCTGCACTCTTGCCATTGACTGGCTCATCGTCGTCATAGACCCTTACGCAAGCATGACAATTCCGGAAGGATTCAAGGAACTGAGCAACATGATTGCCGCTGAAGCCGCACAGGAATCAGAAGTCAACGCACTGATTTCCAACTTCATGAACGAAAACATGCTGCTTCGCGGCGTAGTAGATGACTTTATGGTGATGATCCTGGTATTCCTGCTCGGAGCACTGTTCTTCAAGACCAACAAGGCTGCCAAGACCATCCTTGCATGGATCGCCGCAGGAAGCATCCTCAGCATGATCCTGGCACCGATAGGAATGATGCTTGCGGGCAACCTTGAGGCAGAGACCATAAATGCCATCAGCAGCGGAGACCTCAACGCGAGCATAGACTTCGCCAACAGCTTCATCCCTAAACTGCTTGGCATCGACACCCTATCTGACGCCCTCCTGCTCATAGGAACCGCTACAGCCATATTCTTCAGAATCAAAACGATAAGACACTAGTGCAGGCCATGGAATTCAACACAAACAAAGCAATATACCTCCAGATCTGCGACGCCATCTGCGAGAGAATCATCAGCGGCGGGCTTGCTCCCGACGAGAGGATACCTTCAGTCCGTGAATATGGTGCAGAAATCGGCGTAAACCCCAACACCGTCATGCGCTCATACGAGAAGCTCACCAGCGAAGGCATAATATATAACCGCCGGGGTATCGGCTACTTCATAAGCCCGGATGCGCGTGAGACCGTACTGAAGGAACAGAAACGGGAATTCATTGAAAATGAATGGCCTGGAATCATGAAAAAGATACGTCTCCTGGGCATTGACCCGCAAGAACTGATTATTTTCATTGAAAAAAACAAAGAGTTCATAAAATATGACTAAATTTGCAGCGTTCTAAAACCTGTGCCGGCTAAAGAAACCGGAATGAAGAAAGCTATCGCATACATATTGTCTGCAGTCATAACAATCCTTCTTGCAACATCCTGCAGCGCGGGGCTGGACCCCGTCGGTGACCTGGAAGACACAGGATACACCATAGTCGTATCAGGAAGCGTTGCAGACATCGCCACAGCCGAACCTCTTGAAAATGTAAAGATCACGTTCTATGCCGCTGAAGTGGCTGACTTCGAGAGCGGAACGCTCATCGTCAAGACAGTCTACACAGACAACAGAGGAAGATTCAATTTCAAGGAGAGCGGCTTCGAGAAGATGATATCCTGCAGGATAACAGCAGAGGATCATGAAGGAACCTACACTCCTTCAACACAGAAGCTGTTCGTTTCCTGGACCGGCCCTTCATTCGACAACAGGACAGGCACGTTCTTCGTCAACGACCTGAACTTTCACCTTGAAAAGAAGTAAATGATATGCCAAGGTCGTGGATTACAGCCGTGCTGACGGCAGTCACAATGCTCGCTGCATCGTGCATGAAGATGGACATGATAAATTCCGATCCTTCCTTCGACGAACTCGAAGGAAGGATTGCCGGATATGTCACAGATACAGATGACAATCCGATAGAGCACATCAAGGTCACCCTCGACTGGAACGGCGGAGCATATCAGGAAATAAAATACAGCGACAGCAACGGACTGTTCGTCACAGACATCTGGATTCCGGAAACTCCGGAAGTCGTGACCCTTGCAATAACCATTGAAGACATCGATGGAGAAGAGAACGGAGGGCTTTTCGAACCTTTATCCGACGCCATCACCTTGTTCGAAAACGAGAGCCAGACACCTTCGGAGCCTATGGTCTTCCGCCTGAATCGCGCCACTGCTTCGGAGTGCAGCCCACAATCCTGACAAACTGCCTGTGAAAGTTTGACCGGTCACTGAAGCCGGCGGCCTCCCCAATTATATTGGTCGACACATCCCTGTTCTCAAGCAGGAGCCTCTTCGCCTCTTCGATGCGAAGCTGTGTCCTCCAGGTCTTGAAATCAATCCCCTTCCTGACAAGGAAATAATGATGAAGCACTTCCTTTGTGGTGTTGAGCTCGCGGGCGGTCTCCTCGCGGCTCTTCGCATATTCACAATATGATTTCTGCTCCACCCATTTTTCAAGAGCCTTATCCAGCTTGAGGAATTCCCTGTCGATGTTGAGTTCCTCTTCCTGCACCTTCTTCTTCGTCCTCTCAGACTCGCGTCGCCTGAAGAAGGCCGCTGACAGCGCAGGACGGGCCACGGCATCAAGGACAAGCTTGTGACTGCCGATGAAGGATATGAAATTGGAGGTGAGATACAGCATGTATATCAGGTAAAACGCCGTATATATATGCGCGATTCCCGGCTTATAATCCAGAAAACAATACAGGATGATATATACAAGAATGAACAGGTTGCTCAGCATTGCGATTATGTAGCAGAAACGCACCCAGGACAGTTTGTGGCTTTCATCCTCATCATAGTAATTCTCCAGTTCCTGAAGGGAAGTCTTATAGGCCTTGGCGAAATGCCTTATATAAATGAACGACTGCATCAGGAAGGTCACCAGCGCAATGGCGCACATGAACCAGAAGTAATGGCGGTCGGGAGACTTGAAGGAGTCCAGCAGGAGGAACGAGACCACTGCGGAAATGAAGAGTCCCGGAATGAACAGCGTATGCCACCTGTATTTCTCGGACTTGAGGAGAGAAGTCATCGAATATGTTATGATGGACGTTGAGAAATGCACGACGATGTAGATGGTGAGCATTGCAAACAGGTCCCAGTCGCGGATCTGGGGTGAGCCATGCATCGAGACAGCAAAGAACATCATGAATCCGCAGATCAGGAAGCTTATCACTATGGCCATCTTCGAGGTCACGAGCTTGAAATGGTACTCCGACTGCGGAATCTTTATGAGCATGAGCAGAAAAGCGAGGATCGAAGAACCCACGCCTACTATCAGCTGCACTATGATGTCCGGATTGATGTCAACCATGTAGTAATCTGCACATATTCTGCGAAAATAAGGATTTTTTCGCTATTTTTGCAATCGTTTTCGTCCGTTTTTTGAGCACCGGACGGAGCAGGATTTAGCTACCAGGTGTAATATGTTGGACATCAGCACAATAGAGAAACTCGACAAAATAGCCACGCCGTTTTACTTCTACGACATGGAGCTCTTTCACAAGACTGCGGACCACGTCGCAGAGCTTGCTGCAAGGCATGATATAAGGGTTCATTACGCCGTAAAGGCAAATGTAGAGCGCAGGCTTCTTGAATATATAAGCGGCAAGGGCTTCGGAGCCGACTGTGTGAGCGGCAACGAAGTGCTGCACGCACACAGCTGCGGCTTTCCCGCAGACAAGATCGTATATGCAGGAGTAGGAAAGAGCGACAAGGAGATATACGAGGCGATGCGCCTGGGCATCGAAGCATTCAACTGCGAGTCTCTCCAGGAGATATTCGTGATAAACGAGATGGCCCGCCAGCACGGGATGAAGGCCAATGTTTCAGTCAGGATCAACCCTGACATCGACGCACACACTCATAAGTATGTAACTACAGGCCTGTATGAGAACAAGTTCGGAATCTCCAACCACGAATTCGACAAACTCATCGAGATAATACAGAAAAGCGGGCACATCAACTTCATAGGCCTGCACTTCCACATAGGTTCGCAGATCACAAGAGTGAACGAAGTCTTCTCTCTCGAATGCAGGAGGGTGAACGATATCGTAAGATATTTTGAGGACAGAGGACTCAGGGTGGACAACATCAACCTCGGTGGAGGACTTGGAGTGGACTATGACGACCCTGACGGCAATCCTATAGCAGATTTCGAAGGGTGGTTCGAGGCCATCTCCACCAACATCATCCGTCGTGAGGACCAGGCAGTGCATGTGGAGCCCGGCCGTTCCCTCGTGGCACAATGTGCCTCACTCATATCCAGGGTGCTGTTTGTCAAGAGCGGAGAGACCAAGAACTTCCTGATCATGGACGCCGGAATGAACGACCTCATCCGCCCTGCCCTGTACGGAGCCTACCACAAGATCGAGAACCTTTCAGCAGCACAGCGCTCGTTCTTCCCGACTTTCCAGGCCTATGACATAGTCGGTCCGGTCTGCGAGTCAAGCGACGTGTGGGGAGCAGGCAGACTTCTGCCGTTGAGCGTCAGGGGCGACCTCATGGCAATCCGCAGTGCGGGTGCATACGGTCAGGTCATGGCAAGCCGCTACAACATGAAGGACCTCGCGCCGTCGGTCTTCAGCGACAGCCTGGATGACGCCCCGCCGGCAGTAAACTACTTCGAGTAGCCGGAAACAGCCGCCCGCACGAGGCTAGGGACACGAAAAAGAAAATGTAAAAAGATAAATATATGTTTGAGAATTTAAGCGAAAGACTTGAGAGGTCGTTCAAGATCCTCAAAGGCGAAGGCAAGATCACCGAGGTGAACATCTCGGAGGCCATGAAGGACATCAGACGCGCCCTCCTGGATGCCGACGTCAGCTACAAGATAGCTAAACAGTTCTGCGATGACGTGAAGAAGAAGGCCATAGGCCAGAACGTCCTGACAGCTGTCAAGCCGCAGCAGATGATAGTAAAGATCGTCCACGACGAACTCGCAGCCCTCATGGGAAGCGAATCTTCCGACATCAACATAAAGGGCTCTCCTGCAGTCGTCCTGGTGGCCGGTCTCAACGGTTCCGGTAAGACCACCTTCTCCGGCAAGCTCGCCCTCAACATCAAGAGCAAAAGAGGCATGAAGGTCCTTCTGGCTGCCTGCGACTACTTCCGTCCTGCAGCGATCGACCAGCTGAAGGTGCTCGGAGAGCAGATCGGAGTGCCTGTCTATGCAGAGGAAGGCGTCAAGGACCCTATCCAGATCGCAAGGAACGCCATTACCAAGGCCAAGACTGAGGGTTATTCAGTAGTCATCGTCGACACAGCCGGACGTCTTGCCGTCGATCAGGAGCTGATGGATGAGATCTCAGCGCTCCACAAGGCAGTGCAGCCGACAGAGACTCTCTTTGTAGTCGATGCGATGACAGGTCAGGATGCGGTCGAGACAGCAAAGGCATTCAACGAAAGACTCGACTTCGACGGAGTGGTCCTCACCAAGATGGACGGTGACACCCGTGGAGGTGCCGCACTCTCTATCAAGGCTGTAGTCGGAAAGCCTATCAAGTTCGTCAGCACAGGCGAGAAGATGGAAGCCCTCGACGTATTCCACCCTGCGCGTATTGCAGACCGCATCCTCGGCATGGGAGACGTCGTCTCTCTCGTGGAGAAGGCACAGGAGCAGTTTGACGAAGCTCAGGCGCGCGAGCTCAAGAAGAAGCTCGCCAAGGACCAGTTCACGCTCTGGGACTTCTACAACCAGATCCAGCAGATCAAGAAGATGGGTAACATCAAGGATCTCGCATCCATGATTCCGGGCATGGGCAAGGCGCTCAAGGACGTAGACATGGACAACGACTCATTCAAGGGCATCGAGGCCATCATCCTCTCCATGACTCCATACGAGCGGGAGCATCCGGACTGCATCAACGGCAGCCGCCGAAAGAGGATCGCCGACGGTTCCGGCACCTCGCTTCCGGAAGTGAACAAGCTTCTCAAGCAGTTCGAAGGCACCCGCAAGATGATGAAGACAGTCATGGGAGCCAACATGGGCAACATGATGAAAGGCGCAATGAGGCGCAGAAGATAAAGAAATCAGCCGGAATCCGACACAGGATCCGGCTGATTTCTTTATGAACGCCAAGGACTGGCAGGAAAACGGGAGCTTACAGGTTTATCCTCACCCCGATGGAAAGCTGGAGGTGTGTGAGGCTCTCGTAGCTGTCGCTGTCCAGCGACACTGTCCGCCATGCGCCTTCAGAATAGGCCTCGTAGCTGAACAATGATCCGGAAATGTAGCCGAATGTCGCTCCGATCGAGACCTTGTCCGTGATGCCGAGGTCATAGCCTAACTCATAGAGATAGCCCAGGCTGCCGCCCTTTATGACGTACGGATCAATGAGGACTGCATCATTCCTATATCCCAGATATCCCAGGCCCAGATTCATGAGGAAGGTGTCACGGCCGTCACGGCACATCATACGATAGGATGCCATCGGGCCTATAAAGGAGATTCTGATGTTGTCCTTCATCTGACCGGACTCAACGTTTCCGTCTTCGAAAGTCACAGTCACAGACTCATTGGCAGACGATGAGAGTGCGCTGTACTTCAGTCCGACTCCGAGGGTTCCCATGAAGTAGCAGGTCGCATCGGCTCCAAACATGAAACCGTGCTTGAGTTTCTTTGCATGATCGACCAGCACCTGATCCTGACTCCTATCCACTCGTCCTACACGATAGCCATAACCGCTCTGAACGGAGAATCTCCAGGATGTCATGTTCTTTGCTATAGATTCATCGGAAGTGACGATACTCTGCGCTGATGCCGCCATTGCGGTCATCATAAACGCTGCAGCAAGCAATAACCTTTTCATAGGAACTATCTGTCTTTGATCAATTCATACTCCGTCCTGCCTGATTCCGCCGGCACAATATCAAAACTCGGCCTTCCCACCATTATTCCGATCGTAACACCGGTACGCACGTAATAATCACGTCCCTTCTTCACTGTCAGCGGCAGGATCTCTTTCGCTTCAGTCCGGGCCCAGACTTCGAGTTCACCTTCTTCATATATCTTCACCTCCGCTTTCGTATTGACCTTCGAACGATAGACTTTAGTCTCACCGACATGAACGTCATATGTCACAAGCGGGCCTGTCCCGGCATCTCGGTAGAAATATATCACGGCATAATCGGGGTGTGAAGAGACAGTCTGCACATCCTCAGCCTCGTCAAGCGATGCAACATCCTCAACACGAAGTATCTGCGCAGTGATACGGTGAATGCTGCTCACCATGTCCGGCCCCTTATGCTCCACGACCTTCACTACATTACCACCTGCCTTTCGGGCCTCTTCTTTGGCAAGTTCCAGAACTTCCGGATATGTGCCGTTCTTAGTCGTGAAGCCCGAATCACCAATCTTTATCTGTCCGAGAAGTTCGGCATTATCAGGACCCGGTGTTTCAGGACCCAGAACAACCACCTCGACATCCTGCGGCAGGGCCTGATGAGCCGAAGTCAGATTTGAAACAATCTTCGGCGAGCAGCCGGCAAGCATGACAGCTGCAAAAGCAGAAAATAACAGTCTTTTCATATTCATAGAGATTTCGCAAATTACATTGATAAGACGTATGTATCCGCGGATACTACCATGTGCGGTCATTTATTTTTCAGGTATTTCAGCCAGAATTCCTGGTTGGCGCTCTGGAAGTGTGCGCCCTGGTAGCCGCGGTAGCCGTGCATGCCGTCAGGGTAGATCATGAGTTCGAACTTCCTGCCTTTCCTGTGGAGGGCATCAATCAGAAGGAGGGTGTTCTGGTGGTGGACGTTGTCGTCGCCGGTGCCGTGGGTCAGTTTCAGCATTACCGGAAGGACAGATTTCTCGACTCGGCCTGAAGCCTCGCTCGAAATGACATTGGAAGAGTAGTCAGTCGGGTAGCCTTCGACGTAGTTCAGGACGCGGGAGATGGAGTAGCCTTCAGGGTTGTTCTGAGGGGTGTCCATATAGCGTTCCGTGTAGTGGGAGTCGTACAGGGCCCAGTCGTAGACTCCGCCTCCGGCTATGCCGTAGTGGAACTTGTCCGGCGCCTGCATGAGCAGCATGCATGTCATCGTGCCGCCGAAGGAGAATCCTTCCACGCCTATCTTGTCGTCAGCCACGAACGGCATGGACTTGAGCCAGTCAGCCCATTCGCAGAAATCCTTTACCTCATGGACAGTCAGCTGGCGGTAGATCATGTCGAGGCCCTCACGTCCGTTATGTCCGGCGGCACGAGGGTCAACAGTGATCTGGATGATGCCGTTGTCGGAGTACCACTGATTGACAGCATTCGGTGTCAGCCATCTGTCACGCACAAGAGGAGTGTCCGGACCGCCGTAGATGTCCACATGAACAGGATATTTCTTTGTCTCATCAAAGTCTTTCGGATAGACTATCATCGCCGGGAGGGTGAAGCCGTCTGATGTCTTCATGTGTACCAGCTGGCCAAGGGCATATGCGGAGGCGTCATAATCCGGTCCCTTCATGTCCGCAACGACTCTCGGCCTGTAGCCCGATGCCGGAGAGGTCAGGTTGGCTTCGGCAACAAGACCGCCATGCCCTTTCGAAACAGTTCCTCCGGATGTCGGGAATATTGCCACACGGGTCGGAGTGGTCACATTGGAATAGGCTGCTGCAAAATATTTCCCGTCAGGTGAGAACACTACAGACTGGACATTATATGCCGGATCTGTAAGGGACCTGACCACACCGTTCCTGTCGACTTTATATAAAGCCTGACGCACAGTGGCATCGCGTTTTGCCGTGAAGTACACATCTCCCCTCTTCTCGTCCACGCGAAGCACGGTTACAGACCAGTTGGTACCGCTTGTCAGCCTGCGGAATGTCCTGCCGTCATATGAGAGGAAATATATCTGCTGCCATCCTGTCTCGAAGTCACGGACCATATAGAGTCCCTTGTCTGTGAAGACAGCCGAATCGATCCAGTTCAGCCATGTCGTGTATGTCTCATGGTAGATATGTTTCTTGGAACCTGTAGATGCGTTCACACTGTAAAGGTCCATCGTGTTCTGAAGTCGCGGCATCCTGGCGATGAAGAATTCCTTGCTGTCCGGGCTCCAGAACGGGATGCCGAAATACTGGTCTTCCTCAGGATCGAAATCCGCCCATTTGATCGGAGCTCCCAATGGGGAGAAACTGACCTCCACAATACCTGTCCTGACCTTCGGGTTGGTCTGTCCCGCTTTTGGATATCGCGTCTGGCTGAGGGATCCTCCGAGCGAGAGGTCCGTCACCTTTGGGCTCTGCGACTGCGACGCAGCCCCTTCAGGGTCGGCGAAAGCAGAATAGATCGGGAACATAGGCACCTGGGAGTTGTCGAATTTATAGAAACCTATGCGCTTGCTGTCAGGAGACCACCAGAAGGCCCTGTACATTGACGGACGGCCGAAGATCTCTTCATAGTACACCCATGAGGCATAGCCGTTAAGGATGACGTCCGAGCCGTCGTATGTCAGCCTTTTCTCTGCGCCGGTCGCTATATCCAAGACATAAAGGTCATTGTCGCGGGTGAAGGCGATCCGGGTGGAATCCGGCGAATATGTCATGTTCACTGCACCTTCCGGATGTACCGGGAATCCCGTATACTTTGCCGGATAGCGCACCCCTTCGGTCCTCCTTCCGTTGCGTGCATTCACCATAAAGGCGGAACTGTCGGTGTAGGTCCCGTCGTAGGTAAAGGCGACCTTGTCGGAGGACACCCATTTCCAGGCACGCGGTACCGGTTGGAATTCCTGTGCTGAGGCGCACAGGCAGAGACACATAAGAGCAAGTGTAAAAGCGTAACGTTTCATGATATGTCTAAAAATTTTCAATCAGCAAATGATTCTTCCTTGAAGTTCACGAGGTAGACCTTTTCCGTGGCCCTGGTGATGGCTGTGTAAAGCCATTTGAGGTCATCTGCGGTCAGGTCTTCCTGCCAGAAAGGATTGTCGATGATGACACATTTCCACTGTCCTCCCTGGGACTTGTGGCATGTTATGGCATTGGCATACTTGAGCTGGAGGGCATTGTAGTACTTGTCTTCCCTGACAGCTTCGTATCTTTTCTTCTTAGTAGTAATATGAGAATAATCCTCGTTGACACCCTGGTAGAGCATGTTCGACTGTTCATATGTCAGGGAAGCGCTTTCGGATTCGAGGGTATCCAGAATGACCTTCGCGACAATCTCCTGGTCATCATAATCAGGGAAGGATATCCTTGCCTCGGCAAAATGGAGGCCGTATCTTTCCTCGAACTTCGAGATCTTCTGGAGCTTGGCGATGTCACCGTTGGCGATGTAGTCCATTTCCTTGATGTCATCCACAAACTGGTAGCAGTTCTTCACTATCATCAGCTTGTCGTCACGGACGAGCCTCTCTTCCTTGAACTGCACCGTGGAGCGGATGCCGAGATTGTATTTTATGGCTCTCCTGTTGGAGCGGCACAGCACTATCGTTTCGTCCTCGCCATAACGGGCGTAGGCATCTGATATTGTTTCAATGAGCTCGCCTCCGCCGATCCTCTCTATGTCACCGAAGGGCGCAGTCTCCAGAGCGAGGTCGCATATATCCATGACTCCGAGGCCTGACTCGAGCTCTGAGATCATATGCCTGATGGCAGTGGCGTTGTACAGGATGCCGGACTCCCGCTGCTGACGGACCACGGTAGTAAGCTCGGTAAAGACCGTCCCTCCCATCATGCTCATATATTCCTTCAGAAGAGCCGGGCTGGCATCAAGTCCCACAGGGGGCAGCTGCGCCGCATCGCCTATCAGCACGACCTTGCATCCGGCTCCGTTCCTTACGAATGTGATGAGGTCTTCCAGAAGATTGCCGGACCCGAAGGCCGTCGTAGACTGCTGCTGCCCGGCTTCAATGCCTATCAGCGAGACTTCATCCACCACGAACAATGTGTCCTTGTCCTTGTTAGGAGCAAGGGTGAACTGGCCGAAGCCGTCGCCTCCAACCGATTTCTGACGATATATGTGCTTATGGATGGTATATGCCGGCTGCGAGGCGTATGAGGAAAGTACTTTTGCGGCCCTGCCCGTAGGCGCAAGCAGGACACATTTTATCTTATACTCCTTCAATGTGGCGATCACGGAGGCTATGGCCGTGGTCTTACCCGTTCCGGCATAGCCGTTCACGACAAGGATGTCCTCGTCATCGCCTGTCACGAAGTCGGACACCTTGCGCAGCAGGGTCTCCTGACATGAAGTGGGCGCAAACCGGAATCTTGAGAGGAAGCCGGAATACAGGAAGTCGCTTCTGCTCATCGTCTGTCCCTCCCGAACATCATGGATATGGCTATAAGGACAGGATATATCTCCACACGGCCAAGGAACATGTCAAATGCATATATGAACTTTGCCATGGCAGGCTGCATCGAGTAATTGTCCATTGCTCCCAGTTCGCCGAATCCCGGCCCCACACTGCCGATGGATGCTATGACACCAGAAACCGAGGTCTCCGGGTCGACTCCGCACAGCATGACTGCGAATATTGAGATGACGGCAGTCATGAAATATATAACTATATACATGAGCACAGGCTTCACGGTCTTGTCCGAGAGCATGTGCCCGCCCATTCTGGAACGTGTCACAGATGTCGGATGCACCCTGTGACGCAGCTCTGCGACAAATGCCTTGTAGGCGATCACGATTCTGTCCACCTTTATACCGCCTGTCGTGGAACCGGCACAGCCGCACTGAAAGGAGACGAAAAGCAGTATGACGCATGCCAGCCACGGCCATGCGGAGTTGTCGCACACGGCAAAGCCCGCTGTGGACATATAACTGACTATGGTGAACACGGAATCCATCGCAGCCTTTCCCCATGATTCATAACCGCCTTGGGTGACAAGGCAGATCATCGTAGCGACCGAACATATTGCAATGGAAGCGAAGTAGTATTTCGTCACCGAATTGTTGAAGGGTTTCAGCGATCGGGTCGCGAAAACGGCGTAGAGGTAGCCGAAATGCATGGCGCAGATCACCATGAAGACCAGGACTATGAAATTGATCAGCTGGGAGTCGAAACCAGCTATGGACAGATTCCTGGTGCTGAAGCCTCCGGTCGCAGCAATGCTGAATGCATGGTTCAGGGCATCAAAGAAGGACATGCCGGCAGCCCAGAGGGATAGAAGGGCTGCTATGGTGAGGATGAGATACACACTTGTGATGATGGACATCGTCTTGGACGAATTGTATCTGTAACCCTCCTTGGAAAGCGATGACATCTCCATCTGGGTGAGCTTCAGACGGTATGGGCTTGCGGAAGGAATGACAAGCAGGAGGAAGACCACGACTCCCAGACCACCTATGAAGTGGGTGGAAGAGCGCCAGAAGATCAGACTGCGAGGAAGGGCCTCGATGTCATTGAGGATTGTCGACCCTGTCGTCGTGTAGCCGGACACGCTCTCGAACCAGGCATTGATCAGGGTGAATTCCCCGCCGTACATGACATACGGCATCATTCCGAATATGAATGAAAGCAGCCACGAGAAGACTATGGTCAGAAAGCCGTCCTTGAGAGACAGCGGCTGGTAAGTCCTCACGAAGATGAAAGGGAACGAACCCACCAGAAGGGTGATTATGAAGCTTATGAGCAAGGGGGCAAATGCGGCATCACGCCCGTCTATGACCGACACGATCAGAGACAGGAACATGAACAAAGCACTGACGAGCAGCGCTTTGCCTATATTAACCGATATTGCCTTTACGTTCATCGCGGAGGGCCTTGATCCTTTTCTTCAGTTCTACGTTCTCGTCTATAAGTTCCGTTACGCCGGAGTTGATGTTTGCAAGCTGGTCATCGCCGTCGAACTCGTAGACATGACGGCGGGATGAAGCTCTGTAGCTGTCTATGCCGTCCGAGATCCTGTATATCGGCTTCACATAGTATGACAGCGTAAAGAACAGAAGGAGCACTATGAGTATGAGACCGGCTCCGACAGAGACGACTCCGGGGATGATGCTCCTGTAGAATCCTGCATCGAAATCGGAAGAATTCTGCTGAAGCTCTTCATGGATGACCTCGTTCAGGGACTGGAGGTCTGTACGAAGCTTGGTGTAGCGCGGCTGGAGACTTCCGAAGAACCACTCGCCTGTGTCCACACTGTCAGCGAGGAACACCTCGTCGAACTTGAGGGAGGTCTTCATGAAGGCATCGAAGGATGCGACGACAGAGTCCACCTTCGGAAGCATCTTTTGTGATGTGAATGAGTTTCTGAGCGAGTCCGACTGTGCATTGAAACTGTCCAGATGGAAATCCGGCATCATGGATATGTCGTTCTGGACCACCACGGCAAGCATCTGGTCGTTGTACTCCTGAGTCAGGTCAGCGAGTTTCTGAGACAGATTGATACTCTTGATGTTTGCTGCTATGAGCTCCGACACATAGTCGCTCATCCTCCTGTATTCCAGGATGGATATGACTCCCGACAAGAGGAGTATGGCCGCCAGGGAGCCAAGGCTGAGGAAGACCTTCCTCCTCATGGATGGCTTCGCCTCCTTTCTTCTGTTGAATCTAAAAAACGCCATTGCAATTATCTTCTGTACAATCTACAAAGATAATAAACACTTTCAAATTATTCACCCATAACGCAATTTCTTGCATCCTCTACGACGAGGCGGGACCATAGCTACAGGCCGTTCCTGAATCGGGAGAGGCCGGTGGCGAAGGTGTGGCAGAACTGGCGGAAGGCCTGGCGGGGGAACATGCGCAGGAGGCTGCAGGTCCGTGAGAGATGGCCTGCGAGTGAGCTGAGCTTATTGAAGACATAGGACTTCCGGCGACGGGACACCACATCCCTTTCCTGACCGAAGTTGCCTTCGGACAGCACTCTGGAGAGGATGGCGGCTGATTTGCCGGTGTGGGAGGAGTCGTAGAAAGGGAACTCTTCAGGGGACAGGCCGAGATGTCCGACAAGTACGCATCCGAAGGCCTGCCAAGGCTCCATCAAGTCCATGTCGAGCAGGAGCCGTTCGAGTTCTGCAAGGTCTATGTGGTCTCTGCGGGCATGGAGGATCATCATCCAGTCGCAGAACTGGCGCAGACCGACCCCGCTTGTAAGGTAGTGATGGAAGAGATGGCTGAAGATGAAGAAGACATTGAAGGTGTCGGCCGGAGTGTTCACACTGACGCTTCCGAAAGTCATGGGCACAAGTCCTTCTGTCATTCCGGCATCAGAGGCCCTCTGATATACCCTGTCATATTTCCGGAAAGGATAGACTTCCGTGTAGCGGTGCACTTCGATCTCTATATGTCCGAATGAAGCGTTGTAATGTTTCCCTACCTTGAGGGCCTTCGCATCCTGCATGGCGGCTCCGGCCTGTTTCAGCACTTCATAGCTGCGGGCATATCCTTCCACACCTACGTACAGGTCTATGTCTCCGCACTGCCTCAGTTCCGGTTTCGGATAGAACCTTGCCACTCCCTGTCCTTTCAGAAGCACGGAAGGCACTCCCCCTTTGTCAAGGGCAGCCGTCACCTCTGCTATGACGGAATTCATCTTCGCGTGGGTCATGACTGTCTGCATCAGGAAGGTCCTGACCTTTGCCCTGAGCTCATCCGGAATGTCATGCGACATGAGTTCTTCGCCCAGAAGTCCCAGAACTGACTGCGACCGGGCAAGACGTGCGACATCCTTCCAGTCGGTGAAATCAGAAGGGATACGTACCGGGACTCCCCATAGAGAAGCCTTCAACAGCGAGAGGAAAACATCCTGTATATGTCTGTCATTCAATCCCATGGATCATTTCCTGAAGTTCCACTTCTTCTTTCTTCCCACATCTGAATATGCCCCTGCGACTGCATCATTCTCCTCACGAAGATCCCTCACCCGGGAAGACAGGGCAACATTCATCACCACCCACAGCAATATATCAATTGCGATGACGACATTTATGTTCCAATGGAGCATGAGCGACATGATGACATTCATGATCCAGAAGGTCAGAGAGATCCCGAATATGGTCCATCTTGCCTGACGCATCGTGAAGCCGAGGGCGAGGAATTTATGATGGATGTGCCTCTTGTCCGCGTGGAAGGGGCTCTTACCATCCATGATCCGGGCAAAGAACACTCGGAACACATCAAGGACAGGGACAAGGATGACGGAGATGGAATATACGAAAAGTTCCTCGCTGACTATAGTCTCGGTCGGACGGAAGTCGTTGAAACAGCATAGCTTGACAGCAAAGAAGGCAAGGATATACCCCATTGTCAGCGATCCCGTGTCTCCCATGAATATCTTTGATATTCCCGGCTTGCCAAGGGTGTTATATATATAGAACATCACCATCACACCGAGCATGGATGCTGCAAGGACAAGGTTCATGCTCATGGCCAGTCTGTTGAACATCAATGCATAACCGACCCCACCGAGGATGCACAGGCCGGAAGCCAGACCGTCTATTCCATCTATGAGGTTGATGGAGTTGATGACAAGGACTATGACGGTTATCGTAAGCGGTACACCAATAAAGACAGGTATCCTGTGGATGCCGAAGATGCCGTTCAGGTCTGTGATGAACAGGCCTGTACTGCATATAAGCGAAGCCGCAATGACCTGGATGACGAACTTGCTTCTGTAGGTCACTCCGATGACATCGTCCATGATTCCGGTAAGGTAAAGGAGGACACATCCGGCAGCCGTCATCATGAGTTCCGTGATAGGCCTGTATGTCACCTGGAACTCCGAAGGAAGAAAACGGGTCATGACGGCAATCACGGTCAGGAGCGTAAACAGGATTGCAGGAAGGAAGGATATTCCTCCCAGACGCGGGATGTCGCCATGGTGCACCTTCCTCTCGTCCTGAGAGTCATAGAGATTGATCCTGGAAGCCGTACGCACTATGGCAGGAATGACGACGGCCACAAATGACAGACTTACCAGGAAGACCGGAATATACCAGAGAATACTGAAATCCATAACTATCTGTTCTTTAACACATTACTTCAAAGGGTTCTTATCCGAAAGGTACCAGTCCACAAATCGTCCGATGCCTTCATGAAGGGTGACGCGAGGTCTGTAGCCCACCACCTCTTCAAGTCTTGAGGTGTCGGCATTGGTCTGATAGACATCTCCTGGCTGCATAGGCATGAAAACCTTCTTCGCCTCTTTCCCGAGCGCCGTTTCCAGTTCCGCAATGAAGTCCATGAGCTTCACAGGAGTGGAACAGCCGATGTTGAAAAGGCGGTATGGGACCTTCATGTCCGCAGCAGGAGGGTTGTCCAGTGCCCTGACCGTACCTTCCACTATATCATCTATATACGTGAAATCACGGATCATGTCGCCGTTATTGAAGACCTTGAGGGGCTGTCCGCTCATGATCGCGTCAGCAAAGAGCATAGGTGACATGTCAGGGCGTCCCCAAGGGCCATAGACCGTGAAATAACGCAGTCCTGTGCAAGGAATCCCGAAAAGCGAGGCATAGCTGTGGGCCATCAGTTCGTCCGCCTTCTTTGTCGCCGCATAAAGACTGACCGGAGTGTCCGTGCGGTCCTCTTCGCTGTAGGGCACCTTGGTGTTGAGCCCGTAGACAGAACTCGAAGATGCGAAGACAAGGTGCTTCACCTCGCTGTGACGCGCTGCCTCGAGCACATTCAGGAAACCGGCCAGGTTGCTGCGCAGATAGTCATAAGGATTCGAGATGGAATGTCTCACCCCGGCCTGTGCAGCCATGTTCACCACAGCATCGAACCTTTCATTCAGGAAAAGTGCATCCAGAGCCTCCTTGTCATCGATTCCCATACGCACGAACCTGCAGAGGGCCATGGTGGCGCTCGTCTGCATCTCTCCCCACGGCATGTCAGTTGAACTGAAGCCGCACAAGGCAAGGCGTCCGTATTTGAGACGTACGTCGTAATAATCATTTATATTGTCCAGTCCGACCACAGAGTCTCCCCTCAGTGCAAGCTCATACATGAGCCTGGAGCCTATGAAGCCTGCGGCTCCTGTCACCAGGATCTTCATTGCTGTGTCCTCCTATATATATACATGTGTATATCAACTACTTCCTTGATGGAGAAGTTCCTCTCCGCGAAGGCTCGCGCCGCCTCCCCCATCCTCCGTCTTTCCTCCGGACGGGTGATCAGCCGGCGCAGACGCTCCGCAAGCGCCCCGCTGTCCTTCACGGGCACAAGGAAACCTGTCACTCCATCTTCCACCGTGTCCCTGCATCCTGTCCAGTCGCATGTCACCACAGGCCTTCCCACAGCGGCAGCTTCGATACAGGATCTGGGCAGTCCCTCCTTATAGTAGGAAGGAAATGCAAAAATATGACTTTCCCGCAAGAGTTCCAGCACGTCGTCCCTCATTCCGAGCCATTTTATGTAAGTTCCGTCACAAAGGGCTTCCAACTGTCCCCTTGTGATGGCATTGGGATTGGAGTCGAGGCCTCCGCAGAGGACGAACTCCACCTTGTCTTCAAACTCCGGCCTTAGACGGGAGGCAGCATCCGCAAGCACCAGGACTCCCTTGTCCTCCACCATACGGGCCGTAAAAAGGATCCGCACGCGCCCCCCGGAAGGTTCGGGGCAGAACGAGTACTCGTCCAGGTCGATTCCCGATCCCATTGTCCTGAAGCACTGTGCCTGCGTGGCTATGCCTTCCTCAAGGAAGAGGCTGCGGTCCTCCATGTTATGGAATATGCAGAACACCCCGTCCCTCTTATGGATATACCTCAACGCTGCAATCACGGCCTTCCTCAGCATCTTCCTGTCATAATCAGGCGAAAACATCACCCCAAGCCCACTGACCGCGCTCACTATGCCCCTTACTCCCGCCAGACGGGCCGCCAGGCCTCCCCATAGGATGGCCTTCAGTCCGACATTGTGGACAATGTCCGGCTTCTCACGACGGAAAAGCGCATACAGGAACCTGAATGTGGAAGCCTCCTTGACTGGATTCACTCCGGCCTTGTCTATCGGAAGATCCACGAAGCCAAGTCCAAGAGCCCTGATCTCAGCAGAACGTCCCGTGTCCTGAGCGACCACTGTCACATCATAGCCCTGCTCCAAGGCAGCCACTCCGACAGCCTTGCGATGGGACAGGAAGAAACTGTCCTGGTTCACTATGATGAAGAGTCTATTCATTGTATATCCTCCAATATCCTGCCGCTGTGGCAGCTATGTCATATTCCTTTGCACGTGCGCTGCATCTGAGCGCTGTCTGAGCATAGAGTCCGCTGTCCTCGAGCAAGGTATCTATCAGTCGGGCGAGCTCCCTGCTGTCGCCGGCAGGAAAAAGCAGTCCGGCTCCTTCCACGACCTGCTTCAGGCCCGGAACATCGGAGGCCAAGACAGGTCTTCCGCAGGCCATCATCTCCACCGCAGTCAGTCCGAAGCCCTCCCAATGGGAGGACTGCACCCCGACCTTCGCACCCGCCATATGCACAGCGACATCACTTGCGGCTCCGCAGAACTCAATCCTGTGAGAGAGTCCCAGTGCCCCGGCAAGTTCTGCCGCCTTCTCAAGCAGAGGGCCATCTCCGACGAGCCTCAGCTTCACATCATGACGGACATGCTGCATTGCCCTTATCAAGGTCTCGTGGTCCTTTGACGGAGCGAACCTCGACACCATCACGATGCTGTCAGAAGGTACCTCACCCTCAGCCGCCTCAGCAAAGGCCCGTACATCTATACCATTATATATGACATGCCGGCTCACTTCCCTTCCAAGCCATCCGTCAAGGGCCTCCCTGACCTGGGGGCTGATGGACACCACATGGGAGTAGCGGCCGTACACGAACCTCTCCACCGGAAGCAGCCACCTCTTTCCTCGGCGGGAATTCGATGTAGAGTGTTCCGTGAATATGAGCTTCGCATCCAGACCGCGCGCTGCAAAAGCCGCCCAGTAAAGCGCAGGAAAGAGATGGACATGTATGACATCATATCCCTTCATGTATTTCCTCAAGCGGAACACCAGCAGAGGATCATATACATTCCCCGCATCGAGGCAGATGATCTTCACGCCTGCGGCCGCGATCTTCTGCACGAATGCGTTGTCAGCATGCATGAAGACAAGGAGAGTCACATCGGCCTGTTTCTGCTGAAGCGGAAGCAGGTCGGACAGGAGCCTCTGGGCTCCTCCGATCTCAAGCGAAGGTATGATGTGCAGCAGTCTCATCGTCCGGCAAACATTTTCTTCATTGTCTTCCAATAGGTCCTGTCTCCTCCTGACAGAGTCAGGCAAGCCAGCCGGAGATACACAGAAACCCGGAATATAAGGTCACATATCCCCACATAAAACGGTCTGAAGTGCTTCCTCATATATATATTCCTGCTCCTGAAATTGATTTCCGCCTTCCTGTCGAGGTTGGATATGCTCTTTCCCTCAAGATGGCATATCCTCGCTTCCGGAACGGAACGGACCGCATAGCCGGTATCCTTCACCCTGCGGCAAAGGTCGGTCTCCTCATAGTACATGAAGAAGGCGGTGTCGAAAAGTCCGGTCTTCACGGCCACTTCCCTTTTTATCATGAGGTCAGCCCCGACGATGAAGGCGACATCCAGCACCCTTCCGGAGTGGTTGAAGGTCACATTCCTGCCATAGGCCAGTCTCTCGGGCACATGGTACATCAGGCTGCCAAGTTCGGCCGCCAGAGAAGGAAAGAGACGCTTGAAGGATGAAGCCGGGAGACCTTCGGCCGTAAAGAGGTTGCCGCCGCATACACCAGCGTCATCATTGTCATCAAGATAGGAGGAAAGAATGGATATGGCATCGTTCAGCAGCACGGTGTCAGGATTCAGAAGCAATATGTTCCTTCCCTGCGAGTGGCTGAATCCCAGGTTATTGGCCCCACCGAAGCCGAGGTTGGAGTCGGAGAGGATGACCCTGACTGAGTCCGAGCCGGCGTATCTGTTCCGAAGCGTCTGTCCGGATCCGTCAGGCGAAGCATTGTCCACTATCAGGATCTCATAAGAGACGCCTTCGGTAAGACGCACTACCGAATCCACCGCATCAGCCACAAGACCTGCAGTGCAATAATTCACTATGATCACCGAAACATCCATATCCGCATATTCATTTCTCAAGCATCAAACCAAAAGAGCCGCCTTGGTCACGTTCAGGACCAATATCACGGCTGAAACAGCCACGACAGGCAGCTTTCTGACAATTTCCGGGCCCTTCACGGCATAATACATCATCGGAACGATGAGGCACTCCGCAACAAGCAGGAGCTCGCTTATACGGAAAGCGAGGACAGGAAGGTCGGAAAACAGCACAAGGCAGCTCAGAGAGACTGCATATATCTTCACCAGCAGGACCGCATAGCGGTTGTGACGGCTTATCGTATCTATGAAATAAAGGAGGAAGAAGCACAGCGCAACCCTCAGGAGCTGCATGGCATTGAATATATTGATTTCCTCATATATGTTGTCCTGATACATCACCAGGGCATCCTGCACGAACTCGAACGGAAGCAGGGCCACCAGGGATCCGAAGGTCGTCCCCATGATTCCGAGCACATACGACACCACGACAAGACCGGCGAACAGGAGTCTGCGCGGCTTCTCCGTATTAAGGAAAAGGATGAAGACAAATGCAAGGGCGGAGTAATGGAAGAGAAAGGCGGTGACGAAGGACACGGCGAACCAGATCCACTTCTTTTCTACCGAAAAATATATTGCCAGCAGCATAAGTCCCGAAGCCACGGCGCAGCGCATCTGTATCAGGTCATGAAGTATATAAATATTGGATATATACACCAGGACCGACCCCAGGACCAGCTTGGTCATCTTCTCCATCGCAGTGAATTTCAAGGCTATGGAGACTCCGGCGAAAAAGGCCAGGAAGAAATGCAGTCCTCCGCCGAGGGCCTTGATCCATTCGGTCACGGTCACGAATCCGGCCTCAAATCTGGCATTGCCGAAATTGAAGAACAGCTCATAGTTCTCATAGTCCGGCATCAAAGGAGAGCGCCAGGCAGCAATGGCGACAAGAACGGGCCACAACAGAAGCAGCCAGGTTTTCGAGCGCTTCGGCCGCATCTCACCCCTCTCACATATATATGCGAAAGCAACGACAAAGAACAATATGAAGATTACAGCCGTCATCGTCTCAAGCCTATGATATCCGTCAATGCCTCGCGTCTGAAAGAGAGCACCATGCCGGCCCAGACTCCCACAGAAGCCACCACACCCGCAGCGAGTGATATATATTCATTATCTATAAGGAAGGCACATGCCGCCGCCACAAGTACGCTCGGAAGCGAAAGCGCCAGATTCTTCAGAAGCTCTGACCATGGCAGGGTGACGATCCTGTTCCTGTATATATACACCACATACACCATCGTCACTACGGATTCCGAGCAAAGCAGCACGACTGCCGAACCCACGCACTGAAGTGTCTTTACCGTCAGCACGTTCACGGTCACTGCCACAACTGCTCCGGCCACAGATGCCGCAAGCAGGACCTTCTCTTTCCCAAGCGGCATGAGTATCTGAAGTGCAAGCACCTGTGCTATGCCGACAAAGAGCACGGCCGGCATTATGATCCTCATCGGCAGGACAGCTCCTTCATAACCAGGACCGGCAAGCACTCCGACAATCTGCGGAGCCATGACCAGGCTGCATAGGATAAGAGGAATGCTGAAAAGGGACATCGCTGAGAAGGATCTGGTGACAAGACGTCTGAACCTGTCGGTCTGGTCTCCGGAGACAAGGGCGCTCATCCTCGGGAGCATCACTGACGTGAAAGCAGAGAATAATCCCACAACGACAGTATAGAGCTTGTAGGCGGTCGTATAATATCCCACCTGCACATTGCCGGTCATAAGTCCGAGATACATCACATTGAAAGTCAGATACATGGATGTCATGACCGAATATATTCCCAGAGTAAGGTTCTGTCCGATGTACCGGAAATTGAACATTTCCTTGAAATCCACCTTCACCAGGCCTCGTGCATGCACAAGGTTTATCACGGAATTCACCACCGTCATCGCTACTGTAAGGTAGAAATACATCCGATAGTCCTGCGGACCTTTGACAAAAAGGAATATGGAGATGACATACAGGATCTTGACCGCCACTGACCTCAGAGTTATATACCTGAAATCCTCCATCCCCGTGTAGAACCACTCGATCAGGAAGGCTGTGAAGAGGATCTTTGCGGAACCGATATAGAAGAGTTCATCATATCGGTTCAGTTCGGGCAAAAGCGTGACTATGACGAAATATGCAAGAAGGGTGATGAGGGTGAAGAGAAGGTTCACTCCCATGAGGTTGGAGAACACCCTATTCCTGGCGGCAGGGTCATCCTTCACTCTCGCTATCTCTCTGACGCCCAAGACATTGATGCCCATGGATGCAAAAAGGAGGAAGTACTGGACGGTGTTGTCGATAAAACTGACGAGCCCGACATTGGCCACGCCCAGGATGCGCGAGACATACGGAAATATGATAAAAGCAACAAGATAGCCGGAAACCGTCAATATGCTTTTATACACGAAATTCCTTTTAATTGATGTCTCGGGAACGTGATTCATTTATACATTTCCTCGTAATACTTCTGATACTCTCCTGATGTCACATTGTCCATCCATTCCTGGTTCTCAAGGTACCAGCGGACAGTCTTCTCAATGCCTTCCTCAAACTGGAGGGACGGTTCCCATCCGAGCTCTTCCTTTAGCTTAGAGGAATCGATAGCATATCTAAGGTCATGTCCGGCACGGTCGGCAACGAATGTGATAAGGCCGAGGCTGTGGCCCTCCGGATTGCCCAGGATGCGGTCCACAGTAGCTATGATGACCTTGATCAGGTCTATGTTCTTCCACTCGTTGAAGCCACCTATGTTGTAGGTCTGAGCAGTCTCTCCCTTATGGAATATGAGGTCTATAGCTCTGGCATGGTCTTCCACATAGAGCCAGTCGCGCACATTCTCTCCCCTGCCATAGACAGGAAGCGGCTTTCCCTTGCGTATATTATTGATGAACAACGGTATAAGCTTCTCCGGGAACTGATACGGACCATAGTTGTTGGAGCAGTTGGTCACGACTGTCGGCATTCCGTAGGTGTCATGGAATGACCTCACGAAATGGTCGGAAGCGGCCTTGGATGCCGAATAAGGGCTGTGAGGGTCGTATTTTGTCGTCTCGGTGAAGAAGGAAGTGCCGTACGGCGGCTCCCCTTGAGGCGTGTCAAGCTCGAGCGCTCCATAGACTTCATCAGTGCTTATGTGGTAGAAGCGCTTGCCCTCATATTTTTCCGGGCGCAACTCCCATGTGTGACGTGCCGCCTGAAGCAGCGACAGCGTGCCCAGCACATTGGTCCTTGCGAATGTGAAGGGATCCCTGATGGAACGGTCCACATGGGTTTCTGCGGCCAGGTGTATGACACCGTCGACCTCGTACTGTGAGAATATCTCCACCATCTTCTCGAAATCACAGATATCAGCCTTGATGAAGATATAGTTCGGACAGTCCTCGATGTCCTTCAGGTTTGCAAGGTTGCCGGCATAGGTGAGCTTGTCCACATTGATGATGCGGTAGTCAGGATAGCTGTTCACGAACATTCTGACCACATGGCTTCCTATGAATCCAGCCCCTCCGGTTATGATTATACTCCTTCTGTAATCCATAGCAGTCTACTTTCTGATAAGGCCCATGAGATATTGGCCATACTGGTTCTTCATCATAGGCTGAGCCAGTTCTTCGAGTTTTGCCGCATCGATCCAGCCATGACGATAGGCAATCTCCTCAAGGCAGGCTATCTTGAGTCCCTGGCGTTTCTCGATGACTTCCACGAAGGTAGATGCCTCCGAAAGCGAATCGTGAGTGCCTGTGTCGAGCCATGCGAAGCCACGGCCGAGAGTCTGCACCATGAGTTCTCCGTCTTTCAGGAAGCTCTGATTGACAGTAGTGATCTCAAGCTCGCCTCTTGCAGAGGGCTTTACCTCCTTCGCAGTCCTTACCACCTTGTTAGGATAGAAATACAGGCCCACCACAGCGTAATTGGATTTCGGAACGGCCGGCTTCTCCTCGATGGAGAGACATCTTCCATTCCGGTCGAATTCTGCCACTCCGTATCTCTGCGGGTTGCTGACCTGGTAGCCGAAGACCGTCGCCACGCCATCCTCTTCTGCAGCCCTGACCGCTTCCTTGAGCATCGGCGTAAAGCCGTTGCCATGGAAGATATTGTCTCCCAGGACCATGCACACGCTGTCCTCACCGATGAAGTCCTCACCTATGATGAAGGCCTGGGCCAGTCCGTCAGGCGAAGGCTGCTCTGCATATGAGATGTTCACGCCATAATCGCTTCCGTCGCCGAGAAGTCTCTGAAAACCCGGCAGGTCATATGGTGTGGATATCACGAGTATATCCCTTATTCCCGCCTTCATCAGCACAGAGAGCGGATAATATATCATCGGCTTGTCGAAGATCGGCAGCAGCTGCTTGCTGACACCCTTGGTGATAGGATAGAGGCGGGTTCCGCTTCCCCCTGCCAGAACGATTCCCTTCATTACAGATTCTCTTTAAGTTTTTTCCAGAAGTCCTTCAGGAACAGCCCCCATGCCGAAGCGAGGCAGCCTGAAAGCAAGGTAAACAGCACCAGGATCTTAGCCTTGCTCGGAGCTGATTTCTTATATGGGACTGTCACCGGCTCGAGCACGGCGAAGACAGGCTTGTCCTGCTGAACCTTTATCCTCGCTCCCTCCAGCTGTGTCGCCACCTGTGAATAGACCTGATAGGCAAGATTCATCTCCTGCTGAAGACGCTGGGCCTCGGCCTTCGTGCTGTTGAGCACTACATTCTTGTTCGAGTCCGAATATTTCGCATATGCCTGCTGGGCTTCATAATAGTCCTGACGTCGTTCCTCGCATATTACTGTGAGGTTCTCCACATCCTGACGGGCCTTCGACGTGCGGTAGTCGGAAACATATCTCTTCAGGTTCTCCACGATAGCCTCGAGCACCTGCGCTGCGACATACGGGTCCTGCATCTGGATGGACATCGAGGTCATTCCAGTCTTCTTGTCCACGAGGATATGGATGTTCTTACGGAGGAACTTCATGACGCGGCGTTCATCCTTCGGAAGATTGGTCATCACCAGGGCTGCAGTGTCCGCAGCTTCCTCCTTGTCAGGAAGAATCAGGCCTATGAGCTTGAAAGGAGCCGAGATTATGTGGCTCCACCACGCCTTTTTCTGATGGTTGAGGACATAGTCAGTAAGGTCTGTCTCCAGATTTCCGTTCTTCGTGCTTACCTGCAGGTCAAGAAGATTGAACAGGAAGGGTGTAGAGGCAACGACATCCGGATACATCTCCACGTCTATCGCATCCATGCTGTTGTCCAGGCTCACGCCCATCATGGAAGCAATGGAACTTACGCCAGCTCCAATCCTCTGCTGGGTCTCTGGTGTGAAGACTGCCTTTGCCTTATAGGTCTTCGGTATGCTGAATCCGACGATGAGGCCGAGCACGACACCGGCCAGACACCATCTTACAATCAGTCCTTTGTGCTTCCACAGTCGGGCAAACAAGGCGGCCACATCTATGCCCTCATCTTCATATATATCTTTATTCATCTCACTCATAATCGTTTACACAGGTTAGAGGGTTCATTACGGTTTCATCGACATTATGATGTTACCCAAGGTTGCGAACATGGTAGCCAGCGAAGACGAAGTCGTCGCGATGCTCATTATCTCCGAGAGTTTCGAGTCCTTCTGACGTTTCTGCGGAATGACGATCTCGCACCCCGGCTCTATCACATCCTTCGAGAACTTCCTTGCCCGGGTCACATTTCCGTTCATGTATATGATGTAGGCCTTGCTCTTCTTAGAATGATAGCCATAGCCCCCGGCCATCTCCACATAGTCGCTCACGAGAAAGTCGGGATTATAGGTCACTGTGTTAGGATACATCACATTACCGGAGATCTTCACGGTATTGATATATTCCGGAACGAAGAGCTGGTCGCCTTCTCTCAGGACAAGGTCCATGTCGCTGCCGGGCTTCGCAAGTGCCTGCTCCAGGTCAATGCCGACATAATAATACTCCGCAAGGTCCAGGGTCTCCACATTGATGCTGTCCTTGGCGGTCTCCAGCACCTCGAGAGTCGATTCCACCCTTCGTTTCTCATCTTCGTTCATCCTGCGCTGCAGACGGGCGCCCTTAACATAGGCCCAGCTGTTCACTCCGCCCGCCTTTTTCACGAGGTCAGAGATACGCTCGGTCTTGTGGGTCAGGACATAATTGCCCGGGAAGATCACCTCACCGCTGATTGTGACATGTGTCTGCTCGAAGTAGCCAGGGCTTCTGCGGACGAACACCTGATCGTATGGCTGGAGGCTGAAAAGCAGCTCACCATCAATGGCATAGCCTTCCTTAAGAGCAAATGAGAAGACCTGTCCGATGGAATCCAGCTGGGTGGTGCTGTCGGAATTCTTGATTCGCCGGCTTACATCTATCCTCACGGTGGAGGCTGACTCAAGGAGTCCTCCGGCCTGAATGATCAGGTCTTCAAGGGTCATGTTCTCTGCATAGGGGTATTCACCAGGGTTGGCGACCTCACCTTCGAGAGAAACGAGGCCTATGTCCTGAAGTTCGTGTATGCTTGAGACATAGAGGCTGTCGTTCTTCTGAAGACGGATGTCATCTGCGCTGCCGTTCAGGACTGACCTGACATCGACAGGGATTATCTCCCTTGTCAGATCTTCTCTTTCACGGTAGAGGATGGCGCGGTTAGTGAAGGCATCTCCCTTCAGGCCGTCTGCCTTACGGATGAGCTGAGAAACAGTAGAGATGTCTTCACAGAGCTGGTATGCTCCGGGACGATACACGGCCCCCTGGATGTCTATCTTGTTCGAGTATCTGTCAAGCATGGTCTCCACTGTGAGAGAGTCCCCGTCCATAAGTGCAAACTCTCCGAAGTCCTGTGAATCAACCGTATACACCTGGTACTCCACACCGTTTCTACGGATCAGGCGAAGATTTGACTTATAGGCATCGCCGGAAAAGCCACCGGAATAATCAATGATGTCCCGGACGGTCTCCCCTTCCTTCATCTCATAGACCATAGGACGCTTCACCTTTCCGGCCACGTCCACAAGCTGCTTGTAAGGAGCCACTATGATGACGTCACCGTCCTGAAGTTTGACATCGTCCGATGAATTGCCGTTGAGGATGAAGTCATACACATCCACGGTGGCGACGGTCTTCTTGTTCCTGACCAGCCTTATCTCACGGAGTGTACCGACATCGCTCACCCCACCGGCACAGTATAAGGCATTATAAATGGTTGACAATGAAGATAATGAATATGTTCCCGGAACTGAAACCTCTCCGAGGATGTTGACCTGGATGCTTCTTATGTTGCCTATCGTGAGCTTGATGTCCGACTCCGGATTCTCTCCGTCGACAGGATAGATCCTTCCGAACTTCTTGCGGAGATACGAGTCGGCCTCCCTCACTGTCATTCCGTTCAGGCTGACGATGCCGAGGTTAGGGACATTGATAAAGCCGTCAGGTGATATGGTCTGGCGGATGGTAGTCTCGTTGGAGCCCCAGATGTCGATGATCACTTCATCTCCCGGACCCATCTTGTAGTTGGCCGGCGTCGGGATGTTGACATTCGGAGCGAAGGTCAGGTTGCGGTTCGTGAAGATGCTTCTTCCGAAGACCTCCTTCTCCTTCACCTCATTCGCAAGACTGTCAAGTGCAAAGAACTCCTTCTCAAGGGTCTTGAAATCCAGCTTGCGTGTCCTGTCCGACATAGTCTTCACCGACCTTGATGTTCCCTGGACATCCGCACCTCCTTTGTCATACATCGACTTGATCCGGGTGATCTGGTCCACACTCACACCCTTTGCAGCCAGTTCCTTGGCGATCTCTGTCTGAGACTTTCCGGAAGCCATCGCCTCCATCACATAGGTGACAAGGGCATCATCAGTCATCTGAGCATAAGACTCAGAAGCACAGAAGGCAAACACAGAAAAAACAATCAGCAGAGATGAAATCTTCTTTATCATATTCAATTCCTACTTAATTCAAGCATTATCAATCCTGATTTCCCACCTCTCAAAGACATCACCGGCCTAGATTACCTGCTCCCAAAACCGATTTATGCCAAAGACATAGTAAATCAAGCAAATATAATACAAAAAACAATGAAAGTGAAGAATTCGGGGGTTTTTGAGACATCCCCCGACGGAAATCCGGCCAAAGGGGATTGAAGATTGTCCTGACATTGTTCGGGTCGCAGCATCCCAGGTGTTCCTTTAATATCGGACTGCCTGCCGAAATACTGGATTAACTTCAAAAGTCGCTTGACACATCAAGTCTTGTCTCCCCGTTCTTCGAATGTATCTGCCAAGTCATTTTGGACTCAGTTCAGAAAGTGCCGTATGTGTTCAGTTACTTATCTTCTGATCGGCCAGAATCTTTGCGTAATACAGGGCACTGCGGCGGGTCAAATCGCCAGCTAGCTATTCAAAGCAAGATGCGGGGGCAGCTCCCATATTCCAATCTTCATACTTCACTCCTCTGATTACGTTTCACAGTCCCCCAAATGCACCCGGGGGTCATTTCCATCCACACCCGGGTGCGGCCATCGTCTTCTCAGACCACTACAAGGTCCCTTGCCGCACCTAGGTGTGTCACCAAAGCACCCCCGGGTGCACTCATCGTCTTCTCAGAACGCTGCAAGGCCACTTGCTGCACTTAGGTGTGACACCAAAACACACCCGGGTGCACTTTTGCAGGTGGTCCGGAGTCCCGACGTTCTGAGAAGAGAATCGTTAAGAACTCTTCTTCCAAAACAGTCTTACTTGTACCAGATTCATCGTGATTCAGTGAAATAGGCGAAATACTTTGACTCGCAGAGGTACCCCGGAAAGTGGAACGCCAGGTGAGAAATGAAAAACGCCTCTCTACATCGTAGAAAGGCGTTTTTTCTGGTGGGAGCAGAGGGAGTCGAACCCCCGACCCTCTGCTTGTAAGGCAGATGCTCTAAACCAACTGAGCTATGCTCCCGAAATGGGAATGCAAATATACAACGATTTTTTGAAACTGCAAATTAAATTTCAATTTTTATGAAGCTGATCTGAAATTACACTTTGATATCATATCAACCGATCTGGTACCCGGTTATCATATAGACAGAACTGGCGCCCGGGTGTCATTTCTACTGAGCCTGTCCCCAGTTGTAACACCGACTGAACTGGCACCCAGTTGTCATATCGACTGAGCGAAGCGAATGGAGATATCTCCAACCAGATGCCTCGACTCCCTTGCTCGCTCGACATGACAGGTGCAGAATCCTAAAAATGACATGACAGATGCGCCATATTGAAAAAATGCATTATCTTTGCATCCTGTTTAATGGGGATGTTTTGGTTTTGACAGCATCAGACATTGGACGGTAAGCACGTCGGGCGTGGGAGGTTTGCCCGTAAATCTCAGCTTCCAAAACATTAGTTGGCAACAACTCTTATGCACTCGCTGCGTAGTCTGCAAAGCACACTACCTTAATCCGCGACGCCAAGGCTGCGTCGCCGACGAGTATCCCTCCAGCCTTTAGGCCGGTTATGGCTGGAACCAGGGGTATCATTCAAACCGGATGCACGGATGGACTCCTTTAAAATCCGCCAAGACTCAAAGGATAAGCCCTGGATAGCCTGTCTGACGGCAGTCCCCGGACGAAAATCAAAGTCAGACTAAGCGTGTAGAAAGCTCTCTGGTGCGGTGTTTGGACGGCGGTTCGAGTCCGCCCATCTCCACAAAATAGGCTGATAATCAGCGGATTGCGAGTATTAAACACAATTTCAAACACAATATTTGAGATTGTGTTTATTTTATTGCAGTATATCAAAATTTCTGTCCTCTATCCTCTACTTACGGGAACCAATTATAGGGATATGTCCCTGGTGGAGACTCAGACCAATCACAATCACGAGGAGATCTTCGAGAACATCGAGATCTACAAGGTACACTATAAACGGTATTTGAACGATGAATAAGCAGTTGAGAACCGTTGTTGAACGGGCATACAGGAAGATCAACGAAGCCCAGACAGCTATCGAGGATATCCAAAAACATATAGTCTGCTCCGGATTCGATGATAATCCTCCGGCCATCACTCACACCAAGGATGATGAGCTCATCCTGGAATGGAGCGGAGCGGAGATGCCGATCGAGAGAGCAATAGAATATATGGAGGAATATGGATACATCACTCCGTATGACTTTTAATTAAAGCCGTCATCTTTCACAAGGTGACGGCTTTTTCAATACGAAAATACAGAATATGAAAAAATGTTTTCAGTGTATATCTTTTATGCCATAGGCATTGGATTTGAAAAAAGTTTGTATATTTGCGTATCCAATTCGGTGAGGTCGGGGAGCCTTCGGGTCCGACTTCGCTTTTTTATTTGAAGTCATATGTCTTCATCTCTAATCCTTTGGCACTGTTTATAACACAAAGAATGTGTCGCAACGGACTTTCTTTCGTAGTATTACCCCTCATATATTCGTATCCTTTTCGTATCTTCTCAGGCGAGAACATAGTTGGATCATCAAAGTATAGGCATATCGTGTTTGCTTTTTCGTGAACATCAGACCTCGCATTGTATTTCGCGAGCTGCCTATTCTTATCCCTTATAGCACCGCCGTAGAAAGCCTTGTTCTTTGTTATAGACTTAATGTCCATACGCACGCCATCAAGCACCATATCAAGAGAAGGAAGTTTGTTCCCATCTTTACCTTTCTTGCTTTCATCACAAAGTATCACGCTATGACCGCAGGCATAAAGACTGTCAACAAGCTTCTTTTCCAGTCTGAAACCTTCGTCTTTCCCTTCATTGTGGCCTATGTGAGTTGCTTTCAATGCTCCGGTTTTTGGATCAAATTCGACATCTTTATATCGCTTGTCTTTAGATAACCTATCATACTGTTTCCTGTTCTCCTCAATTCTCCTCTGTTCAGACTTTCGTGTCTTACCCTCATAACATTGTCTCACTAATTGACACGCCGCACAGAGTTCATTGTCGGTGACTCCAGAGGCGAGGTTGAGCTTTGCAAGATCACAGGTGGTACATCTGCTGATGGTGTAGGGGTTGTGAGCCGGGAAGGATGAGCCGGTCTTGCCGGGATTGAAGCGGAACATCTTCTGCTTGTCGGTCTGGAGGACCTGCTGACCTCTCTCCATAGCCTCGTTGTGAGGAGTCTGCTCATAGCGTGACTTGAGAACCTGGACTACCGTGCAGCGGCAGTTCCAGCCGTTAGGCGGAAAGTATTCGTCCCAGAAGTTATCCTCGGCCGGAAGAGTGATCCCGTGAAGCCCCGCGTGTTCCGGGCGCACCTTGCTGTCATTGGCTGTACGATACTGCAGCAGATAGTCATCTCCATCTTCGGTGAACTGCTCCCATTTCTCTGCCATCCCTGCTGATGCCTGTGCGAAATTGTACTCCGCGCGGAGATAGTTGCCGTTGTAGGTCTTGTCAATCTTCTGAACATCGTTCAAAAACTGTTCAAACGGCTTTCTTTCGCCCTTTTCATCCAGCAGAGAAGGGAACGCTTCATTCAGCTCGTGAAAGGTCTTTATGCCCGAGAATATGTAGTTCGACTCCGTCAGCCTGGTCTTCATCAGCTCGGACATTCCGGATTCCTGCAGCGGCGAGCTCAGGATCTCGGTATGGGTATCGATGAAATCGGTTATCTCCGGTTCATTGAGGATCTCAATGCGTAGCTGTGCTCCGTCCTCCTTGAACAGGGCGGACATCATTCTTGAGAACCTCTCACGTAGTTTTGCAAGGAGTTTCTTGTCGATGGCGCTCTCATCAGCGAGTGTCATCACCGTTCCTGGTTCTCCAAGGATTCCGGAGTAACGTCTGTGCAGCCCCACATAGTCAGTGGGGCTCAGTCGAAAAAAGGTCTTCCGGCCTGATTGTGCATAAGCGACGGCTGTTCCTCCTTTTCTTCGACGGGAATGCCGTATGTGTCGTTGATGTACGATGCCGGTACCTTGTAGTTGGCAAGAAGGAGTTCGAGGATCCTTATCTTCTGATCAGCGGTGTAGTTCTCCGGATCGTCCCACTCAAGATGATATCCCTGAACTGGGAATCCCAGGCGGACCATCCTCGGGATGAGCTGGGTATTGACCGTATCCCTTACCTGCTCACACAGTGAGGTAATAAGGTTCTCGAATACATCCAGGTGAGTCTCGGACTGCGAACGGCTGGAACCGTCGTCTATGGTCATCGTCTGCTGGAGGATGAGTTTCGACAGCTCGGAATTGGCCCTCTCGATGCGCTTGTCATAGACGTTGTAAGAGTCGCTCTTGGCTGTCTCCACCAGACTGATCTCCGTATCCTCACCGAAGACGCCCCAGGCCTTGTGACCCATATTCTCCATCATACTACAAATAAGTAAGAAATGGATAAATATGTAAATGGTAGTGACCTTTTGGTCAATGTGGGCGATAAAGCGTTCGGACACTGCACTTCGCATACTGCGACTTTCAATACCGAGACAAAGGATATGGCGGTGAAGCCGGCAGCCAGCGCGACCAAGGCAAGCGCATCTCTTTTCAAGAGCAAGCGAGTCACCGGTCTTTCAGTTCAGGTGAAGGCTGAGGGAATCGTCGTATATGATGAGGCTGAATCCGGACTCAAGACTCTCTTGAGCAAGTGGAAGGTTGGTGAGTCCGTTGACCTGGCTCTTTTCGAGCGGGAGGGCGATGAGAAACCGTACTGCAACGGCAAGTTCATCATCACTTCCCTGGAGAATACAGCTCCGGCTGGCGAGGACGCGACATATAGCGCAACCTTCGACAACGATGGTGCTGTAACTATCGATGAGGTTAATTTGGCTACGATCGTACAGGGCTAATTCTTGAAATATGAAGAAGATTGTTAACAAGATGATCAAGGTGAACGGCAAGGAATATCCTTGCAGGATCCTGATGGGAGCGATGCTCCGCTTCAAGAGACAGACCGGCAGAGATGTAAGCGAGATATCTCCGACTGATACGGCTGATCTCATAACTTTCCTATGATGCTGCGTGGCCAGCTCCTGCAATGCTGACGGAGTTGAGTTCGGCCTTTCGCTGGAGGACTTTGCTGACGGGATGGATGCGGAAAGCTTCAACAGTTTCTATGCTGATCAGGTAGAGGATACGGAAGAGCAAAAAAAAGTCCGGAGAAGAGCCGAGAATAGAGGTCCTTCTTGGTATGGCGCTGGGGTGTGTGGGGATGAGTCTTGAGGACTTTGAACGATGCACCCCTTTTGAATTCAACGAAGTGATGCTGCAGTGGAGGGAGAACCAGGAGAGAATCGACAGGACGACGTGGGATCAGACACGGTTCCTAGCCACAGCAATGCTTCAGCCGTACAGTAAGAAGACTCTTAAGGCTACGGATATCGTGCGTTTCCCGTGGGATGAGAAAAAAGAAGAGGTGCCTAAGGCACCAGCAGCAGGGAGAGGATGGAGGAAGTGAGGAAGAGAATCAGGAAATAATTACAGATCCTCCTTCTTTGGGTTAGCATCAATGTGTGAATGGCACCAACTGAGTACCGCAAAGAATGCGAAAAAAATGAGCCAAAGCTTGAAGTATGCCCAGCAATTTGCTAAAAAATCTGTAATCCATTCAATCATAGGGCAAATATACAATTAATTCTTATGTCAGAAACAGTTTCGATAAAAATCCGAATTGATGATAGCGGCACATTCAAAAATGTGACCGTGTTTGATGGGCATAATACTATTGTAGCATATGTTAGTAGAATTGTCTCACCAGTGGTGAGAATTTTACATCAGGAACCCCATCAGATCCGTTGGAGTGATACACTCGAAGTGTGCGTCAGGGTAAGCTGCAGTGAAGGACGCTGGGGCACTCACGCGCTTGCCCTCCTTCCTTTTGATTTCATATCCGGTCATTACGCCGTCCTCGATTTCGATAAGGTCTACCTCTTTCTTCTGCTGGGTACGCCAAAAGTAATGCTTCACGAATGTTCTGCCTGCATAGTCATTTCGTTTGATACGCTCTGCGACTACGAAGTTTTCCCACATATGACCAAGTTCCTCTGGGGATCTGAGGGATACAGGAGCCATATTCCCAATAACTCCATTGCGGATACCCATATCCCAGAAGTAGAGTTTGCGAGCAAACTTGAGCTCGTTGCGTTGATTCTTGGCATATGATGGAAGCGTGAAGATAATATAGCTTTTCTCCAGGATTTCAATGTAGCGTTCAACAGTCTTGGCGTCAATACCGACTAAGCCTGCGAGTTCATTGGCTGATACTGTCGATCCTATCTGGAATGCAAGAGCCTGCACAAGTTTGACGAGTTTGTCTGGTTTGGCAATGTTGTTCTCCTCCATGACATCTTTGTAGAGGTAGCTGTCTATGAGTTCCTTGAGAACTTCCTTCTCATCTCCTGGTGAGGTTACGACTTCGGGGTAATAGCCATAGATGAGACGGTGGTCAATCATACGTGACTCCTCTAGTGTGCTGGTCTCGTCGGCCATTTCCTTGAATGAAAGAGGATAGAGTCTGAACTCACGCTTTCTGCCTGTCAAGGATTCGTTTACTGCCTCGGCCAACTTGAATGCAGAACTGCCAGTGACGATAATCTTTACATCTTTGAATTTCTCGGCTACTATTTTGAGCATGTTACCGACATTCTCAATCTTCTGAGCCTCGTCGACAAAGAGGAAGTTTTTGTTTCCGATGAGGACCTTCATCTTGGCTTCATCGACATTGATAAACATAGTCTGCACATCAGTGTTGTCACCGTTGATTTCCAGAATCCTTGCATCTTTAGGAATTATAGCGTCTGCAAGTGTTGTCTTTCCGACCTGGCGTGGTCCCATAATGGTTACTGCCTTTTTCTTTGCAAGTGCATTATGTATTCTTTCCTCAATTGCTCTATGTATCATGGCAAGAAAAGTTTGATATTTGTATGCAAATTTATGGAAAATTCCTTAAATCTTAAAAGATTTTAGGAGTTTACTCCAAGAATATTGTAATATTTATGGAGTTTTATTGCTTTTTGAGTCTTATCCCAAAGACATTCATTGTTCATCAGTGGTTTTCCGCTATCCATACCGTGCAAAAGTTTTGCTACAATCAACTAAAATTTACAATAGCATCACGAAACATTTTCTAAACACAATTTCAAACACAATAATGGCTAATATCAAATAAATCCAGCTATACTATAATTTTATTCAAACCAATAATAATCAAGCATTTATATCTGATTGTATATCCTAGTAGGCATAAACTCACATCCGCCCATCTCCACAATTCAGATTATATATCAATCAGTTAGAGGTTTTACAAACACTTTTACAAACACTTTTTGTAAGTTGGGGTTCGTAAAACCTCTTTTGTGTCTGTTAAATTTCATTAGACTGAAATACGTCATTTCGTTAAAAATTTCACTGAAATTTTTATTGTGGGTGCTGCATGGCCGCTCTGTCCATAAAAACGGCGTGTTTTGTGGACAAGGTGCCGGAAGTGATGTACGCATCCATAAAAAGGTCCTTTTTTGTGGATGGGGAAGTGGGTATGACGGAGCGGAGGGAGTAACGAAGTAGAAAGGAGGACCGGAATGAGGAGGAGGGCTGGCCGAAGAACAAACAAGGGACCGGCCGAGGTTAGTCAGCTGGTCCCTTGGATGTTGGGTGTGCATGCGGCTGCTAATTAGCAGGGGCGTGCTGCTGTTTCTGCTGATGCTGTACCGGCATCTTCATGTCGGCTCCTGTAGCCTTGTCGAACTCCGCCTCGGAAATCATCTGGCAGGTGCCGTTGAATGTCGATCCGAGTTCGACTGCAATCTTTCTTATGTGGAGGTTGCCGTTCACCACGCAACCTTCCTTGAGAGACAGGGTGTTCTTTACGAAGATGTCTCCGTCAACCTTTCCCCAAAGGTCCACATTGTCGCAGATGATCTCGCCTTTTACATTTGCGGTCTCACCGATCACGACACGTCCTTTTGATTGGATCTTGCCTTCGAAAGTTCCGTCTACGCGGATGTCGCCTGGAGAAAGGATTTCACCTTTGATGACAGTGCCCGCTGATATTCTGCTGACAGCATTTGCATCCAGGATCACTTCAGTCTTTGCCATAGTCTTTATGTATTAATTCGTTAATTATCAATTATAATCACAGGATCAGAGGCCTTTGCCGTGGCAGTTCTTGAACTTCTTGCCGGAACCGCACGGGCATGGGTCATTTCTTCCCACCTGCTTTTCAACATGCACTGGCATCTTGCTCTTAGGCTCTCCGCCGTTTGTCACCAGATCCGTACGTGAGGTCTGCATCTGATCCATGTTGTTCCTCTTCTGCTGCGGAGCCGGAGCCTTTGCCTCGGAAGCGTCACGAAGCGGGATGAATGCCCTGAGAAGGAATGAAAGCACATCCTTGTTCAGGTCTTCGAGCATCTGGCTGAAGAGGTTGAAGCTCTCGAACTTGTAGATAAGGAGAGGGTCCTTCTGCTCGTATGTAGCATTCTGTACAGACTGCTTGAGGTCGTCCATTTCACGGAGATGCTCCTTCCAGTGCTCGTCGATCTGGTAGAGGGTAATGGACTTGCTGAGCGCACGTGCGATCTCCTTGCCTTCGCTCTCATATGCCTTCTTGAGATCTACAGAAAGAGTCATCATCTTGCGTCCGTCAGAAATAGGAATGGCTATGTTCTGATAGATGGCTCCCTGCTTCTCGTACACTTCCTTAATGATCGGGTACGCTCTCTGGAGCATTGTGTCCATACGGCGGCTGTAAGTCTCCATCATGTTTGCATGAAGCTTCTCCGCGATGGCCTTGGCGTTGGCCTTGTTGAAGAATTCCTCATCGAATCCGAGGTCTATCGAGAGAGATGACATTATGTACTCCGAGAATGACTCATAATCCATTTCTTCGGCCTTCTCTGCAAAGATCTGCACGATGTCCTGCATCATGTTCATCACGTCTATCTCCACTCTCTCACCTGAAAGGGCGTTGCGTCTCTTGGTGTAGATCACCTCACGCTGGGAGTTCATGACGTCGTCATACTCAAGGAGTCTCTTTCGGATGCCGAAGTTGTTTTCCTCGACCTTCTTCTGGGCTGTCTCGATGGCATTGTTCAGCATAGGGGCCTCCAGTGCCTCGTTCTCTTCCATGCCGAGTCTGTCGATGATGCCGGCGATCTTGTCCGATCCGAAGAGTCGCATGAGCTTGTCCTCGAAAGAGACGTAGAAGATTGATGAACCCGGGTCTCCCTGACGTCCTGAACGTCCGCGGAGCTGACGGTCGACACGACGGCTGTCATGGCGTTCAGTACCGATGATTGCAAGTCCTCCGGCATTCTTCACTTCTTCCGGAAGCTTGATGTCGGTACCACGGCCGGCCATGTTGGTCGCGATGGTCACGGTGCTTGCCTTACCCGCATGAGCCACGACTTCCGCCTCACGGGCATGCTGCTTGGCGTTGAGCACCTGGTGGTCTATTCCACGCAGACGGAGCATTCGGCTGAGGAGCTCAGATGTCTCGACATCGGTAGTACCGACCAGCACAGGGCGGCCCTCCTTGGTGAGTTCCACGACCTTGTTTATGACGGCATCGTATTTCGCCTTCTTGGTCTTGTAGATCACGTCATTCTGGTCCTTACGCGCGATCGGTCTGTTGGTCGGGATGACCACGACATCCAGCTTGTAGATCGACCAGAACTCGCCTGCCTCGGTCTCTGCGGTACCTGTCATGCCGGCAAGCTTATGGTACATACGGAAATAGTTCTGGAGAGTGATGGTCGCGAAAGTCTGCGTTGCGGCCTCGACCTTCACGTTTTCCTTGGCCTCCACAGCCTGGTGGAGTCCGTCGCTCCATCTGCGGCCCTCCATGATACGTCCTGTCTGCTCATCGACGATCTTGATCTTTCCGTCAGCAATGATGTAGTCGATCTCCTTGTCGAACATCGTATATGCCTTGAGCAGCTGGTTCACAGTGTGTACGCGCTCTGACTTGAGGGCGAAATCAGCAAGGATCTCATCCTTCTTCACCTGCTTCTCCTCCGCTGTCATCGAAGACTTCTGGACTTCTGCAATGGCTGCTCCGACGTCCGGAAGTACGAAGAAGTTGGCATCTGAAAGGTTGCCTGTAATAAGGTCGCGTCCCTTGTCAGTCATATCCACAGAGTGCTGCTTCTCGTTGATGACGAAATAGAGCTCGTCTGTGACTATGTGCATCTCTCGCTCATTGTCCTGGATATAGTAATTCTCAACCTTCTGGAGAAGCTGCTTCATTCCGGGCTCGCTGAGGAACTTGATGAGCGGCTTGTATTTAGGATAGCCCTTGTACGCTCTGAAAAGAAGAAGTCCGCCATCTTTCTCGTTTCCGTCCGCAATCAGTTTCTTCGCTTCGTTGAGGAGCTGGTTCACCAGGGTCTTCTGGGTGTTGTAGAGGCGTTCCACCAGAGGCTTGTACTCCATGAACTGCTGATCCTCTCCCTTAGGCACCGGTCCCGAAATGATCAGAGGTGTACGGGCGTCGTCGATGAGGACGGAGTCGACCTCATCGACAATAGCGAAATGATGCTTGCGCTGGACCAGATCCTTCATGGATGTCGCCATATTGTCGCGGAGATAGTCGAAACCGAATTCGTTGTTGGTACCGAAGGTGATGTTGCAGGCATAGGCCCTCTTTCTCGCCTCGCTGTTAGGCTGATGCTTGTCGATGCAGTCCACAGATAGTCCATGGAACATATAGAGAGGGCCCATCCACTCGGAGTCACGCTTCGAGAGGTAGTCGTTGACCGTCACCACATGCACGCCCTTGCCTGCAAGTGCATTGAGGAACACAGGAAGAGTCGCTACGAGGGTCTTACCCTCACCTGTCGCCATCTCCGCGATCTTTCCCTGATGGAGGACGATACCTCCGATGAGCTGTACATCATAGTGGACCATGTCCCAGGTCACCTCATTTCCGCCGGCCATCCAGTGGTTCTGCCATACGGCATAATCTCCCTCGATGCTGACAAAGTCCTTGGTTGTGCTGAGGTTGCGGTCGAAATCAGTAGCCTTCACCCTGATGACCTCGTTCTCCTTGAAACGGCGAGCCGTCGACTTCATGATGGCGAATGCCTCCGGAAGTATTTCGTCGAGCACCTTCTCTATGGTCTCGTCAACCTTCTTGACAAGCTTGTCCGACTCTGTAGCCAGAGCTTCCTTCTGAGTGACAGGAATGTCCTTCTCGAGTTCTTCCTTGATAGCAGCTATGCGGTCCTCATCCTGCGCGATGGCCTCACGGATCCTGTCCTTGAGGGTCTGGCATCTTGCACGCAGGGCATCATCATCGAGCCTGTCTATCTCCTTGTATGCTTCAAGCACCTTATCCAAGGTAGGCCTGATGGCTTTCATGTCACGGTCTGCCTTTGTACCGAAAATCTTCTTGAAAACGTCTGTAAATGACATATGTATATATTTTTTAGATTCAAAAAAAGGTTATATGTACCTCCGGTACACACAACCTGCAAATATAGTGACAATTACGCAATTATCAAAAACGAGAGCGACAATCTGCCATTTTGGCAGAAAAAACATGTCATTTTTTATCGAAGAGAAGGCATTACAAGCGTGATCCCGCATTTTCCCAGTCCTGGATGCAGCAGATCAGGGACTCATGCCAATGAGGGATGTCAATTCCGAAAACTTCCTTGACCTTGGTCTTGTCAAGGACGGAATAATGCGGACGCACAGCTTTGGAAGGATAATCGGAAGTCCGGCATGGGACTATGTCGCAAAGATGTCCGAGTCCTTCGTTGATGGCTTTGGCAAAGTCATACCAGGAACACACGCCTTCATCGGTAAAATGATATATACCTGTCTTGTCAAGCATCTGACTGTCAATCACATTGAATATAAGTCCGGCCAGGTCAAGGGCATATGTAGGAGTGCCGGTCTGATCAGACACCACCTTGAGCACCGGCTTATCTGCCGTCCTTGCCGCCATGGTCAGGAAGAAGTTGCGGCCATATATACTGTAAAGCCAGGCAGTACGGAATATGATATACCTGCAGCCGGAAGCCAGTATCTCATTCTCACCCTCATGTTTCGTCCTGCCATATACGCTGGCAGGAGCAGGGGGGTCATCTTCCGCATATGGGCGGAACGCCTTTCCGTCAAAGACATAATCCGTGGATATATGGATGAGCACCGCTCCCTTCTTTACCGCCGCCTCCGCAAGTACTTTCGGAGCAGTGACATTCACAAGACGGGCCATCCCCTCATCAGATTCGGCACCATCGACATCGGTGTAGGCGGCGCAATTCACGATGACATCGACATCAGCCGCTTCAAGAAACTCCTCTACGGCCTTGCCTGAGGTCACATCAAGTCTTGCAATCCCCTCTCCTTCACGCACATCCGTGAAGAAACACTTATGTTCATAGCCTGTCGAGACATCCTTCAAGGTACGCCCCAGCTGTCCGCAGGCACCTGTCACCAGAATATTCATATCCTTATCTCATATCCTTCAGGAAAGGATTCCGCGCATCTTTTGTGGAAAGGATGACATCCTCTTCAGGAACTCTCCAGTCTATGGCAAGATCCGGATCATTCCATGCAACGGCCCCCTCACTTTCAGGATGATAATAGTTATCACATTTATATTGAAACACGGCATCTTCGGAGAGGACGCTGAATCCATGGGCGAAGCCACGAGGGATGAACAGCATCCTGTGATTCTCATCAGAAAGCTCTACGGAAAAATGTCTTCCATAGGTCGGAGAGCCTTCGCGCAGGTCCACAGCGACATCAAGTACCCTGCCCTTCACCACACGCACGAGCTTCGCCTGGGCATATGGCGGACGCTGGAAATGCAGCCCCCTCACGACGCCGTAAGACGACCGGCTTTCGTTGTCCTGCACGAATTTCACCGGGACGACCTTTTCTGCGAACACCTTTTCGTTAAAAGATTCGAAGAAACAGCCGCGCGGGTCATTGAACACGGCAGGTTCAATGACAGCCAGTCCTTCGATATCTGTCCATATGACTTTCATACCAATCTATTTTCTTCAGGCTCATAACCGGGATCCGGCGGCAGTGTGCCTCCGGCCTCCACCACTCCTGCTCCGGATGCCACCGCCAGCGCGTCGCACCTCTCGTTCTCAGGATGGCCGGCATGTCCCTTGATCCAATGGAAGGAGACACGATGACGGGCCAGAAGTGCCGACAGCCTCATCCACAGGTCGGGATTCTTCACCTTGGCAAAGCCTCTGCGTTTCCAATTTTCGAGCCACCCCTCATTTATGGCCTTGACCACATAGGAGGAATCGCTGTACACATGCACCTCCGCGTTCTCCCATTTGAGAGCCTCAAGCCCCTTGATCACGGCAAGAAGTTCCATCCTGTTGTTGGTCGTCAGGGAGAAACCTCCGGAGAGTTCCAGCGTCCTGTCCGCGCACCTGAGCACGATTCCGTAGCCGCCGGGACCCGGATTGCCGCTTGACGCTCCGTCAGTATAGAGGAATATCGGAGGTCTGGACTGCTGTAGCACCTGCGCCATATCACTCGATGATCCTTCCGCCCTTAGGCTTGATCTCGACATCAGGCATCTTGATGGTCATGCGGTTCTCCACAAGGTCATCATATTCCTCACGACGCCGGTATATATCTATGGCTGTGTATATTGCTGCCATCATAGAGCGTGGGTCAGCCTGGTCGCGGCCGGCCATTTCATATGCTGTGCCGTGGTCCGGGGAAGTCCTGACCACAGGAAGTCCGGCAGTGTAGTTGACACCTTCCTCGAACGCGATCGCCTTGAAAGGTGTAAGCCCCTGATCATGATACATGGCCAGCACCGCATCATATTTACGGTAATTGCCGAGTCCGAAGAAGCCGTCAGGAGAATATGGTCCGAAGGCCAGGATGCCCTCTTCCGCAGCCGCCTGGACCGCAGGAAGTATGATACGGCTCTCCTCGTCTCCGAGCAGGCCGCCGTCACCGCAGTGAGGATTGAGTCCGAGTACCGCAATCTTGGGCGCATCCACTCCGAAATCCCTCTTCAGGGAACCGTTCATAAGACGGAGCTTTCTGAGGATGTTCTCCGTCGTGATGTTCGCGACGACATCCTTGAGCGCGATGTGGCCTGTAACGACTCCGACCTTGAGGTTGTCGCACACCATTATCATCGCTACCTCGTCGACTCCGAATTCCTTCTCAAGATACTCTGTATGACCGGTGTAGCCGAAGCCTTCTGCTGACATCGCCCTCTTGTTGATTGGAGCGGTGACCAGCACATCTATGTGACCGTCCTTTATGTCCTGGACTGCCCTCTGGAGCGAAGTCATAGCTGACTTTGCCGACTCCGGAGTGGACTGGCCCGGCTCCACAAAGACGTTTTCCGGAAGACAGTTGACGATGTTGACCCTTTTCTGATGCACATCCTTTGCAGACGTTATCACATTTGTATTTATCTGCTCGATGTTGTGGATCTGCTTCTTGTAGAAGCCGAATATCTTTGAGGACCCATATATCACCGGAGTACAGAGATCGAGCATCCTCTCATCCGCGAGTGCCTTGATGATGACTTCGTAGCCGATGCCGTTGCCGTCACCCTGTGTTATTCCTACAACTAATTTCTTTGCCATATTCCAAATCTTAAATAAACCCACAAATTTATATAAAATATTGAATTTCCGCAAATGCATGACACCATGTCTTTCCGGAAGTCCCATCGTTTCACCAACCTGCCGATAAAGACAGAGGATTCGGCCGGAGGGCTTTGAGTTATGATGGTTTTTTATTAAATTTGCCTCGTTATGGCACAAGGAAACGGATTGGACATGGACATTCAGTTTCTTCCGGGAGTAGGCCCCAAGAGGGCTGCCCTGCTGAAGAAGGAGCTCGCGGTCGGCACGATAGGCGAGCTGCTGAGGCTGTATCCGTTCAGATACATAGACAAAAGTTCCTTTGTCAGAATCGCCGAAGCAAGGCCGGACATGGCCTACATCCAGATCCGGGCGATGGTGATGCGGGTGGATGTGATTGAGAAGAAGAGGCTCAGCGTCTGGGTTTCTGACGGCAGCGGCGAGATGGAGCTGGTCTTCTTCAAAGGTGTAAAGTGGATGTACGAGAAGCTGAAGCCCGGACTTGAATTCATATTCTTCGGAAAACCTGCGGCTTTCAACGGAAGGATCAACATGGTCCATCCGGAGGTGGACGCAGCGCCTACGGACGGTAATGCCGCAGGAGCGGGAACTGCCGGAATGGCCGGTGCAGGAGGCAGGATGGCGGCGGCCGGTGCCGGGGCGACCATGACCGGCGTGTACACCAGCACCGAGAAGCTGAAGACCGGAGGAGTGACGGGCAAGGTCATGAACAAGCTCATGGAAGCTGCCCTCAACAAGGGACTTCCTTTCGTCGAGGAGTCGATGCCGGAAGACCTGATGAGACAATATGGTCTGGTCCCGCTTCACTTTGCTCTGAGGAACATCCATTTCCCGAAGGACATGATCTCACTGGAAAAAGCCAGATACAGACTCAAGTTCGAGGAACTCTTCTACCTGCAGCTGTCTCTGCTGAAACAGAAATATATCCGGAGCCGCTCCGAGCAGGGCATTCCCATGCCGAGAGTCGGAGAGGCGTTCAACCGCTGCTACGAATCACTCCCCTTCCCTCTTACCGGAGCCCAGAAAAGGGTGATCACCGAGATACGCGGGGACATGAAGAGCGGCCGCCAGATGAACAGGCTCCTCCAGGGAGACGTCGGCAGCGGCAAGACCATGGTGGCGGTCCTCACCGCCCTGATCGCTGTGGGCAACGGCTGTCAGGCCTGCATAATGGCTCCGACCGAAGTCCTGGCCCAGCAGCACTACAAGAACATACAGAAGTTCCTCGCCCCGACAGGTGTCAGGTCGGCCCTGCTCACAGGCAGCAGCAAGACCTCCGAAAGACGGGAAGTCCACCAGGGCCTCGAGGACGGAAGCATCGGGATAATAGTCGGGACCCACGCCCTGATCGAAGACAATGTGGTGTTCCGCAATCTGGGGCTGGCCATCATAGACGAACAGCACCGCTTCGGAGTGGAGCAGAGGTCAAAGCTCTGGAAGAAGGCATCATACGGCGCTCCGCCACATGTCCTGGTGATGACGGCGACACCGATTCCGCGCACTCTCGCCATGACTCTCTACGGCGACCTCGACGTATCAGTCATCGACGAGCTCCCACCCGGAAGAAAACCGGTGCAGACCATTCACGCCACGGAAGGGAAGAGGCCGGCACTTTACAGGTTCATGAGGGAACAGATAGCCCTCGGAAGGCAGATATTCGTGGTTTATCCGCTCATAAACGAAACAGAGAAACTTGATTATCAGAGCCTTGAAGCAGGAGCAGAGGACATCATGAACAAGTTCCCCTATCCCGACTACACCACAGCCGTAGTCCACGGGAAACAGCTCAATGATGTCAAGAAATTCAACATGGACGCCTTTGCAGCAGGACGCGCCGACATCCTTGTCGCGACTTCGGTCATAGAGGTCGGAGTCGATGTTCCCAACGCTTCAGTAATGGTGATCGAAAGTGCAGAAAGATTCGGACTCAGCCAGCTCCACCAGCTGAGGGGGCGTGTAGGACGAGGAAGCGAGAAATCCTACTGCGTGCTGATGACAGGGCACAAGTTGAGTAAGGAATCGCGCCACAGGATAGAGCTGATGTGCGCCACGGAAAACGGATTCGAGCTGGCGGAAGAGGACATGAAGATGCGCGGACCGGGAGACCTCGAGGGCACCCAGCAGAGTGGTCTTCCGATAAGCCTCAACATAGCTTCGCTGGCAAAGGACGGCATCATACTCAACACTGCGCGCGAATGTGCAGACGCAGTCCTGAGGGAAGACCCCACCCTTACATCCGACAGGAACCAGCTCCTGCGCAAAGAACTTCGCAAAGAGAAATACCAGATCAAGGACTATAGCAAAATCAGCTGATACACACATGGTTACCGAACTATTACAGAAATACATCTGGCTGGTCCAGACGTTCATCAGGGCTGGCAGGCACGGCCTTAGCCTGAATGAGATCTCAGACAGATGGGAAGACCGATTCGGAGGGGACTATCCCCGCCGCACCTTCAACAACCACCGCGATGCCGTGGAGGAGGTTTTCGGCATCAGGATCGAGTGCGACAGAAGCACCAACCGCTATTTCATAGGAAGTGCAGAAGACCTCACCGACGAAAATGCAGAAACCGCATGGCTGATCAACACCTTCACGGTCAACAACATGCTCACCCTGGCCAAAGAGAGGCTTCAGGGCAGGATTTCAGTAGAGGACATCCCTTCCGGACAACGCCATCTCACATCCATAATGGAGGCCATGACGGAAGGTCGGGAACTGCACATATCATATAAGAAGTACACCAGCGAAGAGGCATCATCATATACCTTACGCCCCTATGCCGTCAAGGAAGTCGCCAAAAGATGGTACATAATAGCCTACTGCGTGGAGAGAGAAGGCCTCAGGGTCTACGGACTCGACAGGATCACTACACTCAAAGTGACCGACAGGAAATTCAGGATGCCGGACGGATTTGATGTTGATGAGGTCTTCGCCACCAGCTTCGGCATATACCTTCCGGAAGGTCCGGGGCAGACAATCACATTCCGCACCAGCCGGACCGAAGCCCGCTACCTGCGCGACCTTCCCCTCCACCATAGTCAGAAGGAGGTCATGTCCGACGGCAATTCCGTGACATTCAGCATATTCGCCCACCCAAACAAGGCGCTTGTAATGGAAATATGCAAACACGGAAGCGCCCTGGAGGTCCTCTCACCGGAAGGAGTGCGCAACGATGTCGCGACTGAACTGCGTAAAGCATCAGAAATATATAATTATTAAACATATGAACAGAGAGAAGAATCGTGCAATCTGGATAATCATCGCGATGGGAATCATCGTGATATCGGGAGTAATCATTTCATTGACAATGACAAAGAAAGAAACAGACTTCAGCAGTGAAGGCCACATCGCCAGAAGCGACATCAGGATCGAAGACGGCATCATGACCCCGGAGGCGCTCCTGGCCTTCGGAAGGCTTTCAGACCCTCAGGTAAGCCCTGACGGTAAACACATCCTTTACGGAGTAAGCTACACTTCTACAGAAGAGAACAGAAGCGTACGCAGCCTGTATATATGCAATGCCGACGGTTCCGACAACCGGATTCTCACGGAATTCGGGAAAAGCGTAAACAACGCAAGATGGAGCAGCGACGGCAGCCACATAGCCTTCCTCTATGGCGGCCAGATACACACGGCACGCATATCCCATAAGAAAAGCGGCTGGAAGCTGTCCGGCATACGCAAGGTCAGCGACGTGAAGGGCGGCATAGGAGAATTCAAGCTTTCACCCGACCAGACAAAGGTAATGTACATCAGCTATGTCAAGAGCCATGTGGACAAGCCGTCCGACATCTACGGTGACCTGGACAAAGCCACTGCCTACACCACTGACGACCTGATGTACAGACACTGGGACCACACCGTGCTTGAGATTCCTCACACATTCGTGTCCGGCTTCAGCTTCAGCGGCTGCCGGGTCACCGATGCCGGATCCACCGACATCCTTGCGGGAGAATCCGGACTGTACGAGCTTCCTACCGAGCCTTTCGGAGGACTCGAGCAGCTCGACTGGAGCCCTGACGGAAGGTTCATAGCCTATTCCTGCCGCAAGCTTGAAGGAAAGAGATATGCATTCTCGACAGACACGGAGATATACATATATAATGTATCGACAGGAGAGACATCGGTCATCGACATGAAAGGGGGATATGATACAGACCCCGTCTGGAGTCCTGACGGATCGAGGCTCGCATGGATCAGCATGGAGAGAGACGGATACGAAGCCGACAAGCAGAGGCTCATGGTGGCCTATGCAGACTGGAGCACCGTGGATGCGGAAGGTAAGGGACTCCCGGAATTCTGGGGCATCACAGACGTGACGGAATCCTTCCGCTACAACGCATCCGGCCCGGTGTGGGGAGAAGGTTCTGACGAGATCTTCTTTGCATCACTCGTGGAAGGCCTTCAGGGAATCTTCGTAGCCAAAGGCCCGTCTCCGGAGTCATCGGCTGCAGTCAGGGGCGCCCTCAAAGGCAAGATGACAGGCTGGGAGACCGTCCGCCTCACAGGGGAAGACATGTGGTACGACTTCGGTTCCCCATTCCACATCACCCGCTCCTCAGACAACGGCCTCACCCTTTACACCACATGGTGCAGCATGGACTTCCCTACCGAACTCGTCGCTGTAGGAATCAGACCGGACAGACAGACAAGCTATACTCAGATAACATTCGAGAACGAACACATCCTGAGTCAGCTCGCAGGGCACAGGACGGAAGCAAGACAGGTGAAGACCGTTGATGGAAAGGACATGCTCACATGGGTACTTTATCCGCCGCACTTCGATCCTTCGAAGGAATATCCGGCAATAACCATATGCCTTGGAGGTCCGCAGGGAACCTTGAGCCAGGGATGGTCATACCGCTGGAACTACCGCCTCATGTCGGCCCAGGGCTATGTAGTCGTGCTTCCGAACAGACGCGGAACGACTGCCTTCGGACAGGAGTGGACAGAGCAGATATCCGGAGACTATCCGGGCCTGAACATGCAGGACTATCTCGCCGCAGCAAAGGAAGTCAAGGCGGAGCCATATGTGGGCAGGATGGCCGCATGCGGAGCAAGCTACGGCGGTTATTCCGTATATTACCTTTGCGGAACGCATGGAGATGTGTTCGACGCCTTCATAGCTCACGCAGGCATATTCAATGAAGAGCACATGTATATGACCACAGAAGAGATGTGGTTCCCGAACTTTGACAACGGAGGCTGCCACACGGCTGTAACAGATCCGCGCGTGGGCACACCGGAATGTCCTTCAGGTCCTGCCGGGGACGGAGTGACCTTCGGCGGAATCAAGCAGGGAGGCTCACCTTGGAGCAACGAGCCTAAGGCGGTAAGGCACTATGCTCTTTCTCCTCACAAGCTGGTGACACAATGGCACACTCCTCTGATGGTAATACACGGAGGCATGGACTACAGGGTTCCTGTCGACCAGGGTATGGCAGCCTACAATGCAGCCCAGATGATGGGAGTGCCGTCAAGACTGCTGATCTTCCCTGACGAGAACCACTGGATCCTCAAGCCGCAGAACGCCCTCATGTGGCACAGAGAGTACTTCAAATGGCTTGACCATTGGTGCAGATAGAAAAAGGAGAGCCTTCGCAACACAACGGTATGCGAAGGCTCTCTTTTTCCCAAAGGGGGGCCAAAGGCAGGTATCTAATGCCTTCTGTCAGATTTGTCCTCTTCCACGAGAATACCTACGGCGTAGCATACACCCATCGTAAAGAGATGTCGCCAAAGGCCAAATAAGGCAATAGCCAGAAAAACCGTACCCAGGCAGAAACATGCCACTGAACAAATCTTTTCCATAATACTTACACTACAAAATCAAGTCTACAATACATATCTTCTCTTCGTGCGGAATTTAACATCGATGCAATCAATTTTACATTTTTTGAAATATTCGCATCGCAATTCACACAATTTTTGCATATTTTTCAAAATAAATAGTATATTTTTTCAAATTATACCTATATTTGTATCGCATTTCGATGATTGACTTTGCAAATATAACACCATTTGTGTAATATCCAATACTTATTATCGAAATTTAACACATTTTTTGTAATCTTTATAACACAAAATATATGATACCGTATTCAATAATTGGATCGAGAATCAAAGAGTACTTCTCCGAGATCGGCATGTCGCAGCAGGAAGCTGCCTCCGTTCTCGGCGTCCAACAGGCCGCTGTCAGTAACCAGTTGAACGGCCGTCCCTTCGGAAAGAACTCGGCAGCCAAGTGGAACAAGGCCTTCGGATTCAGAAAGATCTGGCTCATGACAGGCGAAGGACCCATGTTTGACACGCAGGCACACGAGGTAAGAGAGTACTACCTTGAAGATCATCCCGAACTTAATCACGAGAACGACATCCCCGTCATCCCCGCAAGACTTTTCAGGGCTCCAGAAATTGACATCTACGAATATGTGAGCCAATCGCCAGCAGTCGAGAAACTGCCTCCTGTCCCTCACTTCCAGAAACACGACATGTTCGCCACCTGTCCCGGCGACGCAATGGCCCCACGCATCAAACGCGGCTATCTCATGGCCCTCCGCAGGGTTCCCAAGGACACAGTAATCATAAACGGAGACATCTACGCCGTCGACACGAAATCCAGCGGAATGTTCGTCAGAAGAATTATCTCCAACGAGAGTTCACTGACCTGCGTCTCGGAGAATCCCGAAACTTTCCCTACATTCGAGATTGAAAACGACGACGTCATCACGATCTTCCGAGTTGTCGGCATCCTCATAAACATGTAAAGAGACAGAAAGACAGCCGGTGTTCCCCCGGATGTGGATGTCACGCAGTGACAGTGGTTGAGGAACAACATAAAGAAGGCTCCGAGCGTCGCTCGGAGCCTTCTTCGCCTGTACCCCCATGCGGAATCGAACCGCAACCGTCAGAACCGGAATCTGAAATTCTATCCATTAAACTATAGGGGCGCTTGAAAGCGGTGCAAATTTAATGATTTACTTCGATTTTGCCACAATATCTTCAAAAATTGAAAGTAATTCGTATTTTTGTATGAAACCAACACCGGACCACAATGAAGAAGGCATATGTATTTCCCGGCCAGGGTTCCCAGTTCCCGGGAATGGCCAAGGATCTCTACGACACACACGAGACAGCAAGGAGGATGATGGAAGAGGCGAACAGGATTCTGGGCTTCCGCATAACCGACATCATGTTCGACGGTCCGGCAGAAGACCTGAGACAGACCAAGGTCACCCAGCCCGCCATATTCATACACTCCGTCGTCCAGGCAGCATGTACGCCGGATTTCCGTCCTGACATGGCCGCCGGCCACTCCCTGGGAGAGTTTTCCGCCCTGGCAGCCACAGGATCCATCAGTTTTGAAGAAGGGCTGAAACTGGTTTCAGTCAGAGCAAGGGCCATGCAGAAGGCATGCGAGTCCACACCCGGAACAATGGCGGCAGTCCTGGCTCTGCCTGCCGGAAGGATCGAAGAGATCTGCCTGAGCTGTGAAGGAATCGTCGTCGCCGCAAATTACAACTGCGACGGGCAGACTGTGATCTCCGGAGAAAGCAAAGCCGTGGAGGAAGCCTGCATGAAGATGAAGGAAGCCGGAGCAAGGCGCTGCCTCATCCTCCCTGTCGGAGGTGCGTTCCACTCCCCTCTCATGGAACCGGCCAGAGCGGAACTTGCCGCAGTCATCGAAAGGACAACGTTCAAGGCCCCGTCATGTCCCGTATACCAGAATGTCACCGCCCTGCCTTACACAGACCCGGAGGAAATCAGGCGGAACCTCCTCTCTCAGCTGACCTCTCCTGTCAGATGGACACAGAGTGTCAGAAACATGGCAGCTGACGGAGCCGGAGAATTTCATGAAACAGGACCGGGAAAGGTTCTTCAAGGCCTCATCACCAAGATAATCGGATAAAGCCGAAAAAAAATCTCGCCATATTCCTTAAATATTCAACAAATAATTCGTACTTTTGTTGGATATTGGTTTTTTGTGCCTAAGGCACAGAAATAGTTGAGTCAACAAACAATAAACATAAAAAACAGGTAAGAATATGGCAAACGAGAAAAAATTCGTCACTTGTGACGGTAACTGGGCCGCTGCGCACATTGCGTATCTTTTCAGCGAGCACGCAGCCATCTACCCTATCACCCCATCTTCCACCATGGCGGAATATGTTGATGAATGGGCTGCCCAGGGCAAGAAGAACCTCTTTGGGGAAGTTGTGAAAGTTACTGAGATGCAGAGCGAAGGTGGTGCAGCAGGTGCCGTACACGGTTCTCTCCAGGCTGGTGCGCTCACAACTACATTTACTGCATCACAGGGTCTCCTCCTTATGATCCCTAACATGTACAAGATTGCAGGCGAGATGCTTCCGACCGTATTCCACGTGTCAGCACGTGCCCTGGCATCGCACGCACTTTCAATCTTCGGAGACCATCAGGACGTGATGGCCTGCCGTCAGACAGGATTTGCAATGCTGGCATCGGCGTCTGTACAGGAAGCGCTCGACATGGCGGCAGTAGCTCATCTTTCCACCATCAAGTCAAGCATTCCTTTCCTCCATTTCTTTGACGGCTTCCGCACATCTCACGAGATCCAGAAGATCGAGCTCATCGATGAGGCTGCCCTCAAGGACATGGTAAGCACAAAGTCTCTTGCAAGATTCAGAGGCAAGGCCCTTTCACCAGATTCACCGGTGACAAGAGGCACAGCACAGAACGGAGACGTATATTTCCAGGCACGCGAAGCATGCAACCAGTACTACGATGCAGTTCCTGACGTTGTCGCAAGATATATGGGCGAGATCAGCGAGCTCACAGGCCGCAACTACCGTCCTTTCGACTACTACGGAGATCCGGAAGCGGAGAACGTCATCGTTGCCATGGGTTCTGTCACAGAGACGATCAAGGAGACCATCGACTACCTCGCAGCTCAGGGAAAGAAGGTCGGAGTCCTCATCGTAAGGCTCTACAGACCATTCTCTGCAAAGTACTTTATGAAGGTCCTTCCGAAGAGTGTGAGAAGAATCGCCGTAATCGACAGGACAAAGGAGCCGGGCTCACTCGGAGAGCCTCTCTACCTCGACATCAAGGCTCTCTTCCAGGGAATGGAGGACGCACCTCTTGTAATCGGCGGACGCTATGGCCTCTCTTCAAAGGACACGACTCCTGCGCAGATCGTCTCAATATACGAGAACCTCGAGCTTGCAGAGCCTAAGAACGGCTTCACAATCGGCATCGTCGACGATGTGACATTCAAGTCACTCCCTCTCAAGGAAGAATTCTCAATCGTCAAGCCGGGCACAACTGAGTGCAAGTTCTACGGACTCGGCTCTGACGGAACAGTGGGAGCAAACAAGAACACCATCAAGATCATCGGTGACAACACTCCTCTTTACTGCCAGGCCTATTTCGACTACGACTCAAAGAAGTCAGGCGGCTACACATGCTCTCACCTCCGTTTCGGAGAAGCTCCGATCAAGGCTCCATACCTTGTAGGAACTCCGGATTTCGTAGCATGCCACGTACCGTCATACCTTTCTAAATATGACGTTCTCAAGGGCATAAAGCAGAACGGTACCCTCCTGCTCAACAGTCTCTGGGACGAAGAAGAGACTCTCAAGAGGATTCCTGACCATGTAAAGGGAGTCATCGGCAGAAAGAACATCACCCTCTATATAATCAATGCGACAAAGATCGCTGCAGAGATCGGACTCGGCGGACGTACAAACACGATCCTCCAGTCAGCATTCTTCAAGATCACAGGCATCATTCCTTACGAGGAGGCAGTCGGCTACATGAAGAAGGCCATCGTGAAGAGCTACGGCAAGAAGGGTGAGCACATCGTGAACATGAACTACGCAGCTGTCGACAGAGGTGGAGAATATATAAAGGTAGAGATTCCTGCAGACTGGAAGGAGATCACAGCCAAGTTCGAGAATCCGAACAAGGACCGTCTCGCACCTTCATTCGTGAAGGAGATTGCAGACGTGGTGAACGCACAGGCAGGTGACACTCTCCCGGTAAGCGCATTCAACGAATATGTTGACGGAACCATTCCTGCAGGTACATCTGCATACGAGAAGAGAGGTATCGCAGTGAATGTTCCTGAATGGCAGGCTGAGAACTGTATCCAGTGCAACAGCTGTGCATTTGTCTGCCCTCACGCAGCAATCCGTCCGTTCCTTCTCACAGAAGAAGAGGCTGCAGACGCACCGGAAGGTCTTAAGCTTCAGGACGGAAAGGCTACATTCAAGGGCTACAAGTTCGCCCTCAGCGTATCTGTCCTCGACTGTACCGGTTGCGGCAACTGCGCAGACGTATGCCCTTCAAAGGTCAAGGCCCTCGTGATGAAGCCTCTCCAGAGCCAGGAGACAGAGCAGGCGAACTTCAACTACCTGCACTCACACATCGGCTACAAGGACGACGTACAGCCTAAGTCACAGAACGTCAAGAACGCACAGTTCGCACAGCCGCTCTTCGAGTTCTCAGGAGCCTGCGCAGGCTGCGGTGAGACTCCATACATCAAGACAATCACCCAGCTCTTCGGAGACCACATGATGATCGCCAACGCGACAGGCTGTTCATCTATCTACGGAGCTTCATTCCCTGCGTCACCTTACTGCAAGAATGCTGACGGACACGGACCTGCATGGGCCAACTCACTCTTCGAGGACTTCTGCGAATTCGGTCTCGGAATGAAGGTCGGTTCAGACAGGGCACGAGAGACAGTGGCACGCCTGATGGAGGAAGGTCTTGCATGCACATGCTGCACTGACGAGATGAAGGCACTCTTTACCCAGTGGCTTGAAAACAAGATGGATCCGAAGGTGACCCGCGAGGTTGCAGACAAGCTCATCCCTCTCTGCGAGGGTTGCGGATGCGATGTATGCAAGGGCCTTGTAGAATACAAGACATTCATCCCTGCACGCAGCCAGTGGATCATCGGAGGTGACGGTGCAAGCTACGACATCGGATATGGCGGACTCGACCATGTGCTTGCATCAGGTGAGAATGTCAACATCCTCGTACTCGACACAGAGGTTTACTCGAACACCGGCGGACAGTCATCAAAGGCCACACCGGTAGGAGCGATCGCGAAGTTCGCGGCTTCAGGAAAGAGAGTACGCAAGAAAGACCTCGGAATGATGGCGATGAGCTACGGCTATGTATATGTAGCACAGGTTGCGATGGGCGCATCTCCTGCACAGTACTTCAACGCAATCAAGGAGGCTGAGGCATACGACGGACCATCACTCGTGATCTGTTACGCGCCTTGTATCAACCATGGTCTCAAGGCTGGAATGGGTCTGAGCCAGAAGGAGGAGAAGCTCGCTGTAGAATGCGGTTACTGGCACCTGTACAGGTACAACCCTGCACTCGAAGGCACGGACAAGAATCCGTTCAGCCTTGACAGCAAGGAACCTGACTGGAGCAAGTTCCAGGACTTCCTGAAGGGTGAGGTACGATTCGCATCGCTCTACAAGATGTTCCCTGAGAGCGCGGCGGAACTTCTCCAGAAGACAGAGGAGTTTGCAAAGCTTCGTCTTGAGACTTACAAGAGACTCGCCAGATAATTCTTCATAAGTCGGCAGGCTTTCGTGCAGGCGAAAGCCGCTGACGGCTGAAAAAGGAGATCAAAATAAGTAATCTTTTCGTGGGTGGCTGCAAAGTCACCCATTTTCATTGCCGGGGAGACCGACATGCGGAGACGCAGGACTGCATCAGGATTCTGTTCGAACGGGGACTCGGGAGCCTTCTCAAGAACAAGCCTCAGATCGGCGTCCTCAAAGAGCGCACGCTCTACTACAACGTCCGGATGCACCTTCAAGAAGGTCTCCAGTGCCGGCATGAAGACATACCTGAAGACTTCTTCAGTTGCCGAGACACGCACTTTGGCAGGAGTGACGGAAGAAAACATATTCCCGGCAGAAGAACATGCGTCGAGGATATTGTGTACATATTTCATGAATACTTCACCCTGGGGTGTTAGCTGCACTTCTCCGCGAAGCCTGCTGAACAGCTTCACTCCGGTCATCTTCTCAAGATCGGCAACGTTCTGGCTGATAGCCGGCTGGGTGACTCCCAATCTGGCGGCCGCTTTGGTAAAGCTTCCTTCTTCGGCCACCGCTACAAAGACTTTAAGTCTGAAATCCTCGAACATAAAAACGTAAATTTTGTACAAATATAGAAAACTACTTCGTATATTTGTAGTTTATGAGACGTTTAAACGTCTTATGGTATACGTTTGAAAAGTAAAACCACTAATCATATTACTATGAAACGATTTTTTATCTTATTAGCAGCAATGATCGCTGCCGCGGCTGCCTTCGGTCAGACTCCGCTCCCTAACGATCCTGCCGTCAAAGTCGGCAAGCTCGACAACGGAATGACCTATTACATCCGCCACAATGCGCTTCCTGAGGGAAGAGCGGAATTCCACCTCGTGACAAACGTAGGAGCAGTCCAGGAGAATGACCAGCAGGACGGTCTGGCCCACTTCCTCGAGCACATGTGCTTCAACGGAACAAAGAATCTTCCCGGCAAGATGCTTCTCGAGTACCTCCAGAGCATCGGAGCAGAATTCGGAAGAAACATCAACGCAGCCACAGGATATGAGACAACAACCTATATGCTCAACAACATCCCTGTTTCAAGGGAGGGCATCGTGGACACATGTCTCCTTGTGATGCATGACTATTCTCATTTCGTGACCTGCGACCCTGTGGAGATCGACGCCGAAAGAGGTGTGATCCTTGAGGAGAAGAGGACACGCAACACAGCCCAGTGGAGAAACTATCAGGCTGCCAGAAAGTATTATTTCGGCAACACAGTACATTCACAGAGGACCCTCATCGGAAGCGAGGAGCAGCTCAAGACCTTCAAGCCTGAGGTTCTCGTCGACTTCTATCAGACATGGTATCGCCCTGACATGCAGGCTCTTATCGTTGTCGGAGACATAGACGTGGATCAGATCGAAGCAAAGATCAGGACTATGTTCGCAGACATCCCAGCGCCTGTCGACCCAAGACCGAAGGATGTCGTGATGATTCCTGAGAATGCTGAGCCTATCGTCGGCATCATCACCGACCCTGAGACTCAGAACAGCCAGCTCGAACTCATCTGGAAGAGCGTGCCTATCCCTGAGGAGTACAACAACACAGACGTCGCATATATGACAGAATACATGAAGACCATCATATATTATGTCATGCAGGAGCGCTTCACCGACATCACCTCGAAACCGGACGCACCTTACTTCAGCGGAATGTTCGGCACAGGCAAGATGTGCGAGACGATGGAAGCTGCGATCGGACGCCTTGCGTTCAAGGACGGCGACGCCATCAACGCCCTCAAGGCCTTCTACACAGAGATCGAGAAGATGAAGAGATTCGGCTTTACTGACGCCGAGGTCGAAAGAGCCAACGCAAAGCTCCTTTCGTATGCTGAAAAGGCTGCAGAAGGTGCAGACACACGCAAGAGCGCGGAGTTCGTGGATGCGCTCATCGACAATTTCTGCGACAATCTCCCATATATGGATCCTGCAATGGAGCTTCAGATCGTCCAGGCCCTCGGAAACCAGCTTAACGCAGAGATCATCAATCAGGTTGCACCTCAGCTGATCACCGACAACAACTTCGTGCTCGTGTACACAGCCCCTGAGAAAGAAGGTCTCACCCACCCTACCGAAGCCGAGCTGATCGCAGCGATCGAGGAAGTGAAGGCATCTGACATCCAGGCAAATGCCGCCGAAGAGGCTGCTGAGCCGCTTCTTGACCCGGCGACCCTCAAGGGCTCGAAGGTGAAGAAGGAAGGGACAGGCATCTACAATACTGTCGAGTGGACCCTCAAGAACGGAGCGAAGGTCATCGTCCTCCCTACCGACTACAAGAAGGATGAGATCCGCATCAACATCTATCAGGACGGCGGTATGTCACTCATCCCTACAGAGGACATGCCTTCATTCGAGGCAAACATCGCCCAGCTGTTCTTCATGAACTCAGGTATCTCGAAGTTCCCTAAGAGCACATTGAGAAAGATGCTGGCAGGCAAGAACGTTTCAATGAACGTATCGATCTCGGCATACCAGCACGGTGTTTCAGGAATGTGCGCACCTAAGGATCTCGAGACAGCTCTCCAGCTCGCCTACCTCTTCTATGCGGATCCAAGATTCGACCAGGACGAGTACAACACTGGCGTGAACCAGCTTGCAGCCATCCTTCCTAACTATGTGACCATGCCTGACTTCCTCTTCCAGAAGGAGTTCACAAAGGTGCTTTACGGCGACAGCGCACGCCAGCCTGTCATCAGCGAGGAAGTGCTTGAGAAGGCAAATCTCGAGACCATCGAGAAGAACTACCGCAAGCTCTTCAAGGACGCTGCCGGAATGACTGCAGTCATCGTAGGTAACGTGAACCCTGACGAGCTCAAGCCACTTGTGGAGAAGTACATAGGCTCTATCGCCAAGGGCAAGAAGGCCCTCAAGTGGGTCGACAACAACGACGACATCGTCAAGGGCAGCATCAAGCATCCGTTCAACGTGAAGATGGAGGCTCCAAAGAGCTCGGTTCTCCAGGTCTACACTGCCTACATGCCTGTAAATCCTAAGATGGACGTCACTCTCGACGCCGCCAAGTACATCCTCGACATGATCTACACAGCCACTCTCCGTGAGGGCGAAGGCGGAACATACGGCGCAAGCGTGGGCATGGCGACCAGCATCAGACCTAAGGAAAGAGCCATCATCCAGGTGATGTTCGACACCAATCCTGAGTCTGCAGAGAAGCTCTCGCAGCTTGCAATAGACGGTCTCAAGAGACTCGCCTACGAGGGTCCTACAGAAGACGAGTTCAGCAAGGCCATCCTCAATGCGAAGAAGAACCTTCCTGAAAGCAGGATCAGCAACAGCTACTGGAGCCAGAACATAAGACTGTTCGAGACTTACGGCTATGACAACGACAAGGAGTACGAAGAGGCACTTGAGAGCGTGACACCGGAAGACATCAAGACAGTCCTTCAGGCAATCCTTGAACAGAACAACTTCATAGAAGTGAGAATGCTTCCTGAAGAATAATCAAAAAAAGAAGTCTCGGAGATTCCGAGACTTCTTTTTTTCTTTTTGTCTTTTTGATTACTCTGCTACGATTGCACCCATTGGACAAGCATCTGCACAAGCACCGCAGTCGATGCAAACGTTAGGATCGATCTTGTAGATATCACCCTCTGAAATCGCGCCTGTAGGGCACTCTGCCATGCATGAACCACATGCAGCGCAGTCTTCTGTAATTCTGTGAGCCATTTTCTTTATGTTTTTAATGTTAGTGTTGTCAGTTCAATATCATGCCACAAGGCATTCATGGTGCAAATTTAGACAATAATTTCGATATTCAAAGACAGAGTTACACTGAATTGTAGTATCTTTGCCCTGCTACGGAGTTCTCCGGCGCATGATGGCATGAAGATGGAGACATCTGAAGAACCATGATTACACATAAAGGAAACGGTCATGAAACATCTGAAACATATTATATCCGGCATCGCTTTACTATGCTCGATAGCCGCAGCTTCAGCACAGAACAAGGTTGCCGAAGGCATAGAAGCGGACAAGACTGTCCATAATTTCGGAGACATCCTCCTGGATTCGGGTCCGGTGGCATGTACATTCACATTGAAGAACACAGGCAGCAGGCCGATGGTGATATACAATGTCACCACCACGTGCGGATGCACGGAGGCAGAGTGGACACGCGAGCCCGTCAAGCCCGGAAGCACAGCCGAGATCAGCGTTACGTACACAAACAATGAAGGCCCCTACCCTTTTGACAAGACCATCACAGTATATGCTTCCGACGCAAAGCCGATACTGTTGAAGATCAGGGGAATATGCAGGGAGAAGGAACTTCCTCTGACAGAGAGGTACCCTGTTGCATTCGGCCCCCTGGGAATGACGGACACCTCGCTGCAGTGCGGCAATCTGGAGCAGGGCGGCAGCAAAAGCGAAGCTGTGATCGTCGCCAACACCTCCGGGACCCCTGTCAAGGTGGAATTCAAGGATGTGTCTGCAAACCTGGACATTTCAGTGACTCCGAACCCTATACCTGCAGGCAGCACAGCAGAGCTGGACTTCACCGTGACCGCAGAAAGAGGAATCTGGGGAAAGAACACCTACTGGGCCACACCTGTGATAGACGGAAGGACCTACACGACCTCAGACGGCAGGACCAGGATCGGTGTCAAGGCTTTCACAAAGGAGAATTTCGACAGTATGTCCGAGTCGGAAAGGGCAGCCGGTCCCATGCCGAGGTTTGAAAACAGCACATACTCTTTCAACCGCATAAAGAAGGGAGAGAAGATACACGCGGAATTCACGCTGACCAACAGCGGAAAATCACCGTTCTGCGTATACAAGTTGGACACGGACGTCTGCTGTTATTCACACAGCGACATCCCTGTGGCTGCGCCGGGCGAAAAGGTGACCTTCAGAGTGCATGTGGACACAGAGAACATGCCGAAGGGAGAGACCCTTGTCCTGGTCACTCTGACCACAAATTCTCCTTTGCGTCCTATAGTTAACCTTTTCATTGCAGGCTGGATCGACTGACATGGGACATATTCTTATAGACATTCTGAGGAACTCCATCCTCATCACAGGGCTTGTAGTCGTGATGATGATGATGATCGAGTCTCTTAACATAGAGTCAAAAGGCCTTGTATTCAAAGGCTTGAGAAAGACAAAGACCGGCCAGGTGGTGATCGGTGCCCTGCTTGGCTCCATCCCCGGATGCATGGGAGGCTTCGCCACCGTGTCGCTGTACACCCACAGGATGTTCAGCTTCGGAGCGCTCATAGCAATGATGATAGCTTCTTCGGGAGACGAGGCCTTCGTGATGCTTGCCATGATCCCCGAACAGGCCCTGGTCCTCTTTGCCATGCTGTTCGTGATTGCCGTCGTGGCCGGCATAGCTGTGGACAAGTTCGTCAAGGCACCGGCTCCGGAGTGCGAGGAAGGCTACAAGGTGCATGCAGGCCATGAGGATGACGAAGACTCTGGCAGCAGGAGCCGTCATTTCGGATGGAAGAGGGTCTCCATGTTCGTGGCTCTGGCAGTGTTCATCGGAGCCCTGGCCTCAGGACAGCTCGGCCACGACCACGGAAGCCACAGCCACGGCAGCCACATCCACGAGACGCACAGTCACGAGGCGCGCAGTCACGAAACACATGGTCATGAGGCACACGTACACGACGCACATAGCCATGAGGGGCATGTGCACGCTTCAGGAGAAGTCTGCCACGAAGATCATGTAGAGGAAGGCCGCACCTTCCACATAGACCTTCTGAGCGAAGACTGGATGAACGTCCTCTTCGCCGGGCTCAGCATCATCGTACTTATCGTCCTCATATTCGCATCCGACCATTTTGTGGAGGAGCATCTATGGAACCATATAGTACGCCGTCACCTCCCTACCATATTCGCATGGACATTCGGCGTGCTTCTCGTGCTCGGGATAGGGCTTCAATATATAGATATAGAAAGGTGGATAAGCGACAACACAGTGCTGATGATACTCCTGGCCACCGCTGTCGGGGTCATTCCGGAATCGGGGCCGCATCTTATCTTCGTCACCCTTTTCGCAGCAGGTGTCGTGCCTTTCCCTGTGCTCCTTGCCAGCAGCATCTCACAGGACGGCCACGCATCGATCCCTCTCCTCGCAGAAGACAGGAAGGGATTTCTGTGGGCGAAGATAATCAACTGTGTCACAGCCCTGGCCGCAGGCTTCACCGCTATGCTGATAATGTAAATCCAGTCGACACATCCTGCCGTTATTTCGAGAATTATTGCTATATTTGCACGATTATGCGCTTATAAGAATATGGCAAAAGAAATTATACCTACAGAGAATTACGGCGACGACAACATCAAGACCCTTGAAGGTGTCGAGCACATCCGCAGAAGGCCGGGAATGTACATCGGCCGTCTTGGAAACGGAGATGACCTTGGAGATGGAATCTATGTTCTCCTGAAGGAGGTCGTGGACAACTCGATCGACGAATTCTCAGCCGGCTACGGCAGACTCATCCAGATAAACGTGACCGAAAAGGAAGCCTCTGTAAGAGACTTCGGACGAGGCATTCCGCTCAATTCGGTGGTCAAGGCTGTAAGTGTCCTGAACACCGGAGGCAAGTACGACACGAAGGGCTACAAGAAATCCGTAGGTCTCAACGGTGTCGGACTCAAGGCCGTGAACGCCCTCTCCACCCACTTCTACGTGGAGGCGTACCGCGACGGCATGAGTTCTTTTGCCGAATTCAAGGAAGGCAAGCTGGTCGATTCAGGCCAGCGTCCGACCAAGGAGAAGAACGGCACCCTGGTGAAGTTCGTTCCTGACGAGCATCTTTTTGTAGGCTACACATTCCACATGGAATTCATCGAGTCGATGATGAAGAATTACTCGTACCTGAAGAAGGGACTCACCCTGAACTTCAACGGAGTGGCCTACAAGTCGGAGAACGGTCTGCTTGACCTTATCAAGGACAACATGTCAGAGACGCCTCTCTACGAGCCAGTCCACCTTGTCGGTGAGGATGTCGAGATCGTACTCACCCATGGCAACAGTTATGGCGAGAACATCGCATCTTTCGTGAACGGCCAGAACACCAGAGACGGAGGAACACACCTCGCAGCAATGAGAGAGGCCATTTCAAAGACCCTGAAAGAGTTCTTCAAGACCTTCGCCAAGAAGGATTTCGACCCTCAGGACATCCGTCAGGGAATCATCGGAGCAATAAGCATCCAGATCCAGGAGCCTAACTTCGAGGGCCAGACAAAGACCAAGCTCGGTTCGACATACATGTGGGAAACTGACATCGAGAACGAGGACGGCAGCCACTCATATGACCAGGGCCCGACCATAAGAAGCTTCGTGAACGAGTTTGTGAAGACCAACCTTGACAACTACCTCCACATGCACAAGGACATCATCCCTGTGCTTCAGGAAAAGATAGCTTCTTCGGAACAGGAGAGAAAGGAGATTTCGGCCGTGCAGAAGAAGACAAGGGAGAGAAACAAGCGCTCAAGCGTGTACAACAAGAAGCTCAGGGACTGCAAGTACCACTACAAGGACAAGCTTCCCGCTGCCAAGGAGGAGCTTAGGGAGCTGACAAGCATATTCATCACCGAGGGAGACTCTGCGAGCGGTACCATCACCAAGGCAAGGAATGCCGAGACACAGGCGGTGTTCTCACTGCGAGGAAAGCCTATCAACTCCTACAAGGAAAGCCGCAAGAAGATAGCAGAGAACGAGGAACTCAACCTCCTGATCAACGCCCTCGGCCTGGAGGAGGACATCGACGACCTCCGCTACAACAAGATCATCGTGGCTACCGATGCCGATGATGACGGCATGCACATCAGGATGCTCGTGCTGACATTCTTCATGAAATACCATCCCGACCTTATCAGAAGAGGGCATGTATACATACTCCAGACTCCTCTCTTCAGGGTCAAGACCAAGAACGAGGTGAAGTACTGCTACAATTCCGAGGAGAAGGAATCGGCGATAAAGTCACTCAAGGGAAAGGTGGAGATCACCCGTTTCAAAGGCCTCGGAGAGATCTCATGGGACGAGTTCACAGGCTTCATCGGAGAAGACATGCGTCTGGACAGGGTGCGTCTGAGCGACGAAGAACCGCTTGCAGACATAATGGAGTTCTATATGGGCAAAAACACTACCGAAAGGCAGAATTTCATCGTACAGAACCTCCGTACAGCACAGGAATTGGAAGACATAGACATATAGTATCATGTGGAAGAAATTTTGCGGATGGCTACTCCGCGCAATGGGTTGGACAGCTGTAGACCCTGTAGTCCCTGAAGAAAAATGCGTCATTCTCGGAGTCCCTCACACCTCATTCTGGGACTTCGTGATTTCATACCTCTATTACGTCTCTGTCGGAGGCAAGCCTTACTGCATGGTCAAGGGAGAGCTCTTCTGGGGGCCTCTCGGCTGGCTGCTCCGCAAGCTCGGCGGCATCCCTGTAGACAGAAAGAGAGGCAGCAATGTGATGCTCAGCGTAATAAAGGAGATGAAGTCTAAGAAGATGGTACATCTCGCACTGGCACCGGAGGGCACACGCAAGCCGGTAAAGCGCTGGAAGGCCGGATTCCACACCATTGCCCGCGAAGTGGGCTGCCCTGTCTACATGGGCTATTTCGACTGGGGCACAAAACGTGTGGGCCGCGGACAGAAGATAGAGCTCACAGACGACGCAAAGGCAGACCTTGCACGCATCCAGGCCCTCTACGAAGAGATGCATCTGGTCGGAAAGCATCCGGAAAGATATATCACCAGATAATCGGTGACGTTGTATTAAACCTTAAACCAAAACCATTGATTATTTATGATTCAATTGTACAAGCGTATGCAGAGAATGAGGGAGAAATATGTTGACACCCTCGCAAAGCTGTACGAGTATGCTACGACAGTATATTCAAAGAAGCAATATACCCAGTGGTATGACACAAAGGAAGGAGGATACACCTACAATTCCTTCAAGGCGAAATGCGACAGCCTGTCAAAGAAGCTGACCCAGTACGGAATCGGCGCAGGAGACAAGGTTGCCATCCTTTCCCAGAGCATGCCTAACTGGTCGGCCGCCTTCTTCAGCATCGTACCGTTCGGAAGAATAGCCATTCCCATCCTTCCCGACAGTTCAGTCAACGAAGTGACCAACATACTTGAACATTCGGAGAGCAAGGTGATCTTCGTGTCACAGAAACTCGCATCAAAGGTCAGCCAGGAATGCCGTGACAGGATGACCCTTGTCATCGACATGGATACATTCGAGGTGATCCAGTCAAACGACGAGGAATTCACATGTGACGGCAAGACATCCATCCCGACCCCTGATGACATCGCGACCATCATCTACACTTCAGGTACGACCGGCAGTGCAAAAGGAGTGGTCCTGAGCCACAGGAATCTCACCGCCAACGTCATCACCTGCTATCATTCGTGCAAAAGGACAGAAAAGGACAGATGGCTCTCGGTGCTGCCTATGGCACACACGCTGGAAATGACCTTGTGCATGCTCTACCCTATGTACTGCGGAGCGACCGTATATTACCTTCCTAAACCGCCTGTGGCATCACTGCTGCTGAAGGCCCTGAAGATCGTGAAACCTACGACAATGCTGACAGTGCCTCTCATAATAGAGAAGGTCTACAAGGGAAGCGTACTTCCCACAATCCAGAAGAGCCGCACCCTGACATGGATGAACGAGCATATGAACGGCCTGATGTGCAAGATCATCGGAATGAAGCTGAAGTCTACGTTCGGAGGCCACATGACATTCTACGGAATCGGCGGAGCCAAGCTTGATCCGGAAGTAGAGAAGTTCCTCCTGAAGGCTGGATTCCCATATGCAATCGGTTATGGCCTTACAGAAACTTCCCCGCTCCTGGGTTACTCCATGAACAAGTGGAGGGCGGTCGGTTCATTCGGCTATCCGGTGCACAATGTCCAGCTCAAGCTGCACAATGTCAATCCTGAAACAGGTGAAGGTGAGATCATAGCCAAGGGTCCTAACGTGATGCTCGGCTACTACAAGGATCCGAAGAGGACCAAGAGCGTATTCACGGAAGACGGCTGGTTCAAGACAAGCGACATCGCAGTCCAGGATGAAAAGGGACGCTTCTTCATCAAGGGAAGGAACAACAACATGATCCTCGGACCATCGGGAGAGAACATCTATCCTGAAGAGATCGAGAATGTGATCAACAACGTGGAGGGAGTGAGCGAATCCATCGTCGTGGAAAGAGACGGCAAGCTCGTGGCCCTCGTCCAGCCGGCAGAGAACTACATCGAATGGGACAAGGAGAGCGAGGACAAGATTTATGAGAAACTCGACGCATGGAAGGCCAAACTCCTGAAAATCACCAACAAGAATGTCAGCAAGGCATCACAGGTAAGTTCAGTGGAGGTGATGAAGGAGCCGTTCGAGAAGACAGCCACACAGAAGATCCGCCGATTCAAGTACAAGGAGTCCGCTCCTACTGTCGAAGAGGAAAAGAAGGAAAAGACGGAGAATAAGTAGCACCTGAGAAAGGATGACACGAAAAGTCATCCTTTTTTCATATCTTCGGATGGTAGTTTTGGAGAGAATGTACGTCTTATAGGCGGATTTACATCTGAACTGACTTTATGAAACTGTTTTACAAGATCACTTTGTTCCTGGCCCTGGTGACGGCTGCCGCTTTCGAGGCACCCGGAAAGAGGGAGATCCAACCTACCATCAAGGAACAGATGCAGAAGCTGCATCAGCATTTCGACATCAACTTTATCTACGATTCGTCCATATCACTGGACATCCCTACCGAGGCAAGACCGGATCCCGAAAGGCAGACGCTGGAGGAATGCCTTGAAACCTTGTTCAAGGACACTGACATAGTGTGGGAGATCCACAGGAAGTACATCGTCCTGACCCACAAGGACAAGAAACGCAAGCCCAAGGACTACACCATCTTCATAGAGGAGCAGCATGACACCCTGAACGAATCCAGGATCACCGCACTGACGGACAAAGACCGCAACATGACACAGACCGGCTTCAAGAAACTTGACAAGAAGAAGTTCGATATGGGATTCGCGGTCCTGAGTTCGCCGGATGTGATAAAGTCACTGCAGCAGCTCCCTGGTGTAGCGACCGGCACCGAACTGCTCTCCGGAATGTACGTCAGAGGCGGAGACGGAGCTGACAATCTTTATCTTCTGGACGGTGTACCCTTATACCAGGTAAGTCACCTTCTGGGCTTGTTCTCATCTTTCAACACAGACCTGGTGGAATCGCTTGACTTCTACAAGAGCGGTTTCCCCGCGAGATACGGAGGCAGATTGTCCTCCGTTGTGGATGTAAAGACCAGAGAAGGAGACTATAATGAGTATCACGGACTGTTTTCAATAGGACTGCTTGACGGCAGGCTTCAGTTTGAGGGTCCCATAATCAAGGACAGGACTTCCTTCAATATAGGCCTGAGGCGCAGCTGGCTGGACGTGGTGACCGAGCCGGTGGGTCTGTTGATAAGCAGATTGGAGAATAGGGATTTCCGCATCAAGTACGCATTCTGGGACATGAATGCCGACATCACACATAGATTCTCAGAGAAAAGCAGGCTGTCCTTCAACCTGTATGGCGGAAGAGATGCCGCTAAATTCATCTCTGGAGAGGGATTTGACTACAGCGAGGGCGTCGACAAAGTGGAGAAGACCTACTATAATGACGTGGCGATGGGACTCGAATGGGGCAACTTCGTCAGTCAGATCAACTGGCACTACGGGATTTCAGATGGGCACGACATGTCGCTGAAGGCCTACTTCAGCAGGTACGGTTCCCTGTTCGGATTTGAGGAAAGTGAGAGGGAGGAAGCCCTGGAGGACATACAGTACAGCACCTATAAATACGGAAGCAACCGTTCAAGGACCTCTGATGTGGGAGTCAGGGCCGATTTCAGCCTCAGAGCGGGAGAGAGACACCACATAAGATATGGAGCCGGCATCCAGTACCATATATATTCTCCTGAGTACTTCACGGACAAGGAGGCTACCAGCGATGGCAAGGTCATAACCGACCAGTCTCTCAAGGAAAGCGACAGAAGACAGACAGTTGAACCGGCAGTCTACATCGAAGACGAGATCGTCATCACTGACAGGCTGACCTCAAACCTCGGGCTGCGCTACTCCGTGATATTGACAGAAGGAACAGCCTATCACAGCCTTCAGCCACGTGCTGCGCTCAGATTCGGACTGACAGACAACACATCACTGAAGATGTCCTACAGCGAAATGGTGCAGAATGACCACCAGATTGCTTCCAACTACCTTCAGCTGCCGACAAATTTCTGGATGCCCTCCACCTCCCGGATTGCTCCCAGCCGTTCAAGGCAGGTTTCCGGAGGCATATACAGCAATCTTCCCCATAACATAAAGTTCAGCGCGGAGGGTTATTTCAAGACCATGGACAACCTTCTGGAGTTCCGTGGCAAATGGGGCTTATATCCTCCGATACACCTTTGGGAGGAGGCTATGATTGCAGGAAAGGGACGCTCATGGGGTCTTGAGAGCGAAATAGAATGGTCGGATGGAAAGACCTCACTTGCAGCATATTACACCCTGTCATGGAGCCAGAGATACTTCGAGGAATTCTATCCTGACTGGTACAGGGACAGGAATGACAACAGACATAAGCTGACACTGACAGCCACAAGGAAGCTTGGCAAAAGATGCGAAGTGTACGGAAGCTGGAACTTCCACAGCGGAGGTTACATGACGGCTGAGGCCATGGCATTGGCACCGGAAGAGGTCGGACGATGGCCGGAAACCTTCTACACCATGCCCAACAATATCAAGCTACCTGACTATCATAGGCTGGACGTAGGCTTCAACTTCAGAAAGACGACCAAAAGAGGAAACGAGAGCATCTGGAATCTGAGCATCTACAATGCCTACTGCCACATGAACCCGTTCATAACCTACATCGACTCGGACTATGAGTTCACAAAGGAGAATCTGTTCGGATTCAATTTCACAGGAGAAGCCTTCGGCATCATTCCGATACTTCCCTCATTCAGTTACACCCTCAAATTCTAAGATATGAAAGCAACAGACAAGATCTGCCTTCTACTGCTCGGCATAGTGTCGCTGACAGGATGCAGATACAGTTTTGACATAGAAGACAATGGCCTGAAGCCATGTATGTGCATAAAGTCATTTATATGCGCAGATTCACTTGTAAATGTAGACGTCTACAAGGCAGTTCCTGTCCAGCATGCAGGCAAGACGGACATGGGCATCGTCTCTCCTTCATATTCATTGAAAAGGAACGGCAAGGAAGTCGAGACCTCATCGAAGGATATAGAAAACTATGGCATCAACCTCCAGTGCGAAGGATTCAGCAAGGGAGACAGGCTGGAGATCACATTCTGTGCTGATGGAGTGGAGCCGGCTGCAGCATCGACAGTCATCCCTGGAGACTTCCCCGAATTTACCTATAGGACCTACAGAGACGAAGACGACAACTGGTGCATACTGCTGGAGTACAAAGACGAGAAGGACAGCAGGGATTACTATGGCGCTTCAGTCGAAACCCGCAGGACTATCCGACACGGTCCCAATCCGCCTTTTGTCACCTATGGATTCGCATCACTTCCGTATGCGCACAACGACGTGAGTCTGGACCAGTTTGCCTATGCTCCGGTTGTAAGCCGCTTTGGCGCTGGGGACATGTATATATGGGCAGATGAGGACCGGGAGGATGACACATACGAGATCAAATACATCATCGGTAGTGAAATATCCGGAACGATTGAATTTGCAGTCCGTCTGCACCTGTTCAAACTGTCCAGGGAAATGTATCATCATCTCTATGCGGATTACGACAGTTCATATAATCCGTTCTCATATATAGGCTTTTCCTCACCTTCATTTGCCTACTCCAACGTAATGAAAGGATGCGGATATTTCTGTGCCTATTCGAAGGATTACTCTGACTGGATGATAACATACAAGAAGTAGAATATGAAATACTGTTATTATATATTATTGCTATCCGTCATATTACTGAACGGATGTCAGGGCTATATCGGAGGTCTTGACGACAGCAACGCACAATTCGTACAGCTGGTCTTCATCAACAGGAGTTCACACGACATAGACCTCATCATCAAGGATCCGGTCTGGAGCGAGGGCCCGGACACGATCAGACTGGAAAAGGGAAACGGACTATGGAAACGTGAGTTCGGAAAGGACTACTTATATACGAACCATTTCTATGATGAAGCCGAGATAGTGGCAGACGGAAGTGAAAGATTCCTCTTCGAATCAACGGGCATTCCTTACAGTCCCTGCTCGCTGAATCCGCTTAATGACAGCAAGGGTACGTACTATGTCTACGATTTCAGTGACAAAGCCTATGAGGAAATCAGGAGGACATACGAGGAACTGAGGAAATTCACGATGACAGACATACCGCCTTCATACATCCTGCATGACTCCCTGATCACAGCCGGTTCATCAGAAGCTCTGTTCAGGTGCCTCTATCCTGTTCCTTCGGTGAGAAAGTCCCTCAAGCTCGGATCTGTAGTCGGAAAAGAAGCCGAGAGCATAGACAGGGTAAGGATATATGACGAGTACGGAACAGCACCCGGCAGGGTGGAGGTCAGCGAAGAGAGGTATACAGAGGGCAGGAAGGACAGGCCTTACATGTCATATTACAGCATCGAAGAGCTCAGCAAGGCCGGACTGGCACATTTCGGCTGCGGTTCGGAGAACTTACAGGGAGGAAGGAGTTCGACAGATTCTGCGGATGCCTTTACTCCATCACTGAGACCGTACACAGGGAAGTGCTCCAGGAAAACCCGGAGACATCGGGATTCATGATGAATCTCACTGATGACAAGGCCGTCGTACAATTCATCACATATGGCAGTGTCAGGATACTGCTTGCCGAAGCGGACTGCATGCACTCAAAACTCATGAATCACATGTACTATAACGTCATGACCGGCACAGGAAACTCGTATTTTTATGTCCCTGACATGACATTCTACCTCCTGAGTCTCGATGAAGACGGAGAATTCCAGTGCAGGAGAGGCGGAATGGAGATCGTAGGCGAATGGCTAAACGGTTCAGAAGACGCTCCGGTCGTAGCAATCGACTATGGTGTGTCCGACTTTACCGATGCCTGGACATACGTGCATATTCATGACGTTGTCATGTAGACTCTTTCAGATGATAAAGGGTCCGGCTGCCATTGCAACCGGACCCTTCATTTTTATATGACTGCTGAAATTACTCAGCTACGATCTCATACTTGAAAGTACCCTTCACGTCGCGGTAGCACTTTACAGTAGCCTCGTATGTACCGAGCTCCTTAGCTGCCTCAACTGTGATGTCCTTCTTGTCAACCTCGATTCCAACTGCTGCAAGAGCCTCTGCGAGCTGTGCTGTAGTTACAGAACCGTAGATCTTGCCAGACTCGCTTACCTTTACAGCAACCTGTACTGTAGTCTCTGCGAGCTTTGCTGCGAGAGCCTCTGCATCACCAACGAACTTAGCGATCTTGTGTGCGCGCTGACGAAGATTCTCAGCGTGTACCTTCTTTGCAGAAGGAGTAGCCATGATTGCGAAACCCTGTGGGATAAGGTAGTTGACAGCGTAGCCTGTCTTCACTGTGACGATGTCGTCTGCGTGGCCAAGGTTTGCCACATCTTTCTTAAGAATAATCTCCATATTGCTGTCCTCCTTATTATTTCAAAAGGTCTGTTACGTATGGGAGAAGTGCAAGATGTCTTGCTCTCTTCACTGCCTGAGCCACCTTTCTCTGGAACTTGAGTGAAGTACCTGTGAGACGACGAGGAAGGATCTTACCCTGCTCGTTAAGGAATCTCTTGAGGAACTCAGCATCCTTGTAATCAACATACTTGATACCTGCCTTCTTGAAACGGCAGTATTTCTTCTTTCTAACCTCTACTGTAGGAGGGTTAAGATAACGGATTTCATTGTTCTGTGCCATAATTCTGTCCTCCTAAATTATTTAGCCTGTCTGTTAGCTCTTCTTCTCTCAGCATATGCCACTGCATGCTTGTCCATCGCGAAAGTGAGGAATCTGATGATTCTCTCGTCACGACGATACTGAGTCTCGAGTCTTGCGATGAGTGAAGGCTCAGCCTTGAACTCGATAAGATAATAGAATCCTGTAGTCTTCTTCTGGATAGGGTAAGCGAGCTGCTTAAGTCCCCAGTCCTCTTCGTACACGATCTCTGCACCACGCTCCTTGAGGTAGTTTGTGTACTTTGCGACCGCTTCCTTCATCTGAGCATCAGACAAAACGGGAGTTGCAATGAAAACGGTTTCGTACTGTTTAAGCATTTTGTTTGTAATTAATTGTTTTATAATAAATTGCATCCACTTTTCCGGACCCGGTCCGTCAAAATGGGCTGCAAATATAGCAATAAATCTTTGAAATTCAAACATTTTTGCGAAACTTGACCAAAGATTCCCCGTCCCTGCCCGCCATAACGAAAAAAATCACTATAATTGTATCCTGACCTGCTAAGTATCGTCAACTCAACGAAAACACCACACAGATGAAAAATATATTCAGATCTATGGCAGCCGTCATCATGATGGCGATGTCACTGGAAGTTTCAGCCCAGCCACAGGCCCCGGCAGCTTCGCCGGCAGTACATCCGGACAACACGGTCACATTCAGCCTTCACGCACCTGAAGCAGAGAATGTAAAGATAAACGCACAGTTCGCTCCGAAGGCAGACATGACCAGAGGAGAAGACGGACTCTGGAGCATAACCCTGGGCCCTGTGGCACCGGACATATATCCCTACTGCTTCGAGGTGGACGGGATGCCCGTCATGGACCCTCAATGTCCGGACTGGTTCCCGAACGAGGGATTCAAGAGTTCCATGCTCGATGTCAGGGGCGAGGGACTTGCCCATGAACTGAGGTCAGTCCCTCACGGCAGGACAGACTACGTCACCTACTGGTCTGAGATACTCGGGACTTACGGGAATGCCCTGGTGTACACTCCTCCTGCCTACGATGCACAGCCGGACAGAAGATATCCGGTATTCTACCTCATCAGCGGAACTACAGACACGGAGGAAGTATATTTCAAGGTCGGAAAGATGAACCTCATCCTGGACAACCTCATTGCAGAGGGCAAGGCAAAGGAAATGATCATAGTCCTCCCCTACGGCAATCCGTCGAAGTACAATCCTTCGGAGACCCTGGAGTTCGGCAAAGGCGACGTCTTCAGCACAGACTTTCTGAATGATCTGATGCCATATGTGGAGGCAAGCTACAGGACAATCGAAGACAGGGACAGCAGAGCCATAGGAGGTTTCTCCAGAGGCGGCAACCAGGCTCTGTCCATCGGTCTGAACAACCTCGACAAGTTCTCCTATCTGTGCTCATACAGTTCATTTACAAGCATGGACATTCCTGAAGTCTATGGGACGCCGAAGAAAAGCAACAGGCTGATAAACCTGTTCTGGCTCGGCGTGGGCACTGACGATTTCCTTTACGGCAATGCGAAGGAATATATGGAATTCCTTGACAGCAAGGGCATAAGGAATGTGCAGTACTTCACTTCAGACAGACTCGGACACACATGGATGAATGCAAGACACTTCCTTGAAAAGACCTTCCCTCTCCTCTTCGACAAGGAGGCTTCCGCCCGTGCAATGAAGGCGTCTCGCAAGGAAGGTCACGATCATGTCATGAAGGCTTCCGAAGTCAAGGGACAGAGGCTCACACCTGAAGTGCTCAACTCGATCTTCCCGCAGGGAACCGTCTCTCCTGAATACAACCAGGACGGCAGCGTGACCTTCAGGCTGGAAGCAGCCGGCGCAGAAAAGGTCGAACTGGAATGTCAGATGTTCGGTGGCACAAGACTTATGACCAGGAATGAAAAGGGAATATGGGAAATCACCGTCACACCGGAACAGCCTGACATATATCCGTATGCCTTCATTGTCGACGGCACAAAGACCGCAGACCCGAAGAACATGCACCTCTTCCCTAACGAGGGCTTCAAATACAGTCTCTGCGACGTAAAAGGCAGCAAGCCGGACTGGCAGGACCTTCAGGATGTGCCCCATGGAAAGGTAAGCTACACATGGTACACATCTTCTGCGACAGGCTTCGACAGGCCGGTGTGTGTCTATACCCCTGCCGGCTACGACCCCGCATCGGATGAAAGATATCCCGTGCTCTACCTGATCCATGGAATGACGGACACCTACGAGACATGGTTCAAGGTCGGCAGGATCAACAACATCCTCGACAACCTCATTGCAGAGGGTTCGGCCGAAAAGATGATAGTCGTCATGCCTTATGCAAACCCATATCCTGAGATGATCCGCAGAGGTCTCGCCAAGGCCTATGACCCGATGGATACCAAGCTGATTGACAAGGAGATCACAGAGTCAGTCATACCTTTCATCGAAGACAACTACAAGGTCATCGGGGAAGCCGGAGGAAGAGCCATAGCAGGGTTCTCCCTCGGAGGAAGACAGGCCCTCGCATGCGGACTTGGCAATCCTGAGACCTTCGCCTATGTCTGTGCATTCGCTCCTGCCGTGTTCGGTTCTGAAATCTCCGCGAACTTTGAGAACGGGACCTATGCTGACACAGGTAGCCTCAACAGGAATCTTGAGCTCCTGTGGCTGAGCTGCGGCACATCTGACTTCCTCTACCGTTCGAGCCAGGAGCTGGACAGGAACCTCACCGACCGCGGAATCATACACAAGACCGTCTACTCGGAAGGAGGACACACATGGATGAACTGCCGCGACTACATAAGGGAGGTGTGCAAGCTTCTCTTCAAGAAGGACTTCGCCCTCGGAGCAGACATAAGCTGGATCACGGAAATGGAGGCCAGAGGCGAGAAGCTTTACAACAGGGACGGGCAGGAACGCGAAGGGACGGCCTTGATGAAGGAGCTCGGACTGGATGCCGTCCGCCTGCGCGTGTGGGTGGATCCTTCAGCCCATGGAGGATGGTGCAGCAAGGATGATCTCCTTGTGAAATGCCTGAGAGCCAAGGCCCTGGACATGAAGATCCTGGTGGACTTCCACTACAGCGACTGGTGGGCGGACCCGCAGAAGCAGAACATCCCGGCAGCCTGGAGCGGACATTCATACGGACAGATGAAGGAAGACCTCGCGGCACACACCGTCGAAGTGCTCCAGCTTCTCAAGGACAACGGAGTGGAACCTGAATGGATACAGATAGGAAACGAGACAAGGAACGGATTCCTGTGGAGCGTGAAGTCAAACGAAAAGGGCTGGCCGGTGCTTGACGAGAACGGCAACACCACCATCACGGAGTCAATGGGACATGCTGTCAACAATCCGGAGCAGTATGCCGGCCTGTTCGCAGCCGGATACGATGCTGCAAAGAGCGTATTTCCGGGAGCCGTCGTAATGGTGCATCTGGACAACGGATTTGACCGGGACCTCTATGACTGGAACCTCGGCACGCTGAAGAAGAATGGTGCAAAATGGGACATGATAGGAATGTCTCTGTACCCGTACTGGGCTATGGACGGAGGCTTCCGTGATGATGCAGAGACCACCATAAAGGACTGTCTGGAGAACATCGCCTATGTGAGCGACAAGTTCGGATGCGAGGTGATGATCGTCGAGACAGGGTTCTACGTGGACGAGAGCAGGCCGGAAGTCCTGGAAGAAGGACGCAGGCAGCTGGCGTGGGTCATCCGCGACTGCATGGCAGGAGAGGATGGCCTGTCCAAAGGGCGCTGCAAGGGAGTCTTCTACTGGGAGCCGCAGTGCAGGCCGTCACAATACCGGCTGGGAGCATTCACACAGGAGGGTCGTCCTACCGTAATCATGGATGCATTCACGGACTGGGAATAGCGGGTGTCCATAACAAATCCGACAATTTTTCAGCGGATCTGCAGGAAAAATCCTATATTCGCGGCAAATTTCAGCATCATGTACAAGGTATCGGAAAACCCTTTCAAAAACCGGATGAGTGAACGCACTGCCTTCACTGTCATATCATCTCTGTTTGTCACCCTCTATCTGGTGTCGAACATCATGGCCGTAAAGGTCATCAGCATATTCAATCTGTTCTACTTCGACGCAGGAACCATCACCTTCCCCTTCGCCTACATGCTGGGCGACGTGCTGACGGAAATATGGGGATTCAAGACTGCAAAGAAGGTGATATGGATGACCTTCTTCTGCAATCTCCTGATGGTGATCTGCACTCAGATAGGAGTCTGGCTCCCGTCACCGGACTATCTTGACCGGACAGCTGAGGCCTATAACCATATATTCAATTATGTTCCGCGCATAGTGATCGGCTCCCTGACAGGCTTCCTTCTGGGAGAACTCTCCAATTCATTTCTGATGGAGAAGATCAAGGAGAAGACGAAGGGACGCAGGCTGTGGGTACGCACGATAGGCAGCTCGGCCGTCGCCTACATCTTCGACAGCCTTCCTTTCGTGCTCATAGCCTTCGCGGGGATCGTGTCGACACGCGACCTGCTGCTTATGATAATGTTCCAGTATGTCGCCAAGCTTCTGATCGAGGCAGTCTTCGGCACTCCTATGGCCTATGTGGCCATATGCTGGTACAGAAAGAACGTAAGAAGTTGATTTACAGCCCTATTTCACAGACTTGACCCACTCTGCGATGTCTTCAAGCACCTCCTTGGAGATGGTTTCCTCTATGCCCCAATAGTTCATGGCATCCGCAGGGGTGCAATGCTGGAACAAATGGTTCAGTGAGTCATATTCCTCTATCCTGTGCCTCTGGTCCGGCTGCAGGTTCTCCCGGAGCACAGGGAGGTTATCCCTGCTGAGCACCTGAAGATCATGGGTTCCGTTCAACGCAAAGACAGGACATATTATGTTACGGATGGCCTGCGACGGGTCATATCCGAGGAACCATGTCATCCACTCCCCTCCTGCAGTGGGAAGAAGTTCGAGATTCGCACGGAGGTTCTCCGGCAATGACAGCCCATGTTCCCTGCACAGTCTGTCCACATATTCCCGCGTGTCCTCCACCTTCACCCCTGCCGTCCTGTCCGCATAAACCACCTTGAGCGCTTCCACATACTGGTCAACCGTTGCGGCCGGAACGCCGCCCTGCAGAAACAGAGCCCTGTTCTGTCCGACGAGTACTTCTGAGCCGGGAATCGTCGTTCCCGCAAGAGAGACAATGAAATCGACCGCATGCTCCCCTGCCAGCATGAAGGCTATGGTACCTCCTTCGCTATGTCCCAGGACGCCCACCTTGCCGAATTTCCCGAGACTGCGTAGATAAGCGATGCCCGCCTCCGCATCTTCCATGTTGTCGGCGCTTGTCGTCCCCTCGACAGGACCCTCAGAACTGCCGGCACCACGGTCATCGTATCGCAGGGATGCTATGCCGTTCCTTGCAAGATGGTCTGCAATCACCAGGAAGGGCTTATGGTCCATTATGGTCTCATCCCTGTCCTGAAGGCCGCTTCCTGTCACCATCAGCACCACCGGAATGGTCCCTGCGGGATATCTGTAATGCATTAGAGGATATGTAAGGGTGCCGCTCAGGACAGCCCCGGCCTTGTCATTTCGGAAGGTCACATCCTCTGTAACATACGGGTAAGGTGCCTTTGGAGTCTGCGGACGACGGGCAGGTATGCTTCCCGGCTGCAGGTCCAGAGCCAGCTTCAGGCCGCGCTGGACAAAGGTGCCCTTTATCAGATTCCCCGTGACGCGTACTCCTCCGTAGGCCGCACCTAATGACGGGACATTCACCTCAAGGGTATCCGGAGTCACTTTCTTCAATTCCACCGGTATGCCCCGGGCACCCTGTGCAGGGACGTCCATATATCCCGTCGCAGTCCCTCCTCCGGCTGTCTCTATCGTGAAGGATACCGCCAGAGAGTTCATCCCCATATTCAATTCTCCCCACCAGCTTCCGGAGATGGCCGGAGCCTGGGCGCAGGCGATATGACCTATGGTCAAAGCTGCCAAAACATGCACAAGCCGCTTCAAACGCGAAAAATCCATATACTTTCAGGTTAATTCTTCAAAAATACTTAAAAATCATTATATTTGAAAAAACACTTACTTGACTTACATATGAAACTCAGACTTCTCGCGAAAGCTGCATTGACTTTTGCCTTTCTTGCATCCGCACTTCCTGTCGGAGCCACAAGACTCATCGGACTAAGAATCGTTGACAAGGACTACCTGATGGTACACTTCCGTGACGGAGAGGTACGCTACCGCGACGACGGCACGGGCCCGAGCGCCTACCTCGGCCACACCTTTGTCGAAGGGGACGACACCCTCAAGGTTTTCGGACAGCGCCTGGACACGGAGCTTGCATCCATAGCCCGGGGCTGGAAGATTTCTTCTGCAGACGACAGAACCTTCAGTGAGGCTGCAGCAGTGGCGGCATGGCGCAAGTCAAAGCCGATGAACACGGACAACACCCTCACCAGCGAGCTCGACCACTGGATCTTCCTCCAGCTCCCGAAGTCCATGAAGCAGGGATGCACCTACAAGGTCAGCATACCGGAAGGCCTGGGCTCGGACATGGACAGCGCAGAGGTGAAGTTCGACATCTGGAATTCACAGTCTGAAGCCATTCATGTGAACATCATAGGCTACACCCCGCAGGAACCGGTAAAGGCTGCAGACCTCTACCTATGGCTCGGCGACGGCGGACAGAGGGACTACAAGGACTTCGAAGGAAAGAAGGTCTATCTGTACAATGTGGAGACCGGCGAGAAGACCAAAGTCGGAAACGTGAAGTTCTGGAAAAGCGCACAGGATTTCAGCACCGAGGCCAATGGAAAGAACATGACAGGCTCGGACGTGTGGGACATCGACTTCAAGACAGCCAAGACAGGAAAACACCGTCTTGTGGTGGAGGGAGTCGGCTGCAGCATGGATTTCGAGATCGGTAACGACGTGTATTTCCAGCCATATCGCTACAGCCTGCGAGGCTATTACTACATGCGCCTGGGCGAGCCTGCGGATCCTGCAATAACCCCTGTCCCAAGACAGCCTATGTTCATCCCTGAGGTGGATCCTGTCGGACTCACAGTCTACAAGACAGACATGCACCCATGGCATCCGGACTGGAGGAAACTCCGTGGCGACGTGTGGGACGAGCCTCATTTCAAGCCGGCCCTCAAGTCTGAGTTCTGGAAGCATCGTCTGCCCGGCAACCCTGTGAACACAGAGGTCCGCGGAGGCCACTCGGACGCCATGGACTGGGACCGTCATCTTGCCCATGTCAGCAACATCTATGACCTCCTGCTTCCATATCTTCTGACTGACGGACGCATAGCCGAAGACAACCTCAGCATAAGGGAAAGCGGAAACGGCATCCCTGACATCATAGACGAGGCGCGCAACGAGGTTGACTTCTTCCTGAGCATCCGCGACGCAGAAGGCTACTCCCAGGGCGTGACCAACCCTTCTGCAGAATGGAGCATAATGTTCCAGGCCGGATGCACGACAATGGCAGCCTGGGCAAATGCAGCAAACTGCGCCATGCTGGCAGAAGCCTTCCGCATACTCGGCGACAAGGAGCTCTGCGACTACTACACGACCGAAGCCGTGACAGCATTCAGATATGCGGAGAAGCAGGAATGGACCCAGCTCGACGACCTTCAGAACATAGGGACCTCAGGCATGCGCGGACGCGACTTCAAGCAGATGGCAGCGGCATATCTCTACAACCTGACAGGCGAGACCGGATGGGAGGACATAATGGCTGCGGAAAGCGTCGTCAAGGATGGAAACACCCCGATATTCAGCAAGGAAAGAAGGAACCAGTACTACCAGATCTGGGGTACAGCCGCATATCTCACCTGCCCGCACACACGCAACTATCCGGAGCTCTATGCCAACATGAAGTCAAGCGTGAACGCCCAGGCGGACGAGAACAATGTGAGCAAGATGGACATCCGTCCGTCACGCCGCACCGCCAACGACCCGCGCTGGCAGACCTCGCAGAACCTGCAGATGGTGATGCTTGCACATTATATCGCCGACAACAGCAGGCGCCGTGAACAGCTGGAGAGGGCGATGTACATCGAGGCTGGATGGGGCCTCGGAAGAAACCCTTCCAACACCGTCGAGATGACAGGTCTCGGAGAGCGCCACATCATCGACTGCTACACGACCGGACGAAACGACGGCACACCGGAATCACATCCTGGTCAGACACCGTTCAACGGAACCGAAGTCTGGTCACCTGGCAATGGAGGCGACTCGAGGATCATCCTTTCAAGGTGCTACCCGGACTGGTACGCCGGCTCATGGCCGCATCAGGAGTCATTCTTCAACATACGCTACATGTGGGTGAATGCAGAGTTCACTCCTCGCGAGACGATGAGGGGAAAGATGGCCCTGCTGGCCTACCTCTACGGCATAAGAAAGTAGAACCGCCATGAGAAGATCTGAGATAGAATCATATATATACGAAGAGGTCGTACCTCGATATTCCGCGTTTGACGACGCCCACAAGGAGGACCACGCACTCACGGTGATCCGTCAGTCGGAAAAGCTGCTGGAGAGCAGAGACGCATGGCTTGCAGAACATGGAGATGCCGAAGGTATATGGAGTGCTCCTGTAGACCCTCTCATGCTTCTTACTGCCGCAGCCTGCCACGATCTGGGGCTCATAAACGGCCGCGACAACCATCACACAGATTCTGGAGCAATCATCCGCGCGGACGAAAGGCTCCGCAGGTGGTTCAGCGGACAGGAGATCGAGACCATAGCCCAGGCCGCGGAGGATCACAGGGCTTCAGGCAAGGGTGCCCCAAGAAGCATCTACGGCATGATGGTGGCCGAAGCTGACAGGGTCATAGACGCAGACACGATAATACGCCGGACCATCCAGTACGGACTGAAGCACTACCCTGACATCCAGGGAGAGAAGCAGATCGGCAGGGCCATAGACCATCTCAAGGAGAAATACGGACGCGGAGGCTATCTGCGTCTGTGGATCCCATGGAGCGACAATGCCGCGCGCCTCAACTCACTTCAGGACCTGATTGCAGATCCGGAAGGCATAGAGAAGAAGGTCACAGACATATATAGGAAGCTGACCATGAAGAAGATATAATTTGCCGTCCCATCCGCAAAGGCAGAATTGACGCTGCTTTCAGCAATGCTGACCGGGAATCCCCACTTCAACATCCATCCTTATGAGTGTGAAGATGAAATATATCCGTTGACAGATGACATCCTGAAACAGGCTGTCAGGAATTCCGGCATATTTCCAGAATCTCCTCTCCGTACTTTTCGAAGCGTTTCTCACCGAAGCCTTTGACGGAGAGGAGTTCCGCCTTTGTCTTGGGAGAGTACATGGCTATCTCAAGCAGGGCGCTTTGAGGGATGACGGTATATGCAGGGACATTTTCCTTCTTGAACTTTTCCGTCCTCCACTGCTGGAGCTTCTCCTTCAGCTGCCCGTTTACGGATGCGGCTCCGGCCTCCTTGAAGCCGACCTTGCGGAGTCTGCGTTTCTTAGTGATGCTGCGCTCCTCAAGCAGACATTCCGTCCTTATGCCGCATAGCTTTTCCACATCGCATCCGTAGTTACGCACAACCTCAAGCGAGCGGTACAGTATTTCAAGAGCGACCACGGTCTCGTCCGATGCCTCCTTGACCTTCTTCCTGACTTCCTTGTTGTCGATTTCCAGACCATTTGCAGACTGGCATGTTTCACGGATTTCATTTACAAGAGGAAGGAAATAGTCCGTCGCCTTGCGAAGCCTCTCCATCAGGTAGCTGTCGTCAGGGTACCCGGCATTCTCTATCCTTGTCAACTGCAAACGGAATTTTCCGGCCACATCCGAAGCATCCTGGAGCTTGGACCACGCCCGCAGAAGTTCCTCATATTCAGACTCATATACATCCTGAAGTCTGTCCCTCCACTGCTTCATCATCCACGCATACGGCTGTTTCACCTCGTCGAAGCCGAAGACTTCCCTCAATCTGTCATATACATAATGATTCTCCTCCGCTTCCAGCCCGTCGCACACTTCCCGGACAGGAGCAATCGCGGCATTGAAGTCAGAGACGTTCGAGTCTGAATATATCGCGTATGGGGTGATCGGGGTCTCCAGGGATATGCCTTCAAGAGAGCGGCATCGCGACAAGGCGACATACACCTGTCCGAAGGCAAAGGCAGATCCTGCATCAATGATCACATCATCGAAAGTCAGGCCCTGGCTCTTGTGTATGGTTATCGCCCAGGCGATCCTGAGCGGAAGCTGCCGGAATGTGCCGAGCACCTCCGGCCTGATCTCACCGGACTCCTCGTCCAGCGAATATTGTGTGTTCTCCCACTCCACCGGAGTCACCTGTATTTCATTGCCGTTTTCATCGGACACTGTCACAACCCCTCTGGATATCTTCCGGACGGTACCTATCTTGCCGTTGTAGTAGTTGCCTTCGGTGTCGTTTCTGACGAACATCACCTGGGCTCCCGGCTTGAGGACAAGATGCTCGTCAGCAGGGTAGCTGTTCTCCGGAAAGTCCCCTTCCACCTCCGCCACGAACTCGGACGGTTCTCCCTCCAGGGCAGAGAGCTTCCTGACATTCACCTCGTCCGCCCTTGCGTTGTGGGTTGTCAGGCGTATGGGTTCGGTCCCGTCCTTGAGAGCGCCGGACTGAGCCCCTATCCTGGAATTCAGCTTGTCCAGGAGGTCTGAGGTGATCCGGTTTTCGCGTACTGCATTGAGGATGTCGAGGAAGTCCTTATCCTTCTGACGATAGACCTTCTGGAGTTCTATGGTCACATAGTCAAGCTTCTGCAGAGCCTTGGAGTGAAAGAAATACGGGGATTTATAGACCTGGGCCATATAGTGCCTTTCATCATCCTTCACCACGGGCGAAAGCTGCTGGGCATCCCCTATCATCAGGAGCTGCACTCCCCCGAAAGGCCTGTCATTGCGTCTGTAACGCCTCAAGGTCATGTCGACGGCATCCAGAAGGTCTGCCCGGACCATAGAGATCTCATCTATGATCAGCAGGTCCAGAGTGCGGATTATCTTCACCCTCTCCTTTCGGAGGCTCCGATACCGCTCCGGAGTCTGATACTCTGTCAGAAGTTCCTTTACATCAGGCAGATATGGACACAACGGGAGCTGGAAGAATGAATGGATGGTAGATCCCCCGGCATTGATGGCCGCAACCCCCGTCGGTGCCAGCACGACGAACCTCTTTGTCGTCGTCTCAGTAATATATTTCAGAAATGTAGTCTTGCCCGTTCCCGCTTTTCCCGTCAGAAACACCGACCGCCCCGTGGCCTTGACATATCTCTCGGCCGTCTCAAAAATCACATCCTTTTCCATAGCTCGAACGTCATATTGTCTTCCTCTGCAAAAATATAAAGAAAGGTGATAGGTTGGGAGAGTTTTTACGACATATTTTCTATATTTGTCGAAAGCGGTTTATTTATATTCATAATTACCACATAATGAGCTACAGATATACCCCGTCCGACAAGCCTAACACAAGGATTGACGTCGCGGACATCCTCAGAGGCATAGCCATAGCCGGCATCATCCTCATCCATTTCATCGAACAGCTGAACTTCTATGTGTTTCCGGAACCCACAAGCGAGTTCTGGGCGACAACCAACAAGATAGTCTGGGACTCGACCTTCTTCCTGCTCGCAGGCAAGATGTATGCGATCTTCGCCATGCTGTTCGGACTGAGTTTCTTCATCCAGCATGACAACCAAGCACAGAAGGGAGTGGATTTCCGCCCGAGATTCCTGTGGAGGATGGTGCTGCTCATGCTTTTCGGTCTTTTCGACCTCCTGTTCTACAATGGAGACATCCTTTTCCTATATGCAGTGTGCGGCGTCCTCATCATTCCTCTGATCAGGGCCAGCGACAAGGTGATAATCTGCTTCATCATCCTCATGCTCATGCAGCCTGTCGAGCTGGTCTATCTCCTCATGGGTCTGATCAATCCTGAGACCCAGCCTCTCGATCTGGGCAGCTGGAGCTATTTTGGAGCAATAGTCCAGGCGCAGTCTGAAGGAACCATTCTGGACGTTGCAGTTGCCGGCATCAAGAACGGACTCCCCGTGAACTTTGCCTGGGCCATAGAGAACGGCCGCATGACACAGACCATCCTGTTCTTCCTTCTGGGAATCATGGTCGGAAGAAAACGGCTGTTCTACAACGAGGGCGACAACCTGAAGATATGGAAGAAGGTCCTCGTGGGGTCCATCGTAGCTTTCGCCTTGCTGCTTCCTCTGTACATCTTCGTTCCTGAGGCTGTGGAGGTCAAATGTGTATCAAACAGCCTGAACGTGGCCTTGAACATGTGGAAGAACCTGGCGATGATGCTTTTCATCGTATCCGGAGTCACGCTGCTCTACTACAACACCTCTGCAAGGAACTGGCTCATCAAGATCGCCCCATACGGAAAGATGAGCCTTACGAACTATCTCGGACAGTCAATCTTCGGAGCAATGCTCTTCTACAACTGGGGGTTCGGTCTGTTCAGGTACTGCGGACATACCGCAAGCTTCCTGCTTGGAGCTGCTTTCATCGTGGTACAGTTCATATTCTGCACATGGTGGATGAAGCATCACAAGAGAGGACCTTTCGAGCAGCTCTGGTGCTGGGCGACATGGTTCGGAAAGAAAAAATAAGCGAAAATACAATAGCACAAACATCTGATAATATGAAACTTAAACTTTTACTCGCCGTCCTTGCGACAATGACCATTATGAATTCATGCGCAAACACCAATCCTGCAGATGCCGTTCTGGAAAACATCCATGCCAGAAAAAGCGTCCGTCAGTTCACATCGGAGCCGGTGTCGGAAGCCGACATCCAGACCATGCTCAAGGCTGCCATGGCAGCACCTACCGCAGTAAACTATCAGCCATGGAGGTTCGTGGTCATCACAGAACGTGCACAGCTTGACGCCATGGCAGAAGTCCTTCCTTATGCCAAGATGCTGAAGCAGGCTCCTCTCGCCATCGTTGTCTGTGGAGAGACTACCTGGTTCGAAGGAAGGGAGAACCCGTTCTGGCAGCAGGACTGCTCGGCAGCAACCCAGAACCTCCTCCTGGCAGCCGAAGCCCTCGGACTGGGTGCAGTCTGGACAGGAGTCTATCCTGACATGGAGCGCGCAAGAAACCTTGGAGAATTCCTCGGCCTGCCTGGAAACGTGCAGCCTCTCTGCGCGATTCCGATCGGCCATCACGACGGCACCACCCAGCCTAAAGACAAATGGAAGCCTGAAAACATCCACTACGGAAAGTGGTAATGAATCTGGAGGCTGTTAATTTTTTTCGAAGAAAAATTTTAACAGTCTCTTAGTTTTGTTATATTTGTGGGAAATTTCTAACTTTTACCACAAATATGCAAGAGAAAGACGGAAAATACATCTTCGGTGTAGTGAAGGTGGGCGACAAGGGTCAGATAGTGATCCCTCGAGATGCAAGAAAGCAGTATGACATCAAGCCGGGCGACGCTCTGCTGCTGCTCGGCGACCAGAACGGCATGGCCCTGGTCAAGACCCGGATATTCGAGGATCTTGTAGGTCAGGTGATGGAGGGCCTCACGAAATGAGAAGGCATTGGATAGACAACCTGCGCTGGGTGACAGTACTCCTTGTGCTTCTGTATCATGTGTTCTACTTCTACAACAACAAAGGCGTCATAGGAGGCATCGGCGGATTCGGTGACGGCCCGCAGTACCAGGACATCGTGATGTACATCCTGTATCCCTGGTTCATGCCTCTGCTTTTCATACTTGCCGGAATAGGCTCCCGCTATGCCCTTGAAAGGCAATCAGCCAGGGAATGGTTCAGAGCACGTACCAGAAAGCTGCTTGTTCCGTCCACCATAGGTCTTCTGGTCTTCGGTGTCTTCATCGGATGGTTCAATTCCATGATGTCACCTGCAGCAGATGCCCTTAAGGATCTTCCGCTGCCGGTCAGATATTTCATTTGGGCAATGAGCGGGACAGGTCCTCTCTGGTTCATACAGGACCTCTGGATTCTTTCCCTTATATTACTGATAATCAGAAGGCTCGACAAGAAAGAAAGATTCATGGAGCTGTGCGGGAAGGCTGGAATCGTCCCTGTGGTACTGATGGGAGTGCTTTTCTGGCTCGGCCACAAGACTCTTGTCATGGAGCCTGATCCTGCCAGCGCCGAAGGGCTGATGAACCTCTACAAGCCTGGATTCTACCTGATCCCTTTCCTGATGGGTTATTTCGTATTCTCCCACGACACAGTCCAGGAGAAGGTCGGCCGTGCCTGGATCCCGCTGATGATCTGCGCTGCAATCTCCGGAACAGCACTCGTGGCAACAGGCTTCGGCCAGGACTGCACGCTGCCACAATACCTCTGCAGTCCTCTGAACAACATCTACGGCTGGCTCATGTGTCTTGCGATGATGGGATGGTTCAAGACGCATTTCGACAGAACAGGACGGTTCGCAGGCTACATGACCCGCTCAAGCTATGGAATCTACATAGTCCATTACCTGATAATAGCATCGCTGGGATATACAATGAAGACATGCACGCAGTTCCCGCCTGCATGCATGTACATCATCCTGACTGTCGCAGTCTTCGCCCTCTCCCCTGTCCTCTACGAAATTCTTCGAAGGATTCCTTTCCTGCGATGGTGCATTTTCGGAGAAAAGAAGAAATAGCGGGCTGATATCAGGTTATTTCACATAGGAAGCATTTCTAAGATAGAGAGCACTTTCGCGCAGACCCTTGAGGATGTTCGGAGTGCTCGCTTCTTCCATTTCCACCACATAGGCTTCAGTCCCCGCCTTCCTGAAGTTGCGGAATATGGCATCAAAGCCCACCATGCCGCTCTGGCCGATCTCCCTCTTGTCCTTTATGTGCAGCACCTCGAAACGGCCCGGATATTTATTCATGTAATCTACGGGAGCAGCTCCACCTACGACGGCCCAATAAACATCCATCTCGATGAAGACATTCGCGGGATCCGTGTTTGCGAGGAAGTAGTCCATCATCGTCGTGTCACCGATCTTTGCAAACTCATGCGCATGGTTGTGGTAGCCGAAGCGTATGCCGGCCTCATTACACTTGCGGCCGATCGCATCGAGGTATTCCGCCATGACCTTGAGCTCAGCCTCTGTGTTCAGTTTCTGGGAATATGACATCACAAGACGAGGGACACCTGCCTTGAGATGGGCATCGATGCACTTGTCCCACCACTTGAGGGCTGCGCTGTAATCACCTGAGGCAAGCTCCTGCGCCGAAAGAGGTCTGGTGGTATGGGACGAGATCAGTTCAAGACCCGCCTTGTCGAGAGCGGCCTTGAAGGCCTCAGGCTGGAGACCTGAGAACAGGCCGTCGGAATAGCTTGCAGCCTCCGCCCCTGTGTATCCCATCTGGGCCAGACGTCCGAGGACATATTCATGATTCTTGGCAAAAAGTTCAGGCGTGCCTATGAGCTGGCGGGCAGAATAAAGCTGTACTGCCATCTCCTTCTTCGGAGCCTCGATCTCTTCTGCAAGACGATAGCTCACATAGGCGAACTTCCGGCTGTCAGGGCTCCAGGAATTCACATTGATGGTTCCCTGGCCTCCGAAAAGCTTGACAAGGGTCTTGGGCTCGCCTCCCTTGGCAGGAATCATCCTCAACTCCACATTCTGATTAGGAGTATGGTCACCGGGAGCCACTTCATATTCATGGTAGGCGATGTATACCACCTTCTCTCCGTCAGGAGATATATGAGGAAACCACGAGTTCATGTCGGTATCGAAAGTCATCTGGGTCTGCTCCTTGCCGTTCGCCTTCATGCGCCATGCCTGCATACGGCCGGTCCTGACACTGTTGAACCAGATGTACTTCCCATCCATGCTGTACTCGGGACCGTCATCAAGACCAGGAGCATCAGTCAGACGCACTTCCTTCCCGCCCTTTACAGGCATGACATAGACGTCCTGCTCGTTATCCGGGCCACGGAAGGCGCAATAGGCCAGCTTCTTTCCGTCAGGACTGATGCCGTGAAGGTAGCTCGGTCCCACTGGAGTGATCTTCTTCGGCTCACCGCCTTCGAACGGAACCGTGTATACATAAGAATTCCATCCCTTTTCAGTCGGGTCGCTGCTGCTCAACGCAATCCATTTCCCATCCGCTGAAATGACATGGTCGTTGTTGCATTGATCTATTGTGCCGGTTTTTATCTCCACCAGATCTGTAGACCCGTCGGGAGCAATCTTATAAAGGCGACCTTCCTTATTGACAACCAGCCATTTACCATCAGGAGTCCAGTTCGGGGCCTCGATCAGGAACGGGAATTCCTTTACGACATGGTGTGTATCCGTCTCGATGTCATAGATCTCAAGATAGCTGACCACTCTCAAAGGATTCTGGGCTTGGACACCGGCTACAGCCGCCAATGCGAGGGCTGAAGCGAGAAGAGTTCTGTTTTTCATATATCAATGTTTTGGGATTGTTTTCTCTGGATGGAGACAGGCTGCCGCAGGTTCATCTGATATGCTTCGCGAGGGTCGCCGTTGGCAAGAAGGATGACTCCGCAACGGGTAAAGCCATATTTCGACAGGACATGATGCATTATGACATTATCCTCATGCGTGTCTATACGTATGGACTGCGTCCTCGCAAATCCCCAGTCCAGCAGGGCTTCTGCTGCATTATGGCCCGGTTCCGCAACAGCAATGCGGTGGATCACATGATAAGGATCGTCGCTGAGCCAGCCGCCTTCATATATACGGGCATAGGTCGGATCCGGCCCCGGGATGAAGGCCATCGTGGCGGTCACCTTCCCAGCTTCGCAGAGCACAATGCAGTGGCCGTGGCCTATATCCTCTCTGACGATTTCCTCTGACGGATAGCTGTCATTCCACTGATGAAGGTTGCCGCTTGCACGCATGATGCCTCTGGCCTTACGGAATATTTCCATCAGGACAGGGATGTCATCATATGTAGCCGTCCTTATCTGCATGCGGATGTCATTAAGTCTTTCAAATATAGTGTTTTCAAGTGAAAATCACTAATTTTACCAGATAATATGTAAAAGAGCACAGCTATGACCTTCGGACTATACACCCTCACCTCCCCTCTGCACGACGAAGCAGCAGTCAATGCCGCATCTGCTGCCTTCATTTCTGAAATTGAAAAGGCAGCTGGAATCAGTTTCGATGTCCGCGGCTCGGACTTCTCTGACTACGGCAGCCACGACCTGGACCTGATCTATGTGCGTACGGGAGGAACTGAAGGGCTGTTCAAGGAAGTCTTCCCGGACATCGGAGGCCCCATAAGGATCCTCACATCAGGCAAGAGCAATTCACTCGCCGCGTCTATGGAGATAATGTCCTATCTGAACACATGCGGATGCTCCGGAGAGATCATCCACGGCAGCACGGAGTATATTGCCGGACGCATCAGCGTGTTGGGCAAGGTATCTTCCGCATTGAAGAAGCTTTCCGGCAGCCGTCTCGGAATCATCGGCGAGCCGTCGGACTGGCTTATCGCAAGCGACGCCGACAGCCGGAGCGTATATAAGAAACTCGGGCTCACGCTGGTAAACATCCCCATAAGCGAGCTCATCGAAGAATTCGGAGCTTCAGTGAGCTTCACTCCGGATGCCGCAGTCTCAAAGGTAATGGAAGAATTCGGGAGAAACGCACCGGAACCGGTAAGGAAATATGCAGACGGGGCCTTCAGGATATATGCAGCACTGAAGACAATCGTCGCCCGTCACGACCTTTCGGGATTCACCCTCAGGTGCTTCGACCTGCTCGACACCCTGGGAAACACCGGCTGTCTCGCCCTGGCCATGCTCAATGCCGAGGGCATACCCGCAGGATGTGAAGGGGATGTGCCGGCCCTTATGTCCATGGCCATAGGAAACGCGCTGACGGGCACCTGCGGTTTCCAGTCCAATCCGTCACGGATCGACCCAGAAAAGGGAGAGATTCTTTTCGCCCACTGCACCATACCTCTCGACATGGTCAGGAGATACGGATTCAACACCCATTTCGAGTCAGGCATAGGCATAGCCATCTGCGGGGACATCCCTGCAGGCGGAGCGACCATATTCAAGATTTCGGGAGACCTTTCCCGCGCTTTCTGCTGTGAGGCCGAGCTCTTGAGGAGTCAGTCTGAAAGAGACCTGTGCCGTACGCAGGCGGTTTTACGCCTGGACGGCACAGAGACCGGACGGAGGGAACTCTGCACAGACTACTTCCTGAAGAATCCGATAGGGAATCACCACATAGTCTTCCCGGGAAGATGCAAGGCCTTGTTCGATGCCTTGTGCGAGAACCTTCAGTCAAGGATCTGCGAAGCGTGATTCTTGGTGTCGACCTGCTCGATTACCCTCACAAGGATGCCTTCTTCGTCGAAGATGAAGGTCTTTCTGAGAGTACCCATATAGGGCTTTCCATACATCTTCTTCTCTCCCCACGCGCCGAAAGCCTGAAGGATTTCGGTGGATGTGTCCGCAAGAAGTGTGAACGGGAGATCATATTTTGAGGCGAAGTTCTTATGGGACTTCGCGCTGTCCTTGCTTATGCCGACCACATTATATCCCTGCGCTGTCAATGCGGCATAATTGTCACGCAGATTGCACGCTTCGGCAGTGCATCCGCTCGTATTGTCCTTCGGATAGAAATATATGATGGTCTTTCTGCCCGTCAGGCTGTTGGAATTGAATATATTGCCGTCCTGGTCCATGACCTCGAAATGCGGCATCCTGTCACCGATCTTCAGCATATCATTAAAAATTACATGTTTCACATATTATCAACAATGGTTCCGGAGCAGTGCCGGACCGGCAGAAGCCGGACCATCCTCTCCAGCCAGACCCTGTCGATTTCATCAAAAGCTGCAGGTTCCCGGCTGTCAATGTCAAGCACAGCACACACATCCTCTCCGCAGAAGACAGGGACCACGATCTCGCTTCTGGACTCGCTGCTGCATGCTATATGCCCGGGGAACTCCTCCACATCGGGCACGACCACACTGGCCTTGTCCTTCCATGAGGTCCCGCACACCCCCTTCCCATACGGGATGCGGGTGCAGGCTACCGGGCCCTGGAACGGGCCAAGGACAAGCTGATCCCCTTTCACGACATAAAAGCCTGTCCACCAGAAGCCGAAAGCCTCATGAATGAGGGCAGCCATATTGGCCATGTCAGCAATAAGGTCAGGCTCCCCTTCAAGGAGAGCCTCAACCTTTGGATAGAGTCCTTTATATCTTTCTTCCTTCGTCACGCCTGGAGCCACTTATGTCTTTCCACACTATAGATAGGGACAAACGGCAGAAGGATAGGGGTCTTCTTTATATAGGCCTGATATTCAGGATCTTTTCCGTAAGCTCCGTTCTGACGGATCTCAAGTCTTCGTGCTCCGCTGAACATCACATAGACTATGCCCATATATCCTATTGCCGCCACGATCCACTGCCATACACAGCAGCATGCTCCGAAGCATACGATGAAGGAACCCGTCCAGATGACCAGCTCGCCGAGATAGTTCGGACAGCGTACAAGCCTGTAGACTCCTGTGTCGACGAATCTGTGCTTGTTGATCTTCTTGGCTGCCTTCTTCTGAGCATCAGCGACACTTTCGAGGACAACACCGGAAGCCATCAATGCCGCACCAATCCATGCCCAGAGCTCATTTACCGGCGCTCCTGCCGCCTTGTTTGCAAGGAAGAATGCCACAGGGCTCACCTGACCTACATAAAGCAAGGCACAGAAGATCCACACCATGATGACCACAAAGAGAGGTTTCTTCTTTGCGGCGTCCGGCCCATAAAGGATTTTCTTGTACTCCGGAGACCTCTTTTCACGAGTAAGAAGATAGAGTCCGAGCCTGCAGCCGAACACGAACATCACCGCACACAGCAAAGCCGTCGGCAAGGTGATCACATCCTTGAAGATCAAGGCCATAGCTACAGCCAGCGCTGAGACGCCGAAACCATAACCGATGCTGAAGAAATAGATGAAATAGATCCATCCGAGTCCTGAAACCGCCATCGAAACAGCGAGAAGAATCAATAAGTAATGCATAATATCTGTTTTTAATATCCTGGATCCTGAGGAAGATTCCGGTTCAAATATATGAGTTTCAAAGATGAAATCCAATACTTACATTGATTCTTGAAGCATATGCAATCATGATACCAGACCGTACAAGGTCCGAGGAATCAGATTTTACGGCTGCATCACGACACCTTCGAAAAGAATGGTTCCGGATGTCTCCTCGCCTATGACAAACACAAACGGGTGGTCAGCATAGAAATAGACCTGCTTCGGTCCCGGACCGGCATCTGTCGCGCCATCCATTTCCACGATTGTCACCGAACCGGCTTCCGTCCCCCATTCCGACACAGCGATACGCGATTTCTGAATCACCTTGCTTATCCAATAGCGGTAGTCATCCTTAGTCTCGAACATCAGGTCGAACTCGGCCTGCCCGGCTTCAAATGCCTTGTTGACTCCGAGGGCATTCAAGGCATCATTGAGATTGCATTTGTTCTCGATATTGAATTTAGGGAGCTTCACATGCACTTCCGCATCCTGCTTCAGACTGCCGAGGATCTCGCTCCACGCTGTAGTCTGCAGCTTTTCCAGAAGTCCCTCGATGTCGTTCTCGTCAGGAAGGAGGACATACATGTTGAACCTGCCACGGGCATAAGGCAACACCAGGACCTTGTAGCCATCCATTTCCGCATATTCATGGTATCTGGTATTCCTCATCATATCCGCCTTTATGGTCCGTCCATCGCTGAGATGGAAATCGGCCGGCACCGTAGCTTCTTCCCTGAACATAGGGCTATACTCGGTCCCTGCCCACTTTGCCTTGAAATAGAGGGCATTCATTATATATGCCACTGCATGTTCAGATATTTCCACCGGATCTATCACCTTATTGATGAAGCCGTCGGTATTCCTGTCCGCCCATTCATTGATACGTGCGGCGATCTGATCCGGATCCGAGAAATCCATGTTATCGACGGCGGCATAATAGTTTTCCTCAACTGTTGTCTTGAAAGACGGCAGAAGAGGGAAATCATCATTCACGATCAGTGCATCAGTTACCTTCAGCTTCACATCCAGATCGACCGCAGGCAGCTGCTCCAGGAGAGCCCGGCAATACTCGTTCAGAGCACCGATGCCATCCTCCCCATATCCCAGGAAGTCAATGATTTCCTGAAGTGTCTCCCCGCCGGCACCATTGGCGGTCATAGCGAGGGCATATTGAAGGCTCAGAGGGGAACAGACCAGATTCTCTCCATCAAACATCTGCTCCAGCAATCTGAACGACATCCTGTTGCCGGCTGCAACATAACCGGTCTGGACTTCATCCAGAGCCACTTTTGTAATCTGCTCGGACGGAGCCGGAGAGGCTATCGTAATCGGATCCTTCACTTTTATACGATTCAGGTCAGAGCATGACTGCATGCACATGATTCCTGCAAGAACACTGATGACATAAAAGGCTTTCATATCCATTATCTTTAATTACACTCCTATAACGGCAATCTTTCCCTAATACTTCCGCCCAGCGACTCCGAATGCACAAAACAGGCTTTTCACGTGATTCATCAGACATTATTCATTATCTTTGCATGTTTGATCCTTCTTCCGAAGACCTTAGCATGAGTAAGATGTCCATCATAAGATTACTGTCAGGCCTTGCTGCCTCTTTAGGTCTTGCAGCCTGCCATGACATGGAGCCATCCGACGTTGCCTCAGCCGAGGATGAGGTCCTCCACGCACGCATCGAGCAGAGCGAGGCCACAAGGACATGCCTGAATGATGCCGGCAACGTCCTCTGGTCTGAGAATGACCGGATTGTGGCGTTCATGAAGACACCTGACGGACAGGCCTATCAGATCGATCCGACGTCTGCAGGCAAGAACTATGCTGACTTCATAAGGTCATCGTCGGCTGAGAGTGACGAACTTTCCGATGAAGCGGAATGGGAACATAATGTGGCATATTATCCCTACGACGAGGCCATAGGATGCGTCAGGTCAGGTGAGGGCTACAGGCTTGACGTAGTCCTGCCGGCTGAACAGGAGCATGTCTGCGGGTCCTTCGGCTACCAGTCCGGCAAAGACGGAGGCAACACCGAAGACGTAAGTGCCAGCGAGGGAGAGTGGTAGGATACGTTTATCCTGCTGACTGAAGGTATTGCCGAATGGTGAAAGTCAAGGCTTTCAGATTTCGAGCAAAGTATTGAGCCCAAAATCCGCTCTCTTTAGTTGCAGATTAAACAATTATAACCATATTTGCGTTATGATTATATTCGGAAAGATATTCTAACATAACTAAGCATGATACTTACAACAACACAGTCCATCGAAGGACGCACAATCGTGGAATACAAAGGGATTGTATTCGGAGAAGTCATAAGCGGAGTCAATTTCTTCAAGGACTTCGGAGCAAGCATCCGCAACATCATCGGCGGCCGTTCAAGTTCATATGAGAACGAGCTTATGTCAGCCAGGACAAAGGCATTGAAAGAACTTGAAGACAGGGCCAGGTCCATGGGAGCTGATGCCGTCGTAGGAATCGACATTGACTACGAGGTCCTCGGTGATGGTGGAGGAATGCTTATGGTCACAGCATCAGGAACAGCCGTAAGACTGGGGTAAGGGCAGAGGCAGACAGCTTCATCGGCAGAAAGCTGCAGTTCGTCGGGAAATACCGGCAGTTCGTCAGAAAGCCATTATACGGCCCTTGGCGATAAACATAGAAAGCAGTATATTTGCACCCGAGTTAGTCAAAGAGTTCATCAGCAGCTCTTATAGCTCGAGTGGTTATTAGTTTTAGTGTTATTAATTATGTGGTTAGTGAGGCATCCCCGCGTGAGCGGCGAAGTCTCTTTTTTTTATTAGAACTTCTTTCCGGCAGCGAATCAAATATCACCCATATCCCATCTGTGGCGCAATTCCGGGGGTATAATGATATAATCGGCCAGATAATCGGTCCTTTATCTGGCCGCGCACAGCAAAACCCCATCTCCGGCCAGATAATCGAGCTTTTTCATGGCCGTCACTGTCACAAAGTAAGGTGCGCGGGCTGCGCCCATATTCTGATCTTCAGATTTCACTCCACTGATTACGTTTTACAGTACCACCCAATGCACCCGGGTGTATTTTGGTGGCACCCCTAGGTGCGGCAAGGGGCACTGTAGGGGGCTGAGAAGACAATGAGAGCACCCGGGTGTGGAGGGAAATGACACCCGGGTGCATTTGGGGGTGACTGTGAAACACAATCAGTGGAGTGAAATCATATAAGCATTCTCACACTCTTCCTGTAGGCAGCATATGCCGGTTTGTTGGCCATCTGTCTCTTCTCCATCATAGGTATGCTTATGAATATGAACAGACAGGTGTTCGCAAAAGCTCCAAGCGCCGGAATTACAATTCCTTGCCATGACTGAGATTCTTGAACTGCCGTCAGGTAAATCATGTATATTCCCCACCACATGAGGATCTCACCAAGATAGTTTGGATGACGGGAGAGACTCCATAAGCCTCTCGTGCAGACCTCTCCCCTATGCACCTTCCGGAATCTATGGGCCTGAGTGTCAGATATAAGTTGCAAGGTCGCCGCTCCGACGCACACAAAGAATCCTGCCCACGTCCATAAATCCGCCTGGACCTGACACGAAGCAGTCCGTTCAATCAGAAGGAATCCCGGAACCATCGCAAGGAATACCACAACAGTAGGCATCAGGTGTATGCCGGTGAAGTTGACGATGTGCCACAAACGTGGAAACCTCTGCTTATACATGTCATATCTCCAATCCTGCTTGTTCAGGTTCGGAAAGGTATAGGCCCAGTTTCCTGTCAGACGAATCGCCCAGTACCACACGGCTACAAGCATCAGCACCACAGCGAGTGATGATGACCCGCAGTATATTGCGTATCCAGTCAGCATCAGCGGAGGGGCGACACTCCAATATGGATCATATACCGATGAATTGCGGAATATGACACCCCATAGCCAGACAAAGACTGTCGCCACGAAGTCTGCAACGAACAGGCGCAGCAGAACCGCCATATCAACAAATAAAAGGAAAGTCCACACACCCAAGGCTGTTGCGATGAGATATATGACGGCGATGACGGCAAAGCTCCACGGACGCGATGCCTTCAAGGATTCAATTCCGGAAAGGTTCTTGATATTCTTTATCTTCATACCTGCAAATTTATTCATTTTTCTTGTAATCCCGCCACAACTTTTCACAGCGCTATTCAGCCATATAGAATATTTTTATATCTTTGTGGCTAAATAACACCCGTCATGAAAGAACTTATCATTGCAAGAAAAGAGGAACAGCGTGTGTTGCAGAGCCTCAAAAACGAGAATACGGCACAATTTCTTGCCGTATATGGGAGAAGAAGAGTCGGTAAGACTTTTCTGATACGCGAGTTCTTCGAGGATTCATTCTCGTTCAAACACACAGCACTTTCCCCACTTGAACTCAAGGATATAAATCCTGATGCCCTGTATAAGGCTCAGCTTGCAGAGTTTAAGAAATCTCTGGTCAGATACGGGCACAACAACGACAATCCTATTGCAGACTGGTTTGAAGCATTTGACAGACTTAGAGAACTTATAGAATCAAAGAGGACAAGAGAGAGAGCCATTGTTTTCATTGATGAGATGCCGTGGCTGGACACGCCTCGTGCCGGCTTCATATCTGCATTAGAGCACTTCTGGAATGATTACGGCTCTGGAAAGCACAATCTCCTGCTCATTGTCTGCGGAAGTTCGACAACCTGGATGCTGGACAAGTTGATTCATAACCAAGGAGGTCTATATGGCAGAACAACCAAGGAAATGCACATACATCCGTTCACATTGAGTGAATGTGAGGAATATTACAAGTCTCGAGGTATCATGATGGACAGATATGATATACTTCAGTCCTACATGATTCTCGGAGGTGTCGCCTACTACATGTCATATATGGAAAAAGGTAGATCCCTCGCTCAAAACATAGATTCACTGTTTTTCTGCCAGGGAGGCAGACTCGAGGACGAATACAATATATTATTCACATCCTTATTCGGCGAGAATGATAAATATCAGAAGATTGTCGAATTCCTCAGCAAAAACAGATATGGCGCGACTCAGGATGAGATTGCCAATGCTGTGGGCATGTCGCGTGGAGGAACACTAAGTAAAATGATCAAGGCACTCGTCAAGAGCGATCTCGTCATCTCATATTACGATTTCAAAGGTTCCAACAAAGAGGCTTATTATAAACTGACTGACTTATTCTGCCTGTTCTATCTCAATTTCGTGCGTAAGCATCCCACCACAAACCAGACATTCTGGCAGGATAACCAGAACTCTCCTAAGCTCAATGCATGGAGAGGACTTGCTTTTGAGGACGTGTGTTTCGTTCATCAAAATGAGATAAGGCATGCTCTAGGCATCGGCGGAGTGCACACTGAAATCTATCCGTGGAGAAATGAAAGCACAACTGCCGGCAAAGGAGCGCAGATTGACATGATTATAGATCGGGCGGATAGAGTAATGAATGTCTGTGAGATGAAGTTCACTATCGGCGAGTTCACTATCGATAAGAATTATGACGCCGCGCTTAGGAACAAGATTGCCACCGTAATGGAATTGACCAGGGGAAGAAGAAACCCGCAGATGACCTTGATAACTACATACGGATTAAAAGACAATCAATATAGTAACCGTATTCAGCGCATTGTCACAATGAACGATTTATTCACAAAGAGGTAATATCACACCTTAGACAGAAGCCACAAGGACACAGGCCCAGACATTGTCTGAAAAGGTCGGCAACCTCACCGGAATCCGGCGGCATATACTAATAGAAACTAAAAAGAAATGAAGATATGAAGGAACTCAAATGTCCGAACTGCGGAAGCATGTTCACAGTAGACGAAGCTGATTATGCTTCGATTGTCAGCCAGGTGAAGAACGCCGAATTCGAAGAGGAGCTGGAACGTCGTCTCTCGGAGATGATGGGAAGGCAGGACGCGGAACAGAAGGTGAAGGATGCCGCCGCAAGGGAGAACTTCAGCAGGAAGCTGGGAGACAAGGAAAAGACCATCCTTGAGAAGGAACAGGAGATAGCACGTCTGAAGGCAAGCCTCGAAGGCATAGAGGAGAAGACAAGGCTGGAGATAGACAAGGCGGTTGCCGCCAAGAACCTGGAGATAGCCGGTCTTCAGAACGCCATCAGGCTCGGCGAATCCGAGAAAGAGAAGGCGGTCATGCTTGCCCGAACCGAGATGAAGGAGACCCTCAGCAAGAAGAACGAGGAGCTCAGTGCCCTGCGCAGTGCCAAGGACCTGGAGATTGCGGAGCTCAAGAGCCAGAGCACACTGGCCAAAAGTCAGGCCGAGCTCCAGAAGACTGCCATCAAGGATGAGTATGAGGCAAAGCTCAAGCTCGCTCAGGAGCAGGTGGACTACTACAAGGACATGAAGCTCAAGATGTCGACAAAGATGGTCGGAGAGACACTGGAGGCCCACTGCAGCAACGTCTTCAACGGTCAGATGCGCCCTATGTTCCCTTACGCATACTTCGAGAAGGACAATGACGCATCTGGCGGCAGCAAGGGAGACTTCATCTTCCGCGACTACGACGGGGACACCGAGTACATCTCCATCATGTTCGAGATGAAAAATGAGATGGACACCACCGCCACCAGGCAAAAGAACGAGGACTTCTTCAAGAAGCTCGACGATGACCGCAAGGCCAAGAGCTGCGAGTATGCCGTCCTCGTGTCGCTGCTCGAGCCGGACAACGAGCTGTACAACAACGGAATCGTGGATGTCTCATACAGGTACCCCAAGATGTACGTCATCCGCCCGCAGTTCTTCATGCCTATCATCACGCTTCTCTCCAACGCTGCGAAGAAGTCGATAGAGTACAAGAGGGAGCTGGCCATCGCCAGAAGCCAGTCGCTGGATATTACCAACTTCGAGGAGAAGCTCCTTGAGTTCAAGGAAAAGTTCGGAAAGAACTATGAGCTGGCCAGCAGACGGTTCCGAGAGGCGATCAAGGAGATCGACAAGTCCATTGATGCCCTCAACAAGACCAAGGAGGCCCTCCTGAGCTCTGAGAACAACCTCCGCCTTGCCAACGACAAGGCAGAAGACCTTACCATCAGGAAACTCACCTACAAGAACCCTACGATGAAGGCTCTCTTTGATTCAGCCCGCGAATCTGCCGGTCCGGATGACCAGAATTAGACCATGACGGGCCTGGCTGCCACTTCCCCTTAAAATGCAGCCAGGCTTTCTTATGGAACTTCATCCACCACCTGTCACTTAATATTACTGCATACGCCTCAGGCAACATATTGCACCTACAGGCATATCAGTGCAAGCAGACTGAGAATCAGGAAAACCCTGAACACAAGCCCGAGATTCTCTGCAAACTTTTCGGCATCTTCCTTCACCTTCTTCTCTGCATGATACTGATCCAGTTCCTCTGGGGTCATCAGCTTCACGTTCATGACCGAACATATCTCCTCAGCTGACAGATTTTCAATAGAATCCGGCATAGGCCGTCCGATCTTCTGATAGAACGGACGATACTTTTCCTTTCGCTGCTCAATCAACCCGGTCAGATGAGTAGTGAATGAGGTCTGATTCTGGCAATCGTGAACAATCTCCGTCCGAAGTGAATTATTCAGAAAATCATAAGCCGCTCCGGTGTTCCTGCAGAAGAGATAATGGCCGACTTTATCTGCCAGCTGCTTCTCAGACATATAATAGGCATTGAAAAGGCCGGTTTCATACAGCCTTGCCGCCTGTCTCCGATTTGACGCAGCGAGTTCCGATGCGACACTGCCTGCTATCGCATTTGCGACCATGTACCCCCTCGCTTCCTTATAAACATTACGGTTACTCATATCGTCAGTATTTTTATATATTTCCGATATTGCAAAGTAACACCGACCTTGCGCCACACCACGGCACAAGCTCGAAAAATCTTGTACAAAATCATCATTTACAACAAATAGATATAAGAAAGAATTCACTTACCTCTTGACTCGTACCCTAGGTCATTGTGTATATTTGCAGACAAATAACGCGTTATGAATAGAAATGGATTAAAAATCGGAGAGTTTTCACGCCTTTGTCACGTAACTGTGAGGGCTTTGAGGCATTACGAGAAGATCAGACTGCTTGTGCCTGAGATCATCGACTATAGCACCGGCTATCGGTATTATTCTGCAGGCAGATGCAGAAGGCCTTGAATATCGTTCAGTTGAAAGGTATGGGATTCAGCCTCGAGGAGATCCGGAGAAATGGCTGACTATAATTCAGGTGCCTGTGACAAGGTAGTATGAGCTATGCCAAACTATTGATTCCGTTCTGCAGATTGGCTAAGAATCTGCCGGCGTGAGCTCCGTCCATCTGAGTGTGATGGAACTGGAATGAGAGTGTCAGATAATAGCGGAAGAATTTCTTCCTGTACCTGCCCCGGATGATGAACGGATTATTGAAAATGCCGCTGTTCATGCCTACTGCTCCGTCAATTTCCGTATCAATGACAGCAGAGGTACCTATGACCATGCTGTTCTCCGAAAGGTCTCTGTCCTCGCAGGTGGGGCCACCTCAGAGGTATACTTCAGGTATTCATTGTTGAATTCTTCCAGATTCTCATTGAAGAGTATGTCACATGAACGGACCTCTCCAGTCTTGTTCCTGACGATTGTATTGACGGCGATACTGTCGTATTGTATAAGTTCATCCCCGACCGGAAGCATATGGAATTTATGACCATCTGCGACCCTCGGAAACAGGTCGCTCATTGGGTACGGGCAGGTTGTTCTGTCCATAAAAATGGGCGATTTCGTGGATGGGAAGATGTTCTTGAGATCGCCGTCCAGAAAAAAGGCTGTTTTTCTGGACGAGACGCTGTTTTCAGGGTCGGTGGCCAAGAAAAGGGGCGTTTTTCTGGCCGGGACTCTGTTTTCAGGGTCGGTGGCCAAGAAAAGGGGCGTTTTTCTGGCCGGCAAGGTGGCAGACAAAAAAGAGACACCCTCGAAAGGATGTCTCTATATCCGGCGTTGAGCATGGAGGGACGGTTGAAAAACCGTGGCCGCCCGTGGCCTCGTGAATGGGAGGGGCCCAACGCAGTTGGGAGGGATTTAGTTTTTCAACCGTCCCTCCATGCGATTACTTATTCAGCGCAGAAGGCTGTCATTCATCGCAAACCCCTTGATCAGATACTCTCTGAGAACAGATGTAGCCCACATCCTGAACTGGACACCTCGAAGTGAGTTCACACGATATCCGACGCTTATAATCATATCGAGGTTATAGTAAACGATCTCTCTTTCGACATTACGAGTACCTTCTTTCTGAACTGTTGCAAAAAATGCAACAGTTGAATCCGCACTCAATTCCCCACATTCAAGAATGTTCTTTATATGCCTTGATATTGTGGACTTATTGCGCTGAAACAAATCAGCCATCTTGTCGATAGTCAGCCACACAGTTTCATTCGACAGCACAACCTCAATCGCAGTCTGCCCATCAACAGTCTGATACATCAGAATATTACCTCTTTCTTCCATAATTCATTCACCTGATTCTGATTACTCAGGCTCAAAGTAAAGATACAAATTTCTTCTTGACATCAGATATGTCAATAATATTTATCATCTCACTCAGACACGATACCCCAGTGAGTGTTGTTTATCCGAAAAAATCTTCCGACATTTGGAAAGTCATTCGGTTTAGACCGGTTGGCGTTACATATTGTGAAAGTGTTTTTCGCAAGTCCTAAGTAGAAAATGTGGAAGTTTTCAAAGCTAAAGGACGATACGGAACAACACTCACTTTCGTATAGATACTTGTGGTTGGGTGCATTCTGCATCCCGATATCTCATGTCTATCCGAGTGTGGGGTATTGTGTCGTCTATCTCCTATAGGGTCTTTCCACAACCTTCATTAAGATAAACGGAAGTCAGCTCCACACTTTCTTTGTATATGCGCTATATATCTGTGAGGGTTGCAGGTACATCGATCAAGTATGAAAACAATTTTATCTAGAATTTTCAACTGGCTGATGATTGTATTAGCCTTAGGATTGTTTTTATCATGTGGTAGTATTAATCCGGAAGTTCCAACCGAAACACCGGATGAACCGAATGTCCCGGAAACTCCTGAGACTCCTGTATTACCGGAAATCTCACCGGATTCAACCTGGGTGACATTTACCCCGGAATTGGAATTTGGCGAAGAACCTCTGGTAAAAGGAGGTGATGCCCTGAATGATTTGTATATAATAGGCATTGCTCAAATTGTTCCTTTCGAAGATATGGAAGGGAGGAAGAATATCTGCTATAAAAGGTATGCATGGGGGTATTTTGATAATCTTGATCTTGCTGTATTCAAATTGTCAAAGATGCATAATTACAGTTTTGTAATGGCATATATACCGGATGGTAAGAATCTTATTTATCGCCACTCAGATAATAGATATGGATGTCCTTGTGAAATATGGGGAGGTGGAGCAGCAAAGACACTGAATGAGATAGATTATAATGTGGAAGGCTATGAGCAATGGCCTACTTTAGATGAGGGCAAATGTAGTACAAGGAGCAGAAAGGAGGGTAAAGCTTGGAGTAGCATCGTAAGATATCAAGGAGTTGCTGAAAGAATTAATCCTGCAGAAAATAGTTCTGTGACGATAAAACTATATCGTATGATGATAGGATTCAAGATAACTATTGATGATTTTATGGAAGGTTATGTCGAGGTGTCAGGAAGTGGTGAGTCCTATAAGTTATATCCATCAAACAACGGTACAACTAATACGCTGGAATTTGAAATTCAGACACCTAACATGCCAATGTGGGGTTTTAATAGTGGATTTGGTGCAGGAGGTGAAGTATATTCTGAAGATGAGTACAATGGCTATTCGCAAGAAGAACTCAAGAACAGAATATTAGATAATATAAACTATGGTCGAGCCGGAATCAATATTTCATACGCAGACAAAAAAGGCTCCAAGATATCTCTTTACACAAAACAACAGTTTATATACAAAAGAAACACAAAATACACTTTGAGATTTTCACTCGCGGATGCAATTTCAAATGGAGGGATAATACCTGAAGTCGTCGAAGAAGGTGAGATGGAAGAAGAACCGTTACTACAATAAGAATTATAACTGATATCTACCATCAGCCACTCTTCGGAGTGGCTTTTTTATGGCCATCTGTGACCCTCGGAAACAGGTCGCACATTGGGCGCGGGCAGGTTGTTCTGTCCATAAAAATGGGCGATTTCGTGGATGGGAAGATGTTCTTGAGATCGCCGTCCAGAAAAAAGGCTGTATTTCTGGACGAGAGGCTGTTTTCAAGGTCGGCGTCCAAGAAAATGGGCGTTTTTCTGGACGAGACGCTGTTTTCAGGGTCGGTGGCCAAGAAAAGGGGCGTTTTTCTGGCCGGCAAGGTGGCAGACAAAAAAGAGACACCCTCGAAAGGATGTCTCCATAACTGTTTGGTACTGAGATCCCCGATCAGGTCGGGGATGACGATTACTTATTCAGTGCAGTAGCCTGCTTCAACAGCGCAAGCAACAGTACAACCTACCATTGGGTTGTTACCGATGCCAAGGAATCCCATCATCTCAACGTGTGCTGGAACCGACGACAAACAGAGTGCAGAGCAAATTCATTTGTTCTGCCGAGGTGCGAAGGAGGAAAAGCCCGCAGGGCTTAACTGATGATGATCCTGCGAACTGAGCGTCAGAGTGCATACGGCCCATAGTGTCGGTCATATATCCAATGGCTACCGTCCGTACGCGGTACGTCCGTGTGTAAGCCATTGGACGTCAAAACCGTATGAAGCAATACTTTGCCAAAATCCGGGTCGCAATTTACCTGAGAGACGTCACACAGTCGCACTGGGAGTCTTGTTGCAGTGGCTTTTTCATATAGTGCTCTGCACATCTCACTCATTTTTGCCATATACATTCGCACGATACCCTGGTAAGTGCTGTTTATCTGAAAATTACTTCCGCATTTGGTGATGAGACAAACGCCATACACATCTATCTCTGCGTTGACGATTTTTCACAACTATTTCATTGTCTCCTTCTGAAAGGATGACATTTTCCCATACTATCACATTGACTTCATCCGGATATGACTTGCCATAGCTCTTTCCGTTTACGAATAGTTCAGCAGGACCACTGTTGCTGAATGCTCGTACCGTGGTC
>SUYN01000023.1 GCA_015060405.1 Bacteroidales bacterium
TAAGAAGCCAAGATTTACCGCATCGTCTTGGACCGGTAACAACCTTTACATCACCATTAAGCCTGCTGTCAATCAGTTTCTGCAGATAAATATCTCTTTTTATATATTCCATATCCGTCATATTTTTCACTCCCATTCGGAATTTATTGCAAATTTACAATAAATTCCGAATCAACAACTGTATATAGGCAAATACTTCCATACAGTCAAATAAAAGATCAATTGATTATCCAACGATAAATATATCATATTTATCAATTCTCAGTCAAATAAGAAGTCCTATTTCTGTTCTTTTACCACCAATATGGCCTTAAACCCATTCGGAATTTATTGCAAATTTGCAATAAATTCCGAATCAAAGGCAGTTGTGAGCCTTTCAGTCAAACATCAGCCAAATACCATTAATCCTTCAAGCATCCTATCGGGACGATATATACTCCATCTGCCCTACGATATGCATATTGTCCAGCGGTTAAAATCATAAGGAAAGATGGGGATTTCATTCTTTGATTGTCAATATTCTCAGATAGTCCAATCAAATGCTTGGCTGCATCTTCTTCCTCATTCTTGCCAAGTTTCACTTCAGCAGCCCCCCAGCGGCCATCACGCAAGGCTACAACCAAGTCGCATTCAAGCTCATTCTTATCTCTATAATGATAAACCTCACCATCCAAAGCCTGAGCATATACTCTCAGGTCGCGAGCACACAGGTCCTCAAATAAGAAGCCGAAAGTCGGAAAATCCTTCAATAATCCCTGAGGGTTTGTTCCCATCAATGCCACTGCTATGCTTGGATCGACAAAATGTCGTTTTGGAGAAGTCCTGATCTTCGTCTTTGACCTCAGGGCCGGAGACCAGGCAGGCACATCGTCCACGATAAATATTCTACGTAATGCTGATAGATAAATCGCAAACGTATTGGGCGAAATTGTCTGGTCTGTCGCTCTGACGTCAGCCATAATAGTCTCATTGGCTGCCATAGTAGAGATGTTCCTTGCATACGATTCAAGAAGCTTTCTCACTCTTGTCGTATTCTTATCCACGCCGTCTACGCGATGAACATCATAGTTTATAACTTCCTCCACATAGTTACGAGCTACTCTCAATGCAGCCTTCTCCTTAAGTTTTGTACTTGCTGGCCAACCACCTCGGCACGTAGCATAAGCCAAGCCCTCGATTGTCAGGTCAGAGATTGCTGCGACATCTGCATCGCCCTCAAATAAAGAAGCAAGACTCACTTTACCATTGGACTCCTTCGATTCCCACAATGACATTGTTCGCATACGCATTGGAGCAATTCTACCCACACCGCTATGCATTCTCTTTTCTTCTTCTTTCAAATTCTCATCGTCTGTAACATCTTTGGGTACGGCAGAACCGGTTAGAATAAACTGTCCTGCATCCCCTCTCATATCAACAGCATACCTGACTGCATCCCAAAGAACAGGAGCTTCAGCCCACTCATCTATCAATCTTGGAGTTTCACCCTCCAATAGTAGCGATGGCTTAGTTGCTGCGATCTGTTTATAGTTAGCAGAATTATCTCGATCCTGCATAAACAAAGCACTTGCAGCAGCATGACGAGCTGTATAGGTTTTACCACACCACTTGGCTCCTTCTATCACAACGGCACCGGAAGCCTCCAACTGCTCCTGTAACTCAACATCACACACTCTTGGTTTATAATCTTTAACTTCCATAGAAAATCAAATTTATTCCCGACACAAACATAGCAACTTTCATTCACAATCGCAATAAAACTGAAAGATTTGGCAGCACTTTACTGACAACTTTGGCACGGACTAACTGAAAGATTTGGCAGAATTTTACTGACAAGATTGTATAACATTTCGTATTTATTGACGTATCAATTTTCGTATTTAGTACGGCAATAAATCATACTCCCTCGTAGAATGATAGAAATAGTCCAGGAAGAAATCTCCGTTTTTATGGAGGAAGTCCCGACCATACTCATAACCTTTCAGACTGTTGATGGCTGCATCCGGAATAAGGCCTTGACCGTGTAGAATGCAGGCGACACGATACGGTACGGAACCATTATTGACATAGAAACCGATTCCTTCCCTCTTGGCATATTCCTTATTATAGAACTTGTTGCCTTTCAAGGCTATACATTGACCGTTATTCGGAGATATGCACACTCCGTTCAACGGATCACCATAAATGGAATAACACTTGGGCAAAGACACCACGGCAGGCATATCAAATTCATCCTCTTCTGTAAATCTCATCTTTTCAACAAAGAATTTCCTCACAGCATCTCTATCCTTTACAATTACAGCAGGATCGCCACCTGAAGCCGCCAGAAATGCAGAATAGTTTTCCTTTTGCTGAGATTCCAGCTCTCTCTGATATCTCATTTCCTCGACCGCATCATCTATCTTTCCCTTTCCGACTCCACGAAGTTCAGTCATCAAGCCTGAAATATAATACCTCCCCTCAAATCTGACGAGAGTCGTATAGACCAGCGTCTTATCCTCCTCATAATTACGGATAGGCATAGAACCATCGGCAAACGAGTCCATCTCCACACCATATTCCCTATCTTCCACCAGGTCATACAGCCCAAAACGAGTAGTTTTCCGCCCTTTGTATAAGAACATTGACGGCTTAGCCCTCTCAATCTCATCAAAGACGGCATTTCCGGTAATCTTAGCCAGCCACTGCCAGGTACTTAAAGACAACAGATTATGCTTGTAATTGAATATATGTTCCGTCACGGTCATATACATTCTCTTAGGCAAAGGCATATCTTCAAACTCCGAATCGGCCATTGATTCATTTATGGCTTCTGGTGCACCAAGAAAGACATATGAAAACATATGGAACCATTCCAATAGTTTACGACATTCCCACCAATTCTCCCCTATGCGTCCATTATGTATGAAGTCATACAGTCTTTCGTTCTCCGGTGCAGATTCATATTCAGCATCCAGCAATCTTGTCAGATCAAGTGCAGTCTTGAGAATCCAGGGATTTTCCGGATTCAGCAATGTGTTCTTCTCATTGTAAACCTGCATAAAATGCCATAGGAGCAATGAGATATCCTGTGGATTCACCTCTCCTTCATAATATTCAGACACATCATAAAAAGGAAGAACAGAACCATACCGTGCATTACACTCCTTATTTACGAGTGCCCACATACCGAGATTCGAGCATATGTCCTCAAACCACGACGCAAAATATAAACTTGCCTTCCGCAGGATTACATCATCCTTGAAATATTCGTCCAGATCCGACTTCGCAAGAAGATCCATAATCTTATTGGCCAAACCCACATAATAAAGATCCACCGAATCCGAATTATTATACGGCTTCATATCAAGCCATTCTACCGGGAAAATTTTCTTAACTCTCATATTTCTCAAACATTAATTATCACTATTTACCCCCAAATATCCACCAGGCTCTTCTTAAGATCCTCTTCGATAGTGCGATACCGGGCGAAGGCACGGCTGCCTTCGACGTGACCGGTCATTGAGCCGATGACGTTAGGGTCAGGAACTTTGTTGTAGATATTGGCGATGAAGGTACGGCGGGCCATATGACTGCTGCCGATCTCATTGATCCGATGCTTCTCTTCACGACGAGTAATCGGATCCAGCACCGTCACAAGACGGGTAATTCCACATTTTGTCAAGATGATCTTGATATAGTCGTTGTATTTCTGAGACGAGATGAAAGGCATAAGGATGAAGCTAAGTGGGCAAAGAAGCCGATGATTGTCGTTGAACGGATTGAACCAGAAGAAAACGTGCTTATTCAGCTGTCTCTCTTTTAGTTAGGATTCATCGAACTCACGTTAATTTATTACATTATGGTTGTAATTCTTTCTATTTCTACATCAAACCACAACTCTTGTGTATGATCAGTTGACTCATAACGGTTGTAATTCTTTCTATTTCTACATCAAACCACAACTTGGAATAGATGTGGGTTTTTGTTTTGAGTAGTTGTAATTCTTTCTATTTCTACATCAAACCACAACTCATTTACGATGAAACAAATTTTGATCATTGTTGTAATTCTTTCTATTTCTACATCAAACCACAACACTACGATCCGGAGAACAACAGATATCTCGGTTGTAATTCTTTCTATTTCTACATCAAACCACAACCTTTACTTGGAATGGTATAACTAAGCCGTAGTTGTAATTCTTTCTATTTCTACATCAAACCACAACATTCAGGTCAATCACAAGTCCTCAGATCCGTTGTAATTCTTTCTATTTCTACATCAAACCACAACTTTGACAATATTCTCGCCATTCTCCCATAGGTTGTAATTCTTTCTATTTCTACATCAAACCACAACCTGACAGACCTTAAACCCGCACAGTAATGGTTGTAATTCTTTCTATTTCTACATCAAACCACAACTTTCTCGTATATCTTGTTTATCTGTATCGGTTGTAATTCTTTCTATTTCTACATCAAACCACAACCTTGGTCCGCTTTCATATTGATTGTCTGACATTTAGGAGGATATTTCATATCGAATTCCATGACAATCATAACCAAAGAAGTGAGAATGACGTGATTTTTATTTTTCAATACTTCAGAGAACTAAAAGAGTTCCAGTTGTTGAGGGACTTCCGGCTTTGCTTTCTCAACAGCGCCAAGATAATTCCGTATTTCACTATATTGCTTATCCGTCACCGCTAAAATACTTACCTGTCCAGCGGTTGGCAAAGCCAGCCGCACCCTTTTCACATGAACCTCCATATTCTCTTTTGACGGGCAGTGTCTGACATATACAGAAAACTGCATCATTGAAAACCCATCTTTTTCCAACGCTTTACGAAACTGCGTCGCCTGCTTTCGTTGCGGTTTAGTCAGAACCGGCAAATCAAAGAACACAAAGAGCCACATGACATGATAGGCATTTATACGGTTGAATGACATAGCTAAACCAATAAAGGATACATTATTTTCTTCTGCTCTCCACTAAAACACTTAGCCAAGGAAGAAGTAGTTACTGACAAGCCCAAATCTAATGGTCTTGTCACCTTGTCAAAGACAGTATCGACATACAACAACTTCAGTATCTCCGCTTTTACATCCTTCTTTAATTCTGTCTCACCATTAGCATACAAGTCAAAGACTATTTCATCGACAAAAGGTCGATATGGTTCCATGATATCATCTGCCAACGGAAATGCATTATATCTGTTTCTATGATATATACCGAAGGCCGGAAACAATCCAGACCCCATCAATGAACGAGCAACTGCCGCTCTCAAAACCGTATATCCATAATTCAGCATTTCATTGGGAGATGCTCCAGTACGATATCGCATAAAGTCATCACCGAAAAGAGCATCCCAATAAATCTTTGCAGCAACCCCTTCCCTATTATCGGCATCACCACTCTTTACATTCTGCCAATAAGGCTTTAATTGGCTGCCATCCTTATCCAATTTATCCAACAGAGCCGCCTGATTCCTGATTTTAGCCTCAACAGTCTGCTTCCACAAATTCTTTTTCAAAGGTTCAGATGCATTTATCTGATCGCGATATCTTTCTCCTTGAACAGAATTGGAATCAAGATTGAGAAACATGGCATTCGGCATCATCTTATCGGTACAAACAACCACCGCAGCATTATTGTCTGCCAAAGCATTCAGCAAAGGCATAGTAATGTTTATCTGCTGATTCTCAAGTAAGACGAAACCAATATCCTCTATCGGAACCGTCCTGATAAAATCAGGATCATCCTTCATCTTGATTACCATCTGGCAATTCTTAAGACTTAAACTGCAAGGTCTGGAAAATGATAGTGTACGCTTTACCATAGGCTAATGTTTAAACTTCAGTTGTCCAGAAGATGTTATATCAAAATCATAACCTTCTACATAGGCATTAAGCTGTGAATGTAATAGACTTATCACTGAACGATAAGTCTCACCATTCTTCCAAGCCCCACTCTTTGATTTCAAATCCGAAGATCGTCTGGCTTCCAAATGATGTCTACACTCAATTGTTCCGTATACATAACTTCTATCGCCCTGCTTTATTGTCATAGACGACATACCAGTCACCTTATACAACCTCTTAGACAGTTCCTCCACCCCACACTCATACAACTCCTTCGGAGACTTCTCATAGAACAGGACCATGGTACCTGTCCTCAATATGCACTTCAAAGGCAAGTCCTTCTCATCGGAATATGGAACCAGATTATCAAGTCCGGTCTTTCCATTGAAATAATTTACAGCATCAAGGTTATTTACCAACTTATATGAACGTATTACCTTGCCCCTATCATTATTACCTTCATAAATTGCCATACAATAGTTCCCGTCATTCTTTACATGGAGATATCTTTTATGCTGGTGAACTGATTTATCGCGGTGTCCTTTAAGTTTAATCGGATTGGTAACCGTTGGGGTATATATCCTCACTTTCTTTATTGGGATCCGCAACTCTTCGTTCATCCAGATAGTATCAGCTACAGCCTTTTTGAGTCCCTTTTCCTTGACTGCGATTGCAACTTTTTCACGAACAACTTCATCAACGATATTCTTGATATCCTTTTCCTCCAACGAATCCAATGATTTCCTGACAACATACTTTATCTCATCATTCTTCTTTATTGCTCCATAGAAGGTCTGCTCATGCAAAGAGCACCTTGCCGTATCACCTTGAACATATAATTTTTCTCCACCAGGACCATATTGGAGTTTTCCGCGGACCCTCAACCTTTTCTTTGTATGTTTTGACAGGTTGGACGGAGTGTAATGAGGCACCAGAATAGAGTCAGACACCGATAAAACATCTTCAGTGAATGTCTCCCATGGCTTAGGGAAATGAGGACGGTCTGCTGCTGATAAGCGGTAACGTTCTTCATCCCTCATATACTGAGCCCACCGATCATATTCATTCCTTCCTATGCAGGCGATAGTTATGGCATCAACACAATGATGGGCATGACTGACGCGTTCCTTCTTAGAATAATAATCCTGCAGTCCCCACATCTTACGGAACTCCGCTGTCGTGGCACCCTTGACGGTAGACACCCTCTTGAATACTGTCTGGAGATACATCCTGGCATACCTTCCGATTATTCCGATATCGACTCCCTGACGATTGGAGAAACCCTCAGGAACTTCTGTCATTGCAAATCGTTTCAGTTTGCCTTCCAGATAGTCAAGCTTCATTTTAAAGTAATGTCGGTCCTGAATCTTCCTGTCTTTTTCCTCTTTCGTCGCGGAGTAACTTCGAGTCCTTTCAAGCCTTTTCCTCAAAGAATCTATCTCTTCCTGCCAACCGAAACTATCAACATTAGCCATGACTTCCAAGTGATTTGCCAATTCGGCCGGAAGCATACCTTTCTTCACATCTCTATTGAAGCGACTTTCACATAAAGTCTTATTCATCTGGGAATTATCTCCACCGCGAGATCGTGGCACCGTGTGCTCTATGTCATATTTAGGCGAAGCACCTAGAAAGTCTTCCAATCCTATTTGAGCGCCAGTGTAAGGACATCTGTGCTTCTGTTCCTCCCACAACTGATATTTCAATATTTCATCATCTGAAGGAGCGTAATCATCCCCCATCTGTTCCTTTATATTGGCTGAATAATCATCATGCAATCTTTTCTGCTCTCTCTGATATGTCTCAATAGCTTTTCGCATATTTGAGTCATTCAGCCCACGTGCAAATTCGATACGCACTAACGTGTCAGAGTCTATCTTGCCATCACGGAGCAACTCATTAAGCAGTTTCCTCAATCGGAAAAGAGCACGCATTGCCATCGGATTTCTGACAGAAGATGTTCTCGGAGAGCCTAACTTATATATGCCGTCAACCGGCAAGGCAGCCTGATAGGTTTCTATCATGGAAGGATGATACAACTTTTCAATACGCTTACTGTCCACGTTCTGACAATCACGAAGATACTCTGTCACACTTTGATGAATACTCTTTTTCTTCTCGAGCGGATTGGACATATGATCTTCCATTATGATAGCGATGTTTTCTGCCACTTCATCTGGCAAACGTTCAGCATCACAACCCATAACAGCCGGAAGATTTGCCATGATCACAGCCTCATCATATCTATATCCTTTACGCAGATAAGGAAGAATCTTATTGATTGCATTCAGACTTAACGATGCATATCCTTGAGGTACCGATATCTTTTCGAAGGCATCTGCTTCTTCTGATGACATCTGAAGTTTTACCTTAGCCCACTCTTTGAGTTTTTCTTCATCATCAAAAGAAAACAACACATGCCAGATATCATTCAGGATCTGATCCGGAGTCTTCCCTTCTCCCAAAGAATACACGCCACATATCTGATTCAGCCAATCTTCTCCGTATATACTTCTCAATCCTGCGGATACAGTACACCCGGATACAGAGGTAAACATCTTATAATTAAACCTATATGGCTTTTCTGATTTATCCGTCTTGTCGCAATAATTTCCTTTTCCGGCGATTTTCTTTGCTATATCCTCAAAGTCAAATTGGTTCTTTGACTTTCGGAAAAACAGCGAAATAATCTGCCCTACTTCTTCCGAGGAAAGGGATCTGAAGTCGTCATCCTTCCAAGTCCTGACCTTGATGTTATTAATAAAACACCACATCCTGAACTCCTCGTAACGAGGGTGAGAAATCGGGCACCTGGTCTTATTCTTTTCAAATGTGCAATGTCCGACCTGCCCCTTCTGGGACTTAAGCGGGCGCTGATAAAAAATGGCATTCTCCAATAACTTGACCAGTTCAACATCCAGATGCTGTTTTTCGCATATGGCACTGAATTCCTTTTTATAATGCTCTACCCTATCGGTGTAATTCTTACGTATTTTCCCTCCCTTCTCATATAACCGGTAGAAATATTCTCCAAGATAATCGCAACCGCTCTCCTGCATTGCTTTGGTAAGGGATTTTATGCTATCCTTGACCTTCCCTTCATCATCCTTCTTGGTTTCCTTTCTATTACTGATAAAGCCACGCCTCTGAACCATGTGATAAAAAGCACGGCCCAGCATATGTCTATTGGAAATGACAGACAGGTCAAGTTCTTGCGTAAGACACACATACCTATCATGATAGGGATTCCTATCCATATCATCATCCGTCTTCTGCCATTCTAAGAACTCATCCTTCAATGGGTATTTCTTATGATTCTTCCACTCCGACAAATCTTCTCCAGAAAGATATGGACATAAATTATGCTTTATCAGCACTTCCAGGAGTTCGATCTTGCGAAGACGCCTGCGGAAATAGTGTCTTCTTGAAGACCTTGCAGCTGTTCTCTCCGACACCATCGGTTTTTCTCCACTCTTATCATGCGCCACTCCATCCTGAAAGATATTGACCCCCTTATCCAATAAAGAATATGACAAATCATCATTATGTTGAACAATTGCCCAACCTATGGAATTTGTTCCTAAATCCAGACCCAATACTTTCTCCATGCCAAACAGATTTTTTGTAAATTTAGGAAAAAGTATTTGAGCCCCAATAATTTTCGTTATATTTGTAACGTAAGTTCTACATCTTACCACAATAAGGCTATATGCCGAAGGATTTAATTCCTACGCCTCCGCTTCGGTGGAGGCTTTTGTTTAGATGAAGGGAAAAGCCTCGCAGAGGCTTAATCCGACCTGACAAGGTCATTCTAAAGATGCCGACCTAATTTTTCTAGGAATAGGATATAGGGAATTGATTTCCGCCTCAAGCCTAGCCTGCCTCCTCAGCATTTCTTCCCTTTCCTTCTTCACCTCCATCCTGGTCTTTTTCTTTAAAGCATCACGCTTATGCTTAAGTTCCCCCGCCCGGATGATTTCGTCGGCCAACGCATCAAGTTTCTCATTCAATCCCGCAGTCTTACGCAAATCACACTCCCACACCGTAATCACAGTCCAGCCCAAGGCCTCCAGATGTGCAGCCGTAACCTCATCCCGATGCCGGTTCCTGGCAATCTTCGTCTCCCAGAACTCCACATTCGACTTCGGCTTAGTAGCATAGCGGCATCCTTTATGTCCATGCCAGAAACAGCCGTTCACCATAATCGCAACCCCATACTTCGGCAACACAATATCCGGCCTCCCCGGAAGTCTCCTGTCCTGCAGCCGAAACCTGAACCCACGCGCATGCAGCCCTTTCCGAACCAGAATTTCCGGTTTGGTGTTCTTGCCACGTATGGACGACATACATTTGTGGCGTTGAGACGGGGTTAATTTATCGGGCACAAGAAATCAAACTACAGGAGGTTCTCAATTAAAGGCATCAATCCCTCATCCGCCGGCAGCCACTTGACAGAGCGCAGAGTCTCGCGAGTGAGCCATGCTGCCGCCTCATGTTCATTGAGATGCATGGATTCTGATATCAACGAGCATATGAAGCAATGCATTGTCAGATGGAAACCCGGATAGTCCCATTCTACCGTCTCCAGCAGATCACCGACCTCGATTTCTGCATCCAGCTCTTCACGGATTTCACGCACGAGAGCCTCCTTGGGACATTCCCCGCTCTCAATCTTTCCGCCCGGGAATTCCCACCAGCCCTGCCACTCGCCATATCCTCTTTGGGTGGCGAAGATCTTTCTATCCTTGACAATGATTGCCGCTACTACCTCTATCGTTTTCATTTTGCTACAGACAAGACGAACAAAGATAACGATATTTACATATCCGTCAAAGAAAGGCTTATAGCTCTTGACTCATCTGGTATCAGATGGCGCTTTAACTCCTCCTCTGAATTAGTATTCTTCAGATGCCTGCTGACAGCTGACACAGTCACCCCAAACAGCTGAGCCATAGCCTTCTGCGTAGCCCATATGGTTTCACTGAAACATCAACTATTGTCTCCATCCCGACAAGCCCGTCACCTGACTGCAGACCACTACATTATTCTCCATAAAAAGGTTCTTTAGACATTACTTGATTTACTTTAAGCCTAAAGAGCAAAAGCCAAATGTAAAAATATTGACCTTCAACAACTATTACACTATGCAAAGTAATATATAGGTATAATGCCGAAGTATGTGTCTGAGCCTATGTCAGTAAGTCTGGACAGGAAGTATCTTCATGTCGGACCGCCTGCCAGCTGTGCGCACCCAGGTGTCATTCCCTTCCACACCCGGGTGCGTCCATCGTCTTCTCAGGCCACTGCAAGGGCACTTGCCGCACCTAGGTGTGCCACCCAAACACACCCGGGTGCACTTTTGCAGGTGGTCCTGAATCGTGACGCAGTGAAACTGACGAAAAAACCTGCGTCGCGGAAACCCAACGGGGCAGTGGTTGATTTACGTTGAATTGCCGTGAAAAATGTTTATTGCAAAACAGATTCTTTTGCACCTGAGCAATAATATCCACACTGGATCATTATATATACTATCAGACAACCATGCTTCCGGAACATAATGTTCCAGGAGCACAACCTTACTTTTTTTATTTTACGGTATTTCTCATTTTGGGGCCACCTGACTTTTCAGGGACGGCAAACCCTACCTTAAGCGACGGGATATTCCATCACCACCTGCCAAGGTCATCCGTCATTGCGCGGCTGTGGCGACGTCGGCGACTGTACCGCAGACGAAGTCGATGAGGGCAGAGGGAGCTACCTTCAGCTGCAGACCGCGCACGCCCGCGCTTACATATATATGGTCGAAGTCAAGGGCGGTGATATGGAAATATGTCGGGAACCTTTTCTTCATACCGACGGGTGAACAGCCGCCCCGGATATATCCGGTCACTGCAAGAAGGTCCTTCATGGCTATCATCTCCACCTTCTTGTTGCCGGAAGCCTTGGCCAGGGCCTTGAGGTCCACTTCCTTGTCCCCGGGGACAACACACACCACATGACCTGTACGGTCACCATGGAGCACCAGAGTCTTGAATACACTGGCTATATCCTGCCCCAGGCTGTCAGCCACATGTCTGGCGGCCAGATCGTTCTCATCGAACTCATAAGGGATGAGTTCGTACGGGATCCCGGCCTTGTCCAGGAGCCGGGCGGCATTTGTCTTTTCTGTCTTCTTTGCCATATTGCCTCTATATCCGTGCAAAAATACTGAAAATATCCGTCAAACCGCAAGAAACGGCGTTCAAATGCACATTCCTGAAGACAGAGCGCATGGCGAATTTTCAGGATTGACGGCTGACATATGGAAAAAATATCTATCTTTGCGCTCATTAGTAAAGGTATTTACTATAAAGCAACTTACCACTATTGATAATTGACAGACTTTATGGATAAATTTTTGATTTCAGGAATCCAGCAGGTCGGAGTCGGCACCGAGGACTTCAGAAAGTCCTGGGACTGGTACATTGACATGTTCGGCATCGATGTGAAGATTCTGGAAGACGACACTGTGGCAGAAAGGATGCTCCCATACACGGGAGGAAAGCCGCAGCAGCGCCATGCATGCATCGCTGTGAGCCTGCAGGGCGGTGGAGGATTCGAGATCTGGCAGTACTCGAAACGCAAGCCTTCCCCATGTCCTTTCACGATCGCTGTCGGAGACCTGGGAATATTTGCAGCAAAGCTCAACTGCCGCGACGTAGAGGCCTTCTACAAAGAGATGTCGGCGAAATGGAAAGACTGCAGCGAGCCCGAACTTCTTCCTGACGGAACCCCATGTTTCTACATCAAGGACCTTTATGGAAACATCTTCCAGATTGTGGAAAACAAGAAGGTGTTCATTGAGCAGGGCAGGCTGACAGGAGGTATGGCCGGAGCCGTCATTGGCGTTTCCGACATGGAGGCTTCAGTAAGGTTCTACAGCGAAGTGCTCGGATATGACATAGTGAAATGCGACGCCATAGGCAAGTTCAGCGACAACGACATCATGCCGGGAGCCGACCTCAACTGCCGTCGGGTGATCCTCGCATCCCCTAAGCGCAGAGGAGCTTTTGCAGACCTCTTCGGTGATTCCACCATAGAACTTGTTCAGGCTCTTGAACGCACTCCACGCAAGATATACGAAGGCCGCTACTGGGGCGACCCAGGCTTCATCCAGGTGTGCTTCGACGTCACCAACATGGCAGAGCTCGGAAAGTTCTGTGCAGCAAAGGGCCATCCTTTCACCGTGGACAGCTGTCCGGACGGAAAGAGGTTCGACATGGGCGACGCATCAGGCCATTTCACCTATGTGGAAGATCCTGACGGCACACTTATCGAGTTCGTCGAGACCCACAAGGTTCCTGTGGTGAAGAAGCTCGGCATGTTCATCGACATGAGCAGACGCAACCCGGAAAAGCCGCTGCCGAAATTCCTGTTCAGGCTCATGGGACTGGTTTCCAAGCAACGCAGATAACATACAGGCAGCGCAGATAACATACAACAAAAAAAGACAATAATGAGTTCAAGTAATATAAACTAAAACCTAGACCATTATGTATATAGATATCTTTGACAAAATCAGAAAATCCACAGGTGGCCCTATCGGTCAGTACCGCGAAAAGGCAGAAGGTTATTTTGCATTCCCACGTCTCGAAGGCGAACTGGGACCTAACATGAAATTCAACGGACAGGATGTTCTGTGCTGGAGCCTGAACAACTACCTAGGTCTTGCCAACCATCCTGAAATCCGCAAGGCAGATGCTGAAGCCGCTGCACGCTGGGGGCTTGCCTACCCTATGGGAAGCCGAATGATGACCGGCCAGACTCACCTTCATGAGGAGCTTGAGCGCCGTCTTGCAGCATTTGAGAAAAAGGAAGCTGCTTTTGAATTCAACTTCGGTTACCAGGGAATCGTGTCCACAATCGATGCGCTTGTAGGCCGTCATGATGTGATCGTATACGACGCAGAAGACCACGCATGTCTTCTTGACGGTATCCGTCTCCACATCGGCAGCAAGTATAAATTCCGCCACAACAACATCCAGGACTGCGAAAGGGTGATCGCAAAGGCATGTGCGGAAGCTGAAGCCAAAGGCGGCGGAGTACTCCTCATCACAGAAGGTGTGTTCGGCATGACAGGAGCCCTCGGAATCCTCGACCAGATCGCTGCGCTCAAGAAGAAGTATCAGTTCCGCATCATGATCGACGACGCACACGGATTCGGAGTCATGGGTGAGCACGGACGTGGAACATCGGAGCATTTCGGCGTGATGGATGAAGTCGACATCTACATCGGAGCATATGCGAAGTCAATGGCCATCATCGGAGGTTTCGTTGCAGCTGACAAGGACATCATCGACTACCTGAAGTACAACATGCGTTCGCAGATATATGCAAAGTCTCTCCCTATGCCTATCGTAGAGGGATGCCTCAAGAGACTTGACATCATCGACAGCCCAGAAGGAGACGCACTCAGAGCACAGCTCTGGAAGGTGACAAGACGTCTTCAGGAAGGCTTCCGCGAGCTCGGATTCGAGATCGGACCTGCCGAGGCATGCGTAACCCCAGTCCACATCAAGGCTGGTGTGAACCAGGCATCCAACATCGCAGTGGCTCTTCGTGAGGAATATCATATCTTCTGCTCTGTGGTGATCTACCCTGTGATCCCTCCGGGAATGGTGATCTTCCGCATCATCCCTACAGCGGCTCACACCATGGAAGATGTGGAAAGGACACTTGCTGCCTTCAAGGACATCAAGGAACGTCTTGACCGTGGTGAGTTCGACAAGGAAATGCCAAACATGGCACTCTTGAAATAAATCATGCTGGCCGTCTGGATTACAGGTGCCTCATCGGGCATCGGCGAAGCATGCGCATACAGATATGCAGCGGAAGGGGCGAGACTGGTTCTCACCTCTTCTTCCGCTGACAGGCTTGAACCGGTCGCGGCGAAATGCCGGGACCTCGGTGCAGGCGAAGTGACGGTACTCCCCTATGACCTTACATGCCTTGACGGCATAGACACTCTCACGGAAAAAGCCTGGGAGGTTACAGGGGGCATAGACATCGTCATGCTCAACGCGGGCATAAGTCAGAGGACAAATGTAGAGGACACATCCATGGATATGGTACGCAAGATAATGGAAATCAACTATTTTGCTCCAGTATCCATTGCCAAGGTCCTGCTCCCGAAGATGATTGCAAGAGGGGGCGGAAAGATTGCCGTCACCACATCCATCGCCGGAAGGTTCGGCTTCCCGCTGCGATGCGGCTACAGTTCTTCAAAATTCGCCCTGTACGGCTTCTTCGAGTCGCTTCAGGCGGAATACTACGATGCCGGCATAAGGGTGACTCTCGTATGTCCCGGCCGTGTATGCACAAACATATCGAAATATGCTCTTGATAAAGGCGGCAGGCAGCACGGTGTCATGGATCCGGGCCAGGCAGGCGGAATGTCAGCCGAGGCTGCCGCACGAGTGATCACAAGAGCGGTCGCCAAGGGCCGCAGAGAGGTGCTTGTCGGAAGAAAGGAACTTCTGATGGTGTACATCAAGCGTTTTTTCCCGGGCCTCTGCGCAATCCTGTCGCGAAAGTTGAATCCCATGTAGAATTATTGGAAGCTTATGAAATTCAAGGAAACCAGCTACCGTCTTGTCAATGTCGCTGACGGTCATGAGTTTGAGGACAAAGGATGGACCCTATCAGATGCAGAGGCATCGAAGCCGTCCCTTGTACGGGCAGTATACGAAAACAGGAAGTTCACTCCACGTGAAGACCTTGACGGCATCTACCGCTATGCGGACTGGATGCCGATCAAAAGGGTGCTGAAGCATTCATGCGCCCCTGTCACCTACAAGTCGAAAGGACTGGCTGCTCTCCTTGGACTTGAGAATCTTTACATAACCTTCTCCGGATGGAATCCGAGGATAGGAGCCAGGATGCGCACCGGTTCCTTCAAGGAGACCGAGGCCTATTCGGTGCTGGCACGAATGGATGAGAAGGAAGACAGGATACTTGTGGTCCAGTCTGCCGGAAACACAGCACGTGCTTTTGCCCAGGTCTGCTCTGACAACAAGATTCCTATAGTCATCTGTGTTCCTCAGGACAATCTTCATGACCTGTGGTTCCGCAAGCCGCTTGACAAATGTGTGAAGCTCATTGCTGCTCCTCACGGATGCGACTACTATGACGCCATAGCTCTGGGAGAGAAACTGGCGAGCGACCCTAAGTTCCTGCTTGAGGGAGGAGCCAAGAATGTGGCAAGACGCGACGGAATGGGAACCACCCTGCTTAGCTGCGTAGAGAAGATGGGACGTATTCCTGACGCATATTTCCAGGCAGTCGGTTCCGGCACCGGAGCCATCGCCGCATGGGAGAATGCCTGCCGCCTTGCGGAGGACGGCCGTTTCGGAGCAAACAACATGAGGGTATTCGTCGCGCAGAACTCCCCTTTCACGCTGATGTACGACGCCTGGAAAGCAGACTCGCGCAGTCTCCCAGAGATGTCACCGGAAGAGGGCAGAAACAAGTCCGAGAGGATCCTGGCGACAGTCCTGTCAAACAGAAAACCGCCATACGGAATCGCAGGCGGACTCTATGACGTCCTCAAGGAAAGCAACGGAGACTTCTTCATCGCTTCCAACAATGACATATACAACTGGCTTCTCCAGTTCCGCAACAAGGAAGGATACGACCTTCTCCCTGCATCCTGCGTAGCAGTGGCCGCACTGGCCCAGGCTGTAAGCGAAGGAGTGGTCAGAAAGGACGACTACATCATGCTGAACTGCACCGGAGGCGGAACCATCGGGGCAAAATCAAGAGGCTTCATCTGCAAGGAGCCTGATCTGGTGCTCTCACCTGACCTCCCTGCCGAAGATGTCGTAAAGGCTGTAAAGGCTCTGTTCTAAAGATCTGAAACAGTCATATTATCACTAAGCTTACGCAAAGTCGTAAGGAAAGACCGAAGTTCTTCTTCGCTTATGCCATTGAGCATACGGTCCAGTATCAGTATGCCTTTGCGCTTGGCGTCAAGTTTAAGAAGTTCGGCCTTTTCCGTCAGTACCAGGGTGTTTGACCTGCGGTCATTCGAGTTCCTCTGACGTACCACAAAACCTTTCCTTTCTATCGCGTCTACAAGCTGGGTGACAGAGTTCTTGTCCTTATGCAGCTGGTCGGCAAGCTGCTGCTGGGTCATCTCACCATGATTCCACAGAAGGTCTATGAGCATGAACTGCTCGGGAGTGAGAGGTACATCCATCATCCTGAGCATTACGGCGATGTACTGCTTGAGCTTGCAACCTGTAAGGTGAAGTTCGACTGTGATCTCTTTGGATAGTAACATATATATACTGTATATATTTTTTACAAAAATAATCAAATCGAAGATATTTCATATTCATGCAGGGCATTTTGTCGAAAATAACTATATTAGCAGACAAACAATCAACAGGAATCATGAAAAGATTTATCATTGCGCTTATGATGACATTGTGCATCAGTGCAGCCGCACAGGAACAGTTCTACACAGTCAGATCCGGAATCGTCACAATGGAAATGGAGATGATGGGGCAGAAAGTCACTCAGATGATTTATTTCGACGACTATGGTGCAAAGCAGGCTACTCTTATGGAGATGAGGGGCAGGAAGGTCAGAAGCCTGGAGGTGGACGGAAAGAACATGATGATAGACGATCAGGAGAAGACCGCCATGAGCATGCCTTCAATGGGGCCTCAGATGAAGAAGATCAACTTCAGCAATCTGGATGAAAAGACCATCAGGAAGAACAAGATCAAGGAACTTGGGGAAGAGGAAGTCGCAGGAAAGACATGCACAAGATACTCGTACAAGATGCTCATGATGGGCAATGTGATAACCGCATATGTATGGGTATACAAGGGCGTTATCCTGAAGACTTCGGTGAAGACCGACTTCGGAGAGATAGGAATGACGGCGACAAAGATCGAAGAGGATGTGGAGATAGATCCGGCATTGTTCACCATTTCGGATGACATCACAATTCAGGAGCACAGAAGCGGCCCGCCGCAGCATTTTGACTACGAATAATCTGTCATTTATTTTCATATATCTGTAAAGGAAGCTAACTTTGCATCCGCAAAAATAAAACAGACAATCATGAAGATCGGTATCTGCAATGACCACGCTGGAGTGGAGTACAAGAACAGGCTGGTGGAGTATCTCACCGGCAAGGGACATGAGATGGTGAACTTCGGCACCGACAGCACAGCCAGCATGGATTATCCTGATGTAGCACACCCTCTTGCAGAGGCTGTGGAGAAGGGAGAGGTAGACCTTGGAATCGCATTCTGCGGCACTGGAAACGGCATGCAGATGTCCCTGAACAAGCATCAGGGCATACGCGCGGGCCTATGCTGGGATGTAGAAATCGGGAAGCTCATCAAGCAGCACAACAATGCCAACGTGCTGGTGATGCCCGCACGTTTCATCCCTTTCGAAACCGTAACCGGCATCACAGACGCATGGCTGGACGAGGAATTCGAAGGAGGACGCCATCAGACCCGCATCGACAAGATTCCTTGCAAATAAGTAAGAAAGACAGCGGATGGAAATAAATGCAAAGATTCTTACTCCGGATGACGTGATGCTTTCAGACAGCATCGATGATTATCCAGAGGGAATAATAATTCCCATAGACAAGCCCTACAGATGGACTTCGGCGGACGTGATCAGGAAGGTCAAGTTCGCCGCTATCCGTCATTTCGGCAAGAAGAACCTGAAGGTCGGCCATGCCGGGACCCTCGACCCGCTTGCCACAGGAGTGCTTCTTGTCTGCATAGGCAAGGCCACCAAGCTGGCCGAATGGCTCCAGTCGCACCACAAGGAATATGTTGCCGGCATCACTTTCGGGGCCACGACTCCTTCATATGACCTCGAGAAGGAGATCGACAGATTCTTCCCTCATGAGCACATAACCGCAGAAGCCGTTTCCGCTGCTCTTCCGTCATTCATCGGCGAGCAGGACCAGGTGGCTCCGCTGTTCTCCGCCAAATCCGTGGACGGAGTACGTGCATACGAACTTGCACGCAAGCTGTACAAGGAGGGGAAGACCTTGGACGAGGCTGCTCAGGAACTTATCAGGACATCAAGGATCAGCATAACCGAGCTCGAGCTTCTGGATTTCGCAAAGGAAGGTACGGCGGCAGGAAGCGTATCGGCCTGGCAGGAGGTCAACAAGGCATCATGCAGGATAAATGTCACCGACAACTCAGCCCTCGGACTCCCGCGCGCATCCGTCAGGATGGCCTGCAGCAAAGGCACGTATGTGAGGGCCTTTGCGCGCGACCTCGGAGAAGCGCTCGGCAGCGGAGCGCACCTGGACTCGCTTCAGCGCAGCCGCAGCGGCATATTCAGAGTAGAGAATTCCCTCACTGTTGACCAGGTCATAGCCATGTTATGATGAAGTCTTCGGGTACATATTCATATGGCAACATCTGGAAAGTCGCCTATCCAATCCTCATCAGCCTGGTGATGGAGCAGATGATCGGCCTGACCGACACAGCCTTTCTCGGAAGGGTCGGCGAAGTCGAGCTCGGCGCCTCAGCCATAGCTATCGTATATTATATGGTCCTGTTCATGATCGGCTTCGGTTTCAGCATCGGAGCGCAGATCATCATAGGACGGCGCAATGGAGAAGGCAGGTACAGGGAGACCGGAAAAGTGTTCTGGAACGGTCTTTATTTCGTGCTGGGACTTTCCGGAGTCATCATCCTCCTGTCGGAACTCTTCACGCCGTGGATGATGAAGTTCATGGTCTCATCTGCGGCGATATATGATGCTGCGCTGAGCTATGTGCGCTGGAGGCTGCCGGGCATGGTGTTCGCCTTCTGCACAGCCATGTTCAGAGCCTTCTATGTCGGAACGACACAGACTAAGACACTGACGCTGAACTCTGTTGTGATGGTCCTGTCCAACGTCATCTTCAATTATATACTCATATTCGGAAAATGCGGACTCCCCGCCCTCGGCATCACCGGCGCTGCAATCGGATCAAGCCTTGCCGAGCTGATGTCATTGGTATTCTTCATCATATACACACGCACCGGCTGCGACCGTCCGAAATACGGACTTGACAAGCCGGCCCGCTTCGAAAAGGAGGAGCTCAGGTCCATGATGCCGGTATGTGTCTGGACCATGATCCAGCACACCGTGTCCATATTCACCTGGCTCATATTCTTCCTCTTCATCGAGCATCTGGGAGAGCGTTCCCTCGCCATATCCAACATTGTCAGAGGCGTTTCGGGATTGATATGGGTCGTGCTCCAGGCATTCTCGTCGACCTGCAGCACCCTTGTCAGCAACATGATCGGAGAAGGCCATCAGGAAAAGGTCATGTCACTGGTCAGGCGCATCCTCAAGCTTTCCTATGGCATTGTAGGAGTGATCATGCTCGTCATCTGCATGTACCCTGAAACGATTGCACGCATATACACCGACATCCCGGATCTTATCACCGCATCAATTCCGGCCATGCTCGTGATGGTGAGTTCCTATCTGGTCAATGTCGGAGGGCAGGTCTTCTTCCTTGCCGTCTCGGGCACGGGCAGCACCAGGACCGCGTTCAAGCTCGAACTGATCGCACTTTTTGTATATATGGTGTACTGCGCCGTGATCATCGGATGGCTGAAGATGGATGTGGCGATATGCTGGACGGCAGAGCATGTATATGCCGGCATGCTGCTGATATGCAGCTGGATATATATGAGGAGCGGCCGTTGGAAGAACCGGAAGGTCTAGACGAGGGAATGTTGCTTTATCGCACGTGTCATCACATAGTCCACGGGATATTTCGCCTTTGAAGCGGCCGCCTTGCGGGCAAGCGCCACGGCCTGGGCGTCACCCTCATCAACACATTTCAGAAGATTATCCGTGAGTACATGCTCCAGCAACAGGTGGAAGGCATGGCTATGGTCCTGATGGCGAAGGTGACACAGCTCGTGCAGAAGCACATAGTCCTGAAGGATCTTCGGGAGGCGGATTATGTTCAGGTTCAGGTTGATGTTTCCTTTTGACGAGCAGCTGCCCCAGTTGCTGGCATTATGTTTTATGACCACGCGGTTATATACGAATCCATAGCGAGCCGCGAGCTCCGCCAGCCTCGGCGGAAGATCCGCCTTTGCCTGGCGCCGCAGCGCCTCCACCTCGCGAGGGTCCGGCTGCCGTACATCCTTATATTTCTCCTTCTGCCTCGCCATTGTCTCCAGGATCCACGTCCTGCGCGTGTGGAAGAAGGCCTGAGCGACCGCATATGGCACTATGTAGGGCACGGACACGCTCACGCCCTTGACCGGATGCACCCTTATGCTGATGTTCCTGCTGCGGGTGCTCTTCCTGAAAAGAACCTCTCCGATCTCCGGATCCTTATATATTTTTCCTGACTTTACGGGCATATGTCTGTTCATGTCGGGGCGTGTCTGCCGCCATTGACTTTTCAAATGTAGCGAAATTTTCAAAACGCACAAATATATTTTCATTCAAGCACTTGCAATCTCAGATTTTATAGCTATATTTGCGCCCGCTTTGGGTTTACTTGCCAGTGACCCGTAAAGTTTTGATTTATTAACCCTTAATCTTTTTAAAGCTATGGCAGAATACCTTATGCCTGAGAAGAAACAGGAGCTTTTCGCGAAGTACGGAAAGTCTAATACTGACACTGGTTCACCAGAGAGCCAGGTGGCATTATTTTCCTACCGTATCGCTCACCTTACCGAGCATCTTAAGAGCAACAAGAAGGACTACGCAACACGTCGTTCACTTCTTAAGCTTGTAGGTAAGCGTCGTCGTGTACTTGATTATCTCAAGTCTGTAGACATCGAGAGATACAGAGCTATCGTCAAGGAGCTTGGCCTCCGTCGATAAGCTACATCATAGTAGGAACCGACGAAGGGGGACACCCGCAAAGGGGCATCCCCCTTTTTTACGCAAATAAGTCTGAGGATGCAGACAACAACCTGCGGCATCTTCAGAATGAAATAAATATATATCTGGACCGGATATAATGGTCCGACCGATGAAACTGAATATTAATCCACTCCCATAGGGGGAGGCAGGTTGAAAAGAAACTAAATGAACATTGTAAAGAAAACAATCGAATTATCCGACGGTAGGGTAATCGAAATCGAGACCGGTAAGCTCGCAAAGCAGGCTGACGGTTCTGTAGTCGTTAAGATGGGTGGCACTATGCTCCTGGCGACTGTAACTTGCGCAAAAGACGCAAAGGAGGATGTGGACTTCATGCCGCTCCAGGTAGACTACAAAGAGAAATATGCATCTGCAGGCCGTTTCCCAGGTGGTTTCATGAAGCGTGAGGGAAAGGCTTCAGACTATGAGATTCTTATTGCACGTCTTGTTGACCGCGCCCTCAGACCACTTTTCCCTGAGGATTTCCACGCAGAAGTTTTCGTAAACGTAAACCTCATCTCTGCAGAGAAGGACATCCAGCCGGATGCACTCGCAGGACTTGCCGCTTCATCTGCTCTCGCAGTCAGCGACATTCCGTTCGAGGGACCTATCTCAGAGGTACGCGTTGCAAGGATCGGAGGCGAATTCAAGATCAACCCTAACTTCAGCGAGATGGCTGACGCCGACCTCGACATCATGGTCGCTGCGACTTACGACAACATCATGATGGTAGAGGGTGAGATGAACGAGGTAAGCGAGCACGACATGCTCGAGGCCATCAAGTTCGCTCACGAGGAGATCAAGAAGCACTGCAAGGTGCAGATGGAGCTCACCGAGGCTGTAGGCAAGACAGAGAAGAGGGCTTACTGCCACGAGGAGAACGATGAGGCTCTCCGCCAGGCAATCCAGGAGTTCTGCTACGACAGATGCTACGCAATCGCGAAGTCAGGCTCTGCAAAGCACGAGAGATCAGACGCATTCGAAGCTCTCAAGGAAGAGTTCTACGCAACTCTCCCTGAGGAGGAGCAGGAAGAGAAGAGAATGATGATCGAGAGATACTATCACGCTGTCGAGAAGGCTGCGATGAGAAACATGATCCTCGACGAGGGTGTCCGTCTTGACGGCCGTGACACCACAACAGTCCGCCCTATCTGGTGCGAGACCGACTACCTCCCATGCGCTCACGGTTCAGCGATCTTCACCCGTGGTGAGACACAGTCACTTTCGACTGTAACCCTCGGAACAAAGCTCGACATGAAGGAGCGTGACGAGGTCCTCATCCAGGACACCGACCAGTTCGTGCTCCACTACAACTTCCCTCCTTTCTCAACAGGTGAGGCCCGTCCTCAGAGAGGCGTAGGCCGTCGTGAGATCGGACACGGAAACCTTGCATACAGAGCACTCAAGCCTATGATCCCTATGGCTCCGGAAAATCCTTACGCAGTACGCGTGGTTTCAGACATCCTTGAGTCAAACGGTTCATCTTCAATGGCTACAGTGTGCGCAGGCTGCCTCGCCCTCATGGACGCAGGTGTGAAGATCAAGAAGCCAGTGGCAGGTGTTGCGATGGGTCTTATCACGGACAAGGACAACCCTAACGAAAGATACGCCATCCTTACCGACATCCTCGGTGACGAGGACCACCTCGGAGACATGGACTTCAAGGTGACAGGTACCAAGGACGGTATCACTGCAACCCAGATGGACATCAAGGTTGACGGTCTTTCATACGACGTCCTCGAGAAGGCTCTCGAGCAGGCACGCCAGGGCCGTATGCACATCATGGGCGAGATGATGAAGACCATCAGCGAGCCACGTGCAGAGTACAAGGAATTCGTTCCTCGCATGGTTCAGATCCGTGTTCCTGGTGAGTTCATCGGAGCCATCATCGGAAAGGGCGGCGAGACCATCCAGAAGATTCAGAGAGAGACAGGCACAACAATCACCATCACCGAGGAGAACAACAACGGTGTACAGGAGGGTGTTGTGGACATCTTCGGACAGGACAAGGACGCTATGGACAAGGCCCTCGGCTGGATCAACGGCATCTGCGCTGTTCCTGAAGTGAACACAGTCTACCACGGAAAGGTCGTGTCTATCCTCGAGTTCGGTGCATTCGTAGAGATCCTCCCAGGTAAGGAAGGCCTCCTCCACGTTTCAGAGATCGACTGGAAGAAGACCGAGAAGGTAGAGGACGTTCTCGCTATCGGTGACGAGGTTGACGTGAAGCTCCTCGAGATCGATGCCAAGACCGGCAAGATGAGGCTTTCACGCAAGGCCCTCATCGAGAAGCCTGAGGGATATGTCGAGCCAGAGCGCAAGCCGCGCGGAGGCGACAGAGGCCCACGCCGCGACGATCGTCGTGACAATGGCCGCGGTCCACGCCGTGACGACAGAGGCCCACGCCGCGATGACAGAGGCCCAAGAGGCCCACGCCGCGACCGTCGTGAAGAGCCGGCTCAGAACGAAAACAACAACGAGCCAGAGATGTTCTAATATCTCCGGATCAGCAGATATCCAGCGGGACATAAGCCCATTGCCAGGGCCTATGTCCCGCTGACTTTTATCACCTTGACAATCAGCACTTTGTGTTGAATCACCTGCTCCATCTGCCGCAGGTGATTCAGCGGAAGTCACTGTTACTCATTAATTTACGGCTCACACACACCAGCACTATCAGGCAGCCGATGTGGGCTGGAGGTCAAAATACGAAAATCTTGCATAAAAAGGCAATAAATATAAGAAAGAGAAATATTACGATGGATAACGTAATTTGATGTATCTTTATTCCATCAAGAAAACAACCAGACCGATTATTATGAAAACATTACTCAAAACCCTCGCAGTCCTCGGCAGCCTCGTCATCTGCACTACGGCAATGGCCCAGGACACATTCAAAGTAAAGGTAGACCAGCCGGCACACGGCAAAGTGACAGTAAGTCCGGAAGTTCCCGAAGACGGAATCGTCAAGGCCGGCACAGTACTCAACGTCAAGGTGGAAGTGACAGACGAAGGATGGGTATTTGACAGCGGATACTATCTTTCGTTCAGCGGCGGCATGTTCTACCCCACCTACAAGGAATCGATGGTTCCCGAGTTCCAGGTCAAGGTCGAAAGCGACATCCTCAGTCTCGGAGCATCCATCATGGAAGAGTCAAGACTGGAAGGCTACCGTACAATCCAGGATATCGTATATGCCCAGCCAGGCGTGAAGGCGCTCAAATACGACATGTTCATTCCTGACGGAGCCAGAAATCTCCCATGCATCGTCATCATCCACGGTGGCGGATGGTCATCAAACACAGAGGACATCATGCGCGGACTTGCACGTGAGCTCATCAAAGGAGGCAAATACGCAGTTGCCAGCATCGACTACAGATGGATAGCTCAAAAAGACGGAGACGAAAAGCCAAACAGGATGAACCAGCTCATCGAAGACTGCTTCGGAGCCATCCTGCACATCCAGGAACACGCTGCAGAGTATGGCATCAATCCTAAAAAGATCGCAGTCACAGGAGACAGCGCCGGAGGTCATCTCTCAGCCTGCACAGCCACCCTCATAGAAAGAGTAGGTGACGGCGGATGGGGTATAAAGCCGGGAATATATGAATACCTCCCGACATATATGCCGAAAGGGATGAGTGTAAAGAAAGCCCGGAAGAGCCTCATGGCAATCAAGGCTGCAGCCCCAAGCTACGGAGTCTTCGACCGCGCCAACCTCGTGCGATTCGCATCTGACCTCGACGAAGCCGGTCAGATGGCCATCACACCGGACGACAACATTCCATCAGTGAAAGACAGGGCAATCCCGCAATATCTCGTTCTCGGCACCCTCGACCGCACGGTAAAGCACGAGCCGATCAGGAAATATGTCGAGCACCTCCACGCAGCCGGCCAGAAAGCCGAACTCGTCATCATCGAAGGCGCCGAACATGCATTCTTCGATTGGAAACCAGACCAGCGCACCAAAGCTACCTTCGCACAATACGGCGTCCCATACGCCGCAGACATGCTCCGCTTCTTCGACGAAGTCTTCTACAAATAACCCGTCACGACCGGTTCATACTCGCGCAAGAGGCCAGGCTGCCGCCTGATTCTGCCAGTAGAGACATAAAGCGTACCGGAGCAAAGTACAAGACACTGACGTACAGCACCTTACGCAAAATCACCTGCGGCATCTGGAGCAGGTGATTTTTTGTAAGGTGCTGGAATATATAAACTTAGGTAGCAGCGATGGATTTCGAGGCGCTGCGACTTAGTCGGTTACTTGGAGGCAACGGACTGACAAGCCGAACGCCCGAAAGTAGCTGCCCCTCGGAGTGACATAGCCATTGCTGTCAAATTTCAGGCCGTACGCTTTGTAGCTGTCAGGAGTAACTGACCAATAGTGACCGTCGGCGCCGACATAGCCCAGCGCCCCACCGCCGTAGCGATAACCCGAAGCAGGATACCAAATGGCTGAGGCAAGGCCAAAGTCACCGGAAAAGTTAATTCCCCTATTTGTACTGTCATAACTACTGTTGTAAGACACTGAAAATCCCTTGGCTGTTGCCCATATACCGCTGTTGCCTCCATCCGGAACACGCCAACCTACTGGACATGGATCATAGATTGTCTTCTCTGATTGCCAACGGGTGTCGTCTGTAGAAGAAGAACCCGTATAATACCAATCGTAATTACTGTCATTACGAGTAATAAAGGTCGTCGGATGTGATATGGCATATTCTATCGTACCATTCGAAGAATCAGAAGATACAGGTGACGGCCAAGTAATCGTTGATTGTGCCTCTACTTTGCTGCTGATAGAAGAAGAACCCAGGAACGGATCCTTGCGGCCCCATTGATAAAGAAGTCCCAAAGCACCTACATCACCCGGAGTGGCACTTGTCGCACCCAGGTTACGGTCCATCATAGTACCGGCATTGTTGTTATATATCTGTCCCTGAGGCTGATCGGTCAGCCAGATGTGCCATGACCAGAGAATTGTACCAGCTGCATCCTTGGCAGCAATTACGGCGTTACCCTCCCTATAAGCGTCAGCAGTCTTGAAATATATCTTACCATTCTCGTATCGCGCACCAGATATCAGATTACCCTTGATGACATTTTCGTCAGTACCAAATGTTTCCCAGAGCACCTCTGCTGAGGCAATGGAACCAATGGACTCGCTGCTATTTCCTTTTACAGGAGATATGCTGTATGTTCCTGCGCTTGACACGATGTAGCTGTTTGCTGTACCTTCATCAGAAAGATTTCTTGCGCCAGAGGTCGAGAAGTCGTTGTCATACTTTGTGCCTCCATCTGTACCGCCACCTGTGCCTTCTTGGAGGCAACGGACTGAAAAGCCGTTCGCCCGATAGTAGTCGTTCGACGGATAGACACTGCCAAGGAAGTTGAAGAACAGGTAGTATGCGATGTCGCTGAGAGGAGTAACCGACCAAGAGTAGCCGCCGTAGCCGACATCGTCCAGCGCCCCATCGTCGTTGGTGCGATAACCCGAAGCAGGATACCAAATGGTTGAGGCACTGCCGAAATCACCGGAAAAGTTCATTCCATGATTTGTACTGTCATAACTCCTGTCGTAAGCCGATGAAGAACCCTTAGCTGTTGACCACACTCCTTCATCTCCACCATCAGGAACACGCCAACCGACTGGACATGGATCATAGATTGTCTTCTCCGACTGCCATAACGTATTATCACGAGAAGAATAATGCCAATCATAAGATGAGGTAGAACCTGCTTTCACAAAAGTCGTCGGATGAGAGGTAACATAATCAACCGTACCTGTCGAAGAATCTGAAGATACGGCAGACGGCCAGGTAATCGTTGATTTTGCTTCTGTGAGGCTACTGATTGAAGAAGAGCCCAAGAAAGGATCCTTTCTGCCCCACTGATACAGAATACCGAGAGCCCCCACATCACCCGCAGTGGCACTTGTCGCACCCAGGTTACGGTCCATCATCGTACCGGCATTGTTGTTATATATCTGCTCCTGAGGCTGATCGGTCAACCAGATGTGCCATGACCAAAGAATTGTACCAACCTCATCCTTGGCCGCGATTACAGCGTTGCCTTCTCTATAAGGTTCGGGGACTTTAAAAACAATCATATCACCTTGAGCTGATACAGAAGACACCAAAGAACCTACCACAGGAGTCTCGGATGTACCATAAGATTCCCATAATACTTCAGCTAAGGAGACACTACCTACCGACTCTGAAGTGTTTCCCTTGACGGATTCAAATGCATAGGTACCGGCCTCTGATATTATAAAGCAATTCGCGGCTTTCAGGACTTCAAGTGGAGTCTCACCTGTAGTCCTGAATTCATATTGATCTCCATAAGAGGTTCCAACTGAATTGGTCGCGTAAGCACGGACATAGTAAGTCGACCCCGAGAACAGATCGGAAAGATGACTCGTGAAAGAACCAGATCCAGTGCCGTCTTCAGTCTTGAAGGAATCATCAACCGTAGGATTCTGGCTTCTGCTCCATACAACTCCCTTTGCAATTATATCTCCACCTCCATCATCAACGATAACACCACCACTGACTGCACTGTTATCGGTGATATCTGTTACATCATTAGTTGTCACAACAGGAAGTTCAGGAAGAGTTGTAAATGAAGTCACCTCTCCATATGCAGTGCCAGCTGAATTTGTTACGAACGGCTTGATATAATATTCTGTCGCTCTTGTAAGCGATGTCAAGGTCAAACTGAAAGAATCACCGGTATATGAAGTAGTTACCTTTAATGAAGTGGTCGAATCAAGATTAGAAGTCGTCCCATAGAGGAAACCGACTTCGGAAACAGTTTCTCCTCCGTGGCTTGTAACCTTTCCTGATACTATTGCAGATGAAGAAGCCACATCCGAATAGTTGACGAACACAACTTCAGGTAGAGCAACTTCAGTCCTGAAGGTCATAGTCTCTCCGTAGGCAGTGCCTTTGGCATTTACTGCATAAGAGCGGAAAGAATAAGTCTGATTCGGCTCCAGAGCTGAAAGGGTCGATGAATATTCTCCCGTGGTTCCGTCTGATCTCAACTTGCTGTTGGATGTCGTCGGAGTACCTGTACCCTTCAGCCATACGAAGCCTCTCTCTGTGACTTCCTCGCCATTGTCGTCTGTCACTTCACCCGACAGCAAAGCGCTTGAATCTGTAATTTCGGAAGAACCTACAGTGGTTACGGACGGAGCGGTGCTGACGGTCTTGAAAGAGACAATGACGCTGTAGGACTCACCTACTGAGTTCTTCGTGAAGGCCTTCACATAATAGTCGGTTCCCACTTCAAGATCAGTTGCAGTGAGAGTAAACGAATCGGAAGTATAGGCCTCACTTATTTTCAAAGCTGTTTCTATGTCTACGTTCTCTTCTTTGCCGATATAGAATCCGACTTCTGAAACTATATCACCACCATGTCCGGTCACAGCACAAGTGAATGTCGCAGAAGTCGTCGTAATGTCGCTGATCTTCATAGCCGAAAGGGTCGGAAGACCAGCGACAGTAGTGAAGATCATGGCCTCACCATAAGCAGTTCCTTTAGAATTGATCGCATAAGCACGGAAAGAGTACTTCTGGTTAGGTTCCAGGCCGGTTAGAGTGGATGTAAAGTCACCCGTCGTACCGTCCACTTTAAGCTTGAATGAGTCTGTTGTCGGGGTGCCTGTACCCTGCATCCAGACGAAGCCTCGCTCGGTGATGGATGCGCCGTTGTCGCTTATGACAATACCGGAAAGGGTTGCGCTTGAAGATGTTACGTCAGAATAATTTACCGTTCTGACTGAAGGGGACGAGATGGAAGTCGTGAAGGTTTCAATCTCGCTGTATTCAGTTCCTGCTGAATTCTTCGCATATGCCTTCACATAATACTTCGTGTTTATCAGGAGTTCTGTTGCATTCACAGAGAATGCATCTTCCGTGTATGGCAGGCTGACCTTTGTCGCAGTTTCAAGATTCAGGTCCTTGTCAGTGCTGTAATAGAAGCCGACTTCAGTCACGGTCTCACCTCCGTGACTTGCCACTTTGCTGGAAAGTGTGGCTGAAGTCGAGGTGATTGAGGAAATTACCACACTTGACAGAGTCGGTGGAGCTGTCACTGTCGTAAAGCTCATCACATCACCATAGGCTGTTCCTTCGGCGTTGATGGCATAGGCGCGGAAAGAGTATTTCCTGTTCGGTTCGAGGCCGGTGAGGGTGGCGGTATATTCGCCGACCGTGCCTGTA
>SUYN01000024.1:0-25555 GCA_015060405.1 Bacteroidales bacterium
TACAGGCACGGTCGGCGAATATACCGCCACCCTCACCGGCCTCGAACCGAACAGGAAATACTCTTTCCGCGCCTATGCCATCAACGCCGAAGGAACAGCCTATGGTGATGTGATGAGCTTTACGACAAAAGTCGATGTTCCAGTGGTTTCCACTCCGATCATTTCAGCCGTAACCTCGACTTCGGCTAAGTTCTCTGCGACCGTGAAGTCTCATGGAGGAGAAACAGTGTCTGAAGTTGGTTTCTACTATGGTACAGATGCTGATGTCGATCTCGAAACAGCATCCAAGATTAGCCTTCCATATTCTGAAGATACGTTCTCTGCTGATATATCCGACCTTGCTGTCAATACAAAGTACTATGTCAAGTCCTATACGAAGAATTCGGCTGGAACGGTATATAGCGGAGTCGAGAGTTTCTCTACCGATTCTTCAAGTCCATCCGTGAAGACTTCCGGAATAGCTGATATCACTCCGGATAGCGCTCTTCTGTCAGGCTCGGTATTGAACGATAATGGAGCCCGCATCACCGAACGTGGTTTTGTCTGGATTCAGGGCGAAGGCGTTCCGACAACAGATTCACATCGTTTGTCTGTATCCGGAACTACCGGAGACTTTACAGCCTCGTTGAAAGATCTTGAACCTAACAAGAAATACTCATTCCGAGCGTATGCAGTCAATTCTGTCGGTACGTCATACGGTGGAATAATGACCTTTACCACCGGTGTAGCAAAGGCTTCATTGAGCGCAACAGGTATTTCAGATATTACTTCGACATCTGCCACCCTTTCGAGCAAAGTTACCAGTCACGGAGGTGACACTGTCTCAGAGGTAGGTTTCTACTATAGCACTGACTCAGCAGTTGATCCGGATAAATCCCATAAGGTCAATCGTACTTACACAAGCGACTCGTTCTCTATTTCTATAAGTGAACTCTCAATCAACACGAAGTACTATGTGAAGGCTTATGCAGTGAACTCTGCCGGCACAGTCTATAGTGAAATAGAAAGTTTCACTACTCTGGCGTCTACTCCAGTAGTTACGACGGTAGGCTCATCCGACGTAACTTCAGTTAGTGCAGTCCTTTCCGGAACAGTCGTAACCGACAACGGCGCTGCTATCACAGAACGTGGTTTCGTATGGCTTAAGGGATCCGATGCTCCGACTACATCATCCAATAAGGTGAAGGTCGACGGTACAACAGGTGACTTTACAGCTGCACTAAGTGATCTTGATCCAAATCAGAAGTACTCATTCCGTGCTTACGCAATCAATTCTAAAGGTACTTCTTATGGAGATATCATGAATTTCACCACTGTCGCCGGTCTTCCGACCCTCTCGGCGATGAAGGTCAGCGACATTACGACGACTTCTGCGACCTTCACTTGTGCAGTGACCGGACATAGTGGTGATATAGTTTCAGAAGTCGGATTCTATATCGGCAAAGAAGAGACTGTAGATTTAGAAACTGCTCTGAAGATAAGTGAGGCCTATACTTCCGATTCGTTTACTCTCACTGCAACTAATCTTGAAGTGGGAACCGACTATTATGTGAAGGCCTTCACGAAGAATTCAGTAGGCGAGTCCTACAGCGTCATTGTCTCTTTCAAGACCGTCAGCACAGCTCCGTCTGTAACCACTGTAGGTTCTTCCGAAATTACAGATTCAAGTGTCCTCTTGTCGGGCGCTGTGACAGACGACAATGGCGAGGAAGTCACAGAGAGAGGCTTCGTCTGGCTGAAGGGCACAGGTACTCCTACGACATCCAACAGCAAATTGAGGTCAGACGGAACAACAGGAGAGTATTCGGCAACCCTTTCAGCTCTGGAGCCGAATCAGACTTATTCTTTCCGCTCTTATGCTGTAAATGCCAAAGGAACAGCCTACGGAGAGACTATGACCTTCATGACAGAAGTTGCTCTGCCTGAGGTTGTGTTCGTCAGCTGTTCAGATGTGACTTCTTCATCTGCGATAGTATCAGGCAAAGTTACCAGTCATGGAGGAGAAACTGTTTCCGAAGTCGGTTTCCTCTATGGGACGACTTCTGATCTTGATTCGGCTACTTCATCCAAAGTAACTGTTACATATACTGGTGATTCTTTCAGTTTGACCTTGACATCGCTTACAAGAGCGACAGAATACTATGTTCAACCATTTGCGAAGAATTCTGCTGGTACGGCATATGGAGAGGTGACTTCATTTACAACTCTTCCTGAACTTCCTGTTGTGACAACTAATGCTATTACAGATATCACCGACAACAGTGCAGTCTGTGGTGGAGTCATCGTTGATGACGGCGGTAGTGATATCATTGCAAAGGGAGTCGTATGGAGTAGAAGCAAGAATCCGATAATCGAGAAGTCTCTTACGACGAATTCAGGTTTCGGTATGGGTTCTTTTAATAACAATCTTATGGAACTCCTACCTGGACGAACTTATTATGTTCGCGCCTATGCAACCAATGTTATGGGCACAGCCTATGGTGATGAAAGGCAGTTTACTACTACAGGCGAGATACAAGCAACGCATCTTGAAGCAGCTAATTCATTCATTATTTCGTCTTCTGAAGTTTATTTTTTCAAGACCGTCAAGGGCAATAGTTCGGAATCTGTTGGATCTGTCTCTTCTGCTGATATTCTTTGGGAATCATATGGTACTGCTGAGACTCCGGAAGTCGGTTCTTTGGTGTCTTCTGTGTCAGTTCAGGATGATATGATTGTTTTTGAAGTCACTGAACCTTATAGAGAGGGTAATGCCGTGATAGCTGCCAAAGATGCTGATGGCACAATTCTCTGGTCATGGCACATCTGGCTGACCGACCAGCCTCAGGAGCAGGTATATAACAACAATGCCGGTACGATGATGGACCGCAACCTCGGTGCCACATCTGCTACTCCTGGTGATGTCGGTGCCTTGGGCTTGTTGTATCAGTGGGGCCGCAAGGATCCGTTTTTGGGCTCATCATCAATTCAGCTTGGGTCAAAGTCATTCGCTCAGTCTACTATTACTTGGCCGTCATCAGAGATTTCAGATTCATTCATTGGAACAATAGAATATACTGTATCTCATCCAACTACATTTATATTAAGAAATAATCTTAATAATGATTGGTATTATTCGAAATCTTCAGCTATGGATAACACTCGTTGGCAGTCAGATAAGACAATCTATGATCCGTGTCCATCAGGATGGCGTGTTCCAAGTGGGGGGCCCTACGGAGTATGGTCACAAGCCGTTGGATCTTCTTCAGATTACACGATTAATTCAGATGCTATAAATATGGGGTTCAATTTCTCTGGTGATTTTGGAAATTTCTCAACTATCTGGTATCCTACTTCTGGGGAAATCTCACCTGTTAACGGTTCGTTGAGTGGTGTTGGTAGTAACGGATATTATTGGTCAGTTACTCCTTTAGGTTTCCAAGCGTACTATCTATATCTCTACAGAGCTGGTGACGTCGGTCCATCTCATTCCAACAACAACCGGGCTTCCGGTATCTCCGTCCGTTGTCTCCAAGAATCAGAATAATTCGATTAGCGTGTCCATGTGCCCCAGCCTAGCAAGGGCATGTGGACATGCGTCTTGATGTCTAATTCTCGCGCCTGGCGCGAGACGGAAGGTGCGTAGCGCCTCGAAATTCATCGCTGCCGCCTAAGTCCCTGAGCTATAGTGGATTACGAAAAATCACCTGCGGCACCATTTGGAGCAGGTGATTTTTCGTAATGAGCTATGTCTCAGCGTTTTGTGCTTTGCTTAAGGCCTTCTGGCGAAAGCAGATGTCTCGACTCCAGTCGGTCGCTCGACATGACAGATTTAATATCCGAAGATCTCTTCGAGTGTCAGGATCTGTACCGGTCCCAGGGTCTTGAGGTAGTCTGTGTCAAGGTCCTTGATGTCACCCAGGATTCCGTATGAGTAGGTGCGGTCCTTGACCCATTTCTGCTGGACTGCCTTCACGTCGTCCAGGGTCAGAGTCTGCGCCTCTTCGAAGACCTGTCTGTTGCGTGGCTCTGTGATTCCGAGGTCGCGGTCAGTGATGTAGCTGCCTATGATCTGTCTGCCGGAAACCCTGTCTGTCCTGATGCGGCTGATGAGTGCCTCCTTGGCAATGTTGAAGGCTGTTTCCGATTCCGGCATCTCGTTGATGATCTCGTCAAACGCCTCGATCGCTGTCTTCATCTTGTCGTTCTGTGTGGCGATGAAAGCGTAGTACATGTAGCTGTCATCCTTGTGTGAAGGCATGTAGAGACGTGCGTTGGAAGAGTAGGCGAGACCGCGTGCCTCACGCATCTCCTGGAACACGATGGCGTTCATTCCACCGCCGAAATACTCGTTGTAGAGTCTCAGATAAGGGTCTGCAGGAAGATCGAGCTTCTCACCTCTGTTAGAGAACTGGAAGTAGTAGATCTGCTTCGCGTCATAAGGTGCGAGGAACACCTTGTCTTCCGTCACTGTCTGGTAGTTGGTGTACACTCTTTCCAGAGGCTTCTGCTCTGCAGCTGTCCTGTGGCTTGTCCTGATGAGTTCCTTCACTTCTTCTTCAGATGCTGGGCCATAGTAGCGGATCTCATGCTGGCAGCCGAGTATGTCACGGACCTTTGAAAGAAGCTGCTCAGAGGTGATGTCCCTGATCTGACTGTCAGTCATTGTCGTCTTTCTGATGAACTCAGGGCCAAACATTATATACTCCTGGAGAGCGGAGAAGCATGCGTTCTGATTAAGTTTTGCATCTGTGCGGTATTTGAAAAGGTCTGCCTTCAGATTTGCAAGGATCTCTTCATCCGGAACTGCATTATATGCGAGGTCTTCAACGATCTCCATGGCCTGAGGCATATTCTCGGCAAGACCGTCTACTGAAATGTAGGTCTGGTTGCTTCCTGCGCCGAAACTGAAGTCACATGCGAGCTGATACATCTGCTGTGCGATCTCTTCTGCGCTTCTGGTCGGTGTGCCGAGGTAGCTGATGTAGTCAAATGCGAGATTCAGTGCAGGATCATTCTCTGTGCCGGTGTTATAGACATAGGTGATGTCAGTGATGCCGTTGAGCCTGTTCTTCGCGTAAAGCACTTCATTTCCGCCTGCGTTGAAGAACTTCATGCTCTTGCCGTAGTCGACATATACAGGTTCGATAGGCTTGACCTCTGTCGCCTGGATCTCTGCGAGGAAGGCGCTCTGGGCGTCACGGTTGGCCTTGATTGGTGTGATCTTCGGAGCGGACACCTTCTGGACGCTCTTGTCTTCTCCCTGGCGCTTGTATACGACAGCATAATTGCTGTCCTTGAGATATTCCGAAGCCCAGTCGATGACATCCTGTTTGGTCACTTTTCCGAGGTTCTCCAGCATGGCTACATCGTCAGCCCATTCTGTACCGTTGATGAATGACTGTACATACATGTCGGCCCTGTCGCTGTTGTTTTCAAGCTGCCTCATCTGATAGAGCTTGAGGTTGTTGATGGTACCTGTCAGGAGGGACTCGTCGAAGTCTCCGCTCCTGAGCTTTGCCACTTCGTTCATGACAAGATCCTTCACCTGATCCAGTGTCTGGCCTTCCTTAGGGTCTGCCATGATGATGAATTCTCCTGCATCAGGCCTTGTGTATGACATGGCCTGGGCTCCGAGCACCTTCTGCTGCTGGTTGAGGTTCAGGTCGAGAAGGCCTGCAGAACCGTTGGACAGCACTGAAGCCACGACATCGGCCACCAGAGCCTCCTGGGTGCCGGCTCCCGGATACTTCCATCCTATCATGATGTTTTCCGCGTCAAGACCATATACCTCCTTGCTGACAGGCGACTCTATGACGCTTTCTGTCACGAAGTCCACTTCAGGAAGTTCCTTGTTCGGCTCCATCTGTCCGAAGTATTTCTCGATGACGGCCAGCATCTTGTCAGGGTCGAAGTCACCGCTGAGGCAGATCGCCATGTTGTTAGGGACATAATAGGTCTTGTGATAGTTCTTGATGTTAGTGATCGACGGATTCTTGAGGTGTTCCTGTGTTCCGAGCACTGTCTGTGTTCCGTATGGATGGTCTGGGAAGAGCATGCCGTCTATGGCCTCCATAGCCTTGCGGAAATCTCTTGTAAGAGACATGTTCTTCTCTTCGTATACTGTCTCAAGCTCGGTGTGGAATCCGCGGATCACCGGATTCATGAAACGGTCGGCCTCTATGCGTGCCCAGTTCTCGATCTGGTTGGAAGGGATGTCTTCGACATATACGGTCATGTCAGTAGATGTGTAGGCATTGGTGCCCTCGGCTCCGATCATGGACATGAGCTTGTCGTACTCATTGGGGATGAAATAGTCAGAGGCAAGGTAGCTGACTGAGTCGATCTCGTGGTATATCCTTGCTCTTTCAGCCTCGTCCTCGGTGTTGCGGTACACCTCGAAAAGTGCCTCGATCTGGTCAAGAAGCGGCTTCTCTGCAGCGTAGTCGGCCGTGCCGAACTTCTGGCTGCCCTTGAACATGAGGTGCTCGAAGTAATGTGCAAGTCCAGTTGTTTCCGAAGGGTCGTTCTTTCCTCCTACCTTCACTGCGATGTAGGTCTGGATGCGCGGGGTCTCCTTGTTGACGCTCATATACACCTTCAGACCGTTGTCCAGAGTGTACATCTTCGTTTCAAGAGGGTCGTTGGCCACAGTCTCGTACTTGTACTGTGCGCAGCCGGCAAGCATTGTCATCAATGCCGCCAGAATAATGATTCTTGCTTTCATATAGTTGGGGATTGGTGTTCAGGTCAATATCAGTCGCGTCGTGCGATTCCTATGTAGTACAGGAGGGTCGCAAGTGAACTCACGGCGGCGATCACATAGGTGTATGCAGCCCATTTGAGGGCGTCTATGGCCATGGGCTGTGTGCGGCTGTCTGTTATTCCGCTGGCTGAAAGCCATGCTATGGCCCTGCTGCTGGCGTTTATCTCCACAGGGAGGGTCACGAAACTGAAAAGAGTGGTGAGTGCGAACAATGTAATTCCGAACCATATCAGGTTAGGGAAGACATTTATGAAGATGACTCCGGCCAGGAGCACCCACTGGACGATGTTGGAAGCGAAGCTTACGACAGGTACCAGCGCGGAGCGCAGGCGTACCGGAGCATAACCCTGGGCATGCTGTACGGCATGGCCGCATTCATGCGCTGCGACGGCAGCGGCTGCGACACTTCTGCTTGCATATACGCTTTCGCTGAGTGCGACTGTCTTTGTCTGTGGGTTGAAATGGTCTGTCAGCATGCCGCGTGTCGGGACGACCTTGACGTCGTAGATGCCGTGGTCATGAAGCATCTTCAGTGCCACCTCAGCTCCAGACATTCCGCTCGGGAGTCCTACCTGTGAGTATTTGTTGAAACGGCTCTGAAGCATCTGCTGGACGATGATGCTCAGGATGAATGTAATGATTAGGATAAACCAGATGTTCATTTTCTATATGGTTTGAATTGTTAATAATATCTCGTGGACTGACATTTTGTCCATGTCAGGCGTGTTCTGCACTGCATGAATCCGGCGGCATATATATGCAAAAATCATACATTATGACAAAGTTGGCGATTTCTGCCATATTTTTAGTATTTTTGCCAGCGTTTTTTTAAGAAAAGCAAATGTATCGCAAAGATGACTTTTCGAGACTTGAGATCAATCTCAACGGATGTCTCGACAATTATAGATATTTCAGATCCAGATTGAAGGATCAGACAAGGCTTCTTGTGCTTGTCAAGGCCAATGCCTATGGACATGGGGCCGTCCAGTTCGCCTCTCTGATGGAAGAGGCCGGGGCTGACTATCTTGCTGTAGCCTATCCGGTAGAAGGCATCGAATTGAGGGAGGCCGGCATCAAGGCTCCGATCATGGTGCTGACCGCCGGAACAGACTTCTTCAACGAAATAATAGACAACTCCCTCGAACCGGGCATCCCTAACCTCTATTCACTCAAGGCCTTGTGTGAAGTCCTTGAAAAGAGGGGAGTGACGGATTTCCCTGTACACATCAAGCTTGACACAGGAATGCATCGCCTTGGATTCATGACGGAAGAGCTTGGCGAACTCATGGATTTCATAAAGGACTGCCCTCAGGTAAAGGTGAAGTCCATATATTCACATCTTGCAGCGGCCGACGATCCCGATAGTGACGACTTCACTCTCGGCCAGATCGCCCTCTTCAAGGAGAATGCCGATCGCCTGTCGTCCGTCCTCGCGCACAAGCCTCTCTACCACATCCTGAATTCTGCCGGAATAGAGCGTTTCCCGGAGTATCAGTTCGACATGGTCCGGCTTGGTATCGGCATCTATGGAGTCAGCGCCATTGCGGGGAATCATCTGAGCACGGTGGCGTCATTCAAATGCAAGATACTGCAGATCAAGTCCTTGAGCCAGGCAGATGGTACGATCGGATACGGACGCCATGGAAAGATAGATCCGGAAGGGACTGTCATCGCGACGATTCCGGTAGGCTATGCAGACGGCCTTGACAGACATCTCAGCTGCGGTAAAGGCTATTTTACGGTCAACGGACATAGAGTGCCGACCATCGGAAACATATGCATGGACATGACCATGCTCGATGTGACCGGAACCGATGCAAAGGTAGGTGACACGGTGACGATATTCGGTGAGGATCCGACAGTGACAGATCTTGCCCGCATCCTCGACACCATCCCATATGAGATACTTACGTCTGTTCCCCGCCGCATCGAGAGAATAATTGTAAAATAGCTCAGTGAATCATCGTGCCTTTCCGGGATCATGCCCTTACTTAAGACGATAGATCTGACCATTGTGTAAACCGATCTGTATAAGTCCAAGACGTTGGCTAATGGTGAACATCCCATTATGCTGAGGCTGTGTTATAATGGACAGAGGAAGTATAAGAGTTTCGGTTTGTCCTGCTCCGAGAAGATGTGGAATGAGAAGAAGGAGGAAGTCCGTTCTACTCAGCCCTACGCTAAGAGTATGAATACTCTTATTCGTGCTGAGGTAGATAAGGCGAATAAGAGGATAATGGAACTCGAACGTGAAGATGCTTCTAAAGAATAGAAATGTTTGCAGGTGTCGAAAAAGTTCGTATATTTGCGATGTAAAATGGTGCCGAAAGGCAATAGGAAACTACGGATAAGGTGTTCAGCCCTCACTGAATGCCTTTTTCTTTTCTCTAACAGACTCTAAAGCCAAGAATGGGGATAATCGGGTTCGGCCAGATAATCGGTCCTTTATCTGGCCGCGCACAGCAAAACCCCATCTCCGGCCAGATAATCGTGCTTTTTCATGGCCGTCACTGTCACAAAGTAAGGTGCGCGGGCTGCGCCCATATTCTGATCTTCGGATTTCACTCCACTGATTACGTTTTACAGTACCACCCAATGCACCCGGGTGTTATTTTCTTCTACCCCCGGGTGCGCTCATCGTCTTCTCAGACCACTACAAGGCCACCTGCCGCACCTAGGTGTGCCGACATAGCACACCCGGGTGCACTTTTGCTGGTGGTCCTGAGTCCCGACGTTCTGAGAAGATAATCGTTCAGAAATCTTCTTCCAAAACAGTCTTACTTGTACAAGACTCATCGTGATTCAGTGAGATCGGCGAAATACTTTGCGCCGCAGAGGTACCTTCTGCGCATCGTGACGCAGTAAAAATGATGTTAAACCCTGCGTCGTGGAAACAAAACGGGGCGGTGGTGGATTTGCGTTGAATTTCCGTGAAAAGTATTTATTGCAATGCTTCCGTCCCACGGATTATTCAATCACAAACACATACTTCTGCACCTGATCCGAGAATCTGCCCTATATCTGGACGCGCATCAGAATGTCACGCTCGGCCAGGAAAATGCCCCTTTATCTGGCCGCCGTTTGATTTCAATAATTATTATCTTTGCAGAGACTTACTGAAAATACAATAAAAGATATTGTAAACCGTAGTGTAAACCATAAAAATATGAATAATTCCAAAGATTTGAATAACAATAAGAAATACAATGTCCTTTTCGTGTGCCTTGGGAATATATGCCGTTCTCCGGCTGCGGAGGGTATATTCAGGCATATAGTCAATGAAAAGGGCATGGCCGACCGTTTCGAGATCGATTCGGCAGGCATATATGGGGGCCATGCGGGCCAGCATCCGGACAGAAGGATGCGTACTGCCGCACTTTATCGCGGATATGCGCTTTCACATAGCGCACGTCAGGTAAGGAGCCTTGACTTTATGGATTTCGACCTTGTTGTGGCCATGGACGACCAGAATTATGAGGACCTCATGCATCTTGCGCCTTCCGTGGAGGCCACTCATAAGATCAAAAGAATGGCCTCCTTCCTGACTACGCACAAGGTCTCGTACATTCCTGATCCGTACTATATGGGCTCGGAAGGATTCTCCATGGTCCTTGACCTTCTTGAGGAGGCTTGCCTGAATCTTTATGATAACATTGTCAATTCTGAATTTATATAAAGATTGCCGGTCAAGCCGGCAATCTTTATATGAGCCCCAGCAGCCTGCTTCGTGAGAGCATGCAGGCCCCGATAGGCCCCGCCTTCTCTCCGAGCTTGGAGAACTTGATCGCTGTGTCCTTGCTGACAAGATTGAGGGAATGTTTCTGTATTGATCCCTTGATCGGAAGAAGGAGATAGTCCTTCGCTCTGGAAACTATTCCTCCTATTACCACCAGTTCAGGATTGAAGATGTTGATAAGTCCCGCAATGGCCCTTCCGAGTGTCGCTCCTGTCTTTTCCACGATCTCTATGGCAAGGACATCCTCTTCCGCCACGGCATTCAGTATGTCCTGAAGGGTGATCTTCTCTCCGTTCTTATAGGCTTCTGCAAGAACGGAGGCCCTTCCTTCGTTCAGCTTTTCGATGAACATCCTGTGGATGGCGGATCCGGAAGCAGCTGTCTCAAGGCATCCTGTCTTGCCGCAGTGGCAGATCTGGTTGTTGTCCATGAAAGGGAAGTGACCTATCTCTCCGGAATAGCCTGACTTTCCGTATGAAAGCTTTCCGTCGATTATCATTCCCATTCCAAGACCCCAGCTTACATTGATGAACAGCATGTTCTTCTCGAAGTTCGCCACACCGCAGATGTACTCTCCGTAGGTCATCGCCCTCGAATCGTTCTCGACGAATACAGGAGCTCCGAGTTCGTCTTCCATGAAGTCTCCGATAGGCCTGTCCTCTCCGATGAAGTAGGTGAAGCAGTAGCCTGTCTCGTTGTTTACTCTTCCTGTGAGGTTGATGCCATAGGCTCTGACCATCTCAGCAGGTATGTTGGATTTCACGAGGTGATCCTTCACGGTTTCGCAGAGCTCTTTCAGAGATTCCTCGGAGTTTCGCAGAATGAACGGATATTCTATGGTCACGTCTACAATCTGACCCTTGAAGTTGGTCACGGCTATTCCGATGTTCTCCTTTCTGACGTCGATTCCTACAAAATAACCGGCTGAAGGGTTGAGGCCATAGATGCTCGGACGTCGTCCTCCGTTTGTGCCTTGCTTGCCCATGTCGACGATGAAGCCTTCTTCGATCAGCTCTCCGACCAGTTTGGTGATCGTCGGTATGCTGGTGCTGAGCTCCTTGCTGAGGTCTGCGATGCTGTAGTCGCCTTCATTGACGCAGAGCGCTATGATCTGTTTCTTGAGGATGGCGTTCTTGCCTCCCGTGTTGTTGAGGAATGATCCGTTCATCATTGTTTGTGGTATATGATTTATTTCCTGAAATTCTCCCAATATGACTCGATCTCTTCAAGAGTCTTGCCCGTTGTCTCCGGCACGACCTTCCACATGATGAGCATGTATGGAACGCACATCACGGCGAAGAGGAAGAACGTACCTGCCTGGCTCCAGCCAAGAAGTACAGGGGTGAGCTGGCCGATCAGATAGGTTCCGATCCATAATGCGAAACCGGCGATTGACATTGCGCGTCCGCGCACGCTGTTAGGGTACATCTCGGAGAGAAGCACGAATACGATCGCTGAAATGGAGATCGCGCAGCAGAATACATATGCAAGGAAGAATGTGAGCATGAATCCGTTGCCCAGACCTATCTGTGAACCCCATGCGAAGTAGACTCCGATGGCGAGGAGGCAGATGATCATGCCTGATACGCCCCAGTAGATGAGCTGCTTGCGTCCTACGCGGTCGATGATGAATACTGCAAGCACTGTCGTCACCATATTCACGACTCCGACAAGCACTGTAGAGAACATCGGGTTGTCGAATCCTGCCTCAGAGAATATCTTCGGTCCATAGTAGAGCACGGCGTTCACTCCCATGAACTGTCCGAGGATGGCAATCGCACTACCTGCGATGACAGCGATGAGGATGCCTGGCTTGAGAAGATCCGACCATGCGCCCTTGGTCTCGCCCTTGAGTGACTTCTGGGTCACTTCGATCTCCTCGGTTATCTCTTCTGAAGAAGCGTATATCTTGCCGAGCACTGAAGATGCCTTGTCGAGCTTGCCGTTCACTATCAGCCATTTAGGGCTTTCTGGGATGAAGAATATGATGAAGAAGAAGAGAAGGGCAGGGATGGTCTCGCTTCCGAGCATTCCTCTCCACGCCTCAGTGTGCATAATCTTCTGCCACAAGGTCACGTCTCCTGATATCGAAGGGTCGATGTTGGCGTCGATGACCCAGTTCATCATATATGCAAGAAGGAAGCCCACGGTCACTGCAAGCTGGTAGAGTGAAACGAGGGTTCCGCGGATCTTTGCCGGCGACACCTCTGATATATATATAGGTGAAACTATAGATACGATACCGATGCCGATACCACCTATTATACGGTATGCCACCAGACCGTCGAAACTGCCGCATACTGCGCAGCCGATAGCGGAAATGCTGAACAGGGCTGCAGAGATGAGCATCGTGAACTTGCGGCCCAGGTAGTCGCTGAGGGTTCCTGCAGCGAGTACGCCGGCAATGGAGCCTATAAGGGCGCATCCCACATACCATCCTTCCATCATGTCGGTGAGCTGGAACTGGTTCTTGACTATGCTTGTGGTTCCTGATATGACGGCTGTGTCATATCCGAACAATATTCCTCCGATGGCGGCAACCACCGCCATGAATATCACATATCCGATTGTATTCTTCATAAAACGTCATTGCCGGCTTGACCGGCAATCTCCATTATTTGATGTTAAAATATTCCTTATACCTATTATATAAATTACCTGCTGCACCGTAAACAGACTGCGGGCTCAGGAAGTGAGGGAACTCGAAGGTTATGGCCTTGTCGTAACCGCAGCGCTTTGCAGCCTCCAGCTTGAGACGGAGCTTGTCGAACTTGATCGGCAGGAACTTGATCGGCATGTCGCGGTCGAAGGTCTCAGCATTGGTCCAGCACTGCATGCCGTACTTGTCTGCCATCTTCTTGTTCACGCTGAAAAATGCGTCCAGCTCGTCATAGTCGATGTGGCCGTCCTGGAAGGCTACAGCGTCCACAACATCGTGGATGCCTGAGAAGATCTGGCTCCACTCCCTTTCGTGGGCCTCGATTGAAACTGCATCCTCCTTTGTAAGCGCAGCTCCGGCAGCGCTCACTGCCTTCTTTCCGTCGATCCAAGGCGAGATGAACACCGGCAGGCCGCCTGAAACCTCCTTGCACTGCGCTCCCATCGCGTGGAATGCATCCACCGCTCCGATGGTGTCGCGGCTTATTTCAGTACTGAGGTACCATCCTCCGAAACTGTCGTACTTCTCGCCATACATCTTCCACACCTCGTCGATGACGAACTTGTTGTCCTCGATCTCGTGGCTCATGTCCTTGGTGTCCCAATACACCCCCGAATCATAGAGACCGAGATAGAACTTCATGCCGTGCTTCTGTGCCAGACGGCAGAACATGTCTATAAGGTCGACAGAAGGCATGTAGCAGCCTTTCTTGAGAAGATAAGGCGAAGGATAGGTTATGAACTTGCGATAGCCGCAGCGGATGTCGATGACGGTGTCTATGCCTATCGCCTTCATGTATGCGAAGTCCTGATCCCATTCCTTCTCACCCCAGTTCTGGTGAGGGATGTCGTGTGAGATCTCGTCGAGGAATGTTCCTGTGATCCTGAGGCCGTTGTCCTTCGGAACAATAAGTCCGCCGGCTGAAGTGTCTGTGGTCAGCGCACTGTTCTTCTCAGATGAGCAGGATGATAAAAGTGAAGGGGCCACCAGGGCTGATGCGCCTCCGATTGCCATCGTCTTCAGAAAGTCTCTGCGGTCGTTCATGTCGTATGATTTTTTTAGTTGATTCCACTATATCATCGCAAATATATGAAAATATTGCCAATTTTATTAATTCTTGCCTATTTCTTTTCTTGTTTTGTTTGAATTTTGTGAAATTCCACATTAGTTATTAAAAAATTTTAATTATTTCATCCTCGTATTGCTTGTAATTTGTTTTATTTTACTATTTTTGCGAGTTGTTAGTAATATTGTTAATTGTCTAAAAATGTCTTGTCAAATGCAAAGGATATTAATGACGCTGGCTGTTGCCATGACACTGCTCTCTTGTGCAGGAAATGCGGAAAAGAATCACAATTACATGTGGTTCGACTGTGAGGCGAACTATGCGACGCTCTCGCACCCTGATTCGATCAGGTTCTATCTTCAGAAATGTAAGGATCTCGGTTTCGACAATGTCGTAGTAGACGTGAAGTCCATCATGGGAGAGGTGCTCTACGACAGTGAGATAGCCCCCTATATGGGAGACTGGGAAGGCGTTGAAAGAGCGCGTGATTACGATATGCTCGGCTATTTCATCGAGTATGGACATGAGATGGGACTGAACGTGTTCGGTTCACTCAATGTCTTTGCGGGAGGTCACAACTACTTCGACCGTGGCGTCGTATATATCGACAAAGCCGCATGGCAGTCCATATGCTACCACAAGGGCAAACTGACTCCTATCTCGGAGATCAAGTCTAACTACAACTGCATGATGAACCCTTCGAATCCTGAGGTACAGGAGTACCAGATCGAGATCCTTAAGGAGTTCGCGCGCAAATATCCTGAGGTTGACGGCCTCATCTTTGACCGCGTGCGCTATGACGGCATCACAGCTGACTTCAGCGAGCTCTCGAAGAAGCAGTTCGAGGAATATGCAGGTGTGACAGTGGAGAATTTCCCAGAAGACATCCTCAGCTGGTACGACGAGGACGGAAACCTTCGTGACAACTGGGTGCTGGGCAAATATGCCAAGGAATGGATAGAGTGGCGTGCGACAGTCATCCACGATTTTGTGGAGAAGGCACACGAGGCCCTCAAGGAGATCAATCCGGACCTCGTCATCGGTGACTACACAGGAGCATGGTATCCTACTTACTGGCAGCTCGGAGTGAACTGGGCAAGTCAGGAATATGACCCATATCAGGTGCCTCAGTACCAGGAGTGGGCGACAGAGGATTATCACAAGACAGGATATGCCGAGATGCTTGATGTCTATATGACAGGTCTGTACTATTCATTCATCACCAAGGATGATGTGGACAAGGCTACCGGAGTCGTAGGACAGCGCAGCGAGGCAGGTATGGACAACAGCCTTACATACTGCTACAGTGTGGAAGGTGGTGCAGAGATAGCAAGGGAGATCACCAAGGGTGTCGTTCCTGTCATAGGATCTATATATGTGGAGCAGTACCTCGGTGACTTCACACCGTTCGGCCCGGCTGTGACCCAGGCTCTCAAGAGCACTGACGGCGTCATGATCTTCGACATCGTGCACCTGAACAAGCACAAGCTTTGGGAGGAGCTTGAGGCTGCGATGAAGGCTGCGCAGGAATAAGGAATATTAACCAACTAACTAATCATATAACCCAATGAAAGCGATTTACAGAAATCTGCTAGTCGTGTTCCTCTTCCTTCTGGGTGGAGCTGCTGCCTATGCTCAGCCAAACCTCAAGGGTAAGGTAACCGACATAGACGGCCAGCCTCTTCCGGGCGTGGCAGTCATGGTCGCCGGCACGACCAACGGTACGATGACCGACATCGACGGAACTTATTCACTTTCCGGTCTCAAGGTCGGCGACGTTGTCCTTTTCACAAGCCTTGGAATGGGAGACCAGACGTTCACATGTAACGGTTCCCTCACCAAGCTTGACGTCACAATGAAGGAAGACGCAACCTTCATCGAAGAGACAATCGTTGTAGGTTACGGTGTCCAGAAGAAGTCTTCAATGACATCTGCCGTGTCTGCAATGAAGGGAGACGAACTCCTCAAGGCTCCTTCGACAAACGTATCACAGCTTCTTGCCGGAAGACTCACAGGTGTGTCTTCTGTCCAGGAGTCAGGTGAGCCAGGTATGGACCAGGCATCAATCCGCATCCGTGGTTCACAGGGAGCGGTAAAATACGTTGTTGACGGTTTCCCTGTTGACAACATCAATGACATCGACCCGTTTGACATCGAGAGCATTTCAGTTCTCAAGGACGGTGCGTCAGCAGCGGTATATGGTCTTCAGGCTTCAAACGGTATCATTATCGTGACCACCAAGAAGGGTTCTTCAGGCAAGCCTAAGATTACATACAATGCCACACTCGGAGCTTCCATGAATGCCAATTTCCCACAGTTCATGGACGGCCCTCAGTTCGCATATTATTATAATGTGGCGCAGATGATGGACCAGCTCTCCAGCGGTGCGATCGCCAATGAGTCAGAGTATGTGCCTTACTTCACAAAGGAGCAGGTGGAGATGATGACCAATGGTGACCCTACCGACGGATGGGACAATGTCAATTATATCGACAGAGTCTTCGGAACAGGTTTCACCCAGAAGCACAACATCACTGTCCAGGCAGGTAACGACAATTCGAAGTATTTCGTGTCTTTCGGATATCTCGGGCAGAAGGGTAACATCGACAACTACAACTACGACAGATACAATGTCCGCGCAAACATAGAGTCGGAACTTGCAGAGAACTTCAAGTTTGCGATGGGACTTTCCGGCGTGCTCTCAAACCGCCACACTCCAGGTTTCGGTACCGGTGGATCTGACATGGGATCTGAGACAGGATGGCTTTCAATCGCCAACCAGACCATCCAGATGCATCCTTATCTTCCTGAGAAGTACAACGGCTACTGGACTGCATCACAGAAGAAGAATACAGGTCTTCCTCAGAGCCCTCTGGCAGCGATCTATGAGTCAGGCTACAAGAAGACAAGAGGAATGGACATCACTGCAAACGCATCTCTTTCTTATGATGTCCCTCAGATTCCAGGCCTCCAGTTCAAGGTTTCCGGTTCGTTTGACTATGGTGCGTCCATGAACAAGAACCTCAACACTCCTTTCGATCTGATGATGTATTCTGCAGGAGCATGGTCTCAAGTAGTTGACCCGCGTGGAAAGGGAGACGGAGTGAGCCTTGGTGAGGGTACTTCATATTATCAGTATCTTACCGGTCAGGCCAGTGTTTCTTATGTAAATACTTTCGGAAAGAACTTCGTCGAGGCTCTCGCTCTCGCGGAGATCAGTGACAGAAAATCCAATGCTCATTCTGCATATGCCAAGCTCATTCCGTTCGCAGAACTTCCTGAACTTTCATATGGCCAGCCTGCAAACAGCCCGATAAGCGGCTGGAGCGGTGCTTCCCGTTCAGCAGGATATGTCTTCCGTCTGCGTTATAACTGGGATGAAAGATATCTTGCGGAGGTGACAGGACGTTATGACGGTTCATACAAGTTCGCAGGTATGCGTACAACACGTTGGGGCTTCTTCCCTTCTGCTGCAGTAGCATGGAACCTTGCAAAGGAACCATGGATGCAGGGCATCGCAGGTCTTGACGACCTTAAGCTCAGAGGTTCGGTAGCCCTCCTCGGAAACGACTCGATCAATCCATATATGTTCCTCAATACCTACAGCAAGTACTGGTCGCAGATCGTATACGGACCGTCAAACGGCGGCACAGTCGTAACTCCTGGTTACGCCGATTCTGGTCTTGCCAACCCTGACCTTACATGGGAGAAGAGCCTTTCATACAATGTCGGTGTAGACTTCAAGATGTGGGGCGGAAAGCTTGCTTTGGAGGCAGACGCATTCTATCGCTATAATTTCGACCTTCTCACATACATGGGATCGGACTATCCGCCTTCAATGGGAGGATACTTTATGGCTGCGTCAAACAAACATTCATACGACACGAAGGGTGTTGATATAATGCTTTCTCACAGAAGTCATTTCATGCTGGGTGACAAGCCTTTCCAGTATGGTGTCAGTGCAACCGCAACATTCGCACGCAGCCGCTGGATCATCTACTCAGACCAGCCTAATATCCCTGAGAACCAGAAGGTTGTCGGCAAACCTCTCGGAGCTGTGATGGCATGGACAGCAGACGGCCTTTACCGTTCAGAGGAAGAGATCGACAACTCGGCATGGTACGGAACCCGTCCTAACGTAGGTGACATCAAATATGTGGACATCAACGGTGACGGCAAGATCGACTGGACCGACAAGGGATTCATCGGCCGTACGAACAGACCTGAGCTTACTTATGGTCTCAACCTCGACTTCGCATGGAACGGATTCGACTTCAATGCCCAGTTTACCGGAGGTGCCATGTTTGACGTTTCGCTTACCGGAACATACTACAACGGTAACGACGACAACACCATCTGGACACAGACATTCAAGGAGAATGCAAACTCACCTCTCTTCCTTGTAGAGAACGCATACAGCATCTATAATCCGGACGGAACATTCCCAAGACTTACTCTTGGAACTCCGGGACACGGTGGTGACAACGGTCTTGCATCTACTTTCTGGCTTCGTGACGGTACATACCTCCGCCTCAAGTCAGCGCAGATAGGATACACAATCCCTAACAAGCTGACACAGAAGATCAATGTGGAGTCTTTGAGATTCTTTGTTGAAGGTCAGAACATCTTCACTCTTGATTCACTTCCTGAAGGAATCGACCCTGAGTCTCCAGGTGTGAACAACGGATACTATCCACAGCAGCGCCTTCTCATGGGTGGTGTGACACTGACATTCTAATTGTGTTATTCTGAACGAAGTAAAGATTATTATGAAGAATATATATAAAGCAATACTTGCACTTGGATTATCCTTGGGAGCATTCTCGTGCACCCCTTACCTTGACATGTCTCCGACGGACAGCGTGTCGGATAAGCTGATCTGGCAAAAAACTGAAAATGCAGAATATCACGTCAATTATCTCTATACCTATCTTTATGACCTGTTGATGAATCAGTGCGCTGCAGGTCAGACAGAGGCCTTGACTGATATGATGAAATATGGCTCATACAACTATAATTCACTCTGTTATATTCCAAGTGAGATCGCTTATGGTGTTGAGCAGACTCTCTCTGCAGGTTATGTAAGCACATATCTTGGCTATTGGGGCACCTGGTATCAAGGAATCGCAAAGACCAACAAGGCTCTTGACTGTCTCAAGAGGTTCGGTCAGATGTCTGATGAGGACAAGCTCCGCATTGAAGCGGAAATCAAATTCATGCGTGCATCGCTGTATTTCGACCTCATGAAGCGTTACAAGGAGATCATCATCTATGATGAGGACCTTCAGTCGTACACTAAGGACAAGGGTCTCAGTTCAGAGGAAGCAGGATGGGATTTCATCTATGCCGACCTCAAGTTCGCAGCTGACAACCTTCCTGCAAGAGAGGCTGCCAAGGGACGTATCAACAAGGGTATGGCCTGGGCATTCATGACAAGGGCTATGCTTTATGCAGAGCGCTGGGCTGAAGTCAAGACAGCTGCTGAAGAGGTTGAGAAACTTGGATATGGACTTGAGGCGCAGTATGCGGATGCATATGGAAAGGCAATTAATGCAGGTAACAACGAAGCTATCATCCAGTATCTCTTTGACAGGGCTAATGACGTTACTCACAGCTTTGACTTCTATTATACTCCTGGAGGTGACTATGCCCTTCATGGCGAGACCGGTGGAGGATATGGTACTCCGACACAGGAAATGGTGGAGTCATACGAGCTGGCTAGAGGAGGAAAGCCAGACTGGACTGCTTGGCATGGCACAACAACACAGACACCTCCATACGCTGATCTCGAGCCTCGTTTCCATGCGACAATCCTCTATAATGGTGCAGAGTGGAAGGGCCGTGCCATCGAGCCGTTCGTAGGTGGAGTTGACGGCTGGTGCCAGTGGAATCTCGACAGAGAGCCTATGGGACGTACGACCACAGGTTACTACCTTCGCAAGCTTGTCGATGAAAGCCACGATGTCATCGCTTACAGCGGCGGTGTCCAGCCTCTTATCATCATGCGCTATGCAGAGGTACTTCTCAACAAGGCAGAGGCATGCTATCATCTTGATGATAACGCAGGAGCTAATGCTGCAGTCAAGGCTGTCCGCGAGCGCGTAGGCCTTCCATATACAGACAAAGCCGGTTCTCCTCTCTGGGATGCAATCCGTCAGGAGAGAAAGGTGGAGCTCGCGTTCGAAGGTCTCTGGTATTGGGATCTCCGTCGCTGGGGAGTAGCACACAAGCAGTATCCTGAAGGACTTTCAGGCTATCAGCAGCATGGTCTCAAGATAGAGAATAACGGTGACGGCACATTCACATATTCTTATGTGTCTGTGGACGACCAGGACAGAAACTTCCCTGAGAAGATGTACCGCTTCCCGATTCCATCCGGTGAGCTCAACAACAATGCAGAGGTAGATCAGTATCCTGAGTGGAAATAGTTTAATAGGAATGATTATGAAAAGAATATATTATATCATATTTGCCGCGGTGCTTCTCCTGGCAGCTTCTTGTCAGAAGCCTCAGTTCATTGAGCCTACAACCGAGCGTCAGGGAATCACCAGCCTTACCGCATACTTCACAACAGGAAAGTATGTGGACCAGCAGCTTGCCAAGCTCGACGTGACCGATGAGAATATGGATTACTATGTGATCGAGATTCCTTGGTTCTTCCCAGAGGAGACAGAGGACCCGACTACAATCTACATGTCAAATCTGCGTATCAGGGCAGAGCTTGCTCCTGACTGCAGGATAGATCCGCCTCTGACTGTTCTCGACCTTAACCAGGAGAACAAGTTCACCTTTACAAACAATAAAGGCGAGAGCCGTGACATCGTGATCACAGGTAAGAGGACAAAGTTCAGAAGAACCGACCTGATCTCTTTCAACGTCATCGGAACCTTCCCTTGCGAGGGCTTTGTTGACAATGACCTGCGCAAGATCTATCTCTTCACCAATGACGACCTTAACGGATATACCGCAGAGGCTGTAACCTGCGTTCACGCATCCATCAAGAATCCTGAGCAGCTTGCAAAGCCTAGGGACTATAACCAGCCTCAGACCATCACAGTGGTTGCGCATGACGGTGTGACCGAGACTGAATATACCATTACAAAGGAAAACCCTACCAAGATTCCTTATGGATTCAATGCTGAATCAGCGAAGGAACTCTTCTCTATAAATCCTGGAAACATCGGATTCCCAGAGTACACAGCAGCAGTCAATCCTTCTGTCGGTGTTCTCGAGACCAAGCTCGTGATCTCTATGGGTGACGGAACAGCTCCTAAGTATCTCAACGGTATCACAGGTGTCCTTGAGGGTGAGATCAATCTTGGCGCAGCCAAGGCTGACGGTATGACAAGCGATGAGGCCGGTAACCTGATCCTTACAAATAAGGCAGCAGGCGGTGAGACTGTGAACATCTACACAACCAACTCATTGTCGGCAGCTCCTGAACTGTACTACTCATTCACAAATGAAACTACATTTGTTGTAGGAAACGTTGTAAGGGTAATCGGTGATGTCAAGACTGATGCACGTATGATCCTCACTCATGAGGGAGTTTCTGGAGTGACTACCTGCAACATAGTGACAGAACTCGTCATCAGAGGTGGCCAGGTTGTAGAGCAGAACGTAGTTGACTACAGCTCGGCATATCCTGGATGGGGCGAAACTGCAATCCATTACGCTAAGGTAACACCAGTGTCTGTAGATCCTGCAAACGGTGTGATGATATCTTCATACAGCAACAGCGTTACGGTAGGCGAAGACTCGCATTATTACCTCGCTTACATAGACGGAAAGATGAGCAAGTCTGAGAAGGACCTCTTCGATGTCGACTACTGTAACTGGGGTAAGAACCCTAACTCTATGGATGCTAAGAGATACAACAACGCTACATATCTCGCTCACTTCATCACAACACAGTTCCCTGCATGGGGCCAGTATCCTGGATTGTACATCTATGATATCAGTAATCCTTCAACCATCAAGACTGCTGATCCGGTCGTGATGAATTCAGCGTTGACACAGTATAATGAGACAAATGCCGAGGCATCGAATTCTTGCGGTGACGTGGTAATCAGCCAGTCAGCCGACGGATTCAAGCTCTTCGTCTACTATTTCGATCATTATGGCCAGACTATCGGAGGATACTCTGTCAACTGTATCAAGATGTAGTGACCATATGGTATTGATCCTATCATTCTTGCTTTTATCAGGACTCATCGGATGTACTCCTACATCCGATGAAAATCCTGATTGGCCTTGGCAGGAGCCGGAATCGGAACTGCCTGAGACACCGGTGGAGCCTGAAGAGGATGCAACCCTCGACAGGTGGACAGATGTCTCGGCTGAATATGGTCCTCTTCCGGAGTACATAAAGGTCTATAAATCACCGGAGTGCCTTGAAGGCAAGAAGGCTGTTTCATTCATTGCTGTAGCGGATATGACTGCAGCGCAGTGGGACATCTGGAGCATCAATGATGTGGCCATGGAAGGTACGGATGACGCATTCAAGACTCCTTCTGCCGTTTACAGCGAAGAGAAATGGCCCGTCGTGATAAACGCCGGCTTCTTCTATTCTTCCGGTGGAAAGAATTATTCTGCAAGTCTTGCGGTGAAGGATTCCGAGGTCCTTGCATATAACATCAATTATGCATCAGAGGACTGGGTGACGATATACTATCCGACCCGTGCGGCTCTGCTGGAGACTTCGGAAGGCGTCTTTAATGCATGCTGGACATATAAGGGAAGGAGCGCCCATTACATGTATACTGCCCCAGCCGACAACAACTGGGAGTCAAGGCCGGCCAAGACTCCGTCATCTGCCTATCCTGACGGAGCCGAAGAGTTTGAAGCAAAGACTGCCATCGGCGGAGGCCCTCTTCTGATAGATGGAGGAAAGTTCAGGAACACCTATGTGGAGGAACTTTTCTATGGTGCTTCAGGCATTGCTCCGGACAGTAATCAGCCAAGAACTGCGGTGGGTGTCACTGCTGATAAAAAAATGATTACCTTTGTCTGCGAAGGAAGAGAGATGACTGAAGGCGTGACAGGACTCACGACGGCAGATGTCGCAAACGTCCTTCTCGACCTCGGATGTGTAGAAGCCATCAATCTTGATGGAGGCGGTTCAAGCTGTATGCTTGTAAACGGCAGACAGACCATAACCCCATGCGATGGCGCACAGCGTGCGGTAGGCAGCACAATAATGATCAAGTAGTATGAAGATTTTAAGGAACATATTTCTTCTTCTGTCGCTTGCGGTCTTTATCGCATGCGACAAACCTGATGACAATTACATCTGGAACGACGGCTGGAATGAGGAGGAGAATCAGAATCCGGAAGAAAAGCCGGATGATGACCCCGACAATCCCGGCACTGAAGATCCAAAGCCGGAGGTGAAGGAGGCAAAGGCTCGTCTTGTGTGGATTGATGCCGCAGCCAACTTCAAGGACTACGCCAACAGCCGTAAGAAGATTGCGGATGACATGGCGCGCATCAAGGAAACCGGTTTCACTGGTGTCATCGTCGAGGTGCGTCCCACAACAGCAGGCCTACTCTTCAAATCAGATGTGGAAGGTGCTCTCACTCAGGTTGATGCCTGGGTCACTGGAGCTTACAAGTGGCTCAAGAGGACAGAGTCCTTCGACTATCTCCAGGAGTTCATCAATGTGGGAAAGGAAGTAGGACTTGATGTGTATGCTGCCATCAACACTATGGTCGGTGGAAAGGAATGTCCTTACGGCCTCGGTTCCAGCGGACCGCTTTTCGACGGCACAGCCAGGAAGGAGTGGGCTACCGTAATCAACACTGCAGACGGACTCGTGAGCTGCATGGACCTGGGAGCAGGAACCAAGTTCCTGAACCCTGCCAACGACGAGGTCGTGGACTATCTTCTTGGCATCCTCGAGGACCTCGCGGCATATGATGTCGCAGGTATCATCCTCGACCGCTGCCGCTATGATGATTATGAGCTCCAGAGTGATTTCTCAGATGTCTCACGTCAGAAGTTTGAGGAATATATCGGCAAGACGGTGACTAACTGGCCTGACGATATCTTTGCTCCAGGTACTGAATCCCTCCCTAATATCCTCTCTCCATTGCAGAAGAGTTGGATGGAGTTCCGTGCCAAGAACATCCATGATTTCATGGAGAAGGCATCTGCAAGGGTGCACTCCGTAAATCCGGACGTGCGTTTCGGAGCGTATGTTGGAGCATGGTATACAAGCTACTATTATTCGGGTGTCAACTGGGCCAGTCCGAACTACAATGCAAAGAGCGTTTACAACTGGGCGACTTCTGAGTATTGCAGCTATGGTTATGCAGATCACTGCGACATAATGATTATCGGTGCCTATGCTTCTACCAAGTCGATTTACGGCAGCAGCGAATGGACTATGGAAGGCTTCTGCAAGAGGGCAAAGAACATCTTCGCAGGAGATGTACCTTACATAGGCGGTCCGGACATAGGAAACTCTACCGGATTTGAAAACGGCGGCCAGGGCAGTCTTATGCCGAAGATCGTGGATGCCTGCATCAACAACTCGACTGAGGGAATGTTCTTCTTCGATCTCTGTCATATAAAGATGTATGACTACTGGAGCGACATCAAGAAGGCATTCGATCAGTACCTGGAAACTCTATAGTGTCATTTCGAGCTTGTCGAGAAATCTAAACATTAATAAACATTCATTATACTAACCCAATTTTTATTTATCATGAAAAAAATCGCTTTATTCTTGATGGCGGCAGCCGCTGTCATTGCTTGTGATCCAGTGGAGGAGTTTGTACCACATCTTGACTTCCCTCCAACTGAGGTAACTATCCCTACAGCAGGTACAGAAGAGCTCGCAGAGCCTCTTTATGTAACATTCACTGCAAATGCAGCTTGGACTGCAACCCTTACAGGTGAGGGTGTTGCAGAGTGGCTTTCTATCTCTCCTAAGTCAGGTGAGGCAGGTGAGGCTTCAATCAAGCTCGATGCTCTTGCAAACACTGGTAACGAGAACCGTACAGCTACTCTCGAGATCACAGTCGAGGGTCTTGAGCCAGCTCTTGTAAAGGTTACTCAGCTTCAGAAGAACGCTATCGACGTAAACGCTGAGGCTGCTTACACAGTTTCTTTCAAGGGTGGTTCAGTAGAGGTTGAGATCGGACACAATGTTGACTACACTTACGAGGTTGATGCAGAGTGGCTTGTTGAGACTAAGGCTTATACAACAGACAAGCTCGTCTTCACTGCTCCTGAGCAGGAGGTGAACGCTCCGGCAAGAACAGCTACAATTACTGTTTACAGCGAACTCGGTGTTGTGAAGATCATCACTATCACTCAGGAGGCTTGGAGCCCAATCGCTTGGA
>SUYN01000024.1:25655-28324 GCA_015060405.1 Bacteroidales bacterium
GCTTGGAGCCCAATCGCTTGGACTTACTCACTCACTGAGCTTGGTGCAACTGCAGGTCGTGCAGGTGTCGCTTCTACAGGTGACAAGGTTTACTTCACAGCAGGTGGTGAACTCTGGGCTGCTGATGCTGCTACAGGTGAGAACGCTGCAAAGGTAGCTCTTCCAGAGGGATTCGTTGCAGGTGGTGTACACGTTGACGACGCAGGTAACCTTATGGTTTCAGGCGAGGACCGTGCTCCGGGTGCAGGACAGCTCCAGCTTTATAAGGTTGCAGCTGATGGTACTTACACAGCTCTCGTTGACTACAACTCAGCTAACTACAGGTGCACAGAGATGGGTAACTTCCGCGTGAAGGGTGATGTCAACGGTGACGCTCTCATCGTCGCTTACATCTGCGTTGGTACCGGTCATTATGCAGCTTGGGAAGTTAAGGGCGGCGTAGTTGCTGAACCTGTTTACGGTGACCTCCACGATGGTTCATGGGATGCTTCAACAGGTGTTGTTGCTCCTGCAGGCGCTTCACTTGCTGACGGTCTCTTCGCTATCACTTACGGTTCTACTTACAACCTCAACTACTTCAATGGTGAGGCTTGGGCTGAGATCTATGTTACAGGTTCAACTTGGATGGAGAACTACAACTGTATTTCTACAGCAGAGGTTGACGGTAAGAAGTATCTTGCTATGACAGCAAGCTGCCACTTCGACTATGACTACACAGACATCATCGTTCTTGATGTAACAGATGTAGCAGCTGTCAAGGAAGTATTCAAGATCCAGATGAACTTCCACACTGTAAACACAGCTGGTCTTACTTATTCAGACATCTTCATCAAGGGTGAGGACGGCAAGCTCGCAGCTTACGTGATCGATCCTTGGATGGATACAGTTGAGAAGTACCTCTTCCCACTTCATTAATCTTAAACTTGCAGCCGGGAGCATCCGGTTCCCGGCTGCATTTTATAATTATAACTAAAACAGATCATTACAATGGATTTCAAGAAACTTGCTGCTCAGTATAAGAGCGAGCTTTTGGACAGCGTCCTTCCTTTCTGGCTTGAGAAGTCTCAGGACCTCGAGTATGGCGGTTATTTCAGCTGTCTGGACCGTGACGGAAGTGTTTTTGACACTGACAAGTTCATCTGGCTTCAGGGAAGGGAAGTGTGGATGTTCGCGATGTTGTATAATAAGGTAGAGAAGAAGCAGGAGTGGCTTGATTGCGCTATCCAAGGAGCTGAGTTCCTGAAGAAATATGCGCACGACGGCAATTACGACTTCTATTTTTCGGTGACCCGTGAGGGAAAGCCTATCATCCAGCCATATAACATCTTCTCGAATACATTCGCATGCATGGCTTTCGCCCAGCTTGCAGAGGCTACAGGCAGCGAGGAGTACAAGGAGATTGCTCTGAAGACTTTCCAGAGGATTCTTGACCGCCGTAATGATCCTAAGGGACGTTGGGAGAAGTCATATCCCGGAACACGTCCTATGAAGGGTTTCGCACTCCCTATGATCATCTGCAACATGGCTCTTGAAGTGGAGAACATCCTCCCTGACAAGACCCTGCTTGACAAGACCATCGACGAGTGTCTCAGCGAGATTCTCAATGTGTTCTACTACCCTGAGCTGGGTGTGATGCTTGAGAATGTGGCTCCGGACGGAACCCCTGTAGACTGCTTTGAGGGCCGTGAGATCAATCCTGGCCACGACCTTGAAGCTTTATGGTTTATGATGAACCTCGGTATCCGCAGAAACGACAAGGCCCTTATCGACAAGTGCGTCGAGATCGCTCTCAGCGTTGTCGAGTTCGGCTGGGACAAGGAATACGGCGGAATCTTCTACTTCCAGGACATGAAGGGAGCTCCTATGCAGAAGCTCGAGTGGGACCAGAAGCTCTGGTGGGTACACCTTGAGTCTGCCATCTGCTTCATCAAGGCTTACCAGCTCACCGGAAACCAGCAGTGCCTCGAGTGGTTTGAGAAGATTCACAACTACATGTGGACACATTTCAAGGATCAGGAATATCCTGAATGGTACGGCTACCTCAATCGCCGTGGAGAAGTCCTCCTCACCCTCAAGGGTGGCAAATGGAAGGGCTGCTTCCATGTACCAAGAGGCCTCTATCAGATCTGGCAGATCCTCGAAACTTTATAAGCCATAAAAAAGGAGAATTGCTCAAGCGATTCTCCTTTTTTGTTGCTATCTTTATCCAAAATATAGCCCAATATGAAAAAACTCATATCACTGATGCTGGTCTTGTTTATGGTCTGCGCTTGCGATGACAACAAACTTGACATTGAATCGGAATTCGATAAGAACGGCTGGAATGAGCAGGAAACTCCGCAGGAGCCTGAACAGCCGGTAGATCCTGAGCAACCTGTGGAGCCGGAACCGCCTGTAGATCCAGAACCACCGGTGGAGCCGGTCAAAGGCAAGAGATGCTTCATATGGATCGAAGGAAATGCCAATTTCCGTGACTATGGTGACAGCAGGGAGAATATCGCTCGTGATATGGAGAAGATTGCGGACTGCGGCTTTACGGACGTTGTCGTGGATGTGAGACCGGCAGGAGCCGGAGGTGATGTCCTCTTCCAGACAGACAAGTGCAGCCAGGTTCAATATATGGGTGCCTATATTGATGGAGTCTATACCCGCGTAGAGCGTTCATCAAG
>SUYN01000025.1 GCA_015060405.1 Bacteroidales bacterium
CGTTACGCACCCTTGCGCCGGTCGCCATCACAGGTTATTGCTAACCCGCATGCTGCCCCTCGACTTGCATGTGTTAAGCCTGCCGCTAGCGTTCATCCTGAGCCAGGATCAAACTCTTCATTGTATAATCTCTATATAATTCTTAGCTCGTCACTGACACTCTCGATTCCTTCAAAAGAATCAACGCTTCTCGATAAATTGTTTTTCTCGGTACTTGCTTCTTGTACAGTAATCAGTCTTTTCAATGAACTTCCTGAATCCCCTCGCGGGGCCGTTTTTCAAACGGGAGTGCAAAGGTACGCTTTATTTTCTAACTTCCAAACTTTTTCTGAACTTTTTTTCAAAAATCTTGAAAATCTCAATCTCAGCGCCAGTCTTTCAACAGAACTCATGCCCCTGCGGACTACCCCTCTCTCAAACGGGAGTGCAAAGGTAGACAATTTTTCCTTACATCCAAACTTTTTCGCACAAATCTGCAGATATTTTTGAAAAGGGCATGTACGGCTACACATTGGGGGCATAGCGGGAAACAAAGACTAGTCCTTGAAATGGCACCTGCACAAGGATTAGGGCAGAAAAACTGAGACTAGTCCTTGAAATGGCACCTCTGCAAGGATTAGGGGCAGAAAAACCGAGGGTAGTCCTTGAAATGGCACCTGTGCAAGGATTGGAAGCGGGAGGGTTGCTTGAATTAAACCGCAAACGGCTGATATTCGGGAGGTTGCAGAGAATCACCCGCTCCATTTGGAGCAGGTGATTCGTCGTCAGCATCATTCGACGGATGCATCATTCATCGGCAGTACATTCAACCTCAGCATCATTCGTCGTCAGCACTAGTCGACGTCTGTCCCAGTTACCGTCAATAGAGGGAGATCATGCCCCAGGACTGCGGACCGCCTTCGATGGTTACGTAGATTGCGACTTCTCTTTCCAGGCCGGAGGTGGTGCCGGGGCCTTTGAACGGAATCTCCAGAGACTGACCTTGAGTACGGATAGGTTTGCTCAGCCCCAGGTCGAGACGGGAAGGCAAAGCAAATCAAGGGGACTGGCGCAGCGACGAAGGGGAATGAGGCAAAACAACTGCGTCGGGACAGAAATGCACATCATCGCTCATACCATATTTATATATAGGTATTATGCAAATATTTTATTATATTTGCGTGTTTGTATAGGTATATATTAATTTGATTTGACAGATATGATGAAGAGAATCCTTGGTACTTTTGCGGCATTGATGCTGCTGGCCGGATCTGCAGCTGCGCAATCCTCTCCCCTCTGGCTCAGGCGCAATGACATTTCTCCTGACGGGAACACTATCGTTTTCAATTACAAAGGAGACATCTACACGGTAGATTCAAAGGGAGGTCTTGCAAGGCAGATCACTTCAAACGGGGCCTATGACACGGATCCGATGTGGACTCCTGACGGAAAACAGATCGTTTTCAGTTCCTACAGGGAAAAGAGCAAGGACATATATATAGTGTCGGCTGAGGGAGGTGTTCCGGAAAGGGTTACAACCTACCCGGGCAACGAGACTCCGAAGGCTGTCCTCAAGGATGGCAGCATAGTCTTCAGCGCATCGATCCAGCAGGATCCCGCATACGGGGACTTTCCTGGAGAAGCGCAGCTATATATCATAGGTAAGAATCAGAGCAGACCGTCAAGAGTGACTTCGCTTCCCGTTTCTGAACTGGACGTGAATGCGCAGGGTATAGTCATATATGAAGACTATAAAGGATATGAGGATCCATACAGAAAGCACCACACCTCATCGGTAACCAGGGACATCTGGGCATATACCCCTGCCGCCGGAAGCACGGACTTCACCATCGACGGACAGGGCTCCTTCCAAAAGCTGTCATCTTTCAAAGGAGAGGACAGAGACCCTGTATTTGCGGCAGACGGCGACTCGTTCTATTACCTCAGCGAGGCAGACGGCACCATCAACATATACAGGTCCAGCCTGTCAGCACCAGAGCTGGCTGTCAAGCTGACCTCATACTCAGGCAATCCTGTGAGATATCTTTCGCTTTCGGACAACGGCACCCTCTGTTATTCCTACGACGGAGAACTGTACACGCTGACGGAAGGCAGGGAGCCGGAAAAGGTGGAGATACAGATCGTCTCAGACCAGGTGGAGGACCCCGTAGAATATACTACGGTTTCCGGAAACATAACTTCTGCGGATCTCTCTCCCGAAGAGAATGAAATAGCCGTGGTGATCAGAGGAGATGTCTACGTCACATCCATTGATTACGCGACTACAAAGAGGATCACCAACACTCCTGAACAGGAAAGAGATGTCGCATTCGCTCCGGACGGACGCACCTTATACTATTCAGCCGAAAGAGACGGACACTGGGGCATATACAAGGCTGAGCTCACAGAGAAGAGGGACAAAGGGTTCACATATGCCCTGAAATGGAAAGAGGAACTGGTGACAGAACCAGGGCAGACATGCTTCCAGCCGGCGGTATCGCCCGACGGGAAGTGGCTGGCCTTCCTTAAGGACAGGACAGAGATCGTGATAAAGAACACGAAGAGCGGCAAGGAGAAGAACCTGCTCAGCAATGTCAACATCTCATATTCCGACGGTGACCAGGCTTTCAGATGGAGTCCTGACAGCCATCACATCCTGTGCAACTTCCAGGGTGGCGGCGGATGGAACCACGAAGATGTCGCCCTCATAGACATCGAGACCGGCGAGATAACCAACATAACAGAGAGCGGCTACAGCGACGGTTCGTTCAAATGGGCCCTCGGAGGCAAGGCCATGACATGGGAGTCCGACAGGGCCGGTTACAAGAGCCACGGAAGCTGGGGCGCCCACACCGACGTATACCTCATGTTCTTTGATGGTGAGGAACTTTCAAAATGGAAGCGCAACAAGGAGCAGGGCGAAATAGCAGATCTGATATCAGGAGAAAAGAAGGGAAAGGATGAGAAGAAGGAAAAGGAAAAGGAAGAGAAGAAGGACACCACAAAAGAAGAGAAAGTCAGGAAGATCGAACTCGACCTTGAAAACAGACAGGACAGGATTTACCGTCTCACAAGAGCATCGGGGCAGCACGGAGACCATTATCTGACCAAGGACGGCAAGAAGCTGTACTATTCGGTAAGACTTGAAAAAGGTATGGACCTTTGCGTGACCGATCTGGAAAAGGGAGACACAAAGGTGCTGTGCAAGAATGTATATGGTGCGTTCATGCCTGACAAGGACGGTAAGAACCTGTACATACTCAGCGGGAACGGCATCGCGAAGATATCTACAGCCAACGGTTCGAGAACATCCATAGCAATCGCCGGTGAATATGAATACAGGCCGCGTGCGGAAAGGGAATATATATTCAACCACACATGGAAACAGGTGAACGAGAAGTTCTATGACCCTGACATTCACGGCATTGACTGGGAAGGCTACCGCAAGACATACGAGAAGTTCCTGCCGCACATCAGCAACAGCTTCGATTTTCAGGAGATGCTGTCCGAACTGCTCGGAGAGCTGAACGGTTCTCACACCGGAGCAAGGTACTACTTCAGAGGTGGTCTCAACCTGGGGACCCTCGGCGTGCTCTTTGACCAGGAATATGAAGGCGAAGGTCTGAAGATAGCAGAAGTGCTGCCAGGAGGCGCCCTCGCAACTGCAAATCCTGAAATTAAGGCTGGAGATGTGATCACATGCATTGACGGCGTTCCGGTCAAATCCGGAGAGAACTGGTATGACCTGCTGAAGCGCAAAGCCGGTAAGGACCTGATCCTGGAAGTGAATAAAGGCGGCAGAAAGGCGAAGGAAGTTCTTGTGACAGCCGGCAGCAGCGATGCCTCGCTCATGTACAACAGATGGGTGAAGCAGAGAGAGGAGATGGTGGAAAAGCTTTCCGGAGGCAGGATAGCGTATGTACATGTTGAAGGAATGAATTCAGAAAGTTTCCGCAGAGTCTATTCGAAGCTCCTCGGCAAATACAGGAACCATGAGGCAGTGATCGTGGACACAAGGCACAATGGCGGCGGGTGGCTGCACGACGACCTCGTGACACTTCTCAGCGGTGAGGAATACATTCATTTCGAGCACAGAGGCAGATTTGCAAGCGTGGAACCTTTCGCGAAATGGACCAAGCCTTCGTGCGTACTTGTCGGCGAGGACAACTATTCGGATGCATGCGGCTTCCCATACGCCTACAAGAGTCTCGGCATAGGCAAGCTGATAGGTGCACCTGTTCCGGGTACCATGACGGCCGTATGGTGGGAGACTCAGGTAGACCCTACCATCGTGTTCGGCATTCCTCAGATAGGATCGATCGGTCTGAAAGAAGGCAGGCATCTGGAAAACATGCAGATAGAGCCGGACATCCTGATGTACAATGACCCTGCATCAGTACTTCGCGGAGAGGACAGACAGCTTGAGACTGCTGTAATGGAAATGTTGAAAGTGATCGACAATAAATAATATGGACAAAAAAATCATCATCATTCCGACTTACAACGAGAAGGAGAACATCGAAAACATAATAAGGGCCGTCTTCGGTCTTGAAGGTGAGTATCACGTTCTCGTGATAGAGGACGGCTCACCTGACGGCACTGCCGGGATTGTCAGGAAGCTGCAGGAGGAATTTCCGGAGCGGCTGCACATGATAGAAAGGACAGGCAAGCTTGGTCTGGGAACGGCATATCTGACCGGATTCAAGTGGTGCGTGGAACATGGATATGACTATATATTCGAGATGGATGCCGACTTCTCGCATAATCCTGATGATGTTCCGAGACTATACGAGGCTTGCAGCAAGGGTGGCGCAGACCTCGCGATAGGTTCACGCTACTGCAATGGAATCAGCGTGATAAACTGGCCTATCGGACGTGTGATAATGTCATATTATGCTTCCGTATATGTACGTACCGTGCTGGGAATGAAGGTGTACGACACGACTGCCGGATTCAAGTGCTACAGACGCAAGGTACTGGAAACCATAGATCTGGACAAGATCAGGATGAAGGGATATGGTTTCCAGATAGAGATGAAATACACAACGTATAAGCTTGGATTCAACATCACGGAAGTCCCTATCATATTCGTGGACAGAAAGGAGGGTACATCCAAGATGAGCAGCGGAATCTTCGGAGAAGCATTCTGGGGCGTACTGAAATTGAAAATGAGAAAAATTAAGCCAAGACATTGATATGCTGATTCTTCACAGGCCAACCATAGTGACATCGGAAAAAGTCGGGACCGGCACCATAGTCATAGAAGACGGGCTGATCAGAGAGGTGCTTTATGCAGACGCGGAAGACTATGATTTCAGAGTCAGCCGCCTCATGTCCGCAAATCCTGGTGCCGAAATCCACGATCTTGAAGGGAAACATGTGATCGCAGGCGGAATTGACGCCCATGTGCATTTCCGTGATCCGGGACTGACCCATAAGGCGGACATGTACACGGAGTCACGAGCAGCTCTGGCGGGCGGCGTGACGACAGTGTTCGACATGCCAAACACGAATCCCCCCACAGTGACTCCTCAGGCATTGAAGGACAAGATCAGGCTGGCGGAGGAACGGTCTGTCGTCAAGACGGGGTTCCATATCGGAGCGACCAACACCAACGCTGAGATGATATGTTCTCTCGTCAGAGAAGGAGATCCGGAAACAGGGGTAACATCTGATGACATTGCGGGTGTGAAGGTGTTCATGGGATCATCTACCGGCAACATGCTTGTTGATGAAGGATCAGCCCTGAACAAACTGTTCTCAATCAAGGAAAAGCCGGTTCTGGTCCACTGTGAGGACGAGCAGACCATCAGGGAAAATCTCCAGACGGCCGTCGCAAGATACGGTGAAGACATCCCTTTCAAGGAACATGAGAACATAAGAAGCAGAAAGGCGTGCATAAAGTCCAGCATCAAGGCTCTTGAGCTTGCGATTAAGCATGGGACAAGGCTCGTGTTATGCCATATATCCACAAAGGAGGAGATTGAAATGGCAAGGGCGGCTAAATCCAACAACCCGGGCATCATAGCTGAGACATCATGCAATTACCTGTGGTTCAGCAATGAAGACTACCCAAGACTCGGAAGCAGGGTCAAATGCAACCCGTCTGTCAAGTCACCCGATGACCGGCAGGCTCTGCGCGAGGCTCTGGCATCAGGACTGATCGACACCATAGGCTCCGACCATGCTCCTCACCTGCTTGCAGAAAAGGATGCGGTATATACCAAAGCTCCATCAGGACTTCCTTCGATACAGCAGACCCTGCCCGTACTTCTGACCATTGCAGCACAAGAGGAAATTCCTCTGACAAGAATAGCTGCGGTATTCTCCGAAAATGCAGCAGAGCTCTACGGGTTGAACCGAGGAAAGATCGCCAAGGGACGAGAGGCTGATCTTGTGGTCTTTGACCTGAAGAAGGAGTTCACGGTCAGGGCGGAAGACCAGAAAAGCAAATGCGGATGGACTCCTTACGAGGGAGAGACGCTCAAAGGAGTCATAGAAGAAATATACATCAACGGACAGAAAATATAACGGACAATGTCACCTAAAGTACAGCCCAGCAAAGTATTGATCTATATAGCATCTATCTTCGCCATTACATTGTGGGGGATGTCGTATATATGGACAGATCAGCTCATAGCCCTGAACATCCCTATCTTTTACTTCGTGTTCGTCAGAATCCTTCTGGCAGGCCTGGTGCTATTCCTGTTCAACACGGCGTATGCCCGCATCAAACGCATTCAGAGACAGGACCTTCCGAAGTTTCTCCTGCTGGCATTCTTCGAGCCGTTCATATATTTCATATGTGAGACCTATGGACTGAAAGAGACTGGCTCCCCTACTTTAAGTGCAATGATCATCGCCACAATCCCGATATTCTCGATAGGGGCAGGCATCCTGTTCTTCAAGGAGAAGGTCAATGTGGTGAACATCATAGGAATCCTGTTCTCCCTGGTAGGAATCGTGATGGTGGCTATGGCGAAAGGGGAACTTGGAGACAACTTCATATGGGGGATCATACTTCTGCTGATTGCCGTAATCGCCGAAGTAGGGCATGCCTCGGTGACCAAGAGTCTGTCCAGCAATTATTCAAGTCAGATAATCGTCATGTACCAGTTCCTCATCGGGTCTGTGTATCTTTTCCCATTGTTCCTGTGGAAAGGTCTGGACGGATTCAGTGCCGGGACACATTTCACCCCGGAAGTATGGTACCCGATAATATGCCTTGCAATACTATGTTCAAGCCTCGCATTTTCATTATGGGTCAGTACCATCAAGAATCTCGGAGTGGCGAAGTCAAGCATATTCTCTGCGCTCATACCTGTTGCCGCCGCCATTATTGCATGGATCCTCGGGCATGAAATCCTCAACTCACGTCAATGGATAGGAATCGCCGTATCCACTTTCGGCGTGATCCTCTCGCAGTACACTGCCAAGCGTTAGAGCAGTGGTGTGAAGAGCTTGAATACAGATTCGATTATTCTTAGAGGGAACGGACGCTTCTTCCATTTCTGAAGGTCCAGTTCTTCACATTGAGCGAGGTCTTTGAAGAATATCTCCTTACAGGCCAGAGCGACCTCGGTATCATATATATATGTATTCACCTCATAGCTGAGGTCCAGACTACGCATGTCAAGATTGGCCGTACCTATCTGTGACAGATAGTCATCACACACAAAGGTCTTGCTGTGAATGAATTCACCCTTCCTGAGGAAGATACGGATTCCGGCGGCAAGACATTCCTCGTAATATGCCCTGTTGGTGTGGACCATCAGAAGGTTATCCGCCCTCTGCGGCAGCATCAGCACAACCTCGACTCCCCTCTCAGCGGCTGCCTTCATAGCACTGAGCATCGCTTCTGGTGGAGCAAAATACGGGGTCTGGATGTATATATACTTCCTTATATTGTGGAATATCCACTCGTACCCATGCTGTATGACGGGTGACAGGGCATAGGGGTCATCGGGAACCACCTGCACGACCTTGTCTTTGAAGTAATATGGGGAAGAGATATCTCGGGAACTGGTATCAGTCTGAAGGTAATACAGGAGAGGCTTGTCGATAGTGCCTCCCGATGTAAGCCATGAGTCAAGGAAAAGAGCATTCAATGCACCGACTGCAGCACCGCTCAGCCTCATATGGGTATCACGCCACCTACGGAAGTAATTGTCGTTTATGTTCATCCCTCCCGTATAGCCGACCTTGCCGTCGATCACAACAATCTTACGATGATTGCGGTGATTGAGGGAAGTGATGAACTCTATCAGATGCATCTTGTAGCTGGTGAAATTCTCCACATCCACGCCAGACTTCTCCATGCTTCTGTAATATGACAGAGGGTTGGGAAGATTGGCGATGTTTTCATTGAGGAAACGCACCTTGACTCCCTCCTCCGCCTTCTTCTCCAGAAGTCTCTTTATTACACGGCTGCCCTTATCCATCCCGAAGTGGAAGTACTCGATATGAATATATTCCTTTGCATTACGGATGTCTTCCATCAGCATCTCCTGCTTGACCCTTCCGTCTATGATGACTTCAAAGGAGTTCCCGGCTGACAGGTTATTGATGTCCTGAGACAGCAGACGTACCAGCGGGCGGTAGGTTTCATTCACGAGGGATTCATCGGGTCCATCTGGAGAAAGTCCTGCAGGATCAAGCTCCTGCAGCTTATCTATCAAGGGTTTATGCTTCTGCATGTACATCTTGACACTACGGAGATTGAGACCGAACAGGAGGAAAAGAAGGGAGCCGGCTATAGGAAGGAATATGATGATCACCATCCACGCGAGCTTCCGCCGGTAACCGCTGTTATTGAACAGAACCAGCAACAATGTCAAAAGGGCAATCAGGCCGACGATGATTTCCTTCAGGCTCACGATAAAGGCGTTTACTGTAGTCGCAAAACAATGCGTCAATGCAAAAATAATGCATTATCAGATGTGCGGGACAGACGAAGCTCACGATTGGACAAATAGTCAAATCTTGTCGCCCAAAAGACATCCGCGAAGAGCTTTATGGCAGGGTGCGGATAGAATCCGGACCTGAAGGACACAGCTACGATGGGGGAGGCTATATCCTGGGGGGCGGGAGAGTGCCTTCGTCTATGAGTCTACGGAGAACCTGGATGTAGACATCAGAACAGGACGACGTTGCTGAGCCGAAGCGGCGGGCAACATCTTCCATGGTGTAATCTCCTGATTTTTCATCCTTTACGAACTTCACGAGGGCCTCATTAAGAGGGCCTTCAGTCCGCTGGTATCGGGATGAAGAGCTCTTTGATGAACGGCAGACATCGCAGGTACCGCAGTCGGCACTGTCAGTCTGACCGAAATAGTCGAGCAGGTAGGCGCTGCGGCATACATCTTCTTCTGAGATGTAGTCCAGCATCTTCTGCATGCGGGCATCGGAAGATGACTTCAGCATCCGGTATCTTTCCGGATCGAGGTTGAGGTTCTTCGGGCGGAGACGGTCGTGGTGCAGGAAGAGGACGGTCGCATGGTCTGAAGGGATATATTTTATCACGTGCTCCAGGGCCAGGTTGTACAGGAGCTGGCGGAGCATAGGGACGGTCACGCCTATGCGGCCGGCGATGTAGTCCTCGTCAATGGGAACCGGATAGGAGAAGAGTCCTGTGTACCTGCGCATCAGAGTTTCCAGCAGACGGACCATCCTTGAGTCAGGCAGCTCGAGGTCATAGAGTTCATTTCGCTCCAGCCGTATCTGGACCTTGGTCGAAATGTCCACATCTTCCGATAGGGTCAGATGGTCCGTCCTTTCAAGATAGGTAAGCGCGTAGTAAGCCGATGAGCGCTGAAGACCGTATTTCCTGCAGAATTCTTCAAGGTTGAACTTGAGCTGACGGCCGGCGCCGGTGTCATACGGGATCTCGTAGGCCGAGTGCACCTTATGGTAGATGTCCTCAATATATTCAAGGGATGGAAAGGAGATAGTCGCAATCTGCTTCATGCGCCTGACATCGGTGGAATTCCAGAGCATCACTGCAAAGCTCCTCTTGCCGTCACGTCCGCCCCTGCCGGCCTCCTGGAAGTAGGCTTCGGGGCTGTCAGGCACATCGAAGTGAACGACGAAGCGTACATCCGGCTTGTCGATACCCATACCGAAAGCATTGGTACACACCATTATACGAATCTCCCCCTTCTTCCATTTCTCCTGACGGTCAGCACGGGAATCCGAACCAAGTCCGGCGTGATAAAACGACGCAGAGTGTCCTTGCGCACGAAGGAAAGCTGAGAGTTCCTCCGTCTTTTTACGGCTGCGCACGTAGACGACTCCGGTGCCGGGAACGCTCGAACATATATTCAGAAGCTGGCCGGATTTGTCCTCGACCTTTCTTACGATATAGGAAAGATTCGGCCTTTCGAAGCCGCTTTTGATAAGCGTCTTCTCCTGGAAGCGGAGCTTCTCCATTATGTCTTCCGCGACCTGTGGGGTTGCAGTCGCCGTCAAGGCTATCACAGGAGCATCCACAATGTCCCTTAACCGGCCGATCTGCAGATAATCCGGCCTGAAGTCATAGCCCCATTGGGAGATACAATGTGCCTCATCCACTACGATGAAGTTCACATTCATCTCCCGGACATAATTCTGGAAGACACGGGTGGTCAGGCGCTCAGGAGAGACATAAAGGAACTTGAAGTCTCCGTAGGCTGCATTATTCAGTGTCAGCTCGACCTCGCGACGTCCCATTCCTGCATTGACGCACAGGGCCTTGATGCCCCGTGATTCCAGATTCTGGACCTGGTCCTTCATCAAGGCGATGAGCGGTGTGACGACAATGGCGATTCCTGGCCTCATCATGGCAGGGACCTGGAAACATACGGATTTGCCGCCTCCTGTAGGGAGGATGGCAAGAACGTCACGGCCCTCGAGAGCCGCCTCGACTATATCCTCCTGACAGGGACGGAAGGAGTCATAGCCCCAATAATCAGAGAGGACTTCAAGAGGTGTCCGTATGTCATTCTGCTCCATTGTCATTTCTTTTTTCCTTTTGGCGCAGACCCGCCTGAAGGGGCATATTTTATGCTTTGCAGTCCGCGGACACAAAAGTAAGAAAATAATCGTTTTTTGAGTTTGCCAAATCACAAAAAAAGTTTAATTTTGCATCGCTCAAATCGTGCGTGTGACAAAGTCACATTACTGAGCGGTGATTTTGGATTTAGAATATAAACCATTTAATACAATTTTAAAGAATTATGAGCAAAATTGATTTGACCAAGTACGGTATTACCGATGTGAAGGAAATCCTTCACAACCCTTCTTACGAGGTTCTCTTCGCTGAGGAGACTGATCCAAGCCTCGAGGGATACGAGAAAGGCCAGCTTACAGAGCTTGATACCATCAACGTAATGACAGGTATCTACACAGGACGTTCTCCTAAGGATAAATTCTTCGTGATGAACGAGGCAAGCAAGGACACTGTATGGTGGACTTCAGAGGAGTACAAGAATGACAACAAACCTTGTTCTGAGGAAGCTTGGGCAGACCTCCGCGCAAAGGCCATCAAGCAGCTCAACACAGCAAAGAAGCTCTATGTAGTCGATACATTCTGCGGTACAAACGAGGCTACACGTCTTAAGGTACGTTTCATCATGGAGGTAGCTTGGCAGGCGCATTTCGTAAAGAACATGTTCATCCGTCCTACAGAGGAGGAGCTTGCAAACTATGGCGAGCCTGATTTCGTATCATTCAACGCAGCAAAGGCAAAGGTCGACAACTACAAGGAGCTCGGCCTCAACTCAGAGACTGCAACAGTGTTCAACCTCAAGACCAACGAGCAGGTCATCCTCAACACTTGGTATGGTGGAGAGATGAAGAAGGGTATCTTCTCACTCATGAACTACTACAACCCTCTCAAGGGCATCGCTTCAATGCACTGCTCTGCAAACACAAACATGGAAGGCACAAGCACAGCGATCTTCTTCGGTCTTTCAGGAACAGGTAAGACTACCCTTTCAACTGACCCTAAGCGTCTCCTCATCGGTGACGACGAGCACGGCTGGGATGACGAGGGTGTATTCAACTACGAAGGCGGCTGCTATGCAAAGGTGATCAACCTCGACCCAGAGTCTGAGCCGGACATCTACAACGCAATCAAGAGAAACGCTCTCCTCGAGAACGTTACAGTTGATGCAAACGGTAAGATCGACTTCGCTGACAAGAGCGTGACTGAGAACACACGTGTTTCTTACCCTATCAACCACATCAACAACATCGCAGTTCCTTCAAAGGGTCCTCACGCACAGCAGGTGATCTTCCTTTCTGCTGACGCATTCGGAGTCCTCCCTCCAGTTTCAATCCTTACTCCTGAGCAGACTCAGTACTACTTCCTCTCAGGATTCACCGCTAAGCTTGCAGGTACAGAGCGTGGCATCACTGAGCCTACTCCTACATTCTCAGCTTGCTTCGGTGCTGCATTCCTTTCACTCCACCCAACCAAGTACGGTGAGGAGCTCGTGAAGAGAATGGAGAAGGTCGGTGCCAAGGCATACCTCGTGAACACAGGATGGAACGGAACAGGTAAGCGTATCTCTATCAAGGACACAAGAGGAATCATCGACGCTATCCTCGACGGTTCTATCGACAAGGCTCCTACCAAGACTATCCCTTACTTCGATTTCGTTGTTCCTACTGAGCTCCCAGGCGTTGACCCTGCAATCCTCGACCCACGTGACACTTACGAGTGCGCATGCCAGTGGGAGGAGAAGGCTAAGGATCTCGCAGGCCGCTTCATCAAGAACTTCGCGAAGTTCACCGGAAACGACCTCGGTAAGTCTCTCGTAGCAGCTGGTCCAAAGCTCTAATCGGGACTTCATAAAAAAATAAAGCCTGGCACATTGTGCCGGGCTTCATTTTTTACTATATTTGGGGCTTATGGTATTTTCGTTCAAATATTCTGTTGCCGGACACTCGTTCCGTCTTGTTCTGCCGGAATCGTTTCCTTCCTGCTCATGGCTCAGTCCTTATGAGCCTTTCAGATGCGAGGATGATGGCAGATCGTCCTTGTTTACCTTGAAACTGGAGAGCGTAGACTCATTGGCGGATGTCTTGAAAGGCGAGGTTGTCGAGATTTTCAATGACGAAGCCCCCTATCTCTGGGTATTCCGGGAGGATGACAGGTACATATTCGCCTTTTCATATAGCAGGAATCATCCTGACTGCATGCTGGTCGCTTCCGATGACTATAGCGAAGCCGTCATATATATAGATAAGGTAAGATATGCCGAATTTGCCGTGAGCAACGCAGCCATGCTTCTGTACGCCTTCCGCACTCTTCCGCACGACACACTGCTTGTACACGCATCTGTTGTAAAGTGCGACGGCTGCGGGTATATGTTCCTCGGCCGAAGCGGGACCGGGAAGAGCACTCACAGCAGGCTCTGGCTAGAAAGCGTCGAGGGAACTTCGCTGCTGAACGACGACAATCCTGTAATAAGGATAATTGGAGGAGAGGTGCACGTCTTCGGCTCGCCTTGGAGCGGAAAGACCCCTTGCTATATAAATGAAGAGCTGCCCTTGCAGGCTGTTGTGAGACTTTCACAGGCACCATCCAACAAGGTGAGCAGGCTGGGAAAGCTCCAGTCCTATGCTTCGCTGATGCCGGCCTGCTCGTGCGCGAGGTGGGACAGGGCCAGCATGGACAATCTCCATAAGACTGTGGAAAAGGTCATAAGCAAGGTAGGATGCTGGCATCTTGATTGTCTTCCGGACCATGAAGCTGCAGGATTATGCTACAAATCAGTAAAGAGATAACATCCGGACTATGAGTTATATCAGATGGTATATACAGGCGGCACGTCCTTACTGGAAGCAGATGAGCGTCATGATGTTGTGCAATCTCATGATTGCCGGCTGCGCTGTCGGCTATGTGTCTGTGAGCAAGAAGCTTGTCGATGTGGCTATAGCCTTGTTCAGAAGCGGCGGATCAAGACGTGAGCTGGGGATATGGGCGGCTGCCATGATTGCGATTGTGCTTATGCGTATCCTGCTGAATGCCGTAAGAGGTTACGTGCAGACCACCACTGAAGTCAGGTTCAAGAATGCACTCAGACGAAGGCTGTTCGATTCATTGATGCACATCGGCAATGAGAGTGCGGTACGCCTGCATTCCGGAGATCTCCTGAACAGGATGCTCGAGGATGTGAGAGTGGTGTCTTCAGCCTTTGCTGTCGCCATACCAAGCCTTCTTGGCGCAGTGCTGCAGCTTATGGCTGCACTTACCTACCTCAGCATACTCGACTGGCGCCTTGCCCTTGTGACAGCTGTAGTCGTACCTTGCGGAATCCTGGTGGGAAAGTCCGTCACAAGGCGCATCAGGAATCTTACTTCCGACATAAGACGGAGCGATGCCTCTGTGCAGACGCATCTTCAGGAAAGCATACAGCATCTGTCCCTTCTTCAGTCACTTGAATATACAGACACCAGCACTTCCGAACTTGACGGCCTGCAGAGCAGCCTATATGGGAATGAACTGAAGAGGGTCAGATTCAGTGTCACGGCACGAATGCTGACAGGCCTTGCAATGCAGGCAGGACAGGTGATCACATTCCTGTGGGGAGCATTCGGAATAAGCGCCGGAACAATCACCTACGGCATGATGACCGCGTTCCTGCAGCTTGTCAGCCAGGTTCAACGTCCCATCATAGAAATCAGCAGCAAACTGCCTTCGCTGCTCCACTCGTCTGCATCTATTGACAGACTTACGGAAATGGAGGCTATTCCTCATGAGGCGACTGGAGATCCGGTACTTCTGGAAGGAGTTGTCGGGATCAGGATGGAGGATGTCTGCTACACTTATACTGGAGCTGAGAAGGATGTACTGAAGGACTTCTCCTTTGATTTCACTCCCGGAAGCCGCACAGCAATCGTGGGGCCTACCGGAGTCGGAAAGAGCACCTTGGTCCGCATCCTGCTCTCACTCCTCATTCCTCGCAAGGGCAAGGTCGAGCTTTATGTTGCAGGACAGGATCATATTCCCGCCAGTCCATCAACAAGATGCAATCTCGTCTACGTACCACAGGGCAACAGTCTGTTCAGCGGTACCATAAGGGAAAACCTTCTCATGGGCAATCCGGAGGCAGAGGACAGCCAGCTGGAGTCTGCATTACACACTGCCGCAGCCGACTTCGTATTCAGTCTGCCCGATGGTCTTGAAACACAATGTCTTGAAGCAGGTGGAGGTCTGTCGGAAGGCCAGGCCCAGCGGATAGCCATAGCCCGGGCGCTGCTGAGGCCGGGAACGGTGCTTCTTCTGGATGAGTTCAGTTCAGCCTTGGATGGCGACACCGAGACCCTGCTCCTTGAGCGTCTCACCACGACACTACCTGACCACACCATGATCTTCATCACTCACCGTGAGAAGGTCATAGACTACTGCACTTCGGTACTCAGAATGTAGGCTAGGAGGACATAGCATGAACATGGTACTGACAAATAATACGATGCTGGTGGAGGAGATAAGGAAACTTGTCTCCGAAGGCCGCACTGCGACCATAACTGCACGAGGCAACAGCATGAATCCGTTCCTCGTGGACAGGCGTGACACAATCACACTTGGAGGATTCCACGATGAGGAGATAAGGAGAGGCTGTGTAGCACTTGTCAGGGACCTCAGCGGAGACTATCTCATACACAGGGTGATACGGCGAAAGGGTGACATCATCACCCTGAAGGGTGACGGCAATTCGAAAAAGGTGGAGACTGCAAAGGTCGGCGACGTCATAGCCATCATGACCGGCATGGAGAGAAAAGGCCGGACCTACACTACCGATGACCTCGCGTGGAAGATTTATTCTGGGCTATGGATGTTTCTCTCCCCCATCCGCAGGCTGCCTCTCGGTCTGTGGCGCCGCTTCTTTCTCAAGCGCTAACCTTTTACGGTAGGCATCCATCCTCTTCTTCCAGGCAATCTGTTTTGCCCTCTGCTCCCTGGCCTTGCGTTCCTGAAGGGCCTCGTATTTCTTTTCCAGATAATTGTCAGCCATAGATTATTCACTAACGTATCGGGTAATGTTCTGTTCGTCTTCCAGACGGCACACCAGAAGACGGTCTCCGTGCTGGGCGACAATATATCCTTCCAGGCCCTCCACGACGACTTTCGAAAGTCCCGGTGTGTGGACTACACATCCTTTGCTCCCTGCCAGACGCACATTTTCGCCTACTACAGCATTCCCGTCCTCATCCTGCTGCATAAGGTTTCTCAAAGAGCCCCAAGTGCCGAGATCGCTCCATCCGAAAGAAGCCGGAAGGGTGTATATGCAATCAGCCTTCTCCATGACCGCATAGTCTATGGATATCTTCTCGCATGTCGGGAAGAGTTCCGCCACCACCTCTGCCTCCTTATCCGTATAGAAGGACTCTGACATTTCATCCATGGTTGCCGCAAGTGCCGGCGTGTGCTTACGCAAAGCTGAAGTGATCGTGTCCACATTCCAGACGAATATTCCTGCATTCCAGAGATATATGCCCTGGCTGAGGTACTCCTTTGCAACCTCAAGGGACGGCTTCTCGCGGAACGAATCGACCTTGCATATCTCTGTACCTTCAACCTTGACGCCTTCGGCGATATATCCGTATCCGGTCTCAGGACGGTCCGGCCTGATGCCTATCGTCACTATGCTGTGCTGCGACTCCGTGAAATCAAGGGCGGCCCGGATTACACGGCGGAATTCCTCCACATCGATCACGAGAGCGTCAGCCGGGGTGAAGACAATATTTGCATCGGGATATTTCTGAGCTATCTTCCAGCATGCATAGGCTATGCATGGGGCTGTCCCACGCCCCTGAGGTTCGGCAATTATGTGGTCATCAAAAAGTTGCGGAACCTGCTCCTTGACAAGGTCCACATAGCGCTGCCCTGTCACCACCCAGAAGTTCTCCTTCGGGCAGAGAGGGGCGAAACGCTCGACCGTGAGCTGGATAAGGGTCTTTCCCACTCCAAGTATATCCACGAACTGCTTTGGCAGCTGAGGGGTGCTCATCGGCCAGAACCGGCTCCCGATGCCGCCGGCCATTATAACTACATGTGTCTCCATCATCAGTCTCTCCTGAATATATCCCTTGTGTACACCTTATCCTTGACATCATCCAGCGCATGGTCATAGCGGTTTGCTATGATCGCATCACTCATGTTCTTGAAGCGCTGAAGGTCATTTACTACCACGCTTCCGAAAAATGTCGTGCCGTCTTCAAGAGAAGGTTCATAGACTATGACCGTAGCTCCCTTTGCCTTTACCCTCTTCATGACTCCCTGGATGGAACTGTGTCTGAAATTGTCGGAATTGCTCTTCATCGTCAGACGATACACTCCGATCACGCAGTCCCTTTCATTTGCGGCATTGTATTCGTGATCCCTGCTGTAGGAATAGTATCCTGCAAGCTGGAGCACACGATCCGCTATGTAATCCTTACGGGTGCGGTTGCTCTCGACTATGGCTCTCACAAGGTTCTGAGGCACGTCGTCATAGTTGGCAAGGAGCTGCTTCGTGTCCTTCGGCAGGCAGTATCCGCCATAGCCGAAGGAAGGATTGTTGTAATATGAACCTATCCTCGGATCAAGGCACACTCCTTCAATGATCTTCCCCGTGTCAAGCCCCTTGATTTCTGCATATGTGTCAAGTTCATTGAAATATGACACACGCAGCGCGAGGTAGGTGTTAGCGAAAAGCTTGACAGCCTCCGCCTCGGTAAATCCCATATACAGGACATCCACATCTTCCTTCAGGGCGCCCTCCTTCAGAAGGCCGGCAAAGGTCTCGGCCGCTTCCTTAAGACGGGGATCCGAAAGATCGGTACCTACTATTATGCGGCTCGGATAGAGATTGTCATAAAGCGCCTTCGACTCGCGCAGGAATTCGGGGCTGAAAAGGATGTTGGAGTTTCCGGTCTTCTTGCGCACAGACTCGGTGAAACCCACCGGAACTGTAGACTTGATCACCATGAAGGCATCCGGATTCAGCGCAGTCACCGTGTCTATTACCTGTTCCACTGCCGATGTATCGAAGAAGTTCAGCCTCGTATCGTAGTTCGTAGGAGCTGCGATGATGACAATGTCCGCGTCACTATATGCCTCCTCCGGGTCAAGGGTAGCCTTTAGGTCGAGACCACCGTCAGCAAAATATTTCTCAATATATTCGTCCTGCAAAGGAGATATGCGTCTGTTTATCATCTCCACCTTTTCAGGCAATATATCGACCGCAACGACTTCATGTCGCTGAGAAAGGAGGGTCGCCATCGACAACCCGACATATCCTGTACCTGCAACCGCTATCTTCATAAGTTTGAAAGTCAAGTAATATACAAATATAGCAACAACTTTGAGTGTATGCACTTTTTTTGATACATTTGCACAAAAATCAGGCAAAAATGAGACTCAAGAAAGGCTTTGTATTAAGAGACATGTGCGGAGAAAACATCATTACCGCAGAAGGCATGGAAAACATCAGCTTCAACAAGCTCATATCTCTGAACAGCACTGCTGCATTCCTCTGGAAGGAACTCTCTGACAAGGATTTCGACGTGGAGGGAATGGCTGACCTCCTTGTGAACCGCTATGGAATCAGCAAGGAGGTCGCTATGAAGGATTCCGCCCGTCTGGCCCAGGCCTGGACCGACGCCGGAATTGCTGAGTGATCATCTGAGTCTTCCTGAATGACTTACATCATACATCCAGAACGGATCGAAGGTCGCGTCTATCACAACGGCCGCTTCCAGCCTCGTCATCACACGGGCCGGATCATAGTCTGAAAGGCCGAGCGACTCCCACCACTGGGCATCAGTCATACCTCCGGCATGGAGATAGCCCCTGAGGCTCTGAAGCAGTTTCAGCACATCACCGACCTTGAGTTCTCCCTTTCCGAAATCCAGAGGAACGGGACTGTAGTCATCGGCATAGAGGTCTTCAGCCATAAGGGGATCGTCGCATCGGAACCATGTCTGGTTGGCCCAGCCCTCCTGACGGCCTTCACCGCGGAGGATTCCGGTGACTCCTATACGCTGTATGGTCTTGAAATGTCTGTGATCCTTCGGAAGGTCAAGGAAAGGCAGAAGATAGCATCCCGACTTGAGAAGCGCCTGCTGCACCTTGCGCACCTTGACAGAAGACACATCCCTGCCCTCGTCACATGCAATAGCAGCAAGTGCACCTGCCGCCTGCCCCAGCTGCATCACGACAGGCTGGAGGCGTGTCGCACCGTTTATGAGATTGGACACGGACACCGACTTTTCTGTCACTATGAGGTTATCCACATCTTCCGGAATCATCACTCCCATCGGCACACTGAATGACGGGATAGGATAGAATTCAAGATCCGGAAGTTCCTCCCACGACGGATGGCGGAAGTGATGATGGTCCACCGCATAGTCACCCACTGCTATGGCTGTCCTGTAATAAGGCTGAGGATATTCATACGGGGAAGCCGCTGCATCAAGAGTAAGGCGGGCTTTTCCGTGAATTCGTCTTGACTCCCGATGATAAGGATAGAAAGGAAGTCCGTCCGGAGTCGGGAACTCGTCATCAGCTATGCCGAGGTTCTTCATGCCGAGCTCGGTCTGGATGAAATAGAGAAAGCACAGGGTGTGGTTCTTCGCCTCTGCATAGGCCTCTTCACGCTCCCGGGAAGACATCTCTATAGTGTTCACATAATAGTCGTTGCCATATATCGGCCAGTTTATCATGTACTTCCCTCCCGGCAGACGGCCGTAAGTGATCATCATCTGCGGGGACCATTTCGCCTGCCCTGTCTCAAGTTCAGAAGCACAGAGAGGGTTATCACAGCAGTTGGCAAAGACCTGAGGGTCATAGCCTTCCGGCTTGTCTATGGTCATATCGGCATCAGGGCCGTAATCTTTGAGTATGGCGACATAGGTAAGATCCTGGATGACATCGTTCGCGACCTCGGGAGCGATGGATTCACCTGTCCGGGACGATGCCTCCATTCCGACATCGTATTTCACACCACAGGCCTTGGCCACATCGCCGAGCTCGGTTGCGTCAATGAGTATGTCTGCATATATCCTCCTTCTTCCATCCGGAGAATCGAGATCCACTATCCATCTGCCTTCATCCTTCCTTATGCTGCGCACGGATGTCTCAAGCATGAGATCAAGCTTGTCTTCGCATCCTGCAGCCATATTGCGCAGGACCTCCTGGCCGACAGAAGGTTCGAAGTTGATGTTGCTCACCCAACCGGTCTTAAGCTGTTCCCATCCTCCGTAACGGGCTGCAAGAGAGTCCGCAAATTCTCCGAAGATTCCTCCACGGAGCCTGTAGTTGCCGTCAATGCAGCTTACTCCGGCTGAGGTAAGCATGCCGCCTGTCCAAGGTGTCTGTTCGACGACCATGACAGGCACGCCCATCCTCGCCGCCTGTATTCCGGCAGATATGCCGCTTGCACCGGCACCGACCACAAGAATGTCTGTCTCTTCAGTCTGTACGCATGAAGTCACAAGAGCCAGAAGGCTCAATGACAAGGCCGCAGCCTTTACTGTTCCAAATTTCATAAATTGCATATCATTAATCTTTATCTTCTCCGCAATGCCTTTTTAAAGGTAGGAAGGACGAAATCCACATATCTCATTGCCCCGAGGTCGGTGAAATGTATTCCGTCCACAGTAGCTTCTCCGTCCTCACCTATCATTCCTTCTGCACATATATAATATATCTTCCTCTCCCCCTCCTTCTTAAGCCTGCGGAAGAGGTTCTTCTGAGCCGTATTCTTATCAGTCACCTCCCTGAGCATCCTCTTGTCAAAGATGGAATGAGGGAAGATCACATCCTCGATGAAAACCACCGGAACATCGGGGTGGGCATCGCGTATTACACGGAAGAACTCCTCCCCTATCCTGTCTATGTCTTCAGCAGAAGCATTGGGCACATAGTCCAGCACAAAGAGGCCGGGATCCCGGACGGAAGCCATAAGATGGGCGATCTCCATGTCAAGAAGCGCATTGCCGCTGAATCCGAGATTGATCACCTCCCTGTCGAGGCGGCGGCTTATTATATTGGTATGGGCCATTCCCGGACGGTTAGCACACCCGCCCTGAAGGATGCTTGTCCCGTACATCACGACAGGCCTCTCCCTTGAAGGGCTGTCAACAGCCGGTGCGTCTATCCAGGCACCCTTGTCAATCCCTATCTCAAGGGAGGTGACACCGTCATAGAGGGAGAGGTACAGCATGTACTCCCTTTCAATCGGGTCCATATCTGAGATGATCTTCCTTTCGGAAGTCTTCCCCTGTGGCTGCGCGCTGCACACGTGACGCCATTCACCGTCGACCAGCGCATAGAGGTCAAGCCCTCTGGTGCCGGTGTCCGTCATATGCGTCATGGTGTTGTTGAAGGTAGACTCCCACCTGGCAGAAACGGAGGTGGAATTGGAACGGAAACGTATGTACAGTCCTGCCGAATTCCTTCCAAGATACCACACAGGAGGACGGCACACTTCCTTGAGGGAGGACGGAAGCCTTTCATAGCGAGCATCTGTGTCTTCGGAAACCTTGCCGTATACAGGGAAGGACGAAGCGTCGACATAGACTACCTCCTGCGCCTGAAGCAGGACGGACGTTGCCAGAAATGCCATGATCAGCGATATGAACAATCTGAATCTGCAATCAGCCATAACGAAAGAACCTTATATATCACCAAAGATATAAAATTTTCAATATTCGACCTCTAAAAATTAAAATATTTTATTAATAATGGTTATCTTTGGAAATTATATAAAGACAAATCGATATGCGCAAGACATTATGCATCATTCTGGCAGTCTTCGGACTTGTCATGACTACTGATCTTTCTGCAAGAAAGGCTAAAGAACTCAAGGAAACACCGGCATCCGACAGCCGGATCGAGTACACCGGACGTACATTGACTGAAGGCAGCGACGTTTCATACGACTGGAGCGGCGTCTATTTCAGAGTAAGATTCAACGGACCTTCTCTGGCGATGAAATGTTCGGACACAAAAAACTGCTGGTTCAACCTGTGGGTGGACAAAGAGATGACACCGAAGGCCGACAAGGTCTTCATGGTGGGAGCCAAAGACACCCTCATCGTGCTTGCCGAAGGCCTTGGCAAGGGCGAACACGAGGTAATCCTCCAGAAAAGGACAGAGGGCGAGCAGGGACGCTTCACCGTACACAGCTTCCTCACTGAAGGTGACGTCCTCCAGGCTGCAGGCCGCAAGGAAAGACATATTGAATTCATCGGAGACTCATATACATGCGGCTACGGGACCGAAAGCGGCGACAAGGACGACCCGTTCCTTGCAGAGACCGAGAACTGCAACCTTACATATGCAGCAATAACAGCCCGCTATTTCAACGCGGACTTCAACCTCGTGAGCCACTCAGGCCAGGGCATAGCACGCAACTATGACGATTTCCGTCCAGGCTACAACATGCCTGACCGCTACAGCCAGACCTTTGACGAGTCAGTGGAAAGCACCTGGAGTCCGGACATGGCGCCGCATCGTCCCGATGTTGTAGTCATATATCTGTGTACCAACGACTTCTCCACTGCAAGACAGCCACATGAGACCATCTTTGCAGGACGCTACATCGAACTGCTAAAGAAGATCAAGGCAAACTACGGCGAGGAGATCCCGATATTGTGCATGGCATCAAATGTAACCCCATACAGCTTCGACTACATACGCAATGCGTGCATGATGAGCGGTCTGAAGAATGTGTCATACATGGGTCTGACCAGGGATGTACATAATTCAGAGGATGAGCTCGGTGCAAGTTGGCACCCTAACTATAAGGGTCATATAAAGGTGGCGAGCTGCATGATCCCGTACATTTCGACCCTCACTGGATGGGAGATGGAAGAAAAGGCATATAAATAATATAACCATGTTCAGAAGAATATTGACTCTAACGTTTCTGGCGGCTGTAACTGCCGTCGGCCTTGATGCAAGGGACATCAAGGGAACAGTAAAGGACACAGAAGGCAAGGCCGTTGCGGGAGTGGTTGTGTCTGACGGACTTAACACCGTGCAGACTGACTCCAGGGGCCGCTTCAGGATGACGGCGGATGAGGACAGCAGATTCGTGTTCATCAGCACACCGTCAGGCTACATTTCATCCACTCTGGAAGGAGAGACTCTCTTCTATAAGGAGATCAGTGATGACGTGAAGAAATACGAGTTTGTGGTCGAGAAAAACGTCAAGGATGACACGAACCATAATGTGATCGTGATCGCTGACCCTCAGATAAGCGAAAGGAGCGAGCTCGCTGAGCTGTCAAAGCAGGCCGATGACATGGCAGAATTCGTCAAAGGCATGGACGGAGACTACACCTTCGGCATCTGCCTCGGCGACATCGTGGGCTGGGACCACAGCATCTATCCTGAATACAATCAGATCATGGCGAAGCCGGGATTCGAGTACAGATACGTGATCGGCAACCACGACATGACCAACTGGGGACGTTCCTACGAAACCTCAATGAAGAATTACGAGGACATGTATGGCCCTGCCTGGTACTCTTTCAACGTGGGAGATGTACATTACATCACGCTGAATGACAACTTCTATGTAGGCCGTGACTACTTCTACATAGGATATATCGACGAGAGGCAGCTCAGATGGCTGGAGAGAGACCTGTCATATGTTCCGGAAGGCAGCAGGGTCGTGGTTTCTCTTCATATCCAGACGACAAACGACAAGTCCGACCGTGACGCGTTCCAGTACGGCATCATCGGCGACAACCTCTGCAACAAGCCGGCATTCTACAGCATGCTCGAGCCATATCAGACCGTAATCCTCTCAGGACACAGTCACACAGCCGATTTCGAACAGATCAGCGGAAACATCTTCGAGATCAACGTCGCCGGATTCTGCGGAGCATGGTGGTGCGGAGAAGTGTGCATCGACGGAGCCCCTGCGGGTTACAAGGTCTTCGACATGGACGGAAAGGACATGAAATGGATATACAAGGGCTGCGGCCATCCTCTGGACTACCAGATGAAGGTATATACCGGTCTGGAAGAGTATCCGGGACAGATCGTCGCAAACATCTGGGACTTCGATCCGTCATGGAAGGTCGAGTACTTCGAAGACGGAGTCAAGGTGTGTGACATGGAAAGATTCAAAGCTCAGGATCCGCTTGCAAAAGAACTTTACAAGGACCCTTCAAGCCTGAAGAGAACATGGGTATATGCGGCACCTACCGAAAACATGTTCAAGGCCGCCGTTTCTTCAGAAGCAAGGATTCTGGAGGTACGCGTGACAGACCGCTTTGGACGAGTATTCACAAAAACAATTGAACGATAAGATGACAGGAAAGACTCCAAGCAAGAGGATAGTGACAATTGACATCCTCAGGGGAATCACGATTTTCGCCATGATCCTGTGTGCAAACATAGGATACTATTCCGACCTGCCGGCATGGATGTTTCACGGACAGACACCACCTCCTACATACACATTCAATCCGGATGTTCCGGGCATCACATGGGTAGACCTTGTGTTCCCGTTCTTCCTGTTCACGATGGGAGCCGCCTTCCCTCTGGCTATGCGCAAGAGGCTTGAGAGCGGGGTGAGCAGATGGTCGGTGACCGGAAGTCTGTTCAGAAGGTGGCTGACACTTACCATCTTCGCCATAGTTCTTGGGAACGCGTACCAGATCGGTACAAGCACACGTCCGGATGTGGTAAAAGGCTTTTTCCAGATCGCTGTCTGGGGAGTGATGTTCATGTCACTTGTCAGGCTCAAGGATGAAGGTAAATGCAGACTGGTCAACAATGCCGGACTCTTCCTTCTCATTGTGGCGGCTGTAGTCGGGACAGATTATTTCGGCCTGAAACTGAGCAGATGGAACAGCGACATCATCATAATGATTCTTGCAAATGTAGCCATCTTCGGCGGCCTGATCTGGATGTTCACAAAAGACAACATCAGGCTCCGCTGGCTCATCCTGCTGTTCATCATTGCAATAAAGGCTATAGCCTCCTACACACCAGAGGCACTCTCATGGGTTCCGTCCATGAGCAGCATCGGATGGTTCTTCAGCTGGAGTTTCCTGCAGTATCTCGTGATTGCCATAGCCGGATCGATAGTCGGAGACAAGCTTCTGGACCACTCTCGCAGCGGTGAGACAGTGAATATCGATTCATACCATCTTACAGCAGGCATCATTGCACTTGCCGCCATGCTTGTCCAGCTCTGGGGCCTCTTCACAAGACACGTGCTTGCCGACTTCATCATTTCGGCTGTCCTGTGCGTCGCTTTTGTGGCTCTGACATGGAAAAGGCGCAACATCATGACGTGGATGGGCTGCTTCGGATTCGCATTCATGCTCGTGGGCATCATCTTCGACCCGATCGACGGAGGTATCACGAAAGACCATTGCAATCTGTCATACATGCTCACAACTACAGGCATGACTGCTTTGACAGGAGCCTTCGTCCTCGCCCTTGAGCTTAAGTGGAACATCAAGGGAAGAGGTTTCAGCGGCTGCGGTCAGAACCCTATGCTTGCCTACGCAGTGACTAATTTTGTCACAGGGCCAATACTTGCGATGATCGGTGTAGGCGCATGGCTTGACACGATATGCCTCGGATCACCTTTCTGGGGCGTTGTCAGAGGTCTTGTGTACACGCTGCTGATGGTTGCGATAACATGTTTCTTTACTAAGAAGAAACTTTTCTGGAGGAGTTAGACAACTCCCAGATATTCATTCCGTCAGAGCATTATGACAGAGCATTCAGCCAGAGCATTCTGACAGAGCATTATGACAGAGCATTCAGCCAGAGCATTCTGCTGACACTTTCTACAATCCTTGCAAAAGAATCGGCTGATTTTTCTGCAAGGATTGCTATTTTGAGCCCGAAAGGTCGTCTAAAGTCCACTTTGAAGAATCCTCGCACAAAAGAATGCCATTTCTTTTGCGAGAATCACACGCTCGCCAACCAGATATAGATAATTCACTGGTATGCAGTCTCTGGAGAGATTGGCTACCGAAAAGGAAGGCTGCGAACATTGAGAAGTTACAGACATATAGATTACCGGCTTTCCCATTTGTTTTCTATGCCGAAGTGCTCGCAGTAGCGGTCGTATAGGTGACCGGCCTGGGAGTATTCTGAGTTCGGTGACATGAAGTGAGAAAACTCGAATGTGATGGCCCCGTCCATTCCGGCCTTGCGGGCCATCTCCATTTTAAGGAGAAGTTTCTCCCACTTGATAGGAAGGAAGCGGATCGGCATGTCGCGGTCAAATGACTCGAAGTTGGTCCAGCATTTCATGCCATATTTATCAGCAAGCTTCTTATTGACAACGAGGTAGTCATACAATTCATGATAGTCCACCTGACCGTCCTGGAACGCAAGGATGTCAACCACGCCCTGCAGGTTGCTGAGGATCTCGTTCCACTCGAATTCATGCTCCGAGACCGTCGTAGCCTTGTCTCCCCACATCACCTGGTCGGTCTTCACACCGTGGATATATGGGGAAACCATAGTCGGAAGATTGCCGGACACTTCCTTTGCATGTCTGCCTACCTCAGCATAGATCTTGGTCATGTTCTTGGTCCTGCGGCTCACCTCCTGCGAGAGATACCAGCCCTGAAATGACTTGTGGTGCCCATACTTTGCCCAGACCTCGTCAATCAGCTTGATGTTCAGATCTATCTCCTTCAGATAGTCACCCTCGTGCCAGTATTTGCCTGAGTCATACATTCCAAAGTAGAATGCCATGTCATATTTGTCGGCAAGGCAGAGGAACATCTCGACGAGGTCTACCGGAGGATAATATACATCTTCTGTCGCAAGTATTGATTCAAAAGGAGCGGCGATCCAGCGTCCAAGGCCGGCACGTATGAGAACAACAGTATTGATGCCCATATCCTTCATGGCACGGAAGTCCTGGTCCCACTCCTCTACTCCCCAGTTCTGATGCGGTATATCCCAGCTGATCTCATCCAGGAAAGTGGCATTGATCTTCATACCCTGAGGGCATTCTGCTGTCTTGAACTGTTCGTTAGTGAAGGTCCTTGATTTCTCATCGCTGTTTTTGCGACCGCACGACATCAGCAGGATAGCCACAAGAAAGGTTGACAATATTCTATTCATAAATATTAGTTTTAGAGATTTCTCCACTCACTTCGTTCGGTCGTAATCGACGAAGTCGCTGAAGCGGATGCGAAAGAAATGACAATGTGAGCTTTACATATAAAATTATTTCAACTGAGATATTCCTTTCTTGACAGCGTCCCATTTGCGAGGTTCGAGCTTGAGGTGACATAGGTCGAAGAGGAAATATCCATCACACTCATTTGCACACGCAGCTACAGAATTGGTGACTGCTGTGAGCTCCGCCTGCACTGTCGCTTTGCCGTCCCAGTTCCAGTTTCCGACGTCAGGGCCGCCGATCAGCAGGCCGGGAGCACCCTTGGTCTTCTGCTTCGCAAGTCTGCAGAAGCCCTGCATGGTCCACTCGCTTGAGCCGTATACTCCATTATATGAAGCATATGCGCCTATAATCTGAA
>SUYN01000026.1 GCA_015060405.1 Bacteroidales bacterium
TACAGAGAGCAAGACCGAGGATAAGGCAGGCGATAACGAGTGCCATGAAGCCTGCACCACCTTCGATGAACTTAGTCTTGAGAGCCTGGTGCATAGGAACTTCCTCAGGTCCGTCAAGAGTCTCAGCAGCTGGAGCTGCAGCCTCAGTCGCTGTTGGTTCAGCAGCCTGCTCGTCCTGAGCTACTGCATTCTGTGCAGAAAAGGCCATAACGCCCATTACTGCCAAAAACATGAAAATTTTTTTCATAATTGTTTTTGTGTGTTTGATTAATTTAAAAGTTTTATTGAATTGTATTAGTTAAATATTCCTTCTATTGGGGTGAATATAGTCCACTACTTAAAATTCGGTGCAATTTAGCAATTAATTTTCAATCGGCAATATTTATTTTGATATTTCGCCCCTCAAATCCTTTTCGAGCATGTTCTTCACAGAGCTGTTGTCGTTGATTTCTCCCAAAAGGTAGAACAGCTTGCCCAAGGCGCTCTCGGTGGTGGAGTCGTATCCGTTGACGACCCCTGCTTCCTTGAGGCATTTGCCCGTCGCGTAGATGTCCATGTTCACGCTTCCGGCCATGCACTGGGTTATGTTCAGTATTATCTTACCCATATTTGAGGCCTCCTTGACGATGTCCAGGAACCATTTCTTTGAAGGGGCATTGCCTGCTCCGTAGGTCTCTATGATGACGGCCCTGGTGTCGTTGCTGCACAGGATTGTCCTGACGATCTGCGGGGTTATGCCCGGGTGGATCTTGAGTATGGAGACACGTGTGTCGAGTGTCTTGTGGAATATCGGTCTTGCCTGTCGGTCTGCCGGTCTGCGTATCAGGCGCATGTCGTATCTTATGTTGATCCCGGCTTCGGCAAGAGGAGGATAGTTGGGCGACCTGAAGGCCCTGAAGTGGTCTGAATTGATCTTGGATGCCCTGTTTCCTCTCATCAGCACATTGTCGAAACAGATGCAGACCTCGGGTACCAGAGCGTTGCCCTGGCTGTCACGCGCAGCTGCGATCTCGACGGATGAGATGAGGTTTTCCTTGCCGTCCGTGCGGGGGATTCCGATGGGAAGCTGGCTTCCTGTGAATATCACAGGTTTGGTCAGATTCTCTATCATGAAGCTTACTGCAGATGCCGAATATGCCATGGTGTCGGTGCCGTGGAGGACGACGAATCCGTCATAGTCGTCATATTTCTCTTCTATGAGCCGTGTCAGGGCGATCCATAGGGAGGGCTCGACATCGGAAGAGTCGATGAGGGGATCGAAGGTGTAGGAGTCGATTCGGTAGGCGAACTTGCCGAGCTCGGGAACCTCTTCGAGGATCTGGCTGAAGTTGAAGGGGCGCAGGGCCTGTATCGACGGGTCTTCCTTCATCCCTATGGTTCCTCCTGTATATATAAGGAGGATGGCGGACTTTGTGCCTGTTGATGTCACTGGATTCATATGTCAAACAGTTTCTTGGCGTTTTCTGTGGTCACTGATGCTACTTCCTCGAGGTCTCTGCCTGTTGCGGAAGCGAGTCTTTCGGCTATTATGGGGATATATGAGCTTTCGTTGCGTTTCCCTCTGTGGGGAACGGGTGTGAGATAAGGGGAATCGGTCTCCAGGAGTATCCTTTCCAACGGAATCTCCTTGACGGTTTCCGCAATGGATGCTTTCTTATATGTAAGGACTCCTCCTATCCCGATGTACCAGTCTCCCAGCTTCTGAAGCTCGCGGAAGGTCTCGACACTGCCGCTGAAGGCATGGAACACACCTCTGAGCGGAAGATGCCTGCATTCTTTCAAAACATTGATTATCAGCTCCGTCGAGTCGCGGGAGTGGATGATTACGGGCAGTGACAGACGGTCTGCAAGCTCCAGCTGGAGACGGAGGGCGGTCTGCTGCTCCTTGATGAATTCCCTGGACCAGTAGCAGTCCATTCCGATTTCGCCGACAGCGTAGATCTTTCTGTCAAGATAGGCCTCAAGTGCCTGAAGCTCTTTCTCCCAGCCTGCGTCTATAGATGTCGGATGGAGCCCGAGGCATGGGAATACCGTGCCCTCGTGTCTGTCTGCCAGAGCAAACATCGCTTCCCGGCTGGTGGAGTCGATGTCCGGAAAGATCATCCCGGTAACTCCGGCATCAACCGCCCTGCGGACGGCAAGGTCGTATTCGCCGTCAAAGGCCTCATCGTAGAGATGTGCGTGTGTGTCAATGAATTCCATTGTGCCAGTCATTCATATCCTGCAAATTTAATAATAATTATTGAATAATCTTACCGATGAAGCATCTCTGGAGCAGGTCAGTCGTGAGGAAACCGTCCATTTCGAGGACGCCGGTCAGACGGACGGCTTCCGCATAGCTGACGTCCAGCCTGCCTGCCAGCTCTTCTACGGTCATGCCGCGTCCGGCCCTGACTGCCCGGAGCGCCTTTTCTGCCATGGAGGTGAACTCCGAGTCCTGTCCGTATCTCTGCCCGAGTGCTTCCCTGTCGGAAATCCTCCTGTCCTTTCCTGCCTTCTGCAGACCGAGGCTTTCCGTCAGGTCCTCTATGGAAGTCAGCGGCTCGGCTACCTTGCTTCTTATCAGGAAGTTACATCCTTGGGAACGGAGGTCGTCCACTCTGCCCGGCAATGCATAGACTTCTCTGTCGTATGAGAAGGCCAGCCTCGAGGTCATCATCCCGCCCCCTTTGATCTTGGATTCTATGAGTAAGGTGGCGTCGCTCAGTCCGGCTATGATCCTGTTGCGCCGGAGGAAGTGGATGGCCAGCGGGGCCGTGCCGGGAGGGTAGTCCGTGACCAGGGCGCAGCCGGGGGTGCGGTACATCCGTTCAGCAAATGGCCGATGTCTCCATGGATATATGGTGTCGGGACCGGTCGCCATGACTCCGATGGTCGGCAGCCCTTCTTCCAGGGCCGTGCGGTGGGCATAGAAATCGGTACCCAGGGCCAGACCGCTGATTATTACCGGCTTCTCGTCGGTCGCTGCCAGTCCGCGCACGATCTTCTCACACCACTCTTTTCCGTATGGTGATATGTCGCGTGTCCCGACGACAGCTATCCTTGCCCGCGGCTTCCAGAGTTCTTCCAGAGGAGTCTTAGTGCGGACATACAGGCCGACTGGGGCGTCCGGACACTCCTTCAGCAGGGCCGGATAATCCGGTTCCGACCATCCTGTGAAACTGATGTCCATCTGCTTGAGCTTCCGTAGCTCCTCGGCGGAAGCGCCGGCAGCGGACGGGGTGATCATCCCCCGGTACTTCGAGTGAGGGCCAAGAAGGAGCTCGAGCTCCTTGGGATTAAGCCGGAACACCTCGGATGCGCTTCCGAGGTGGGCTATAAGCGCCAGACCCACTTTAGGCTCGAAACCGAAAATGCGGTTCAGTGCGCATAGGCATGCTTTTTCTTCAAATTCTTCCATGCCCCAAAGTAAAATGAAAATCGGCTTCCCGATGCTGCCGGAAAGCCGATTTTTATCTTTTTTAAAGAAAGTTTTTCTTTTTCTTTAAACTTTTGTCTTTTTTTTAACGTTCATCAGATGATCAGAAGCGCGTCTCCGTAAGGTCCGAACTTGTAGTCCTCTTCAAGAGCTGTCCTGTATGCCTTCATTACATTGTCATAACCGCCGAAAGCTGCTACTGACATGAGCATGGTCGAGCCAGGACGATGGAAGTTGGACACGATGGCATTAGGTATCGCGAATCTGTGTGGCGGGAATATGAACTTGTTGGTCCATCCGTCATAAGGGAGCACCTCGTCATTGGTGGTGACATAGGTCTCCAGGGCCCTGATTGTAGTGATGCCGACTGCGAGGACCTTGTGGCCTTCCTTCTTTGTCCTGTTGATGATGTCCGCAGCTTCTTCCGAAATGTTGAACTTCTCTGAGTCCATCTTGTGCTTGGAGAGATCCTCGACATCCACTTCACGGAAGTGGCCTATGCCCATGTGAAGAGTTATGAATGCCTTGTTTATGTCCTTGAGAATCATTCTGTTGAACAGTTCCCGACTGAAGTGCAGACCGGCGGCCGGAGCAGACACGGCGCCTTCGTGCTTCGCGAAGATGGTCTGGAAATTCTCGGCGTCTTCAGCTGTCACTTCCTTCTTGACCCAGCTTGGGATCGGGGTCTGTCCCAGTCCGAAGAGTGTCTGTTTGAAGTCTTCGTAGCTTCCGTCGTAAAGGAAACGGAGGGTCCTGCCCCTTGAAGTCGTATTGTCGATCACTTCAGCTACAAGGCTCTCGTCTTCTCCGAAATACAGTTTGTTACCTATGCGGATCTTTCTGGCAGGATCGACGATCACGTCCCAGAGCCTCTGCTCGCGGTTGAGCTCCCTGAGGAGGAATACCTCGATGTCGGCGCCGGTCTTCTCCTTGTTGCCGTAAAGTCTTGCAGGGAAGACCTTTGTGTCATTCAGGACGAAGGTGTCGCCTTTGCCGAAATAGTCGATGATGTTCTTGAAAAGCTTGTGTTCGATTTCTCCTGTAGCCTTGTGAAGCACCATCAGCTTGGCTTCGTCGCGCCAGTATGACGGCTCTTTGGCAATCTTTTCGTCAGGGAGATTGAACTGGAATTGAGAGAGTTTCATGATATGTTGTCTTATATTACAATCGCAAAATACATCATATTATACGATTATTCGCGGATTTTGTTTCGTTTTGACGGACTTTTTCTTCTGAAATCATATTTTCGCCTCTCTGAACACTTCTGCTATTGAAGGGAATGTGTTCAGCAGATAGGCCGGAAGACTTGATTTCGCCACCCATGCGGCCCGCGTTATGTCCTCCTCCCGCTGGGGCGTGAGGTCGGTCGGGTCGGTGTACAGCATGTCGTACCAGTAGGTGTGCTTCAGGTGCCAGACCTCGTCGCGGCGGTAGCAGTGGTCGGTCACACAGATCAGATCCCTCAATTCGAGGTCGTATATGCCCGTCTCTTCCTGCACTTCCCTCAGGGCGGTCGTCTCTATCGGCTCTCCGGGTTCCTGATGACCTTTGGGCAGGTCCCATAGGCCGTTTCTGCTTATGAGCAGGAAATCTCCTCTGCGGTTGGAGACCAGTCCTCCGCCTGCATTAACCTCCCTGAATCCTGCGCATATGTGCCTGTATGTCCCCTCTATGTCTTCAGTCGGTATGCATATCCTTTGAAGTGAGTCGGATTCCTCCGCCATCTCGACGAGGGAACGTATGCCCAGGCCCTCTCCGGGTCTGAACTGTATTGCGTTAGGGTCGGCCAGCGACGGGTCGTCGGGGCTGCATATGATTATGCATCTCTTTTCAAAGTATATTTTGTGCATTTGCCCTTTTATTTTATTAACTTTGCACGGAATGTGCCATTGTGTGCGCTTCCGGCGTGCAAATATAGGCAGAAGAACTGAAAAACAATAAAAACAGATTAATTATGGAATCAATTGAAAAAGCAGTTGCGAAGTCCCTTCTGGACATCAAGGCCGTTATGTTGAGACCTGAAAACCCATTTACATGGGCTTCCGGATGGAAATCACCGATATATTGTGACAATAGAAGGGTTCTTTCATATCCTGAGATCCGCGAGAATGTATGCGCCTGGATGGCGGATATCATCAGAGACAAGTATCCTGACGTGGAGGTCATAGCCGGTGTGGCTACCGGTGCCATTGCCCACGGCTATCTCGTTGCTCATATGCTCGGAAAGCCGTTCTGCTATGTAAGACCGAAACCGAAGGATCATGGCACAGGGTCCCAGATCGAAGGCATCCTCGAGACCGGATCGAAGGTCGTGATCGTCGAGGACCTGATATCTACCGGAATGAGCAGCCTTGCTGCAAAGAATGCCCTTGTGAATGCCGGTGCGGACATCATGGGTATGGTGGCCATATTCTCATATAACTTCAACAATGCACGCAAGGCTTTCGAGGATGCGAATGTGGAGCTGACCACCCTTTCTAATTATGACGCCCTCATCGAGGCAGCGCACGAAATCGGATATGTGCAGGAATCGGACATCGAGGTGCTGAAGCAGTGGAGATTCTCTCCTTCTACCTGGGGTAAGTGATATGGCGGATTTCAAGAGCAAGAGAGCGGTCGTCTCAAAGGCGCCGTATGAACTTTATATGGTCTTCGTGGATATGCGCAATTTCGTGCAGTTCCTTCCTGAAGACAAGAAGGCCGGGGTCAATGCCGACTACGACAGCATACAGGCCGAGGTCCAGGGCTTTAACATAGGTATAAGGGTCAAGGACAGGACTCCGTATTCCAAGATAGAGTATATGGATGACGGGGCTCCTTTCAAGTTCCGTATCATCCTGCATTTCGATGCAGCCTCAGATCCGTACAAGACGGATTTTCAGATCGAGGTGGATGCGGAGCTCAATTTCATGATGAAGACCTTCCTCGGAGGAAAGATCAAGGATGCGCTCGACAAGGTAGTGGATTCGCTCGTGGCCATGTCGGAGGGCAGGATGCCTGAGGGGATCGATCCTTCCATGTATCCGGATGGATTCGATCCGTCGTCGTTCAAGTCATAGCCGTAGGGACCGATTATGCAGATCAGGGAATCTTTCAGGAAATATCTCGAAGAGGCGATAGGAGGCGACAAGGCCCTTGTCGCTTTTTCTGCTTTTGACTCCCCGGCTTCGGTTTCTGTCCGGGCTAACCCTTTCAAGAAGGGGAACTGCCCTCAGGGTAGGCAGGTGGCTTGGTCCAGACATGGACACCTGCTGGATCGGAGGCCTGTATTCACCCTTGATCCGCATTTCCATGCCGGAGCTTATTATGTCCAGGATTCTTCCTCCATGTTTGTGGGCCATGCATTCAGATGGCTTCTCGAAACGGTGGAGGTGCCTTCCGAAAGGCCTGTGAGGGTGCTTGACCTGTGTGCGGCTCCGGGAGGTAAGACGACGGATCTGGCTGCGTCGCTGCGTGAGGCCTATGGGGACCGCTTCCTTCTGGTCTCCAATGAGGTGATGAAGGCGAGAGCGGGCGTCCTGGCTGACAATGTGGCGATTTGGGGAGATCCCAATGTCGTGGTCACCTCCGATGATCCGCGGGCTTTTGCCGCTCTTGAAGGCTTTTTTGATGTGATCGTGGCTGACGTGCCATGCTCCGGCGAGGGCATGTTCAGAAAGGACGAGCAGGCCCAGCAGCAGTGGTCGGAGGATAATGTGGCATTGTGCGAGGCCAGGCAGAGAAGGATAATTGCAGATGTGTGGCCGTCTCTGGCAGCCGGAGGGATCCTGGTCTATTCCACATGTACCTTCAACAGAAAGGAAAATGACGGTAATGTGGACTGGATCGCCTCTGAACTGGGAGCGGAGATGCTTTTCAAGGAGAATGTGCTGGGAGCCGGAGATGGGATTATCAGGACTGAATATGGCTACAGCCTTGTGCCTGGCTTTGTGGAAGGTGAGGGACAGTACTGCAGTGCTCTCCGCAAGACCTCGCATGACGGTGGGCAGGTGAGGATGAAGGCGCGCAGTAAGCCCGCCAGGGGCAAGGAAGCTCAGCCGCCTGCGGAATTGTCGAAGCTTCTTGCGGCTGATGTGACGCTGAGGATGAAGGGAGACAAGGTGATTGCGGTGCCCGAGAATATATTTCAGTATGTGTCTTTCCTGGAGCAGGCGCTGCATGTACTTGCCGCCGGCTGTGCAGTCGGGACCCTGAAGGGGAGCACTCTTGTGCCTGATGCCGACCTGGCCTTGTCCCTGATGCTCTCTCCTGATGCCTTCCCGTATGCGGATGTGGACCGTGAAACGGCGCTTGCCTTTCTGCACAGGGATGCGATTGTGCTCGGAGATGCTCCGAAGGGCTATGTGCTGATCCGCTATGAGGGTGTGCCGCTTGGCTTTGTGAAGAATCTCGGCAACAGATGCAACAACCTTCATCCGCAGGGACGAAGGATAAGAATGGATGTGAAATAATACTGGATGAACATGAAAAGAATCCTGATGATATTGACGGCTCTCGCCATAAGTGTCTCTGCTTCAGCTCAGACGGAGTCGGAGCGTCTTGAACAGAAATATGACCTGATGGTTTCCCGCCTCGGACCTGCCGGAGTGGGTGTGCAGGTGGTGCTGGACCAGTGGCAGAAGGTGGACTCTACAAACGCAAAGATGCTCTTCGCGCGTTTCAGCTACCTTTTTACCAAGGCTCAGACTCCTGAAGTCGTGGCGAAGCCGACGAAGAAGTATCTTGGAATGGAACCTGTGCTTTCCCTCAAGGACAGCCTCGGGAATGACGTATATTACTATCAGGAAAATATATTCGATGATGAACTTTACGGTCAGGCGATACTTGCTGCAGACAAGGCCATCCGTCACTGGCCGGACAGGCTTGACTTCCGTTTTGTGAAGGCGAATGCCTATATAGCATACGAAAAGGAAAGTCCGGACATGGCCCTGGCCTATCTTCTGAACCTTGTGGATGAGAATTCCCTCCGTGAGGCCGCATGGGATTATGAAGGGCTGGAAGTCGATGAGGGATTCTTCCCTGACGCCATGCAGGAGTACTGCTTCAGCTTCTACAGCATAGGCTCGCCTGCATCTTATAATGCCTTCAAGGTCCTGTCCGAAAGGCTCTTCAAGGCCTATCCGGACAATATGGGCTTCCTATGCAACATAGGTTCATACTATCTTGTCAACAAGGAGTTCAAGACTGCCCTGAAGTACTACGACAAGGTGCTGAAGAAACATCCGGAAGACTACACGGCCCAGCAGAATGCTCTTCTTGCTGCAAGGCGTATGAACAATACCAAGCTTATCAGGAAATATCTGAACATTATTCTCAAGCACGGCTCCGAGAAGGACAGGCTGATGGCAAAGGGACGTCTTGAGTCGATGAAATAAGATGGATGCATCTTTCTTCATAGCAGGAAGACTCCGTTTCAGGAGGCGCATCGTGATGGTTTCCATCGCGGTGAGCTACCTTGTCATGATCGTTGCCGTGGCTGTGTCGTCCGGCTTCCGTAGCGAGATACGTACGGGACTTTCCTCGGTGACCGGTGATGTCCGGCTGACGCCTCCGGATCTTAATGTGTTCGACGAGAACAGGCCGATAGAGGGACATCCGGCCTATCTTCCTTATGTTGAGACGGTTGATGGCGTAGATGAGGTCATTCCTGTGATATACAGGGCTGGAATTGTCAAGAATGACGACAGTATACATGGCGTCATCTTCAAGGGCATCCCGAAGGAAATGCTTACTGATGTGCATGACACTCTGGCACTTGGAGTTTCCATCCCGAGGAGATTGGCTGAAATCTCCGGGCTTGAGGTGGGGGACAGGATGCTGTCCTATTTCGTAGGAAAGACCGTCAAGGCCCGTCAGTTCAACGTGGCTGCCATCCATGATGCAATAGTGGAGCTGGACCAGAATCTTGTCGTCCATGCCTCCCTCTCCGATATGCAGAGGCTCAACGCATGGTCTGAAGATGAAGTCTCATGTTTCGAGATACTGCTTGAACCGGGATATGACGACGAGGCGGACATCGCCTATGCGTGCGCCGAGATAGGAACGACTGTCAATGCATATTCTGATGACGATGAGGAGACCGTGATAGCGACTTCTTCCATAGACAGTTATCCTCAGCTCTTCGACTGGCTGAACCTCATAGACTTCAATGTGTTCCTTGTGCTTCTTCTGATGACTGTGGTGGCCGGTTTCAACATGATCTCCGGTCTGCTGATAATGCTGTTCGAAAACATTTCGACAATAGGCCTGCTCAAGTCTCTCGGCATGACGGACAAGGCGATCTCCAAGGTGTTCCTGTCAAGCTCTTCAGTGCTGGTGCTCAAGGGTATGGCCTGGGGTAACGGTCTGGCCTTCCTGTTCTGCCTGATCCAGGGCGCAACGCATATCCTCAAACTGAATCCTGAGAATTACTTTGTGTCATTTGTGCCTGTCAGTCCGGATCTCGGGATGATATTGCTTGCAGATGCCGCTTCATTCATAGGGATAATGCTTCTGCTTCTCATTCCGTGTATGTTCATCTCGAAGGTGGACCCTGCGGAGACGGTCAGGATGAAGTGATCCTATCCGCGAGGGCAGATGCGGCAGAACGCATCATACAGAGTCATGATGCTGTCTATATATGCTATGGTTTCGTGTCCTTGAAACTTTCCGAGCTTTACCGATTCTTCTTCAAGGATGGAGTCTTCCCTCATCAGAGGTATGATGCTTACAATCTCATCCCACCTGCGGCTGTCCATGCTCCTGGCCTCTGCAAAACTGCGGCAGTCTGCAATCCTGCCTTCACCGGCATTGTATGATGCAAGAGTGAACTTTATCAGTTCCATATGGTCGAATTCTTCACCTGAATAAAGATTCTGAAGCCTCTTGAGATGGCTTGTCCCGGCCTTGATGTTCTCCTCCGGGTTCAGCAGGTCGCTTATTCCGTAGTACTCGGCCGTCCGTGGCATGACCTGCATAAGTCCGGTTGCACCTCGATGTGATGTGGAGTTGATCGAGAACTTCGATTCCTGATATATCACAGCCGCGAGCATGCGCCAGTCCCATCCGAGCTGGGCTGCATATTTCTTGATTATGCTGTCGTACGGACTGAGGGTGCCGGTTGTCATTCCGCTCTCAGCGCATCTGACCGGATTGCCTCTGCGTGAATATGCTGTCAGATAGCTTGGATGTGCCTCGTGTGAAGTTATGTGGCTGATCCATGAGTTTGCCTGCTTGAGATAGCTGTCATTGTTAAGGCACCATACCGTGTGGCCGTCTGCATCGCGTGACTGCAGTATCCCTTCTGGAATACTGTCGTTTTCGTGCATTATGACGATGTCCGCCTTCCCTTGCTGAAGCGAGTCGAGCCAGTTCTCATTCCTGCCGGCTGACTTGATCCTCACTTCGCATCTGTTGTCCTCCGCAAATCTTTCGACAAGCTGGTAGTTGAATCCTGTTTCCAGCCCATGTGAGCTGTACATGTCGTCACAGAGGTCCAGTATGCATACAAGTTCCTTTCCGGCAAATGCATCCTCAGTATGTGCTCCGCTCATCGGCTTTCCACCTTCAAACATCGGTGTCGCAAATACGATCGCGACAGCTATAAGCGCTTTTCCAAATCTTCTTTTTCCTTTTTCACTAACTTTCATCTGTTCACTACTTTTACCTTCTGCCTCCCATCGAGCTCATTCCCGGTCTCGAACCGGAAGCTCCTCCAGGCCTCATTCCGCCGCTCATCGGTGACGATGAACCTCCTGACGAGCCTTTTGAGGCAGTGCTACCACCGCGGCCCGGTAACGTGTAGAACGGCCAGGTGATACCAATCTTGATTGCTCTTTGCGGCGCTATGTATCCTGCCGCAGTAAAATAATCTGCTGATTCGAGAGGCCATCCCATATTCACATTGACGGCCTTTACAAACACACACGCCCTCTTCCATTGTACGTTCACGAACGCATCCACATAAGGGCAGTTTCCAAATTCTTCTCTGTTCTGGTTGTGGAACACGCCGAGTACAGGATTGTATGCCGGCGCATACCATTTTGTCGTGAATGTGGTGTTGGCTCCGACCTGCATTCTCATCGCATTCTTCACGACGTCGAATTCAATGTAGTATCTCAGGTTGAGTGCAAGCATCGGAAGAGGCATCACTTCCTTGTTTGACGAGAGCTGGAACAAGGCTCTGTTTTCAAGGTGCAGCTTCCAGAAGTGGATGTCCTTTCTCAATGATGCGGTCATGACGCTCATAGGCTTGGTGTTCTGTCTTGCCATGCCCAGAGTGTCGTAGTAGATGTTGTTTGCCAGCAGGGCGTAGCCGAAGCCCGCTTCCATCTTCCACCTCGGGATATTAAGGTCAGCCTCCACCTTGGTAGTGGAGATCTTTCCGAAATCGTTGTTCCATCTGAAATGGTTCGTGAAAAGATGCTGCTGGTAGTAGTCAGGCTCCTTGAGGTTGGTCTCGAAGTGCGCCTTGAGTTCTATCGGGCTTTTCCTGTCCTTTCTGAAAGGGTAGGCCTTGAATGTCGCATTTGCCTTGAGAGAGAAGTCATTGACTTCGTAGCCGAGGAAGGTGTACTTTCCGAATGCATCCCATTCAAGGTACTTGTCGTATTGTCCTCTTGCTCCCGCATACACGTACATGGAGTTCAGGACTGTGTTGCTGGAACCTTCAAGGTAGTCCACCGGCTTGAAGGTGTAGTAATTGGCAAGCTTGTCTCCCAGTCCGACATCCAGCTTCGAGATGATTCCGTCGCTCTTCCACGGCTGCAGCCTTATGAAGAACCTGTTCTCGAACTTCATGACTCTCAACGAGTCCTTGCTGTGGGTCGGGTTGATGTAGAACCTGTCACCGAAGAATTCCTTGCCTGCTTCGTCAGTGATGTCGTCTTCGTAGGTCTTGCGGTAGACCGAGTATTCGCTGCTGTGGCCGATGAATGCAGTCGTGATGTCGGAATTCATTATGGCAGAGTCCCCGACTGCCTTGCCGGTCATCGCGTTGACGAGTTCCAGACTGTCTTTTTCCATCTCCGCCCTGATCCGGGCAATGGCAATGCTGTCGCCTCCTGCGAATATGCTGTCGCGTACCATCCTCAGGCTGTCCCTTCTTGCGGCATCGATTTTCTCCTGCCTCTTCGCAGCCCTCACATTCTTGTCGAGGAAGGTGAAAGGTATCCTGTAGCTCTGGTCAAGGAACACGGTGTTCTTCTTGAGCTTGTTGCTTGCGTTCTTCAGGTAGACCTCTATTTCGCGGGAATCGACTGTCGTGTCTCTGATCCAGTCTGTGTCTATCACTCCTCCGTTCTCGCTTCTCTCGATCCTGTTGTAGATGTAGCCGGTGTGCATCAGGTATCTCTTGCCCATGTAGTTGGCTGCCATTACGGCAGTCCTGTTGTCTGTGTCCTCCCTTCTGAGCATGCCGTTGCTGCCGAACCGGCTGTACTCCAGGAATATGTTCAGCTGAGGAGTTATGTTCTGTGTCGTGCGTATCCTGATGTTTGACTCTTCCTTTTCCTTGTTGGCGAACAGGGTGCCCCAGTAGCAGAGCTCTGTGTACGGAGTCTTGGTGTTGAATTTAGGAAGAGACTCAGGCGTGTAGGTGTAGAGGTCGTACGGAGTGTAGAATATTGCGTTGTCGATCTCCTGTCTTCTGAAATAGTTGTACAGCTGTGTCGGAGAGCCTATGACTCCGAGATAAGTCGCGTTCACGTCCTTCTTGTAGAAAGGATACTCCGTGAAGTTGTAGTTGAACGATGTGTCCTGCTTCTGGAGGGCGATGTTGTGGAAGTGTCTGTCGTGCTCCCACATTATCAGCCTCTTGTAGTGCATGGAGTCAGGAATCGCGAATGTCTCGAGGATTCTCGGTGTGGCCTCTCTGACACTGTCCCTGTAGGCCTTGATGCTGTCCTTGATCTCAAGCTTGCGGTTGGCGGCGGCGATCAGGCCCGGCAGAGCCTGTTCCGCATCATATTTCTTGCGCTCCATTCTTGTCAGGGACGCATACCAGGCATCGAATCTTGCCTTTGCGACTTCTGCAGAGTCCTTCAGATAGAGGGAGTCGAGCTTCATCCACTCGAGGGTGTCTCCCGCCATGAGGAGGGAATCCTTCACTTCTGCCCTTGTGGCCGAGTCCTTTACTGCTATGTAATACTTGTAGAAGAAAGGGTCTGTGTCCTTGAGGGAATCAGGCACCTTTATCGTGTCCCTTGCCGAAAGCGTCAGAGTCATTGCGGTGTCTGCCTGAAGGGAATCGGTGAACAGGGTGTCCGAGAAGAGCATGCTGACTTCCGGCATGGCGGCCTTCAGTGAGTCTCTCGCCAGGGAATCCGTCACTGTGGAGTCAGCCTGGCTGATAAGCGAAAGCGAATCGGCAAAGCTGAAAATCTTTGCCGACCTGTGCAGGTCGATACCGAATGTCTGCACCGCAGCGAACATCACGAGCAGTACCGGCACCCATATTTTAGCCATCAGATTCTTCATTCGCTAAATCCATAACAAGACGGCAAAGATACGAATAATTATTTATTATTCAATAACTATGCCCTGTGAAGCCATCTCTTCGAGGGCTTTGAGATGACCCTCGTGGCTCACATATGCTATGCAGTCCTTGAGAAGATGCACCCTGAAACCTGCCTTCAGGAGGTCCTCACATGTGTTTCTGACACAGAATTCAGTCGCAATTCCGCAGACATGCACGTCCGTCGTGTCCAGCAGTTCCAGGATCTCGCCAAGCGACTGTCCGGCACTGTTCGTGCCTTCGAAACCGGAGTACTGCTCAAGATTACTGTCACATCCCTTGTCGAAGGTGAGTTCTTCTCGTACATACGGAAGCAAGTGCTCGTGGATGTCTCCTCCATGAGTGCCGGCCACGCAGTGTACCGGCCAGGTGCCTCCGTTGCAGGTGAATGAACAGTGGTCTGCCGGATGATGGTCGCGGATGAAAAGGATAGGAAAGGTGTCGAGGATCTCATGTTCCTCACCTCCCTGACCTTTAGTCAGTCTGTCTATCTGTTTCAGGGTCTCCTTGACCGCGTTGTCCGCATTCTGGCAGGCGAGGCTGCCGTCGATAAAGTCGTAGAGCATGTCCACGACGACTAATGCACTGTTTCTCATTATCTGAATTCCTTTATTTCTTTGGAAAGTCTGTTGATTATGCTCATCTTCAGGTTGTACAGGTCGTCCGAGATGTCCACCTTGTAGTAGTGTGGGTTTATAAGACGGCGTTCGCTCGGGCTGAAATGCATGAGTGTACTGTCATAGTAGGCCTTCTTCTCCGCCAGAGTGTGTTTCGGAACGCATCTCCTGCCGTTTTCCATCACCTTGTGCTGCATCGTAAAGGCTTTGTAGGATCCGGCTTCGAAGGTCTTGGTCTTATACCTGTCGTACTCGTCGCATATGGTGAAAGTCTCTCCGGCTTCTATCATCCTGCTCAATGAGTCACCTCTGAGACATGTCACGTCCGCCTTGAAGATCTCGCCTTTTGAAGGGTCGTCCACCATTATCCTGTAAGTTATCTGGAAACCCGGGTTGATGAGCTTTATCTTGTCTTCCGAACGTTTCAGCACAGCTTCATCGTCGATCTGAACCAGTTTGTAGACATTGCCGAAGCATGGGGCTGCCTTGCTGGTCGCGATGGCATCTCCGACTCCGTACGAATCTATGCAGGCCCCCTGTCTTTCCAGATCGGTGATGAGGTACTCGTCCAGAGAGTTTGTTGCAAATATCTTGCAGCCCTTGAGCCCGTTCTCGTCGAGGTAGCTGCGGCATTCGATGGACAGGTAGGCAAGGTCTCCGCTGTCGAGGCGTATTCCGTAACCATTAGCATATGAATCGTCTATGCCGTTGTTCCTGAATGCCTTGACTGCGTTGCGTATGCCGCACTTGAGGGTGTCGTATGTGTCTATGAGAAGGATGAGCGGCTCGCCTTTATGTGTCTTGATGTATGTGTCGAATGCCTTGTATTCTCCGGCTACGCTGCATCCGAATGCAGTGACATAGCTGTGGGCCATGGTTCCGGTCGAGCCGTAATCGTTAACCACTCCGGTGAGGATGTTGGATGTGGCTGTGCAGCCTGCTATCAGTGCCGCTTTCGCTCCGTATGTCGCTGCCCAAGGTCCGTGGGCTCTTCGTGAGCCGAATTCACTCACCGGCCTGTTGGTGGCACGGCAGACTCTCGATGCCTTGGTCGCGACCGCCATCTGGTGGTTCATTATGCAGAGCATAGGCGTTTCGAGTACCTGTGCTTCGATCAGAGGACCTTCCACTATGATGATCGGCTGGTTCGGGAAGGCTATCTCGCCTTCGCGCATGGCGTATATCGTTCCGGTAAACTTCATTGAAGACAGGTAGCCTCTGTACTCGGTGTATTCTTCTCCCGGGAGGAACTTCTCGAAGAAGACCGGGTCCATGTTGCCGAGATTGGCCACCATTTCGATGACTTCGTCAGTACCGCTCACCACAGCCCAGTTGTTGTTCTCAGGCGCTTTCCTGTAGAAAAGATTGAATACGGCGGTCTGGTCTTTCATCCCGCTGTCGAAAAAGGATTTTCCCATTGTGTACTGGTACTTGTCCGAACAATAAGCATAGTTCAACATAACGGTTCATTAAAAATATATCGTACAAATTTAGCCTTTTTGTTTTACAAATTCGTAAATTCGCAGAATATATGAATAATTTTTTCACTGCATATTTCGGCGGCAAGCCCTATTCGTGCGAGCCGCTTCAAGGCTCGGGCAGCAACCGCCGCTATTACAGGCTCAAGGCGGAAGGACGTTCGTGCATAGGAGTCATCGGAACCGATGCCCGTGAGAACAAGGCCTTCATCACCCTTGCCGGACACTTCCGTTCCAAGGGGATCAATGTCCCGCAGGTGTATGCGGTCAGCGAAGACGGCCTGGCCTACATCCAGGAGGATCTCGGCGACAGGCTCCTGTCGGATGAGGTCGCCGCAGCCCTGAAGGATGGCGGGCATAGGCCGGAAACCCCTTTGACAGACCTTCTGTGCCGGACCATGTCGCTGCTTCCGTCAATCCAGTTCAAGGGTGCGGAAGGCCTTGACTTTTCGGTGTGTTATCCCCAGCCGGCCTTTGACAGGAGGATGATCATGTTCGACCTGAACTACTTCAAGTACTGTTTCCTCAAGCCCAGCGGACTGGAGTTTGACGAGGTGCTTCTTCAGGACGATTTCGAGTGTCTCGCACAGGACCTCCTGAAGGATTGCGGAAACACCTTCCTCTACCGCGATTTCAACGCCAGGAATGTGATGCTCAGGGATGGTGAACCATATTTCATCGATTTCCAGGGAGGACGAAGGGGACCGATATACTACGATGTGGCGTCTTTCGTGTGGCAGTCCAGGGCGCGCTACCCTCAGTGGCTCAAGGCAAAGATGATCGATTGCTATCTCGAAGCCCTGAAGGAATATGCGGACATCGACCGGGGTGTCTTTGATGAAAGGCTGCGTCTGTTCGTGCTTTTCAGGACACTTCAGGTTCTGGGTGCCTATGGCTTCCGTGGCCTGGTCGAGCAGAAGGCGCAGTTCGTAGTGAGCATAGTTCCTGCGCTGGCTGATCTCAGGGAACTTATCAAGGTGCCTTTTGAATCCTGTCCTTACCTGATGTCCGTGCTGGATGCACTGACCAGGCTTCCCCGCTTTGCTCAGGAAGCAAGCCCTGAAGGTACACTGGAAGTCAAGGTCTGCAGCTTCTCATATAAGAAAGGAATACCGTGTGACATGACGGGAAACGGCGGAGGATATGTCTTCGACTGCAGGGCTGTCCACAATCCGGGCAGATATGAGCCTTATAAGAAACTGACCGGCCGCGACGAACCTGTCATCCGCTTTCTTGAAGAGGACGGAGAGATAAAGGTATTCCTCGACAGCGTATATGCCCTTGTGGACTCCCATGTGGGGCGCTACGTCAGGAGGGGCTTCTCCAACCTCATGATATGCTTCGGCTGCACGGGCGGTCAGCATCGTTCCGTGTACAGCGCCGAGCATGTGGCGCATCATATAAAGGAAAGGTACCCTGATGTGAGGGTGAGGCTGATACACAGGGAACAGAATATTGATGAAGTACTATGAAGGCGATGATTTTTGCGGCAGGACTGGGCACGAGACTCAAGCCGCTGACCGACACGCTTCCCAAGGCTCTCGTGCCTGTGTGTGGCAGACCGCTTATCGAGCTGACCCTGAAGAAACTTCAGGATGCGGGCATTGACGAGGCCGTTGTGAATGTACACCATTTTGCAGACAAGATAGAAGACTGGATCTCCCGGCAGGACTGGATCTCCCCTGTCAGGACAGAGGGAAAGATGTCTGTCCGGGTGAGTGATGAAAGGAAACTGCTCCTGGAGACAGGTGGTGCTGTGCTGCATGCCAGAAGGCATCTGGAAGGTTGCGGACACTTCCTGATCCATAATGTGGACATACTTTCGGACTGCGACCTGCGCTGGTTCATTTCGCAGGTGCAGCCCCATGCCCTGGCAACCCTCCTTGTCAGCAGGAGGAAATCTTCGAGATACCTTCTGTTCGACCCTGACACAATGAAGCTTCAGGGATGGATGAACGAAAAGACCGGAGAAATGCGTCTCGCAGGCCCGTATGTCAGGGAGGATGAATGTCTTAAGCTTGCATTTTCCGGAATACACGTCATGTCTGACCAGGTGCTGGAAGTGATGGACCGTTATGCCGTGACCCATGGAATGTACATAGCTTCAGACACGCCGCGTTTCCCGGTGATGGATTTCTATCTTGACATGTGTCATCTGTTTGAAATATACGGAGTATGTGCCGAGAACCTCAACCTTGTGGATGTGGGCAAGCTTGACACGCTCTCGAAGGCTGAAGAATTTTTAAAATCTATATGACATGAAATTTTTAGGTAATCTCTTGTGGCTCATTCTGGGCGGCCTGATCATAGCCCTTTACTACTGGATAGTAGGTCTGCTTTTCTGCATTACTATAATCGGAATCCCTTTCGGCGTACAGCTTTTCAAGATCGGCGGCTTCGCCTTGTGGCCTTTCGGCCGCGAAGTCCGGCCCGACACCAATGACGGCGGCTGCCTCTCGATCCTGATGAACGCCCTCTGGATCGTCCTGGGCGGCATTGAGATAGCTTTGATGCATGTCTCCCTCGGCCTGGTGCTTTGTGTTACGATTATAGGCATCCCGTTCGGCCTTCAGCATCTGAAGATGGCTCTTCTGGCCATAATCCCTTTCGGAAAGAAAATTGTTCCAGCCCAGTAATGGACCTGTTAAACCGGAAGGAGCCCCTCGCAGGGGCTCCTTCCGGTTTAATGACAATCTGTTTAAATCTCTAAAGGAGGGATTTCGTCGCAGCTGCTCCTTGCGCCTTCCTTCTTCGGAATGCCTGCAAGAATCACGATCGTGCTCAGGAGGAAGAGGACGGATGCGATGTAGATGCAGGTGTACTTCCATGGGCAAAGTATGTCCATGAATGTCTCTGCATCCGCCAAGGCAGGAATCCTGCTTATCATAAGGGCAAAGGTGTTGTTCACGCAGTGCATCAGCATGGTGAGCCTCAGCGAGCCTGTCTTGTAGTAGACGTAGCCGAAGAGAAGTCCGAGCAGGAAGGCCGGAATCGCCTGCCATGGGTTCATGTGCAGGAGGGCGAAGAAGGCCGCTGACACCGTTATGGCCACCGCCGGACTGGTCTTCTGGAGAAGGCCCCTGAGGATCATGCCTCTGCAGAGCCATTCCTCAAAGAACGGTGCAAACACCGAAACGGTAAGCAGACCTGTCCAGAGAGGTCCCTCCAGCATGCTTTCCATCGCCTGCTCAAGGAATTCAGGCATAGGGGGCAGCAGGGCTGATATAGGCTCGGATGCAAATGCAGCGGCAAGGGTTGCGACAGACACGATCACTGCCATCCAGAACCCTCCGCGTCTGCCGAAGTTGTTGCTGTCCAGGGCATATCCGGTTGCAAAGATGTTCTCCCTGCGGCTCTGTGCAGATGCATAGAGCATGGGCGGAATGAACATCAGAGGGTAGGAGATGATGTTTCCGTACGTCGCAGCGGATTCGGGATACATGAGAGTGAACGGAGTCAGCACGAGGGTTCCTAAGACTGTGCCGATGCCGAACAGCAGAAGCAGCATGAACATTCCTCCGAATCCCGGAAGGTAATATGAATAATTCGAGAGCAGGTCGTAGTTTGCGCGGCCTGTGTGTCTTTTGAAGAATCCCATGGCTGTCCTATTTATATAAAGGTGTAGGGTAGATGCCCTTGTCTGCAAATTCCTGGAACTTGGCCACTACGCCCGGCCTGTCTTCCTTGAAGGTCACTCCGAACCAGCGTGACGGAGTGGACAGCAGCTCGGTCCTGCCTGAACCGTCCGCGATCATGCAGTCGATCGCATACGGGATATAGTACTCGGCCTTGAGCTCGTTGATGTTCTTTTCAAGGAACTTCTCGAAGATGGCGGCGCTCTTCTCGAAATAATCAGGGGTGAATCCCCACATGTTCATTGAGCACAGGGCCTTCCCGTCCACTTCCACCTTCTCTCCGGTGATGCTGTTCTCGCCATAGACCTTCCCGTCGTCTTCTCTTGCGATCTTGTGGTGTTCGACCACTTCGGTGAGAATGCCTTCCTTGTCGGCCTTGCATATTCCTCTTGAGACTCCGCCTGATTCAGAAAGGGTGTTCTCAAGCTGGAAGCCCACGAGGCAATATTCGCCTGTCTTTCCCTCGTGCGCCTTAAGCCAGTCCGCCAGGATCCTGAAGGAGTCCTTGCCGTAGTAGTCGTCTCCGTTGATGACTGCAAAAGGTTCCTTTACCACGTCCTTTCCCATGAGGACCGCATGAGCTGTGCCCCAAGGCTTCTGCCTTTCCGGGTTGAGGGTGAATCCTGACGGGATCTTTGTGAGCTCCTGGGTCACGAACTGGAACTGAAGCGGCTCTCCGTCAACGCATTTCACATTGCTGTACTTTTCCTTGACAAGCTGTTCCATCTGTTCCTTGAAGTACTCGCGTACGATGTACACCACCTTTCCAAAACCTGCCTGAACGGCATCGTAGATAGAATAGTCGATGATAGTCTCTCCAGACGGGCCGAGGCCGTCCATCTGCTTGAGTCCGCCGTAGCGGCTGCCCATTCCCGCAGCAAGTACCAGAAGTGTAGGTTTCATATTTTCAAAAAAATTAAAGTTATATCAAATACAATTGTGAATAATCATTCAAATTTAGTTAAATTTGTCGGACATTCACATTAAATCGCATTAATTTTGGGAAAGATAAGAGATATGTTCAGTGACGAAAGGAAGGTATTCCTTTGGTTTGTCATCATTTGCACGGCAGTGTTCCTCGGTTTCAAGCTCATCGGCCCGACAGGCACGATAACCCATTGGGTCAAGGCCAGGGCCGAGATCCGTCGCCAGGAAAAACAGATGGAGGAATATCGCCGCGAGATAGAGGCGATGGACAAGGATATCAATGAGCTGAAGAACAACAAGGACTCATTGGAAAAATTCGCCAGGGAACAGTTTCATTTCGCTGCCCCTGACGAAGATGTCTATCTGATAAAGGAAGATTAGAATCCTGTGTATGAGCTTGGAGTTATCACTCTGAGCTCTTCTTTTACCTCTTCCGAGACATCGAGGGTCTCGATGAAGTCTGCTATGGTCTCAGGATTGATGCCTGCACCTGTGCGGGTGAGGGCCTTGAGGGTCTCGTACGGGTTAGGATAGTTCTCCCTGCGGAGGATTGTCTGTATCGCTTCTGCAACCACAGCCCAGTTCCTTTCCAGGTCAGCGGCGATGGCCGCTTCGTTGAGGATGAGCTTGCCGAGCCCCTTCTTGAGGGAGTTCAATGAAATCATCGAATGGGCAAGCGGCATGCCGATGTTGCGGAGCACTGTCGAGTCGGTGAGGTCTCTCTGAAGTCTTGAGATCGGCAGCTTCATGGAAAGATGGGTGTAGAGGGCGTTGGCCACTCCGAAGTTGCCTTCCGCATTCTCGAAATCGATAGGGTTCACCTTGTGAGGCATCGCAGACGAGCCCACCTCACCGGCCTTTACCTTCTGGCGGAAGTATTCCATGGAGATGTATGTCCAGATGTCGCGTGCGAAGTCTATGAGTATCACATTGATGCGTCGGAGACAGTCAAACAGCGACGCGAGGTTGTCGTAGTGCTCGATCTGTGTTGTCGGGAACGATCTCTTGAGGCCGAGAGACTCTGTGAATGCATTGCCGAATCCGATCCAGTCTATCTCCGGATAAGCCACCTTGTGGGCGTTCATGTTACCTGTCGCACCGCCGAACTTTGCAGGATAGGTGAGTGCCGAGAACTGGCGTATCTGCTCTTCGAGACGTACGGCGAACACGTTGAACTCCTTTCCCACTCTTGTCGGTGAAGCCGGCTGGCCGTGGGTCTTTGCAAGCATCGGGATGTCCTTCCACTGCTCTGCCATGCCCTTTATGAGGCCGAGCACTTCGTTGAGGAGAGGCATGAAGCTCTCTTCAATGGCTTCCTTGAATGAAAGAGGCACCGAGGTGTTGTTGATGTCCTGCGATGTGAGGCCGAAATGCACGAACTCGCCCCATCTGATGATGTCCATCTCCTTGAAGCGGTCCTTGATGAAGTACTCTACCGCCTTCACATCGTGGTTGGTCACCTTCTCTATCTCTTTCACCTTGGCCGCATCTCCCGGAGTCATGTTCCTGTATATGTCCCTGAGGGCTTCAAATTTCGAATGGTCGAAATCCGCCAGCTGAGGCAGAGGGATTTCGCATAATGCTATGAAGTATTCGATCTCCACGCGGACGCGGTACTTTATGAGCGCGTACTCGCTGAAATATTCCCTAAGTGTTTCTGTCTGACGTGAATAGCGTCCGTCGATAGGCGATACTGCCAAAAGTGAATTGAAATCCATATTATTCTTGTTCGGTTTATCCCTGCAAAGATAATGTTTTCATCCGTATTCGACAATCTCATTTAATTTTTATTAACTTTGCATATGTAACAACGATTATAACTGACATCTACGATATGCTGACAGTACTCGAGGGCCTCGACGGGGCCGGCAAATCCACTCAGGTGAAGAAACTCCGCGCCTATCTGGAAGGCGTCTTCGGCTCATTGGAATATATTCATTTTCCGCGCTATGACGCTCCGGTCTACGGAGAGCTCATCAGCCGTTTCCTTAAAGGCGATTTCGGAGACAATGAGTCCGTCCATCCCCAGCTGGTCGCCCTGCTTTTTGCTGAAGACAGACACGGGGCGGCTCCTGCGATGAAGCGTGTGCTTGCATCGGGAGGTGCGGTGCTGCTGGACAGGTACGTCTATTCCAACATCGCCTACCAGTGTGCCAAGCTCAAGGATGCTGAGGCTGCGGCAGATCTGAGGGAGTGGATATTCAACACCGAATATGGGGAATTCGATCTTCCGAAGCCGGACCTGAACATCTTCCTGGATGTGCCCATCAGTTTTGTCGAGAAGAAGCTGTCGGCCGGCAGGTCGGGAGATGACAGAAGCTACCTCGGGGGTGCGCAGGACATACACGAGGCCGACATGGAGTTCCAGAAGAGGGTGCGTGACATCTACAGGGAACAGTGCCTCAAGGATCCTCGGTTCATACGCATAGACTGCAGCGATGAAAACGGCTGCATGCTCCCTCCTGACACGATATTTGATAAGATCCGTGAGGTCGTGGACGAGGCCGTGAAGAAACTTTGTCCGGAACTGATAAAATAGCGGATATGAAGTATATAGTTCAACGTCTGAAACGTTTCTGCGGGTATATCACCGGTTTTGTGTTCTTCATCGGTGGTCTGCTCAAGCTCGTGGACCCTGTCGGCGCAGGCCTGGTGATGGACAGCTATTTCGACTTCCTCCATCTGGGCTTCCTTTCGCCGGCTGCGAAGCTCTTCGGAGTCCTCTTCGCTCTGGTGGAGACCGTCATCGGTGCGGAGCTCATCACCGGAGTCTGGAGGAAGGTCTCCGGCCTCATAGCCCTTTCGCTTCAGGTGTTCTTCACCCTGCTGACCGCCCTTCTTGTGATATTCAGTCCTGAGATGGACTGCGGCTGTTTCGGGGAGGCTGTCGAACTCACCCATCAGCAGACATTCTGGAAGAATGTTGTTCTGCTCATCCTCCTTCTTATATATACGCTACCGCTGAAGAACATCGGCAAGCCGAAGAAGAAGAAATATGTGTCATTCGCTGTCGTGACCCTGTCCGTGGTGCTGTTTACCATATATTCATGTCTTTACATACCTATGGTGGACTTTACGGACTATAAGCCGGGCGTTCAGCTCCAGGCTGTGGATTCGGATGAGCAGGGGGATATGTATGAGGCTGTCTTCGTATATGAAAAGGATGGAACCCGACAGGAATTCGACCTGCAGCATCTTCCGGATTCGACCTGGACCTTTGTCGAGACCAGGACCAGAATGCGCGAAGGCATGTCTGAAAGGATGCCTCTTTCGATCACGGATGCAGCCGGAGGCTATCATGATGAGGTGGCCGCAGATGGCAGAGTCATGGCTGTAACGGTGTATGATACGGATGTGAGGCCGGCCTTCTGGAAAAAGGTGGCTGCCGAGCTTAAGCTTGCAGAGCAGACCGGCTACAAGCCTCTTCTGCTCATCGCTCCTTCTTCTGCAGATATGATTGCGTCTCTTGCGGAAGCTGGTGAGACCGGCATTCTCAAATGGACCTACTTCTCTGACTACAAGACCATTATAACCCTCAACCGTTCCAACGGAGGAGTGACATATATACATGACGGCACCATCATCCGCAAGTGGGCCCGCAGAGCCATGCCTGACAAGGCCGAACTCGAGGAGGTCCATCAGTCCGATGCTCTTGAGACCGAGATAGACAGCTCTACGCACAGTTCGCTTGCCTTCCAGGGCTTCCTTCTGTATGTGTTTGCCATAATGCTTCTGCTCTGATATGTGCGCGGAAAGGCAGATAGACATAATGGCCATCGTCAATCTGACTGATGATTCGTTCTATGCGGCAAGCCGATGTGACCTCGATTCTGTGGTCGCGCGCGTGGGCCGTTTCATCGACGAGGGTGCCACAATCATTGATTTCGGCGCTTGTTCCACCCGTCCGGGCTCGCTTCCGGTGGGGGAGGAAGAGGAGTGGTGCCGTCTCAAGCCGGCTCTCAAGGCGGTAAGGGAGGCCTATCCGCATGTGGCCATATCCATTGACACATATTGGGCCTCAGTCGTGGAAAAGGCCTATGACCTTATCGGCAGTTTCATCGTGAATGACATATCGGCGGGCAGGATGGATCCGCTCATGCTTCCGGCTGTGGGAAGACTCGGACTTCCATATATAGCCATGCATATGCGTGGGACCCCATACGATATGCAGACTTTATGTGAATATGATGACGTCGTCGGGGAGGTTGTGGAGTATTTCTGTGATTTTGAGGAAAGAGCCAGGGTGAACGGCCTGAAGAAATGGATTCCCGATCCCGGATTCGGCTTTGCCAAGACCATTGGTCAGAACTATGAACTCATGCGTGGGCTGGACAGGCTGCAGTACCCGGACCTTCTGGTCGGCGTCTCTCGCAAAAGTATGATATACAGGGTTTTGGATATCACTCCGGAAGAATCTCTCCCAGCGACACAGGTGCTTCACTTTCATGCTCTGAACCATGGCGCAACCATCCTCCGCGTCCATGACGTCGCCGAAGCCGCCCGCACTGTCGCTCTCTGGCGCCGCCTGAATGGGTGATCCTCTTTGCCCGGTCAGTCGGATCAGAGAGCGGACTTTGTCTTTATGACCTCTTTCAAGGCCTTGATTCTCTTGGTGTTGCTTGGATGTGTACTCAAGAAATCATTTGTATCTGAGGATCTGCCCTGAGTCATCCTTTCCCAGAATTCAGGAGCGGCATTGATGTCATAGCCTGCCAGTTCCATTATATATACCCCTATCTTGTCCGCCTCATATTCGTGCTTTCTGGAATATGGCAGCATGACTCCTGCTTGTGTGCCCAGTCCGAAACCTATGTTGAAGAGGCTTTGCGCGGTGGCTCCCTTTCTGGCTCCGATCACTTCGCTGGCAGTATTCCCGATCAGATTCAGGGCGGCCTGCTGGCTCATCCTTTCGTTTCCGTGTCTGGCTATGGCATGCGCCATCTCATGTCCCATGACGACGGCTATGTAGTCGGGGGTGTCTGCATAGTTCAGTATTCCTTCGTAGAACACGATCTTTCCCGACGGAAGGCAGAAGGCGTTCACCTCGGAAGACTTCACCAGCTGGAACTCCCATGACAGGCCGCTCAATGCGCTGCTCATGTTGTGGGACTTCATGTAGGATTCAAGTGCAGATACCATTCTTCTCCCGGTTTCCTGAAGCATCCGGACAGCCGCGGTGTCGGTAGAGACTGATGCCGTGCCCATGAACTCCGAATAGGACTTGTCGGACAGGGCTGTGATCTCGCTGTCAGAAAAAAGAAGGAGCTGGCGGCGTCCGGTGAAGGAAACGACGCCGCATGATACGGCTGCCAGTGCGAAGACGAGGATTGCCGCTATGTTTCTAAGATGCCTGTTCATAATGCTGCAAAGATAATAATTATTGAAATCAAACGGCGGCCAGATAAAGGGACATTTTCCTGGCCGAGCGTGACATTTTGATGCGCGTCCAGATATAGGGCAGATTCTCGGATCAGGTGCAGAAGTATGTGTTTGTGACTGAATAATCCGGGGGACGGAAGCATTGCAATAAATACTTTTCACGGGAATTCAACGCAAATCCACCACCGCCCCGTTTTGTTTCCGCGACGCAGGGTTTAACATCATTTTTACTGCGTCACGATGCGCAGAAGGTACCTCTGCGGCGCAAGGTATTTTGCCGATCTCACTGAATCACGATGAATCTGATACAAGTAAGACTGTTTTGGAAGAAGATTTCTGAACGATTATCTTCTCAGAACGTCGGGACTCAGGACCCCCAGCAAAAGCGCACCCGGGTGTGCTTTGTCGGCACACCTAAGTGCGGCAGGTGGCCTTGCAGTGGTCTGAGAAGACGATGAGCGCACCCGGGTGTGCTTTGGTGTCACACCTAAGTGCGGCAAGTGGCCTTGTAGTGCTCTGAGAAGACGATGAGCGCACCCTGGTGTGTTTTGTCGGCACACCTAGGTGCGGCAGGTGGCCTTGTGGTGCTCTGAGAAGACGACGAGCGCACCCGGGTGTAGAAGAAAATAACACCCGGGTGCATTGGGTGGTACTGTAAAACGTAATCAGTGGAGTGAAATCTGAAGATCAGAATATGGGCGCAGCCCGCGCACCTTACTTTGTGACAGTGACGGCCATGAAAAAGCTCGATTATCTGGCCGGAGATGGGGTTTTGCTGTGCGCGGCCAGATAAAGGACCGATTATCGGATCAACGGAAAAAGTAGGTTGGTAAATTTAGTCTTGTTACCTTTGTGGTATGGTAACAAAGACATTATTAGAGACAATATTTCCAAGTGTCATCGTTGAGAACTTTGACATCGTATCAATAC